>NZ_AP024110.1:1400206-2800413 GCF_019703875.1 Methyloradius palustris
TGTAGAAGTAGAAGAAGTTACTGCAGAGTAATCACCCTGCTTAAAAGGGGCGTGAGCCCCTTTTTTTGTACCTATCATTTGAGTTTAATCCATCTCTTAGTCTGTAATTGGCTAGAAGAACAAGTTGAGGAGTTATAAATGGCTGAAATCACAGCAGCAATGGTAAAAGAATTACGCGAGCGCACCGATGCGCCAATGATGGACTGTAAAAAAGCATTATCTGAAGCTGAAGCTGACATGACACGTGCTGAAGAGATTCTGCGTGTACGTTTCGGTAACAAGGCGAGCAAGGCCGCTGGCCGTGTGGCTGCTGAAGGCACCGTTGGCGTTAGCATTAGTGCAGATGGCAAGACTGGCGCTATCATCGAAGTCAACTCAGAAACCGATTTCTGTGCCAAGAACGATGATTTCCTGAGTTATGTAAATGAGTTGGCAGACATTGTTGCCAAGAATAAGCCTACTGATATTGCTGCTGTCGCTGCATTGCCTATGCGCGGCACAACAGCTGAAGATGTACGTACCCAATTGGTTGGTAAAATTGGCGAAAACATCACTCCGCGTCGTTTTGTCAGCATCGCTGCACAAGGTAAACTCGCTAGCTACGTACATGGCAGCAAGATTGGCGTGCTGGTTGATGTAGTTGGTGGCGATGATGTTTTGGGTAAAGATATTGCGATGCATATTGCAGCAGCCAAGCCAAAATCATTGGATGCAAGCGGTGTTGATGCTGCTCTGATCGAAGCTGAGCGTCGTGTTGCAATCGAAAAAGCGAAAGAAGCTGGCAAGCCTGACAGCATGCTTGATAAAATCGCGGACGGCACTGTGCAAAAATTCTTGAAAGAAGTTACTTTGCTGAGCCAGCCTTTCGTTAAAGATGACAAGCAAACCATTGAGCAGTTATTAAAATCTAAAGGCGCTTCAGTAGCTTCATTCACTATGTATGTGGTAGGTGAAGGCATTGAGAAGGTAGTAACCGACTTTGCTGCTGAAGTAGCTGCTGCTGCTAAAGTCTAAATTCTTATCGGAATCAACCACATGTACCCTGTAGATTGTTTACTTGGGCATATGGTTTAATCCGATAAGTAATGTAATGCAAACGTAAAACGATGATGGCTGGTAAAATAGCATCATCGTTTTTCACATGACCTTTAGAACGCAATTGCAGGAGCCACATGCCATCCCCAGCTTATAAACGTATCTTACTCAAACTGTCTGGTGAAGCCCTCATGGGTGACGACAGTTACGGCATCAATCGCGCCACCATTACCCGCATCGTTACTGAAATCAAAGAAGTTGTAGATCTTGGCGTGCAAGTGGCCGTGGTAATTGGCGGTGGTAATATCTTTCGTGGTGTAGCGCCAGCCGCTGAAGGCATGGATCGCGCAACCGCAGATTACATGGGCATGCTGGCTACCGTGATGAATGCTCTGGCCTTGCAAGATGCCATGCGCCACATAGGCTTGGTGAGCCGTGTGCAATCTGCCCTCAATATCGAACAAGTCGCCGAGCCTTATATTCGTGGCAAGGCAATCCGTTACCTAGAAGAAGGGCGCGTTGTGATCTTTGGTGCCGGTACTGGCAATCCATTCTTTACCACAGACACCGCTGCTGCATTGCGCGGCATGGAAATGAATGCCGAAATCGTACTCAAAGCCACCAAGGTAGATGGTGTCTATACCGACGACCCTAAAACTAATCCTGATGCCATGCGCTACAAAAGCCTGAGTTTTGACGAGGCCATTATTAAAAACCTGAAAGTCATGGATGCTACTGCGCTGACTTTGTGTCGCGACCAGAGCTTGCCTATCTCCGTGTTCAGCATCTTTAAGCAAGGTGCGCTCAAGCGAGTGGTGATGGGTGAAGATGAAGGTACTAAAGTATTACCTTAGCCTTTAGTAATTCTGTAAGGAGATTTTATGCTAGAAGATGTTAAGAAAAATGCAGACCAAAAAATGCAGAAGTCATTGGAATCATTGAAAAATGATCTGGCGAAAGTAAGAACTGGTCGTGCCCATACTGGCTTGCTAGACCATGTGATGGTTGAATATTATGGCTCAATGGTTGCAGTGAACCAAGTCGCCAACGTTACCTTGGGTGATGCCCGCACAATCAATGTGCAACCTTACGAAAAACCTATGATAGGTAAAGTCGAAAAAGCCATCCGTGATAGCGATCTTGGCTTGAATCCAGCAACCAATGGTGACCTGATTCGTGTACCGATGCCTATGCTCACCGAAGAGCGCCGCCGCGACTTAATCAAGGTGGTGCGCACCGAAGGCGAAAATGCCAAAGTCTCTCTCCGCAATGGGCGAAGAGATGCTAATGATGCGTTGAAAAAACTGATTAAAGACAAAGAAATCAGTGAAGATGAAGAGCGCCGCATGCAGGATGAAGTACAAAAGCTCACAGACAAATACGTGGCTGAAGTCGATAAGCTGTTGCAAGCCAAAGAAACTGAATTATTGGCTGTTTAACTTTGAATTATTCGACTTTCTCAAACATTCTTAGCTCGGTATATTAAGTGGCTTTTTTTAGCAGCTCCACGCGTGTTATCCCCATTATTGGCGAGATTCCTAACCATGTTGCAGTGATTATGGATGGCAATGGGCGTTGGGCTAAAAAGCGCTTTCTGCCAAGAATTGCAGGCCACAAACGCGGCGTTGATACCGTACGTGAGCTTGTTAAGCAATGTGCGACGATAGGCGTTAATTACCTCACTTTATTTGCTTTCAGTAGCGAAAACTGGCGGAGGCCTGCCGAAGAAGTTTCATTCCTGATGGGGCTTTTTATGGAAGCCCTGAATAGCGAGGTGAAGAAACTACATGAAAACAATATTCGACTGATCATGATCGGCGATCGCTCAAAATTTGATGCTGCCTTGATTGCACAAATTGATACTGCCGAACAACTCACACAATACAATACTGGCTTAACACTGACGATTGCCGCTAATTATGGTGGTCGTTGGGACATCATGCAGGCAATACACAAGCTGCAACAGCAACATCCAAAATTAGCCAATAGTTTTACTGAAGATGACTTAACGCCTTTTCTCTCAATGAGCTATGCACCTGAGCCAGATTTGTTTATTCGCACTGGCGGTGAGCAACGCGTAAGTAATTTTCTACTGTGGCAAATGGCTTATAGTGAGCTGTACTTTACCGACACTCTTTGGCCAGACTTTGATGAAGTCGCTTTTAAGCTCGCTATAGAGTCATACCAGCAAAGGGAGCGTCGATTTGGGCGCACTGGCGATCAGTTGTATGGCGAAGCCTCGCAAACAACAGATCGCTTGAAAGCCAATTAGCATGCTTAAAACGCGCATCATTACTTCAATTGTTCTTGTCCCTCTATTTTTAGCTGCGCTATTTCTATTACCCCCGTTATTCTGGACTCTACTTATGCTCGGAGTCATTGCGATAGGTGCGTGGGAATGGGGTGGCCTAATCAAGCTCAAGCGTGTTGCGCGCCAGACTTTCGTTGCCGCTACAGTAGTCATCGGCATCTCTATCATCATGCCAATCAATCTGGAAGTCGCACTACTACAAAGACAGGTTGTTCTATTTACTATTCTTGTTGCCGCAGTTTTTTGGGCATTATTGGTGCCATTGTGGCTAGGCGTTCGCCGGCCTATAAACAGTTTCTTGATTAACATTATTATGGGATGGCTGATTCTACTGGCAACTTGGCTTAGTCTCGTGATAATCCCGCTAAAGAGCCCTTGGGTATTGCTGGGTGTAATGGCTACCGTTTGGATTGCAGATAGTGCAGCTTATTTTGCAGGAAAACGCTTTGGCAGGCGTAAACTCGCAGCTTCGATTAGCCCTGGTAAGACTTGGGAAGGCGTAGCGGGCGCATTGTTGGCAGTCAGTCTGTACGGATTGATACTCTGCCAAACCTATCATCTTGATATGATATTAATCCCTGGATTATTGATTCTTACCGCATTAAGCGTGATTGGTGATTTGTTTGAGTCTTTAATGAAGCGCCATGCTGGAATTAAAGATAGCGGACGTATATTGCCAGGCCATGGTGGCATTTTAGACAGAATTGATGGCCTCACAGCTAGCCTGCCCCTGGCCGCAGTCTTTATTTACCTTACCGATTATTACGAGCTATGGATGCAATTGCGATGAGTGCACCTATTATACAGAACGTCACCATCCTCGGAGCAACTGGCACTATCGGTCTGCATACGCTGGACGTAATTGCACGGCATCCAGATCGCTTTCGCGCTTATGCATTAACTGCCAATACTAATGTCGATGTATTGTTTGAGCAGTGCCGGAAATTTGAACCAGTCTATGCGGTGATGCTGGATGAGCGCGCTGCAGATAGCTTAAAGACTAAACTGCAAATTGCAGGGTTGGTCACAGAAGTATTATTCGGCATGGATGCCTTGGAGTTCGTATCAGCACACCTCGATGTACATGCCGTAATGGCTGCTATTGTTGGTGCGGCAGGGTTGAAACCAGCCATTGCAGCCGCGGAATCGGGCAAACGTATTTTGCTGGCGAATAAAGAAACGCTGGTGATGTCTGGTAGCTTGTTTATGCAAGCCGTGGAAAAGGGCGGTGCGACTTTGCTGCCGATTGATAGCGAGCACAATGCAATTTTTCAGGTCATGCCTCAGCAGAAGTTTGCAACGCTTAAGAGCGGTGGCATTAAGAAAATACTGATTACTGCTTCTGGCGGCCCTTTCAGGAAAGCTACTGATGATGAGCTTAGTGCAGTAACAGTCAAGCAGGCATTGAATCATCCTAATTGGGTGATGGGGCCCAAAATCACAGTAGATTCCGCCACATTGATGAACAAAGGTTTAGAGGTAATCGAAGCCCACTGGCTGTTTAATGCGGCCCCCGAGCAAATTGAAGTCGTTGTGCATCCTCAAAGTGTGATCCACTCCATGGTCGAATATGTAGATGGCTCTGTATTGGCACAATTGGGTAATCCTGATATGCGTACGCCTATTGCCTATGCGCTTGGCTACCCTGAGCGAATTGAAAGTGGCGTGAGTTCACTCGATTTATTCAAAATCGCTAGACTCGATTTTGAAGAGCCCGACACTGTGCGCTTTCCCTGTCTGCGACTTGCTTTTGATGCGCTGAAAAAAGGTGGAACAGCGCCTGCGATACTTAATGCTGCAAACGAAATCGCTGTTGAAGCATTCCTGAACGGGAAAATTGGCTTTATGGGAATCCCACGAATCATTGAATCAGTGTTGAGCGATGCGACCATTTCTCTGGCATCTAGCCTGAGCACCGTGATAGAGGCCGATAAGCTTGCCCGCAAGGCGGCTAAAGAATGGATGCTCACCTACTCATGCTAACCGTTGTTTCTTTTTTAGTAACCTTAGGCATATTAATTACGGTGCATGAATATGGCCATTATCAGGTGGCTAGATGGTGTGGCGTGAAGGTATTGAAGTTTTCAATCGGTTTTGGCAAGCCATTATTCGCTAAAAAACTTGGCAATGATCAAACAGAATATGTGTTGGCTGCTTTGCCACTGGGTGGCTATGTGAAAATGCTCGATGAGCGTGAAGCGCCAGTTGAAGAACATGAGGTTTCACGTGCATTCAATCGCCAGCCAGTATGGAAGCGCATCGCCATTGTATCGGCAGGGCCTGCGGCTAACCTGATACTGGCTGTTTTGCTTTATTGGGTTATTTTCATGTCAGGCGTCACTGGTGTTAAGCCCATTATTGGCGATATTCCTCAAGATAGCCCCGCCGCGCAGGCTAGCATTAAATCTGGCGAATTAATTACCAGCGTGAACAATACCGCTGTCGCAAGCTGGCAAGATGTGCGTTGGGTATTAGTTCAGCAAAAACTTAAAAGTAATCATGTAGAGATTGAAGCCTCAATCAATGGACAGTCATATATTCATGAGCTATCACTAGATAGCATTACAGATAGCGACTTTGAGTCGGATTTTCTGACCAAGCTTGGTTTAACGACTTACCAGCCCGATTTGCAGCCTAAAATTGGCGATATTACGGCTGGTAGCGCTGCTGAAAAAGCGGGCATGAAAACCGGAGATTTAGTGCTCTCAGTCAATGACCAAGGCATTGGCCATTGGGAAAATTTTGTGAATGTCATACGCCAACATCCAAGTCAGCGCCTGGATGTGAAACTCGTACGTGACAATAAGACGATCAACCTTTTTGTTACGCCAGATGCTATTGATGATAATGGCAAACAGATTGGCCGTGTTGGCGCTGCCTACCAGGTTGATCCTGCAGTGATTGATCAATTTTTGGTTGATGTTAAATATTCACCACTCACTGCGTTATCGAAAGCGGCGGATAAAACCTGGGAAACTTCCATATTCAGTCTAAAAATGCTTGGCAGCATGCTGACTGGTGATGTCTCATGGAGAGGCTTGAGTGGACCCGTAACGATTGCTAGTTATGCTGGCCAAAGTGCACATATGGGTATTAAGGCTTTTATCGGGTTTCTCGCATTGGTCAGCATTAGCTTAGGTGTGCTAAATCTACTGCCTGTACCTGTGTTGGATGGCGGCCATTTGTTGTATTATATGATAGAGATTTTTAAGGGAAGCCCAGTTTCCGATAAAGCAATGGAAATGGGGCAGCGCGTTGGGTTTGCACTGCTAGGTTTGCTGATGGCATGCGCTTTTTATAACGATATCAATCGATTGATAACAGGCTGATTTTAATGAAGTTGAGTCATATGCTTAGATACATACCACTATTCTTTTTGGGCATGTATGCACTGTCAGCCATGGCGATAGAGCCTTTCGTGGTCAAGGATATCCGCGTCGAAGGTATTCAACGTACTGAAGCTGGTGCGGTGTTTAACTACCTACCAGTAAAAGTGGGCGATACCATGGATGACGAGAAAGCCACGCAAGCGATTAAAGCCTTGTATGGTTCTGGTTTTTTCAAGGATGTTCGTATTGAAGTCGAAAACGATGTACTGATTGTCTTAGTGCAAGAACGCGCGGCCATCGCTCAAATTACCTTTAGCGGTAATAAATCTTTCCCTAGCGATAAAATGAAAGAGGGGATGAAGCAGATTGGCTTGTCTGAGGGTCTGATTTTTGATAAATCGATGTTGGACAGGGCTGAGCAAGAAATCAAGCGCCAATATCTTTCACAAGGCAAATATGCCGCTACCGTAAAAACAGTAGTGAGTCCGTTAGAGCGCAATCGTGTTGCGATTGCCTTCCAAATTGAGGAAGGCGCTGTTTCTAAAATTCGTAGTATCAATATCGTTGGTAATCAAGCTTTTGAGTCCAAAGAGTTGCTCGAACAATTCAAATTAACTACACCAGATTGGATGACTTGGTGGAGTAAGAATGATCAATATTCCAAGCAAAAATTAACAGCTGATCTTGAGTCATTGCGCTCTTTCTACATGAACCAGGGTTACCTTGAATTTAATGTGGACTCAACCCAAGTTTCAATTACGCCAGACAAGCGCGATATTTACATCACCGTGAATATTACCGAGGGTGAAAAATATACCGTGACTGACGTCAAGGTGGCTGGTGAAATGCTGCTGCCAGAAGATGAAGCACGCAAATTAATCAGCGTACAAACAGGTGAATACTTTAATCGCCAGAAGGTGACTGAATCAAGCAAAGCAATTGGCGACAGACTTGGTAATGATGGATACGCTTTCGCTAACGTCAACGCCGTGCCGGAAGTCGATAAAGATAAGCATACCGTGGGTTTTACATTTTTCATTGACCCAGGTCGTCGTGTATATGTCCGCCGCATCAATATCACTGGAAATACCCGTACGCGTGATGAAGTATTACGCCGTGAAATGCGCCAGCTCGAATCAGCATGGTATGGCGCTGATAAAATCAATCGTTCTAAACAGCGTCTTGAGCGTTTGCAATTCTTCTCGGACGTTAACGTAGAAACGCCTGCGGTACCAGGTACAGCGGATCAAGTAGATTTGAATTTAAATGTAACGGAGAAATCTACAGGCAGCATTATGTTTGGCGCTGGTTTGTCCAGCGCTGAAGGCGTTGTATTGGGGGTTACCGTTAACCAAAATAACTTCTTGGGTACTGGTAATCGCGTATCTGCGCAGATCAATACTGGTCGTGTGAATACAGTCTACTCCTTGTCTTACACAGACCCTTACTTCACACCAGATGGTATTAGCCGTGGTTTTGATGTGTATCGCCGTGATGTTGATACTTCATATTTGGGCACAGGTACATACAAAACATCCTCATACGGTACGGGCGTGAAATTCGGTATGCCTATCAATGAGCGAGATTCATTGAGCGCAGGGCTGACTTTTGATTACACGCAAGTCAATCTGGATGCAACGAGTCCAGGCCAATATTTACTTTATTGTAGTGGTCAGTTGAATTGTGAAAATACGAGCTTGGCGCTTAATTTAGGTTGGGCACATGACACACGTGACAATGTTTTATTCCCGAATAATGGCGTATTACAGCGTGCTAACATCGAAATTGGCTTGCCTGGATTTGATCTGGAATACTACAAAGCTGAATATAAGCATTCATGGTATAAAGCACTCAGTAAAAACTTTACCCTCATGCTGAATGGTGAGGCAGGTTATGGTGCAAGTTACGGTAGCAAAGACTTCCCATTCTTCAAAAACTTCTATATTGGTGGCGTAAACTCGGTACGCGGCTTTGAAACAAGTGCAATTGGTCCGCGCCAACCTAACACGACCACAGGTACAACCTTTGCCACTGGTGGTACTAAACGCTTGCTAGGTAATGCGGAAATATACTTCCCTATTCCTGGGATGAAAGACGCTAAACAGTTACGTTTAAGTACCTTCATTGATGCAGGTAGTGTGTATGCAGCCGATCAGGATATTTCACTGAGCGATCTCAGGTTTTCAACTGGTCTGGGTGTTAGTTGGTACTCTCCATTTGGCCCAATCAAACTAGTGTTAGCAAAAGCACTTAACCCGAAGAAGTCGGCTGATGGCTTGGTTGATGATAGAACGCAATTACTGCAGTTCCAGTTGGGTTCGCAGTTCTAAAATTATTATTTGAAATATCAGGAGAATTAATTGAATCAATTATTCAGAAACCTATTGGTATTGGCCTTGTGCGCAGCCTCTTTAAATGCTGGTCATGCAATAGCTGCAGCTGGCGATATCAAGGTTGGTTATGTGCAAGTGGATAAGATTTTGCAAGAAGCACCTCAAACTGCAGAAAGTGGCAAGAAGTTGGAGAAAGAGTTTGGTCCGCGCAGCCAGGACCTTGATAAGTTACAAAAACAGATTAAAGATTTAGACGCATCTATAGATAAAGATGCATTAACACTTTCGGATACTGATAAACGTAACAGAGAGCGTGATTCAGCTAATATGAAAATTGAGTTTCAACGCAAACAGCGTGAATTGCGTGAAGATGTGAACTTGCGCAAGAACGAAGAGCTCGCTGCCTTGCAAGATCGTATCAACAAAGCGGTGAGCTCTGTCGCAGAAGCCGAGCATTATGACTTGGTGGTTTATGGTGGTGTCGCTTTTGCAAGTAAGCAGGTAGATATTACTGATAAGGTTTTAAAGTCATTGGGTAAGAAATAATTACCGCAGTTAGCCGATACGAATTAACAAAATTTACGATCTTAAGTAGCATGTCCAAGACTTATTCACTGCAAGAAATTGTATCTGTATTGGGTGGCTTGCTAGTTGATGGTAGCGATACAAGTATCAGTAGAGTAGCTTCAATTACAAATGCACAGCAGGGGCATATTACTTTCTTAAGAGAATCAAAGTACCGAAGCCAGCTTGCCACGACTAAAGCCAGCGCTGTTATTCTAAGCCCAGAGAATCAGGCGTTAACTCAATTACCTCGTATTGTCACAGATAATCCCTACGCTTATTTTGCACGTGTTTCAGAGTTGTTAAACTCTGTTGAAGTTTACGCAAAAGGGATTCACCAAACAGCAGTTATCGATGCTAGTGCTCGAGTGCCAGCATCCTGCGCTATTGCTGCAAACGTCGTGATTGGGTCAGATGTCATTCTTGGTGAGAATGTAGTCATAGGCAATAACTGCAGCATAGGCAGGGGTGTTGTGATTGGTGAAAACACTACACTACAAGCTAATGTCTCCGTTTATCATGATTGTATCTTGGGTAAACACTGCATCGTAGCTGCAGGTACGGTGATTGGTGCTGATGGCTTTGGTTATGCCAATTATGATGTTAAGTGGGTCAAAATCCCACAAGTGGGGCGTGTGATAATAGAAGATCACGTAGAAATAGGTGCTAATACCACCATTGATCGTGGCGCGTTGGATGACACGGTCATTGAAACGGGCTGTAAATTAGACAATCTGATACAGATTGGGCATAACTGTCGTATTGGCGAGCACAGCGTTATTGCTGGATGTGTTGGTATTGCGGGTAGTGCAGTGATTGGTAAACGCTGCAAAATAGGGGGTGCGGCCATGATATTGGGGCATCTCGAAATAGCGGATGATGTCACTATTTCACCAGGCAGCATGATTACCCGTTCGTTGACCAAAGCTGACACCTATACAGCACTCATGCCGTTTCAGACGCATGGTGAATGGCTGAAAACAGCGGCCAATATACGTCGAGTTGGGAACGTGAATGACAGACTTAAAGAATTAGAACGAGAATTAGCTAAAGTTAAATCTCAGCTAGACAGCACAAAGCCAGATTAAATTATACAAAACCGAAAAAGAATGAGAGAAAGCCATGAGTGACAAGGCAGTGACGAGCATGGATATCCATGAAATATTGAATCATCTACCGCATCGTTATCCTTTTATGCTGGTGGATCGTGTCATTTCTCTCGAATTGGGCAAAGAAATAGTTGCCATCAAAAATGTCAGCATGAATGAGCCATTTTTTCCCGGCCATTTCCCATATCATCCAGTGATGCCCGGCGTACTGATTGTAGAGGCCTTGGCACAGGCCGCGGCCATCTTGTCTTTTAAGACCATGGATACCAAGCCTAGCGATGACTCAGTCTATTACTTCGCTGGCATTGATAATGCACGATTCAAGAAACCAGTTTCGCCTGGTGATCAATTAGTCCTGAAAGTCAGTATTGACCGTGTATTAAGAGGTATTTGGAAATACAAAGGCCAGGCTTTGGTTGATGATGTTGTCGTGGCAGAGGCAGAGATGATGTGTATTTTGAAGGCCATCGAATAATTACTATGACCCAGGCAAAAATTCATTCTACAGCCATCGTAGACCCTAAAGCATCAGTTGATTCTAGTGTTGAGATCGGCCCTTATGCCATTATTGGCCCTAATGTAGAGATTGGCAGTGGAACAACCGTTGGTAGCCATACCGTTATAAACGGCCACACGAGCATTGGTAAAAATAACCAGATATTTCAGTTTTCATCATTAGGTGAAGCGCCACAAGACAAGAAATACAAAAATGAGCCTACACGCCTTGAGATAGGCGACGGCAACACAATTCGTGAGTTTTGTACGTTCAATCGAGGCACGATCCAAGATAAGGGTGTGACCAAGATTGGTAACAATAACTGGGTGATGGCCTATGTGCATATTGCTCACGATTGTGATGTTGGTAACAACACTATTCTTGCCAATAACTCATCATTAGCTGGCCATGTAGACATGCATGATTACGCCATACTGGGTGGTTTTACCTTGGTACACCAGTTCTGCAAAATCGGCGCCCATGTGATTACCGCTGTGAACACTGTCGTTTTTAAAGATATTCCGCCGTATGTAACAGCTGCTGGCTATGATGCTAAACCGCATGGTATCAACAGTGAAGGCCTTAAACGACGTGGATTTACACCAGAAGCTATGCTGCAAATCAAGCGTGCCTATAAAGCTTTATATCGTAATGGTTTGACCTTGGAAGAAGCGAAGCAAGAAATTGCCAAACAGCAAGCCAACTGCCCTGAGCTTGGTATTCTTCTTGAGTTCCTTAACCAATCTACACGCGGCATCGTCCGCTAACTTAAGCAGTCAGACTAAGTATGCCAACTATCGGAATCGTAGCCGGAGAAGCGTCTGGCGACTTGCTTGGCAGTCACCTTATTCGCGCACTAAAAAAACATAGACCTGATCTCGAATTTATCGGGATTGCAGGGCCTAAAATGATCAGTGAGGGTGCAACCTCATTATTCCCCATTGAAAAACTGTCAGTACGTGGTTATGTTGAGGTATTACGGCATTTGCCTGGCTTGTTAAAGATACGCAAGCAAGTATTCAAAAGCATACTAAATAGCCGTCCAGACCTGTTTATTGGGATTGATGCGCCAGACTTTAACTTTGCATTAGAGCGTAAACTAAAACGCAAAGGCATCAAGACGATTCATTATGTTAGCCCTTCAATCTGGGCTTGGCGTAAAGGTCGAATTGGCAAAATCAGGCGGGCAGTATCGCATGTACTGGCCTTGTTTCCCTTTGAGTCTGCAATCTATGAAGATGCAGGTATTCCTGTCTCTTACGTCGGCCATCCGCTAGCAGACATTATTCCGATCGAGCCAAATAAAGCAGATGCGCGCGAGCAACTCAAGCTTAAATCGCACCAATTGGTGATTGCTATGCTGCCAGGCAGCCGCCAAAGTGAAGTCAAGCAATTGGCTGATTTATTCGTTAAAACCGCCAGGCAAATGCTGGATGTCATGCCAGAGATTCAATTTCTCGTGCCATTGATTACACGCGAAACTAGAAAAATATTTGAGCAGGCAATCTACGAAAATCAGGGTGAAGAGCAATTGCCCATACAGATTTTATTTGGGCATGCACATCTAGCGATGGAAGCAGCAGATGCCGTGATCGTGGCCTCTGGCACAGCAACGCTTGAAGCAGCTCTGTACAAACGGCCAATGGTCATTACTTATCGCATGCCTTGGTTGAGCTGGCAAATACTCAAACGTATGAATTATTTACCGTATGTAGGGTTGCCTAATGTGCTTGCTGGCAGGTTTGTAGTGCCTGAGTTACTACAGAATGAAGCAACACCCGAAAAGATTGCAGATGCCACCATCAAGCTCCTAGAAGATAAGACTTTAGTCGAAGAAATACGAAAAGAATTCACTGATATACATCATAGGCTGCGGCAAAACACCGAAGAAAAAGCGGCCGCAGCTATTCTGGCTTATCTTCAATAAGTACGCATAAGGTCATCTTAAACAATGAACCAGTTTCATCTGATATGCGGCGTAGATGAGGCGGGTCGCGGGCCTTTAGCTGGAGCGGTCTATGCCGCAGCAGTGATACTTGATCCTGCAAAGCCTATCATTGGCTTGGCCGACTCTAAAAAACTTAGTGAAAAAAAGCGCGATTACTTGGCATTGCAGATCAAAGAGCACGCCTTGGCATGGGCAATTGCGAGCAGTAGTGTAGAAGAGATAGACGAGATTAATATCTTACAAGCCAGCTTGCTGGCGATGAAGCGTGCTGTGGAGCAATTGCATATCACGCCCCATAAAATTCTGGTTGATGGCCTGCATTGCCCAAAGGTTTCAATGGCGTCAGAAGCTATTGTCAAAGGCGATAGCAAAGTCGAAGCCATCTCAGCCGCTTCTATTTTGGCCAAGACTGCCAGAGATTTCGAATTAATCCAGCTTGATAAACTCTATCCAGAATATAACTTTGCCAAACACAAAGGTTATCCAACCGCTGAGCATATGCAGCGACTCATTCAATATGGAGTTTCTGCTGTGCACCGCCGCAGTTATGCGCCGGTGAGAAATCTACTCGCTCAACAGTAGAAATACGCAGAGCTGTTTATGCAGTTCTGGCAAAGTTGACTTTTTCCACACACTGATTGATTTACTCACAATAGACTCGCTATCCAAGCTGATATTGCATGCGATGCATAGCCTTGTATTTGGACTGCAATGCGCCAACAGGTCTTCGAGCATGTGTTGGTTGCGATAGGGTGTTTCAATAAAAATCTGCGTTTCATTATGCTTCTGTGAGTTTTTCTCTATTTCTTTGATGCGCTGGATACGCGCCGCCTTATCACTGGGCAGATAGCCCAAAAAAGTAAAGCGCTGCCCATTAAAACCCGATGCCATGAGGCTTAGCAAGATTGAAGAAGGGCCGACCAAGGGTGCTACACGTATGCCTTTGCTATGGGCTAGTGCCGCCAATCTAGCACCTGGGTCTGCGACACCTGGGCAACCCGCTTCAGACATTAGCCCGACATCTAATCCAGCTAATAACGGTGCTAATAAAGCAGCTAGTTCAGTTTCAATGGTATGTTCGTTGAGTGTTAGCAACTGAATCTCACGCACGGGCTTGACTGTTTTAATCAGCCCTAGAAAACGACGTGCTGTCTTTTCATTTTCTACGACAAAGGTGTCCAACTTTTGGGTAAGTGTGACGACTTCTGGCGGCAATACCTGCGCTAGATTATCTCCACCCAGCGTGACAGGGATTAGGTATAGCGTACCAAAAGCCATACTAATACTTCACTTGCACACGGTAAGTCAGCACAGCTTTGCCTTCAGCTGGTACGTCAACCTTCCAGATATTGGTATTGCTCGTGATTTTTTTACTGGGGAGACTCTCCTGGATAATCTTCCAGTCCGCAGGTATCGGCTCTTGCACAGTCACAGTCACGGTTTCTTTTTTAGCATTTTTCAGCACAATTTCATAAGCACTTTCATACAGCGCATTACCTTTAGCTGGATTAGGTAATCGCTTGAAGTCGGTCTGTTTTTTGTCTGCAGTTACATCAAAGCTATCGCCTAGCTTCAAACGGACTGTCTCATTTTTCGGTGTATGGTCAATCGAGTCCTCCCCAACAAACTGGGCGTTGCCAGCACTGTCTTTCTTATAAACACGCAAGATACCTTTTGGTAAAGGCATGCCAAGTTTTGAGGACTCTTTATTATCAAACTGGATAAATACACCAACCTTCATCTTCTGGCCAAGATCACCATAACTGGATTGATAATAATATTCAGAGCCTTGCAGCAGCAATTCTTTGCGCACAGGTACTGCGCTTGCACTCAGAAGCGTCACTTGCTTGGTCTGGTTCTCAGCTAAGTTGGTTGTTCTATCGAGGGTATAAAGATGGTATTCGAGCAGTGACTCTTCAGCCATCGGGGCTGCAGCATCCATTGCCATCTCTGTTTTTCGTCTAACCATTTCCATCATCACTGGGCGTTGCTCAACTACGCGATTAACATCACCAGCTACCAACTGCAGCTTGGCGTTGTTATAACTGGTGCCGCTGGTATTAGTGAGCGTGACCCAGCCAGACAAATCAAGTTTGTCTTCAGCAGGGTTAAGCTCTGCCACGTAATCTGCTTTCCAGCCTAACCCGCCTGTTAAATAGCTCAGTTCCACATTTTGCTCAGTAGCCGATTTACTATTTATTTGCATCACCAGTGTCGGCCTGTCACGCAGGTTGGCAGGAACATCGTTATAGACGATACGACCGGGCAGGCCAGTCTCTATGCGATCTGCCATTTTTAGCACAATGCCATTGTTAGCTGACAATACCTGTGCTTGCTCGCTGGTTTCAGTTCCATTACTTGGATTAGTTTTGATAATAGTGACATTCTTGCCCACGTATTTTTCGAGTAGCTTTTGTGGGGTCAGCAAATCAAAGTCGAAATTCTGCTCGAGCACATTAAAACTGTTGGGACTAGTCAAGCTACGCAATAACGCTGTTTCAGGACGAATTTGCGCACTAACATCACGAAAAGCCAAGCTGTTGCTGCCATTTTTAAGCTTTATCTTCCGCTGGTCTTTGACCAGTGCAAGATTGTCGTTGTATATCGTTACGGCAACTTCTTGCTGATCTTGCAGGGTGCTACGTGTTTCGTCTATATCGGCCGAAAATCCAGTGCCTGCATATAGCGTAGCTACTGCTACCAAAGTAATTTTTACGGTATTTTTAATCAGTGTTTGCAAGATATTCTCCCAGGAGATTGGTTGGTCTAGGCACAAAGCGTTACTTGCTAGACGATGGTAATGCCTTCGTTGATCAGCATATTAGTGAGTGCAATCAAGGGCAGGCCGATTAAAGCGTTCGGGTCACTGCCTTCCATTGATTTAATCAATGCGATGCCCAAACCTTCAGATTTAGCGCTGCCTGCACAATCATATGGCTGTTCTTTGAGTAGATAGTTTTCAATCTGTGCATCGGTTAGTGATCTGAATTCAACTAAATAGGGGATTACCTCAGCCTGCATGTGTTGAGTTTGCGCGTTATACAGGCAAAGTGCGCTGTGAAAGGTCACTTTGCGGCCACGCAACATTTGTAGCTGCTTGAAAGCCTTGATGTGTGAACCTGGCTTGCCAATCTGCAAGTCATCGATTGTTGCTACCTGATCGCAACCAATCACCAAAGCGTCAGGGTGAGTTTCTGCAACCTTGCGTGCTTTCAATTGAGCCAAACGCAATGCCGTTGCTTGTGCCGCCTCATTCGCTAAAGGAGACTCACCAATATTAGGCGAAACCACACTAAACGGTAATTGAAGTCGAGACAAAAGCTCGCGCCTAAACGGGGACGACGAGGCAAGAATAATTGCTTGGTTCATATGCTTTAATCTTCAAATTAAAAAGCCGATAGCAAATATGCCATCGGCTATCAATATTGCTGCTATTCAAGCGTGTATAAATTATTCAGGCTTGATTTCCAACAAAGATTCATCTGGAGTAACGGTATCGCCTTTTTTCACGTGCACGGCGACTACAATCCCAGTTTTAGGGGCTTGTATTTCGTTTTCCATCTTCATGGCTTCGATCACTAGCACAGGGTCACCTGCAGTGACTTTATCACCAGCTTTAACCTTCACTTCAACAATGCTGCCGGGCATGGCAGTCGTCACACAACCTTCATGTGATGGGCGAGGGCGACCGCTACTTGTAACCCCACCAGCTGTTTTTTTCTTGCCGCCTGATTTACTGCCTGAGACTTCAACCTCGCTCAAGGTTTCAACGATGACTTCTTCTCCTATACCATCAACTGATACATAGAATGGGCGCTGCTCTTCACCACGGTGACCGCTGCCAGTCAGCTTGATATGGAAGGTTTCACCATGCAGGGTGACATTGAATTCGTTCGGTGCGTAACGTGAAGCTGAAGTCGCAGCCGTTTCTTTGGTTAGCAAAGGTTCTGCTTTCAACGAACCCGCATTTCGTTCTTGCAGGAATGTTTTCGCCAAATCTGGGAACATTGCATAAGTCAGCACGTCTTCTTCTGACTTGGCCAAGCCTTCAACTTCGCTACTTAACTTTTCCATTTCATTGTCTAGCAAATCAGCAGGGCGGCATTCAATGACTTTTGCATCACCAACAGCAAGGTTTTTTATGTCAGCATTGACTGCGCTAGGCGCTTTGCCATACTGGCCTAGGAAATAATTTTTAACTTCATTGGTGATTGATTTGTAGCGTGCACCTGTCATCACATTCAGCACAGCTTGCGTGCCGACGATTTGTGAAGTCGGTGTGACTAGCGGAGGAAAGCCCAAATCTTCGCGCACGCGCGGGATTTCAGCCAGCACTTCATCCATACGGTCGAGTGCACCTTGTTCTTTAAGCTGGTTAGACAAATTTGAAATCATGCCGCCAGGTACCTGGTTCACTAGAACACGGGTATCAACGCCAGTGAACTCGCTTTCAAACTGCCAATATTTCTTGCGAACTTCGCGGAAATAAGCAGCGATTTCCTGCAACTTTCCAATATCTAAACCAGTATCATATTCAGTGCCTTTTAATGCTGCGACTATACTTTCGGTGGTTGGTAAGCTCGCACCTTCAGCAAATGAAGAAATGCAGCCATCAACAATCGCAACGCCATTATCTACAGCACGTAAAACTGACATGCTAGCCAAGCCAGATGTGGCGTGTGCATGTAAGTGAATTGGTAATTTAATTGCAGCACGTAAGGACTTAACTAGCTCACCAGTGATTTCAGGTGTTAGCAAGCTGGCCATGTCTTTAATAGCAATGGTATCGCAGCCAAAAGCTTCTAACTCTCTGGCCAGCGCGACGAAGTAGGGAATGTCGTGAACGGGGCTTGTTGTGTAGCTGATTGTACCTTCAGCATGCTTGCCTACTTTTTTCACGGCTTCAATCGAAACCTTGAGGTTACGCAGGTCATTCATCGCATCGAAAATACGGAATACATCCACGCCGTTATCTGCTGACTTCTGTACAAATGCACGTACGACATCATCAGAGTAGTGGCGATAACCAAGCAGGTTTTGCCCGCGCAACAACATTTGGATCTGACTGTTAGGCATGGCCTTGCGTAACTTCTTCAGACGCTCCCAAGGATCTTCTTTCAGGTAACGTACACAGGCATCAAAAGTAGCGCCGCCCCAAGCTTCAAGCGACCAAAAACCTGCGTCATCCAGTTTGCCAGCAATAGGCAACATGTCCTCTGTGCGCATGCGAGTAGCAATCAAAGATTGATGCCCGTCACGTAAAACTAGTTCTGAAACATGTACTTTAGTCATATCGTTAAATTATCACTTTAAGTTTTCAAAAACAAAATCAGGTTAAATACCTTCGTGTGCTGCAATCGCTGCTGATATCGCCGCAGCAATCAACTCACGCGGAAATTCTGTTGCGTAATTAATAAGTTCAGGATGCGATTCAACAAAACTGGTATCGAAATTGGCGGCTCTAAAATCAGGGTGTTTCAATATCTCCTGATAGTAGGGGATGGTTGTTTTCACACCGTAGACCACCATATCATTTAAAGCGCGACGCCCACGCTCCATAACGCCATCCCAACTCAAGGCCCATACTGTCAGCTTTGCGCACATGGAGTCGTAATAAGGCGGAATCACATAGCCACTGTACATGGCAGCATCCATGCGCACACCAGGGCCACCAGGTGCGTAATAGCGGGTGATTTTACCAAAGCTCGGCAAGAAATCATTCTTTGGGTCTTCGGCGTTGATGCGGAATTCCATAGCAAAGCCACGATAGCTCACATCAGACTGCTTATATTGTAGCTTCAGGCGATCCGCAATCCGGATTTGCTCTTGTACGATATCAATCCCAGTAATGCTCTCGGTAACTGTATGTTCTACCTGCAGACGTGTGTTCATCTCCATGAAATAGAAGTTGTTTTCAGAATCCAGCAAGAACTCAACCGTGCCCGCATTCTCATAACCCACGGCTTTGGCCGCTTTTACACCGAGATTGCCGATATATTCGCGTTGCGCTTTGCTTAATTGAGGCGAGGGCGCGATCTCAATGAGCTTTTGGTTACGGCGTTGTATGGAGCAATCGCGCTCAAACAAGTGGATTACGTTGCCATGACTATCGGCAAGAATTTGTACTTCTATATGGCGTGGATTAACTACGCATTTCTCGAGGAAGACTTCTGGCTTGCCAAATGCCTTGCTGGCTTCCGAAATAACGCGATCGTAATTACCAAGCAACTCTTTTTCATCATTGCAACGACGAATACCACGACCACCACCACCGTTGGTGGCCTTTAGCATGACTGGGTAGCCAATTTTCGCAGCTAGTTTACGCGCCTCTTCAAGGTCAGCAAGGTTACCTTCACTGCCTGGTACACAAGGAATGCCAGCCTTGATCATGGCATTGCGCGCCTGGATTTTGTCACCCATCTGGCGAATAACTTTGGCATCTGGCCCGATAAACTTAATGCCGCGGCGCGAGCATATTTCTGCAAGTTCAGGGTTCTCGGATAGGAAGCCATAACCAGGATGCAATGCATCACAGCCCGAAGCGACCGCCAGATTGACGATGTTATGTGCATTCAGATAGCCAACAACGGGGTCAGACCCAATGTTGTAAGCTTCATCTGCTTTTTTTACGTGCAATGCATGGCGATCTGCATCCGAATAAATGGCCACAGATTTAATGCCCATCTCTGAGCAAGCACGGACAATACGCACGGCGATTTCACCGCGATTAGCAACTAGAATTTTTTTGATCACACTACAGACCTGATTCTTTGACACGGCAATGAGCAAATTATATCATGCGCGCCTTGCCATCGCATCACCCAATAACGGCTGGCTGCGACTGTCGTTATTTTAAGCATCACTTAATTGTGTCTCCACTATAATGAGAGGCAATCCAATTTATATTGCTTGGCATGGGATCCAAATTTAAGTATCGCAACCACTAAATCACCTAGGCAAAACTGACCATGATCATTGATAACATTGAATTTGCGAGGAAATCTCTTGAATTTCATGATACAATCTCGGTTTTACAATTCAACCGCCTTGAAGATGTTCTTGCATCCAATAAAGGTGAGCTTGATTGTCGTTTGCTAGGTAAAGTGGCAATCGGGAATAGGCTGGAGCTTGAGTTATCAGTACGAGGCGTTTTGCAGCTGACTTGTCAGCGATGCCTAGAACCATTTGATTTTAATCTTGATATTACGTCCAGATTTATAGTGGTTAATGATGAAAGCGACATCCCGTCAGAAGAAGATGATCTGGAAGAGCACGATTATCTGATTGCTGACCCAAAAATGCAGTTATTTGAGTTAATTGAAGATGAAGTTTTATTAGCTTTGCCTCTAGCGCCTAAACACGCAGGTGAGGATTGTGGTGCAGATAGCATGATCGCGGCATTGAAGAAACCAAGCCCATTTCAAGCGTTGCAAAACTTAAAGAGCAAATAAAGCTTTTAATAAGTAGTAATAGAAAGTTAATAGGAGTTAATTATGGCCGTCCAACAAAACAAGAAGTCACCTTCAAAGCGTGGCATGCACCGTTCACACGATTTTCTGACCAACCCACCGTTGGCAGTAGAGCCTACAACAGGTGAAGTGCATTTGCGTCACCATATCAGTCCAAACGGTTATTACCGCGGCCGCAAGGTTTTGCCTGCCAAGGGCGAGTAAGCTAGATAAATAACAACGTCTAATCAGTTTCTGGTTAGACGTTTTTTTATACTTATAAAATCTTGACACAAGCAATTACCGTCGCTATTGATGCTATGGGTGGCGACCACGGTCCCCACGTCACAGTGCCAGCAGCGCTATCGGCACTTAAGCAGCATAGCGAAATCCATATTATTCTTGTTGGGCTTAAAGAAGCTATTGAAGCAGAGCTATCTGCCAACCATGCCGAAATAAGTTCACGTCTGCGCATTCATCATGCAAGCCAGCAGGTTGCCATGGATGAGTCACCACAAAGCGCACTCAAGAATAAAAAAGATTCATCCATGCGAGTTGCCATCAATCTGGTCAAAACTGGCGAGGCAAATGCATGCGTGAGTGCAGGCAATACTGGCGCACTGATGGCCACAGCACGTTTTGTGCTAAAAACCCTCCCAGGTATTGATCGACCAGCCATTGCAGCTGTATTACCCAATAAAAAAGGCATGACCTATATGCTAGATTTAGGGGCAAATGCGGACTGTACTGCCGAACATTTACTGCAATTCGCCATCATGGGTTCGACCCTAGTTTCCTGCGTAGAGAACAAACCACGCCCAACTATTGGTTTGCTTAATATTGGTTCTGAAGACATTAAGGGTAATGAGGTCGTCAAGCAAGCTGGTGAGCTACTAAGAGCCAGCCATCTTAACTTTTACGGAAACGTGGAGGGTGATGATATTTTCAAAGGCACTACTGATGTGGTCGTATGTGATGGCTTTGTAGGCAATGTTGCGCTCAAAACCTCGGAAGGCTTGGCAAGCATGATGGCCATGTTCCTGACACAAGAGTTTAAACGAAATGTATTTACTAAGTTAATGGCTTTGGCTGCCATGCCAGTGCTAAAAGCTTTCAAAAAACGCCTAGACCCAAGACGTTACAATGGCGCCAGCTTTTTAGGTTTGCGCGGTATCGTAGTGAAAAGTCACGGCGGGGCTGACATTTTCTCCTTCTCACATGCCATCAATACTGCAGTTGAAGAGTCCAGCAGCGGTGTTTTGCAAAAGATCACTGAGCAGCTAGAAATCGAACACCTGAAGCCAAGCACAAACAAACTGGAAGAAAGCACTTTGGAATTATCTGCTGCAAATACCACCGAATTGAAGGCCATCGCATGACGTTTGCACGTATCGCAGGTACTGGCAGCTATTTGCCCGAGCGGATTCTGACCAATAAAGAGCTTGAAGTTATGGTGGATACTTCAGATGAATGGATAGTATCTCGTACGGGCATTAAACAACGCCATATTGCAGCTGATAATGAATATGCCAGTGATTTAGCCCTGCACGCCGCGCGCAATGCCATTCAGTCTGCAGGCCTTAAAGCTGAAGATATTGATCTGATTATTGTCGCGACCACCACACCCGATCGCATATTCCCCAGCACAGCATGCTTATTGCAAGACAAGCTTGGCATATCCAATTGCCCTGCATTCGATATTCAAGCAGTCTGCAGTGGTTTTATCTATGCACTGGCAACAGCGAATAGCTTTATTAAAACTGGCTCTGCTAAATGTGCCTTGGTGATTGGCGCTGAAACCATGTCGCGCATTACTGACTGGACTGATCGTACCAACTGCATTTTATGGGGTGATGGCGCAGGCGCCGTCATACTCAAGGCTGATGCTGAGACTGGCATCATCTCTACCCATTTACATGCCGACGGCAGTTATAGTGGCTTACTGAACGTGCCGTCTGGCATCTCTCAACGCGAGGGCAGCAAAACCATCTACATGGAAGGTAACCCAGTATTCAAGGTTGCTGTGAATACATTGGATGCAATTGTTGATGAAACTTTAGCTGCCAATAATCTTGAAAAGTCTGATATTGATTGGCTGGTGCCGCATCAAGCCAATATCAGGATATTAAGTTCTACCGCCAAAAAGCTAGGTATGTCTATGGATAAAGTTGTGGTCACTGTAGATGTGCATGGTAATACATCGGCCGCCTCAGTACCGCTGGCGTTAGATGTCGCGGTGCGTGATGGCAGAATCAAGCGCGGTGAAACTATTCTCATGGAAGCCTTTGGTGGTGGCTTTACCTGGGGTTCTGTGTTGTTGAAATATTAGGCCGATAAACGGCTATTTTTGATAAGAGACGAAATGAGTTTTGCATTCTTTTTTCCGGGACAAGGTTCCCAATCTGTAGGCATGATGCAAGGGTTCGGCGATTCACGCGTGATTCGCGATACTTTTGTTGAAGCCTCTGATTTATTAAATACAGATTTCTGGCGCATGGCGACTGAAGCGAATGACGCCATTAATCAAACAAGTAATACACAGCCTTTGATGCTGACTGCTGGCATTGCCGTATGGCGTGCGTGGCAAAAAGAGGGTGGCAATCTACCCACCGCAATGGCAGGGCATAGCCTCGGTGAATATTCCGCACTGGTAGCCTCAGGTGCCATAAGCTTTAAAGATGCATTGCCATTGGTCCGTTTTCGTGCCGATGTGATGCAGTCTGCTGTTGCTGAAGGTGTAGGCGCGATGGCGGCAATACTGGGGTTGGATGACGACACAGTACGCGCAGTCTGTACAGAAGCAGCGCAAGGGCAAGTGCTTGAAGCGGTAAACCTTAATTCACCAGGACAGGTTGTGATTGCTGGCCATAAGGCAGCGGTTGAGCGTGGCATGGCGCTGGCAAAAGAAAAAGGAGCAAAACGCGCCTTGCCTTTGCCAGTCAGCGTTCCGTCTCATTGTGCATTGATGAAGCCAGCTGCCGAGGAGTTACGTGGCTACCTGCAAGATGTTGCTATTACAGCTAGTACCATACCAGTGCTGCATAATGCAGATGTCGCCTCTTACACTGACGCAGCCAAAATTAAAGATGCATTGGTGCGCCAACTCTATAGCCCTGTAAGATGGGTTGAGGCAGTTCAGTCGATTCGTCAGCAAGGCATCACTACAAGCGCTGAATGTGGTCCAGGTAAAGTACTCGCAGGGCTTACAAAGCGTATTGTGGATGATATGACGTGTGTTGCATTAATCAGTCAAGATGCGCTGGATGAAGCACAAACCCAATTTAACTCATCATTAAATCAATAAGAGATATTACATGTTACAAAACCAAATTGCGTTAGTCACAGGGGCAAGTAGAGGCATAGGCGCAGCCATTGCGCTTGAGCTCGCAAAGCAGGGCGCAACCGTGATAGGAACGGCTACTTCTGCGCAAGGTGCTGAAAACATTACTCAAGCCCTGCAGCAAGCAGGCTATGCTGGCGTTGGTATGGCACTTGATGTGAATGATCTGGCTCAGGTAGAAGCTACATTAAAAAGTATTAGCGAACATTATGGAGATGTCACAATTCTGGTGAATAATGCGGGCATTACACGTGATACCTTGTTGATGCGCATGAAAGATGAAGACTGGGATGCCGTACTGACGACCAATTTGAAATCTGTATTCCGGATGTCACAAGCCGTTTTACGCCCAATGATGAAAGCGCGTACTGGTAGAATCATCAGCATTTCATCTGTGGTTGGCCACATGGGTAATGCTGGGCAAACTAACTACGCTGCGGCTAAAGCTGGAATGGCGGGGTTTACCAAATCGCTTGCGGCAGAGGTGGGGAGCCGTAATATCACTGTGAATTGTGTCGCGCCTGGCTTTATTGATACGGACATGACCAAGGAGTTACCAGAAGCCATTCGTGAAGACCTTATGAAGCGTATTCCGCTTGGCCGTCTAGGGAAGGTTGAAGATATTGCTGCTGCGGTTGCCTTTTTGGCATCGCCATCTGCAAGCTACATCAGTGGAGAAACCATCCACGTCAACGGGGCAATGTACATGAGTTAATGGCTAACCAAATAGCCATTAAAGCTCAAATATAAATTGTAAGGTCGTAAATAGTTGAATCTGTTTTTTGAAATCCTCAGGACTTTTGTTAGAATAGCCTGAGCTTTGTAAGCTACATAACTTGAAAGGGAAATTAGATGTCTGACATCGAACTACGCGTTAAAAAGATCGTAACCGAACAATTAGGTGCCAATGAGGCTGACGTTAAGAATGAATCTTCATTCGTTGACGACTTGGGTGCTGATTCACTGGATACAGTTGAATTGGTCATGGCATTAGAAGAAGAATTTGATTGTGAAATCCCAGATGAAGATGCTGAGAAAATCACAACAGTTCAACAAGCGATTGATTACGTCAACGCCAACCTCAAGTAATTCTTTTATCTGACTATTCTCTGGGGATTGCTTCTTCTGACTTGTCTCCAAGAATTGAATAAGAAGTCATATTCTTTCGGTCAAGTTCTCTAGAAAATCGTTATGCAAAAACGCAGAGTAGTAGTCACAGGCCTGGGCGTAGTATCACCAGTTGGTATAGGTGTTGAAGCGTCTTGGTCTGACTTGATTGCCGGTAAATCCGGTATATCAAGAATCACCAAATTCGACCCTAGTGCTTTTTCTTCGCAAATTGCAGGTGAAGTAAAAGGGTTCGATGTCTCGCAATATCTACCAGCTAAAGAAGCACGTCGTATGGATACGTTTATCCAGTACGGCATGGCTGCTGGTATTGAAGCATTCAAAGATTCAGGCATCGTAGTCACTGAAGAAAATGCAGAGCGTATTGGTGTATCGATTGGCTCTGGTATTGGTGGCTTGCAACTGATCGAAGAAACTGATGCGGTGTATCAGGAGTCTGGTCCACGTAAAATTGGTCCATTCTTTATTCCTGGCACCATCATCAATATGATTTCAGGCAATCTCTCCATCATGTATGGCTTAAAAGGTCCGAATGTTGCGATTGTGACTGCCTGTACAACAGGCACACACTCTATTGGCGATGCTGCTCGCATGATTGAATATGGCGATGCCGATGTGATGATTGCTGGCGGTGCAGAAGCCCCGATTACGCGATTAGCCGTTGGCGGATTTGCCTCAGCACGTGCGCTATCTACTCGTAACGATGACCCCGCAACCGCTAGCCGCCCATGGGATCAAGACCGTGATGGTTTTGTCATTGGCGAGGGCGCTGGTGTGATGGTGCTTGAGGAATACGAAGCTGCCAAAAAGCGTGGCGCAAAGATTTATGCAGAGTTGATTGGCTATGGCATGAGTGCTGATGCTTACCATATGACGGCACCTAATATGGATGGTCCACGCAGATCAATGCGTAATGCACTTAATAATGCGAGTGTGAATGTCGATCAGGTGCAATATGTGAACGCGCATGGCACATCAACACCGCTTGGTGATAGCAACGAAACCAATGCGATCAAAGCAGCGTTTGGTGATCATGCGAAAAAATTGGTCGTTAACTCAACCAAGTCTATGACTGGTCACTTATTGGGTGGTGCAGGTGGATTGGAGTCCGTAGTCACAGTGCTGGCTATTCATCATCAAATATCGCCACCGACCATTAATATATTCAACCAAGATCTAGAATGTGATCTTGATTTCTGCGCAAATGTGGCACGTGACATGAAAATTGACGTTGCTGTTAAGAATAATTTTGGTTTTGGTGGCACAAACGGAAGTCTGGTATTTAAAAAATTGTAATCTAGACATGATGTTAGTCATGTTTATGAAACATTTAAATTAAATGCCCAAAAGTGGCCATAAAATTCATTGTTATGCACAGTAATGTGGCGTTTTACAAAATGATGACAGCTTAATTGTTTCTAAATCATAGAGTTAATGTAAGTTATTGATTAAATTAACTTTATTAAATTGCTTAATTTATAGCCAATTTAATAAAACCCTAATAGAAATCATCACTTAGTTAAACAATTCGACTTCTTTCCACAAAATTATCCACAGCTATTGTGGAAACAGTTTTAGTTGCTGTATAGATCAATATAGTTGGTAGAATCACACAATTGACGAGCACCGCAGCCACTATGACAGCCTCACAAACCAACAAGTCCAAACACGTTTTAATCAACGGCCAGCAAGATGAATCGCTATCTCCGTTTGATCGCGGATTTTCCTATGGGGATGGCGTATTTAGAACCTTGCCTGTTATTAAAGGGCATCCTGATAGCTGGCTAGATCATTATAAAAAGCTGATGTCGGATTGCCATGTACTAGGAATTGTCTGCCCAAGTGCAGAAATCTTGCTAAGCGATATAGAAAAGCTTATCCAGGCATCATCTTCAGAGCAATCAAAGAAACAAACCCCATCTAAAGAAACCCCAAGCTTTGTTATTAAAATCATCATTACCCGGGGCGAAAGTGAGCGTGGCTATGCCATGCCAGCATTGGCGCAACCTAGTCGGGTATTGATATGCTCCGATTTCCCAACTTATCCAGAATCAAGCTTTGTAGAAGGCGTAAAGTTACATTTGTGCAATTTACGACTCTCACATCAGCCCTTGCTCGCAGGAATAAAACATTTAAACAGGCTAGAGAACGTCATTGCACGTGCTGAGTGGCAAGACAGCAATATCATTGATGGTGTTTTGTTAGACGCGAATAATATGGTGATTGAATGTACCTCGAGTAATATTTTCGCCAGATTCGGTACTCAACTACATACGCCAGATTTAAGTAATTGTGGCGTCGCAGGGCTTACGCGCCAGCGCATACTTGAGCTTGCTGGCGATCTATCGTTGCAAAGAAGCGTTAGTAATATATCGCTAAGCCATCTCATGCAGGCAGACGAAATCATTATCTGCAACAGCTTGTTTGGCGCTTGGCAGGTGAGAGAGTTTAATCATCAACACTGGCCACAACTGCCCCTAGCGAACCAATTAAGAACGTTATTAAAGTCACCGCATGCGCACCATTAACCGATTATTGTCACTGGCGTTTCTGTCATTTTTATTGCTTGTAGCATGGATGATTTATTTTGCAATCACGCCCATTTCTATAAACACCGAGACTGTTGAGCTGGATTTAAAAGCAGGCAGTAGTCTGCGTAGCATCAGCCAGCAATTGACTGAAGAGGGCTTGTTAAAAGAGCCTTGGAGCTTTGTATTAATGGTACGAGCCTTTGGACGGGCAGGTGACATTAAAGCGGGAAATTATCTGATTGAAACGGGTACCACGCCATACAACCTGTTTGTCACGTTGACTAATGGCAATATATCGCAAGACAGCATGACCTTTATAGAAGGGTGGACCTTCGCGCAAATGCGCAATGCTCTGAATAACAATGAGTCAGTCAAACATCTGATTATGTCCAGCACTGACCAGGAAATCTTAGCTGAGTTAGGTGCAAACCAGACGATTCCCGAAGGATTATTTTTCCCCGATACCTATTATTTCAGCCGAAATACCACCGATAAAAGTATATTGAAGCGCGCATACCAAGCCATGCAAAATAAACTTGATGCAACTTGGCAAAATCGCGATGCCAACCTTCCATATCGATCGCAATACGAGGCCTTGATTATGGCCTCCATTGTTGAAAAAGAAACTGGAAAAGCCTCGGAGCGGCCTCAGATTGCTGGTGTGTTTATTAATCGATTGAATATGGGGATGCGTTTGCAAACCGACCCTACAGTGATCTATGGCTTGGGGGAGCATTTTGATGGAAATTTACGCAAACAAGATTTACTCAGTGACACCCCGTATAACACATATACGCGTGCTGGCTTACCACCAAGCCCAATCGCCATGCCAGGCTTAGCATCTATCGAAGCTGCCTTACATCCAGCCAAAACAAAAGCTATTTATTTTGTGGGTAAGGGCGATGGTAGCCACGCGTTCTCTGCTACATTGGCCGAACATAATCGCGCTGTGATGCAATACCAAATCAAGCCAAATAATAAACGATGAGCAGACACGGCAAATTTATTACGCTGGAAGGCATGGATGGAGCTGGTAAGAGCACGCATATTCCTGGCATCATCCAGCTACTTAAAGCGCGTGGCATTGAAGTAGTTTCCACGCGCGAACCAGGTGGTACAAGCCTGGGCGAAAAGCTACGTGAACTGCTGTTGCAAGAAGAGATGCAGCCAGAAACCGAAGCGCTATTGATGTTTGCAGCCAGGCAAGAACATCTGGCGCAGCTGATATTGCCAGCTTTAGCTCGTGGCGCTTATGTGGTCTCAGATAGGTTCACAGATGCCAGTTTTGCCTATCAGGCTGGGGGTCGTGGACTTGCCATTGAGAAGTTGCAAACCCTGGAGCATTGGGTACAAGCTGATTTACAGCCCGATTTAACCTTGTTATTCGATGTGCCAGTTGAGGTGAGTATCGCAAGATTGGCCACAGCAAGAGCACCTGACAAGTTTGAGCGTGAGTCAGCCGATTTTTTTACACGCATCCGCAATGCCTATCTCCAGCGCGCGGCCCAATACCCTGAACGTTTTGCAGTGATTAACGCCAACCGTAATATCGAAGATGTATGGCAATCGGTACACAATGTCATCACCACTATTTAGCCATGAGTTTACCTAATGACTCCTGAAAGTTTGTACCCTTGGCAATCGGCTTTATGGCAACAGTTGGCTGCCTCTCGCAATAAACTGCCTCACGCACTATTGCTGAAAGGGCAGGCGGGTTTGGGTAAGATGGATTTTGCTTTAGCGCTTAGCCAAGCTTTACTCTGTGAAACACCTAAGCCTGATGGCCATGCTTGTGGTCATTGTGCGAGTTGTGGCTGGTTCCTGCAGGGCAATCATCCAGACTATCGCTTGTTAACACCAGAACAAGCTGCGGACGATGAAGATGCTCCCGCTGCTAAAACGACTAAAACAAAGAAAACACAGATCCTGATTAACCAGGTGCGTGAACTTGGCAGTTTCTTTAGCCTTTCAAGCCATCGTGGAAGTGGATTACGCGTGGTATTGATACATCCCGCCGAGGCTCTGAATGATGCATCTGCCAATAGCCTGCTAAAAATGCTTGAAGAGCCGCCAGCAGACGTTATCTTTTTACTAGTGTCACATCAGCCACAGCGACTGATGGCCACCATCACGAGCCGTTGTCATAAAATTGATATGCCCAGCCCTAGCCACGAAGAAGCCGTTACATGGTTAACTGCGCAGGGCATCAAAGAGCCCACAGCAGTATTGGATTACGCTGGCGGTTCGCCACTAGCCGCAAAAAATAGCGTGGAAGAGGGCATCAGGCAATTGCCTGAGATTTTGCAAATGCTAGCAAAGGGTGAAAAGACTGATGCTTTCGCTCTAGCCACCACTTGTGTTTCACTGGGGATGGAAACTGCTGTCGTTGCTATTCAAAAATGGACTTACGATTTACTTTCATGCAAATTAACAGATCAAGTACGCTACCATGGTAGCCATCGCACAGCTTTGCAAGCCCTAGCCAAAAGCGTAAACTTGGGCTTACTGCTTGATTTCAACAAAAAGATGGATGAAGCACGTAAAGCAGCTAATCATCCGTTGAATAGCGAGTTACAGCTTGAAAGTATTTTTTTGCTATACACTCAATTATTTTCAACGCAACCACTTTTGAATAAGGCTAGGCATTGAGCACAGAACCGTTACCAATCGAAGCCGCTGCAAATTTAGCACCAAGCGCCCCCAAGCCTGGTGTATTGTCGCTGGCGATTAAAGAAAAAGCGGCTTTGTTTTCAGCCTATATGCCATTTATCAAAGGTGGTGGTTTGTTTATTCCTACCAATAAACCCTACAAAATCGGCGATGAAGTTTTCATGTTGCTAAGCTTGATTGAAGAGCCTACCAAGCTTAAAGTGGTTGGCCATGTCATCTGGATTACACCTGTCACGCAGGGTAATCGTCCGCAGGGCATTGGCGTTCAGTTCAGCGAAAAAGATGGTGGGACAGAAGCACGTAACAAAATCGAATCATTGCTCGGCGGCGCGCTCAAATCAACGCGCCCCACGCACACCATGTAATTTTAATTCGCCCGAGTATTTATATTCGGCAAATATAGGCAACAACATGCTGGTCGATTCACACTGCCATATTAATTTCCCTGAACTTGCCAATAATATGGATGCTTTGAGGCTATCCATGACTGAAAATAGCGTGGATTACGCGCTGTGCGTTTCAGTGACCTTGCAAGATTTCCCGCAAGTATTAAATGTTGCAGAGAGTTACCCGAATTTTTTTGCTTCTGTCGGAGTACATCCCGATTATGAAGATATGCCCTTAGTCACAGTAGATGAGTTAGTACATTTAGCTCAACATCCAAAGGTGATTGCGATTGGTGAAACTGGTCTTGATTATTTCAGGTTAACAGGCGATCTTGAATGGCAGCGCGAACGATTCCGCACCCATATCCGTGCGGCAATCCAGGCGCAAAAACCGTTGATCATCCATACACGTTCTGCGGCTGAAGATACGTTGCGTATCATGCAAGAAGAGCAGGTGGAGCAAATTGGCGGTGTGATGCACTGCTTTACTGAATCGCTGGATGTAGCAGAGCGCGCCATTGATCTTGGCTTTTATATCTCATTCTCAGGCATTGTAACTTTCAAAAATGCATTGGCTCTGAAAGACGTGGCCAAACATGTGCCGCTTGACCGCATGCTGGTAGAAACAGACTCCCCTTATCTGGCGCCTATGCCGTTTCGCGGGAAAATGAATCAACCTGCTTATGTGAAATATGTCGCTGAAGAAATCGCAAAATTACGTGGTATCGCATTTGAAGATGTGGCCAAGGCAACCAGTGAAAACTTCTTCCAGCTATTCAAGGCTGCAAAGCAGCTTAATTAAATCCAGATTAAATGCAGCTCACTATCTTAGGCGCTGGTTCAAGTGCGGGCACACCGGTTATAGGCTGTGGCTGCCTGACCTGCCTGTCTGATAATCCCAAAAACAAACGCACTCGCTGCTCATCGGCAATCACCATGCCCAATGGTGAAGTCATATTGATTGATACAGGCCCTGATTTACGCACGCAGGCACTACGTGAAAACTTGACGCGAGTTGATGCCGTGCTCTACACACATACGCACGCAGACCATCTACATGGCATTGATGATCTGCGTGCATTCTGCCAATTGCAAAAAAAGCAAATCCCCTTGTATGGTAAGCAAGATACGCTTGCACATATTTTGGCTAAATTTGGTTACACCATCCGTGATCCTGGCGATTTCTGGGAGCTGCCTGTACTGAGCTTGAACGAAATTGATCAAGCTTTTGAGCTGTTTGGCGTAACGATTACGCCTATACCAGTTAAGCATGGTCGTAGTGATATATTGGGCTATCGCCTAGGCAACATGGCGTATTTGACTGATGTTTCTGAAATCCCAGAATCTTCTCTAGCCTTGTTAAACAATCTTGATCTGCTACTGCTGGATTGTCTGCGCTATACAACACACTTTACCCACATTCATTTGGAACAAAGTCTGGCCTATGCCAGTCTTATCAAAGCAAAACAAAACTATCTGATTCATATGACCCACGATATTGAATACGAAGCTTTGTCTAGTGAGCTCCCCAATAACGTTCATGTAGGGTTTGATGGTCTTACGCTTGAGTTTTGAATAAGGAATCTTCTCCCAAGCGCTGATAGCTTAAAAGTGAGATAATCAACGGTTGTAAAAATGATTAAATTTTGAGGAAAAGCGAAAATCATGATTCAAATTAAAAAAACAACGATGTTCATGTTAATGATTGCATTTGTGGCAACGGCATTCCCTGCTTTTGCAGCAGATAATGCATCGAAGTCAGCCACTTATAACGAAGACCAGTTTTTAAATGCCTTCAGCGGTAAATCACGCAAGGTAATACTAGAAAAGCTGGGAACCCCCACCAAGAAAGAGCAATCAGTTAAGCCTTCTAATGCTATGAACGTGATTGGCCCCAAGATTGCCGCTGGTGATGCGGATACGCAAAAACCAGTCAATGTGGAAATGTGGTACTACAATGACTTAGTGCACTACGAACCTAAGAAAAAATACAAAACCACAGAGCTGACTTTTGTAAATGATCGATGCATGAATATTGCATTCTTCAACAATAAGTAATCATTACCATAATAAAAAAGCCGAACTCGATGTTCGGCTTTTTTATTATGTGCTTTAGCCTCATGAAAGTTTGGGCTGGCTTTCAGTATTAGTTACCCAGAAAATGCTGTCTCGTCTGAAAATATCTCAACCAGCGCATCGAACACTAGGCGAATCCTGTTCGGAACTGGCCCACGCTGTGGCCTGTACACATATAAATACCATGGTTCAGGGGCAAACTCTTCAAGCACTTGCTCTAGCTGTCCTTTGCGCATAGGCTCTTCGGAGAATGGTGTGGCAATCTGGGCATACCCGATACCATTAACAGCAGCCTCCAGCTCAGCCTCTGAATCATTCACGATAAACACTGGGTGGCGAGGCATGAATTGATGGCCTTGCGAAAAATGCCACGGCCAGGCGCGTCCTGATGAAGTATCAAGCAAGGCAATCGTCGGTAGGTCATACAAGTCGGCGATGGTCTTTGGTCTACCATACCGCGCTATGCAATCCGCTGTTGCTACGGTATGTAAATAGACCCTGTTAGTAGCCCTGGCGACAAAGCTGCTGTCTCTTAGCAACCCGACACGTATGCCCACATCTATCTTCTCATCAACTACATCGGTGATCATATCCGAGAGTCGCAGATCCAGCCTGATATTAGGATATTGGGCACGAATTCTCGCCATTGCTGGCACTACAAATTTGCGCCCTATGCTGACAGGTGAAGTGATACGCACGATGCCAGATATGTCATCGTCGAGACTTTGATCGTTGGATTTGAATATCTCATCAATGTTATAGATAATCGAACGAGAGTCTTCCAGTAGTTTTTCGCCATATTCGGTAATGCGAATCTGCCTGGTATTGCGGTGAAACAAAAGCTCGCCCAGGCTATGTTCTAGCTCCTTGATAGCTCGAGTAACGGCTTGAGGAGATACGCCCATACGGGCAGCGGCCTCCTTAAAGCTTGAGCTCTCTGCTGCTGCACAGAATATACGGATCATTTCCAATTTATTGAGCATGAGTTAAGCGCTTCATTCATTGCGTGGTCGATAGCTTTATTATTCCACAAAATGGAATTCTAAAATCGATACTTATGTCTTTGAGGATTAATCTAAGTTATCCATACTTACTTAAATTCAAATGCATCACCACCAAAAAGGGAAGTGCCATGTATCAAGTCAAAGGTTATGCCGCACAGAACGCAAAAACAGCATTAGCACCTTATAGTTTTGAGCGGCGAGAAGTTGGCCCAACTGATATAAAAATCGAAATTTTTTATTGTGGTGTTTGCCACTCTGACTTGCACCAAGCCCGTGATGAATGGGCGGCGAGCACTTTCCCCATAGTGCCTGGGCATGAGATTGTCGGGCGTGTAACCCAGGTTGGTAGCGATGTTAAATCGTTCAAAGTGAATGACTTGGCTGGTGTTGGCTGCATGGTGGATTCCTGTGGTGTTTGCCCTGATTGCAACGATCATCAAGAGCAGTTCTGTAATGATTTTGTATTAACCTATAACGGCCACGACAAACACACAGGCAAGCCAACCTATGGTGGGTTTTCAAACTCCATCGTCGTTGATCAGCGCTTTGTTCTGCATATTTCAGACAAGCTTGATCTTGCCGCCGTTGCCCCATTGCTTTGCGCAGGCATCACTACCTATTCACCACTACGCCACTGGAAAATTGGTAAGGGCGATAAAGTAGGTGTAGTGGGTCTTGGCGGTTTAGGCCACATGGCGGTTAAATTCGCGCATGCCTTTGGTGCACATGTGGTCTTATTTACAACTTCAGCGGGCAAAGCAGAAGATGCAAAACGACTAGGGGCTGATGAAGTCGTCATCTCAAAAAATCCAGATGAAATGAATGCACATACCCTGAGTTTTGATTTCATCTTGAATACCGTAGCAGCCCCACACAATCTTGATCAATTCATGACCTTGCTGAAGCGTGATGGCACTATGTGTCTAGTTGGTGTGCCTGATAGCCCACACCCATCGCCTAATATTGCCAACCTGATATTCAAGCGTCGTTCACTGGCTGGATCATTGATTGGCGGCATTAAAGAAACACAGGAAATGCTGGATTTTTGTGCTGAACACAACATTACTTCGGATATTGAGATTATCCCGATGAGTGGCATCAATAATGCTTTTGAACGTATGTTGAAAAGCGATGTGCGCTATCGTTTTGTCATTGATATGGCGACTATTTAAGGCAACCCAATCATCCACGATGAAACATATCGCCGCCATTATTTTGGCAGCAGGCAGTGCCAAACGATTTGGCTCAAACAAATTGCTTGAGCCAATGACTTTAGACGAAAGTACAATGCCAATGTTGGCTCATTCGATCAAGCCCTGGTTGCAGGTGTTTGATCGAATTAATATAGTCGTCAATGTTAATAGTGATGCTTTACAAAAAGCGGTATGCCAAGCACTGCCAGAAGCCGTAAACCAACTTAGATGGCTGGTATGTGAAAATGCAAACGCTGGTATTGGTGTTAGCTTGGGTTATGGCGTGAGAGAGAGTGTTGAAGCTGATGGTTGGCTGATAGGATTAGGTGATATGCCATCTGTGCCTGCAGCAGCGATTCGCGAAGTAAAAGAAGCACTTATCAACGGCGCTATGCTTGCAGCGCCTTATTACCAGAAAAAACGCGGACACCCTGTTGGCCTGTCAGCATCATACGGCAATGAACTGCAGCAATTAGAGCATGACAGCGGCGCAAAAGAGATTTTAGCTAGGGACCATGAGTTAATTAGCCATGTGAACTCAGACCAGGCAGGCATTTGTATTGATATCGACACAAGCGAAGACTTGTATTCATATCAAAAGCATTTACATTCAAATTCAAAAATCACGCATTAAAAATAAAGGAAAACCATGATCACCTTAAAAGTTAACGGCAAAGAACACGAGCTTGATGTGACTGATGATATGCCTATCCTCTGGGCAATTCGCGATGTGGTTGGCATGACAGGCACAAAATTTGGCTGTGGCATGGCGCTTTGCGGGGCATGTACTGTGCATTTGGATGGCGCACCGATACGCTCATGTGTAACACCAGTATCAGCGGCCAGTGGTAAGAACGTCACAACAATCGAGTCTGTGTCTGATACTGAGATAGGTAAGCGCGTACAAGATGCATGGATAGCAGAAGAAGTTGTTCAATGTGGCTACTGTCAATCAGGTCAGATCATGTCGGCCATCGCTTTGCTGAAAGATAAGCCAACACCAACGGATGCTGATATTGATAGCGCCATGTCTGGCAATATTTGCCGCTGTGGCACCTATGTTCGTATTCGTGCGGCAATTAAGCGCGCAGCTAATCCTGTGAAAGCGGAGGCTTAATCATGAATATGATTGATAAAGACTTAGTTGGCGCTAGTACGAGTGCTGTTAAATCTCCAGAACCAAGTAGCCTAATATCAGGCGGCGTAAATCGTCGTGATTTCTTGAAACTCTCGTCCTTATTCGGTGCGGGGCTGATGCTCCAGTTCAGCTTTATCGGCACTGGCTGCAGCAAAATAGGCGAGAAGTCTCAATTTACACCGAATGCATTTATCCATATTGATGAAGATGGCCTCGTAACCTTGGTCGCCCACAAAGTGGAAATGGGGCAGGGTACATATACTTCAATGCCTATGCTGATTGCCGAAGAGTTAGAGGTGGATGTTTCCAAAGTTCGTCTGGAACACGCTGCGCCTAATGAGAGCGCCTATAAAGACCCATTGCTTGGTGGCCAGATCACAGGCGGCTCAACTTCAGTACGTAGCGCTTGGAAACCTCTGCGTGAGGCAGGTGCAACAGCACGCATGATGCTGATTTCTGCGGCTGCACTTGAGTGGAAGGTCGACCCGAAATCTTGTATTGCCGAAAATGGCGAGGTGATTCATCCAGATAGTGGCCAGCGCTTAGGCTACGGCAAACTCGTTAATCAGGCTGCACGCTTGCCTGTGCCAGAAGTCATTGTTCTGAAAGACCCTAAAGACTTCAAAATCATCGGTAAACCAGTTCATAGACTGGATTCACCAGAAAAAGTGAACGGCAGCGCTCAATTCGGTATTGATGTGCAATTGCCAGACATGAAGATTGCAACGGTAGCAGCCAGCCCTGTATTCGGTGGCAAGCTTGCTAGCGTCGATGAAGATAAGGCGAAAGCAGTCAAAGGGGTGCGCCAAATCGTGAAACTGGATAATGCTGTGGCAGTCATTGCTGACCATATGTGGGCGGCTAAACAAGGCCTGGCAGCACTTGATGCCAAGTGGGAAGATGGCGCCAATGCTGGCTATACGACAGCCAGCCTGGTGCAAGACCTGGATAAAGCATCTAAAGGCGAAGCAGCGATTGCCGAGAACAAAGGCGATGCTGCATCTGTGCTTAAAGGAGCTAGCAAGAAGTTTGAAGCTATTTACGAGCTACCATTCCTGGCGCATGCCACTATGGAGCCGATGAATTGCACAGTACACCTGCAAAGCGATAGTTGTGAAATCTGGGTGGGCACACAAGTCCCTACGATTGCGCAAGGTGCTATCGCCCAACTGACGGGCTTACCTATAGAAAAAATCACGATTAATAATCACCTATTGGGCGGAGGCTTTGGCCGCAGGCTTGAGGTGGACTTTATTGTGCAGGCAGTTCAAATTGCCAAAGAGGTTGATAGCCCAGTTAAGGTTGTCTGGACACGTGAGGAAGACGTTCAGCATGATATGTATCGACCTTACTACTATGACCGTATCTCGGCATCATTAGATGACAAGAGCATGCCAGAAGCCTGGAATCACCGAATTACGGGCTCGTCCATCATGGCCAGGTTTTTCCCGCCAGCGGTTAAAGATGGTGTAGATCCTGATGCAGTCGAAGCTGCACGCGATTTGAAATATAACATCCCTAATGTACTGGTCGAATATGTGCGCCATGAGCCACCTTTTATCACCGCATTTTGGCGCGGTGTAGGCCCAACGCATAACGCATTTGTGGTCGAAAGCTTTATTGATGAGCTGGCTGCAAGTGCAAAGCAGGACCCGTTTGAATATAGGCGTAAGCTTTTAGTGAATGATACGCGCGCCAAAGCCGTGTTGGAGCTAGCTGCAGAAAAAGCCAATTGGAAGCAGCCTTTAGCGGCGACCAAAGAGGGCAAGGCAGGTAAAGGCATTTCATCACTATTTGCCTTTGGTAGCTATATGTCGTTGGTGGCTGATGTGATTGTGACGCCAGACAATGAAGTGTTGGTTAAACGTGTGGTGTGTGCGGTGGATTGCGGCATGGTGGTTAACCCAGACACAGTGAGAGCTCAATTAGAAGGTGGCGTAATATTCGGCATTACCGCTGCATTGTGGGGTGAAGTCACTTTCAAAGACGGCCGTACTGAACAGAGCAACTTCCACAACTATCGCTTGATGCGTATCAATGAAGCACCGATTGTTGAAGTATATGTGGTTGATAGCCATGAGAGCCCGGGTGGCTTGGGCGAGCCTGGCACATCAGCAGTGATGCCAGCTGTTGCTAATGCGGTATTTGCTGCTACAGGTAAACGCGTGAGAAAACTGCCGATTGTGAATAGCCTTAAAGCCTAGACACTTTAAAGTACTGGAAACCCAGGCAGGGCAAGGCTAAGTGGTCTTTGTAAGACATTGTCGGACAAAGACCACTATTATTTTCTGTCAATAGCTTGTATTATCGATTTATTCCTAAAAGGAAAGTAATACCGCAACCAAGACATAACAATGTTACAAGGAAGATAGTCAACAAGGCTAGATAGTCTAAAAAACTAGCATGGTTCACAAGACCTCATGTGTATTGGTTAATTTAATTAATATTTCTATAGAGGATTTAATCATGAACTTTACTAAAATAGATTACGTAAATGCTAAACGCCTATTGATCGGTACATCCCCAACAATAGGCTCATCAAATCACCATAACGACAAGCGATTACTCATGGCTTGTAGTGTAAGCCTCCAAAAGGCAAGCATCGCCCAAAGAGAGCTAGACTTAACAGCTAGCTTAGATGGTAAAAACAGCATTCAATAATCAATCTGATTATTTCAGCAGTACAAAAAAGCCAGTCATTATTGACTGGCTTTTTTCTTTCAGTTCAAACACATGCGCTTGCTTATTAAAGTTTAGTCTTATATCAATATCTTTCTCGCCTGCAGCTGGGTAGTTTGCCAGCCCAAGTGAGCGTAATAGCCCAGCGCAGGCTCATTTGCTATATCCACTAATAATTGAGCGCGAGTTGCGCCTTTGCTTTTTGCCCAGGCAATGGCTTCTGCCAGCAACTTCTTTCCCACTCCACTAGCTCGATAGGCTTGGCTGATAATCATGTCTTCAACCCATGCAGATGGCGCGCCTTGGGCAGTTGAGATCACCAATTGTGCGCTGACCATACCAACTGCCTGACCTTGTGAATCACGCACTACTTTAATAGTGCCTGTTGCTGGGCTCTCAATTAACATCTTTAAACCGCGAAATTGCTTGTCTGCGTCTGGCTTGAAGTCTTTCTCAATGCTAAATAGTTCGTTTAACAGCTCGATCAAAGCAGGGATGTCTGTGAGTTTGGCATTATCAAATTGAAGGCTATCCATTTCAGTCATCCTCAGCTTTCGGCATATCGTAATGAATCGTAGCCAGAAAACGAATGGGGGATTTGATATGTCTTTCAGGGCGATGTGGGACTTCACCACGGAAGGTGAGAGAATCACCAGGCTCTAATATGAAAGTTTCAGCACCGACTCGATACTCCACTGAGCCCTCTAACATATAGATGAACTCAGTACCCGCATGTTCAAAAGGTGAAAACTCTTCACCCGGGTCTTCAAGCGTAATCAGGAAGGGTTCAAATGTTTTCTGTGGGCCTTGGTTATAAGCCAGTAGCTGATAGGTATGGCCGCTGCGTGTGCCACGCCTGACAACCTCCATCCCCGTATCTTTTTTAACAAATTGAGCTGCGCTGATTGGCAGGTCATAGCCTTGGAATATCTTTGATAGCGAGATTCCCAGCGCATTAGCAAGCAGTTCAAGCGTCTCTATGCTGGTCGCTGACAAACCATTCTCTATCCTACTCAGCATGCCGCTACTGATGCCTACGCGCGATGAAACCTCACCAAGCGTGAGTCCATGCTGGATGCGTAACTTATAAAGTGTGCTTGCCAGATAACGGCCTATGGGTATTGCTTGACCATCTGAAGCTTGATTCTCATCAATTTCAGATAAGTTTTTATCATCTATTGTTGAATCTGTATTGGTTTGCGTATTTTTTTCGACCATATAGTATTTAAATAAGTGATTTAATCTATGAAATTCAATAATTAAGCTATTTTAGTCTATAACCAAACTGAGCTGCGGCAAAATATTTTCTGTTGTTGACATGGGTGCTGGGGTTTGATTAAATGATCAAAAGTTGCATATAGGTTAACTTTTTTAACCTATATGCAACTTTTGGGAAATATAAACCGAATTTTTGTGGAGCATGAATGCCATTTCGTTTGCTTAAATATGCGCTCAATCGTGAATACAAAGAACCACGATTTTTTCGCGACTGCCAAACACCTAAGAAATCTTATGATGCCATCATCATCGGCGGTGGAGGACATGGCCTAGCAGCAGCGTATTACCTGGCAAAAGATCATGGCATCACCAATGTAGCTGTATTGGAAAAAGGCTATATCGGCGGCGGCAATACTGGGCGCAACACAACGATTGTGCGCTCCAACTACCTGACTCCTGATGGCGTCAATTTCTACGATGCTAGCGTCAAGCTGTTTGAAGGTTTATCCGAAGAGCTGGACATCAACCTGTTTTACTCCAATCGCGGCCATTTCACGCTAGCACATACTGAATCAGCCATGCGCACCATGCGTTGGCGGGCCGAAGTTAATAAACACGTAGGCGTTAAAAGCAGGGTAGTGGGTACGGATGAGATATCAAAAGCCTGCCCACAGCTGGATATTAGTTGTAGTGGCAAAGCACCTATACAAGGCGCGCTCTATCACGAGCCTGGCTCAATCGCCCGTCACGATGCTGTTGCATGGGGTTATGCCCGCGGCGCTGACAGCCAGGGCATAGAAATATTCCAGAATACTGAAGTACAGAGCATTGATGTAAGAGATGGCAAAGTGCATGGCGTGCAAACCAACCGTGGCTATATCGCTACGGGCAAGGTGCTCTCTGCTGTTGCAGGGTTTACGCCGCGCATTTGCAAAATGGTCGATTTAAAAACACCTATCGTGATTCATCCATTACAAGCTTGTGTGAGTGAGCCAATGAAACCGTGGCTGGATACCATTCTGGTCTCAGGTAGCTTGCATGTGTATGTCAGCCAGTCATCTCGTGGTGAACTGGTCATGGGCGCATCGCTAGACCCTTATGAAGTCCACTCCACTAGATCGACCTTTGACTTCGTAGAAGGCCTGACGTCGCATATCGTAGACATGTTCCCATTCCTCTCCAACGTCAAAGTGGTCAGACAATGGGCTGGTATGGCGGATATGACGCCAGACTTTGCCCCTATCATGGGTAAAACGCCAATTGAAGGCTTTTACCTCGATGCGGGTTGGGGCACTTGGGGCTTTAAAGCTACGCCTATCAGCGGCAAAACCATGGCTGCCACCATGGCCAATGACAAAGCCCATGATTTGATTCACAGCTTCCGTCTTTCACGCTTTGAAGATTATGAATTAACAGGCGAGAAGGGTGCAGCCTCAGTCGGCCATTAATATGAAACTACTTAAATGCCCTATCAATGGCGTTCGACCTGTCAGTGAATTCATCTTCGGTGGCGAGTTTCGAGAGATGCCAGACCCATCCAAAGCCACAGACGCTGAATGGGCCGCCTACGTGTTTTATCGTGATAACGCACCTGGTATTAAAAAGGAATGGTGGTTCCACTCACCAAGCGGCACATGGTTTATCGCTGAGCGCAATACCGCAACGGATGAGGTATTGACCACTTATCTACTCGGCAAGAAGCAGGCAGAAAGCACCGTATGAGCATGCGTTTACCAAAACTATCAGGCGAGTGGATCAACCGCGAAAAGTCTTTGAATTTCACCTTTGAAGGCACCGAATACACAGGCTATGAAGGCGACACGATTTCTAGTGCGCTGCTGGCAAACGGTCAGAAACTATTAGGCCGCAGCTTTAAGTATCACCGCGCACGTGGCGTACTAAGCTTTGCTAACCATGACATCAACGCTTTAGTGACAGATGGCCTGGATACCAATATCCGTTCGGATGTTGTGCCTTTGAAAGATGGCCTGGTGATTAAAGCGGTGAATACCGATGGCGGCGTAAAAAAAGACCGTAACCGTTATTTTGAAATGCTTGCCCCATTATTGCCAGTGGGCTTTTATTACAAGGCATTTCACACGCCACGCAGGTTGTTTCCATTCTGGGAAAAGATCATCAGGAAAGCGGCAGGCTTGGGTATCGTCAATTTCAATTTTCCTCGCATCACCAAGCGCAAGCTGAATCAGCATTGCGATGTGCTCGTGATTGGCGCTGGCCCAGCGGGTTTATCTGCCGCTATTTACGCTGCTCAAGAAGGTTTGAGCGTGACAATTGTTGATGAAAACCAGCAAGCTGGCGGCGCGTTGAGTTATGACTTGGCTGGGGATCAATACAGTCAGACAAGGTCTGAATTGCTGTCAAAAATAGCTGAGCTCCCTAATATCAATATGCATGTAGGCGCTTATGCAGCGGGATATTACACCGATCATTTAATTCCTGTTGTCGGCATCAATGGCATTTCCAAGGTGCGTGCAAAATCTGTGATTGTTGCCAGTGGTGCATTCGAGCAACCGCCTGTGTTCCGCAATAATGATTTGCCTGGCGTCATGCTGGGGTCAGCAGCACAAAGGCTGATGTATCGGTATGGGGTCAAACCATTCAATACTGGCGTCGTATTTACCGCAAACAGCTATGGTTATCGCGTAGCGCTCGACTTAATCAATGCAGGTATTAAAGTTGCTGCGCTGGTTGATTTAAGAGCCAACGCCAGAGAGCCTTTGTCTGCCGAACTGAGCACCAAAGGCATTAATATCTACTCGGGTTACTGTGTTTATGAAGCTGTTCCAGACAGCGACAAGTCTGGCATCACCAGCGCACTAATATGCCCTTATAACGAGCAAACAAATGAAGCCAAGCCAGAAGATGCAATCGAGATAGCGTGCGATGGTATCGCCATGAGCGCTGGCTGGGCGCCTGCTGCAGGCTTGCTGTACCAGTCTGGCGCAAGTATGCGTTTTGATTACACCACGGAGCAATTCGTACCAGAAAAACTGCAAAAGGGTGTATTTGCTGCTGGCGCAGTCAATGGGGTATATGGCCTAGAGCAAACCTTGCTGGATGGCAGAAAATCCGCCCTAAATGTCATGGCCTATCTTGGTAAATCAGTCTCTCAAATTGATGACTCTAGCTTTGCTGCCGAAGCAATCGCAACTGTCAGCCACCCATATCCCATCATTGATCACCCTAAAGGCAAAAACTTTGTCGATTTCGATGAAGATATTCAGCTCAAAGACTTTATCAATGCAGCCAAAGAAGGCTTCGATAATATCGAGCTCATGAAGCGTTTTACCACGGTCGGCATGGGGCCCAGTCAGGGCAAGCATTCCAACATGAATGCCATCCGCATATTGGCAAAAATACGTGGCTTGCCTGTAGAGAAGGTTGGTACAACAACCTCGCGTCCATTCTTTCATCCAACCCCGTTTGGTCACTTGGGCGGACGCAGCTTTCACCCGCAACGGCTAACCTCGCTACATAATTGGCATGAGGGCGCAGGCGCTGTATTTGCAGATGTGGGCGCTTGGTCTCGCCCAGCTTATTATCCGAGGGCTGGCTTGAGTAAACAGGATGCAGTGCAGCAAGAAGCTATTGCAGTACGCAATAAAGCAGGGCTGATTGATGCTGGAACACTTGGCAAGGTCGAAGTCTGCGGCCCTGACGCTGCCATATTTCTTGAGAGCTTTTACACGGGTAGCTTTGCTTCACAGAAAGTAGGTACCACCCGTTACGCCATGCTGTTGGATGAGTCTGGCGTGATTGTTGATGACGGCCTCGCAAGCAGGCTACATCAAGAACTTTTCTACATCACCATCAGCACTTCAAACGCTGCTGCGGTGTATCGTGAAATGCAGCGATGGCTGCAAATCTGGCAACTGAATGCTGTGCTGATTAACGTCACAGGGGCTTATGGCGCTATGAACCTAGCAGGGCCGTTATCGCGTGATATTTTGTCATCGCTGACTACGCTCGATATTTCAGAGCAAGCATTTGCTTTCGGCGCTATTCAACAAACAGAGGTTGCTGGTATTCCAGCCCGTATCATTCGCTCAGGCTTTGTTGCGGAGCTAGCTTATGAAATCCATGTGCCTGCGGCTGATGCACCCGTTGTATGGAATGCCATTCTTGAAGCTGGTAAACATCAAGGCCTGCAATTATTTGGCACTGAAGCCCAGCGTTTATTGCGTCTTGAGATGGGGCATCACCTGCCAGGCCACGATACCGACGGCCTCACCAATCCATTTGAAATTGGCGCGGAATGGGCGCTGAAAATGGATAAGCCATTCTTCATCGGCCAGCGCAGTTTGCAGATTATTGCCAAAAAACCATTGACCAAGAAACTGGTGCCATTCACATTGGCCGCCGATTTTAATGGCGAGATGCCTCTGGATTGTAATCTGGTGATTGAGCAAGGCGAGATTAAAGGCCGAGTCACCAGTATTGCTTATAGCCCTGCTGCTAAGCGTGTGATCGGATTGGCTTACGTTGCCCCGCATCAGGCTGATACAGGCAATACCTTTGAAATCAGAACAGATAACGGCTCGCTGGTTAAAGCCACAGTGGGCACTACGCCATTCTTTAAAGCCGAATGAATATGATAGCAAGCACCAAAAAACAGGCATCCACTCAAGCAGACAAGAATCTGTTGGCTATTGCAGACGTCAGCCATTTCAAGCGCTTTGGAGTCAAGGGTGCGAAAGCTGCCGAATGGCTATCAGGGCAGGGGATAGCGCTGCCGGAGTCAAATAACAGCTGGTTAGAGACAAGCTCTGCAACTCTAGTAATGAGGCTGGGCAGTAGTGAATTTATGATTGAAAGCCAGGCAGCTGAAAACTTGCCCACGCTATCAAATTCAGACCAATTCGCTACCCCTGGCGTTTACAAAGTCCCGCGTGCGGATGCCGCATTCATCATTAGCGGCCAACAGGCATTGAACCTGCTTTCTGAGCTATGCACGCTTGATTTAGTAGGCGAATCATTAAGCGAAAACAAGTTGTTAATGACGCAAATAGCTGGCATCTCAGCCATTCTGCTTAAGCAGTCCATTAATGGCAAAGACGCGTATCGAATTTGGTGTGATGGCACATACGGCCATTACCTGTGGGAAACATTGCTAGAAATCGCAATGGAACTGGGTGGCGGGGCGTTTGAGTTTGATGCTCAAGCTTTTTAAGTTTTTTGAAAGACGAATGGAGGCACGTGCATGAAATCGTTAGCTGAGGCAAAAAAGTTCATTAAAGACAATGGCGTCAAATACATACTGGCGCAGTTTGCCGACATTCATGGAGTAGCCAAAGTAAAGTCTGTGCCGTCTGCACACCTTGAAGACATATTAACCGCTGGCGCAGGCTTTGCTGGCGGTGCGATCTGGGGCACAGGCATTGCACCTAACGGCCCAGACTATATGGCCGTGGGCGAGCTTGCCACGTTGGGCTTGGTGCCTTGGCAAACTGGTTATGCCCGCATCGTCTGCGATGGTCATGTGAACGGCAAGCCTTATGAATACGATGCACGTGTCGTGCTCAAAAAGCAGCTCGATAAAATGGCTAAAAAAGGCTGGACGTTCTATACGGGTCTGGAGCCTGAGTTCTCGCTGCTAAAACGCAATGAACATGGTGCTATTCAACCATGTGATGATACTGACCTGCTGCAAAAGCCTTGCTACGACTACAAAGGCATTACCCGCCAATCTGCCTATCTTGAAAAGCTCACCGAGTCGCTTTTGGCTGTCGGCATGGATGTCTATCAAATTGACCATGAAGATGCCAATGGCCAGTTTGAAGTGAATTACACCTATACCGACGCCCTGAAAAGCGCTGACAACTACATCATGTTCAAGATGGCAGCGAGTGAAATCGCCAACCAGATGGGCATGATCTGCTCATTCATGCCCAAGCCATTCAGCAATCGCCCAGGCAATGGCATGCACATGCATATGTCGATCGGTGATGGCAAAACCAAGAACATTTTTCACGATGACAGCGATAAAAACGGTTTGGGCCTTTCCAAGCTGGCTTATCACTTTCTGGCAGGCATTTTGGAGCATGCACCGGCACTCACCGCCATCTGTAACCCTTCCGTGAACTCATACAAACGCCTGGTAGTAGGGCGCTCATTGACAGGTGCTACCTGGGCGCCTGCTTATATCGCCTATGGCGACAATAACCGATCTACGTTAGTGCGCATCCCTTATGGCCGCCTTGAGTTCCGCCTGCCAGATGGTAGCTGCAACCCATATCTGGCAACGGCTGCAGTGATCGCCGCAGGTCTGGATGGCGTCAAGCGCGAGCTAAGCCCGGGCAAGCCACGTAGTGAAAATCTGTACGACTATTCACTGGATGAAATCCACAAACAAGGCATCGGCATATTGCCGCAAAACCTAGGTGAAGCCCTTACCGCACTCGAAAAAGACAAAGTGATTCGTGATGCGCTTGGCGACAAGCTTTCGCAAGAGTTTATCGACCTCAAACGCATGGAGTGGGTGGACTATCAACGCCATGTGTCGGATTGGGAAGTTAACCGTTACGTCGAATTTTATTAGGAGAAAAATACTTCGCTCACGCTAGCGGCGTTGCAAAAGACCTCGAAAATCCTCATTTACGCAAAAGTAAACTCCGGTTTTCTCAGTCTTCCACGCCTTGCTATCGAATCGCTCGGGTATTTTTCTAATGTTTTTTTGTAGTTAAGTATTAGGAGAAACACTATGTGTGGAATTGTAGGATTACTGGTGAAAAACCAGAGCATGCGCGCCAATATTGGCGGATTAATGATGCCTATGTTGATAGGCATGACAGAACGAGGCCCAGACTCAGCAGGCATGGCTGTTTTCACCGCGCCTGTGGCTGCGAATGAGCTTAAGTACAGTCTGTATGCGCCCTCTATGGAATTTAACTGGAAATTACTGGTAGAAGAATTTGGTAGTCATTTCACTAACAAGCCAAAACTATCCACCAAGGGTAATCATGCCATCGTGATTACCAGCGTTGCCTCGCAACAGGTTAAAACATGGCTCAAACAAAGCTACCCAAATGTGCATCTACTGTCTGTCGGCCATTCGATTGACGTCTATAAAGATACAGGCTTGCCAGCCGATGTGGCTGCCCGTTATGACTTACCCACGCTCAGCGGTACGCACTTGGTAGGCCACACCCGCATGGCGACAGAATCAGCGATTACGCCAGCGCATGCGCACCCTTTTACTGCTGGTGAGGACTGGTGCCTTGTGCACAACGGCTCGCTCTCCAACGCGCACAGCTTGCGCCGCAAACTGGAGCACGAAGGCATTACCTTTGAAACAGATAATGATACTGAAGCTGCTTGCCGCTACCTTGAGTGGCGGATGCGTGAAGGCGATGATCTGAAAGCTGCGCTAGAACATGGCTTTGAAGACCTGGATGGCTTTTACACCTTACTCATGGGTACCAAGACAGAACTTGCTTTGGTGCGCGATCCATTCGCCTGCAAGCCTGCAGTAGTGGCCGAGCACGATGACTATGTTGCCATCGCATCTGAATTCCGCTCATTGGCACATTTGCCAGACATCAAGAATGCACATGTATTTGAGCCTAGCCCCAAGGAAATGTACGTATGGAAAATATAACGAATTTTGATCTGGACACCACGCCATTGCGTGAGGTGAACCAGTTCCTGCATGGTGATTCATCAAAGCTAAACGGCCAGTGCGTCAAAATCCAGAACCCGAATGGCGCTCACAATATCGCTGTTGGCCTGAAAGCTGACGTTAAAGTGGCCATTCAAGGGCATGCTGGCTACTACGCCGCAGGCATGAACCAGTTAGCTACTGTAGTGGTTGAAGGCAGCGCTGGCACAGGCGTGGCTGAAAACATGATGTCTGGCTATGTGCATGTCAAAGGCTTTGCCTCCAATGCCGCTGGCGCCACTGCACAAGGTGGTTTGCTAGTCATTGATGGTGATGCAGGCCTGCGTTGTGGCATATCCCTCAAAGGCGCCGATATCGTTGTTGGCGGCTCTGTTGGTAGCTTCTCTGCCTTTATGGCTCAAGCGGGCAACCTCGTGATTTTGGGGGATGCAGGCGATGCCTTGGGTGACTCACTCTATGAAGTGCGTATCTTCGTGCGCGGCAAGGTGAAAAGCCTCGGCGCAGATTGCGAAGAAAAGCCAATGGATGACGAAGCAAAGAAAATCCTCACCGATCTGCTGCGTAAATCAGGCCATCAAGATGTGAGCCCCGATAGCTTCAAGCTTTTCGGCTCGGCCCGCACGCTTTATAACTTCCACGTTGATCATGCTGGAGCATACTAATGAGCGACTCTAAAGATAACAAACCCAAGCCTGCGCAGCCTGTTTCACAAACGCTGCCACATTTTTCAGCGACGTTTGATCCACAAACCATGTCGCAGATTCGCCGTGCGGCTGATACTGGCATTTACGATATTCGTGGCGCAGGCGCTAAACGTAAGCTGCCACACTTTGATGATTTGCTCTTTCTAGGTGCTTCAGTCAGCCGCTATCCATTGGAAGGCTACCGCGAAAAATGTGGTACTGATGTGGTGCTAGGTACCCGTTTCGCCAAGAAGCCAATTTATCTTAAAACTCCTGTAACCATTGCAGGCATGAGTTTTGGCGCGCTTTCTGGCCCAGCGAAAGAAGCGCTAGGCCGTGGTGCCAGTGCAGTCGGCACCAGCACAACCACTGGCGACGGCGGCATGACACCTGAAGAACGCGGTCACTCATCTATCCTGGTATATCAATACCTGCCTTCACGCTACGGCATGAACCCTGATGACTTGCGCAAAGCCGATGCCATTGAAGTGGTGATCGGGCAGGGCGCCAAGCCGGGTGGTGGTGGCATGTTACTAGGCCAGAAGATCAGTGCACGAGTAGCTAAAATGCGCTGCCTGCCAGAAGGTATCGACCAGCGCTCAGCCTGTCGCCACCCTGACTGGACAGGCCCTGATGACCTTGAAATCAAGATTGCAGAGCTACGCGAAATCACCGATTGGGAAAAGCCAATCTACGTAAAAATCGGCGCAACCCGTCCTTACTTTGATGTTGCCCTTGCGGTTAAATCGGGCGCTGATGTCGTGGTGCTGGATGGCATGCAGGGCGGTACAGCAGCCACGCAAGAGGTATTCATTGAGCATGTGGGCATACCAATCCTTGCCGCCATTCGCCCTGCCGTCAAAGCCTTGCAGGATTTAGGCGTTTATCGCAACGGTAAAAACAGCGTGCAATTGATTGTCTCAGGTGGCATCAGGAATGGTGCTGATGTAGCAAAAGCATTGGCACTAGGCGCAGATGCTGTTGCAATCGGTACAGCTGCCTTGATTGCGCTGGGCGATAACGACCCACGCTATGAAGAGGAATATCAGGCGCTAGGCTCTACTGCAGGCGCTTATGATGACTGGCACGAGGGCCGCGACCCAGCAGGCATCACCACGCAAGACCCAGAGCTGGCAAAACGGCTGGACCCAGTAAAAGCAGGGCGCAGATTATCCAATTACCTCAACGTGATGACCATGGAAGCCCAAGTCATTGCCAGGGCCTGCGGTAAATCTCACCTGCATAACCTGGAGCCAGAAGACTTGGTAGCCCTAACCATAGAAGCCTCGGCCATGGCAAAAGTACCATTGGCGGGTACAACCTGGATACCGGGCGTCACCCAGTTCTAGTAAAGCAAAGTATCGTTTTACAAAATTGCCGTACATGAATAAGCTTGGTTAATCGAATTAACCAAGCTTATTCCATTTTATGCAACCTATTCCCAATCCGCTAATTCCTATTTCCATTATCACTGGCGCAACTGATAGTGGAAAAACATTAATATTAAATCAATTACTTAAAGAGACTAATTTAAGTGATACCTTAGTTATTTATAGTGAATCAGACCTCAGCAATATTCATCATCCGCTGGTGGTTTTTAGCCTGGAAGAATCTCAAATAAGCGAAACCACTTTTTGCAAATGCTGCAATCTGCGGAGCGATCTGCAGAAAACATTACGTGATGTCATCTGGCGGTTTGCACGTGAAGGCAAGCGTATTTTTAACCGCGTGATTATTGAAACAAAAGGGCTTGCGGACCCTGCTGCCATTATTCACACATTAATCACTGATGACTTCATTCAAGCCCATTATCAGCTTGATTCCATAGTTACCGTCATCAATCCAGCCAATGGCATGAAAATGCTGGATCAACACCCCGAGTTGATCAAACAAGTCGCTTTTGCCAATAGCATCGCAATCAGTCATTCAGAGTCAGGCAATACAAACCATTTAGGCGATTTATTGAATAGGCTTAATGGTATTAACCCAGCAGCTTCAATTATTCAGCTTATGCAGCCTGCAGATATTCAAAATCTCAATATCTTTTGCCAAAACGCCCAAAATCGTGAAAATCAGCTAGTAAAAACGCTAAATTGGCTAGAATCGCTTTCTAAGCCATTAATTGCTGATAAGCAAGGTGACGGTATTCAGGCATTTGTTTTTTTCATCGAAAAACCTGTAGATAAATCACTTTTAAACGACTGGCTCGATTTATTGCTCAACATTAAAGGTGCTGACATATGGCAACTTAGTGGAGTAGTTAATTTTGTTGGGGAAGCTGTGCCGACTATTATTAATGCAACGCAACACATAATGCAGCCACATCAAACTTACTCAGCATGGCCAACAGAAGATCACCAAACCAAAATTGGATTCATTACCAAAGGAATAGGTGCTGATGTAATAGAGCAGACGTATCAAGCAATGGCAAATACCAGAAACCCTGATTGAGACAAAACCAAGTGCATTTTTTATTTAACATAATATACATTATGCGAAGTAATGTATATTAATTATGGCGTGATATTTCAAAGAAAAATACTATGGTTGAATTCTCAAGTGTACTTACATCATCGGGGAATACTGAATCTGAACGATATTTGGTGCGTCTTGCAAAGAAGGCTTTTTTGTCTCTATGGAGCTATCCGAATTTGTATACAGATGAAGGACGCCATGGTAACGGGAACGGTAAAGAGCTATGTGATCTTTTAGTTGTATTTGGAAATGACGTCATTCTATTTTCCGACAAAGCATGTAAATTCACAGCCCATGAAAACATTAATGTAGCCTGGAGTCGCTGGTATCGACGTGCAGTTGAAAAGTCGGCTAGACAGTTAAGTGGTGCAGAATCTTGGATAAAACGTTTTCCTAACAAAATATATTTAGATTCGAATTGTAAGGCGCCCTTACCCGTTAAATTACCAAAAGAGACGGACATACGAATTCACTTAGTCGCAGTTACTAGAGGGGCAAGTGAATACGCAGAATCCTATTGGGGTGGTGGAAGTTCAGGTAGTCTTTTTATAGATACCAAACTTGTTGGAGATGATCATAAGAATTCCCCATTTCGAATTGGCTGGGCACTCTCAAATAAACGACTTGTTCATGTTTTCGATGAAACGACGCTAGATATTGTTCTTGGTGAATTGGACACAATATCTGACTTCATTTCTTATTTAACTAAAAAAGAAGAGCGTTTTACTACACCTGGTTCAGACTTTCTAATCCCCGGAGAGGAGGAGCTAGTCGCCTTCTATTTGCAACATTATGACTTTAGGCGTGAAGAATATTATTTCCCAGTAGTTCCTGAAGATGCGCTGGTAGTCCTGCAAGAAGGGGGTTGGCGCCGACTAAAAAAAAGCCGTCAGTATCAGGCACGTTGTGAAGAGAATGAAATAAGTTATCTGTGGGATACATTAATCGAATTTCAAAATGACCACATTCTAGCGGGAAGCGCGGAAGCACTAATCGGCGACTCCAACCCAGTTATGTACGAACGTATTATGCGTATGATGGCAGAAGAAAATAGGCTATCTAGAAGGTCTTTGGGAGAAAGTATTAATCGAGCAAATAGTATTAATGAACCTGGGAAGCGCTTTACTCGTACGATTTTCAGTGCGTCTCGTGAAGGTCGTGCTTACATTTTCATGACAATGCCTAGACCTGAAGAATGTAATCAGGAAGAATATCTTGAGCTTAGAAGAGGCGACATACTTCTCTATGCATATGGTTGCAAATTAAAGTTTGAAAAAATTAAGGAAATAATTGGTATCGCCTTCGCGCCAGGACAAGAAATCTTAACCTCAGTCGACTATTTTTTAATAAACTTTGGTGAGGCTCCATTTGACGAGGAATTTGCTGACGAGGTTAAACAACGTATATCAGATGCTGAAATGTGGAGCCCTATAGCAACTAAATGGAGTTCGATACGCCCTATCCCCTTCCCTTACAACGTAACCATCTTTGAAAAAATTATTTTTTGGACTAGATTAAGTTTATATAGATGTCGGAATTATGTTTCGCAACTGATGCGCCGGTTGAAGTGGTAAGCCATCTGCCAAACAATAATACGGAGATGTGAATAATGAGAACGCTTGTAGAAAGTGTTATTGCGATTAGCTTTACATGGCTGCTATGGTCCATGTTCATTGGTGCTGACCGACGAAGTGTCAAAAGAAAAGGCAAGAATAGGGACATCAGCGATATGGGCAAGTTGATTGAAGCATGTGATGGCAACCGCGGAAAGGCTGAGCGGCTGATTATGGAAGAGATGCGAACACGCGGTGCAATGACAAAAAACTCAGCAGCAAAACTTGTGCTTGAGCGATTAGAGAAAGAAACAGAAGCCTCGCAAATTACCACTTAATTTGAGTAAAATCCTCTATCACTGGCTGTAAATCTCTCACAAACCAGTACAAAACACCCATCCCCTACTCCTTCCACACCCGCATCAATGCTTGTTATATGCACCATCACCGTGCAAAGTTCCTCAAAATAAACATATTTTAGTGCATAAAATAAAATTAAGAATATACTAGCCCGCAGAAGTGTTCTTTAAGTAACTTACTTTAAGAAGGATCTATCATGCATCCAATTACTTTGTTTACGCTCTTCTTCAAGCCTACTGCCGGTTGGCAGAGGTTGATTAAAAGTCAGCCGACTATCTATCGACTGTACCTTCTTCACGTCATTCCGTTTTCCATCATCCCTGCTTTAATGATCTACCTGACTGGCGGAAAGCATGGCCTGCTATTCCTGAATCTATTGCCAGATGACAAGCTTAGGGTGGTTGCAGTTATTTTCTTTGTGATTCAACTGGTGGTGGTGCCCATCATGGCGGTTATCATCCGGCAACTTGCCGAGGTTGCGCAAATACACCCCACATATGGTGATAGCTTCATACTCGCCGCAGTAGCCCCTACCCCGCTTTGGCTGGCACCAATTTTCCTGTTCATCCCAGACATTTACGTAAATTCAGTTGTCATCACCGTAGCCATGATGGCTGCCGTTGGTTTGATGTATTTCGGCATACCAACGATCTTCAGGATTAAAGACAGTGGCCAGAGCTTTCTGTTCTTTGGTGCAGTTTTGATGGCAGGGCTCATGGCCTGGGTATTTATGATGGTCTGTACCTTGGTGATTTGGGGTAGCGTGCAAAATTTACACTTCACTCATTGAGCTAGATATTGATCAATTAAACAGCAGGTTAGAAGTTATTTTCTCTTTAATCACTTGAGGTTGTAGTGTTTTGATGAATTGTAAATTTATTGATACAAATATTTTTTTGTGTAATATTTTGAAACAAATAGATTAGCGTTTTAAATTTCAGTCAGTATTTGCTTCAAGATTTACGTAGTTGACCAGATTCTTCGATGTATAAGCCGTTCAACAGAAACGGTTACTGGAGGAAGAGATATGGCTTCAAACGTAGTTGATTTTAGCTTTATTGCACGTCCCAATTGCTCCTTGTCCACGAGGGGCATGCTGAGCCTTGTTGCGCTCATTACTCTGGTTTCCCTCACAATTGCAGTCGTCTTCACCATTATGGGCGCATGGCTCATATTGCCTTTTGCTGGCCTTGAGCTAGCTGCGTTGGCTTACGCCTTTTATTTCATACATTGCCACTCTCATGATTACGAGTCCATTCGCATCGAGGAAGATCAAGTGGCCATTGAGAAGCACGATTACAAGATCACCAATCGCATCATATTCCAACGTTATTGGGCGCAAGTCCTGTTGCAGGATTTACCCAATGGCGAACAGTCATTGTTCTTACGCTCGCACGGCAAGAAGGTTCAGCTTGGCGAGAGTTTGATGAACAACGAGCAGCGACAGCAATTGGCGCGGCAATTAAAACAGTTGGTTGGCAGTGCTTATTAAACAAGAGGAGTAGGCATGGTGATGCAATTAATAAAAAAAATCAGGGGCTGTATAACCTTGATATTGGCAGTTTTGATGTTCGCGCCTTTAATAGCGCACGCAGATTACTCATGGAATTTCCCCAAACCCGCAACGCCAATGGCCCTGGATACGCTACAAGTCCATAATAAATTCATGATCATAGTGATGGTAATTTTTGTGGTGGTGCTGGGCATCATGATTTATTCCATTGTCATGCATCGCAAAAGCAAAAATCACCCCGCAGGTACATTTACTGGCCCTACTACGCGCAGCCAGATTATTTGGACGCTAGTGCCCTTTGTGATTCTGCTCTATATCGACTTTATCTTGATGGGCATACCGGCATATCACAGTGTTGTGGCTATGGAGGATACGAAGACAGGCGCTGAGATGGTCATCAAGATCACTGGTTCTCAATGGCGTTGGCAGTATGAGTATATGGACGGCGATGCCAAAGGCATCAGCTTCGTTAGCAACCTGATTACCCCGCAAGACCAGATTGATAACAAAGCTACGAAGAACAAAGAATACTTGCTGGAAGTAGATAACCCGTTGGTGCTGCCCACAGGCAAAAAAGTACGGGTGTTGCTGACTTCTACCGATGTGATTCATAACTGGTGGGTTCCAGCTTTTGGTGCCGCGCGCGATGCAGTACCTGGGTTCTTGCGTGAAACATGGCTAAAAATTGATGAGCCTGGCACCTTCCGCGGGCAATGCAAAGAGCTGTGCGGTAAAGGCCATGGCTTTATGCCGGCGGTCGTAGTCGCTAAAAATGAAGATGACTTCAAACAATGGGCAGTCGCTAAGAAACAGGAAATTGCGGCGGCTGGTGCTGGTGCTGATAAGACGTGGACGCAAGCAGAGTTGATCGCCAATGGTAAAGCGGTTTACGAGAAAAATTGCGTTGCTTGCCACCAGGTTACTGGCATGGGATTGCCACCGACATTCCCTGCCCTTGCTGGCAGCAAGATTGCAACCGGGCCGATTTTTGATGCAGATGGCAAGCTGATCAAGGATGGTCATTTAGACCGTGTATTCAATGGCAAAGGCGTGATGCCCGCCTGGAAAAGCATACTCAATGACACGGAAATCGCCTCAGTCATCACGTATGAACGCAACTCTTTTGGTAATCATGTAGGCGATATGCTTCAACCAGCTCAGGTCAAGGCACTGCGATGAGCCGCTTAGCCAAGACCAATTTCAAACAAACATTTGATACACAGATTTCAAGGAGTAGACCATGAGTTACGGCGCTGCAACACACCACGATGATCACCAGGAACACCCAACCGGCATCATGCGCTGGTTGACGACTACCAACCATAAAGATATCGGCACCATGTATCTAACCTTCTCGCTGACCATGTTCATGATTGGTGGCGCGATGATCATGGCTGTGCGTGCGGAGTTGTTCCAGCCAGGCTTGCAGTTGATGAGGCCTGAGTTTTATAACCAGCTAATCGGTGTGCATGCACTAATCATGATCTTTGCGGCGCTGATGCCCGCAGCTACTGGCTTTGCCAACTGGATGCTACCGCTGCAAATAGGCGCGCCAGATATGGCTTTGCCGCGATTGAATAACTGGGGTTTCTGGTTATTGCCACCTGCCGCAATTTTACTCACCCTGCCCTTTACGCTGGCCTTATTTGGCATTGGTGATGGTGCGATTGCCACTGGCTGGACATTCTATGCGCCGCTCTCAGTGCAAGGTGGCATAGGCGTGGACTTTGCGATTTTCGCTGTACACATACTAGGTATCTCATCAGTAATGGGCTCGATCAATATCATCGTCACCATATTCAACATGCGCGCACCTGGCATGACCATGATGAAACTGCCTTTATTCGCATGGGGCTGGCTGATTACCGCATTCCTGTTGATTGCAACCATTCCAGTATTGGCAGGCGCTGTCACCATGCTGCTGACAGACCGCCACTTTGGCACCCACTTCTTTGACGCAGCTGGCGGCGGCGACCCAATTATGTTCCAGCATTTATTCTGGTTCTTCGGGCACCCTGAGGTTTATATTCTGCTGCTGCCAGTGTGGGGCTTTATACCGCAGATTCTTTCCACATTTGCCCGCAAACCGATTTATGGCTACAAGGCACAGGTCTATTCGCTGTGTTTGATTGGCATACTCTCAGTTGTAGTCTGGGCACACCATTTCTTCACTGCTGGCATGCCTGTGCCCGCCCTGCTCTATTTTATGTATAGCACCATGGCGATTTCCCTGCCTTTGGCTGTGCTCTTCTACTGCTGGATTGCCACCATCTGGAAAGGCTCAATGACCTTCGAGACGCCTATGTTGTTTGCAGTTGGCTGGATCATATTATTCGGTATTGGTGGCCTGACAGGCTTGGTGCTGGCTGATGTGGCGGCTGATGCCCAATATCATCATACCTATTTTGTGGTGGCGCATTTCCACTACACGCTGTTTGCTGGCGGGATTATGGGGATTATGGCTGGTGTTTATTACTGGCTGCCGAAGATGACAGGCCATATGTATAACGAACGGCTAGGCAAAGTACATTTCTGGCTGACGGCTATTTCGTTCAACCTGACCTTTATTCCGCAATTCTTCTTGGGATTAGCTGGCATGCCACGCCGCATCCCAGATTACGCTTTGCAATTTGCTGAATTCAACATGATTTCATCGATCGCGGCATTCGCCCTTGGGCTGGCGCAGGTGCTGTTTGTTTATAACATCATCACTTGTGTTCGAGGTGGCAAGAAAGCTACTGACAAAGTATGGGAAGGCAGCAATGGCTTGGAGTGGACATTGCCATCACCCCCGCCTTACCACACCTTTAATGAGCAGCCGGTCATTAAGTGATTAAGCCGCGTCAGATGGGATTAGTGATCATGCAATGGATGAATTAGACACAGATAAGCAATCGGCGGCCGAGAATAGCCGCCTGCAAAATAGACGGTTAGGGTTTAAGTTGTTGTGGCTGGTAGGCGCTGCGCTTCTGTTCGCTTTTGCCTTGGTGCCACTTTATAACGTGATGTGCAACCTCACGGGGTTTAACGGCAAAACGAACACCGTTGCTGCAGATGCACATCCAAAGTTAGACAGCACACGTTGGGTGACGGTGAGCTTTACCAGTACTGTGATGCCTGGTTTGGCTTGGGATTTTTACCCTAAACAATCAAGCATCAAGATGCACCCAGGAGCAATTGAAACAGTTTTTTTTATCTCAAAAAATGTAACGAATGAAGTAGTGACTGGGCAAGCAGTACCTAGTGTGAGCCCAAGTCAGGCATCGCTGTATTTCAAGAAGATTGAGTGCTTCTGTTTTAAACGGCAATCTTTAGCACCAGGGGAGACGAAAGAGATGCCAGTGAGTTTTTACTTAAGTCCAGATTTACCAAAAGACATAGATGCGGTAACGCTTTCGTATGCCTTTTACAACGCAATCAAACTGAAGAATTAACCAGTCATTAGCAGTAATTAACAATATTAATCCAGGTAAATAACCTGGGCTTAGAGGAGCGAGTGCATGTCCACATCTACACCAACACATGACAAATATTTTGTCCCTACCCCCAGCCTGTATCCAGTCATTTTATCTGCCGGCCTATTGCTACTGGCTTCAGGTTTTATCTTTAGTATCAATCAACATACCGCTGGTAAATGGATGATGATTGCTGGCACTGTGTTAATTGTTGGCATGATATTCAGGTGGTTTGGCAAAGTCATCGCTGAGAGCCAAGGCGGTATGTATAAATCTTGGGAAGACAAATCCTTCCGCTGGGGCATGGTGGCATTTATCTGTTCTGAGATCGCCTTTTTCGGGGCTTTTTTTGGTGCCCTGTTCTTTACTCGTGTGATATCAGTGCCCGAGCTGGCGAGTTTTGACCCGCATTTCACGATGTATAAAGACTTTCTCCCAACCTGGCCATCTGCTGGCCCAGGCGGCAATGTGCTTGGCCACGAATACAAGTCAGCACAATTCACGCCTATGGGCGCATGGGGCATTCCAGCGATCAATACATTGATACTGTTGACCTCTGGGGCTACCGTCACTTGGGCACATTGGGGCTTGCTCAAGAACAATCGCAAACAGTTGGTGATTGGACTATTTCTAACCATCATCCTAGGCCTCAGCTTTATCTCGCTACAGGCCTTTGAATATCACCATGCCTACACGGAGCTTGGCTTAACGCTTGGTGCAGGGGTCTATGGCAGTACCTTTTTCATGCTCACGGGCTTTCATGGCTTCCATGTCACGCTTGGTACCATCATGTTGATTGTGATTCTTGTGCGCAGCATGAAAGGCCATTTCACGCCTGAACATCACTTTGGTTTTGAGGGAGTTGCCTGGTATTGGCACTTTGTAGATGTGGTCTGGCTAGGCTTGTTTGTGTTTGTTTACTGGCTCTGAGATAAACCAGTCCTTATGTAGGCGGATGGCCAATTACGCCAGTGTAGAAGCCAACCATCAACAGAACGAATAAGAACAAGGAAAGTGAAATACGGATAGTCAGGGCTTTTGCAGTGCGCTCGCTATCACCCTTTTTAACTAGAGAAAATAATGCATAAAACAGGCTACCCACAATGAGTAACAGCATGAAAATAATCAATAGCTTGATGATCATGATTTTCTCCGTCTTGAATTTGATCTAAGTATGTGTCGCATCAGCTTATTTTGCAATTCTGATTCGCAGGTTACTGATTGTTAGGGTATCAGTTTAAACCTAGCTTGCTGGGTGCATTGGTGACGATATGCTGTATTCCGATTTTTATTAAACTTGGGTTATGGCAATACCACAAAGCCCAACAGAAACAAGCGCTGCAAGATAGCTATGACCAGTACCTGCATGCTGATCCAGTTGAAATTCCAGAGCTGATAGCAGAACCCGAAAGCTGGCGCTATCGGCAGGTAAAATTGACAGGTACTTATGAAACCCGATACCAGATTTTGCTGGATAACCAGGTGAATAATGAACAAGTAGGCTATGACGTCATTACCCCTTTGCATATCAGCAATACGGATCGCTACGTGCTGGTAGATAGGGGCTGGATACCCGCGCAAGATGACCACAGTACTCTGCCTGCCATTGACACGCCAGCGGGCGAGCAGCAGGTGGTCGGGCAAGTATGGTTGCCTTCCAGCAAGTTTTATTCGCTAGATGGGCCGATTGCTGGAGCTAAGCCTGATTGGCAGATGTTATGGCAGAACATGGATATGAAGCGTTATTCAGCAAGCACACCTTTAAAGCTTAGCCCGGTTGTGATTCGCCTTGATGCAGCAAGCCAGGCAGGTGGGTTTAAGCGCGAATGGCAACAACCTGCCGAACGCATAGGCATGTATCTGAGTTATGCCTATCAGTGGTTTGGTTTTGCAGTCGCTGCTGTGGCGATCTATTTATTTGTCAGTTTCAAGAAAATATCCACGCCGCCAGCGCAAGCACAGACAGATTTGGAATAAAACATGAATGCCTCGATGAGCAATGATCTGACAAAAAGCGAGCCGCCTCAATCGCATGGGCGCTGGATGCTTTTAATGCTGCTGATTGTGTTTGTTACGCCCGTGTTGATGGTGGTAGCCATGCATCATTTCGACTGGCATCCACAAGGGAGCAGCCATGGCCAATTGATTACCCCAGCCCGTTTGTTGCACCCAAGTGATCAACTAGTAAATGCCGATAACGTCAACATTAAAGCCGGATTCCTGCTGGATAAATGGAGCATGGTGTATATCGCCGATGACTGCGCTGAAGACTGTGTGGCTCACCTGCATACCATGCGGCAACTCCAGGTTTCCATGGATAAAGATATGGGCCGTTTGCAGCGGATTTTACTGACGAACTCACAAAATGTCCCTGCAATTCAAAAGCAGTACCCTGACCTATTGATTCTGAGCAAGCCACAAAGTGCACTAATTGAGTTCCGGCAACAGTTTGATTTATCAGAAGCTGCTGCAGGCAGCTCTAACCAGATTTATCTGGTGGATCCGCTTGGTAATCTGATGATGTACTTTCCCAGCAACTTGCCACCAACAGAGATGCGCAAAGACCTGGTGCGTTTACTGGCTTATGCCTGGGCAGGCTAATATGAATAGAACAAGATGAGCAACGAACAAGCTGCATTCTGGTTCAAACGCCTGGTTGGCTTGACGGTCTTGCTGGCGCTAAGCGTGGCAGTGCTTGGTGCTTATGTACGCCTATCTGATGCTGGCTTGGGTTGCCCAGACTGGCCAGGCTGCTATGGGCAATTAACTGTACCGCAAAACGAAGCGAATACCACTCAAGCGCAATTAGCTTTCCCTGATAAGCCAGTCGTCGTGCACAAAGCCTTGAAGGAAATGGCACACCGTTATCTAGCAGGCACATTAGGCCTATTGATCGCTGGATTGTTTGTCCTGGCCTGGCGCGGCAAGCACTATTTGCGCGTATCACTTTGGCTGCCCGCATTGGTGGTATTCACGGTGGTATTTCAGGCACTGCTTGGCATGTGGACAGTCACCCTGGCACTGAAGCCACTGGCCGTTTCTGCGCATTTGCTGGGCGGCATGACTACGCTAGCACTATTAGTCTGGATAGCGCACAGACATTGGGGAAAGTACTCATCGCATTTAGTGCCAGAGGGTTTAAGGCTGGTTATACGCGGCGCTTTGCTAATTATTTTCATGCAGATATTCCTCGGCGGCTGGACCAGCTCAAATTATGCTGGCCTCATCTGTGCTGACTTCCCCACTTGCAATGGCAGTTGGTTACCCGCGACCGACTTCAGCACGGCCTATCACTTAATGCGCAATCTAGGCCAGGATATGAACGGCAATCCTTTATCACTAGAGGCACTGACCACGATTCAATGGGCACACAGGTTTGGCGCGCTGGTGACCCTGCTATATATCGGCAGTTTGGCTTTGCAATTGATCAAATTGCCTCAGCTAAAGGTATTGGGAATTAGCCTGATAAGCCTGCTATGCCTGCAAATAGTATTAGGTATTAGCAATGTATTGCTACACCTGCCCTTGCTATTGGCGGTAGGCCACAATTTAGTGGCCGCGCTATTAGTCATCAGTTTGGTTGTACTGAATTCAAAAATAACCGACTAAAAAATCACTACTTAAGTTAACAAAGACAGTGAGTTAACAATAAAGGAGAAAAAGATGGCGAATGTCTTGGTAATGAATGTGCAGGAGTTGAGCGTGAATTTTCGCTCGTTCTTTGTACTGTGCAAACCTCGGGTAAGCGCACTGATTGTATTTACCGCTATGATAGGCATGTTTCTCGCCACCCCGCACATGGTGCCGCTAGGTTTATTGTTGGCAGCCACAATCGGCATCGCGATGGCATCTGGCTCTGCAGCTGCCTTTAATTGCCTGATTGAGCAAAGTATAGATGCGAAGATGGCGCGCACCAAGCAACGCCCTTTGCCCAGTGGCCAAGTTAACTCACTCCAGACCTTTATTTTCGCGACGACTGTTGGTTGCATAGGGCTGAGTATCTTATATGCGTTCGTTAACCCACTGACCATGTGGCTGACCTTAGGCACTTTTGTAGGCTATGCTGTGATTTACACAGTATTTCTCAAGCCAGCAACGCCGCTGAATATCGTGATTGGTGGTGCTTCTGGCGCTATGCCGCCGATATTGGGCTGGGCAGCAGTAACTAATAGTATTTCGCCAGAGTCGCTGATTCTGTTCATGATTATCTTTGCCTGGACGCCACCGCACTTCTGGTCACTCGCCCTTTATAGACGCCATGAGTATGCGAAGGCGGGTGTCCCCATGCTGCCAGTGACGCATGGTGAGGCCTTCACTTTGCTGCATATACTGCTTTACACCATTATCCTCGTGACCATCTCAATACTGCCTTTCACGCTAGGTATGAGCCATCTTATTTACCTAGTTTCAGTAATAATGCTCGATGCTATTTTCATGGCTTATGTGATTGCTCTATACAGGAATTATTCACATGAATTATCTCGCCGTACCTTCCGTTACTCAATTTTGTACCTGACCCTGCTGTTTCTATCATTACTTCTGGATCATTATTGGGCAGTCAGTTTTTAGGAGTAACGAAATTAAGCCTGGCATGGATTAAAGTTTGATTCAAAAGGTACGTTAAAGATATGTAGCCACGGGGAAATAAGAAGAGGCTACAGCTCCCTAGAACCCTGACATTTCCAGTTTGTCAGGGTTTTCTTTTTATAGCGGGAAGAATAAACAAAAAAGACCGCAATTGCGGTCTTTTTTATGTAGCTCAACGCTATTTTTCACCAGTTACACTAGTGAGACCTAAGCCAAACATGGTGGAATACTGTTTATGGTTAACAGAATTCCACCATCACTTAACTGGCTAATAGATAAACGGGCGAGATTGGCTGGAGATATCCAGCGAACTAACAAAGCACTATTAAAAGTGCAGCATTTGGTTAGTAAATTACGAGAGTTAGAAACAGCACTTGAAGCAGTTGATAGGTCTCTTCAATTGCATGAGATTCAAGTTGATGTTGAAAATATCAAACCTATCCGTTCACATCAAACACCAAAACTAAAATTTCAACATGGTGATATTAGCCATCTTGTATTGATGCATTTGAGATCTCAGAAAAACAACAGTCCTATAGCCAAGCATCGTATTTGTCTTCGGGCAGTATCACCACCATACGTTTCTCATCTTCTGCTATGGGTATCACAATTGTTGCTTGGGTTGTATATAATCTGGTTGTAGCGCGGCTGCCTCAGTACACAGAACCGTCATATATTGAGTCAATGGCGTCATTTGGTGAAGGTTTCCCATTTATCTTTCTTGGCTGGCGCTGGATTCAGCTGGCATTTGGTAATAAAAATGCCTAACCCATCATTCAAGCGTGCCCCTTAATTCAAACGTTAGGCTCGTATGTCAAAGACCCACAAACCAGGCCCTGATTTTGACGCGGTGATGAGACTGCAGGCTGAACTCAAAAGCGAATCACCGCGCGGGGTTGTGCTGATTGCAACAGCCATGTTGGAGGAGGCATTGATAGAGTTACTACTTGCCTTTCTCATTCCAAATCCGTCCTCATCAGACACGTTATTTGATGGCCCCAATTCACCATTTGGATCATTTAGCGCAAAGATCGATGGCGCCTATAGGCTTGGTCTAATCAGCGACAAGTTTTGCCGTGATCTGCACATTATCCGCAGGATAAGAAATGATGTTGCACATCAACCCCAGCGTTTCCAATTCGAAGACGCGAGCCCAAAAGGCCGCATTGAGTCCTTGTCAAAATCGCACGGAATTTATGATAGAAGTCCGAACTGGATCAAATCGACGGGCCTCCCGTCTTGCCGGGATCAGTTTCTTGAAGCGGCATCGTGGATGCTGTTCTTTCTATCGGCAGAACGCCCCCGAGTTAAAGCGATAGCTCCAACTACACAGGAGTTTGGTTATCGCGCTACGATGGATTCGGAAAGTGGCTTGCCCGATTAAGCCTAACCCTTCGGTCAAGCGGACCGCCCAACGGCTACGCCGTTGCGTACCCTCCGCGCTGCGCGCTCCGGCGGCCGCTTACCTCCAACGTTAGACGGTACAGTACAACACCATGCCCAAAATTGACCCGAACCTCCTCTTCTTTGGCAACTTCGTCGATGGGTCTTCTCGCCTCAACGACCTTGAACAGTTTCGCGAACATGCGGAGGGGTTTCTTCAACGCGAGCGAATCTACTTTGAAGAAGAGGCACACCCAGATATAGAACGGGAGTTTCTTCCTCTGTTCGCCGAGACCTTCCCGCCAATTCTTCATTCGTCAATCATCATCTCGACCGCAATTCTCTTAGAGCAAGAGCTTCGCGGCTTCTCCAATGCATTAATTGAAGCTTTGAATCTGAAGTTGAAATTTAACGATCTTTCTGGTTCAATCTTTGAGAAATTCAGGACCCTAGTTTCAAAAGTAGCTAACCTGAGCCTTGATCAGACAGCAGTGCGATGGGATGACACCATCGGACTATTCGAGATTCGAAATTGTCTGGTGCATGCGCACGGCCAACTATCTGAGTTTCAGCGCGCATCCACGATACGAGCGTTCTCTGCAAAATATGGCACACCGGAGTGTGATGATTCGACAATGACAGTAGATGCGAGAACATCTCAGTTGGCCCTAGAAATTACCTCTACCTTTCTTGAGGGCATCTACTCCTTGGCCATCGAGCGCTTTCCCGGTGACTATGGACCTTTACGGAAGCGCCTAGGTGCCGTCTAACCCATCATCAAGCGGGACAACTAAATGGCTGCTAAGGCTCGCTAAGAGCCATTTAATACTTATGTGAAATATTTGGCACTTTTATTAATTAAGCTTTATCAGCGATTCATCTCACCCTACAAGGGCTTTTCATGCGCCTATCGTGTTCATACGGGAAGGTCTAGTTGCTCAGCTTTAGGTTATCGCTCTATTCGCCTTCTCGGTTTTTGGTCTGGATTATTTGTACTGCGCGAACGAATAAAGAAGTGTGGTATTGCTCATCGTCGTTATTCAGGACGTACTATTGCTTTAAATAAGCAAGCTGGATTTCTTGACCTGTCTTGTGACTTGCCGTGTGATGTACCTTCCTTTGACATTCACCATTGTCATATTGGCGACGCATGCGATATTGCCAACTTCTCATCCTGTGATTGTGGGGATTGGGGATCAAGAAGGAAAAAAAGTGATGAGCAATGGGTACATATTCCACCCAATGTTAAGCTATAACCAGGCGTACATATTAAATGGCTGCTTTGGGTCGTTTAATTATCGGTGTGAATATTTAGAAAGCTTAAAACCTTCAGGATGAATGGAGGCAATCAGATTCAAAGTATTAGCCATATAGGTGAACAATTCCAAAGTAATCTTATCGACCTCATCTGGATCTATAGCTTCCAAGGCAGGCAATTGCACACTGATCTTTTTGTAGTGGCCAGCAGCATTGTTCCGGATTATTTTTAATTTATCCCACTCATTGAAATGGCTAGTGAGTCTTTTGCGGAAATCCGCGATTTCGTTTGCAGGATAAAACAGTTGTTCCTCACCCAGGTCTTTATTCATTTCAGTGACGTAATTCTTCAAATCCTCATTGATGGTTCTCACATCAAAATGATTTTGGAATTCTACCAATCTCAAGAGCAATCCTTTATAGGCTAATTTTCTGGCGAACCCTACTGGTTTTAGAGCGCTGATGTTCGCTACTTCAAAACTTATATCGGTAATGAATATAGCGCATTGAATGCATATCTCTACCCATTTCGCTAGGATAGGGTGAAGCCCATCTCTGTAGAAATCATAGTACTGGTTCAGCAGTGCCGAAGCATTCTCATAATTTCCCCGCCACTGGATTGCAGCCTGTTCGGTTTCAATCGACATTATAGTATTGCTAGTAGCAGCCACCTGATTCATGAGTTAATAACTGCGATACTGTCCAACGACTATCCCGAATATCTCAAACCCATCCTTAGGCTTGATGGTCACGAAGTCTGGATTGGCTGGTATCAATGTGAACATGTTGCCTTCCTTGCCAAGTGTCTTCACCGTGAAGACATTATCGACAATGGCTACAACGATATCGCCGATGTTAGCCAATGGCCGTTTTTCCACTACGACTGTATCTCCGTCCAGAATGCCGGCATTCTTCATTGAGTCACCACGTACTGGAATCAATATCGTGACTGAGGGTTTGCGGATCAGGATGTCATCAACACTGACGTGTTCGACACCTTCATCATAGGCCTCAGTCAAAGCGCCAGCTTGAACTGTGCTATGTGCAAGCGGACGTTCAAAGAAGCGACGGCCTGGGATAAGTTTTTTGTCTGGCGCCACGTCAAGAAATCCCATTAACTTCAGTCTGGCAACGAATTTCGAAATCGTATTCTTGGATTTCAATCCAAGCAGCTCACACATAAAACTGAAACTTGGCAACGCACGGTTAACAAGCAGTTACTCGCCAATTTTGGTGCAGAGGTCTTCGGCAAAAAGAATCTTTCAAATTTACCTAAGTACATGCGTGAGGATTATATTCAGCACAATCCACTTGTTGGACAAGGTTTGACTGGGTTCAAGCACTTTTTTGCGGATTGGTTTATTGCTGTTCCAGACTGGAACTACACTCTGACCAAGATCGTGGCTGAGGGAGATACTGTATGGGCATACGGTACCTATTCAGGAACTCAGAAAGGGGATTGGTTAGGAATACCAGCAACGAATAAAAGTTATAGCATTACCGCAGTAGATATTTTCCGTATTCAGGATGGAAAACTTGCAGAGCACTGGGACGTGATTGATGTTTACGGGTTATTTAAGCAGCTTGGTGTTATTCAATAGTGTGAGTCGTTTTTTACGATTGGGGCTTAGATGATTAATAACCATTTAAGCCTCTAGTTTGGCACTGTAAGCAACGAGGTTCAAAACGACCCATAGCAGCCAACTAGACTTAATTAAACAAGTTCATCGACGTTAAGTGGAGTCGTTCCCATTTTAAGGCACTCATTAGCACATTTTCGACAGGCATGCGCACAGAGCTGGCAATGCTCGGCGGGGTGCTGTGCACATTCCTCTGCGCATGCGATGCAGATTTCTGCGCAGTCCTGACAAACTAATTGAAGCATCTGGCTATCCCGCGCCAAAAAACCAACTGCTAGTCGACAAAATGATGCGCAGTCCGTAGCGGCCAAAATAGCGTCACGTAGGTAAGCAGCATTCTCCTCGCCAAGGCAAGCAACAACACAAACATCACACGCTATTGCAGCTTTGTTACATAAATCAATACAAGTACTATGTTGTTGTGCAGTGACCATTTGCGTACCTTTTGATGATTAAATCTGAAATGAAAATTGTGTACCGTAAAAGTAATGCGCTAGAACTGGGATGGATACCTAGATTTTCCATGGAAATTACGATTTAAGATATTTCCATATCAGTTAACACTTTAAATTTCAGTTCGAAATCTTTAGCTGGAATTGGTTTAGAAAATAAATAACCCTGACCATAGTCGCACCCAGAAAGCACTAATAGGTTTAGCTGCTCCTGCGTTTCAATTCCTTCCGCGATGACTTTCATACCGAGCTTATGTGCCATTAATATGATGACCTCACATAATGCTAAGTCAGATGGACTGCTACATATATTATTGGTGAAGGATTGATCAATTTTCAGATAATCCATTTCAAATTTGCGCAAGTAAGCCAATGATGAATAACCTGTTCCGAAGTCATCAATCGCAATCTGAATGCCTGCTTCCCTGTATTCGTTCAGTTGATTAATCACATCGGTTTTTGCATCCAGTAATAACCCTTCGGTAATCTCAATCACGATGCTATTACCTGGCAAGCCAAGTGTTGCCAAATAATCCAGCCATCCCGTGTGCTTTATGCCACCTTTGAACTGTACGGGTGATTTATTGATACTGATCTGAAATGTCGGCCGTACTTCTCTCCACATAGCAGCTTGCTGGGCCGCTTCTTCAAACACCCAGTTGCCGATGTCTATGATCAGTCCTGTACTTTCTGCGAGCGGGATAAAATCCACAGGGCTTACCATGCCACGTACTGGATGTATCCAACGAATCAGGGCTTCTGCTTTATGCACATCCCCAGTAATCAAATCGACAATCGGTTGGTAATAAAGCTTGAATTCGTTCTTTTGTAATGCGCTACGCAGATCATTCACAAGGTGCATACGTTTAGTGGCGACCTCTTGCAGCGAGGCTGTGAAATAGTTGTAACGGTTACGCCCTAGCAATTTAGCGGCATACATTGCCTGATCTGCATTACTTAGCAAGACTTCTACATCGGTACCATCCTCAGGGTAGGTACTAATGCCGATACTGCCAGTAATAAACACCTTGTCATTGCCCAATTGAAATGGTTGGGCTAGTTTGAAAAGCAATGCTTCAGCCGTCAGCTCAGCGGTAAATTCAGCATCTAGGTTATTCAATACAATTGTGAATTCATCGCCGCCTACGCGCGCCACCGTATCAGTAACACGAACACAACTGCTCAAACGCTCACCAACCTCCTTTAGTAGTTGATTACCAATGAGATGGCCCAGCGTGTCATTTACTTCTTTGAACTTATCCAAATCCAGATACATGAGGGTAATCGATTGGCGTAGCCGCTTTGAGCGTTTAATATCTAAGGCGAAACGATCCAGAAACAATGCCCGATTTGGTAGCTGGGTGATCTGATCATAATTAGCTAACTGAAAATATTTCTCTTCAGACAGTTTACGTGCAGTGATATCAGTGTGAGTACCAATCACCCTAATTGGTTTACCTCCCAAAGCGCTACTGAACAACATGCCTCTGCTGAGCACCCATCTCCATGATCCATCAAAGCATAGCAAACGAAATTCAGAAGTTAAGACTGACATTTTCCCAGAGATAAAATCGTTGATGTTCTGACGAGCCAACTCTAAATCTTCTGGATGGATTAATTTTTGAGCATTTTCTAAGTCAGTATCGAGCATCTGCTCTGAATAACCAAACATCTCTTTCCAGCGCACAGAGCGGATCACTTGATTGGTTTCTAGATCCCAATCCCATACCCCGTCACCTGGACCTTCCAGTACAAATTTCCAATTTTCAATACTTGAATTTAGCGAGAGCTGAGTTCTGGTTTGCTGCAATGTCTTACGAACCAAGAAATAAAGTAGAAAGGCTGTAATCAGTACATTCGCTATTCGTTTGTAATGCACGTAGCTGGCAAAACTATTCGTGTTTGGAAGTAAGTAGACAAACATGGGATCGCTAAAAAGTATCCAAAGTATTCCAACTAATATATAGAGGGAAACTATTCTTAAAGCGAATTGACGGTGTTTGTTTGTTTTGACTTCAGGGAATAAATTCACTGCACAAATCCTTTCAGGCTTTAGTACAGCAATTCCCAATAGACCTATCTAAAGCAGCCTAAAATAATGACTAGACAAATCTAAATAATTTTGAAATTACGCATGTCACAGTGATGATTAAACTATAAAGACAAAAGAGCGGCTACCACATATTAATTGTACAGTATGTTCGATACCGAACATATAAAACCATAAAATACATCTCGCTGATATTGTTGGGAGACAAAGTTAGCTGAATTCGCTTAAATTAAAAATCAGTATTGATGGAATTCTGACTGAAGCATTTAGAGTCTTTAAATGTCTGCTATTGGCCGAAAGCGGAAATTGGAAGTTTTAAAAAAATAGGCAGACTCATTCAATTAAGCGCTATCTTCTATGAAGCAGTCGTCTTGTTTTATAAGTATTGCTGAATAAAGATGACTTCCTAGACGTTTGCCTAATTTTTGATTTTCAGACAACACCACCATAGGCAATGACACTCAAGATTCTTAGAACTTCACCTTTACCATTAGGCTGCTGCAATATTTTTGCAGGCGTGGTGCCCAAGGATCAAAGCTCTGTATTAAGCCATTTGTTGGCTTTTTCATCAGAGCCAAAAGCAATCATTCTGGCTGCTTTGACTTCGGAATCTGTTGGTGGAGTATTGGGCATCATTTTTGAGTATCTTGAACAACTTCGCTCATCATCTGTTGCCTAAAACAAGGTTGTCTTTTTCAAGAGCTTCCCTTTAGGAAGAAACGGCGTAGCTTGCTCTCGTATCCATTTGATATCAGCGCTAGTTAATGGTCCATCGTCAGGCTCGTAAGATACGATACGAGACTCGTTGATTGACTCCCCCTTATCAAGCGCTTGAGCAATCGCCCTGCCACTGGCGAAAAAGTCTTCTGTGGTTTCTTCGATGATTTTGGTCTTCATATTTTCTATTACATGGAAATCTATTAATCTAGCTTAGCTAAATATGAATAAAAAGTCTTGTGTAACAGGTGAAAAAGGGCGTAGCTCAAATTTAAATCAACGCTTTTTAATATTGTTTTGAATATCGTTAATCACCTTGGCAGCCCATTCTTTGCCACCCAGACCAAAAGCCAAGGCTAGCGCCAGGAAGATTGCGCCAAACACAATCACAAATAATGAAGTCAGCAATTGCGTGCCAATATCCAGTTGCTCAAGGGCAACGAATAAAGCAAATATCTGGATGCCGTATTCCACTGAGGTGCTGATCGCCAATGCCCCTTCTAGCTTGATGCTGTGCAACCAGGCGAATACAAGGCGGTTTACAAAGCGGGCAAGCAAAGTACCAAATATAAGCACTAATATTGCAACAATGATTCTTGGCAGGTAATTGGCCAAGTGATGCAGCATTTGCGCAACTTCGGTCAGGCCGAGGATATTGGCGCCTGTGATGATGAATAGCAGTATGACCAGCCAATACACAATGTGGCCAATAATGGCACTTAATGTAAGGTCAAATTCGCCATGCTCTAAAAAGGCTTCTAACCCTGAACGATCTGCAAATTTATCGAAATTCGCTAGCTCTAACACACGCTTGACAGCAATACATGCCAATTTGGCGCAGATCCAGCCAAATATCAGGATAATGACAACGGCTAGTAACTTAGGGAAAAACGTAACGACCTGACCCCAAAATTGATTTATAGATGCAAGAAATACATCAATCTGATATTGCATTATGACCTCCTATGTTTGATGCGGGCTGCTGAGACTACCCCTTAGAATAAAACCTTGAGAATAAACTCTGCACAATTAATTATTAACTACTTCTCGTGCCTTAGATGCTTAAACTTATTCTGTATCAAAACACAGACTACCGCAATAAAATTACAGTAAATATCTACTAAATTACATTAGTATATTTCATTAATTTAATGATTATATTAACTATATTTTAATAAATAAAATAGAAATTAAAATGCAAACAGCCACATAAAATCAAGTTTTATGTGGCTGTTTATCAAGATATACCAGCAGATTATTCGACTTAATCCGCCCCCTTATCCAATTAACTTCGGCTAACGTTGAACGCTTATTAGATGTTTACTTCTTTAAGCGTTATCGCTTGATCTTGATACAAACCAGGCAATACCTTCTTTAAATTATTCACTTTCGGTATGTCATTAATCACTATGTACGGATAGCTTGGGTTATTCACCAAAAAGTCCTGATGGTAATCTTCAGCTGGGTAAAACGCTTTCAAAGGGTCAACGCGCGTCACTATTGGGCTGCGGAATAACTTTGCCTTATCTAGTTGGGCAATATAGGCAACTGCGATCTTTTTCTGAGTATCGTCTGCATAAAATATATTTGAGCGATATTGCGTGCCGCTGTCTGGGCCTTGGCGGTTAAGCAAGGTTGGATCATGCGCCACTGAAAAATAGACTTGCAAAATCTCACCATAACTGACCACCTTAGGGTCAAAAATCACCTGCACAGATTCAGCATGGCCTGTAGTACCTGTACTCACGCTGTGGTAATCCGCTTTTGACTGGTCACCGCCTGAGTAGCCTGAAAGCACTTTGCGAACGCCATGTACGTGTTGATATACGCCCTGCACTCCCCAAAAACAACCACCCGCCAATACTGCGGTTTGCAATGCGCCTGCAGCTTTTGGGTTATCCAAAGTAGGCAATGGTATAGCTACTGCTGGTTCTACCGCTTTGGCTGACTGCAAAACACCCAGGAAAAGCGCGCTGCATATAACTGCCACGATTAAAGTCGTGGTACTGAATCTCTTAAAAAACATGATTTGTCTCCTAAACTGCTTGTTTGTTAATTAGGCTGCAATAAAACGAAGCGAGGCTGAGTTCATGCAATAGCGCAGGCCTGTGGGTTTGGGGCCATCGTTAAATACATGGCCGAGATGTGAGTCGCAGCGCGCACATGAAACGGCTGTGCGGGTGAAGCCGAAGCTGCTATCGGTCGTTTCTACCACGTTGATGGATGAAAGTGGCTTCCAATAACTTGGCCAGCCAGTACCTGAATCAAACTTAGTTTGTGCATCAAACAAGGCAGTATCACAGCAGATGCAACGATAGATACCTGCAGCATGGTTATCCCAATACTTGCCTGTAAATGCGCGCTCAGTACCCGACTCACGGGTAACGTAATAAATCTCGGATGGCAACTGTTTGCGCCATTCAGCCTCGGTCTTAACGACACGAGCGACCTCTACCTTACCTTGGCTTTTGCCCGCATCGGAGAAGTTTTCTATAGTGAGCGTGGCGCTGGGTTTAGCAGTAGAAGTAGCGGCGATGACGCCAGTAGAAACTGCGGATGCGGCTAACAGACCCAGGCCTGCAGTCTTGAAAAACAGGCGACGCTTATTTAAGGCATCTAATAATGGGTGTTCAGTACGGTTTTTTTGATTTGCATGCATGTTGCTCTCCAGTGAATTACTAGTGCTTTAAGCCTATTCGCTTAAAACTTAGTCGCCAGAGAGTGAGTTGCCTTACAAACTAATCAACTTATTCTCTCTAGCTGCATAATCGGGCGATATGAGTGCTAGAGAGCTAAGCACGGTATTTAGTTCTGGTTTGTGCTACAGGTGCTTACTTGGGAAGAGCCTTGAGTGCGCTACTGATTTGTTCACTCAGCCCTTTTGCACCAATATCAGAGCTGATTTTCTGCGCATCAAGCAGGAGCGGTTTAGCATCTGCTGGTTTTTGATTAGCGATTTTGTTTAATGCCAGGTAATACTCAGACTTGGCCTCCCAATAGGCGCCGCCATTATCTCTGCTTAACTTGAGGGTTTTATTGATGTATTTTTCGGCATTTACATAGTTACCCGCCGTTGTATAAATGGCACCTAACTCCAGACCTGCATTGGCATATTGATCCAAATCGCCAGCTTGCTCTTGCATCAGGTACGCCTTGATTTGATACTCTATCGCCTTGTCATAATTTGCCATTAACTTATAAGTAGCAGCTATACGCTCAAAGCCATCTGCACGCTCATTATCATTAGCAGCAAGCTTGCTGCCAGCAAGGTAACTATCTAAGCCCTTCTGCAATTGATTGGCTGCTAAAAAATTGTCACCAAGTAAATTCAGGTTGGTGCGCTCAAGGTAATTGTTTTTCTCAGATTGGCTAATTGCCAGACTTTTTTCATAAGTGGATTGCGCTTCGCTATATTGCTTAGTATTTTTTTGCACGTTACCGATGAGGGTTAAGGCAATAATATGTTCAAGTGGGATTTGAGATAAGGCCTCTGCTGAATTCAGTGCTGCAAGCGCTTCTTGATATTGCCCCAAGACATTAAGCGCGCGGCCTTTGCAGAGTAGCGCTGCACGACTGTCTTTGTCTTGCGCGAGCACTTTATTTGCAGACTCTAATGCGGTATTGGCTTCATCTTCTGCAAAAGCCTTATTACAAACGCTAAACTGGCTGGCGGTGTCACTCGAGCTCTCTGCAGCATAGGTGTTAACTGAGAGAAAACCACTGCAAACAAGAAAACTCATCAAGGCAAAACGTGAAAACATACGATCTCCAGAAATTTATGATTATTAATTGTGGGGGGTTGTAACTATGGTCTATATGACTGAGCGCTGGTGGACAAGTTTAGCTAAGTAACTCTAATAACGCAGATTCATCAATAATGATGACACCCAGCTCTTCTGCTTTGGTTAGTTTGCTGCCCGCCTCCGCCCCTGCTACTACATAGTCTGTTTTTTTGGAGACGCTGCCGCTGACTTTGGCGCCAGCCGCCTCCAGCATTTCTTTTGCTTGGTCACGTGAGAGTGTCGGCAGAGTACCCGTCAGCACAAAGGTCTTGCCAGCCAACGCACCTGAAGTACTTGATGTACCTGCGCTATCTTGCCAGTGAATGCCTGCCGCAATGAGTTTTGCAATGACTTCACGGTTATGGCTTTCAGCAAAGAATTGCTCAATCGATTCCGCAACGATCGGCCCAATATCAGGCACTTGTTGCAGGCTATCAATATCAGCATCAAGTACCGCATTGATATTGCCATAGTAGCGCGCTAGGTCTTTAGCAGTAGCTTCGCCAACATTGCGTATGCCAAGCCCATAGATAAAGCGTGCCAGTGTGGTTTTCTTGCTGTGATTAAGGGCATCAATAATGTTCTGCGCAGACTTTTCAGCCATGCGATCAAGGCTCGAGAGCGTGGACAAATCCAGGCTATAAATATCGGCCAGACTATGTACTAAGCCAGCATCAACCAGTTGATCCACCAGCTTCTCACCCAAACCCTCTATATCTACCGCACGGCGCGAGGCAAAGTGCAATATGGCCTGCTTGCGCTGGGCTGGGCAGAACAGGCCACCAGTACAACGCGCTACCGATTCATCTTCTTGGCGTACTACATGGGAACCACATACAGGGCATGCGTAGTTAATGGATGCTAGCAGATTGAATTTGATACTAGCCGCAGGGCGTTTTTCCAGTACCACACTGACGACTTCAGGGATCACATCCCCTGCCCTGCGCACGCTAACGGTATCGCCAACCCGCACATCTTTACGATCAATCTCGTCCTGATTATGCAGCGTAGCATTCGTGACGGTAACGCCGCCCACAAACACTGGGGTTAATCTGGCAACTGGCGTAATCGCCCCTGTACGACCAACTTGCACTTCAATCGCCTGCACTACAGTCAAGGCTTCTTGCGCTGGAAACTTATGCGCAATCGCCCAGCGCGGTGCGCGCGACACAAAACCCAATTCATTTTGCTGATTGAATGCGTTGACCTTATACACCACCCCATCAATATCAAATGGCAACGCATTCCGCTTGTTACCTATGGCCTGATAATAGCTGAGCAGCCCCTGTAAACCCTTCACCGTAAGGCGCTCAGCACAGACAGGCAGTCGCAAGCTTTCGAGATAATCCATAGCGCTACTATGCGTAGTTAATACAGGCACGCCTTCTGCGGCGCCCAATCCATAAGCGAAGAACGTGAGTGGTCGGCTAGCCGTAATTTTTGGGTCTAACTGGCGCAGGCTACCAGCCGCCGCATTACGTGGGTTGGCAAACAGCTTTTCACCTCGTGACTCTTGGTCACGATTCAGCTTTTCGAAGTCACGCTTTAATATCAAAACTTCGCCACGCACTTCCAGCAACTTCGGCGGCTTATCAGTCATCAGCTTTTGAGGGATGGCGCGAATGGTACGCAAATTATGAGTGACATTTTCGCCTGAATAGCCGTCACCACGGGTTGCGCCCTGCACAAACACGCCATCTTCATAACGTAAAGTCAGCGCTAAACCATCAAACTTGGGCTCTACCGCGTAATTGACTTCTTCAATGCCCAAGCTGTCGCGAATGCGTTTATCAAAAGCCGCCAATTCGCTTTCTTCAAACGCATTGTTGAGGGAAAGCATAGGCGTATTGTGGGTAACGGAATCAAACGCCTTCAAGGCCGCCCCACCTACGCGCTGGGTGGGTGAATCTGAAGTGATCAGGTCTGGATGATGGGTTTCAAGCGCTTGCAGTTCGCGAAACAGCCTGTCGTATTCGCTGTCTGGCACGCTAGGCGCATCCAGTACGTAATATTGATAATCGTGATGACGAATCTCATCACGCAAAGCGTTTATCTGTTGCTCAATACTGACAGGTGCGGAATCTGAGAACAGGCTTGTTTGCTCATTCCCAAGATTTGGGTTGCTGGTGACCATTGTTGAGAATAACTATGAGAACAATCTAAGCGCACATGGGCTGCCAGGCACTACGCCGCGCGTGACCATTTGCGCATGAATAACCTTGAGTTGCTGGCGGATGCGCTCTATTTGCAACTCGCCAATCGGGCGCTGGTTATCATCTACCAGAATAGCATTCAGGCCATGACTCATCTGGCGGGCAACCAATACCATCTGGTTAAATATTTCGCTGCAATTTTTCACGCGCGGAATATCCAGCTGAAAACTGACACCACGAATCACTGTAGTACGCAAAATTTCGGGGCTGAATAGACTGCCATCCTGATTGACCAAGGAGAACAATCGATGGCCATCTGACTCATAATGGAAGCCACCATCTTCACCCAATACCATGCCACTGGCTTCCGCCAGGCCTCTGAACTTGGTGCCAGTAAACGGGCCACTTTCGCCTTGCACCAGATGGAACCCGACCAGTTTATCGACATCGATACAAAACTGATCTAGATCCTGCGCATAATTCAGTGGGTCTGGGCTGCCATGCCATTCAACTTGTGCGGCCAGTTCAAGCCCAATTTGGTCTATACCACTCTGGAAACGATTAAGGGTCTGATGGCTAACTGAGCCAGCCCTGTCAGCCAGCTGAAGGCTGCATGCCACAAGCTTGAAGTCGGTCATCTCTTCTTCTCGTGTGAGCAAGCGCCAATCATTATCTAAATCTTGCCCATAGGCATAGACCGCTTTATCTACGTCAGCAAAAGAGAGGAAGTAATCTCGCAATTTAAGGCCAGAGAGAGGCTCGCGCAAATACAGAAGTGCCGTAAGATCGATCGGGTGGTAAATAGTCTCAGGCAATGAGACATTTGCATACTCTGGCTCATCAGCAACAGGTTGGCTCACCTGACTCGCAGGTGGCTGATAGGGTTTGCGAGCTGGCACTTCGGTAGCAACTGGAGCTCCAGAAATACCAGATTCTGTAAAGCCAGACTCAGCTATTAAATCGCTGGTATCTTCCTCTTCGTAAACTGCTGCTGGCTCTGCCAATGCTACTTTAGGCAATTCAATTTCTTCTGCTATAGGCTTAGCAATATCATCTTCAAACTCCTGCAGTGCAGAGACGGCTCTTGCGACTGCAGAGTCATCATTGATGTAGGCATCAGGCACAACAGGCGTTTCTAGTGGCTGGTATGTGCGGCGGCTGATGTCTGGCGATCTGGCATCGTCATCGGTTAGCACAGCATCGGTATCGATATGAAACTCATCCATCAGCACATCGCGCTTAGGTGTCTCAAAACGCTGTGACGTTTCATTCTTTAGGCGCCGTTCTTGCCACCAGTTAAACGCAATCACCGCAAGGATGATGATGACGCCAAGCAAGATTAAAAGTAGTTTCAGGTCATTCATTTTTAAGGCTCATTTAAAGAGATTGTTAAACAAGAATCTCTTGATTCATCTGTAAGGCGGCTTCGATATCAACTTCTACAATACGCGAAACGCCAGATTCCTGCATGGTAACGCCAATCAGCTGCTGCGCCATCTCCATAGTGATTTTATTATGGCTGACAAATAGGAACTGCGTGCGCTCGGACATTTTTTTCACCAGATTGCAAAAGCGCTCAGTATTACTGTCATCCAGCGGGGCATCCACTTCATCCATCAAGCAGAATGGGGCTGGGTTGAGCCTGAATAGCGCAAAAACCAAGGCCAAGGCAGTCAGCGCCTTTTCGCCACCAGAAAGCAGGTGGATGGTACTGTTTTTCTTGCCTGGTGGCTGGGCAAATACTTGCATGCCTGTATCCAGAATCTCTTCGCCCAGCAACTCAAGCTTGGCTTGGCCACCGCCAAACAGGGTGCTGAACAGCTCACCAAAATTCTTGTTTGCCTCATCAAAAGTATGCTGCAAGCGAGTGCGGGTTTCGCGATCTATACGCTTGATGGCATCTTCTAATGTGGCCATCGCCTCTTCCAGATCAACTGCCTGACTATCAAGATAGGTCTTGCGCTCACGCTCACTGGCAAGCTCTTGAATAGCAGCAAGGTTAACGGCGCCCAGCTCTTCTATTTGGGTCACTATTGTTGCAGTATTGCGCTCAAGATCAGGTACTTTAAGGGATGGTGGTAATTGCTCGGTTAGATTGGCCTCATTAAGACCAGTCTCCTGCAACGATGCCTGGCATTGCTCAAAATATAGTCGGGCTTGCTGTTCCTGCAGGCGCGATTGCTCAAGCTTATCGCGCAGTGGATGCAATTGCTGCTCAGTCGTCATGCGGCTACGTTCCTGAGTTTGCAGTTCAAGCTCGGTACCAGCCATTGAATTACGGGATTGTGCCAGAGCTTCTTCTCGCTGTTGTTTGGCGGTGAGCGCTTTCTCAAGATTGGCTTTCAGGCCTTCCATCTTGGCGGCTTCAAGCATAGCTGCAGATTCGTCTTTACGCATAAGTAACGATTTTTTTTCTTCACCTAAAGAATTAATTTTACTATTTATCTCATTGATATTATTTAATATTAATTTACTCTCGAATACGTGTTCTTGTGCAACGCGCTCAGCCTTTTGTAATTCAGTACGCAGGCTATTTAAAGCGCCTTCCGCACGTTGCCGTTCAGCCAAGGCTTGTTCGCGCTCACGCTGCAGGCCGCCTAAAGACTGCTGAATGCTCTCAACTGCATTTTGCTTTTGCGTCTGTTCAGTCTGCTGAGTGGTCAGGCGCAGTTGCAATGATGCTTGCTCGGATTGCAAGCCAGCTTTACGGTCCAGCACATGCTGGCGCTGCTGTTGCAAGCGCTGGATATCCAGATTCAATTGATGTTGCGATTGTGTATTGGTTTTAAGCTGCTGCTGAGACTGCTGATAGTTCAGACGTAATTCCTGCAGCCTTTGTTCTGTCTTGCTCAAGGCTTCAATACTGGCTTGCAGGCTTTGCTTTAATGTTGGCGTTTTTTCTTGCAAGGCTTCCAGCTCACGCTGTCGCTCAAGCACGCCATGCAAGGCTGATTGGGCGCCGTACACAGCCAGACTGTGACTGGTATAAATATCGCCCTGCTGATTCACCAAGACTTCGCCTGGTTTTAATTCACTACGCAGGCTACCTACATCAGCCTGATTTTCTAGCAGGTAAACATTGGCTAGCCAATCACTCAAAGGCCCATTCAAGCCATTGTCGTTGATTTCGACAATGCTCTTAATGGTCTTTAAATCAGATAGCGCTTTTGAGTCATTCGCCGCCTCACCTACCTGACAAATCGTCAAAGCTGATGGTGGCCTGCTATTAAATGCGAAACCAGAAGCATCATTACTTACCAAGGCATTTAGACGTGCCCCAAGAACGGCTTCCAGAGCGGTTTCCCAGCCTGTTTGAATACTGATTTTTTGCCATACACGCGCCGCATCAAACAACCCTTCTGCTTTCAACCAACCTTCAAGCTTGGATTCATGACCAAGTGCTTGCTGAATCTTGTTAAGGGAAGCGATTTGCGCGTCCGTCTGCGCCAGGAGACGTTCTTCTGACAGTTGGACATCACGCAGGGATTTAATCTCACCCAGCAAGCTTTGCTCTTGTGTACGGATTGCATTCAGGCTTTTATCAAGCTCGGCAATAACTGTTTGCGTATGTTCGTAGGTGTTTTGCTTTTCTAACAGCTCAGCATCATTAGGCAATTGCAGAGAAGATTGCTCAGCCTCGAGGCGTTGCAAACGCTGCTTAATATCAGCAACGGCACGCCCCAGATGCTCTGCATTGGTTGTTTCAATACGTATTGACTGCTCGGCTTCACTTAACTGGCGTTGAGTAGCTGAAAAACGCTGCTGCGCCGCCACATGTGCACGTTCGGTTTCTGGCAATGCCTGCTTAGCTAATTGCAACGCATTGCTAGAAGCCGCGACCAGCTTCTCAGCATGTTCTTTTTGTTGCAGTAGTTGCTGCAGGTTTTCTTCAAAGCTCACGCCTTGCAATTGTGTTTTTTGCGATTGCAATTCAATTTGTTGCAATTGCGCCAGCAAGCGTTCGCGCGCCTCGTGAGTATGTTTCACTTGCTGCTCTAAGTTGGAAACTTCAGCATTGGTTTCGTAATATTGGGCTTGTGCCTGTTGCACAGCCTCACTAGCGGCATAGTGTTGCTGGCGCAGGCTTTCCACTGTACTTTCAGCTTTGCGCAATGCAGCCATCTGCGCCTCAAGCTCATTGACTAGCTTCTCAACCTGGCGCTGGGTTTTCTCCCAGCTAGCACCTGCATCACGCTTTTTAAGTAGCCATAGCTGGCCTTGTGCAAGCTTCAAGGCCTCTTGCAGTCGATGATACTGCTCTGCCACCAACGCTTGAGATTCTAGGCGGGTAATCTGCTTTTCCATCTCACTGCGCACATCTTGCACACGGGTGAGGTTTTCGCGGGTATCACGCAGGCGTAGCTCGGTTTCGCGACGGCGTTCTTTGTATTTTGAAATGCCTGCGGCTTCTTCAAGGAAAACCCGCAATTCATCTGGCTTGGCTTCAACAATCCGTGAAATCGTATTCTGGCCGATGATGGCGTAAGCACGGCCACCCAAGCCTGTGCCAAGAAATAAGTCGGCGACATCACGGCGGCGTACTGCGGTGTTATTGATGTAGTAGCTGGAACCTTTGTCGCGCTCAATCACGCGTTTAACGGAGATTTCAGCATATTGTGACCATTCGCCTGCGCTTTGGTCACTGAGGCCACCCAAGCTGTTATCGAATACGAGTTCAACGCTAGCACGCGATATGGGTTTGCGATTGGCAGAGCCGTTAAAAATAACGGCATCCATCGAGTCACCGCGCATCTCTTTGGCACTGGACTCACCCAGTACCCAGCGGATGGACTCCATCACGTTAGACTTACCACAGCCATTGGGGCCAACCACGCCGACACGCTGCCCGTGTATGTGCATTGTTGTGGGATCAACGAAGGATTTGAATCCAGCTAGCTTAAGATGAGTAAGACGCAATTTTCAGAGTGATCTAGTTAGAGTTTTCTAGTGACAAGAATTCGCTAGTGATTAGCAAGCTAGTATAATAATGGTCTTATTGATGCATTTTACGAAAAAGTATTGTCTTTTGCATCGTCTTCTTTGATTTATACGGTAGCCCATATGTCTAGTCAACCCAGCAAAGCCCTTGAAACCTTCGACAACCCAAAGCCTGAGCGCGATTTTCATATTCATATGGAAATCCCGGAGTTCACATGTTTGTGCCCTAAAACAGGCCAGCCAGACTTTGCCGTGCTATATCTGGACTATATTCCAGACCAAAAATGCGTAGAACTCAAAAGCCTCAAGCTGTATATGTGGTCATTTCGCGATGAAGGCTGCTTTCACGAAGCCGTTACCAATCGTATTTTAGATGATCTGGTTGCAGCAACTGAGCCAAAATTCATGCGCCTGACTGCTAAATTTTATGTGCGTGGCGGCGTATTCACCAATGTAGTTGCAGAACACCGAAAAGCTGGTTGGCAAGCGTTACCAAGAGTTGATTTAACACAGTTTGAACAGCAATTTAATATACGCGGTTAACATCCCTGCATATACGCTCAATAGCCCCGAAATTAGCTAGCATTCGAAGAATCACATTGACAAGCGAAGCTGCTCTCATTATTATGGCGCAACTTTTTCGGGGGTATAGCTCAGCTGGGAGAGCGCTTGCATGGCATGCAAGAGGTCAGCGGTTCGATCCCGCTTACCTCCACCAACTGACCGGTGACCCGAAATAAAAGATTTATGCGTTGTTTTAAGTTTCAGAGTGTTTAGTACTTAAAATAGCTGCAGTTTTGATGTATAATTTTACCTCTATGTCCCCATCGTCTAGAGGCCTAGGACACCTCCCTTTCACGGAGGCGACCGGGGTTCGAATCCCCGTGGGGACGCCATTCACTGATAAGTTATTTGTTTTGAATAACTTATCGAATAGCGTAAAAAAAAGCAGTGTCACTTCATGTGTCACTGCTTTTTTTATGCCTATCATTTCATGGTCTCGTAACAGCTCGGTACAGTCTTTAATTCCAAGAGCTTTACAAGTTGTTATTTCTTACATAAAGATAAGCATTCTCCTACAGCGTATTTTCTTCAAAAGATTATGATTGAGTTAATTATGTCTTCGTAAAAACCTCTTTAAGAACTAATAGAACTGGGTATCAAGCATGTCAATTACTATAATGAGCCCATCCTTGGAATGTTTTGTGCAACATAACTAAACCATACTCACTGATTTATACCGACCTTGCACAGCCTACACCTATCTTTCGAAGCGTTTTCTCGCCAGTCCAGTGAATGGAAAGCCCATGTATTGGGCGGCATTGCTTTCTCTGATGCTAGAAACCAAGCAGGCTCTGAAATAGCCAACTTTCCCTTTGCGCTGGTGAATATGCCTGTGCTCGAAGGTGGTGGTTTAGCTAGCGAGATATGGATGAGTGATCACAAGGTGCGCCATGCGCAACGTGGCCTGATTCGTTATAGCTACGACGAAGATACACTGTTTGGTGTATTGCTTATGCCCCAGACTGGGGCGTTGGAGCAAATAACTGAATCTGCATTCGCCCAGATATTTTCATTGCTTGAAGGTCGTGGCTATACCCATATTTTCCGTTTCTGGAATTATCTTGCTGATATTAATGGAGGCGATGATGAGGATGAAAGCCTAGAGCGTTACCGACAATTCAATCTTGGGCGACAGAATGCTTTTGTTGCCAGTGGGCGTGAGGTGAGTGGTAATCTGCCAGCGGCCTGTGCCTTAGGAACAGCAGATGGTCCATTGACGATTGCATTTATGGCTGGCCGCACACCAACCTTGTCCATTGAAAACCCAAGGCAAATGAGTGCTTATCAATATCCTGAGCAATATGGCCCACGTAGCCCCAGCTTTTCGCGGGCTAATCTTGTGTCCTTAAGTGATGCAGCGCATGAGCTAACAGACACTGATCAAACCTTGGCGCAACAGAAACTGCTGTTTATTTCTGGCACAGCTAGCATTGTCGGTCATGAAACACGCCATCACTCCGATGTTGCAGCGCAAACTTGTGAAACTCTGGTGAACATTGAGGCCGTGATTCACGAAGCCAACAAAAAGACCTGTACTGGCGAATTCAGCATGACCGACCTTTTTTACCGTGTTTATGTGCGCCACCCAACTGATCTACCTGCGATCCGCGCTGAAATGGAGCATGTACTTGGCCATTCATTCAAAGCGGTTTTTGTGCAGGCGGATATCTGCCGCAAAGACCTCTTGGTTGAAATTGAAGCTACTGCGGTTAGTACGATACGTTTACCAGAGGAGCAATATGCTTGAGTCAGGGTTGATCGTCGTCTACGACTATCTCGTGCTTTATCTGGGCTTAATCTGGCTTGGCCTATTGTGCTTGGGCTGGACCATCATCGCCACACTGCTTTACCCCTTATTGCCCAAACATCTTTCTCGCTCATTGGGGCGCAAGGTGATTATGGTAGGCTTTCGCACCTATCTTGGCAGCCTGAGTCTTTCGCGCCGCTGCAATTTTGACCTTAGAGCTCTGGATGCTTTGCGCGACCAGCCGCCCATGATTATCGCGCCCAACCACCCCAGCCTGCTGGATGCCGTGATGGTGATCTCACGTTTGCCGAATGTGTCATGCGTAATCAAGTCTGAACTGATGAACAATGTTTTCTTGGGGGCTGGCGCACGTTTTGCCCATTACATTCCCAATGAGTCGATACGCAAAATGGTGGCGTTGGCGATTCAGGATTTTAAAAATGGCCAGCATTTACTGTTATTCCCTGAAGGCACGCGTACCACGCGCTGCCCTATCAACCCGCTCAAGGGCAGCATTGCTCTCATCGCATATCAGGCACAAGTGCCTGTGCAAACAGTGTTGATCGAAACCGACTCTGCTTATCTGAGCAAAGGCTGGCCATTGTTTCGCAAGCCTACCTTGCCATTGCATTACAGAGTTCGCCTTGGCAAACGTTTTGATCCACCAGAAAACACTCAGCGCTTGATGGCTGAGCTTGAACACTATTTTGCTCACGAGCTTATTCAAGATTCTGCATTTCTTCCTGCTGGTTCTTTGAGCCCTAGCACCACTTACGCCTCAGCCCAGCCCTCAGGACATCAGCTATGACCACTGCATCCACTACCCATATCGTACTGATCCCCAGCTATAACCCTGGTATCAAGGTGTTTGAAACCGTGCGGGCTGCACGTCAATATTGGAACCCGGTTTGGGTGGTGATTGATGGCAGTACCGATGGTTCAGTTGATGGGCTTAAGGCGATGGCAGAAGAAGACCCTAGCTTACGCATTATTCATCTGGAACAAAATAAAGGTAAAGGTTCTGCTGTATTGCACGGCTTTGAAATAGCGCAGGCCGAGGGTTACACGCATGCGCTGACTATGGATTCTGATGGCCAACACCCACCAGACCTTATCCCTGCATTCATGGCGAAATCCATTAGCCAGCCACAAGCCATGATATTGGGCATGCCGCTGTTTGATGCCAGTGCGCCTATGATCAGGGTGAAAGGACGCCAGTTATCAAACTGGTGGGCGAATGTGGAAACTTTATGGGCTGGCATAGGCGATTCGTTGTTCGGATTCAGGATTTACCCGATAGCGCCCTTGTGTGAAGTGATGCATAAGCAGCGCTGGATGCGCCATTTCGACTTTGATCCAGAAGCGGTCGTCCGACTCTGTTGGCATGGGGTGAAGCCGATCAATATCTCAGCCCCTGTTTTATATTTCCGCGCAGATGAAGGCGGTGTTTCGCACTTCCGCTATCTCCGCGATAACATCTTGCTAACCTGGATGCATAGCCGGTTACTGCTAGGCTTTCTAATGCGCTTGCCATTATTAGTCATACGGCGACTGCAAGCCCGCTCATCAGCACAAGCTGAAAGACTAACTTAACTCGAAAACTGGTTTAGTTAAAAAAACAGCTTAGCTAAATCATGCCGCCATTGATGGAAATAATCTGGCCAGAAATATAGGCAGCCTGTTCTGAAGCCAAAAAACCAATAAGGTCGGCCACTTCTTGCGGTGTACCCGCACGTTTCATGGGCACCATACGGGCGATCTGCTCAGCTGGGAATGTCTCTTTGCTCATCGCTGTTTCAATAATGCCTGGTGCAACTGCATTTACCGTAATACCACGGCTAGCGACTTCTTGAGACAGCGACTTGGTCGCTGCGTTGAGTGCGCCTTTGGCTGCGGAATAATTAACCTGGCCGCGATTACCAGTAATGCCAGAAATAGATGAGACATTAATAATGCGACCCCAGCGGCTATGAATCATCGGCATCAATAGTGGTTGGGTCACATTGAAAAATCCGTTCAGCGAAACATCTATCACCCGATGCCATTGATCAGGGCGCATGCCTGGCATGACTGCATCGTCATGAATGCCAGCGTTATTGACTAATATCTGGATGGGCTGGTCTTCGATCAAAGGCAGCAAGGCTTTGATAACTGCGGCGCTATCCGTCACATCAAAACTCAATGCCTGGGCACTACCGCCCTGCTGGCTGATTTCTTCAGAGAGTTGCTGGGCAGTTTGTAATCCATGGTTAGCATGGATGAAGACATGGTAACCATCTGCTGCCAAGCGGCGACAGATCGCAGCCCCTATCCCACCGCTACCGCCGGTCACCAGTGCTTTTTTCATGCTATTTCTCCAAAATTTGATACCAGCGAGTCGGCATTCACAACAACCGTGGCGCGGCCATCCAGCAGTAATTTGCCATCGGCACTGATGCTAAATTGGTAAAGGATATTATTTTCATTGCGTGTGATGCAACTGGCTGTCACTTCAAGATCGGCCACAATGTCATCTAGGCGCGCTACATGCAATTGCGTGCTCCTGACACTAACCAGGTATCCTATTCGCGGCGCTACACCATCGGCTGGTGCCAGCAAAGCACCATGTACCGCCATCGCCTGTGCTGCATATTCAATGCCACATGCAGCACCTAACTGGTTGTAAGCGCGCAAGGGATTGTCAGTAAGTCGATGGCTACTGGCCTTGCACTGAATATTATCGCTATCCCAACTGCTTACGCTCTCCAGCAAGCACATGCTGCCCTGATGCGGAATGTGGCTGGCAATCCAGGCGTGGTCTAGCATATTTGGCTTTCGGTCGGTTCGACCTTTAGTGCCAGACGGCTATCATCCAGATAATCTAGCACCACACTCGTTGGTTTACCCATGGCGATGGCCGCTAGCAAAGGCAGGCCGCGTGCAGCAGGGATAGCCAAACGAATGGCTTCCAGAGTGGTGTCTGGCAATTGGTCGGCGATGGCATCAGTGATACTCAGTGTGATCTTGGCGAGCGTTTGCGGGCTTGGTTCTGGTGCCAACACCAGAGCAATTCCCAGTGAATCGTAAATCTTGCGTACGCTATACATAGGCTCGGGGTAGTTGGTATCGGCTGCTACCAATACGCAGCGCGTTTGATCAATACTGACTTGGCTCATGGCTTCCAGCAGCCCAGCACCAAAGCTGGCATCGTGCGCACAGAGTACTGAAGATGGCGTCATGGCGCCAGTTGCGATACTGCAATAACCAGAAGCCGCGTTATGCACAGAGTTATGGAAACGCGTAGGCGAAATTTGCCTATCATCAGAAGCGAGCATTTCGTTGATGGCATGGCAGTTATAACCATCGCCATTGGATAAGGTAAATACGCTAGGTAGACTTGCCGCATCAAGCTGAGCAGCATTAATAGCCTCTAGCATTATAGCCAGACTCAGTTTGATGATATCGCCACTACGCCTTCTTTCTGGTGCTGGAAGTAGCATCGGCGGCGGCAATACTGTTTTACTGGGTTCGTAAGGCTGTTTGCCCGTGAGCAAAAGCTGGCTTGACGGCCAGTCATTAAAGCTAGGCCCAAGCAAGCCTATACCCTCAATATAGGCGCTGAGTGTCACTGGGTTACTGTTGTTCATGCCTGATTCACTCATGATTAATTCGCCCGCCCAAACACCAGACTACAGTTAGTACCACCGAAACCAAATGAATTACTCAGCACACGCGATACTTTCTGCTCACGGTTCTCAAGCAAATAGTTCAGGCCCAGAGCTGGGTCTAATCCTCTTGTATTTAATCCTGCTGGCATTAAGTCGTGCTGCAGCGCCAAGGCAGAAATAACGGCCTCCACGCCGCCTGCAGCGCCCAAGGTATGCCCTGTGGCACCTTTGGTCGAACTGCAAGGTGTGTTGCTGCCAAACACCGCTTGCACAGCTTTACTCTCAGCCGTGTCATTGCTCTGGGTCGCGGTGCCATGCAGGTTAATGTAATCAATATCAGCCGCTTCTAAGCCAGCCATTTTCAGTGCGCCCTCCATCGCCATCTTTGCGCCCAAGCCTTCTGGATGCGGTGAAGACATATGATAGGCATCGCTGGACTCACCAATGCCGAGTAACAATACCGCGTCATTTTCTAGGCTATCTGGCACGCGCTCCAGCAAGGCGAAAGCTGCCGCCTCACCAACCGAGATGCCATCACGCCCACTATCGAATGGGCGGCAAACCTGTTTGGATAAAAGTCCCAGCGAGTTGAAGCCATATAAGGTGGTCAGGCACAACGTATCTACTCCACCAACCACCGCTGCATCAATCAGGCCAGTTTCTATCATGCGTCGGGCGGAACCGAACACCTTGGCACTGGATGAACATGCAGAGGATATCGCCACCGCAGGTCCCTTGAGGCCGAAATACTGGCGCGTAAAATCAGCGACTGAAAAGGTGTTCTGGGTTTTGTCGTAAACAAAATCTGGCGGTAAAGCGCCAGTTATAGGGTCTAGGCGTCGATAAGCCAATTCTGTTTGTAAAATGCCTGAAGTGCTAGTACCCATGAATACGCCAATGCGCGATGCCCCATATTTGGCAACGGCTGCTTTGACTGCCTCGGCAAACCCGTCCTGCTCCAGCCCGAGTTGCGCCAGGCGGTTATTGCGGCAGTCAAAAGCCTCTAGACCAGCTAGCATATTCGTCTTATCGACCGCAGGCACTTCGCCGATAAAAGTGGGCAAATCCACCGTATCAAAATTACACGGGGTCAGGCCAGATCGTTGCTCACGCATAGAAGCCAGCGTTTGCTGCACGCCACGGCCAATCGCGCTAGTGACAGTGAAATGGGAAAGTAATAATGGCTTCAAAAGCAGTCTCTAGTCGTTAAATACAGTTTAAGAAATAGATTGGACATCAGCTTGGCGCAAGGTGACAAACTTCAGTTTCAAGATTTTGGCTGCTGTTAATACGGTAGGCAACACTGCGATAAGCACTGGTATATTATCCGCACTGCGCGCGGCATTACCATCGTGCAATAACAGGATAGCACCTGGCTGTAAACCGCTTAACAGCTTGTTTTTCACATTGTCGACGTTGCTCACCCTGGTATCAAAAGCGCGTACCGACCAGCTGACCAGGCGCAAGCCCAGCTTGGCCAATACCGGCTCCAGAAACGGATTACGTAACCCAGCTGGCGCCCGAAAGAATTTCGGTGTTTGACCGGTGATGGTGCTTAACGTGTTCTGCGCAGTCTGTAATTCACGCTCAAACCCAGCCAGACCCAGTAGCGAAAAGTTATGCCGGTGTTTTTGGCTATGGTTCTCGATGGCATGCCCACGGCGCACAATCTCTCGGCAAAGATCGGGGTATTTCAATGCTTTAATGCCGATACAAAAAAAAGTCGCTTTTACCCGATACTTGTCAAGTATATCCAGCACCTGTGGCGTCACCACAGGGTCGGGACCATCATCAATCGTCAGTGCGATTTCATTTCTGGCGATGGCTGCTGCTGGTAATGTTGTCCAGTTCTCGCCCAACCAATGACTGCGTGGCCATAAACCTATCAGCATGATGGCGAGATGGTTTGCAATCAAGGCACCCACCACCCACTGCCAGTAAGTTGGATAGACGATCAGCATTAACAAAGACCAAAGATGGATGGCAAAGGTCACCCGTATAAAGCGGGTGGGTTGCCATGGCCGTGAATGATTCTGCTTAATCACTGCTGTTCACCTTGCAATTGGGGAGATTCGCTTAATGATTCCTGCATGAATTGGCGATCCAGAAAATTCTGCCACAATTGCCGCCATACCGCCCATTCATGACCTCCAGCTATGCTATCAACATGTGCTGGCGGTAATGCTGTCGCCATCATGCGGTGACCTGCGGAAAAGCGGTCATCCTGGCCAATTCCTAGATGTATTGGTATGTTGATAGTGGCACTCTCTTTCAGCCAGCGCCAAATGCGGCGTTCGGTATCGAGTGTTGTAACAGCCTCTGGAGACCAACTGGCTAAACCACCCGCCGCCATTATTTCATTGGTGATCATGCGATTACCCGGATATGGTGCCATTAAAAACATACCCGCAATCTGGTTGGGATAGCTCTCCGCATAAGCCATGGCAAGATATCCGCCGATGGAAATACCAGCTAGCCAGACCGCTTGGCCAGCGGCTAGCGCAGGCTGAACCAACTGGGTATGAATTTCAGCAAGCAGACTATCATCGGCTACCTGATTAAACGGCAACTCCAGCATGGCGACATCCATCGGCAACTGCTGATCTCGCAAGGCACTAACAAAACCATAAGCGACAAAATCCTCTGGCATGCCGTAAGCGCCCGGCAACAGAATCAGCAGCGCAGGTGCTAGCTGGTCATGCGGATAAAGATCAGTCAGTATGCGCATGGTTTTTCCTGGCGAATATGGCTGAAAATATCAAGGCAAGAATGACGCCAGGAGCAACCGTCATCCCCATGGCCTGCAATACTGGCACTGTAGAAAAGCCGAGCAGGCCAAACCCAATCACGGTTGCAATATTCGCGAACAGCAAGGAGGCAAAAGTACACGGCGCCATCTTGGGAATGGCATCAGCCTGATCAAAAAACAGGGCATAATTTGAGCCGATAGCGACGACCAATAGCAAACCGATCAGGTGCAGGATAATCAACTGCACTCCGCATAATGCCAGCCCAGCAGTGACCGTAATAACGGCAGCGGCCAGAGGTAAGATGATACGCCCCACCCTGCTAGGTGAACGCAGTACCACGAGTAGCAGAACGATGATGGCGAGCAATCCGAGCAGAGATAGCACAATGGCTTCATTCAAATAGGTGCTATAGAGCTTGTTCGATTCGGCCTTCAGATCAACAAATAAGGCGCCAGCCACAGCGCTTTCACTTAGGGCAGAACGGATGCTGTCTGCATTGATTTCACCGCCTTCTGGCGCGGTCAAAGGTAGCAAAGCACTCCAGTGTTGACCCTTGTTAATCAACAACGCATCAGCGGCCATCGCCATTGAGGTATGTTCAAGATCAGCCCGCTGCAGCAAAGCTTGTTCACGTACGGCTGCAACATCGGCTAGAAACGGAGCAAAGCGGTCTGCATGCACTGGTAACCCCTCTACCGCCTGTGCCAGCCTTGCTGATAAAACCTCGTTAGCAGGCAAACTGGCTTGCCGCGCACGCTGAGTGCTAAGGCTAGGCAAATAGCGCGCAGGGCTCTCAAAGCTCGCCAACTGGCCTTGCTCCACTAGCGCTTGCAGCGGTACCGATACCTGCTCGGCGGCTTGCAGTACCGACTCCTGGCTATCGCCAGAAACAACTACCAGATAACGCACATCGGGTGCGCCCAGGTTGCTGCGCAAGCGTTTATCCAGCGCTTGGTCAGCAGCAGAAACAGGGCTTAATGAGGCAAGTTCGTGATTCCATAAATGTGCCCGATGGCTATAAACAATGACGCATGCGGCCAGCACCAGAATCAGTACATAAGCCCTGAAAGCGGTTGCATGCTTTGCCTGACGAGATAGCCACTGATCGATACGGCTAACATCGTGGATACGGAAATCTCTCGGCAGTAAATATGGCAAGACGAAACGGGTCATGGTGGCGGCGGCAAGCAAACCAGTGATGGCATACAAACCAAGTTGTGCCAGCCCAGGAAAGCCTGAGATTAATAGCGAAGCGAAGCCAAAAACAGAGGTCAGCACCCCGAGACGTACTGTTGGCCAGGATTGCTGTACCCAATGCTGACGGCTGGCTTCAGTCCGACTGCCCTGCTCTGACTGCATGAAAAGATAGATCGAGTAGTCCACCGCCTCGCCAATCAGTGCGGTGCCAAAACCTAACGTAATGCCATGCACCACTCCAAAACCAAGACTGACGGTAGCAATGCCCGCAAGTGCACCAGTAATCACCGGCAGCATACCCAACAACAATGCGGTCAGTGAGCGGTAAAGCAGGTAGAGCAATAGCGCAATCAGCAATGAGCTGATGACAAATATCAACCTGACCTGTTTTTTAATGCTGTCGCGTGCGCTTACTGAAAATACGCCAGGCCCTGTCATTTCCAGTGTGGCTGATGTCGCGGTTGAAGCATGGGCAAAGCTTTGTTGGATAAGCTGCATCGCCTGTTTTTGCGCATCGGTATCCGAGCCTGAAGCGCGTGTTTGCAATAAGAGTAATGCAGTCTTGCCATCTTGCGAGGCCCAAGCACCATCAAGCAGTTGCGGGTGATGGCCATTATCCAGCTGCTGTAATAGTTGCACCATTTCCCCAGTCGGGTCATGCGGCAACAGCGACTTAACCAGCAAACCAGCGGGAGATGCCAGTAGGTCTACGCTATCGCCTATGGCTGCATGTAAACCAGATACGCTAAACCTTTCGGGAGTGACCGTATCACTCAACAGGTAACGGTTATTAAACAGGTAGGCACGGTCACGTGCGGTATTTACTGGCTCGCCATTGTTCACACTGACAAAGCTTGGGTCGTTACGCAACTGTTGCGCTAAAGCTTTAGAAATTTTCGCACGGCTGGCTTCATCAGTGCCTTCAATCCCGACCAGTATTAATCTCGATACCAAGCCATCACGCAACTGATCCATCAATAACTGCTGTTCAGCAGTAGGTGAACGTGGCAGGAATGCTGACAGGTCAGCGCTAAACGAACTGCGGCTGATAATACCGATACATGCCAAGATGAAGACCAGCCACAGCACAATGGCTGTTCTGGCAGGCTTTAAGAGTGTAGTGCTTAGCATGCGTTATGGACTCTGGGCATCATTGCGTGGCGAGCTTTTCGATGGTCATGACTGAGCTATCGCCATCTGCTTGGATAATCTGGATAGTACGTAGGTCGCCATTCGTGCCATTGATACGGATGCTCTGCACGATTTTTTTCATCTTGTCGTCTATCGGCATCAGCAGCAAGGTCCAGTCTTGCGCCTCACCTAGCAAACTCAATTGGTAAGTCTGTTGCAGCGCCTTGCCGTCACCCGCCAACGTACCGCGTATGCTATCTATAAAAGCTGCTACCTCTGGATAGTCTTGCAATTGCAGACGATGCTTCTGCTTGCCTCGCTCCAGCGTCAGCGTTCCACCATCTAGGATCATAGTTTCGAGCTTGGGCTTTAAGGTACGCTTTTCCAAGTGGTCTGGCGCGGTATAAAACAACTCGCCAGACGACTCAACTGGCTGATCTAGCATGGCGATGGATTTTTTCTCGATAAAACGGGCATGCCCATTGCGATTTTTTGCCAAGGTCTGCATGAGTTGCTCAATATTCCAGCCAGCTTCTACTTCAGCTGCTTGGGGGCTAGTCAAACTCAAAACTAGACTACAAACCATGGTTGCATTGACAAGCCAACGCAATATTGACGAGGAATGATATGGCATATGTTTAGCTCTCATTGCGTACTCCTGGCTGTGCAGGCCGCCAGAAATCAAAGAAATTGAACCAGTTATAGGGCGTCTTGCGGCAGTGATGTTCGATCAGGCTGGCATAAGTGGTGATTGCATTCTGTATAGTGATAGCACGTTGCCCTGTGGGAATATCGGAAAAGTCTGCCAAAGGTTGAAAATGGATCTGGTAACGGTTACCGCCCAGATAAACCCCGGCCATGAACATCACTGGCCTGCGCAACAAAGCCGCCATGCGAAACGGCCCATTGGGAAACAAGGCCACATCGCCAAGCAGATTGATTGGCGTCATGATCTCTTCACCCAGCGTGCGATCGGCCAACATGCCAACCACCGTGCCATCATCGAGCCGTTCACGTACTTTGAGCATGGAATCGATATGGCCTAGGCCAATGATGTCCTGCCCCGCTTCGGGATTAATCGCAGCAAGCATCGCATTGATCTTCTGCGCATTCTCTTCATGCATAGTCATGGCGACACGCAGATCGGGGATCTGCCGACCTATGGCGCGAATCACCTCGAAACTACCCATGTGCGCGCCCATGAGAAAAAGGCCATTACCTTCAGCAAGCTGCTGGCGGATGGCTTCTGTGCCGACAATTTCAATATCGAACAAATCAAAACGCTTGTTAATCAGGTAAATACGGTCATGAATGGTAGAAGCAAACCAGAAGAAATGACGGTATAAATCAAGCCAGGTAGCTGGACGAGCCAATGCGCGGTTCAGATATTCACGCGATGCCTGACGGTTTGCGCTGGAAAACAACAGAAAATACGCGCTGATTGGATGCAAGAAAAGCCTGCCGACTGAACGCCCCATCTTCAGCGATATCCAGCTCATGATGCGTAGCAGCGACATATTGCTACGCTCTCTGGATGCAAGCCAAAGTTGTGTTTCTGCTTGTTTGGTATGCGGTTCGGTCACAAATATGGTTTCAGTGAGTTCAAGATAAGGGATTCAAAACGATAGACCCTGTGACAATTTTGCGTATTCCCGCCAGTACATCAAACCGAATCGCCCCATTGGCTTGGGTTTCATAGTCAATCACAGCAGACTCGCCTGGTTTTAAGGGGCTGAGAAATTTAACCGCATTGATCTGGCAGCTCTCTAGTGGTTGGCCGCTTGCTAGCATTAAGGCATGCAATACTTCATCAAGCAAAACCACACCAGGTAGGATGGGTGTGCCAGGGAAGTGACCAGCAAAAGCGGGATGGTCGGCGGCGATGAGGAGCTCAACTTGCGCACTCATGCGACCTGCTTCCCGATTTCAGCTTCGATTAGTGTTTTCAGTGATTCACGTGGCAGCTTGCCTGTGCTGTTACGCGGCAATGCATCTACAAATATTAAACGTCGAGGTAGAAATACGGCATCCATACGCTCACGCAATGCCTGCATGAGCACTTGCAGATCAAGCGTAGGCGCTACCACGCAGGCCACTAGGCGGGTAACGTGGTCATGCGATATCTCATCTGGCATGAAAAAAGCACCATCTAGCACCCCGGGGATTGAATTCAATAAATGATTCAGGCTGGCGAGTGAGCCGCGTTTGCCTGCGATGTTAATGATGTCGGACGTGCGCCCGCACAGCAGAAAATGGTTCTCTCGTGTGGTTTCAATCACATCGTTCAATGGCACGGGGACTTCTATGTGCGCGCCTGTCGCCCATATATCGGCGCCGCGCTGTGTAAGCTGTACACCTGGCAATAACTGCCATTCATCACTTTGCGTTGGGCGGCGACTGGCAACCTGACCAGTCTCGGTACTACCGTAGATTTCAATTAATGGGCACTGGGTTTTTGCTTCAATGGCCAATGCCAACTGGGGCGACAGCGGTGCTGTCGCCGAGACTACAAGAGCTAATTCGGCTACGTCTAGTTCAGACTCCAGCAACAAACGCATATGCACAGGCGTAGAAACCAGCACTCGCGGTGCAGGGAGCGCCTCAATAGCTTCGCAGATATCAGCAGGATAGAACGGATGCCCACTGACCAATGCATTGCCACTTTGTAACGCCACCATCACTGTTGATTCAAGCCCATACATATGCTGCGGCGGAACCGTACCGAGAATTGCATAAGAACGATCACTGAGTAAACCCAACCGCTCTGCTTCTGCCCTGACATTACGTACCAGGGCACCCCAGCATTTGGCATGAGGCAATGGCCGACCAGTGGTACCAGAGGTGAATAGAATCGCGACTTGCTGCAACGCGTCTATCTCTGGTATTTCTCTCTTTGCTAATTCTTTTGGCTGAATATCACGCTCTGCTGGGTAACGCATCAGTGGTAAATCAATCGTGCAATTGGCACTGTCATGCAGGCAAAATACGTCTGGCGCAAAATCCTTGAGTTGCCTTACCATTTCTGGCGTGTGATTGGGCGGCAACAGGCTGACTTTTCCGCTAACAATGGCTGCCGCCAAGCCGACTGTGAAGTGATAACGGTCATGGCATATATTCAGTAGATAATTACCAGTCGGCATGATCGCAGCAAGTTGTGCGACATCGTCCAAAAACTGCGCAACTGTAATTGCAACGCCTTTGCGCCATGCAAGTATTTCATTGACTGACTGATGACTGACCAGAGGGTACTGGGTTGGCGTATTTGAGTGACTCATCAATTCATTGGCCACGTGCAGAAGCATTGCGATAGGCACGCACCGCATCAAGAATATGCCCAGATGGCACATCGGGTAACGCAATTCGGCGTGCCAGATATTCAAGCGCAAACATGAGCGCTGTCAAAGGCAGAATCAGGAAGTTAGCAAAAATGGACCAAGTTGTTAATGGCGCCATGAAAAACAACAGGGTTGAGATCGCTGCCATCAAGCCAAAGAAAATCACCCAGGCGATAGTGACCATATGAGCGTAATGATGGTGTCCAGGTGAGAGCGGTCCATGCATCATGCTGGCAAACTCAACACAGAGTGGAGTGCGGCCAGACAACAATGTGCGCGCGAATGTAGCCATTAGCATGATTTGTAAACTGACATCCTGTACCCAGAAAATAAACCCTGTATGGCGGGCGATTAAAGGCCACGCCAGCCAGGTAATAATAAGGGTGGAAGTAAGTAATAAGATGCCAGCAATGCGAGATGCGGAATGTGCGGCCATTGCCAGACTGATAGCGAGTATCGGCAGAACAGCCAAGATAACGCCTAAAGTGCTGGGCTGCCCGCTAGCATTTACGTAATGTACCAACACTGCATAAATCAAGAACATGGCCGCAATGCCAACGAAACGGGCAATACGGTTTAATTCAAGCATTAACGCGTTCTTTGCTTGGCGACGTATTCGGTCAGATTACCTAGAGAGCTGAAGATTTCATGATTGCCCTCGTTATCAGCTTTTAATTGCAAGCCATAACGTTTAGAGACAACAAGCGCGACTTCAAGAATATCGATGGAATCAAGTCCCAAGCCATCCCCATAGAGTGGGGAGTCAGACTTGATTTCCGTGGCTGCAACATCCAGATTTAATGATTGAACCATCAATTCCGCAATTTCTAGCTGAAGAGACGTACCGCTTAAAGAAGTTGCCACATTAGTTTCTTGCATAATTTTATTTAATTTTTCAGTAAATTTTTTAATTAGGGTTTGCGTTTATTGGCGGTAATGAGTGGTCTTTAACTTATATTGCAATGTTCAAAAGCAATTATAAATAAAAAACGTATTTCCCCTATTAGTAGCGAGCCTAAATTTGAGTAAGAAACATCCTACATGGGACTAATCTCTCGTATCTTAGCGACGAACAAGATATTTCTATTGTTTATGCATAACTTTATTTTCACTTTGGGTATGATGCTTAAAACTAAATAACAGGCTAGATATGGCATTGAATAAGCTTCAACGTATAGGAATTGGGTGCTCAATTTTGTGGATTATCGGCATCACGCCCTATTATGCCAAATTGGAATTACAGACGATTGAAAAAGTGGGCGCTGAACAATATGCTCAATGCATGAACACGCCTAGCGCAAGAGCTGATTTTTGCAACCGAGAAGATGATATTTACAAAGCCAGCTTTAACGATGATCAACTGGTATCGAATGCGGCTTATCATTCCCTATTTCAGGTTGCAGTCGCATGGTTGCTGGGCTTTGGACTATTGCGCTTATACAGGCGTATGAAGGGACCCAGAAGCTAGAGACTGAGAGCAAATAAAAAGGGACGCGTTTGCGTCCCTTTTTATTTAATTAAATCAGACTTCCATATTTTTGCCTCTGTACCAAGTCACAAAAAGCGATACTATCCAGAGCAAAGCCTTGAAGGTATTCATCACTGGTATCAAGCTCCAGAACATATTACCAAGCACTTGCCTGCACAGCATATTCTTAAAACAGGTAGTTTTATAGATTGTTGATAGCATGCAAATGCCTAGCGATACGAAATAGATAATCAGGTAGTTGTAACTCATGGCTTATTAGCTATTTTGCGCTTATCTTGCTACAGATAAGCCTATACGTAATTGGGTATCGTGATCCTGATTGTATTCCAGCAAGGTTTCACCATAGCCAGAGAGCAATTGCAGATGCAGGAATGTACCAGTTCGAGCGAATATCTTGTCGCTGATCGGGTAAGACATATCTATTTGGCCAGATGCATATCCACCCGTTCCTTGACGGTATAAACCTGCCAGAATCAAACCATCTTCGCGGCCATAGCGGGCTTGCCAGTCGACATAGCCACGATATTTTTGAATATCCGGGTTGTCACTTTTTTCAATGTAGTCATAAAACTTTGGCTGCAAGGTCAGGCGTTTGCCATTGGCAAGGTCTATATTCCAGATCGGGCGTACAAACCCGATATTGAGTGATCTTGAATCGACCCCCGCTTGGCCGTTTGATTCATGCTCCAGGCCAGCTTTCCATTCATCTGGCATTAAACCTCGCCCAGAAGTTGTCCACTTGTAATAAAGGCTAGGCCGATAGCTTGTATCTTTAAACGGGCTAGATCGCCCCCCGATATCCCATATACTGGTCTGCGTGTAAGCAAAGTACATATTGCTTAAAAATGGAGCATATTGTGCCATGGCACTGTCTGGATCAAATGGTCGATATTTGAAACTGATCTGGAATCGCGCATCAAAATCGCGTTCTGCATTAGACCCTACAATAAAATATATAGGCTCATTCGCTGATAAAGGTGGCTCTTCACCTGGCTGTGCAATGACTACTTTTGGTAGCCCAGCGTCTTGAAGCTTTTCTGGATTGCTGCCTGGCGTAGTTGCAGCTACTTCTAAATGACTGATTTCATCATCACTGCTCGCAATCACAACTAAGCGATTTGAGGCTTGATCAGATAATTCGGAACGCACAACGCCAACAAACTTCTCTTTTGGTACGCCAGCATAAATATGCCTGACATCATCTGGCTGCTTGGCAGCAGCGACCAACTCAACTTCTTCAGTGAGGCCGCTGCCAGAAAGTTTAAGGTGCAACTTCTCTGGCCAAGCGGCAACGCTTGCAGGCTTAACCACTTCAACAGTGATCTTTTGCCCTGTGTTGATCGCCTCAGTTTGAGTGGCTATCAACCATTTATCTGCTGCCTGGCTAGTTAAAGGGATCGTTAAACTAAATAATATGGAGTAATGAATTGCCCATTTGGTGTGCATGCCTGTCTTTCATAGCGAATTTAATTCTGTCTATTTTGCCACAGTAGTTTCAGGCAATGCATAAACCACCAAACTATCCCCTGCTTTGTAGCCAAATATCGAGTTACCGCCTGCAGCCACCGCAATATATTGAACACCATCAATTTCATAGCTAATTGGTGGCGCATTCACACCAGCATCATTTTTAGATTGCCAGAGTAAGTCGCCATTAGCCGCATCAAAGGCATCAAAATTACCGTTGCCTTCGCCTGTGAATAACAAACCACCTGCGGTGATTAGTACACCGCCCACCATGGGTTGCTCGATCTTTTGTTGCCAGGCAATTTTACCGTTACTTAAATCGATTGAAGACAACACACCCCAACGTGGCTCATCTGCTGGCTCTGATGACGCATAGCGAATACCTGGGTTGCCATCTTTGGGTGGTGCTTCGTGCAAGGTGTATTTAATTGGGGCATGAATGCCAGCCACGTAAGCACGTTGCTTGGTTTGATCAATTGCTGAAGGCGACCAGTTCGAACCGCCCAATATACCAGGGTAAAGCGTTACACCTTCAGTTGTGGCTTTGGCAAACAGATTATGCTGCGGCACAAAGGCTTCAGACTTCATCAGCAATTTACCAGTCAATCGATCATTGACGTAATACCAGCCAGTCTTACCTGCTTGCCCCACGGCAGGAATGTGCTTGCCGTCATGCACCCAGTCAAACAACACTGGTGGGCTTGCCAGATCGTAGCCCCAAACATCATGCGGCACTTGCTGGTAATGCCAGCGTAACTTGCCTGTTTCAACATCCAGGGCTACCAGTGAAACTGTGTAGAGATTATCTCCAGGGCGCGAAATATCGTTCATTTGGGGAGACGGGTTACCGATGCCAAAGAATAACAAGCCGCGCTGGGTATCAATCGCTGGCGTCGTCCAGGCCGATCCACCACCAAAACGCCACGCATCTTGATATTGAGCAAACGTCGCCTTTTCATTATCAAGATCACGATTCAGGTTAACGCCATCGGAGGTTGTTGGTGTAAATGTGCCCTCCCAGCCTTTTGCTGGAATCGTATCAAACTGCCATACGCGTTTGCCTGTATTCACATCAAAAGCGGCCAGAAACCCAGGGCGACCATAGCGGCCAGTCACACCAATCACTGCGCCGAGCGGTGCATCTGCTCTCGGGTTATCAATATGCAGCCCATATCCCACACCCGTAATACCGACAATCACTTTGCCTTTATAAACCACAGGTGCCATGGAGATGCCGATACCAGTACCACCAGAAGTTTTCTTGTGGCTATTTGGGTCATCTTGATCTAGCGATTCCTGACCTTCAGTCAGCACGGCAGCATCAACTGCATTGATATCCCATACTACTTTGCCTGTTTTTGCATCGAGTGCGATCAAGCGAGAATCTACGGTACCAATAAACACTTTGCCATTGCCCACCGCTACACCACGGTTAGCGGGGCCACAGCACATTTGCCAGTCTTTACGTCTGTCGTGCTCATAACGCCAGAGTTGTGCCCCTGTTTTTGCATCCAGCGCCACCACGTGGTCATAGGGCAGCGAGAGATACATCACGCCATCGACCACAATCGGTGTGGCTTGAAAGCTAGCATTTACCCCGCTTTTAAATGTCCAGGCTTTAGTGAGGTCTTTAACATTCCCTGTGCTGATCTGGGTAGAGGGCGCAAAGCGCTGGTTGTTGTAATCCCTGCCGAAGCTTGGCCACTCTGCAGAGCTTGGGCTGGTAATATTTTTAGTTGTGGCATCTGGGCTGGCCGCATGAGCTGCAGTGATGGCTGAACCACCCAAGCATAGCGCCAGCATTAGAATTTGGCTTACAAGCTCATACAATCTGTTATTTGTCTTCATTGTTTTCATCCTCTCAATCATTTTTTATTCAGTAATACTTTTGTGACTCAAAATATCTATTAACATTTTTTCTCAATGTTCATTCTAGCTATATACTGATGTGTATAGAATAATAGCCAGTTTTAGTGGGTTCTGTATATCCTAATTAGTTGACATTTTCACAACATCCACACAATATTCATAAAAGAACCTTAACCTAAGCCAACTAAAAACAAGCCATGGCCCAAGAAAATTCATCCCCTGCTTATCTTGCCGAACTACTTTCTAAAGTGGGTTTGGGAGATCGCGCCGCTTTTAGTTCACTTTATCAAGCAACATCCGCGAAACTATTTGGCCTCGCCTTACGTATATTGCTTAGAAGAGATTTGGCAGAAGAAGCTTTGCAAGATGCATTTGTCAAAATTTGGCATAACGCAGAAAGCTTTAACCCTGAAAAAGCTGCTGCCATGACTTGGATGACAACCATTGTGCGCAATCGCTGTTTGGATGTATTACGGGCATCACCGCATGAAGCGCAACTAGCAGAAGAGCAGAGTTTTGATGATTGGGCGTCTGAAGACTTAGGCCCACTTGCAGAAATAACAGCATCAACTGAAGCAAAGGCATTAATGAACTGCATGAGCCACTTAGCACCATTACAACGCCAAACCATTGCTATGAGCTACTTTCATGGCTTGGCGCATGAGCAATTGGCACAGCAGCTGGTTCAACCACTAGGTACGATCAAAACCTGGATTAGGCGTGGCCTGCAAGTGCTAAAAAACTGCCTGACAACGGCATAAATTAGAAGAGAATTGAAAACCAGACAATAGCATGAGATACGACGACCCAAATTTAAGAGAAATGCTGGCAGCTGAATATGTGCTGGGCACGCTACGTGGTGCGGCACGCAGGCGTTTTGTCAGGATACTCTCAGCTCGTATTGATTGGCAGCAATCGGTTGAGTGGTGGACAAATCGCATCAACTTGATTGGGTTAACGGTTACTGAAGTAAAACCATCAACTAAGGTATGGAAAGCGATTGAAGCTAGAGTCTATGGCGCAAAAATCGCCTCAAAATTATCTTGGTGGCGCAACTTGGCAGTTGTATCGTCACTGCTAGTGGTAGCCCTAACCTTTACTTTAAGCAATAATTTATTGCAAAAACCTGTTGAGCCTTTAGCGACGCAGGTGGCTTTGCTAGCCAATGAAGAGGCCAAGCCTGGCTGGATATTAAGCTATAACAAAAACGCCAAAGGTGAAACTACACTGCATGCGACTGCACTGGTCAGCTTGGCACCGATTAGCAAAAAATCGTACGAGCTATGGATATTACCGCCAGACAAATCTGCGCCTATCTCACTGGGCGTTTTACCTAATACTGGCGATAGCCAGATTCAACTGCACGCCACATTAGCCAAGTTAGCCAAAGAAGGCACTTTAGCCGTCACGCTTGAGCAATTGGGCGGCTCACCTGACGGTAAACCTAAAGGGCCGGTGGTATATCAAGGCAAACTCGCGCAAATTTAAAATATTCAGATTTTTATTCAAAAAAAAGCGCACCTAAAAATGCGCTTTTTTTGTTTTATTGAATCTAAAAAACTTTTACTGCGTATATGTAATCAATGAACGGAATAGTTCGACTTAACAATGACTCAATAAAGGGAATACATAGTCATGCAAGTAACTAATTTAGCGATCAATTGGTCTGAACGTGGTCTTGTGCCAGATTACGCAATACGGGCAGGCATACGCCGCTTGGTAAAAACACGGCTTAAGGAAATCTCAGCATCCGATTGCGAAACAGGCGCAGATATTGAAAGCCGTTTCGTTGCGCACATGAATAAATCGCCAATCGCGCCTTTGCCAGAAATGGCCAATGCACAGCATTATGAAGTCCCAGCTGATTTCTTTCAGTATTGCCTGGGAAAACATCGCAAATACAGCTCATGTTTCTGGACAGAAGACACCAAAACGCTAGATGAAGCCGAAGCACTCGCGCTAAAAATCACCTGTGAACACGCAGGCATCAAGAACGGACTCAAAATTCTGGAACTTGGTTGCGGCTGGGGCTCGCTGACCCTGTGGATGGCAGCACAATATCCTGATAGTCCAATCACAGCAGTCTCAAACTCACATTCCCAGCGCGAATATATTACTGCGGAAGCCAATAAACGCGGCCTGTTCAACGTGGAGGTGATTACCCGCGACATGAACGAATTTGAAGCCCCAAGCCAGTATGACCGAATTGTATCGGTCGAGATGTTTGAGCACATGCGCAACTATCAAAAGTTGTTTGGCAAAGTGCATGATTGGCTGGTACCTGGCGGCCGCTTCTTTATGCATATATTTGTCCATCGGCTAACGCCCTACGCCTTTGAGGTTGCTGGTGACGATGACTGGATGAGCCAATTCTTCTTCTCTGGCGGCATTATGCCGAGCGATGATCTACCGCTGCGCTTTCAGGACAAACTCAAGATCAAGCAACTCTGGCGTTGGAACGGCACGCACTATGCAAAAACAGCCAATGCGTGGCTGGCCAATATGGATGCCAATTACGACAAGATCAAGCCTATTTTAGAAAGCACTTACGGCGCACAAGACACGGAGATTTGGCGCAACCGCTGGCGCATTTTCTATATGTCTTGCGCTGAGTTGTTTGGCCTTAAGAATGGCCAGGAATGGTGGGTAACGCATTACCTGTTTGAAAGGCCTGCTGACTAACATGGGCAAACTCTGGATCAACATCTTAGGTTTTCAAGTGGCATGGTTTGCTTGTGTCTTGGGCGCGGCCAATGGCTTACCTTGGCTAGGCCCCCTGGCGACATTACCTGTGGCGGCGCTTCATCTGTTTCAAGCCAAGGCAAAACGGGCTGAATTACTGTTGATGCTATTTACGGTCACTGTGGGCAGCGTGTTTGATCAATCATTACTCACCGCTGGCTTGATTCACTACCCACAAACAACCATGCCTGAGTACCTGCTACCGCTGTGGATGCTCGCTTTGTGGTTAGGCTTTAGTACAACACTCAATGTCAGTTTGCGCTGGATGCGCCAGCATGTGGCAATCGCATCGCTATTTGGCTTGATTGGCGGCCCACTGGCCTATATCAGTGGCCAAAAATTAGGCGCGATGCAACTGCTTGAATTTAATACTTTGATGATAGTACTCGCCATAGGCTGGGCGCTTATAGTCCCTGCCCTGCTTCTGATTTCAACCAAGTTAGATGGCTACGCAGAAACAAATGACGGAGCGGCTCATGTTTGATGCACATGCATATTTCATGGCATTAGGCGCAATCAGCCTGTTTGCGTTCGTGGGTTGGATAATCTGCACCTTGAGAAGCAACGTCACATTAGTGGACAGCATGTGGAGTTTGTTTTTTCTAATTGCAGCAATTGTTTACTCACAACAAGCCGAAGCTGTTTCAGAAAGAGCTTCTGTGATCATCCTGCTGGTAGTCATTTGGGCGCTGAGATTATCCATCTATCTCACTTGGCGTAACTGGGGCCCGCATGAAGACCATCGCTATCAAGCCATACGCAAGAATAATGAGCCTAACTTCTGGATTAAAAGCCTGTATATCGTATTTGGCTTGCAAGCGGTACTGGCCTGGATCATCTCGTTACCACTATTAGGCGCAATTCACGCTACCAAGCCGATGTTCTGGTTAGATTTTGTGGGTATCGCCCTCTGGTTGCTTGGCTTTCTATGGGAAAGCATAGGCGATTGGCAACTGGCAAGGTTCAAGGCGCAAGCCAGCAACAAAGGCAAAGTCATGGATACTGGCCTATGGCGTTTTAGCAGGCACCCAAACTACTTTGGCGAATTTTGTATCTGGTGGGCTTATGGATTGATAGCTCTGGCTGCAGGTGCTTGGTGGAGTTTGCCAGCCCCACTATTGATGACATTCATGCTACTCAAAGTCAGTGGCGTGGCGCTGCTGGAAAAAGACATAGGCGAGCGACGCCCAGCATATGCCGACTATATCAAGCGTACTAATGCGTTTTTGCCTTGGTTACCCAGAAGTAAATGAGCGAGAAAGAATCATGAGAAAACTCACACTATTTTTAGCGTTCATCCTGATCTCCCAAACAGCCTCTGCTGAAGAATGGGCATTTAACGTATTTCTGGATAAAAAACCTATCGGCGAACATACGTTCACCATCAATGAAGCACGCGACACATTGACCAGCAAGGCTAAGTTTGATGTGAAGCTGCTATTCATCAATGCCTACAATTATCTGCATGCTAGCAATGAGACATGGCAAGGCGATTGCCTGACAAGCATTGATGCCAACACCAATGACAATGGCGAAAAAAGTGTGGTGACTGGCAAGCTAGAAGGCCAGAACTTTATTTTGAATACGCCAAAAGGCAAACAAACCCTGCCCGCTTGCATCATGACTTTTGCTTACTGGAACCCAAAGATGTTGGGCCAGAGCAAATTGCTTAACCCGCAAACGGGCGACTATCTGGATGTAAAAATCACGCAAATAGGTAAAGAACAAATCGAGGTGCGGGGTAAATCGATAGATGCCGAGCATTACAACGTGATCGCCAAGAAAATGAACATTGATCTCTGGTATTCGCCAGATAAAGAGTGGCTGGCTTTGCGATCTACCACGCCCGAAGGCCGCATCATTAACTACAAGCTCAAGTGAATAATATGATGAATAAAACTAACCTAAAACTTCGTAAGCTGACCATTGCCTTATGCGCCGCATTGCTTAGTGGATGCGCCACGACAAAGCTGCCTGACATCAAACCAGTACCAAACGTTGAGTTGTCCAGATTCATGGGTAGCTGGTACGTGATAGGCGTGATACCGACGTATATTGAAAAAGAAGCTTACAACTCAGTTGAGTCTTACAAGCTTGACGCAGATGGCACGATTGCGACCACCTTCACCTTCAACAAGGGCGCATTCGAGGGTCCTGTAAAAACCTATACGCCACGTGGGTTTGTGGTTGAGAACACCAACAATGCAGAATGGGGCATGCGGTTCATCTGGCCAATTAAAGCGGAATACAAGATCGCTTATCTATCCGCTGATTACGGTCAAACCATCATCGCCCGCAATGCGCGTGATTATGTCTGGATTATGGCGCGCACGCCTGTAATTGCTGATTCAGAATACAAAACCCTTACAGACTATGTTGCAGGCTTGGGCTACGACATCAGCAAGCTACAAAAAGTACCGCAGCAATCATTGAACGACAGAAACAAAGCTAAAGGAAAATAATGCAAGTATCGAACAAACATTCGATTTTTACCCGACTCACTCGCTGGCTTGATAGCAGCCTTGTACCCGAAGTAAGTGCGGCAGATGCCAATCAGAAACAAGTAGATTGGCTGCGGGTATTGCCTTTTGTATTGATGCATCTCGCCTGTTTATCAGTCATCTGGGTAGGCTGGAGTGCCTTTGCCGTCGGTTTTGCGATTACGCTGTACGTGCTAAGAATGTTTGCCGTCACAGGCTTTTACCACCGCTATTTTGCGCATAAGGCGTTTCGCACATCGCGCTTCATGCAGTTCTTATTTGCCGTGTTAGGTGCCACCTCTGTGCAGCGCGGCCCTTTGTGGTGGGCGTCACACCATCGCCATCACCATGCCTATTCTGACCGCGACGAAGATGCGCATTCACCAGTGCGCCACGGTTTTTTCTGGAGTCACTTGGGCTGGTTTTTATCCAATACGCATTTTGCGACCAAACATGAGCGGGTAAAAGACTTCACTAAATTCCCGGAGCTGATGTTTCTTGATCGCTTTGATGTATTGGTACCGATTTTCTTCGCGCTATCAATCTATGGTTTCGGCAGCCTGCTTGAGGCCTATGCGCCAGAACTCGACACCAGTGGCCTGCAGTTGCTGGTCTGGGGCTTTGTGGTCTCGACTGTAGTGCTTTATCACGCGACGTTCAGCGTCAATTCACTTGCGCATGGCTGGGGTAACAGAAGATATGCCACCAAAGACCAAAGCCGTAACAATCTTATTATTGCGCTGTTTACCCTTGGTGAAGGCTGGCACAACAACCATCACCATTTCCCGGGTTCGGCCAAGCAAGGCTTTTACTGGTGGGAAATTGATCTTACTTTCTACGGCCTGAAAGCCTTGGAAGCCTGCGGCCTGATCTGGGATTTACGTGCCGTTCCCAAGCATATTCGCGAAGCACACCAGGTTGAAGCAACCTTATGAAAATCGCCATCATCGGGTCAGGTATTGCTGGCAATACGCTCGCTTACCATTTGCATAAAGATCACAAGATTACGGTGTTTGAAGCAGGTAGCTATATTGGCGGTCATACCCATACCCACAATATCGTTCATGAAAAACGTGAATATGCAGTAGATACTGGCTTCATCGTCTTCAACGACCGCACTTACCCCAATTTCATTCATATGCTAGAAGAGCTGGGCGTGGCGTGGCGCGCAAGCAATATGAGCTTTAGCGTGAAGTGCGAAAAGTCGGGCTTTGAATACAACGGCACTACGCTGAACTCACTGTTTGCGCAGCGCCGCAACCTCTTTCGCCCTTCTTTTTATCGCATGATAGGCAATATATTGCGCTTCAATAAAGAGTCGCTGGCATTGCTTGAAGATGGCGCTGAAATCAGATTAGGCGATTATCTGAAGCAAGGTGGCTATAGCCAGCAGTTTATTGACTATTACATCATCCCCATGGGCTCTGCTATCTGGTCAACTGACGCCAAGCAAATGCTTGAATTCCCTGCGCGTTTCTTTGTCAGGTTCTTTCACCACCACGGCATGCTCTCTGTGAGTAATCGGCCTGAATGGCGCACCATTGCTGGTGGTTCAGCACGCTATGTAGAAGCGCTAACTGCAGGCTTTAAAGACAATATCAGGCTGAATACACCTGTCGCAAAGGTACGCAGGCTCAAGCAATCAGTGAGAGTAACGCCAGTGGGTGGCGTTGAAGAAAGCTTTGACTGGGTATTTTTTGCCTGCCACAGCGATCAAGCGCTGACTATGTTAAGCGATGCGACCGAGGCTGAACGCGAGATTCTTGGCACTATCCCCTACCAAGAGAATTCAGTCTTTTTGCATTACGACCAAAGTCTGCTGCCTAAACGCAAACTGGCTTGGGCTGCGTGGAACTACCATGTCACCCCTACGCCGACTGATCGCGTGGCAGTGACTTACAACATGAATATCTTGCAGGGCTTGGAATCAGAACAACGATTGCTAGTGACGCTTAATCACACCAAAGGCATCAACCCAGCAAAAGTGATCAAGCGCCTGACTTATCATCACCCTGTTTACACAACGGCTGGCGCTGCTGCCCAAGCCCGCCATGCAGAAATTAGCGGTACAAACCGTACGGCTTATGCGGGTGCTTATTGGCGTAACGGCTTTCATGAAGATGGCGTGATGAGTGCGTTAAAAGCGCTTGAACATTTCAATGCAGCTACTCAAGCAAAGGTCGCTTGAAATGCAAAGCGCGATTTTCACAGGCTGGGTGAGGCATCGCAGATTTCTGCCTGTGGAACATGCTTTTCGATATCGCATTTACATGATGTTTCTTAATCTGGATGAATTGCCAAGGCTATTTGGAAAAAGTTGGCTGTGGTCTGCCAAGCGCCCTAATCTCGCTTGGTTTAAGCGTGACGATTACTTTGGCAATCCTGAACAATCCCTTAAAACATCGATTGAAGAACTAGTATTGCAAAAAACTGGGCAACTGCCAGCAGGCCCCATTTGTTTGCTGACTAACATGCGTTATTTCGGCTACTGCTTTAACCCTGTCAGCTTTTATTACTGCTTTAAGACTGATGGTAAGACTTTGCAAGCAATTGTCGCCGACATCACCAATACGCCTTGGAAAGAACGGCATGCCTACGTGCTGGATTGCACTAAAGAAACCAGCATTAACAAGTTGCAACGCTTTAATTTCAGCAAAGAGTTTCACGTATCGCCGTTTATGCCTATGGATATTGAGTACGACTGGCGCTTTTCAACGCCAACCGATCAACTTAACGTTCACATGCGTAATTTAAGGGGTGGCAGCAAGATGTTTGATGCCACCATGGCACTAGAGCGCAAGCCCATCAACAGTCTCAATTTAGCCTGGGTGTTGTTGGCTTACCCTTTCATGACACTCAAAGTTATTTTCGCTATCCATTGGCAGGCCTTATGGCTCTGGTTGAAAAAAGTGCCCTTTATTAGCCATCCCCAAAAAATCAGTGCAGATCATCATTAAGCACATATTTTAAGAAATACAGGAGTTCCCATGAAAAACAGTCAAACCAGCAATGCTTACAACCAAAACTATCAATTAGATACCCCGCCCACGCTTAAAAATCTCAAACGGAAACAGCGATCAGGCTGGTTGCAAAATATCGCACGCAATCTTGTGCTGACACGGCTGCAGTCTCTAGCGGTCGGCAAACTGACCATCGTTGAAGATGAGCAAAGACATGAGTTCGGCAAAGATGGTGGCTTGAGTGTGACGATCAATGTGCATGATGCGCACTTTTATGGAGAGATTGCCTTCGGCGGCTCAATTGGCGCAGGTGAAGCCTATATGCTGGGCTATTGGACGACCAACAACCTGACCGACCTGATACGCCTGATGGTGCTCAACCAGCAAATGATGGATACCCTTGAAGGTGGCCTAGCCTGGCTGGCGAAGCCAATACTAAAGGGTTTGCATTGGATGAACCGCAATACCGAAGATGGTAGCCGTCGTAATATCGCGGCGCATTATGATCTTGGTAATGACATGTTTCAGTTGTTTCTCGACCCCACCATGATGTATTCCTCCGCCATTTTTGACCATGCAGACATGACGTTGGAACAAGCTTCCAAAAGCAAACTAGAGCGCATCTGCCAGAAACTGCAATTATCGCCGAATGATCATTTGCTTGAAATCGGCACTGGCTGGGGCGGGTTTGCCATTTATGCTGCCACGCATTATGGGTGCCAAATCACCACGACCACCATATCAAAAGCCCAGTTCGATCTAGCCATTGAGCGCGTAAAAGCCGCTGGATTAAGCGATAAAATAACTATTTTATTAAGCGATTACAGAGACTTGCAAGGACAATTTGATAAACTGGTTTCAATAGAAATGATCGAGGCTGTGGGTCACCAGTTCTACGATACTTACTTCGCCAGTTGCGCCCGACTTTTAAAGCCAGAGGGCATGATGTTGCTACAGGCGATTACGATTGCAGATCAGCGTTACGAAGCCGCCAAGAGTTCAGTGGATTTTATCCAGCGCTATATTTTCCCTGGCAGTTGCATACCATCGGTGACTGCGCTGCAAGACAGCATTACCCGCGCTTCTGACTTGCGCCTGTTCAATCTGGAAAATATTGGCCCGCACTATGCCCGTACTTTGGCAGAGTGGCGCATTAATTTTTTCAAGAATATTGATGGTATCCGCAAGCTAGGTTATTCAGAGGAATTCATCAAGATGTGGGAATTCTATCTATGCTATTGCGAAGGCGGTTTTGAGGAACGCGCGCTAGGCGATGTGCATATGTTGCTAGTGAAACCCAACAACAGAAGGTCAGCATTGCTGAACCAGCTTAGCCACCTAGTTCAGTAACGCTGGGCTGAGAGTTGCTAAGCGGCGATTTCAACCCTGTTACGCCCTGCCTCTTTCGCCTGTAACAGCGCGTTATCAGCATTTACTACGAGTTGGTTAATATCCACCGTCTCAGTTGAAAAATCTGCGCTCGCCAAACCCAAGCTGATCGTACATTGAACGTCCTCGTCGCCAGATTTGATACTGGCTTTACTCACCGCTATACGTAATCGTTCCGCTAGTTTTACGGCATCCTTCTGTGAGGTGTTCGGCAAGATAGCCAGGAACTCTTCGCCACCATATCGGCCAACAGAATCATAGGATCGCAATTGATTGCGCAAGGCTTTAACGACTGAAAGCAGAGCAGCATCGCCCACAGGGTGGCCATGCACATCATTGATTTTCTTGAAGAAGTCGATATCAATCATCAAGATGGAAATCTGCGTTTTCTGGCGAAGACCTAAGTCAGCTTCGCGCTTCAAAATATCTTCAATCGCCCCGCGATTCCAGATATTGAGCAACGAATCCATCATGCTGTTACGGCGTACTTCATCTAACTCAAGCAGCAGGTTACGCATGGCCGTACTTAAACCACGGGTGGCGAATACTGATTCTATCCAGTAACCAATCGCATCCAGCGTTTGCCTGTCATCTTCGGTGAAAGTACGCGGTTCGTGGTCCACAATACAAAGCGTGCCAACGATATGATCTTCTGTATTCCGCAATGGGCGGCCTGCATAGAAGCGAATATTCATCTGCTCACACACATAAGCGTTATCGAAAAAACGCTCATCTGTTTGTGCGTCTTCTACCACCATCATTTCGCCAGTGAATACAATGTGGCCACAGATTGATACATCGCGAGGCCCTGAGTTAATGTCTAACCCTACTTGCGATTTAAACCATTCATAGTCATCCGCGACGATAGAGATGAATACAACGGGTACATTAAATATCTTTTGTGTCAGGCGGGCTATGCGGTCAAATACCTCTTCTGCTGGGGTATATAGAATCTGCATTTTTTTGATAGAGGCAAGACGTTCAGCCTCGTTTGCAGGGATAGGCGCTTTCGTCATAAAAAAGATTCTTTAAATCGAATGTTAATTGGTTAATATACCATGCCGCGCAAGACTTTTGGCCTTAAGCAAGCATCCTGAAAGCACCATGAACAGCAAATCCGCGGACATTTTACAAGCCAATGATCCTCAATTGGAATGGAAAGAGCAGCAGCCTTTTTCTGGTCGGTATGGCGATGTCTATTTTTCCAGCGACAGCGGGCTGGATGAGAGCCGTTATGTATTTCTCACGCAGAACCATTTGCAGGAGCGCTGGCCAAGATTAAATGACGAAGTATTTACCATTGCTGAAACAGGGTTTGGCACAGGACTTAATTTTTTGTGTGCCTGGCAGCTATGGAATGAGATTGCGCCAGCAGGGGCAAGTCTGTATTTCATTAGCTTTGAAAAATATCCCATCGCCTTACCAGACCTGAAAAAAGCGCTAGCCCTCTGGCCGCAACTACAGACATTGAGCAAGGAGTTATGCCAACAATACCAATGGATAACGCCGGGCTGGCACAGGCTGATATTTGATAATGGCCGCGTCACGCTGACTTTAATCATCGGGGATATCGCGGATACCCTGCCTTTAGTTAAAGCCAAGGTAGATGCCTGGTTTCTTGATGGCTTTGCGCCTGCTAAAAACCCAGAGATGTGGCAACCCGTTATATTTGAGCAGATGGCGCGGCTATCCGCACAGAGCAGCACGTTTGCGACTTTCACCAGCGCAGGAATAGTAAAGCGCGGCTTATTGGATGCTAGTTTCAATGTAAACAAGATTTCGGGCTATGGCCGAAAACGTGAAATGCTGGCTGGTGTAATGCCGAATCACTCTGGCAACTCAAACAGGCCGAAGGCAAGCGGACAGCATGCAATCGTGATCGGTGCAGGTATTGCTGGCGCTGCAAGCGCTTATGCATTGGCCAATCGCGGCTGGCAAGTGATCTTGATAGACCGACATTCAGAGATAGCGCAAGAGGCTTCTGGTAACCCAGTAGGCATCATCTACCCACGCCTCACAGGGCAAGATACGGCCATGCATAAGCTGGCATTAGCTGGCTACCTGCATACCATCAGGTTAATACAATCACTAAATCTGAGCGCCAATGACTTTAATGCTTGTGGTGTGCTGCAACTGGCATTCGATGCCCAGGAGCTCAAGCGCTGTCTAGCCGTAGCGGCCCGCAATCTGCCCGAAACCATCGCACGTTATGTTGATGATATACAGGCAAGTGAATTGGCTGGCACTGCATTATCCCAACCCGGGCTATTTTTCCCCGCAGCTGGTTGGGTAAACCCTGTGGCTTTATGCAAAGCACTGACTAACAACAAATTGATTCACAAAGTTTTAAATTGCGACATTCAAGCAATTAAAAAAATAGATGGTAGATGGCAAGTATGGTCTGGCAATCAACATGGCGAGCAATTAGAAGCTGAAGCACCTGTATTGATTCTAGCCAATTCAAATGAGGCAGATCAATTCGGCATAAGCTCCAACTTAAGCTTACAGGCAGTGCGTGGCCAAATCTCTTTATTACCCCATCAAGCTGGAGCAAAAGACATCAAAACGGTCATTTGTACTGATGGCTACGTCAGCCCTTCCGCCAATGGTCAAAATGCGCTCGGGGCAACATTCAGCCCAAATGATATTGCGCTTGATGTACGCGAGACAGATCATTTGGCCAATCTCAACATGCTCAAGAAAATGGCACCACAGTTCTACCAAGATGCACAGACTGAAATACTATCTATCAGTGGCCGCGCTGCGTTACGCGCTGCAACTATCGACTACTTGCCGATGGCAGGGCCATTACTCGATCATGATGCCCTCACAAAACATCCGCCAAGATACAACGTCAATGCCTCAAGCCTGCCCTGGTTAGAAGGTGTTTATGTCAACGCAGGCCACGGCTCTAAAGGCCTGACTCACGCTTCCATCTGCGCAGAAATGATTGCTGCTAGCATATGCGGTGAACCTGCTCCCGTGGATTCAAAACTATTGGCTGCCCTAGATCCTAACCGTTTTCTTTTGCGCAAAATGGGGCTGAAAGCGTTGGTGCAAGGTTTGGCGGCATACCCGCCTCTGCATTAAACTATAGGCTATGAATCAAACCCCATTAAGTGTTCAAGCACAGTACCAAAATGCCCTACGTTTACATCAGACTGGCCAGTTAGCCAAAGCTGAGGTTTTGTATCGTGAGCTGCTTAATACTCAACCAACACATCCTGATACGCTGCACTTGTTAGGTGTGCTTTGCCATCAAACGGCACGGCATATTGAAGCAGTTGAGAAAATTGGGACAGCTCTGCAACTTGTGCCGAATAATCCAGGCTACCTGAATAATTACGGCTTGGCACTGCGCGCTGCTGGCCGCTTGGACGAGGCCGTTCAGTGTTATCAACGTGCGTTGCAAATATCGCCAGATGATCCAGACTTACTCACCAATTTAGGCAATCTGAATGTCTCGCTCAATCGATTTGATGAGGCGATTGGATGCTATCGCCGCATATTAAAATACTACCCGCAAGATGCAGATACCCGAGAAACGCTATGCTATGCCCTTAGCAAAGCAGGTATCCAACAACAACTAGCTGGCCTCTACGCAAAAGCTGAAGCTAGCTACCTTGAGGCTTGCAAGCTAAAACCGAGCGATGCCGCGCTGCACTACAACTTAGGCAATGCACAACGTGAGTTGGGCAAACCTAAAGAAGCTGAATCTAGCTATAGAAAAGCGCTGAAACACTCTCCCGATGATGCTGATATTCATAATAATTTGGGCAACGTATTGCGCGAACTAGGTCAACTAGATGCCGCAATTGCGAGTTACCAGACAGCATTCAGCCTTAACCCAACGCTATACCACGCCAAAGTGCATCTAGTGCATCAAAAGCAACACATCTGCGACTGGCAAGGGCTGGACGATGACATCAAACAAATTCGCCACTGGGTAAACATCCAGCCTACCGCGCAAATATCACCATTTGCTTTTCTCTCCATGCCAGGTAGCACGCCAGGCGAGCAAAAGTTATGTGCTGATCAATGGGCTGCAAATCGCCTCACACCTATGCTTAAGCTCAAAGAGTCACTGAATTTCAAGCATACCCATACGGGTGACAAACTACGTATAGGCTACCTCTCAGCAGACTTTCGCCTGCACCCATTGGCCTCGCTCATTAGCGAAATGATTGAATTACATGATAAGCAAGCTATTGAAAGCTTCGCCTATTCTTACGGCGTTAATGACAACAGTGCTGAGCGCCAGCGCCTCATCAAAGCCTTCGACCATTTTGTAGATATCCGCACACTCTCACAGCAAGCGGCAGCTGAAAAAATACATGCAGACCAGATTGATATCCTCATTGATCTTACAGGCTTTACCCAGAGCAGCCGCACCAGTCTTGTAGCATTACGCCCTGCCCCAATCAACGTCAGCTGGCTCGGCTTTCCTGGCAGCATGGGTAGCTTGGCAGGTGTGCCGCTGTTTGATTACTTGATCAGCGATGGCTTTATTACGCCACCTAATGCATCCGCGAGCTACGCTGAAAAACTTGCTCTATTGCCGAGTTGCTACCAGGCAAATGATAGCAAACGCCCTGTCGCGCAAACACCTACACGCCAACAAGTTGGGCTACCTGCAGATGCTTTTGTATTCTGCTGTTTTAACCAGAGCTTCAAGATTTTGCCTGAGATATTTGATGTGTGGATGCGGTTGCTACAGAAAGTGCCTGATAGTGTGCTGTGGTTGCTCGAATGTAATCCGCTAGCCAAGGCCAACTTGAAACGCGAAGCAACAGCGCGTGGAGTGAAAGCAGAACGGCTAGTGTTTGCGCCACGCATTCCTATGGCTCAACATCTGGCACGCCATTCACTGGCGGATTTGTTTTTGGATACCCTGCCCTACAATGCACATACTACGGCCAGCGATGCGCTGTGGATGGGCTTGCCAGTATTGACTTGTGTAGGCGAATCTTTTGCCTCTAGAGTGGCTGGCAGCTTGCTGCATGCGGCTGATCTGACAGAGTTAGTAACTAAGAGTCTGAATGAATACGAAGAAAAAGCGTTAATGCTAGCCACCAACCCTGATCAATTGGGTGTTATCAAGAAAAAACTGGGGATAAAAAACAGGGAATTAGGGCTGTTCAATACCGCGAAATTCACGCGCGATATTGAACAGCTTTATCAAGATATATGGCAAAACTACAGCCAGCAATAATACTTACTGCCTGCCACTACCAGGAATCGCGCTACTCAACATCGCCATCGCTGCGATACTTATATCAGCCACCAGGATTGATTCCAAACCACCCATCTGATTCAAGATTGGCAGTGATACCGTTAAGCAAAAGTCTTCAGTAGCAGTAGAAAGATAAATACTGGAGATATACGGTTCCATGCTTTCATTAACTGCACTGTAATAAGCCTGTGCGCTGCGATCTACGCCTGCACCGCCGGCCTTGATCTTGCCGTACATATTCGGGTTAATCCAGTTTGGGTAACGCTGTATGCCGTTTGAATAGAGCTCGAAGACTACCTCAAAGAATGGGTAGTCGGTAAAGCAGCTATCCATGCAGTGCGCATCTTCTGAACGACGATATTTGAGTAATGACTTAAGTGCCTCGAGTGCACGAGCTTGCCAGTCGGAGTGAATGTCCTGCTCTGGCAATACCAGTTTTGGCGTGTCGGCCTCAACCACCACAATACTGCCTATCGTCGATTTACCTATTTTCTTCAGGTAAGCAGCACGTTCAGCAGCGGCAACGCTGTTTGAAAGCCCGCCTTGGCTACCATTGACTACTGCGATTGAAATACTGGCAACAGGGTGTTCAAGACCATCTTCCGTTGTAAAGAATCCACGCTCAAGATCGGCCGCATCATACAAATGGCTGGCGAGATCTTGAAAATGGTTAATCACATCCAGTAATCTGGCTTCAAGCTTTGGATCACTATGGTCAAGAATCAGCACGAAATCATCGCCGCCGATGTGGCCGACCAGAATGCCCGTACCGCCTTGAAATTCTTGCCTGACAATTTCAGATAGCAGGCGAATCATGGCATCACCACGAATGAAACCATATCGATCGTTGTAAGCCTTGAAATGATCAAGGTCGATATAAACCAGCTCAGTATCAGGATTATTACGGATACTGATATCGAGCGACTGCCTTAATGTTGGGCCAGTAGTGAGTTGTGTCAGCGGATGCAGGCTACCAGTACTCATTTTGCGGCTGATCAGTTGAGCCATGATTTCCAGCGGCTGCAAGATACCGATATAAACACCATCATCTGACACCATGATCCAGGGTTCTGCATCGCCGCGCTCAAGATACAGCCCGCGTGCCAATAATGACGATGGCGTGCGTTGGTTAATCATTTTGGGTAACGCTTCACAATAAGCGCCTAGAGAGCTCTGTTTTTGCGAAAACACCTTGCCGCGGCGCAGCAGCCCGATTGGGCGTAAATTATCGAGCACCACGGCAATTTCAGTATCTGTATTTTCGATGAAAATCTCTCGTGCCACATGCACAGGCGTGTTGACCTCAATGGTCAAACCGCGCGTGACAAATTCAGCAATACGGAACTCATCTGGAATATGCGAACGATGCGATTCATCACGTTTAGGTAGATCTGCAACGGCGGAAGATGGCCTGCTTTGTGGCTTGGCAAAATAATAACCTTGCGCATACACCAGCCCTAAATCCTGGCAATAGTTAATATCCTCAACCCGCTCCAGGCCTTCTGCCACGACTGTGCAGCCTAAACGCTGCGCCATGGAGATAATGGCTTCAAGCAATACTGTACGCACCCTGCTGCCTTGGGCCTCATGCACAATCGTTCTATCGATCTTAATAAAATCAGCACGCACCGCGGCAAGGGTACGTAAGCCATTAAAGCCAGAACCCATATCATCAAGCGCAATACGCAAGCCATGCGCACGGATGGCATCACAAAAGCGTGCCAGTAATTCAGGTGACACCTTTTCGCTCTCTACAACTTCGATGACGACATCCCGTTTTTCAATGCCATATTTGGAAAGTGCCTCAAGTATCGGGCCAAGCCAATCTTTATTCATGATGGTCTGGGGCAATACATTGATGAAAATAGGAACGCCAGGCGCGATAGATTTTGCTTTACCTGCCAAGGCTAATTGCTGGCAGGCAATATCAAGTTCTTCACTGCGCTTGAGTTGGCCTGCTAACTTAAATGACTCTTCGCCATTCAGCAGGTTGCCATCTGGGTCTTCAATGCGGCATAAGGCCTCGTAGCCAAATATTTTACCATTCTGGGTGAAATCGACGATCGGTTGGAAGAACATTTTCACATGCGATTGCAGGTCGTCTAACAGCCAAGCATGCCTGCGACGCGCATAAAAAGTACCGAATGGCATAATGCCAGCCATGATTGCAGCTGGCTCAGCTGCGCTAGCATCAGCCGCTACCATGACAAAAGATTCTGCCAAAAGCTGTTCAGGCAATGCGCCCGACAATTGATCTAAGGTTTGAATGAGTGATTTTTCGTCATTAAAGTCGAAAGTGAAAACAGATTTTTCATTGTTTTGAGCAAACTTGATATTCAGTCCATCAAGGGCTGATGTCTGGTCAATGGTATGTAGGTATAGCTTCATAAATGGCCTTATTTATAGTGCTTTATTTGTATTATATTAAATGATGCAAGGCTCATGCCATGGCTGCTAACTTAATCATTACAACATATTAAACACGTAGCGCATTATTTTAGTGCAATCTCTTTCCACGGCAAGCCATTCTGAGCACTATTTCAAGGCATATTCACAAGCCCTCAGTCTTGATTTGTATCATTAAGAGATTGATTTTACTCAATCATCATTGTGTGAATGATTGTGGTAAAGTTTGCATAAATAATCAGGGAATAAAAATATGGCTGCGATAGACATCACCCCCGTACTCAAATTTATGGTGGAGAAAAATGGTTCTGACCTGTTTTTTAGTACAGGCGCTGCCATCCACATTGATATTGAGGGTAAAACACTCGCAGTCAATAACCAAGTGATGAGCGCTGGCATGGTTAAGGAAATCGCCTATGCGCTGATGAGCCCTGCACAAATACAGGAGTTTGAAACCACGCTAGAAATGAATTTTGCCTACAGCGTGGCTGATATTGATGAAGCGCGCTTTCGCGTGAATATCTTCCGCCAGCGTGGTGATGTGGCGATGGTTATTCGCTGTATCAAGGCCATCATTCCATCCTTTGAAACACTTGGCCTGCCCAATATTCTTAAAGACTTAATTTCACGTCAGCGCGGGCTTATTCTGGTGGTAGGCTCTACTGGGTCGGGTAAGTCAACCACACTCGCCTCGATGATTGATCATCGCAACGAAACGACCACAGGGCATATTCTTACGCTTGAGGACCCGATTGAGTTCATCCACAAACATAAAAAATCTATCGTGGATCAACGTGAAATCGGTATCGACACTCACTCTTTTGATAATGGCCTGAAGAATGCCATGCGCCAATCACCTGATGTGATTCTGATTGGAGAAATCCGTGATATGGAGAGCATGAAACATGCAATGACATACTCGGAAACGGGGCATTTATGCCTTGCCACATTGCACGCCAACAATGCCAACCAGGCGATTGAACGCATCATTTCGTTCTTCCCGCCTGAAGGTAAAGCAGGTTTATTGCTGGGCTTGTCTATGAACCTCATCTCGGTCGTATCGCAAAGGCTGGTCGTGGGCATACACCCAAAACGCGCGGCGGCGGTTGAAGTGCTGATCAACACCCCTTACATTTCAGAATTAATACTCAAACAAAAATTAGATGAAATCAAAGAAGTAATGGCAGACAGCAATGACATTGGCATGTGTACGTTTGACCAGTCGCTGTTCAGGTTATTCAGCAACGGTAAGATCACTGAAGAAAGTGCGCTGGCTGCCGCTGATTCACGTAATGATCTATCACTCAAAATGAGGTTTGCTGCAGAAGGGGCAAAAGGTGGTGGCTTCGGTGCATAGAAGTCAGTAGCACTTGGAGGTAAGTAGCAGAAGTATCGCGGTTTTCAACAATATCAATAAGGGGGCTTTAAAATGACATTCGGGGAATCAATCAAGACTTGTTTTGGCAAATACGCTGACTTTACAGGGCGTGCATCACGTTCTGAGATTTGGTGGTTTATCTTATTTACTTGTTTAGTCAATCTAGCACTATCGAGGGTCAGTCCAATAGTAGGCATGATATTCGGTCTAGCCGTATTTTTGCCATCTATCGCTGCTGGGGCAAGGCGATTACACGATACTAATCGCACTGGTTGGTGGCAGTTGCTGTACATACTCCCAATAATAGGCGTGATTATCGTCATTGTATTTTTAGTGCTGGAAGGCGAAACCACTGACAATCAATACGGCGAACCGCCGATTATTGATTACAGCTAGCATTAGCAAAAACGCGGTAATAAAAACGGGGCGCTAAGCCCCGTTTTTATTTGGCATTCTCTAATCTGGCTGCATACAAAGCCGCTGCCACAATAAATCCTCCGCCTATCCATTCATGTACCGCCATCTTCTCGCCAGCTAGATAATACGAAGCAATCGCCGCCACCACTAACTCAAACAGGAATATCACCGATGCCCGAGTCACAGGGATGTGCGTAATGCCATATTGCACAAGCAAGGTAGCTGCCATCAATAGCAGTGCAATACATATCATTACAAGCCAATTCAGCAGGCTAAAGAATCCAGGGCTCGGAAAAGATAATGGTTGAAACGGCATAAATGCCAGCGCCATAAAAATCACGCCCAGCCACACCGCCATTGATTTTGCAGGAATACTCAAATTGGTAGATTTACGCGTAATGACATTGGTCAGCGCAAAGCCTATACCAGATGACAGCGCCATCCATTCCGCAGTGTTATTGGGCAAAGGCAATGCGCCAGGCTGCCAGAGCATGATGAATGCGCCAGTCAGTGAAACGGCAATCACCGTAACTGCCTTAATATCGGCACGTTCTTTAAGCCAAAAATGCGCGAGAATCAAAGTCCATAAAGGTGATAGATAGAACAACAACATCACCCGCATCACCTCGCCATCAATCACGGCCAACACGTAGCTGAGATTGGTCCAGCCAGCAACAACCGCCAATAGCAGAATGATTTTTGGTTGCTTGAAGACATACGGCCATTGACGCGCGAAAATCACACAGCCAATCGCTACTGCAATCAAGTAAGTATAAAAACTTGATGCGACACCCGAGACCCCAGCCTCTTGCATCAATCGGTATGGATACCAGATGATGCCCCAGCAAATCGCGCCAAAAAGCAGGCCAAAAATGGCTATTCCTTGCTTGTTACTCTTCACAACAATCATCTTTCTCAATGGGCACTCAAAACGTGCATCGTTATATCACAAAGGCTAAAAATTGGCTTGAATAAAGGCTTGCTGACATTGGTTGATTGCCATGGCTTGATTTATAATTCAGGCATGAACGAGAACCTAGATAAGCTACAGCCCTACCCCTTCCAGCGCTTGCGCGATCTGTTTCATGGCATCACGCCAAATCAGCAGTTGAAGCCCATTAATCTCTCAATTGGCGAGCCTAAGCATGAGACACCGTCACTCATTAAAAATGCGCTAGTTGACCACTTATCTGGCTTATCAACTTACCCTACAACCGCAGGCATTCCTGAGTTAAGGCAGACCATCGCAGCCTGGATTGCACGGCGCTACCAAATACATGCCCCAGATGCTGAAAAAGCCATCATTCCCGTCAATGGTAGTCGTGAAGCCTTGTTTGCTTTTGCACAGGCGTTGATCAACCCAACTTGCCCGCAAACACCGATTGTGATTTGCCCCAACCCGTTCTACCAGATTTATGAAGGTGCAGCTTTTCTAGCAGGTGCTGAGCCTTATTTCCTTAACACATTGCCTGAAAATAACCATGCAATGGATTTTGCCAGCGTGCCAGAAAGCATCTGGCTGCGTACTCAACTGGTCTATGTCTGTTCGCCAGGCAATCCGTCTGGCAAGGTCATGAGCTTGGAACAATGGAAAGAGCTATTCACGCTATCTGACCAATATGGCTTCACCATTGCAGCAGACGAGTGCTACTCAGAAATCTATTTTGAAGAAAAGCTGCCGCCACTAGGCGCACTGCAAGCCGCACGCATGCTGGGTCGCGACTTCACACGGCTGGTAGTGTTCAGTTCACTTTCCAAGCGCTCAAACGTTCCAGGCATGCGCTCAGGCTTTGTAGCGGGCGATAGCAAGATACTGGAGAAATTCCTCATTTACCGCACCTATCATGGCTGCGCGATGAGCCCAGCGATTCAACATGCCAGCATTGCAGCGTGGAATGATGAAGCGCATGTAGTAGAAAATCGCAGGCTATATGCCGAGAAATTTCAGCGCGTATTGCCCATGCTGCAAGATGTGCTCAATGTGCAGAGGCCAGATGCCGCGTTTTACCTGTGGGCAAGAACACCGATTTCAGACAGGGAATATGCCATTAAACTCTACCGTGATTTAAACATCACCGTGCTACCTGGCAGTTATCTGGCGCGCGATGCGCATGGCACAAATCCAGGCAAGAATTTTATTCGCATGGCACTCGTCGCGCCGCTTGAGGAATGTATCGAGGCGGCAAAGCGTATTAATAATTACGTGCTGGATTAGCGCTATTAATATCTAAACTAATTAATTAGATATTAACCACAATCGGTTGTTTTATATAAAATTAGGTAATTATATACTTGACTGTACAAGAAAGCACTCATCTAGTAAAATACTAACCATTATTATTTAACACGCAATAGTGGTTAGTATGTTCCAGCAATTTGATTCTCTATTAGATTTAGTTACTACATTTTCAGATGAAAAGAAATGTGTAAATCACTTCAGGTTAGTAAGATGGCCTACAGGTGTTAGTTGTCCCCATTGTGGTTCTACTAAAGTCTATACACTCAATAATGGGACGCATAAATGTGCTGAACCATTATGTAATGAAAGATTTAGCGTTAGGTACGATACTATTTTTGAAGATAGTAAAATTAGTCTGCAAAAATGGTTCATGGCAATATACCTAGTAACTAGTCATAAGAAAGGTATCTCCAGTTGCCAGTTAGCAAGAGATATTAAAGTTACTCAGAAAACAGCCTGGTACATGTTGCACCGTATCCGTACTGCAATAGCAGTAGATTATCCTACTAAGCTTAGTGGCACTGTAGAAATTGATGAGACATATGTAGGTGGCAAAGAAAGATTTAAACACCGTAGTAAGCGTACTAAAGGTTCACAGGGCTATGGTTCTGCTAATTCCAAGGTAGTAGTACTGGGGATGGTTGAACGCGAAGGTAAGTTAAGGTTTGATACTATCAAGGCAGCTACTACTGAACATATCAAGCCAATTGTTGAAGCTAATGTATGTACTACTGCTAAAGTGAATACTGATGAAGGTAAGCAGTATAATTGGATGGATACTAACTATGATCGATCGTTAGTAAATCATGGTGTAGGTGAATATGTGAGTGGTATTAACTACACCAATACGATTGAAGGTGTATTTGGACACTTGAAACGATCCATAATCGGCGTGTACCATCAGACTAGCAGGAAACATATAAAGCGTTACTTGGATATGTTTGCATGGCGTTGGAACTTGAAGAACGTACCTGAAGGCCAGCGCGTAAATGAATTATTGAAAGCTACTGTAGGGCGTAGGTTAACTTACAAAGCTTTGATCAGCAGTGAGGTATCGTATGGAAAATAAAAAAGAACTACAGATTGATTTTAATGAGGCTTTACGGCGAATAGCCAATACTCCCAAAGCGGTAGTTTCTGAGGAGGCCTTGAAATTGACCGAAAAACAGAAGTATAATAAAAAAGAGGCAACTAAAAAGCTGCCTCTACCCGCTAAAAGCGGTGACTAAAATATTATAAGTAAGCGAAACTTTTGATACGCCTGCTCAGGGCATTGATACATATTAACCTCCTTTCTCTTGCTTGCTGCTTGGATTGGAAATAGAAAGCCTCAGGTGATTGCGTCACTTGGGGCTTTCGCCTTTTATAGCCAGTCTTTAATAAGCCTTTTACGTTGTGCAGGTTTGTAATACTGGCCAACTCCACGCTTCTGCAATTTTCCTGCTTTTACTAATTCTGACAGCACGGTATTAATTGTTGCTTTGGTTGTATTCACTTCTTCTGGTAAATCATCAAAAACATCTGATACTGTAAGAGTTGAACCATCGTCAAAAATATTCATTACATGAACACGGATTGGCGTCTTCTTAGCTGGCTTAGGCTCAGATTGATTATCTGAATCTGTTTCCTGTAACACTTCGATTGCAATAAGCACCTTTTCATACTTAGCATTTAAGTCTCTAAGCTGCTCACGAATATGCCGCAGTTTATTTTCATAAATTGCTTTAATCTTTTCCAGATTTTCAATTGAAGATGAAGTACCCATGAGAATTATTTTATACTAAATATTTAGTATATGTCTAGTCCATTTTTATTAGATAGTAGACTAATTACCTATCTTATCAGTATCACCCATTGGCTTTCTATTAACTCCATTAGTACCAGCATACGTTTGGTTAGTAGTTTTCTTAGTTTGACTACTAGCTAGCTTCACACCTGGAATGCTATTAAGTTCATCGTAAGCCATAGCTACTAAGTAATCATCTACTAGTTCTGCACCTTGTAACTGGAAATGTGCGTACACAACTTTCATTTGTCCACCACATACTTTAACCAAGTTATCTACTATGTTCTGCTGATCACGCATTCCATTAGCTAGAAATGCTTCAGCAGTAGTATGCATACAATACCTAGCCTTAATATCTGCCCTATTTAGCATTTCAGCTTGTACGTTCTCATCCCTGTTGTATTGCAAATCTTCGGCATAAACATAGTTACTAGCTAGTAATAAAGTTAGTAACGCATAGTGGATTTTCATCTTAGTAACCCTTCCAGACTTAATTAAAGTAAATACAACTATATTAGTTGTATTTCATCTTTAAAAGTCCTTCTAGTCAACACTCAAATAGTCAACTATCCAAGGGATTGGAAGACGTAAATGAACACACTAGAAGAAGCTGCTTTAGCTAAAAAGATAGGTCAGATAATTTCTACTAAGAGAGAAAAGCTAGGAATGACGCAGGGGCAACTGGCAGAGAAGCTAAACATTGGGTATGAAGCAGTATCACGTATTGAACGTGGAAAAATAATACCTAGCGTTACTAAGTTGTATGACCTGGCTAGTATCTTTAATTGTAAAGTCAGTGACTTCCTAGACGCAGCAAGTCATAGGTCAACTGATCAAGCTGAATACATTGCTGGCTTACTTAGTAACTTGTCTGAAGCAGACAGGAAAATGATAGTGGAAGTAGTAGAGACTATAGCAAGTAGGTTAACTAATTAAGTTAGTAAGGGGAGTTACTAATGAGGATAACTATTAAAACATCCATCAAGGATTTCTACACTGATCTTAAAAATCAGAATATAGAAGGACTGACTGTAAAAGCTGTAACCAAGGATTCTTTAGCGGATATTCCAACGCCATATGTTACTTTTATAGTGATTGTGGCCGCTGGAGTGACTTTAGAGTTATTTAAGGTATGGCTTAACAAGAAACTCAAGACTGAAGTTAAAGAGCATACCGTGATAAATGGCAATCAAGTAAACATAGAAAATCTTAATATCACTGTTATTGATAATTATCTGGTGGGTGACCATCATGACGAGGATGGTCAGTCCAAGACTGATTAAATTGTAGGTATCTTTTTTCATTTTATAAATTCCTCAGTATAGATAACTCATATATACAGAAAACAATGAGGAATTTATAAAATGCTAGTGAAACTCTCTTTAACCGACTTACTGATTAGTCAGTACAGTCAAGTATATAATTACCTAAAATTATTAATTGAATCTAATACGACTTCATTCATTGCTGGATTCAGGCAATCCACCTCAACAATATCATCCATACCGCGCAACCATGTCAATTGACGCTTGGCCAATTGGCGCGTTGCGGCAATGCCCTTCTCCCTGAATTCAGTCTTATCCACCTTACCATCCAGAAACTCCAGCGCTTGGCGATAGCCCACACAACGCATGGCTGGCGATTCATGGCTTAAGTCTGGGTATTGTTTGCGCAATCGCTGTACTTCATCCAGAAAACCCTGCGCCAGCATGGCGTCAAAACGGTCTGCTATGCGCTGATGCAATACAGCGCGATCACTCGGCACCAACGCCAGCTTGAGCAGGCGATATGGCAAAGCCGTCTGCTCAGTCTCTTTATACAAGGCCGACATCGGCTTACCGCTTAACTCAAACACCTCCAGAGCGCGCTGTATGCGCTGCGCATCAGTCGTTTTAAGACGCGCGGCGGTTTCTGGGTCAACTTGCGCCAACTTCTCGTGCATCGCAGGCCAGCCTATTGCTAAAGCCTCTTCATCAAGGCGCTGACGCACTTCTTGGTTAGCTTCTGGCAATTGGCTCAACCCACTTTGCAAGGCATTGAAATACAACATGGTACCGCCCACCAAAAGTGGTATCTTGCCGCGTGACGTAATGTCAGCCATCAATGCCAATGCGTCTTTTCTGAAATGGGCTGCGGAGTATGTATCGGTGGGATCGATGAGATCAATCAGATGATGCGGCGCTTTTGCCAGCGTTGCTGCATCTGGCTTTGCTGTACCGATGTCCATGCCTTTATAGACCAGTGCAGAATCAACGCTGATGAGTTCAATTGACAAGTGTTGTAACAGCTCGACAGCAAGGCCTGTTTTGCCACTGGCGGTTGGGCCCATGAGAAAAATTGCTGGTTTAAATTGACTCATACAAGAAGCGAGTTAATATCCTCTAGATGCAATATAACGATCTATTGTTATATTTTGTTTGCCAGTAAGACTCTGAAAGTTTGTAACTACCCGATCAATTATTTGGCTAGCTGAATCTCTTGTAATTGAAATGCTCTCGCCATCTTTGAAGTGTTTTAAATGATTTCGGTAATAATTAGCATCATCTATTATTTCTTTTTTAGCCCACTTTTCGCCCATTGTTTTACCAATAAACAATACGGTATCGGCATAGTTATCTAATTCACTTTTTTTACCTTGCCTATTTAAGAGCTCACGAATCAGCTCATCACTGGCTCCAGCTAGAGTAATAGCAGAAATATAATCACCTTCATCAAGATATAGCCTTGCAGCTTGCTCAAGTTGATGCTCAGCTATCTCTAATTTTGAATAAAAAGGTATTTGATCGACATCTAAATCTAAAGTGTATGTATATTTTTCCAAGTTACTTACCCCTCATAAACATCTTGTCCAAATCGCTCATGCTGACTTGAAACCAAGTCGGGCGGCCATGATTGCATTGGCCTGAGCGTTCGGTGGCTTCCATGTCACGGAGTAACGCGTTCATCTCGGGGATGGTCAGGTTGCGATTGGCGCGCACGGCGGCGTGGCAGGCCATGGTGCCTAGCATTTCGTTACGGCGCTCGGTGAGTGCGCGGCTGGCACCGTATTCTCGTAAATCTTTCAATACGTCACGGGCGAGGGCTACAGCGTCAGCATCTTGTAGCATCACTGGGACGGCGCGGACCGCGAGCGTAGTGGGTGACAAAATTGCCAGATCAAAACCTAGTTGGGCTAAACCGCTGCCCTGCTCGCTTGATTGTTGCTCTTGTACTGTAGCGACTTCCAGCCTGTCTGCATTGAAGCTAACAGGCAGCAACAGAGGTTGCATGGGTACAAAGCTGGTATCAAGCGCAGCCTTGAGTTTTTCATACATGATACGCTCGTGTGCGGCGTGCATATCAACGACGACTAGGCCCAGACTGTTTTGCGCGAGCACATACACGCCATGAATCTGGGCGACGGCAAAGCCTAGCGGGAAATCCTGGGAATCGTAATTTGGCGAAAAAGGAGCATCGCTGGGAGCCTCATGGATATTGCCTCCCAGAGCATTGGCATTTTGCGCGCTATTGCCTTGCAAGCCAGCATTGCCGAATAGCGTTTGGTAAAAATTGGGAGCTTCGTTAGCACGCAAGTCAATCTGCGACTGAAACGTGGGGTAACTGGCGGCATTGCCAAAGGTTGGACTAAATGGATTCGTTGGCGCCTGACTTGCTGTGACCAGGTTTGAAGCGCCTGTGGGCGTTGCCAATGCCTTGTGCAACGCGTGGAAAACAAAGCGATGTACTGCCTGACCATCCCTGAAACGCACTTCTGTTTTAGATGGATGCACATTGACATCCACCAGGCTGGTATCCAGCTCGAGAAACAGCACAAACGCTGGGTGACGGTCATGATGCAACACATCTTGGTAAGCCTGACGAATAGCGTGCGAAATCAGCTTATCGCGGACGAAACGGCCATTCACATACACATATTGCGTATCGCGCGCATTGCGCGAGAATGTAGGCTTGGCGGCCATGCCCCACAGGCGCAAGCCAGCGGCAGATTCATCTAGAGCGAATGATTCAGCAGAAAACTCTGCGCCAAGTATCTCGCCAAAACGCTTTTGCGGATCTGCGATGTTTAAACGCGCGAGCGCCCTGCCATTATGCTGCAACATGAAAGCCACATCTGGCCGTGACAGCGCTACGCGGCGGAATGCCTCTTCGCAATGGCCAAACTCGGTGCCTTCTGTTTTGAGGAATTTACGGCGGGCGGGTGTGTTGAAATACAAATCATGCACTTCAACTATTGTGCCGATACCTAGTGCAGCAGGCTCGATTGCTGATATGGCGCTACCTTCAGACTCAATGCGCCATGCATGGTGGTCATCTTGATAGCGGCTGATGATTTGGGTGCGGGAGACAGAAGCAATACTGGCCAGTGCCTCGCCACGAAAACCTAGGCTGGCGACGGCCTCGAGATCATCCAGCGTAGCGATTTTACTGGTGGCATGGCGGGTTAATGCGAGAGCGAGGTCATCTTTAGCGACACCAGTGCCGTTATCCGCCACGCGCAATTGTTTGACCCCGCCATTGAGCAAGGTCACAGTAATGTCAGTGCTACCAGCATCTAGGCTGTTTTCTAGCAACTCCTTGAGCGCGGAGGCTGGGCGCTCAACGACCTCGCCAGCGGCGATCTGGCTAATGAGTTGATCGGGGAGTAAACGGATTGCGGGCATGCGAATAATCTAGGTAAAAGTGGCTGTTAAGCCATTTTACCTGCACTGACTTGATAGTTGTTACAACAATCAATGCTAGAGAAATACTGATTTATGCATTTTCGTCATTCCCGAGAAAGCGGGAATCTATTTTAATAAAATACATGGATACCCGCTTTCGCGAGTATGACGGATAAATCAGCTTATAACGCCCAGTTACAGCCCGTCAACGAATCTCAGATTGTATTTTTTGGCACCTGAGTTACTGGTTTCGGCATCTGCACCAAACTTGGTCGCTAGCAACTCTACTGGGATAACGACAGGCTTTTCTGCCAGCAATTCATCAGCTTTGGCGAATAAGGCCTCAGCCACTTTGCCTGCCAGATGGGCTTTGCGGCCATCTTCATGGTTAAATGAATCAAAAATGCCAAAGGTGGTTTCAGTAAATTTCAAGGCATACCAAGTGATGGTTTCTGGCTCATCTTTGAGCAGAAATACGGCGGATTTTAAAAACTGTTCAAGCTCTTTAGCCTTCTCTGGCTTGGCTTCGAGGCGGACATACAATGCTACTTTACTCATGAAATGCTCCTGATTAATTTTGTAAATTAATATTGATTACTCACTCTTGTACGAGTTTTGATTTTGCAAGGGGTGGGTTGCTCGCAAAATATTTTTTAATACCAGCAAGAATCGAACCTACTAACTTTTCCTGATAGTCATCATCATTGAGCTTGCGTTCTTCATCAGGGTTACTGATAAAAGCCGTTTCAACCAAGATAGATGGAATATCAGGGGACTTCAACACAGCAAAACCGGCTTGCTCCACACTGCCTTTGTGCAGTGAATTGATCTTGCCAATATTGCCCAGTACGGCTTTACCTAGCTTCAAGCTATCATTAATGGTGGCAGTTTGGGATAAATCTAGTAGCGTACGGGCTAAGTACGGGTCTTTATTATCTAAACTTACGCCACCAATCAAGTCTGACTCATTTTCCTTGTTTGCCAAATATCTTGCAGATGCGCTGGTAGCGCCACTTTCAGACAAGGCAAATACTGAAGAACCTTTTGCATCTGGTCGTACAAAAGCGTCTGCATGTATTGAGACAAACAAATCAGACTGTAGTTTGCGCGCCTTGACTACTCGACCATGTAATGGGATGAAATAATCGCCATCGCGGGTTAACACACCGCGCATATTAGGCTCGGCATCAATCGCGGCTTTGAGCTTTTTAGCCACTGCTAACGTGATATTTTTCTCGTATGAGCCATTCGCACCGCGCGCACCTGGGTCTTCACCACCGTGGCCAGCATCAATCGCAATGGTGATTAGTCGGATGTTATTTTTATTGAGTGCTGGCTTATCTGCCGGACTGTTATTACCAATTGCATCTGGTACGGCAACCACAGTTTTAGGTGGGATTGCCTTATTATCTGGCGACTTATCGGCTACTTTATTTTCGCCTGTTTTATTTTCATTGGCCTTATTATCAGGCTTGATTGTGTCAGGTTTAAGAACCACTTGCGGCAAGATTTCAGAGGGCGAAGTGGCTGGCTGGTTAGTAGTAGTCGCTGGAATGGTAGGCTCTATATTGACGTTGTTGGACATTTGCAGATCAGGCAAAGTCACAGCCTCACTTGGTTTTTCACGCTGCTGCACCATCGTCATCAATGGATCAACCGCGGGGTAAATATCCAGCACCAGCCTGTATTTGTAATCACCGGCAGGCTGCAGTGAGAATATCTGTGGCTTGATTTCTGACTTAAGATCAATGACCAACCTGACAACGCCAGGCTTGAAATTGGCGACGCGTACCTGTTTTATGTATGGGTCATCTGTGAGTATTTTGTCAGACAAGGCTTTTAAGGTTGGGCCAAGTTCAACATCATCCAGATCAAGCACTAGGCGGTCTGGATTCTTGAGCATGATCATTTTCTGATCTATTGGTTTGGGGGATTCAAGCGTGATACGGGTGTAATCTTCAGCAGGCCAGACGCGGGCGGCGGTGATGCTGATGGCGGCTTGAGCTGCCTGGCAAAATAGTCCAAGCAGCACAGTTATCAATAAGATTCGTAAACCAGCGCTATTCATGTACCAAAGTATTCATTGAAAACTGCTTCATATATTCGGATTAAAACGGGTTAACAAGGCGGCTCCAATAGCACTATTTGAGCGTAGTGTTAATTTCCGCCCCGCTTCATACACTTGCAGCAAAAGCTCAATATCTGCTGCTGGCAATAACTCGCCTGCCTTCTCCGGCCATTCTACCAAGCATAATGAAGATGGATTGAAATAATCTCTAAAGCCCGCTGCATCCCATTCCTCTGGGTCTATAAAGCGGTAAAGGTCAAAGTGGTAAACATTCAGCGAACCGCCAGATAATTGCACCTGATACGGTTCAACCAAGGTGTAAGTCGGGCTTTTAACTTTGCCTGCATGCCCGAGTTGATGCAGCAAACCCCTGACCAATGTTGTTTTGCCTGCACCTAAATCGCCATGCAAATAAATGCTTAGGCCTGGCACCAACACTTTTGCTATTTCTGCCCCACATTTCAAGGTAGCCGCTTCATCGGCCAATTTGATTGTAATATCATGCGTCATATGGCTCACACTCATAAAGATTTACAGGCATTAGCAACAGACATCAAAAACTGGGGTGTTGAGCTTGGCTTCAACCAGATCGGCATTACCGATACTGATTTGTCGGCTGCTGGCGCTGAACATCAGGCATGGATTGCAAAAGGCTTTCATGGTGCTATGGATTATATGGCAAAACATGGCGATAAACGAAGCCACCCTGCTGATTTAGTGCCCGGCACGGTACGTGTGATTTCGGCGCGTATGGATTACCAACCGCCTGCCACGCGCGATAGCCTAGAAGTCATGCAAGATGGTGAGCAGGCGTTCATATCACGCTATGCCTTGGGCCGTGATTATCACAAGGTCATGCGCAATCGCTTGCAAAAACTATCAGCCCGTATCGCCGACCACATAGGCGAATTTGGATACAGGGTATTCACCGATAGCGCCCCTGTCATGGAAGTTGCTCTGGCTGAAAAAGCTGGGCTGGGCTGGCGCGGCAAGCATACATTGCTGCTGAATCGTGATGCGGGTTCGTGGTTTTTTCTGGGTGAAATCTATATCGATTTGCCTTTGCCGATAGATACACCAACAACCAATCATTGCGGGTCATGCAAGGCCTGCATTGATGTCTGCCCAACGCAGGCAATTGTGGCGCCTTATGAAGTAGATGCACGGCGCTGCATCTCTTACCTGACCATAGAGCTTAAAGACAGCATCCCCGAATCACTCAGGTCTTTAATTGGCAATCGTGTATATGGCTGCGATGACTGTCAACTGACTTGCCCCTGGAATCGTTTTTCGCACATCACGCAAGAAGAGGATTTCCATGTGCGTAACGGTCTAGACAACATCACACTAGCCGAACTTTTTAGCTGGACTGAAGCCAACTTTAAGCAGAAGCTGGCTGGTAGCGCGATATACAGGATTGGCTATGAACAATGGCTGCGCAACCTTGCTGTTGGGCTTGGTAATGCGCCTTCAACACCTGCTGTACTAGCGGCCTTAAATAGCCGCATTGATGATGCCTCAACCTTGGTGAAAGAACATGTTGAATGGGCGTTGAATCAACACAATATCGCGCAGTAAATTCATATGCTTATCTGTATAATCCTGCCACCCTCACCCCATTAAAAACATCTTAATAAAAGCACGCAAATTGTTAAACACTTTAGCTACAAGCCTGCAATCAAGCTATAAAAAGCTACCCGACCTGAATTTCAGAATACTCAGCTTAGGTCTGCTGGCACTCATTGCGCTCTTTATTGCCATCACTTTCGACCAGCATGGCATTAGTAACGATGAAGAAGTGCAGCATGTCTATGGTCGCCTGCTGTTGCAATTTTACAAGTCAGGCTTTGTTGACCAGGATGCGTTTCACTACCGAAATTTGTATCTATACGGTGGATTCTTTGACCTGATCGCTGCCGCGCTTGAGCACATTCTGCCAATCTGGGTGTGGGATATGCGCCATCTGCTATCAGCCTTGTTTGGGCTTGCTGGCATCGTTGCCTCTTACAAAATCGCACGTATTCTGGGTGGCGAACGTGCAGGTTTTATCACGGTTGTATTGTTGGCGATTACGGGCGCATGGTCTGGCGCCATGTTTACCCACACCAAAGACATCCCCTTTGGCACCTGCATGGTGTGGGCTTTGTATTACACGATATTAATTGCCCAGCAATTACCAAAACCTAAACTCAGCATTAGCATCAAGTTGGGCATTGCCATCGGTTGTGGCTTGGGCATGCGCATAGGCGGTGTATTTGCCGTGTTTTACCTGTTGATGATGATAGGTGTGGCAGGTTGGGTTTCAGGCAGCACGATTCGCGAGCGCATTTATTTTTGGTTTAGCTGTATCAAACCGCTTATACCAGCGGCGATTGTGGCATTTGTCTTGATGGCACTCTTTTGGCCTTGGGGCGTGATGGCGCCTGATCATCCATTAGAGGCCGCCAAAGCGTTCTCGCACTTTGCTTTCAATATGCTCACCGTGATGGATGGCGAGGTCATGAAAATCGGCCAGGTACCACGGGAATATTTGCCTGAATATCTGTTTGTGCGCTTACCCGAGATGTTTCTATTAGGTTTGGTAAGTGCTGTTGTTATTTTTGCACTGAGATTCAGCCTGGTTAAAACCAACCGGTTCGATGACAAGCATCCGCTATTTATAGGATTCATAAGTGTATTTACCGCAGCGGGTTTTCCACTTGCCTTTATATTGCTGGACAAACCGGCGCTCTATAACGGCGTTCGTCATTTCACGTTCATACTGCCGCCCTTGGCGATTATTGCCGCCTTGGGCATCCACTTTGCAATCAACGCATTAAAGTCTTTTCCTAAATTACGGCTAGGGTTCATAGCGGTTTGCTGGCTGCTGGTCATTAACACCAGTTGTGTACTGATACAGTTGCACCCTTACGAATACATCTATTACAACTACTTTGCTGGCGATTTGTCAGATGCAGAAAAGGAATGGGAAGGCGATTACTGGTCTAGCAGCTTGCGTGAAGCCTCGGATATGTTGGAAGATAAAGTCACCGAAATGGCCAAAACAGACCCCAGTATAGATGCGCATCTCAAACAAAAGCCTTACACGGTTGCTGTATGTGCAGAAGCTTTACAAGGTAGTGCCTATCTGGATCATCGCTTTGTAGTGACCTCAGATTGGGTAAAAGCGGACTTCTTTATTTCCAGCACCAATATGAATTGCGATAAAGTACTTAAAGGTAAAATCATCGGTGAGGTAGAACGGATGGACGCGATACTGGCAGTCGTCAAAGATAGGCGTGATCTGCCAGCAGCTTTGCGTCAACCGCGGCCTGCACCTAAATAACATTCGTGAATACACTCTATGTCTGATACTCCATTGAATCAATCCAGCAACAGACCGCAAAAAGATCCGCTGATTAGCGTGATAGTCCCTGCGTTCAACGAAGCAGGTGCAATTCAAACCACACTGCAAAACATTGCCATTCAGTTAGCCAAGCTAAGCCCCAATTGGGAAATTGTGGTGATTGATGATGGCAGTAAGGACAATACTGCCGATCTTGTAAAAGCAGTATCAACCAAGCTGAATACAAGCCTGGTGAGGTTCTCGCGTAATTTTGGTAAAGAATATGCCATCACCGCTGGCCTAGAATACGCACAAGGTGATGTAGTGATTTGCATGGATGCAGACGGCCAGCATTCTTCAGAATTACTCACGCAGATGCTTGAAAAATGGGGTGAAGGCTATGACATGGTCTATGCCGTGCGGCAAGATCGTGAAGTGGAATCCCAATTCAAACGCTGGGGCTCCAAGGTGTTTTACAGGGCAATTGGCTTAGGCGGCCAGATTCATATCCCACGCGATGCGGGCGACTTTCGTTTGATGAATCGCAAAGTGGTTGATGCGCTACGCTCGCTGCCAGAACGCAGCCGCTTCATGAAAGGTATTTACGCTTGGGTTGGCTACAAGTCTATCGGCATCCCCTATACACCCTTACCTCGCATACATGGTGAAAGTACCTTCTCACGATTACGCTTGATTGGTTTGGCGTGGACAGGCATTACCAGCTTTTCTGTAATGCCACTAAGGTTGGCAAGCGCCGTTGGTGGTTTGTTGGCATTATTCGCTTTTTTGTATGGCACATCTGTTGTTGTCGACAAGCTATTTTTTGACGAATCTGTACCAGGCTGGCCTACAGTGATCGCCAGCATCATGTTCTTTTCTGGGGTACAACTCTTGTTTATTGGCATATTAGGCGAATATCTTGCCCGTATTTATGATGAAGTTAAAGGGCGTCCATCGTATATCGTAGCTGAGCATGTGGTACCTCAATCTAAAGCCTTGGTAACCAGACCAAAAGCAACAAAATCTAAAAAGGCTCCCGCCCAATCAGAAAAAAGCAGCACTGACCTTAAGTGAAAGTATCCACCGTGAATCACTCGCGCTCTATTTCATGGTTTGGCATTATTGGCAGCCTTGCCGCGCTTGTGCACTATTGCGTAGCCGTTTCACTTGAAGGTTTTGTACATATTAGCCCTGCCTACTCGAATATCGCAGGTTTTGTGCTAGCTTTTCCTGTGAGTTATTTCGGGCACAGCAAACTCTCATTCGCTAATCATCAAAGCACTCATCAGCAGGCATTGCCAAAATTCTTTGCAGTGGCTTTAGCTGGATTTATTGCTAACCAGATATTAGTGCTTAGCTTGATGTATGTATTCAAGCTACCCTTCTGGCTTGTGTTGAGCGTAGTAATGGTCATCGTTGCAATTAGCTCATATCTGCTGAGCCGCTTCTGGGCATTCAAATCAAAATGAGCAATGGCATGAAACCCATCATCATCAGTGCCGATGATTTCGCCCAAAGCGCTGCGATAGATACCGCCATCATTGCACTTATTCAGCAAAAAAGACTTTCGGCTACATCCTGCCTAACACTGAGCCCAAGATGGTCAGAAACTGCAAAATTAATCACGCCAGAGATTCGCCAACTTGCGGATATAGGCTTGCATCTGGACTTCACCCAGTTTGCGCAAACGGCCCGCAAACCGCTTGGTGTACTCATCATTAGAAGCCTGCTGCGTAGCCTTTCCAAGAAGGTAATTACAGCCAACATTCATCAGCAACTAGACCAGTTTGAACAAGCGCTCGGCGCAGCACCAGACTACATAGATGGCCATCAGCATGTGCATCAATTACCGCAAATTCGCGATGCCTTGCTCGAAATCGTCATCAAACGCTACGGCACTCAATTGCCTTGGATACGCATTGCCGCCCCACCCGTGCAATTTGGCTTTAAAGGCCAAGTGATTGGATTGTTAGGCTCTGATGCATTAAAGAAGAAAGCTGAAGCATTGGGCTTAAAATGTACAACCCAGCTACTAGGCGTATATGGTTTCGATGGAGACATTGCAGACTACCGCGCGAATTTTGAACATTGGCTAAATTACGCCCAGCACGCTACACCAACCCATCACATCGCGTTCATGTGCCACCCAGCAATAGATTCTAGCGACAAACAATCTGATATTGACGACCCTATTCTGAATGCCAGAATCCGCGAATACAGTTTTTTTGAAAACAATGATTTTGTAGAAATACTGACACGACACAATCTATCACCTGGTCGTGGCAGTGATTTTTTATAGCCACGCCATAAAACTAAAAAGCCCATAAATGGGCTTTTTTCATATCCAAAGGCTGCAATTAACTATTCGGTAGCGGCTTTACTTGGTGCCTTGACGACAGGTTTAACTACCTTCTTAACTGGGGCTACAAGTGAGGCTGTCATCACGCAGTTCTCAATACCGTAGATGCCACCGTTATCATCTGATTCAAAATAAAGCTTACGGAAACTCCAGTGGCCTTGTGCATTCTTTTTAATGGTGGCGATACCAGTGCTATGTTCTGAATTTCGCTTGTCCGAAAGATTAAAGCTGATGGCTAAGCGATTACCGTCTGCTACGGCTTGCCCACGATAAATCACTGAATTCTCAGTTTGGGTATCAAAATAATAAGCGCCGAATGTGCCGTAACTGCTTACACGGTTGATACGCATCGTAACGCTTACTTCGTAGTCACCGACTTGGTCGTTGGTGCCTTTACATGCATATTCACCACTATAGTTGATACCCTTAAATACTGGCTTTTCATCATCTGGCTTAAGTCCAGCAGCTTGTACAACGTTTGATAATGTAAAGATACTTACCAATACTGCAAACAACAGTTTTTTCATGCGGGCTTCTTTAAAAATTATTCAAAAATATTCAGTTATTGTAACGCGAAGCTGGCACAATATTGTTATTCATTTTTTAAATGCTTTTGCGCTGCTTTTACCATGGCCTGACTGAAGTTAAGCCGAATTTATTCAAATAGAATTATATCTGCGCTTCTGTGATCGCATCGAACCATTCTCAAATATTGTTTAGGGATTTATGACTCAAGCTGGCACTAAGCCTTTGTGGCGTAATGTTTTTTTTAATGCCATTGTATTAATTTTGCTAAGTATTTGGTTGTGGCAGCAAAATCAGCGAGTCAGCCTGATCAAGCCAGCAATGCCAGCCGATGGAAAACTACAGTGCGTTTCTTACGCGCCATATTATGGCAAAGACCAGACGCCATTTATCGCCAGCACCCACATTAGCAAAACCCAGATTGATGCAGATTTAAAGGTATTAGCGCAGCGCTTTGACTGCGTACGTATCTACTCTGTAAGCCAAGGCTTGGATTATGTGCCTGAGGCAGCAGCCAAGCTTGGTATGCATGTTTATCTGGGGGCGTGGATAGGCCGCTTAGCCATAGATAACAATAAAGAGTTAAATCTTGCGATTAAAGTCGCCAACGAATACCCAGACACGGTCAAAGCATTGATTGTAGGTAATGAAGTGTTGCTGCGAAAAGAGCAAACCGAGGTAGGCTTAGCCGCCCTTATAGATCAGGCGAAAGCACAAACCAAAGTGCCCGTGACGTATGCCGATGTATGGGAGTTCTGGTTAAAACACCCCAACCTGGAAAAGTCAGTCGATTTTGTCACTGTGCATATATTGCCTTACTGGGAGGATGATCCACAGCCGATTGAGCATGCAATCAATCACGCCAGCATTGTTATGGATAAACTCCACGCCAGCTTTTCCAAGCCAATACTGATAGGCGAAACAGGCTGGCCATCAGCGGGACGTCAACGTGGAACCTCAATTCCCAGTTTGGTAAACGAGGCACGTTATCTGCGCGAATTCTTGCAAACCGCTGAAGATAAAGGCTGGCAATACAATATGATTGAAGCGGTAGACCAGCCTTGGAAGCGCAATCTTGAGGGCACCGTAGGTGGTTATTGGGGGCTTTACGACACTGATTTGCAGCCAAAATTTGATTTCGCTAACGACCTTAGCGAACGTAAAGATGGCTTTACTCCACTATATATGGGCCTGACAGGCTTGTTGGTGTTTGTCGGTTTATCGGCATTCGCTGGTGAAAAGCGCCTGAGCGCTTACATCAGCCATGCCTTGCTAGGCGCATCAGTCGGGGCACTTGGTGTTATTCAGTTGGATTATCTAGTCATCGTCAGCCGCGACTCGATTGAGTGGCTAGTATTAGGCGGCTTAGCCTTATTAGGCACTCTCATCACCATGAGCATGCCTTTTCTAATGCAGGTAAAATACAGCACCAAATTTCTGAATACCTTGCAAAAAGCCTTATTCTTGATAGCTGCCAGCGCAACGTTGACCAGCGTGCTGTTAGTTGGCGATGGCAGATATCGTGACTTTCCGCTCACGCTGTATGTATTACCTGTACTACAACTCTCCATCGGGTTTTATCTTGCTAAAATCAAGGTAAGCACTGAAAGCGTGATTTATTACAGTATGAATGGTCTCAGTATCGCTACTGCCAGTATATTCATCGTAATGGAGCCACATAATCCGCATGGCTATTATTGGCTGGGCATAGTCTTATTGATTGCTTATGCAACCCTACCCGACCACAAACGCATTGCTTCAGAATAACGATTAAGCATTACAACAGGATTAGATACTAGAAAACATGACCACCTTTATTAAACGCTATTACGCAGCACTCCTTTTTGCACTAGCCATCGCATTAGCGCACTTTGGTGTATGGGCGATTGCCAACCGCGCCCAGGCTTTGATTGATGCCCCGCTTATCGTCAATGGTTTTGCTTATAGTGGTTTTCAGGTCAACCAAAGCCCATTTGAAAAACAATTCCCCAGTACGGCAGAGCTGGCAAGAGACCTACACATACTCTACCCACTGTCCCACCGCATCCGAACCTACAGCTCACTTGAAAACTCTGAAGTCGTTGCGCTGGCATCGAACATTGGATTTAAAGTCACCGCGGGTGCTTGGCTTGGAGCCGATAGTCTTGCTAATCAGCGTGAAATTGAAGCGTTAAAAGCAAAAATTGCCAACTATCCACACATAGAGCGCGCAATCGTTGGTAATGAGGTGTTGTTGCGTAACGATATGCCCGTAGAGCAACTGATTACCTATCTCGACCAAGTGCGAGAAGAGAAAAAAGTACCCGTTTCCACTGCAGAACCTTGGCATGTGTGGCTTAAAAACCCTGAGTTGGTCAAACATGTGGACTACATAGCCGTCCACTTATTGCCTTACCACGAAGGCGTACCAATCGACCAAGCCGTCAATTACTCGCTAGATCGCTACCAAGAATTGATGGACACATACCCACGCAAAAAAATCGTGATTACCGAAATTGGCTGGCCTAGCCGTGGCCCTGCGATTGGTGCCGCAGTTGCCTCACGCGTGAATCAAGCGCAATTTGTACGTGAGTTTCTGGCAAAAACAGCTTATAAAAACTATGACTATTACTTGATGGAGGCTTTCGACCAGCCTTGGAAAGTCAAGCTGGAAGGCTGGGCTGGCCCTTATTGGGGCATGTTTGACGCAAACCGTCAGCCCAAATACTCACTTCATGGCGCAGTACCAAAAGACACACGTTGGATCAAAAAGGTTACTTGGGCGACGGCCATCGCTTTCTTGCCAATATTGTTCATAGCAATCCGCTTTAGGCATTGGGGCATAGGTGGTCGTATCTCCATGGCGATCTTGCTGCAAGCGTGTATCACTACGCTAGTGGTGGCATGGAACCTACCCGGGGACTACTACTATACATTCCGTGACATCATCATATTGATTGCATTGATTATAGGCATGATGATGACCTCCGCCGTGCTCATGATCTATGGCGTAGAGTTCAGTGAAGTCATGTTCAAGGGTAACTGGCGCCGCGCTTATAAGCGCGCTGTGGCTCTACCCAGCAACCAAGAGCTGTTTGTATCAGTGCATCTGGCCTGCTACAACGAACCGCCAGCCATGGTGATTGCGACTATTGAGAGCTTGAGCCAGCTTGATTACAAAAACTTTGAAGTGATTGTGGTAGATAACAACACTAAAGATGAAGCACTTTGGAAACCAGTTGAAGCCTATGTTGATAGCCTGCCTGCTAACTTCCGCTTTTTCCATCTACCAAAATGGCCAGGCTTTAAGGCTGGTGCACTCAATTTCGCATTAAAAGAAACAGACCCGCGTGCAGAAGTGATTGGTGTAGTAGATGCCGATTATGTGGTCACACAGGATTGGCTAGGCGCTTTGGTGCCGCACTTCTCAGATACCAAAGTAGCCGTGGTACAAGCGCCACAAGCCCATCGCGACTGGGAAAACAACTTTTTCCGCCGCATGAGTAATTGGGAGTTTGAAGGCTTTTTCAAGATTGGCATGCATCACCGCCATGAGCGCAATGCGCTGATTCAGCACGGCACCATGACCCTTGTACGCCATCAATCGCTCAAAGACGTTGGTGGCTGGTCTGAGTGGTGCATATGTGAAGACACCGAGCTAGGCTTGCGCCTGCTTGAGCGTGGCTACGAGCTGCGCTATATCGATGAAACCTTCGGTCGCGGCCTGACCCCAAGCAATTTCGACGCGCTTAAATCACAGCGCTTCCGCTGGGCATTTGGCGCCATGCAGATTCTCAAACACCATCTGCCTAAACTTTTGGGTGATTCCACCCTCAGCTTTGGTCAACGCTATCACTTCTTGACTGGCTGGTTTGGCTGGATGGGCGACGCACTGCAACTCTTCTTCACACTAGGCTCAATCGGCTGGACAGTCGCTATGCTGCTCTTCCCAAAAGCGTTCAGCTTGCCAGTAGCCATCATGCTGACCCCTGTTCTGTGCTTCCTGGTGCTAAAAGGCGCACTAGGCCCTGTGCTTTACCGCAAGACCATGAATTGCAGCTGGACTGATATTTTTGGCGCATCACTTGCCAGTCTTGGCCTATCTCACGCCATTGCACGCGGCATTATGATGGGCATCATACAAAAGCGTGGCGTTTTCAAACCCACAGCCAAGGGCAAAAGCACGAGCAGTAAACTGGTGATATTGAACCCGATTCGTGAAGAAGTAGCCCTGCTACTCGGCCTCATCGCATCAGCGCTCGCGATGCTTTTGACACGGGGCTTCAACAACATTGATGCCCAACTCTGGGTAACTATGCTGACCTTACAATCATTGCCTTATATCAGCACTTTGGCTTGTCAGATCATTGCGCAACTGCCTGATAGTAAAAAACAATAGTCTCAATAAAAAAGAACACCCATCCGAAGTTAAAAGAATAACTTTGGATGGCTTGGCAATAATCAGTAGAATTTCATCTGCAATAAATGTCTGCATTCGCCCAATAGAGGCCATTTCAGCCTCCGATCGATCATTTCTCACTACCAGGATTTTGGCATAGCCTCTATCAGGTAATCCACAAAAGCTCTGACCTTATTGGTGATGGCATGCTTATCACGGAAACAGGCATAAAACTCCAACGGAACACTGTCAGACTGGATGGATGTAGGTTCTGATGAGACTGGCTGAAATAGCGCGACTAATGCGCCTTTCTTAATTTCACTATTTGCGATAAATGTTGCAAGTCGGGCAATACCTGCCCCTTGAATGGCGAGAGTTCCAAGAGAGTCGATATCGTTGCACACAATACTGGGTTTGATCTCTGGTTCATAACGCAGGCCATTTTTAAGAAAAGCCCAATTCAAAAGACGCCCATCTACGGGAACTCTAAATACTAAGCAGTCATGCTCTAGCAACTCCTTAGGTTCTTTCGGAAGGCCTTTTCGCTCAAGATAGGATGGAGATGCACAAAAAAGCACTGGCACCGTTGCAATCTTTCTTGCAACAAGTCCAGGTTCTAGTTGCTGCTTGAAGCGGATACTGACATCAATATCTTCAGATACATGATCCGCGTTTCCGTCCGACAGAATGATCTCCACGGAGACATTGGGGTACATACGAGTAAAAGCCGGAATAAGTGGCATCAATACATGTCGACCAAAGGCAACTGAACAACCAATTTTGATGCGCCCTTGAGGCTGGCCTTGAAATTCATCTATAGCGGATTGCGCCTTGGCCAGGCTCTCAACGATATCACGTACCTGCAAGTAATAAACTTCACCACTTTCAGTCAAGGCGAGTTTACGCGTTGTTCTTGTCAGCAAACGCGTTCCAAGAGATTTTTCTAGCCGTTGAATGTTTTGGCTAGCGGCTGCGGGTGTGATTCCCTGGAGGCGCGCCCCAGCAGCGATACTTCCTCCTTGCACGGCTTTCACAAAGCTCTCAATACTTCTAAGTGTATCCATATGACTATCGAATAATTAATCCAGTCGATAGTTTATCCATATAGTGTTTAAACAATCAATCCTCTATTGAAGAGTCAAGTAAATCCCTATAGTGGCATCCTCGATTGGAGGTATTTATGAACAATTTAAATAAAATCCCACATCAGTTTACTCCGTATGTTTTTGCTTTTTTTATGGCAGGGATTATGGCGTTTTTAATGTCTATGGCCATAGTAGCTACAAGTACTGGCATTCAGCATGGCTATTCAATTAGAGTTATTCACTCTTATGGTCTAGCCATGCCCGTCGCATTTGTTTGCGTGTTGATCGTTAGGCCAATTGTAATTAAGTTGGTAGCAGTTTTTGTGAAGAAGCCTGGGTGATGGCTGAGAAATAGCGGCTTCTGCACCATGTTTAACATTTGATGGAGAGAATTATGTATGCAATCACGGGAATTACAGGTCAAGTGGGAACTGCGCTGGCTAACGTACTTTTGGATGACAATCAACAAATCAGAGCAATCGTTAGGAGTGGTGAGAAAGGCAATCCATGGAAAGCTAAAGGTGCTGAAGTTGCAATCGCTTCAATGGAAGATCAGCATGCTTTAGCTGACGCCTTCAAAGGCGTGGAAGCAGTATTTATTTTACTACCACCTTACTTTGATCCTGCGCCAGGATTTCCAGAAGCGCGTGCGCTGATCTCTAACATCAAGCAAGCGCTGGACATTGCAAGGCCAAATAAAGTAGTGTGCCTTTCCACAATAGGTTCCCAAGTAAGCCAACCCAATCTACTGAATCAGCTTGGAATCATGGAAAAGGAATTAAGTACTTTATCCATACCTATCACATTTCTGAGAGCTGCCTGGTTTATGGAAAATGCCGCATGGGATGTAGAGCCTGCCAAAACGACCGGAACAATCCCGAGCTTCCTGCAACCACTCGATCGAAAGATACCCATGATAGCTACTGCAGATATTGGTACGGTTGCAGCAAAGCTACTTCAACAGTCGTGGAATGGAGTACGTATTGTCGAGTTACAAGGCCCTGAGTTAGTGAGTCCAAATGATATTGCTGCGGCATTCGCTCAATGTTTGGACAAATCAGTCGTGATGGAGAGTGTTCCAAGAGCAAACTGGGAAGGTTTATTCAAAGCACAGGGAATGCAGAATCCAACCCCAAGAATACAAATGCTTGATGGATTTAATGAAGGATGGATTAAGTTCGAGGGTGGTTCAGCTGAGCAAGTAAATGGCCAGACTTCCTTAAAAACAGTGATTGGTACTTTGCTGCAAAAATAGTAGTAATTCTACCGACATGCCAACAGAGGTATTCTGGCATGTCAGTTTTTGATCGGTGTTTGTTGATTGAGAGTGGCATTAATTATCAGGCAAGTGCTCATTCAAATAATGCCTAAAATCATTTATTCCTAATGGAATATTTTGAGACATCAGCTGAAATGACCGAATAAAATTACCTGAAATTGTTTATCTGCGAATTGCAGTATAAGCGTATTGAGGTAATCATTTAATGTCCACCATGGGTCGGTAGCAGCCATTCTATTACTATCTCTACCCTACTTATTTTATAGGACTAAAACTTAAATAGTTCTACGCTCAATAAACAGGCTATTACCGCTGATTTTCTTAGCCTGTTTCTTCGCCGAGGCTATGGCAGTAGAGACCTCATGGTGACTATTTAAAGTATAAGGCTCTACCTTAACGGCGCCAATAGAGAGGCTAACGAACGGGTAGTACATTTTATTGCCGACCCTATCCTCGGCTTCTATACCATTTCGGGCTTTGTCGGCTTCATCATAGAAATCAGGCATTGCCGCTTCTAATCGACTCAATATTTTTTCGCAACGGCTTTGCCAGTCTTCGCTCTGGAAAATCAGGATAAAATCATCGCCGCCCACATGGCCGACGAAATCAAGCTCGCTATCTACCTCTTCATTCAATAGCTTGCCTGTGTATTGAATCAGCTCATCGCCACGCCTGAAACCATAGACATCATTAAACGGTTTAAAGGTATCGAGATCGCAATAGCAGGCAAAAAACGGCACCTTGGCCTCTATCAGGCGATCCATATGCTCACTGATGGGCACGTTACCTGGCAAAAGAGTCAGTGGATTGGCATACCTTGCTGCATTGAGCTGCATTTGTGTGATTTCACGCAGCAAATCATGTCCACTGCCCATGCCCCTATACTCTCCAGCTTCGGTGATCATGAAGCCATTAGATAGATGATGCGGCTCCATATGGGTAATCAACTCGCTGAGCACATGCAGGCTGATGCTCTGCTCTACAATCAATGGTTTTTTATCCATGAATTTATGGCAAGAACGTTTGCCATAAAGCTCTCTGGTATAGGGTTTGGCAAATTGATCAATGACGTTATAACGGCTAATTAAGCCAACAGGTTTTCCTTCATCTACCACTGGCAAAGCATAGAGTGCTGGGTTGCTTTTAAAGCGGGCATAGACCTCGTCATTGGTGGTTCTTGGATTCACAGGCAAGACGTATTTAATCAGGCTGCTGATATTGCCGCGTTTCTGCAATGGCAAACCATTCGACAGGTAAACTCTGACTGCATTTTTATGCAAAATGCCATGCAACTGTTCGGGGATCTGCTCTACCGTTTTAGCTTCTGGGTAACCGAGCAGGTAGCCCTGGCCATATTGAATCTTCAAGTCTTTGATCACTAAAAGCTCGGCTTCAGTTTCAATACCTTCAGCAATCACCTTGGTGCCAGAATTTTGTGCAATCTGCTGTATTGAGCGCACAAATTGCATCTTCACTTCATCGTCATTGATGCCTTGAATAAAGTGTTTATCAATCTTCACGTAATCTGGCTTAAGCTCAGACCACAAGCGCAAATTTGAGAAACCTTCCCCCAAATCATCCATCGCAATCTCAAAACCCATATTGCGGTAATGCTGCGCGGCATGGCACAAAATATCGTAGTCAAAACCAGGGCCGCTCTCCGTGAGCTCAATAATCACATTATGTGGATCTAGCCCCAATTTATGGATATAGGATAGCGTTGCGCCTTTGTTGGCATTGGGTTGTTGTATCAGAGAGGCTGGGCTGATATTGAGGAAAAGCTTGTTGCTGTTTCTGGTTTTAGCAAACGACTCAAGAACGATTTGGCGACTTAGATGCTCCATCTCAAAATCCAGATGGTTGAGTTCCGCTTCTTTAAACAGCGCTAAAGGTGAATGCAGGTCAGTGTTCACTGGGCCACGAATCAAGCCCTCATGCCCGTAAACGCAAATCTGGTTCAAATCGACAATCGGCTGGAATACGGCAGAGAGTAAACGCTGCTGCAAGATTGATTGCACTTGCGGGATCATGGTGTTTCTAACTAGTCGTGGTCCTGTAGGTTCAAGTTTTACCACCATATGCTCTGAGAATGAGGTCGTCTGGCTATCATTTGAATCGCTAATAATTGGATCAGTCAGGTATAAATGCATATTTTCACCCCAACCTCCAAGGTGAATTTTATGTGCGGACTGGTAGTTAAAGCTCATCGTCGTAATCTCCCTAATTGGCAGAGACTACGCCGCGATAATGACAGCCATGTTACATCAGCGATATTGCAACACAGGTGACAAAAACTAGAACTTTAGGATTTCTGCTCGGCTAATAAAGCTGCGCCTACGATACCAGCAATATCGCCTGTAGTAGAAATAGTGACTGCGACTTTATCTCGCAATACAGGGATTAAGTCCTGCGCCAAGGTATGAAAAAAACTTGATTGCATGAGTGGCCAGGCATTGATTAATCCGCCACCAATAATGGTTTGACCAACATCCACCACTTTAAGAATGTGTGCCAACACAGTGGCTAGTGATTCCCCAGCTAAATCAAAAGCAGCAATCGCAGCTTCATCACCAGCATTAGCATGCAGTGCAATCTCGCCAGTGGTGAGCGTAAGCCCTGTAGTTGCGTGATAGCTATGCACAACACCTGAAGCTGAAGCATATTGCTCCATGCAGCCATGATTGCCGCAGCCACAAGGCCGACCATTCGGCTCAAAAATGATGTGCCCTACTTCCATGGCAAAGCCATGCTGACCAGGAAATGGCTGATTGTGGTAAATGAGACCACCACCAACGCCAGTGCCTAAGCCAAGATAGATCATATTTTCGGTGGGCTTATCAGATAAACGAAACTCGCCATAAGCAGCGGCTAAAGCATCGTTCTCCACAATCACAGGCTTACCAATCGCGCGGGATAAATCACCAGCAAGATCAACGTCAAGCAAGCCAGGCAAATTAGGTGACTGCTTTACCTTGCCTGTTACAGGGTCTATGAAACCAGGAAAACCAATCCCTATCGCACTAACTTGCGGGTACGCTGCTAATACTTCAAGCAGGTACTGACTGGTTATTTGTATGATTTTTTGCCAGGCAATGTCAGGCGCATTTTCAGCACAAAGCCCTGAAAAATCAGCATGCATGCGCCTTTCATGAATGACCTGCAGCCCATCTACCACGCCAATCCGCAGATTAGTCCCGCCTATATCAATCCCAATCAGCATATTCTGTATTTGTTCTAATTGTCAGTAAAAGGCTGGCTTATTGAACCGTTAACTTGATTTCAATTTTGCTTTTGAGTTGCTTGGCATCCCACTCTAATTCCAGTGTCAGCGCCTGCATGATCTTCTCAAAACCAGCCTCAGATTGTGAAACACTGTAGTGTGGATGGCTCGTGATATCGCAATCTACATTGGTATCTAGTTGCACTACACCGCCTAGCACTTCGTCTTCCAAACTCAACGCATTAAGCTGTTTGAAATGATGCAACTCACCAAAGCCGCCAGGAATGTCATCACCAATGCGGAAGCGCCCTGCAGGGCCATTGCAACTCGGCATGGCAAGGTTGATTTCCACCTTGAATTTACCTTTTACTGCCTTGCTGGTTTGGTAATGCACAATCAGGGTTTTACCGTTGAGGTGTATGGTTTTCTGCAACTCGGTTTCCGCGACAGTAGCGACGAAATCCATCGATTTTGCACCTGTGGTTTGCGGCCGACGATAACTCACAGGAACGACTCGGTCATCACTAATCAGAAAATCGCAGAACATGGTCTTGCGATACGCATCTGTCGCCATGTCTTCTGGTGTAATTACATCCTTGAACATCACGCGCTCATGAGGGTTGGCAATGCCTTCACCCGTATGGTGTCCGTCTGACTGTTCATGTACCTTGCGGTGATAATGTTCGGCCTGGCGAGTTAAAGTATCACCAAAATTATGGTGTAGTTTGTAGCTATCGAATTCGCAAATCGAGGCTGTGCCATCAAGCCTGGCAACCACTTGTAGCTGATTATTTCTCAAGAATAACTCGTCAAAACCATCAAGGTCCAAATCCACCCATTCTTTAGCTGGGCGCTCGCTGACTTGGTCAAGCATGGCTTCAAGCTTGATGATGGCGTTATAGATAGCGCGCCTTAAATGGGGCAGATACAAGCCGCCAAACAAGCCGTGCCAATAGGCATCATTCGCTTGAGATTCAAATAAAGCATCTTCCATCGCCTGAGTCTTTTTATTCTCAGGCATGGCGTGATAGCGCGCCGAGAGCGACAACATGCGCTTGTGCATCCAATTAGATTCTGGATAGCGCATAAAGAAATTGCGCCAGATACCGCCACGGATATAAGGCTTAGTTTGTTCGTAGCGGTTATTGTATTTTTCCTGTGCGACCAAATCAGCATAGTTATGCGATGCTGGCACAGGCAATGTCCACTCGTTCATTTCTATGTAGGATGCCGTTGGCAGATAAACCACGCCACGCGTCTTGGCCATGGCATGATAATCGCTGTAGCGCATGGGTTTGATGATGGATGAATTGAGTACGCCCTCAATAAAGTCTTTTAACCAGCCGCGTTCATAGACCCATTCGTAGGTTTCAGGCCAGATACCAAATTTTTCAATGTCATCAAAATAAATTGCAGCGGCGGATTTACTCTCGTCTGCCAACTCTTCCAGATAAGCCACTACCTCGTGTGCGGGTGAAAATGGCAGTCTGTAACGCAAGGCTTCAGAAATCGGGAATAGGTCAATCTGGCGACCATCTTCTTCCGTACTGAAATAGCCATCAAGTTCATGACTGTATTTGCCTGTGCACATAAAGTGGTAATCATCCACCGTGACATACTGTATGCCTGAATCAGCCAGTGATGGCACCACTGTAGATTCCCATACGCGCTCTGTCAGCCACGCGCCCTGTGGTGTTTCATCAAATTTCTTATTGAGGTAATGTGAAAGCTTAGTGATCTGGCCTACCCTGTCACGAGTAGGGATAGAGGCCAACACGGGTTCAGTAAAGCCTGCGCCAAAGAGCTCAGCCTGGTCACGTGCGACCATTTCTTTGAGCAACGCCATATCTTCAGGATATTTTTCCAGCATGTATTCAAGCAGCCAGCCACTGATGTGAATGGCAAAGCGGAACGCTGGATACTGATACAGAACCCTTAAGAACGGGCCATAACATCTAACATGCGCATCATCTAGCACACTTTCAAAATTACCTACGGGTTGGTGCGCATGAACACCGAGTAGTAATGCAACTGTTTTAGCCAAAATCCTGCTCCCAGCAGTTTATTGATTGTTATTACGAAACATATTCTAGATACGACATTTACACTAACCTCTACTCCTGCCCCCGCCTCATCGTCCCACCGACCGCGGGGTGGCCGCTACCCACGCTAATCGCATGATTGAGGATTTCAGGAATCGGCTTTTTAAGCAGGCGATACAAATTGCTGAGGTTACGGCGGTAAAGGCGATCAAAACTATCCACACTAACGGATGAATTGTAATCACCGAACCACCAAAACCAGTCAGAGCCCTCGCATATTGCCAGCTGCAGTTCACAGTTTTTGACTTCTTCAGGCTCCAAGAATCCTTTTTCCATCACATGGTCATAGACTTTTTTAGCTTCGCACAGCAAATCCCAGCCATGATTTTTTTCAGTGCTACCTATCCAAGTGCTGAAACTGCCATATACCCAGCTACCAGCGGCTATCGCGGGTAATGTAGTTAACTCACCCTGTACTCTAGCTGACTTGCCGACCAGGTCACTGAATGTCGTCATCTCAATATCAGGATGATTAGCTAGAGCCGCGTAAAGCTCACTTAAAAAATAATAGGCGTTATAAGGGAAATACTCCCAGGCATTCTCGCCATCCAGAATCACGCTCACAATACGGCTTTTATCGGTAGTATTGGCCTGATGAATGCCCTCAAGCGTGCCCACAAAATCAGCTACCGCCTCACTTGCGTGCAACTTTGAATATTCAAAACCGATTTTGTCTGAGAGATGATCATCCCGAAAGAAGCAGACAATCTCATCTGTATCATTAGCCACTCGATATGGCTGATATAGATAATCATCTTTATGCGGCATTTCATAATTTTCAAACGATTTATACAGGCTGTTTGCCAGCACGCCCTGCCCTGTTGCTGCCCATTTGACGTCATGTTCAGCGAGCAATAACAGCGCAGCATGTGAAACGCCGCCCTCGGCTGGCCACATACCAACTGGATATTCACCAAATCGTTCTTTGTGCGAATCTTTAGCAGCTTTTATGTGGGCTTGGGCTCTGACTTTACCACCAGGATATTGCGGGTGATGCGGCAAAGGTGCATACGGCATGGCATCACGCGTGGACTTGAAATCAAGGAGTAAAGGCAGGATCGGGTGAAAATGCGGCGTGCTTGATATTTCTATCTGCCCGCTTTTTTGCAGTTTTTTGTAGCGTGGAATCAGGTCAGCAATCAGTTCGCCAATCAACTTGAAGAAATCAATGCGCTCTTGCAGGCTGAAACATTGGCCCTTTAGCATGAGCGCTTGCACAAAAGTATTATTGCGGCGAATACTCTCACCCGTCCAGGCTAGGTGATACCAGACCAGCAAATCAGCAAAATACTGGTCGGACAAATAACTGAAAGCCTCTTCGCCATTTGATTCCAGTGCCTTGGCCATATTGTATAGCGCCTGGTAATGCGGAAAAGGCGTGAGCATTTTCTCGTGATTACATTTGAAACAGCTATCAATAATGAACTGGCGCTGCTCTTTAGAAATGCCATGCAAATCATCTTCTGCAAGCAAGGCTAGCAGAGGGTCGGCTATTTTGTTGGTCTGGAATTGCGCAACGTAATCTTCGAGCTGATCAAGCAATACAGGCACAAAGTTGAATGTGGCGCGTGCTGCAGAATTAGCCTCAAAGTGATAGGCCATGTCGGTGTAATCTTTAATCGCGTGCAGATATGTCCAAGGCAGCACATATTCGCCAGTGAGCGTATCGCGATAATCTGGCTGATGCATATGCCAGTAAAGATTAAAGTAAAGTTTGGGGAGTGCTGATGTCATATTTACCCTTAAAACTCAGAATTCCCTGCTGCAACCCTACTTATTTTGCAGCGATTAGCGCGCCTGATGCAGTGACTGGCCCAGCATATCAGGCGTCACCAATGTGATGCCTTTTTCACTGACATAGAAACGTTTTCTATCCAGCTCTGGATTAACGCCTATCTCCATGCCGTCCGGTATGCGTGCACCTTTATCGACGACGACTCTTTTAAGCGTGACATACCGGCCAATATCCACTTTAGGCAAAATCACCGAGCCTTCTATATTGCTGTAACTGTTAACGCGTACATCAGAGAACAGCACCGATTGTTTTACTTTTGCCCCACTGATAATGCAACCGCCAGATACTAGAGAGTCAGTTGCCAAGCCACAACGGTCTTCGTTATCAAAAACAAACTTGGCTGGCGGCAGCTGCTCTTGATACGTCCAGATTGGCCATTGCCTGTCATATAAATTGAGTTCAGGAACCACTTTCGTCAATTCCATGTTCGCTTCCCAATAAGCATCAACTGTACCAACATCGCGCCAGTAATAGTTGCCATCGGCTGCGCCAACGCAGCTATCAGTGAATCTATGGGCATGTACTCGGTATTTTTTAATCAGGTAAGGAATGATGTTTTGCCCGAAATCGTGCACTGAGTGCCTGTCGTCTGCATCACGAATCAATTGTTCATACAAAAACGCGGCGTTGAATACGTAGATGCCCATACTTGCCAGCGCCTGGGTAGCATCCCCTGGAATGGTATTAGGCTGATCTGGTTTCTCCTGAAACTCAACTACGCGATCAGACTCGTCTACGCTCATCACACCAAATGACTTAGCTTCTTCAACCGGCACATTGATGCAAGCAACCGTCATATCAGCTTTACTGCGCACGTGGGACGCTAGCATCTGGCCATAATCCATCTTGTAGATATGATCGCCTGCCAATATCAACACATACTCGGCGCCTGTATTACGCAAAATATCCAAGTTCTGGAATACTGCATCTGCCGTGCCTTTGTACCATTCTTCTTGGATGCGTTGCTGGGCAGGTAACAACTCGACGAACTCGTTGAATTCACCGCGCAAAAAGCCCCAGCCACGTTGAATATGTTGCATCAAGCTATGGGATTTATATTGGGTGACCACACCGATGCGGCGTACCCCGGAGTTCATGCAATTAGATAGAGGGAAATCGATAATGCGGAATTTGCCACCAAATGGCACAGCTGGCTTCGCACGCCAGTCTGTCAGGGCTTTTAGCCGGCTGCCTTTACCGCCAGCCAAGATCAGGGCAACGGTATTCTTGGTGAGATTGCTGATAAAACGCGTTGAAGTCGTGTCTTGTGACATGCTAACTACTCCTCATTTAGAGATTGACATTGCATCGATGCCAATCTAGCCTCTACGAGCCATTTGTATGTATTGCCTATACAAGTCATTATAGACAGGATAATCAATGCTAATCTAGCTAAATTCATCGCTGTCGTAAAAATATTTGAGATTCAATATTGTGGAAAAATCCCTACAAAACGAGCACGTATCTAAAATTCTTAACGCAAAGGATTATGATCCTTTTGCTTATCTTGGTTTGCACCAGAATTCAGGCACACACCAGAATTTGGATCAAAAAACTGGCAAGCACATCTTTCGTGCGTTTTTGCCACACGCTTCAAAAGTGTGGATTAAAACTGTGCAAGACTGGCAGCCACTGGTCAAAATCCATGCCGACGGCTTATTCGAATTAAACACAAATATTGAACCTGACAGACCTTGCTTGCTGAAAATTGAACAAGGTGACGTCACTTATGAGCAACATGATGTCTATTCGTTCCCACCCTCTTTATCTAACGACGATTTATATTTGTTCGCAGGCGGGCGACTAAAGCAAGCCTATAAGACATTTGGCGCCCATGCATTTCAATTACTTGGGGTAAACGGGGTGCGCTTTGTTGTGTGGGCACCCAATGCCGAGCGCGTCAGCGTAGTTGGCGACTTTAATCGCTGGGATGGTCGCATGCATCCCATGCGCATGCATGGCTCTAGCGGCGTTTGGGAAATATTTATCCCGCTATCGCAGCCTGGCGTGCATTCTGAGGCGCTATACAAGTTTGAGATTCGCAATCGTCATACAGGGCAAGTGGTAGTTAAAACCGACCCTTATGGCCTGAGTTTTGAGCTGCGGCCTGGCACTGCCTCTAAAATCACACTATCTGGGCAACACAAGTGGCAAGACCAAGCTTGGCTGGAGAAGCGTGGCAATGCTGACTGGCTACACGCACCATTTAACTGCTATGAAGTGCATTTAGGCTCATGGAAACGTAATGCTGATGGCGACTTCCTGAGTTATCGAGAATCTGCAGATCAGCTTGTGGCTTATGCCAGTGACATGGGCTATACCCATCTTGAACTGCTGCCGATCACAGAACATCCACTGAACGAATCATGGGGCTACCAGACCACAGGCTATTTTGCGCCCACCAATCGTTTCGGTGCACCTGATGATTTCCGTTATTTTATTGACTGCTGCCACCAGGCCAATATAGGCGTTATTCTTGATTGGGTGCCTGGGCACTTTCCTAAAGATAGCTGGGCATTAGCCAAATTCGATGGCACGGCACTATATGAGCACCCTGACCCACGCCTCGGTGAGCACCAAGACTGGGGCACCTATATTTTCAATTACGGGCGCAATGAAGTCCGTAACTTTTTATTAGCAAACGCCTATTACTGGCTGTCAGAATTTCACATTGATGGCTTGCGTGTAGATGCCGTAGCCTCAATGATTTATTTGGATTACTCACGCAAGCATGGTGAATGGCAACCCAACAAATTCGGCGGACGTGAATATCTTGAAGCGATTGATTTTCTCAAGCAGCTCAACCTCATGGTGCATGAAGATTTCCCTGGTGCATTAACGATTGCTGAAGAGTCAACGGCTTACCCCATGGTATCTCGCCCTGTGTATATGGGCGGCATGGGTTTCTCCATGAAATGGAACATGGGATGGATGAACGACACCTTAAGTTATATCAAAAATGATCCGATTTACCGTCGATACCAACACAACAAACTGACTTTCGGGCAGGTATATGCCTACACCGAGAATTTTGTATTGCCGTTTTCACATGATGAAGTCGTACACGGCAAACATTCCCTGCTCGATAAAATGCCAGGCGATGCATGGCAGAAGTTTGCCAACGTTAGGCTGTTGCTGACCTACCAAATGACTAGCCCAGGCAAAAAACTCAATTTCATGGGCAATGAGTTTGCGCAAGGCCGAGAGTGGAATGAAAATGCCTCACTAGACTGGCATCTGCTTGATACGCCTTGGCATCAGGGCATTAAGTTGATGCAACATGACCTCAATCATCTGTATAAGAATCTGCCAGCACTGTACGACCAGGATTTTGAATCTGATGGCTTCAGATGGATAGACTGCGATGACGCTGCGCAGTCTATCCTCAGCTTTGTGCGCAAAGCACGCGATGGCAGCTTTGTGATTGTTGTGATCAACTTCACCCCTGTGCCTAGAAGCCAATATCGTATAGGTGTACCCGCAAAAGGCGAATACAAAACCATATTCAATAGCGATGCTGAATATTATGGCGGTAGTAACTTTGGTGATGGCAGCTTGCTAAAAAGTGAAGCAAACAACTGGATGGGCTATAATCATATCATCAGATTGAATTTACCGCCGTTGGCTGGCATTATTCTGCAAGCAGAAAATGTAAAGTTTTAAAATAGCGCTCTTCTCATTAACAAATAGCAGTCATTAACCGATAGCTCAGGCCGATTAAATTAGCATGCCAAACCCAACAACACTGCCTGTATGGCAAAAACTCTGCGCTCATTATCAAGAAATCCTCCCGCAACATATGCGGGATTTATTTGCCCAGAACCCTAAGCGATTCGAAGAGTTTTCCCTTGAATCTACAGGTTTATTGTTCGACTACTCCAAACATCGCATTACGCATGAAACCATGGGGCTATTATTTGAGTTAGCCCGTGAAGCCAACATTGAGTCCTGGCGTGACCGCATGTTTTCTGGTGAGAAAATCAATTTCACGGAAAAACGGGCTGTACTGCATACAGCACTGCGTAACCGCAGCAACAAGCCTGTATTGGTAGACGGAAAAGACGTCATGCCTGAAGTCAATCGCGTACTGCAGCAGATGCGTAGCTTCAGTGAACGTGTGCGCAGTGGCCAGTGGCTAGGTTATACAGGCAAGAAGATTACCGACATCGTAAACATCGGTATCGGCGGCTCTGATTTGGGTCCTGTCATGGTGTGTGACGCACTAAAACCATATGCCAGCAAAGACATTCGAGCGCATTTCGTATCAAATATTGATGGCGCACATTTAATTCGCGCCTTGGAACAATGCAACCCAGAAACTACGCTATTCATCGTAGCCTCTAAAACATTCACCACTCAAGAAACCATGACCAATGCGCAATCAGCACGCAAATGGTTTTTACAAAGCGCAGTAGATCAAGCGCATGTAGCCAAACATTTCGTCGCCCTCTCGACCAACGCAAAAGCGGTCAGTGAGTTTGGTATTGATACCGCCAATATGTTCGAGTTCTGGGATTGGGTAGGCGGTCGTTACTCACTATGGTCTGCGATTGGATTGTCTATCGCCATCTATGTTGGCATGGATAACTTTGAAGATTTACTCGCTGGTGGCCACGAGATGGATGAGCACTTCAAAACTGCGCCGCTCGAGCAAAGCTTGCCCGTCATCATGGCCTTAATCGGCATCTGGTATAACAATTTCTTCCATGTCGATACCACAGCCATACTGCCCTACGATCAAGGCATGGCACGCTTTCCAGCATATCTGCAACAGGCAGATATGGAGAGTGATGGTAAGTTCATCGACCGTGAAGGCAAACGTGTTAACTACAAAACAGGCTCTGTCATCTGGGGCGAAGCTGGCACCAATGGTCAACATGCGTTCTATCAGTTGATTCATCAAGGCACGCAAATCATCCCATGCGACTTTTTGATGCCCATGCATAGCCACTATAAAGTGGGTACCAACGGCAATACGCACCACAAAATCTTGCTGGCTAACTTTTTAGCGCAAACACAATCCTTAATGCTTGGCAAAACTACAGAGCAAGCACGTGCAGAGCTAGAAAAACAAGGATTGAGCGGAGAAGCATTAGAAACATTGTTGCCGCACAAAACCTTTGAAGGCAATCGCCCTACCACTTCGATTCTGTTCGACACGTTGACCCCAAACACACTGGGCAAGTTAATTGCACTCTACGAGCACAAGATTTTTGTGCAAGGCATGATCTGGAACATTAATTCGTTCGATCAATGGGGAGTAGAATACGGTAAGCAGATTGCGCAGGAGATATTGCCGCAACTGACCTCTGCTGACGTAGTCACTGATTTTGACAGCTCAACCAATGGCTTGATCAACTACACAAAGTCTCACCAGATTTAATTAGCTGATGTAATAAAGCAAAAAGCCTTAAGCAATATTGCTCAAGGCTTTTTTAGTTATTACTGGGTACGTTTAATGTAACTTCATGCTGCCCAAAAAGCTGCCGCTCATCACAGCATTGGTCATCGAAGCGCCGATGCGTTTGGCAAACTTATCAGCAAAGCCTTCGTGGGTAGTAAAGTCCACAATGTTGTCTTGTTTAATCACTTCACGCGCCACATATTCAGTGCTGCCGTAACCATCAGCCAATCCAAGTTCAATACTGGTCTCACCACTCCAGAACAGACCTGAGAATATCTCTGGTGTTTCTTTCAAGCGACTACCACGGCCTTCACGTACGACTGCAATAAATTGGTCGTGGATTTGATCCAGCATCTTCTGGGCAAATTCTTTGTGCTTAGGATTCACTGGTGAGAATGGGTCAAGTATTGCCTTGTTTTCTCCAGACGTCAGCAATCTACGCTCAACACCGACTTTATCCATAATGCCTGTAAAACCAAAACCATCCATCAATACGCCGATTGAACCAACAATGCTGGCCTTATCCACATAAATCTTGTCTGCAGCCACAGCGATGTAATACCCGCCAGAGGCGCATATATCTTCAACCACGGCGTAGATAGGAACAGTCGGGTGCAATTTACGCTGACGCTTGATTTCGTCATTAATCATACCGGCCTGTACAGGGCTACCACCAGGGCTGTTAATTCGTAAAATCACGCCCTTGGTATGTTTATTTTCATAGGCAGACTGCAGGCTGGAAATCACATTTTCCGCGTTGACTTCATCACCACTGCCAATCACGCCTTGAATATCAATCACCGCGGTATGGTCGGTTTTAGTGCCTGAATCGCTGCCGATCCAATCCATTGCGTAGAAAAAGAGTAGGAACAGGTATAAAAATCCGAGGGATTTAAAGAATATCCCCCAACGTCTTCTGGTTTTTTGCTCACGCAAAGAGGCAAAAGCCAGTTTTTCCAATGTTTGACGTTGCCATTCAGATTCTCGTGCGCTTGTATCGTTATCAGACATGCTTTACTTTCTTTGATATAACTTGTTGTTTAGTAAAATTTTTACGACTTAAAATCCTACATTAAATCGGTTATTAATAGAATCAACATCTAATAGGATATTCCCATTCTCTTCAGACACATTGAGTTTTTGCAATCTTTTACCTTTGCATGGACCCATCACGCAATGGCCTGTTTGAGGCTGATAATGCGCGCCATGTGTTGCACAGAGAAGATAATCCTTACCTAAATCAAAAAAATCACCTTCATTCCAGTCCAACTCAATCGGCACATGTGCACATTGGTTCACATAGGCATAAACTTGATTATCAAACCGCACGACAAAACCACTCACATGCTCACCCAATTCTGGCAGGTCAAAAAGCAAGCCATGCGTGCGCTCTTCAAGCGCGGCACTTTGGGCAATTATGCGTGTGTGGTCAGCCATTGATTGACCTTGTGAAACTCATCAAAATGCGCCAGTGGCTTAAATGGTAAAAGGCTATTTAATGGGTGGGCGCCATACGTCACACCAAGGCTAGCCACCCCTGCATTCTCAGCCATTTGCAAATCAAAACTAGTGTCGCCGATCATTAGGGTGCGATCTGGCGTTGCATCCAACACGTCCATTAGCTGTAATAGCATTTCAGGGTGGGGTTTGGAGTGGCATTCATCCACACAGCGCGTCGCGCCGAAATATTGACCCAAACCACTATTGATCAAAGCGCGATTCAATCCGCCTCTGCCTTTGCCTGTGGCCACACCAAGTTTGAAACCTTGGGCATGCAGTACAGGGATGGCTTCAGCCACACCATCGAACAACACAATCTGGTTCTCACCCGCGTTGTAATGCACGTTGTACCTAGCGACCAGTGCTTGCAGTTTTTCCTCTGGAATTTCACCAACTAAGCGGATTAGCGCTTCGCGCAAACCAAGGCCGATAATGCCTTTCACTGCTTCTTCGGTAGGTTGTGGCAAGCCAACCTCAAGGCTGGCATTGCGGATTGCGTTGATGATGAGTTGGTTAGAGTTGGCGACTGTACCATCCCAGTCAAATACTATTAAATCGAATCTTTTAGGCATTATTCTGAGCTATTTCTTTACTTAAGTTTTTATCGAGAATTTGAATAAATTTGACTAACTCTGGTGGCAAAGGTGCTACCAGCTTGAGCTTTTCATTATTCAGCGGGTGGCGAATGCTGGTGACTTCAGAATGCAGAAACATACGTTTCAACCCCCGCTTGTGCAGCACCTTGTTAAAAGCAAAATCACCGTATTTAGGGTCGCCAGCAATAGGAAAGCCAAGATGCGCCAGTTGCACACGCAATTGGTGGGTGCGCCCTGTAATCAATTGCGCCTCTAGCAAGGTAAATTCACCATAGCTTTTGCGCAAATGAAAGATTGTTTCAGATTCTTGGCCATCATCCTGAACAGAAACACGGCGCTCTCCATTGGGCAGTACATACTTCTGTAGCGGCAATACGACACGCTTCTTTTTTTCGGTCCAGTCGCCATGCACTAACATTACATAGCGCTTATCCATGTAGTTGCCACGCATGGCTTCGTGCAGGGCAACCAAGGCACTACGTTTTTTAGCCAGCATCAATACGCCAGAAGTCTCTCTATCCAAGCGATGCACCAACTCCAGAAACTTGGCATGCGGCCGCTCTAACCTGAGCTGCTCGATCACGCCACGACTGATACCACTGCCACCATGCACCGCAAACCCTTCTGGCTTGTCAATCACCAGCATGGCGTCGTCTTCAAAAATGATGGATTGCTCAAATTTGGGGGTAATGTTTTTAGGGCTGACCACATCTTCTACTGTGGCGCTGGTACGAATTGGGGGCACCCTGACCAGATCATCCATGGCCAAACGATAAGTAGCATCAATTCGTTTTTTATTTACGCGTACTTCACCGCTGCGCAAAATGCGGTAAATATGGCTTTTTGGTACACCTTTCAGCGTTTTGCACAAAAAATTATCAATGCGCTGCCCTGCTCCACCCTCATCCACCGTAATCATTGCTGCACTTGCGTCACTGATTACGTTACTAATTTTGCTTAAATTTATCATCTCGCCTATACTACATAACTCTTGAACTAAATGCGCTAAGCGCTTATTCAAGAATTGATTGTTCTCTGAAAAAATACCTTGGTTAATCTCGCTCGCCAAACAAAATATGTAGCGATTTTTGTAACAAACTAATTGCGCTCAAGCCGCTGCAGCAAGTTTTGCAAATATTAATGTTTGCAACATAAAGCAGGGCAAGGATTTGCTGGAAATACTGAATTTTAGCCGATAATTACGGTTAATCCGAATTAGAATTAACTAACAGAATAAACGCACTGGGGATTTAACCAAACAGCTCACGAGAAATTCGTTAACCAATTCAAGCTGATACCAATATTTGGTATCAGTATTTTCTAAAGTAGCACTCACTGAATTAGCCTTAATGGCGATGATTATTAATGATGGTTGTTAATAAGGGTGCACTAAAAGAAATAGGTCATAAAGATGGCCAAGCTGTTGATGAAACACCCTAAACATGCAATCTGTAAAAGTAAAATTTAGAAGCTAGCAAGCCCTCCCTGTAGCCTGAATCAGGATGCAAGAACCCGCTATGAGCGCGGGAGCCTTAAATGAAACGCATGTTATTTAATGCAACGCAATCTGAAGAGTTGCGCGTTGCCATTGTCGATGGACAAAAACTGATTGACCTTGATATTGAATCCGCTGGTAAAGAACAGCGCAAAAGCAATATCTACAAAGGCATCATCACCCGTATTGAACCCTCCCTTGAAGCCGCATTCGTTAACTACGGCACTGATAGACACGGATTTTTGCCATTTAAAGAAGTGGCTCGCGCCTACTTTTTAAATAATGTAGATGGTGGCCGCGCCCGTATTCAGGACGTATTAAAAGAAGGCCAGGAACTCATTGTTCAGGTTGATAAAGATGAACGCGGCAATAAAGGCGCAGCGCTCACCACTTTTATCTCACTGGCTGGCCGCTATCTAGTCCTGATGCCAAATAACCCTCGTGGTGGTGGTGTTTCACGTCGTATCGAAGGTGAAGATCGCAATGAATTGCGCGATGTCATGGCGCAACTTGAAGTACCTAACGGCATGAGCATCATTGCCCGTACCGCAGGTATTGGCCGCAACTTTGAAGAACTGCAATGGGATTTAAATTACCTGTTGCAACTGTGGACTGCGATTGAAGGTGCATCCACCATGCAAAGCGGCCCTTTCCTGATCTATCAGGAAGGCAGCTTGGTGATTCGCGCTATCCGCGACTACTTCCAGCCTGATATTGGCGAAATCCTGATTGATACGCCTGATATTCACGAACAAGCCATTCAGTTCATGAATCACGTGATGCCTGGCAATGTGCCACGCGTCAAACTCTATAGCGATGAAATTCCATTATTCTCACGCTTCCAGATTGAGCACCAGATCGAAACTGCATTCTCTCGTGAAGTACGCTTACCTTCTGGCGGTGCCATTGTGATTGACCATACTGAAGCCCTGGTTTCAGTGGACGTTAACTCAGGCCGCTCTACCAAGGGTGCCGATATTGAGCAAACTGCGTTCAATACCAACCTTGAAGCCGCGGAAGAAGTCGCTCGCCAGTTACGTTTGCGTGACTTGGGTGGTTTGGTTGTCATCGACTTTATTGACATGGAAAACCAGCGCAACCAGCGTGATGTTGAAAATCGCCTACGTGACGCCCTGCATTACGACCGTGCACGTGTACAAACCGGCAAGATTTCACGCTTTGGTCTATTAGAGCTGTCACGTCAGCGCTTACGCCCTAGCTTGGGTGAATCTAACCATATTCCATGTCCGCGCTGCCATGGGACTGGTCATATCCGCGGCATAGAATCTACAGCCCTGCACATTTTGCGCATTACGCAAGAAGAAGCCATGAAAGAAAACAGCGCCATCATTCAGGTTCAATTGCCTGTTGAGGCTGCGACTTTCCTGCTGAATGAAAAACGTGCGGATATCCATAAGATTGAAGAACGTATGGGCGTACAAGTGGTGTTGATCCCTAATATCCACATGGAAACGCCTAACTACAATATCGTGCGCATTCGCCATGATGACGTGACGGAAGAAACCTCACGCGCCAGCTACGAAATGGTTGAGCTACCAAGCGAAACTGAAGAAACTGCTGCCAACAAGCAAGAAGCTAAACCAGTGCGTGTTGAAGCTGCTGTTAAAGGTATTACACCTGCATCTCCTGCGCCAACTATTGCTGAAAAAATCATTCCGGCAGTGTCACTCTTCGCCCGTATCAAGAACTGGTTTGGTACTACACCAGCTACCGTTGAAGAAACACAGGCTGAAACTAATAGAACACGTGACGCCAACCGCAACAACAGAGGTGGCCGCAATAACCGCAATAACCGCAATGGCCGCAGTAACGAGCGCACTGGTAATGATCGTAATGGTGCTGAACGTACTAATGCTGACCGCGCACCAAACCAACGGCCTGCTGCGGATCGCCCAGAGCGCAATGCGGGGAATCAAGACAGAAACCAGCAACGCAACCAGGAACCGCGCCAGAATCAGAACCCACGTTCTGAAAACCAGCGCCCTGAAAGAGTTGAGCGTGAAAAAGCGCCACAGAATGCTCAAGCTAACGTGCAAACGCCCGCACCTACTGAGTCAGGTGAGCAGCCTCAACAACAAACACGTTCTGGACGTCGTGGTCGTAATGGTCGTCGTGATCGCACACCACGTCCTGAAAACCAGCAGCGTGATAGTCAGACGCAAATGGCCTTTGAACCAAATGCCATTGAAGCTCCAAATGTCGTTGAAGCTGCTGCACCTACGACTGTTGCGAATTCAGTGCCTGAGTATCAAGGTAATGTAGAAGCCGTACTGAATACCATTACGCAAGATAACAATATTGTTGAGACCAAGGTTTCTGAAGTGACAATCGTTGAAACTCCTGTAACTCAGGCGAAAGTCGATGCGGGCACTAATGATGTAGCTTCAAAAAGTACAACCGCAGAAAAATCAGAACCAGCGATTGCAATTGAAGCAGATCAGGCCGAAGCAACTAATGCTGATGAAAAATCAGATAAGAAGCCACGTAATCCGCGCCGTCGCAAGCCTGCTCAGGCCAAACCAGTTGACCTTGCCGCAAGTGGCTTGCAATTGGTAGAAACCAAAGCTGATAACATTCAAGTCACTGCGGCTCCAGTAGCGCAAGAGACAGCGAAAAAACCACGTAAATCAGCAGCATGGCAACAAAAAGCTGCTGAAGGCAGCCAGGATGAGCCATTGGTGATTGTACAAACACAGAAGTAAGGTAGTGTAATAATAGCAAGAAGAACAAAAGCCCTAGTTACCTAGGGCTTTTGTTTTTGATAACTGTGTCAATGGATTACAACAACATAAGATCAAACCATTCAAACATGCAAAAAGAATTCATCTTGACCGAAGCGCTAACAACCTTACACAAGGTATTTGGTTACAGTGAGTTTCGCGGCAAGCAGCAAGCTGTAGTCGAGCATGTTTGCTCGGGTGGTGATGCATTGGTATTGATGCCTACAGGCGGCGGTAAATCTTTATGCTATCAGCTACCTGCCCTATTGCGTGATGGCTTGGCCATTGTAGTTTCCCCCCTCATAGCCCTGATGCAAAACCAGGTAGAGGCCTTGCAGCAACTAGGTATTGAAGCCGCTTATCTAAACTCGAGCCTGAATGCAGAAGAAACCCAGCGCATAACTTCGCAGGTGCTTGCAGGCCAGACCAAGATTTTATATGTGGCGCCTGAGCGCTTGATGGTTAATAGCTTTTTAAGCCTGTTACAGCAAGTCGATACTCATGTGCGCCTCGCGCTGTTTGCTATTGATGAGGCCCATTGCGTATCGCAATGGGGGCATGATTTTCGGCCTGAATATCGCCAGCTCACTATCCTGCATGATCGGTTTCCGCATGTGCCACGCATCGCCCTAACAGCCACAGCAGATGCGCCTACCCGTGCAGAGATTGTAGAGCAGTTATCGCTCGAAAATGCAGAGCAGTTCGTTTCCAGTTTTGACCGTCCCAATATTCGATACCGCATCACCCAGAAAAACAATGCACGGCAACAGTTACTGCATTTTCTTGAAACAGAACATTCTGATGATGCGGGTATCGTCTATTGCCTGTCACGTAAAAAAGTAGAAGAGACTGCAGCCTGGCTGAAAGACCAAGGCTGGAAAGCCCTGCCCTATCACGCAGGCCTCGATAGCAAAATACGTGAAGCCAACCAGCGCAAGTTTTTGCAGGAGGAAGGCGTCGTTATGGTTGCGACCGTAGCTTTCGGCATGGGCATAGATAAACCTAACGTGCGCTTCGTGGCGCATCTCGACATACCTAAAAGTATGGAAGGCTATTATCAGGAGACGGGGCGTGCTGGGCGTGATGGCTTGGGTGCCAATGCGTGGATGACCTATGGATTAGGCGATGTAGTCTCCATGCGCCAGATGCTGGATTCTGGCGATGCGCCAGAAGAACGCAAACGCGTAGAACGACAAAAGCTTGATGCCCTACTTGGCTTCTGCGAATCCACTAGCTGTCGCCACCAGACCTTGTTACGTTATTTCGGCGAGGAGCATCCTGGTGATTGTGGTCAATGCGATAACTGCCTGACCCCTGTGGATACTTGGGACGCCACACAAGCCTCACAAATGGCGCTCTCTTGCGTGTATCGCACAGGACAACGCTTTGGCGTAGTGCATTTAATTGATGTGTTACTTGGCAAGAACACGCCAAGAATTGAGCAATTCGGCCATCAGCAACTGAGCACGTTTGGTATAGGCAAGGCTTTAACTCAAACTCAGTGGAGCAGCATCTTTCGGCAATTGGTCGCAGTTGGATTTCTTGAATCAGACATTACGTCTTATGGGGGACTAAAGCTGACCGAATTAGCAAAACCAGTATTGCGCAGCGAGCAGGAAGTCTGGTTAAGACGAGATGTTGAAGTTACCCAAAGAAAAACCAGCAAGGCCGAGCGTGCGTCACGCAGCAAAGAAGCTTACGCAGGCGCTAATGAAGATCCACTGTGGCAAGCACTCAAAGATAAAAGAATGGAGCTGGCAAAAGAGCAAGGCGTGCCTCCTTACCTGATTTTCCATGATAGTACCTTACTGGAAATACTAAACCAGAAACCACAAACGCTGGACGATCTGGCAAAGATCAGTGGTGTTGGTCAGGCTAAATTACTGCGGTATGGAGATGCATTTCTAGAGGTACTGGCAGATTAGGCAATATTAAAAAATTGCTAGTCACTTACTAAAACTTGGTTGATAAATGCGAGGCATGTATCAACCAAAGAGTGACTTGCTTAGATCAGTTTGACAAGGCCCTTCATCATCATGGCATGGCCAGGGAAAGCACAGAAAAACACATAACTGTCTTGCGCATTCAGTTTGCTGGTCGCGAATTTTGTTGTTGTGCTTTCACCACCACCAATAATTTTAGTAGAGGCAATCACACGTGCATCGCTAGGCTTCAAATAGTTATTATCTGCACCTGCAGCGCTTCCATCTTCAAGCACACCAGCCTGATCTGCTGCTTTTGCCACCACCACATTATGTCCCATGATATTTTTAGCCAATTTGCCTGAATGGCTTAGCTTGATAGTGAACTCTTTACAGCTTTTTTTCACTTCAATCGTTTTGGTGCTGAAAGTCATTGCATCGGTTGCATCAATCGCAACTTCACAATCTGCCGCTTGAGCCTGTGGGGTAACGATTAGGCCGCCAGCTATAAATGCAGTCACTGCGAGCATAGACATTAAGATTTTATGAGCCATGTTATTTCCTTTATATAAACCATTGATATTAATAATCCCAAACCACAAATGGGAATGATTCTCATTATATGCAACTGTTATAGTTCAGGCAATATGTATTGTGCTCAAGGAAAATGAAGGATCAGTTCTAGGAAATTTCGTCTGGCACATCGGCGCCATAGAACTTAGCTTTAAGTTTTTTAAGCTGGTCGCGATAATCGGCTGCTTTTTCAAACTCAAGATTCTTGGCACTATCGTGCATGGCTTTTTCTATGCGCTTGATCTCTTTGAGTATCTGCTTCTCGCTCAACGCTTCGTAGCTGGCTTGGTCTTGTGCGGCTTTGCGTTCACGCTTGGCGTCGTCTATGTCGTACACGCCATCAATAATGTCCTTGATACGCTTAGTCACACCGCGCGGCACAATGCCATTGGCTTCATTAAAAGCCATTTGCTTGATGCGCCTGCGAGATGTCTCATCCATAGCAGCTTTCATTGAGCGCGTGATTCTATTAGCGTAAAAAATCACCTTACCGTTAAGGTTACGTGCCGCACGACCCGATGTTTGAATCAATGAACGCTCTGAACGTAAAAAACCTTCTTTATCGGCATCCAGCACAGCAACCAGTGATACCTCTGGAATATCCAAACCTTCGCGTAACAGATTGATACCAACCAGCACATCAAATTCGCCCAAGCGTAAATCGCGAATAATCTCCACACGCTCAACCGTATCAATATCAGAATGTAGGTAACGTACTTTCACGCCATGCTCAGAGAGATAATCCGTCAAATCTTCCGCCATTCGCTTGGTCAGCGTAGTGGCTAACACACGCTCTTTAACAGCTACGCGCAGCTTGATTTCGGACAGCAGATCATCCACCTGCGTATCTGCAGGTTTAACCGTGATTTCAGGGTCAACCAAACCAGTTGGTCGGGCAACTTGCTCAACCACTTGCTGCGTATGCGCAGCCTCGTAATCAGCAGGTGTTGCTGAAACGAATATGCACTGGCGCATGATCTTTTCAAACTCTTCAAACTTGAGCGGACGATTATCAAGCGCAGATGGCAGGCGGAATCCGTAATCCACCAGGTTTTCTTTACGCGACCTGTCGCCTTTATACATGCCACCTACTTGCGGCACAGTGACGTGGCTTTCATCGATAATCATCAATGCATTTTCAGGCAAGTAATCAATCAACGTAGGTGGTGGATCTCCTGGGTTACGGCCTGATAAATGGCGCGAGTAGTTTTCGATACCCTTGCAGAAGCCAATCTCATTCAACATTTCCAAGTCAAATCGTGTGCGCTGCTCAATACGTTGCGCTTCTACTAGCTTGCCAGTCTTGATATAAAAATCGACACGGTCACGTAGCTCAGCCTTGATCTTTTCCATAGCGCGAATCGTCGTCTCGCGCGGCGTGACATAGTGGCTGGATGGATAAACCGTATAGCGCTGGATTTTCTGGAAAATCTGCCCTGTCAACGGGTCAAACATGGTCAGCGATTCGACTTCATCATCAAACAAAGAAATGCGGATGGCTGTCTCAGAGTTTTCAGCTGGGAATACATCAATCACATCGCCACGCACTCGGAATGCGCCACGCGAAAAATCAAAATCGTTGCGGTCATACTGCATGCCGACCAGCCGCTGAATGATATCGCGTTGCGGAATCTTCTCGCCTTGTGTCAGGTGCAGCACCATGCCGTGGTAATCAGTCGGGTCGCCAATACCGTAAATGGCCGAAACCGTGGCCACGATAATACTGTCTTCACGCTCCAATAATGCCTTGGTAGCAGAGAGACGCATCTGCTCAATATGTTCATTGATGCTGGAATCTTTTTCAATGAACAGATCACGAGAAGGCACATAAGCCTCAGGCTGGTAGTAATCGTAATACGAGACGAAATACTCCACCGAATTGTGCGGAAAAAACTCGCGAAACTCTGAATATAACTGTGCAGCCAGCGTTTTATTGGGCGCCATCACAATCGCTGGGCGGCCGATTCGAGCAATGACATTGGCAATCGTATAAGTCTTACCAGAGCCCGTTACCCCGAGCAAAGTCTGGAATTTCATGCCTTGCTCTATGCCCGCCGTGAGTTTCTCAATGGCTTGCGGCTGGTCGCCTGCGGGCTGGAATGGTTGATGTAGTTTGTACAGACTATTGGGGAAAGTGACGATCATTCAAAGCCTTTGGATTAAGCATTCATTCTAACAGGGCGAGTCGCGAACTTTGCCCATAATTTTAGTGTCTAGGTTAACGTTACATCATAGCTATAAAGCATAGATGGCGGCGCATTGTGCTTAAGCAAGCAGCTAGCCAACATTATTATAATAATGACTGATTTCGAGGAAAACCATGCGATATTTCATCTTGTTTGTAAGCGTTACTAGCCTGCTTTTATCTGCCCTGATTCAGCCAGCAATGGCGTTCGAGCAAGATAAATTAATGGGCTCATTTTTCTCTATCGTATTAGTGCGCGGCTATAACACCAATGGTAGCTTGGCTTATGGGTCGGGCGTGGTGGTTGGTGACAACAAGGTACTCACCAATTGCCACATATTCCGCCAAACCAAAGAGCCTTGGATCTCACGTGGGGATGAAACATTTACCATCAGCGGCATTCAGGCTGATCGCAACCATGATTTATGTCTTTTAACCACAGAAGGCTTGCCAACCAAGCCAGTAGAATTAGGCAGTAGCGAAGGCCTTAAAAAAGGCCAAGAAATCATCGCAATCGGCCATTCTGGCGGCAGCCCTAACCCCATTACTTCAGTTGGCACCATCAAATCCGTTTACCCATTAGATCATGGCAACATCATCCGCAGCACTGCACGATTTGGCTTGGGGGCAAGTGGAAGTGGCCTGTTTGATAACGAAGGTCATTTAATTGGCATCAATACTTTCAAAACCATAGGTCATCACTCCTACTTCTATGCCTTACCGATTGACTGGCTTGCCAGCCTGCAAAACCTGCCCATGGAAAAGAACTTTCTGATTGAAGGCAAAACATTCTGGGAGGCTGAAGAAAGCGATAAACCGTACTTCTTGCAGATTGCTATCCCTGAATTACAAGGCGACTGGGGCAAGCTTGATGAAATTGCCACCAAGTGGATTAAAGCAGAACCCAATAGTACCGAAGCCTGGTATGAAATTGGTTTTGCGCAGGAGAATCTTGGGCAGCAAGATGAAGCCATGAAATCTTATCAAAAAGCAATAGCCATCAACTCATTGAATAGCGACGCTCTATTCAGGATAGGGATGATTGCCTCGAAAAAAGGCGATCAAAAAGAAGTGAACGCCATCAAGCTTGCACTGCAAGATATTGATAAAGATATCGCACAAGAGTTTGACACTGCAATCACCTGCAAAGAGCCCTGCCAATAAGGTTGGATATTGAGCTTAGTGAATCTTTGGGTTGGCAGATAAGCATCTGGATATTAAGAAAAAACTGCAGTTTTTAGTTTCTTATCAGTGGTTTTGCGCGTAAAATCGCATGTTTTTTACCGTACCCTTTGGTTATATAGTCGATATATAGCCAGCCGCCCTAAGGATAGCCATTTTGGAACAGTTCGATATCACCCTCTCAGACCGCGTTCAAACCATCAAAGAATCCCCCACCCTTGCAGTCACAGCACGTGCTGGCAAGCTCAAGGCTGAAGGCAAAGACATCATCGGTCTGGGCGCTGGCGAGCCAGATTTTGATACACCGCAACACATTAAAGATGCCGCCAAGAAAGCCATTGATCGCGGCTTTACCAAATACACCCCTGTTGCAGGTATTCCAGGCCTGAAAAAAGCCATTGTCACCAAATTCAAGAACCAGAATGGCCTCGAATACACAGAAAAAGAAGTTATCGTCGGTGTAGGCGGCAAGCAATGTATTTTCAACCTAGCGCTTGCTGTGCTCAACCCGGGTGATGAAGTCATTGTCCCTGCACCATACTGGGTTTCGTATGCAGATATCGCGCTGGTAGCGGGTGCGAAACCAGTTATTATCCAGTGTGGTATTGAGCAAGGTTTCAAATTACTACCCGCGCAACTTGAAGCGGCGATTACGCCAAAAACTAAGCTGTTCATGATCAACTCACCATCTAACCCTACAGGCTCTGTCTATACCCTGGCAGAATTAAAGGCCTTGGGCGAAGTGTTGAAAAAATACCCGCATGTGCTGGTAGCCACTGATGACATGTATGAACACGTGAACCTCACAGGCGAAAAGTTCTACAACATACTCAATGCAACGCCTGAGTTAAAGCCTCGCTGCATCGTGCTCAATGGTGTATCTAAAGCTTACTCAATGACAGGCTGGCGCATTGGCTATGCCGCTGGCCCTGCCTATATCATCAAGGCCATGGAGATACTGCAATCGCAATCTACCTCCAACCCAACATCTATCTCACAAGTAGCCGCACAAGCCGCGCTTGAAGGCCCGCAAGACTGTATTACACCGATGGTAGAAGCATTCATCGAGCGCCATGAATACGTGGTCAACCGTTTTAACAGCATGCAGGGCTTAAACTGTATTAAAGCAGGCGGTGCATTCTATGCCTTCCCAGATGCACGTGTTGCCATCAGTAACCTGTTCAAAGCAGGCAAGATCAGCACTGAAAACGATATGGCACTCTCAGAATACCTACTTGAAAAAGTGGGCGTAGCTGTGGTGCCAGGCTCTGCATTCGGCGCTGAAGGTTATTTCCGTATTTCGTTCGCCACTTCAATGGAAAACCTGGTGAACGCATTAGATAGAATTGATAGTGCGTTAAGCGTTTAGATATCTAGATCACTGTTTGTAAAATAAAAAGCCAGCATTTGATGCTGGCTTTTTATTTTGAATCTATTGCATGCAAAAACCTTACGCTATACTTTATATGATTAATTCATACAGAAAGTTCTTAACTTTGCTTAAATATGACGCTCGTTTTTACGACGATTATCTAAATCTAAAAATTCCAGGCGTTTTATGGTTGTCGATGATCTATGGTTTAAGACACATCATATTTTTAGCCGCATACAAATTGATGCCAGCAGAAGTGTTATCGACGGATTGGCTTGCTGTTCAACTTAGTCCAGCGCTAATTTTTCTGGATATTCCAGCTTTAATGGTTCTATTATCGACTGGTCACAGATTGCCAGAAGCACATAAGATCATGCGTTTAGTCTGGTTGAACGGTAGAAAGCTGCTTCTATGTTCATACTTGGGCTCAATTTTACTTTTCACATACTTAAATTTTGATTTAATCCAGAAATTCACATTTGAGAATTTAAGCTTGATTTTTAGTGTGCTTATATTTGATATCGTCATTTCACTTTATTTATATAAATCAAATTTAACTAAAGATATATTTAATGAATTTCCTGAGGAAGCAAAAAAATGAAAAGAGCCAGCACCTAGACACTAGCCTTCTCGTATCCGGCTCACCATGAGTGGTTTAAAAATAGAGATGATAGTTCTCAATGTATCAAAGGGTTACGTGAAAACGTAACCCTTTTTTGTTTGGGTTTCAAAAAAAGAAAATTATAAACCCTCTCTTATGTGCGGTATCGAACAGAACACAATCAAATAATCATGTTAAGAAGTAGATGTTGAAAAGCAATTAAGAGCGTAGTTTTCTAAGAGTGCCAATCTATTCAGCCTCATCATCATGAATAAACCGTCGTTCTGACATCCAATATAGCGTATACCTATTCTTGGCTCTCATTCATCGGGATGTAACTTCTGCGGCCGCTATACATTAGCGAACCGTAAGCAATGATTTGAAACTGAGAGGATTAGCTTGAGTACTCAAAGTTCGCCAAGAAAAAGATGTGGCAAATACATTTTTGTGATCTCAGCTCTAATCATACTCATGGCGCTCAGCGTACTCATTGGCTGGCATGCGCATATCGGCGGTGCTGTTCAAGTTTTTCAAGACTTTATTCCCATGCAATACAACGCAGCACTATGCTTTATTGCGCTTGGAATAGGCGGCATCAGCCTCTGCACTCATAGGCGATTGCCACTCTTGATTTGTGGGGCATTCATTAGCTTGATGGGTCTGGCAGTCATAGTGGAATATGCGACGGGACTTTCACTCGGCATCGACACCCTTTTCTTCTCCCCTTGGGATATCACGCCATCCAACGCCCCAGGGCGAATGCTACTCACCACTGCAGTCAGTTTTATAGTGGCAGGCAGCGCACTATTCATTATCGCCATACGCAATCAGGCTTATGGAATGTTTGGCATTCTCAATTCAGTCACGCTGAGTTTGGCGCTCACTTCGCTTATCGCTTATACATTCCACATAAGCACCGTATTCATATTTAGCCTTAATTTACAGATGGCACTCAATACGTCTCTGGCAATGTTTGCTTATGGTCTGGCTATGCTTCACTACGCATGGAAGCATGCTGAATATGGCGCAGACGGACTCCCTAATTGGTATGCGGGTATCGGCATAAGCCTGTTACCACCGCTTTTGGTTGGCGTGAGTGCACTATTACCTGAGCAATCATGGCGCGTAATCTCCCTGGGAGCATTGTTTGCCACGCTGGGCGTTGGGTTTATTACGCTGGCAATACGTTGGCTCACAACGGCGAAAATATCCTACAAGGGCATGCTCATGATTGTGATGCCGCTAAGCCTGCTACTGACCTTTGTAAGCCTGGTTGCGCATATCAAACACGAGAGTGAATCAATGCAAACGCTGACGATACACTCCACTGAGGTGATTAACACATCACAGGCACTAGTCTCGCAAATCATCGATACAGAAAGCAGCGTGCGAGGCTACATGATCACGTGCGATGCATCTTTTGTTGAAGCTTATCCAGCGACATTGCAGTCCATCGCACAAATCACGCAACACCTGCTTAATCTGGTTAGTGACAATCCACAACAAGAACTCAGTGCACAAAGAGTAGCGCAAGCGGCTGTGGAAAGAATGGACTACCTGAGCTACGTCATAGCCTTGATCAAAACAGATAATAAAAAGCAGATTGAACGGGAAATCGTTTCAAGAAAAGGCGTTGATCTGATGAAAAAGTTGCGCGCCGAAGTCGCTAGCTTCTCTCAAGAAGAGCTACGTTTGGGCACAGCACGTCGGCAAGCTCTAGAAACTTCATGGCAAAGATTAAGCTGGTTGCTGGTTTCGGGCACAACTGCAGCCATTCTCTTATCTTCAATTTTGGCACTTTCTTTCAGCGGCAGTTTAAGCAAGCGCCTGCAGCAACTGCGCAACAATGCAAACAACCTGGCCACAGGTAAAGCACTTGCGGCACCGCTCACGGGTAGCGATGAGATTGCCGAACTAGATCAAGTGTTTCATGACATGGCGGATTCACTCAATCAAGCAGCCAAGCGTGAAAATACAGAACGCATTCTCGATTGGCACACTATCGATGTCAGGCATACCGAGGCGTTACTTAAGGCAGGCGCCCTACAAAATGCTATTTTCAACAGCGCCAATTTCTCAAGTATCGCCACCGATGCCAAGGGTGTGATCCAGATATTCAACGTGGGTGCAGAGCGCATGCTCGGTTACACCGCCGCCGATGTGGTAAATACCATCACCCCCGCCGATATTTCTGACCCGCAAGAAGTCATTATTCGCGCCGAAGCCTTAAGTCTAGAACTTGGCACCACCATCACACCTGGGTTTGAAGCTCTAGTTTTCAAGGCCTCGCGCGGCATAGAAGACATTTACGAGCTCACTTATATCCGTAAAGATGGCAGCCGATTCCCTGCCGTCGTTTCGGTAACAGCCCTGCGCGACCCGCAGGATGCAATTATTGGCTATCTGTTGATAGGTACCGACAATACTGCCCGCAAACAGGCTGAAGAAGCACTGCTGAAGGCTGGCGCTTTGCAAAATGCCATATTCAACAGCGCCAATTTTTCCAGCATCGCGACTGATGCCAGAGGCGTTATCCAGATATTCAACGTGGGTGCCGAGCGCATGCTGGGCTATACCGCAGCCGAAGTGGTGAATACCATCACCCCTGCTGACATCTCTGATCCACAGGAAGTGATTGCACGTGCCGAGGCCCTGAGCCTGGAGCTTGCCACCACCATCACACCAGGGTTTGAAGCCCTGGTATTTAAAGCCTCGCGCGGCATAGAGGATATTTACGAGCTTACGTATATCCGCAAAGATACCAGCCGCTTCCCAGCCGTAGTCTCGGTAACTGCGTTGCGCGATGCGCAAGAGCGCATCATTGGCTACCTGCTGATCGGTACTGATAATACGGCGCGCAAACTGGTAGAAGCCGACCGTGCATTGCTTGATCAACGTCTGCGAGACCAGCAGTTTTATACACGCTCGTTGATCGAATCAAATATCGACGCGCTGATGATGACCGACCCGCAAGGCGTAATCTCCGATGTGAACCAGCAGATGATAGAGCTCACCGGGCGCACGCGCGATGAGTTGATAGGTGCCCCTTCCAAGAATTTCTTTACCGACCCCGTCAAAGCTGAAGCTGCCATCAAACGTGTGCTCACCGAAAACAAGGTGAGTAACTATGAGCTCACAGTGCGCGCGCAAGATGGCGAAGAAACCGTAGTTTCATACAATGCCGCCACTTTTTACGACCGTGAGCGCAAGCTACAAGGCGTATTTGCCTCGGCGCGCGACGTGACTGAGCGCAAGCGCATAGACTTGGCACTGCAAGAGAAAAATGTCGAGCTTGAGCATGCTACCCGCATGAAATCGGTGTTCCTGGCCACTATGTCGCATGAATTGCGTACGCCTCTTAATGCGATTATTGGTTTTTCCGAAGCACTCAAAGATGGCCTGGCAGGCAGTATGGATGAGACACAGCTTGAGTATATAGGCGACATTTTCAGCAGCGGGCAGCATCTGCTCTCGCTTATCAATGACATCCTCGATTTATCCAAGGTTGAAGCCGGCATGATGACGCTTGAGCTGGAACCCACCGATCTAAACTGGTTGTTATCTAACAGCCTGACCATCGTCCGCGAAAAAGCCGCAGCGCACGGCATCAGCCTTGAGCTTGAAATAGGCGATGATTTGCTTTTGCCCGACACGGCGCTGGAGTCAGAGTTGCCTCAGCTCGATATGCGCAAGACCAAGCAGATCGTCTATAACTTGTTATCGAATGCTGTGAAATTCAGTGCCAAAGGTGGGCATGTAGCACTGCATGCACATCGCGTTGCCCGCAGTGCGGTAGGCAGTATGGATGGTAATTGGCCTGTACACGGCTTTGCGCTGGCAGATAACCTCGAAGATAACCAACAAGATAGTAAGTACAGCGAATTTCTCGAACTCAGCGTGAGTGATAACGGCATCGGCATCAGCATCGAAAACATGAGCAAACTGTTTCAGGCCTTTACCCAGATTGATAGCAGCCTCGCGCGTAAATTTGAGGGAACAGGCCTGGGGTTGGCCATGGTTAAACAGCTGGTCGAATTACATGGAGGCACAGTGGCTGTTGCCAGCGAAGAAGGCAAAGGCTCGCACTTTGCTGTCTGGCTACCTCTGCGCACAGCATCATAGGGACTCAATGGCCAATATACTCATTATTGAAGACAACCCGGCCAACATGAAACTGGCTTGCATGTTATTACGCAATGTAGGCCATACCTTGCTGTGTGCTGTAGATGCCGAAACTGGGCTGACATTAGCGCGCGCAGAGCAGCCAGACTTGATTCTCATGGACATCCAACTACCTGGCATGGATGGCTTGGCAGCAACGGTCATACTCAAACAACACCCTTCCACCGCTGCCATCCCTGTGATTGCGCTCACGGCAATGGCCATGAAAGAAGATGAGGCAAAGACCAAAGCCGCTGGTTGTGACGCTTATATCGCCAAGCCCATACGCTACAAGGAGTTATACAGTGTGGTGAATTCCTTACTGAATAGTGATAAGAAGTCCGTTTAGAACTAAAGGCAGAGCACCATAAACTCCACCCATAAAATCTTCTAAAGGAGATGTCATGACTAGTCCCAACGCCACCATACTCATCGTTGACGATGAGCCGCAGAATTGCAAACTACTATCTGCAATGCTGAAGCCAGAGGGCTATCTGACCATATGCGCCAATAGCGGCTTACAAGCGCTATCATTGATTGCAAGCAACCCACCAGATCTGATTTTGCTCGACATCATGATGCCAGAAATGGATGGCTACCAGATGACAGCCATACTCAAGGCCGACCCCAGCACCGCCAACATCCCCATCATCATGGTCACCGCACTTAGCGACCAAAGTGCCTGCCTTGCTGGCCTGAAAGCGGGCGCCGAAGAGTTTCTCAGCAAACCCATAGACCGTACTGAAATGTGGCTAAGAATACGTAACCTATTACGCTTGAAAGCCTTTGACGATTTTCTGCAGAACCATAATGCCTTGCTGGAGCAGCAAATACAGGAGCGCACGGCAGACCTAAAGCGTTTTCGCCTGGCAATGGACGCAACGACCGACGCCATTACGCTGGTAGATCGTGCCACCATGCACTATGTTGAAGTGAATGCCACGGCTTGCAATATGCTGGGTTACACGCGAGAAGAGTTGCTCAAAATTGGCCCTTCACACATAGGTGCAGGCGCACCAAAAGAGCTGGCTAGGGAATACGATGGCGTAATTAATGGGCACAGCAAGTTTGAATTAAAAGAGACTCAGCTTAGGCGTAAGGATGGTTCTGAAATTCAGGTAGAAATATATCGCCATGCACAGCGGTCTGGCAATGAGTGGATTATTGTTGGTGTAATACGCGACATCACAGAACGCAAAGAAGCAGAGAGACGAATGCATCATCTTGCGCACTATGACCCACTCACCGGCCTGCCTAACCGCACCCTGTTCTACGAAATGCTCAGAAAAACATTGACCCAGGCCATTGAAAGCAAATGGCTGGTCGCCGTATTGTTTGTCGATATGGATCACTTTAAAAATGTGAACGATACATTGGGGCATATGGTGGGCGACGAACTACTCATTGAGTTCAGCAACCGATTGGTGCAATGTGTGCGCATTCGCGATACGGTCGGTCGTATGGGCGGAGATGAGTTTGCGCTTATCCTCACCATGGAAGACGACGAACTAGGCGCCACCGTAGTCGCTAACAAAATACGCGATGCACTGCGTGAGCCCTTCTACCTTAGCGGCAATGAAGTGACCGTGACAGCCAGTATTGGTATCACCCTGCACCCCAATGATGCCTCTGACGCGCAAACCTTGCTCAAATATGCTGACACGGCCATGTACCGCGCCAAGCATGCAGGCCGTGACACCTACCGCTTCTTTACTGCGCAAATGAATGTAGATGTATTGGCACGCCTTGAAATGGAAAAAGCCCTGCGCAAAGCCATTGAAAATGAAGAGTTTGAGCTCTACTACCAACCCAAGGTGTACCTTAAAACTGGCCGCATTACTGGCGTTGAAGCCTTAATCCGCTGGAATAGACCCGGGCATGGCATGGTGTCTCCACAATTTTTCATTCCAGTACTGGAAGATACAGGACTGATAGTACGTGTAGGCAGTTGGGTGATTGCCACAGCATGCAAGCAAATCGCGCTATGGAGGCAGTCTTCAGTAGGTGCGCTACAAATATCGGTGAATGTTTCTGGGCAACAGTTTGTAGAAGGTGATCTTGATGGCGATGTGATTAGCGCCCTCACTGAAAATGATATTCCACCCCATCTGCTCGAGCTCGAGTTAACCGAGAGCTCGATGATGGTCAATACCGAACGTACCATCGCTATTTTGGATAAACTGAAAAAACTAGGGGTACAGATTTCAATTGACGACTTTGGCACTGGCTATTCAAGCCTCGCCTATTTGCGCCGCTTTCCCATAGATAAACTAAAGATCGACATCGCCTTTATTCGAGACATCACACACAACGCCGACGATGCCGCCCTGGCCTTGACCATCATTCGCATGGCGCATGGGCTCAAGATGGAAGTCATCGCCGAAGGGGTAGAAACCATCGGCCAACTGGCCTATTTGCGACACTACCGATGCGATCACATCCAAGGCTACTATTTCAGCCCGCCAGTAACCGTAACAGAACTAGAAAAAATGCTACTCAGTGCAAAGCGCATGGCCGCGCCAGCACTACCATGGAATATGTACACGGTTCAGAGTGCGTTAAGCGTTTAGATATCTAGACCACTGTTTGTAAAATAAAAAGCCAGCATCAGATGCTGGCTTTTTATTTGGCCAATATTTGAATCACCTATAAAGATTCACAAGAATGCTGCCGTTAGTCTAGTTAGGTATATTTGTGTTGTAACTTTGTAAGAAGCGAGGCTACTGTGGCTATATCATCTGTAACTAATGGGTACTCTAATCTTTTAAATAGTGTGTATTCCACGTCTGGAACTTCTACCACCACTACTTCAACGGATACTGATATATCGTCAATCCTGAATCAAATTGAATCATCTGCCAGCTCGTCTGTAACTTTAAATAGCACCGCCACTAATCCAGCAACTCAAACCTATACAGCGCAAGGCTTATTACAGCAAATCAATGCAAGCAAATTGAGTAACGACAAGCTGCTGTTTGGCGACAACTCCAGTACCGACTCTTCTACTGATAATAGCTTGCCTGCTGAGCTTGCTGGCCTTACATCACAATTGAATGGCACTGCGACTGATACTACTGCCTCTCAAGCTACCATAGATTTAAATGCAGATTGGGCAACAACATTAAAATCCAACCCGTCTATGGCGCCTGTACTTGTTCAGAATGAAATTAATAAGTCGTTGGTGTCAATATTTAATACCAAAGAGTAATTAATATCACTCGATTTTGAAGTCTGTTTCGGCCAAATATTCTGACATAAAAAAGCCCCACTATGATGTGGGGCTTTTTTATGGCTCACCAAAACTGACGAATCAGGTAACTGGATTCTGACTATCCTGATTAACTCCTAACGACCCATTAATGACAAAAACATTTGGGCGATTACATATGAGAAGAAAATAGCCAAAAACAACCCACCGATGGCAATGGAGCCTAAAAACAAGCTATTTTTTTGAAAGTAACGCAGCATGATTAATGACGAACAAATACCAATGAAGCAGATGAAAGCGCCGAGCAATATTGATGAATATTGAAATATAACTCTGTGGTCGTATGATATGTGAGGGTTATTTATTAGTTTATTATCAACAGAAAGACCATATATCCAGCCGCTAACTGCAATAAACCAACCCAAAACACTCGTACTTAAGCACAAAAATGAAGGGAGATTAAATTCTGAATTTTTCAAAATAACTCCATAAGAAATAATGTCTTCTTTCGCCCCTAGCGGACATATACGATTTATCTTAGCCCGCTTGAATGATTGGATACTATGGGCTTAATATACCCCATGAGATATAAGCTTGGCGGTTGTAGTACCCAAGCCCATCAACAGGATAGGTTTGATTGTTTATGCTAAATTGATCAATTGCATCAACTATTGGTTCTTTCTTAAATGGAATATGAATAACTCTGGCATTTCTATTGTTAATTCGTGTTGCTAATGCTTGAGGCCAGTAACTAGATAAAAGATTTGGCGCCATAATCTAGTCGAAATTTGGATAAACTGCAATGATAGGTATATTACAGGTGTCTATTGCATGTGAAATTTCAAATGGTACCCAATCTGTATCATTTTTAGTTGTTTCTGTAAGGATTAACAGCATATGTTTTGAGTTATTAAGCCTCGTTACTAACGCTCTACGAAGAGTTTCTCTTAATGACGTGTCTCGTACTGCTGATGTTTTTTCATGACTATTAATTAAATTAAATTCAATACTTTTATTAGAACTCCACATTTTGAGAGTGTTGTAGTATTTAATATCTGACGCTGTTGGGTCGCTTGTATTGTTAGCGTGAAAAGCTACGTATGTTCCATTACGATATGCCATTACTTTCTCTTTCAGTATTTACGGACATAACTTTTGTCAACGGACTAAACTCTAGACAAAAAATAGCTCTAAATATAAGAATCTAGAACTTGATTTAGATGATCTTTGATATCGTATAAATTCACTTTAAAATTATCTGCATCTTCAGATCGAATTACGATAATCAATTTTCCTGTAAATTTACCCAAAATTGATGTCTTTATAAAAGACTCCGCCATTATAGATATTATCTTTTTTCGGGATTGGTTAATTCGACCTCTACCTGTGCCGATTACTGGCAGAACCAGCTCCTGCAATTCACCTTCGTCCCTTACATGCTTCCAAAGACCTGCTAGAGCTTGCTCAATGTCGTCTAGGGTAGTTGAAGCATTCCCTTGCGAGTTTAATTCAGACATCGCATTCAAGTAAAAAGCTTTACCATGGGTGTTAATAGTAATTGTGGTGCCCATTGGGTAGGGTTTTGATAATTGCAATTTGTTCAACTCATAATTAATTTTGTTAATCAGCTCATTCTGATTACCAGTAAAGTATTTAGAAGTAAACTGACCCTGCAAGCTATTATGCGCAATCTTGCCACCAGCAACATCTGCTTCAAAGATAGTATTGGTGCTCACCATAACTGCGCCACTTACTTCGAATAAATCATCGATTCTTACTTCCAAGTTAATATCTATACTTTTAAATTCCAACAAAATTGATTTAATTGGACGGCGTATCAAAATAGATATAACAACTGATAATATAAAAAAAATCACAAAAGCGTAGGCTCCATACTTATCTTTTGTATATATGCTGAAAAAATCAAGTGATTCAGCTATGAGATAGATTCCCCCATAAATGGCGAGAATTGATTCGATTCCAGCGCGGGATATGAATATATATTGCCAATAAGCTTTGCTAAAAACCGTATTAAAAAAATATTTAATGTTTTTCATCTAATGTCTCAAATATGTCTTGATCTATATCTCGTTTTTAATACGCTCAATTAACTAATGATAAGAAGCGACCTCCCCCGTTCATGTAACACGGGGAGTTATAAATACATTGTTTAATATGAGAATAGTAGCAGAAGTAAATTTTTTATGTCTATCAAGGAGATAGCACAGAGTGTGGGATATTAGAAATAGCGGGCAACAAAAAAGGCACTCATGATGAGTGCCTTTTTAGGTTTTGTCTGGCTCCTCGACCTAGGCTCGAACCTGCGACACACGGATTGAGTAATTGCCGTTGCCCAATCAATACCGCAGTGACTTAATGCCTGATTCTCGGGTATCCAATCCTGGGGATATATTTTTGCGGTCAGGGAGTTTTTCGGCGGGGATCTCAGGCGGGATAACAATCGTGTCCTTTTCGGTAGGTACTGGCTCAGGTCTTTTCACGCCATCAGAATCTGTTGAGCACGGTTTATTATCTATTTTCACCTTATCGCAGGGCATCATCGAATCATCTGGCGTCACGATTGCCGCCCACGATAGACTAAAAATGCTTGAACCAAGCGCAAGCATGATGCCGAAAAGGCTATTTATAAGAAATTTATGCATGATTTTACTCCCGCTTATTGGGGCTCAAGTACGTTCGGCTTGGCCGAATTAGCCAAATAGACTGATTAAAGGGTATGTGGAGACTGCGCAACCCACTGCCTCCACATACTCCCAATCATTAATCCAGAAAATGTGTTCCGAAGAGATTTACCACGATAGCAAAACCGCTAAACAGGTAGATCAAGCCTTGGACTGAGGCTGAAATGAGCCATTGGCGGAATCTGGTAGATTCTTCTTCGGATGTATCGGACTGGTGCAATATATAGATTGAATTTTGATGTTCGTTTGTCATCTCAAACTCCTAATCAATATCTACAGGAGTTCAAAATATCAAAGCAGTATCAACGCAACTATCGGAAGTAGGATTAATCGTCTGTCAGAAATATGCTCTATTAAAGTAAGCAGTTTCTTACTGTGGATTATGAAATTTTAAGCTGGGGCCAGCTCAGGTCTCTAACCAGTAAAACCCTAATGCAGGTACAGTCAAAAACTCTTCCGCCAAGCTGAAGTTGTCTCCCGTGTACAAATCTTTAACTGTGTCATAAGGCAAAAACCCTTTTTTGCGCAGCTCGTGAATATTCAAATTTTGCGGATTCGCATCGAAATTGCAGATCACCAATACACGTGAGTATTTGTTGATCAGGTCAAATCGTGAGAACACGAATAAATGTGGGTTATCTACCGCCAGCAACTCACGATTGTTGTGGTCAGCAAATGCGGTCAGCTCCTTGCGTACGGAAATCATCTTTTTTAATGCGCTGAAAATCAGGTTTTCTGGGGTGCCCGGTACTTTCCTCAGCTCGACCTTTTTCCAGTTCATATTTGGCCTGTGTACCCAGCGGCTATCTGTTTTTTTGTATTCGTCATCGAGGTAGGATTTGTCATTGAGCACACCAACGGCGTCACCGTAGTAAATAAGGGGAATGCCGCCAAATGCCAGCATTACGCTGTGTAACAGGTCTATGGTTTTGATGCTGTTCTGGATGGCTTCTTTGTCACCGCTTTCCAAGGCTGATTCCAAGCCAGATAAAGAGGCCAGTGAGCCAGCGATTCTGGCGTCGCCAGTTTTTTTGTTAATGCCAAATGCCACGCCTCTAGCGATGGATGATTTGTGATTATCGGTATAGTAATTAACGAGAAAATTGCGATGTGATTTAGGGTCGTACCCAGCAAGACGGATATCGTTATCATCAAAGCCGAGCCCGATATCGTCATGACAGCGTACGTAATTAAGCCAAGTCGCACGCTCCAGCTTCATCGGAATACTCTGTATGCCCAGATTCAATAGCGCTGTCTTCTTGGTTGCTACTGCATCCCAGAGCAGAGCCATGAGGGTTGCGTTGTAGGCAATCTCACATTCTTTGGCATTGATCGCGTCTTCACCAAAATACTTGATCACTTCCACTGGCGCGACGATGGCCTCTGCGATGAATAGCACACCAGGCGCTGTGACTTGGCAGCAGTCTTTCATCAATTGCAGTATCAAATGTGCTTCACGTTGGTTCTGGCAAGTGCTACCGATTTTTTTCCAGAGAAAGGCGACAGCATCTAGGCGAATAATATCCGCGCCACGATTGGCCCAGAATAAGATGATGTCCACCATTTCGATAAACACTTCTGGGTTCTTATAGTTGAGATCCCACTGAAAATCATTGAAAACCGTCATCACCCATTTGCCCATTTTTTCATCCCAGGTGAAGTTTCCAGGTGAGGTCTCGGGGAATACTTCTGGCATGCTTTCTTCGTACATATCAGGTATCTCGCGGTCATCGAAGATATTGTAGTAATCCTGATACTTCTGCTCACCTGCGCGCGCTTTTGTCGCCCACTCATGCTCATTGGAGGTGTGGTTAACCACCACATCCAGCACTAGCAACATCTCGCGCTTTTTCATGGTTTTGACCAAGTTTTCAAGGTCTGAAATATTGCCGACTTCGGGATTGATCTTCCTGAAATCCCTGACGGCATAGCCGCCATCACTTTTACCTTTGGGGCAATCGAGAATAGGCATGATGTGTAGGAGGTTGATGCCTAGGTCCTGCAGATAATGCAGCTTGGTCTGCAGACCGTTGAGATCGCCAGCAAATTCCTTGCAATAGATCGCATAGCCCGCCCACTTTTGGTTGAGGAACCAGTCATGGTCTTTTTCTCGCGCAAAATCCAGTTTTCTCAATTGCTGCGATCTTGCGATATAGGATTGCGTCAGCGTCTTTACTAGCTGATGCAGCTGTTGTTTGAAATCATCGCGCTGACCATAGAGTTGGTGAAACAGCGAATAGATCGCATAAAAATTCGCCCCGAGGCGGATATAAAAATGCTGCAGGTTCTTGTCTTTTATCTCGGATTCTAGCTTGGTCAGAATGTCATTGAGTTGCGAATGGGAAACTTGTTCATACATCTCGATACTCCTTGTTACTACTTATTATTCCGGACTGGTATTCAGAACCCTTTTAAATCCAAGGCATGGTTAAACTCATCATCGTAGTGTTCTATGCCTTCCAGTATTCCCGCCGCGTAATGGGCTTTTGAGAAATAAATTTGTTCCTGGTTTTTCAGAATATCCAGCTCTGCACTATGGTTGCCGACAACGATGGCCAAGGTATCGCCAGCGAGCATTTCTATGTCATTACCAGAGTCACCAGCGACTAGAAAGCTTTTCAGGGGTAGATCCCACTTGTAAGCCAAATAGCGGATGGCATGGCCTTTGGAAGCACGGATCGGCAATACATCAAGAAACTCATCATGCGAATAAATCAGGTTGGCGTGCAGTTTAAGGCTGTGCAGGTAATCGTAAATCTCACTGAGTGGCGGAATCTGCCCGGGTTTTGCGAAGTAACTTAGCTTGAATTCACGCTGGGTATTGTCTGGTTGCAAACTGATGTCAGTGAATTTCAAGAAAGCCTCTGCCAGGCTATCGCGCCGCCATAAGTGGCGGATATGCGCCGACCAACCAATATCGGGCACCAGCTTTTTGCCATAATAGATTTCAGCGCCTACCGAGGTGATCATCACATCTGGAATCTTTACCCTATGCTTATTAAGTACGTTTACTGTGCTCTCTATGGACCTGCCAGTGGCGACGCCAAATGCCACGTCTTTCTGGTGTTCTGCAATCCAGTCAGTGACTTTATCTAGGGATACCTTGTCGCCTAGCAAAGTGTTGTCGATATCGCTGATCAAGGCCATCTGCGCCAGAGGGATGGAAGTTCTTTCGCTATTGAGGATGCTGGCTTGTTGCCTGCGCAAACGCTTTTTATCCTTGTTCAGCACCCGACGGATTTCCTTCAGATATTTTTTCACATGGGCAGGCCAGCTATAGTGGCGATAGACGCCGTTTACACCGTTTTTGGAAAATAAACGCCATTGCTTTTTGTCCTGTAGTACCTGCAACAAGGTTTGTGCAATCTCGTTACTGTCCAATGTATTGGTGAGAAGACCATTGCGGCAATTGGCCACAATATCCCTTGGGCCACCATCATCGGGAGCAACAATAGGTAAGCCACTGGCAGCCGCCTCAATGAGCGTCAGGCCAAAGGGTTCGGTAAAAGCTGAATTGACGAATACGCCTTTTCTGCGAGCTACCAAGCGGTAGAGTTCGGGCACGTCTTCTTGCGGTATGTATTTGGGTAGCGCGACTTTGCCCCAAAGGTCATAAAGATCAATATCCAGCAGCAGATCACCCATGACTTTATGCTGCGCTTCTTCCAACTCACGGATGTCTTTACGTGCACCAGCAACAATCAGCAGATTGGCCATGGCCTGCAATTGAGGGCTTTTGCCATAGGCCTCAACCAGACCTTTGAGGTTTTTTCTGGTCTCAGGCCGACTGATGGCAAAGATGATTGGTTTCTCTGGCTCAGCGAGAAATTTATCAACGGCCTGCTGTGCGCTTGAGGCGATCTTTTTGCGCCCTGGCGGTGAAAATCTGGAAGTGTCAGTGCCTGGTGAGATCACACTGAATCGGGTATCGGCAACATTGGTGTATTGGCCGTACTGCTCATCTATTTCCTGGCGTGTGCTGGTGATAACTAGTGAGGCATGTGCAAGTATGGATTCTTCAGTGCTGATTCTCTCTTCAAAATTAAACTGCTTTTCAACGGCATGCAGTTTTCGACCGCTGGCGACCAACCGCTCACGTTTTGCCCTGCCCAGCGAATGACCAGTGTGCACTAGCGGTATGCCTAGCAATAAGGATAATTGCTGGCCTACATAACCGGCATCGGCGTAATGGGTATGAATCAGGTCAGGCAGGCGCCCCTGCTGTTTAATAAAGTGCAGGCATTTATCCACTGCTTGGTTCAGATGCAGCCAGAGCAACTCCTTGCGGATATAGCGTTTGGGGCCAAAAGGCAGGCGTACGATGCGCGCGCCATTGCCTAGTTCTTCTTCAGGTTTTGCATAGTCTGGAGACACTGAATCGTCTTCAATCAGGCGGGTGAGCAAATCCACCTTTTCTACATCTGGGTGTTCGGCCAGATGCTTCGCCAGCTCGACCACATAGGTGATCTGGCCACCAGTATCGGCATCACGTCCCAATTCCAGATCCTTGCCGCGTATCAACCCATGCATACTGATCATCAGTATGTAGATTGGGTGTTCTGATTTCGGCTGTTTTAATCTGGTCTCTGGCAGCATCATAGCGACCATTCGTGGCTAAAGCGCGTATAGAAATCGAGCGATTGCGGAGCAGCGCCACGAATGCCGCATATGGCCGAGGCGAACTGATTGGCACGCTGTAGGGTTAGCAGCATTTCCCAGCCCGACAGTAAACCGAGGATGAATACAGCAGCAAAGGCATCGCCAGCCCCTACGGTATCAACTAGCGGCTGGCCAATTTCTTCTGGGCCAGTACTGAGTAGTTTTCTCTCTTCATCAAGCATCCAGCAACCTTCAGCACCATTGGTGACGACCACTTTACCAATCTCAAACTCGTCAGCCAGCAAGCGCGCTATTTGTGGTTTGTCTGCTCCCTGTAATTTAAAATACTGAGCAATCACATCAAGCTCATCCTCGTTCATCTTGAGGATATCAGTGCGCACCAGAGAGCGTTTAATGGTGTGCTTGTTGTACCAGGGCTTGCGTAAATTAATATCAAGAAAGCGTGGCGATTTGCCATCGCTGAGGAATTTATCTAACGCCAACTTGGACTCCATGCCGCGCTGCGCCAGAGTGCCGAAATAAGTCAGCTCTGGTTTCAGCGCCATGGTGATCATATGGGTCAAACCCGCATGAATATGGTCATAAGCTTGGTCTGGTAATATTTCATAACGGTGATTACCGTTTTCCAGTATTACTTTTACCTGTCCTGTCGGATAGAACGGGCCATTTTGCACGCCAGAAATATCCAACCCCAACCTGTTCATTTCTAGCATCAACTCATCGTGCAATGCATCATGACCTGTTCTGGTAATAAGCACTGGATGAAGTTTGAAAGCCTTCAGATGCCTGGTGACATTGAACGGTGCGCCGCCCAATATAGTCTGGTCAGGGAAAATGTCTGCGAGTATCTCGCCGAACAAAGCGACCACCCTGCCCGACTGACTCTGACTTGTTGCTTCGTTTTGCACCGATATGCCTCCTGGGTTTCATGATTTATTCAGCACAGAGATGCATGCTACAGACCATATATCAGGGCGGAAGCAAATATCGCTTCTATGCCCTGATGCTTTTACTCTCAAGACTCATTACCTGTTGCACTGCCATGGCTACGCAACCAGGCAATGATTTTCAGCAATTCATCCGGTGTGATGCCATTGGCTGGATCAGTCGGATCCATCAGGCCTTTGCCCTTAGCGCCCATGCCGCCATTAGTGCCGTGCCAAATAGTCTCAAACATGCCTTTGTTGGTCGCATCCTTAGGATAGCGGAAATCAGGGCCAGTAAGTGCTGGACCTACTTGCCCGCCAGCATCAGCACCGTGGCACTGCGTGCATGAATAGAGTTGGAATGTCTTCTTGCCCTGCTTGATCGCATCATCATTACCTACATAAGGGTTCTTACCTGTCTTCAGGAATTCCTTGGCAGCTGGAGTATCAAACAATTCCGGTTTGATCTCTAATGGCGAACCATCCTGCGTGGTGACAAACTTGATCATCTCACCACCCGCAGCTGCAGCGCCTTCCTTTTTACAGGCAATTAATCCGACAACAACTAATAATGCAATCAAACTCAGGTTTAATGTTTTTTTCATTTCTTCATCCTCTATCAAGTTATAAATTAAAAACAGTAGATTATTTTTCTATGGTTCGAGTCTCTGGCTTTTGATTGATAACTGAAGCTTCAGCATTCCACTTCAGAATATCCGTATGCCAACTAGTAATTTAGCTTCCACTAGTACTTCCATTAAATGAGAGCCTAAATTCATTATGATTTTCCGAGAGTAAACATCCATCGGCTCAGTCTGATATGGCTGTAGGAAATGTCCTAAAGGTCAGCACTTTTCATATTTCAAGGCCGTATTTCTTGTAGGAATTACACTGATATGCATGCCAAAAAAACAGGACTAGGCTGAAGCTTGTTCCTAATTCTGGAGAGAAAAGTCATGGCTAACTTTACTTCTGTTCGAGATTTTTTAAACACGGGGAGGCATCATGCTAGATGAATTCCTGCAGCAGCAGATACAGCAAAAAATTAAGGATTTCCCAGTTTCCATTCATTGGGGAACCCATAGCATCATTCCATCGACTACCAGCAAAGTTGCCATTAATGTAAGAAATCCCAGGGCATTGATGACCTTGGCACATCCAACACTGGGTGGGCTGGCACGTGCTTATGTTGAAGAGTGGCTGGATTTTGAAGGTAGTGCACAGGACATCATGTCGCTAGGCCAAGCCTATTGCAATATCGATGCGGGTAAAGACGCGCAGTCTAGCGATGCCTGGATGTGGTGGCGCCATACCCGTAATCGTGACCGCAAAAACATTAGTTACCACTACGATGTCTCCAACGACTTCTACAATTTATGGCTGGATGAGGCCAAGGTCTATTCTTGCGCCTATTATGAAAATGGCACAGAACACATCGACCAGGCGCAAGCCAAAAAGCTGGATCATATTTGTCGAAAACTGATGCTGAAACCGGGTGAACGTTTCCTGGACATAGGCTGTGGCTGGGGAGCGTTAATGCTGAAGGCTGCTGAAGAGTATGGCGTAGAAGCTTGGGGCATCACACTCTCGCAGAACCAGTATGACTATGTGGTTGAACAAATTGCAAAACGAGGGCTAGGTGGCCGCGCACATGTGCAACTGATGGATTATCGCGATCTGCCTGCTGAGCTACCGTTCGACAAGATTGCCAGCGTTGGCATGTTTGAACACGTAGGCAAGCGCAATCTGCGCGAGTATTTCGACAAGATTTATAGCCTGCTGAAACCCGATGGCTTGGTGATGAACCACGGCATTACCTTCGTTGAGCTGAATAGTGGCGGGCTTGGTAGTGGCATATCCGACTTCATCGAAGACTATGTGTTCCCGGGTGGTGAGCTTACGCATATTTCCACAGTCACTGAAGAGTTATCCGCAGCCGGACTTGAACCTCTAGATATCGAAAATATGCGTATACATTACGGAAAAACGCTCTGGGAATGGGTGACTCGTTTAGAAGCGAACAAGACGGAAGCAATCCGGCTGATCGGTGAAAAAAACTACAGGATATGGCGTATCTACATGGCTGGCTCAGCGTTTTCATTTGATCATAACTGGCTTGCCCTGTTTCAGGTGGTAGCTGGGAAGTCGAAAGAAAATGGCAGTCTAGCTTACCCATTCAATCGTAATCATATCTACCAATAAATGTATGGAGAACAAACATGACGGGTACCGACACTACTTCACGCGAGCTTGAATTAATCCGCATCATCGATGCCTCCCCCGAAAAATTATTCATGGCTTGGACTGAGCCAGCACTGCTTAAACAATGGTTTTCTCCTGCGCCGTGGACGGTAACTAAAGCCGAAACCGATGTGCGAATTGGAGGTTGCAACCTGATTGTCATGCGCAGTCCAGAAGGCGATGAATTTCCCAACCATGGCGTTTATCTCGATGTGGTCAAAAACGAGCGCATCGTATTTACTGATGCTTATACTGAGGCTTGGCAGCCATCACTCAAGCCTTTCATGACAGGCATCATCACCTTTGAGGCGCTAGGCGAAAAGACTAAATATACCGCCCGCGTGTTGCACTGGAGTGTGGCTGACCGTGAAATGCACGAGAAAATGGGTTTCCACGAGGGCTGGGGCCTGGCCACTAATCAGTTGGAAGCACTGGTCAGCCGACTCTGAATCTACGGCATGTGCTATAGAAGCATGAGTCGCGAATCATGCTGCTGCTAATCTCACTAAGCCATCATTAATTACTTCTTCTAACCCGAGTTTCTTCTGGGAGTCATAGATGAATATCTGGCTACAAAACAATTCCTTTCTTAGTATCCCTGCTTATCAATGGTTAGTGGCGCTTGTAATCACGCTGCTTGCCTTCTTTGCTATGCATGCCCTATGGCAAGTGTTGCTAAAAAATCTGACTGCGATGGTACAAAAAACCACCTCCTCCTTAGATGATATTTTTGTTGAGGTATTGGGCAGCACGCAGAAACTGACGCTGACGTTATTCGCAATCTTGATCGGCATGCATTTTCTCGAACTACCTGCAAAATGGGAAAGTCGTCTCGACCACATCTCCTTCATTATCATTGGTGTCCAGATTGCGATTTGGCTGAGCAAAGGCATCACTGTCTGGTCACGATTGCAGTTGACCGAGAAAGATGGGCCAGTGCCAAACCCAGTGATTACCTCCATGCTAAGTTGGGTATTCAAGGCCGTTATCTGGTCAATTATTTTTCTGACCATACTGGCTAATGTTGGCGTCAATATCACGGCTTTTGTTGCCAGCTTGGGCGTGGGTGGCGTAGCGGTAGCACTGGCTGTACAAAGTATATTAAGCGATCTGTTCGCCTCCTTGGCGATAGGCTTGGATAAGCCATTTGTGATCGGCGATTTTGTGGTGTTTGGAGATGTTGCAGGCAGTATTGAACGTGTTGGATTGAAAACTACACATATTCGTAGCATCAGTGGCGAGCAAATCGTCTGCAGCAATACCGAGCTGTTGAAGAACACAATCCACAACTACAAACGGATGTCGGAGCGGCGGGTGGTCTTTAGTTTCGGTATCACCTACGATACCCCGCCAGCCACTATTGCCCAGATTCCTGATGTAGTCAAAAAAGCTATAGAGCAATCAAGCGATACGCGCTTTGATCGGGCGCATTTTAAAGAATTCGGCGCCAATGCCCTGAATTTTGAAGTGGTTTATTTCATCACGTCTAGCGACTTTAACCTGTACATGGATATTCAGCAGACGATAAATCTATATCTGATGAGCGAGTTTCAGAAGATAGAAGTTAAGTTCGCATTGCCAGCAGTCACATTAAACACTTCGAATCTAGATGTATTAATTACAACACCAATCCCTCAAGGGAGAGGACTTTCGCTTCCATGATCTTCTTCATACCTGGGCTTCCTGGCAGCGTCAGGTGGGCACCAGTTGTGATGAACGCAAGGATTTAGGTGGCTGAAAAACTAGGTCGATGGTGGATCGTTACGCAAAGTTTGTAACTGAGAATCTGGCGTTTACTGCTTCCAGAATTGAGCAAGGTAAGGATGGCTCTAACGTGGTGGAATTGTCACGTTCAGTAAATGAAAAAGGCCAGCACCTAAGCGCTAGCCTTCTTATATCTGGCTCCTCGACCTGGGCTCGAACCAGGGACACACGGATTAACAGTCCGTTGCTCTACCGACTGAGCTATCGAGGAATCGGTGAAGGCGTGATAATAAAGGCTTAGGGCGCTTTGGTCAATTGAAAAATGAGTTTAGACCATAGAAATAAGTGGCTTTTTAACTTGGTTGATTAGCTAGCATTTTTCTGGCGAGTGAGCCGACATCGCGCACCGCTTGCTCGATTGAGGGCGTCCATTGGTGGCTAAAATTCAGGCGTATGTAGTTGATCAACTCTTTTTTACGTGTGAATAGCGGGCCTGGGGCGATGGAGATGCCTTTTTCAAGACATTGCTGGTAGAGGTTGAGCGAATCAATCGCTTCAGGTAATTCTAGCCACACCACATAGCCACCCGTTGGCGTGGAGATTTGAGTGCCTTGGGGAAAGCTATCTTCAATGGCTTTGCGCATCAGCACGTAGTTGCATTTAAGCGCGTGGCGCAGGTTTTTAAGGTGTTGTTCGTAGCTATCGCGCTTCATGAATTTGGCAATGGCAATCTGCGGGGCGGATGGAATAGAAACGCTATTCAGGAACATGAGCTTTTCTACATCGCGGCGGTATTTGCCTGCAAGCGTCCACCCTACTCTGTAGCCTGGGGCAAGCGACTTGGAGAATGAAGCGCAGTGCAATACCAGGCCTTGCTGGTCATAGCTCTTGGTGAGCTTGGGTATCTCGTCACCAAAATAAAGCTCTTGGTACACGTCATCTTCAATCAACGGGATCTGTTGCTGCGCCAGCAAATCAACCAGCGCCTTTTTCTTTGCATCTGGCATCAAGGCGCCGAGTGGATTCTGGAAATTGGTGGTGAGCAACAGTGCACCGACTTTCACGTTTTGAATCAAAGCCGCCAGCGCATCAAGCTCTATGCCCTCTGTGGGATGCGTGCGCACTTCTGCCACTTTCATGCCCATGCGCTCAACGGCGTGGGCAAGTGCATAGTAGCCAGGGGATTCAAGCGCAATGGTATCGCCCGGCTTGGCAACGGCTTGCAGGCACAGATTGATGGCCTCAGTAGCGCCGTGGGTGATGATGATGTCACGCGGCGAAACATCGAGGCCATGCTTGAGGTAACGCTTTGCGATCTGCTGGCGCAGGCTTTCGTTGCCGGGCGGTAGGTCATTCAGCACGCCCCACTCCGCTTCATCTGAATTCAGCGTGGTTTCGTAGCGATGAATAGCTTTTACCGGGAACAAGTGCGCATCAGGAAAAGGCGACCCCAGCGGAATGGTGCCGAATTCACGTATGGATCGTAATGTAGAGAGCACAAGCTCTGCATGCGAAAGATTGAATTCGCGCCGTGGCGTTTCGCGCTTGCTGGCGGCTTTACGCGGTGAAACGTAATAGCCTGACTGCGGGTGGCTATTGATTAAACCATCGGCCTCTAGCAGCTCATAGGCTTTGAGTGCAGTGCTGATACTGACATTGTATTTTTGGCTGGCTTGCCGCAGTGAAAATACTTTGTCACCCGGCCGCAGCACGCTCTCATCAATCAATGCGCGAATGCGCGCGGCTACTGAGACATAAAGCTTCATTTGGGTATATGTAAGAGGCAGTGACGATAACAGCCCTTAATATAACGTATTGCTAATTGGTGTGTGGGTTAAATCTGTGGGGATTAGCGAAAGTATTACTTTTAGAATCGCGGCTAAAGGCTAGAGCTAGCCTCGGGAATACTCAGGCGGCTTGCGAATCTTCAAGCTCAAAAGCCGAGAGTACGAGTTGTGTTGTCCAGCGCCCAGCATCATCGCAATGCACAGTCACCAAGCCATGACTTTCAAGCAAGGTGAGGTAGCGCTGCAATGTGCTCATGCGCACGTTTAAACGCTTGCAGAGTGCAGCCATGGGGATAACTTCGCGGCCTTTACGGGTTTCAAGCTGCATCTCTAGCAAAAGCTGCGGAATTATATTCATCTGCACTTGTGTCTCTACTGGAGCCACAAGTTCTTCAGCAACGGGTGCTTGATTTACAGGCATATCAGACACTCGCATGATATTTCTCGATCAATACTGGGACAGATTTTGAAGTTGGGGTATGCGATCTATCGGCCACGCTCTCGAGAGGTACCAGATTGTTGGTTTCTGGGTAATAGCCACCCAAACAACCTTGCGGAATGTCGTATTCCACCAACATGAATTTATCTGCGCGGCGTGTTACACCGTCATCCCACGTGCTGACCAGATTCACAAACTCACCAGCTTTCAAGCCTTTAGCGGCTAAATCTTCAGCATTGATAAACACCACGCGACGCTCACCGAAGATGCCGCGATAGCGGTCATTCAAGCCGTAAATAGTGGTGTTGTATTGATCGTGCGAGCGTGTGGTCATGAGCTGGAATACATTATCGCCATGAATCTTGCGCGCATTGTGAATCGGCAAATCACGCGGAATGCCATGTACTTTAAACTCGGCTTTGCCTGATTCAGTGATCCAGACGCGTTCGCTTGATGGCACTGGCAAGCGGAAGCCGCCAGGTACTTTAATACGTGCGTTGTAATCGGCAAAATCAGGCAAGGTGCGTGCAATATCATCACGAATGCGCGCGTAATCTTCAATGTACCAAAGCCACGGTGTTTTGCTGTTTTTAAGGGTGGCGTGGGCAATACCAGAAACAATGGCCGGCTCTGAGCGTATGGTTGGTGAGGCTGGCTTATTCATGCCGTAAGAGGCATGCACCATGCTCATAGAATCTTCAACCGTTACCCCTTGCGGACCTGTTGCTTGCTGGTCAACTTCTGTGCGACCCAAGCAAGGCAAAATCAAAGCCGCTTTGCCATGCACCAGATGGCTACGATTCAACTTGGTAGTGATTTGAACGGTGAGGTCACAATTGCGCAAGCCTATCCAGGTTTGGTCAGTATCAGGCGTCGCAATCGAGAAGTTGCCGCCCAGACTGACGAATACTTTAATCTCGCCGCGTAGCATGGCCTTGATGGCAGCCACAACGTCATGACCTTCTTCACGTGGTGGCTCAAAGTTATAAACAGCAGCGATACTATCAAGGAATTTTTGTGCGGGTTTTTCGTAAATACCAACAGTGCGGTTGCCTTGAACATTGCTGTGGCCGCGCATTGGGCATAAGCCCGCGCCAGCCTTGCCGATGTTGCCACGGAGCAACATCAGGTTAGTAATCATCTGGATAGTGGCGACTGCATGCTTGTGCTGGGTAATGCCCATACCCCAAGTAGAAATTACGCGCTGGCCTTCTACATAAATCTTTGCCACAGATTCAATATCAGCAAGGCTCACACCAGACTCTTCAACGATCACATCCCAGTTTTCTGCGTGAATATCTTGCACTAATTGCTCAATGCCAACGGTGTGTTGCTCAATAAAATCCACATCAAGAATACGTTTCGCACCTGCAGCTTTGGCTGCATCGTCCCACTCCAGCACAAATTTGATAATGCCTTTTACCAAGGCAAGATCACCGCCCAGCTTGGGCTGTATGAACGTGCCGCTGATCTTGGTGCCGGACATCGTCACCATTTCCACAATGCTTTGTGGGTCTGCAAATCGCTCCAGACCACGTTCACGTAACGGGTTGATTGATACGATTTTCGCACCACGTTTAGATGCTTCACGCAGCTCACCCAGCATGCGTGGATGATTGGTTGCAGGGTTATGACCAAAGAGTAATAAAGTATCAGTGTGCTCAAAGTCTTCAAGACTCACGCTACCTTTTCCGATGCCCACCATCTCAGGCAAGCCTACGCTGGTAGACTCGTGGCACATGTTGGAGCAATCAGGGAAATTGTTGGTACCAATCACGCCTGCGACGACTGGGCCGCTGTGAATGCCAATCCGCATTGATAGTTTTTTACCTGTGGTGGTGGAGACTTCGTTTAATACCTCTTGGATTTCCAACGCCATATTAGCAATCGCTGTTGCGTGATCATGGCGTGAAACAGGTACACCACCCACCACCATGTATGAATCACCAATCGTTTTGATTTTTTCTAGCTTATGTTTAATGGCAAGTTCATCAAACTTGGAGAAGACCTGATTCAGCAGATCAACCAGCGCACTAGGTGGCATATCAGCCGACAAGCCTGTGAAATCAACCATGTCAGCAAACATGATAGTGGCAGAATCGTAATGATCGGCGATTCTTAGATCATTGTTTTTAAGGCGTTCTGCAACAGAGCCTGGGAATATACTAAGCAAGAGCTGCTCTGAGCGGGCTTTTTCGAACGCTAGCGCTTCAAGCACCTTGGCTTTTTGCGATTGAAAATAGCGCATTGCCACATACATGACCGTAGAAAATCCGAGTAGATTGATAACAAAAAAATCATCTTTTAAACGTGTAGGGATAGGCAATGCGTTGCTGGCAAATACACTGTTAAGTAGCCATGAAACAATGGCTAAAGCCATGAAGAGCATAAACCATGGGCTGGATTGACGAGCCCCTAATATCATCAAAGCACCAACTGGTGAAAGCAACGCCCAGATGGCCACACCACTTGATGCAGCAAAACCACCAATCAGCCATTGCATAAAAAACGGCATGACCAGCAACATGACGAGCTGGGTAAAAACAATATAATCGAATTGCTTTAAACGATAAAAAACCAGCAGGCTAACATACGAAAAAATAATATAGACATAAGGGACTGCCGCCATAAATGCATAGGCTTCACCCAGGCTAGATAAGGTGAATATCCAAAAGATACAGATAAGACTCTCAGCAAACATCAGTAGAGACAGCACTGCGCGCCCAAGGGAATCGGCAGAAGGTTCGTTGAATATATCTACCGAGGCACGCAGATCACCAATAGAAGAAAAAGGCAGGAGTTGTTTCAAAGCTGTTTACGTTTCTATTTGTTAGTTTTTATGTTGTTAATTTTGATAGCCACAAACTATGAATGACTATATCGCATGCTTGCGTTTTAAGCCATAGTTGAGCAAATAAGCCATTAAGCAAGACAGGCATGGTCACCAACTCCATTAACTGCGAAAGCGTGACTTGAGGTAAAATACAGTTTGGCGGGCCTCCCCGCATTGTAAGATAGCCAACCTGGTCAGGTCCGGAAGGAAGCAGCCACAGTTATTGAAGCAAGTGCCGGGGGTTGGGCTCGCCTCTTCACCGTTTAAATCTCGCCTTTATTACCTAGAAATCTGATACTGACGAGTGAGCGCTTTTCGGCTAAAGTTGAATCTTGTTAAATCTAAGCTATTTCATTAAAGACATTGCCGCATGAGCTATCAAGTGCTTGCCCGAAAATGGCGTCCTAAACTGTTTGAATCCCTGGTTGGGCAAGACCATGTAGTGCGCGCCCTGACTAACGCACTTGAACAAAAACGCTTGCACCATGCCTATCTATTCACAGGCACGCGTGGCGTTGGCAAGACTACTATCGCACGCATATTAGCTAAATCACTCAATTGCGAAACTGGCATTACGGCCAAACCCTGTGGTGTTTGCGCGGCTTGTGTCGGTATTGATAACGACCACTTTATTGACTACATCGAAATCAACGCGGCTTCTACTCGCGGCATTGATGATGTGCGCTCTTTGCTTGAGCAAGCCACCTACGCCCCCACGCAAGGCCGCTTTAAAGTTTTCATGCTTGATGAGGTGCACCAACTCACCAAAGAAGCTTTCAACGCTTTATTAAAAACGCTTGAAGAGCCACCAGCACACGTTAAATTCATTCTCGGGACAACAGACCCACAAAAAGTACCTGTGACGGTTTTATCACGTTGCCTGCAATTTAATCTGCGCCAAATGGCAGGGTCATCCATCATTGACCACCTAAAAACCGTACTTACCCGAGAAAATATACCGTTTGATAACGTAGCATTGCAACTGATAGCGCGCGGAGCAAATGGCAGCATGCGTGACGCGCTGTCGCTGCTAGACCAAGCCATTGCATATGGTGGCAATAAAGTAGATCAACAGGAAGTGCGCGCGATGCTTGGCGCTATAGATCAAAGCTATTTGTTCGAACTGTTGCATGCGTTGATTGATGCTGATGGCGCCAAATTGATTGCACAGGCTAAGGCAATGGAACAACGCAGCCTTTCGTTTGACACGGCTTTGAGTGACCTCGCCAACTTACTGCAACAGACTGCTATTGCGCAAACCGTGCCAGACACTATTGCCGAAGATTTGTCTGAACGTGCCATGCTGCTTGATCTGGCAGCCCGATTATCGGCTGAAGAAATCCAGCTTTATTACCAGATTGCATTATTAGGCCGCCGCGATTTAGGTTTGGCGCCTGATGAGTTTGCAGGCTTCACCATGACTTTGCTACGCATGTTGGCATTTGCGCCTGGATCTACTTCGCAAGCGCCAGAAGCAAGCCAAAAACCAGTTGCAAGCACATCTTCAACTGTTGCCCCCCCTGCGCAAGAAAGCAAGAGCACATCAATTCCAGCAACTACGGTTCCGCCAACAGCCATTGTAGAAACAGCTGTTGAAGAAAGCGCATCATTATTAGCCCCAGCACCTCATGCACAAACGTTCGATGGTAACTGGCGCGCATTGGTCGAAGAGCTCAAACTAGGCCTAGCGCGTGCATTGGCACACAATTGCGAACTCATCAGTTTTGATGAGTTTAATATGCATTTATCAGTCGCAAATAGCCAAAAACATTTACTGGAATCTACCTACCAAGAAAAATTGCGTAGTGCGATCCAGCAATATTTTGGCAAGAAAATACAGCTACATTTTGTTATCGGCGGCGGTGAAAACACCCCTGCTCAACAAATCACGCAGGAAAAAGCCGCACTGCAATCGCATGCGCAAACCGCTATTGAAGAAGATGATTTTGTGCAGGCTTTAGTCAAAGATTTTGGCGCACAGATTATCCCAACCAGTATAAAACCATTGCAGTAAGTGAATTAAACAACTGATTAAGACTGAGGAGACATCATGATGAAAGGCGGCCTAGGCAACCTGATGAAACAAGCGCAAAACATGCAAGAAAACATGAAACGCGCGCAAGCTGAATTAGCCAATGTTGAGGTAGAGGGCATTGCCAGCAACGGCTTGGTTAAAATCACCATGACCTGTAGAAATGAAGTAAAGCGCATCAAGATTGATGATGCATTGTTATCAGACGACAAAGAAATGCTGGAAGATCTACTCGTTATCGCAATCAATGATGCAGTCCGCAAAGCAGAAGCTACCTCACAAGAACGTATGGGTGGTTTGATGGCCGGTTTGCCTATCCCACCAGGTATGAAACTCCCATTTTGATGGGTTCATTTAGCATATCAGCTAATTATTGATGCGCAATCCGCCAGCATTAGAACAATTGGTTGAGTCTTTACGCTGCTTGCCAGGCGTGGGTCCAAAATCTGCACTGCGCATGGCCTATCACCTGCTGCAGCGTGATCGCAAAGGTGCCAGTGGCTTGGCATTAGCATTGGATAACGCCCTGCAAGTAGTCAGCCACTGCGGCTCATGCAATACGTTTAGCGAACAGCCACTATGCCCGCTATGCGCATCCACCGACCGCGATAGCCGCTTATTATGTGTCGTTGAAATGCCAACCGACCTCATGATGCTGGAGCAAACGCAGGCATTTCGCGGTAAATATTTCGTATTGATGGGCAAGCTCTCACCGCTAGATGGCGTAGGCCCACGCGAAATTCATCTGGATAAACTCATCAAGCGAGCACAAAACAACATTGTTGAAGAAGTTATACTCGCCACTAACTATACTGTTGAAGGTGAAGCCACAGCACACTTCATCAGTGAGTTACTGCGCTCACGCGGCCTGAAAGTCAGTCGTATTGCTCGTGGACTGCCTATGGGTGGTGAAATTGAGCATGTAGATAGCAGCACGCTGGCGCAAGCCATGATGGAACGCCGTCTTGTTGGTTAATCTAGCCAGTTAAATAGTTTTAACTTAATAAATAATGAAAAAAGTAGCTTGCGCGTTAAGTTGGCATACTTGGGAGACAGAAACCCGAGGTTATCTGTTTGAAGGCAGCGTTTACCCCCTAAAAGTGAGAACCTGCAAGTATTGTGGGATCAAACAGCATGAAGTGCTTGATACAGAAAACATGACGGCTAGTTGGGCTAAAAGCGCCAGTACCGAATCTGGTTCGCTTTAAATTAGTAGATAAATTGCATTAAGTCTTTTGGCTCATTGATATAAAAATCACCGCCCCATGTTTCAGCATGGTCTGAAGGCTCAATATAGCCATATAAGGCCACGACTGTTTTCATCCCTGCGGCTTTACCTGCTTCAATATCACGTGCAGCATCGCCTACGTAGATGCAGTCATTCGCTTTAACACCTAATTGCTCACAAGCAAGGTTCAAAGTATCGGGATACGGCTTGGGGCGAGGCGCATCATCACCGCTTATCACACAGCCTGCGCGTTTATCCAAGCCTATAGCGTCTATCAGGCGTTGAGTAAATCGCTTAGGCTTGTTAGTAACAATGCCCCACTGATGACCACTAGCTTCAATCGCAGCCAATAAATCCGCCATACCTTCAAATAAAGTTGGTGATGTTAGGAATACTTCATCATACAAATTCAAATACTCGACTCGCATGGCATCAAATGAGGCATGTTCGGGTGTTAACCCAAACCCAAGCTTTAATAGCCCTTTGGAACCATGCGATGCATGAGGCCTGATGGCAGATATCGGCAATGCTGGGTAGCCATGTCGCTCTAACTGGATATTGAGCGCCAATCCCAAATCTGGGGCAGTATCAACCAACGTACCATCAAGATCAAACAGTACAACGCGTGGATTTAAGGCCATATTTAGGTCAAAGCCTTATTTAGTCGCATGCAATATGTAATTCACTGAGACATCAGTTCCCAACCAATAACGTTTAGTCAGTGGGTTGTAACTCATGCCTTTGAAAGTCTCCACAGATAAGTCTGCATGGCGCACCCAGGAGGAAAGCTCGGATGGCTTGATAAACTTTTCATATTCATGCGTACCACGAGGCAGCATATTCAAAACGTATTCAGCGCCGATCACAGCGAATAGATAGGCTTTAGGATTACGATTAATGGTAGAGAAAAATACTTGTCCGCCCGGCTTCAACAAACGCGCGCAAGCAGCCACTATAGCTGCGGGGTCTGGTACATGCTCCAGCATTTCCATACAGGCCACTACATCAAAACTTTCTGGTTGCTGCTGCGCCAATTCTTCCACTGAGATGAGTTGATAATTGACTCTTGCACCTGTTTCCAAAGCGTGCAATTTGGCAACATTGAGCGCTTTTTCGCCCAAATCTATGCCTGTGACATCCGCGCCTTTTATCGACATGGATTCAGAGAGAATACCGCCCCCGCAGCCCACATCAAGCACTCGCTTACCTTTTAAGGCCACAATTTCGTTGATGAAGTTAAGTCTTAATGGGTTAATCTCATGCAAGGGCTTGAATTCACTATTCGCATCCCACCAACGGTGCGCCAGCGTCGCGAATTTTTGCAGCTCTGCTGCATCCACATTTTCTTTTTTTGATTCTGTCTGACTGAGTTCCATGTATTATCCTGTTGGCGCTTCGCCGTCTAATTATTTATATTGTTGCAACCTGCCATGCCATAGCGCATTAATTTCTCTCAATTCAGCAGGCTCTATATTGGCAAAAATACCTTCTTGATCACCCAGTTTTTGGTAGCGTAAATCGCCACCTACCCAAACATGGCTCACATGCTCACGTCCCAATGTATACACCAGATGCGATATTGGGTCATAGCAAGGTAATGTCTCGGGTGATTTTATTTTAACAGCAGTTAAGTCTGCTAATTTATTGACCTCGATAGAGCCAATCTGTTCATCCAAACCTAATGCACGTGCTGCATTCAGTGTCGCCATTTGCAAAGCTTGCGCAGCGGGTACAGCAGTAGCATCTGCTGTTACTCCTTTTGCCAATAATGCAGCTAACCGCATTTCAGCAAACATGTCTAAGCGATTATTACTGGCTGCGCCGTCTGTACCTATGCCCACATTTACTTGCTGCTCAAGCAATGCTTTCACTGGGGCAATACCGCTTGCCAGTTTCAAATTTGATGCAGGGCAATGGGCAATGTGGCAACCATATTCATGCAACATCTTGATTTCAGCATCATCCAGATGCACACCATGTGCCGCATAAAAATTAGGACCCAGCACGCCTAGATCAGCCAATCTACGAAGCGGTCTCACCCCATACTGAGTGATACTTTGCGCAAGTTCATCCTGAGTTTCATGCAAATGTGTATGAATGCTTAAACCCAGCTGTTCGGCATAAGTAATAATTTTTTCAAAGCTGCTATTAGAGACTGTGTAAGGAGCATGCGGTGCCAGGCTTGCGCTAAGCAAGGGCTTGCCGCGCCAACTATCGCGACTCTCTAGACCTTTTTGTAAATAATCATCCGCGTCACTAGCATAAGGGGTCGCAAAATCCAGCACGACCAAGCCCAAGTTCGCACGCATACCAGCCTGCAAAGCAGCCTCAGCAGTAGCTTGTGGATAAAAGTACATGTCACTGAAACACGTAGTCCCGCCACTCAGCATTTCAGCACATCCGAGTAAACTGCCATTATGTACAAACTGTGAACTCAGCATTTTGCTTTCAACTGGCCAGATATGCTCATTCAGCCATGTCATCAAAGGTAAATCGTCTGCCAGACCACGCATTAAGGTCATAGCACTATGCGTATGCAGATTGATTAAACCAGGGATTAAGATATGCTCATTGAGATCAATGGTATGCTCAGCATCGTATTTTTGTCTGGCAGATTCGGTAGACAAAACATCAATGATTCGACCATCTTTGATGATGACTGATTCATGTTCAAGCACTTGATTCTGCGGTACAACTGGCACAATCCAGCGCGCTTCAATGGCTAAATCTGCTTTAATTTCTGCTTGGTTAATCATCATCGTTACTATCAAAAATACTCAATTGTATTAATACCTATCATAAAGCATCTATCTCAATAGCTTGCACAAATCTTGGGCATAAAAAAGCCCCGCAATGCGGGGCTTTTTAAACAACTCGCTATTACTCTGCGCGTTGTACTTCGATTTCTACTACTACACGACGGTTAGGTTGCAAAGCTTCGATTAGCTTCTTGCCACGTAAACCTTTAACTTCAACTGCTGGCTCGGCTTCACCCTTACCAACTGCGTGTAAACGGCTTTCTTCAATACCTTGGCTAACCAAGTATTTTTTCACTGAATTAGCACGACGCTCTGAGAGTTTTTGGTTGTAACCAGCATCACCGATTTTATCGGTATGACCAGTAATCAACACCAATTCAACTTCTGGATGCGCTTTCATCTTTTCTACAACATCAGAATCAAGAATCTTCTTACCGTCTTCTTTCAATACATCTTTGTCGAAACCGAACAACACTTCAGCTGACAAAGTCACTTTTTCGAAAGCTGGTTCTGCTGGGCCTACTGGAGCAGCTTCTTCAGCTACAGCGGCAGCTGGTGTTGGCTCTGGCATTGGCTCTGCAGCAGCAACTTGCTTAGGCGCACCAAATTTGAAGATTGCACCAAAGTTTAAATAGGTATTACCAATAGTTTCATCTGTAAATGCAGGAGAGGCATCTGCCTTGCTCCAAACGTAACGTACGTCAGCTTGCAAACCAAAAGTATCTGTAATCAGATATTGTGCACCCAGACCTACGTTAGCAGCCCATGAGGTTTTGTTTTGTCCAGAGTATCCAGCGCCACTGTAATCAACGTCGTTTTGTGCTAAACCTAGACCAGCAACAACGAATGGACGGAATTTTTCACGGCTAAACAGATAAAGCGCATCTACACCTACCAGTGTTTGTTTGTATTTACCACTTACGCCAGCTGCTTCAGCATCAACGCGCGCGAAACTTGCACCAATTTGAACATCCCAATGCTCGCTGAGTTCTTTACCAAACTTGAGAGATACTCCTGGACCCCAATCTTCGGTAGATAAATCATTGTCTGCATGCATAGCTGAAATACCTGGCAATGCATACCAAGAGCCTTCATAAGCTTCATCTGCTGAAGCATTAAATGCTGCAACTGCTAAAACACCCGCGACAGCCAAGCTAATCAAGTTTTTGTTCATTGGTATAACTCCGTAATTAATAACAATTGATTCCCCAAGGCAAATAATACGCAAAGCCCCTGTCTGACGCAACGGCAAACATTATCACCTGATTGATACTTCACGCATTTGTAACACTGTGTTGTTTTTATGCAACAGGATATTGATAGTTTTTAGCTTTTGCTCGCTTAGTGTACATTTACGGTCATCTTGCTCACATAATCCGCCGCGAAAGCCAAGGTAATCCGCACCTATATTTTTGAGTGTTTCAATATGCTCAAACCTCAGTGACCCTGCCAAGCCGACAAACAGACCCAAAGTTTTAGCTGCTTGTACAAAATCGACCAATTCTGCTAGTGCCACATGGTCCGTTAAATTTTTACCATTTTTAATTGCTGTATCTAGCATTACTCCGTAAAAATTGGATGCTTTTAAGACTCCCAACAATGAAATATCAAGTGCATTTTCAGCAAAAACCACAGCAACAATCTTGATCTCACTTGCCAAAGATTGGCCAATTGCTTCAATACAGGCGATCTGCTTTGGTGATGGGAATAAGCCAATTTTGACTATATCCACACCCGTGTTTGCAGTTTCTCTGATTTTTGCCAGCAATAATTCAGGTTGCATAGGTAGGTCGCCTATTGTTGCGCTGCTTATTTTTTGACCATCTAACTTTGCAACAATGTCTTCAATATCACCTATAGTTAAGGCGCCCAATGCTCCCTCTACTGGATTTTTAAGGTCAATGATATCGCCGTAATCTATAGCTAATAATGCTTCTTGGGCATCTTTGACGCTCACGAGTAACTTAGTCATGCAAGGTTATTCCCTGAGATTTCAGCCTTATGATTTTCTATACGCTCAACAAGCCACCCCCAGGCCTCAAGCTCGCGCGGCCCAGCTGTTTTATCAATCGCAATCTGCAGATAAGCCATTTCTGATTCTATTTTCTCTATCGGTAACATATGTAATCGGCTCACCAATACCGAAAGTTCAACTACAGCGGCTTGCGCACGATTAAAACCTTTAAATGGTTGATGATTCACTTCGTGAACGACTCGAAAATAGAGTTCTGGCCTGGTCTCATGATCCTTGATTTCTATAAGCTCTAATTCTCTATGTGCCAATGCAGCATTGAGATAAACGCCATTAATCATATTGGCTGGTAACGTTGGCCAGTATCGTTTTCCGACAAAAGCGCCAGCGAATATGCGCACATCATCAACCAGATTCAGCACAGCTGATTTCGTGCGCATCAGGTTATCGAGGGTTTGCGATGGCTTGAATGGCGCAATCAGGATTAATCCATTGCGTTCACGAATCCCAAATGGTGCAATGTATGGCTGGCCTTGCTCGTCAAGCGAGGTAATGATGGTTTCGTAAATCATTTTAGAGCTAGTCATTTTTAGTCTTTTTAACGCTTTTTTCTTTCAGCGAAGCATCACGATGCGCCATGCGGTCTTCTGGCTTTTTCTCATGCGTCGCTATCCCCCAACGTAATTCCTCGTCTTGGTTGTATCGTTTTTTAAGCTGCCATGCGATCTGCGCACGCGCCAGCTCTACGCCAAGGTAGAACGCATGTGAGGCATCATCATCCACCTTTAAACATTGGTAAAGCGCGAAAGGATCTGTTGATTGGAATATGCCATCGCGATTAAAGATATGCACGCCATCTTCACTCACTTGTATGCGAAAACTTGGATCTTTGATTTGTGCTGCAATTTCCTGGATTTCTGCTGCCGTGTAGGTAAATGGGCGCCTGTCATGCAAGCCCAATAAACCATCACTGTAATCTCGCGGCAAACGTCGATCTTCACGTGCAGCAAACATCACACGCCTTGCGATATCAGCCTCTGCGACCGCATTCACAGCATGCGGGCTAACTGAGGTGGCTAAGACGGCATTAATATTAAGCTCACTGATAATACCGAATAAAATCGCGTTGATACCCGTAGTATCAGCATCAGTAAGCTCAGTAAGATTACCCACGCCCATCATAATTTGAATTTCAGGGTAATGTTTCCGTAAACGCTGGTAGCGAACGATCGACTGGGTAAAGCCGAAGGGAATAGGGTCAAGTATCGCATCCGCAATAAAAGGCTTCCCTTTAGCTTGCATGGCATCAATCGCTCGATATAAAGATGGCAAGCTACCGACTTTTGCAGGAATCAGAATGGGCGTTGAAGCGACTTCATCGGCAATCCATAAGGTTTTTTCTGTGAGGCTTAAAAGATAATCTGCACCCGCCTTACCAGCCAGCAATAAATCATCGTTATTGAGGGAATCAACGCTGACTTTAAAACCTTGAGATTGTAGTGCCTGAATGGCATCGACCAAATGTGGAAATGGTGTGTTAGGTAAGCAACCAAGGTCAATGACGTTAGCACCCTGCTTTTTGTAATGCTCTGCACGCGCAACGATGCCTTCCAAGGTGAGCTCGGGCGCCTCTACGATTTCAGCAAAGATTTTTACGTCATACATGGAGATGTCCGGCGCCTTGCCGCCACGGCCAAAAAACTGCGGTAAATCTTTCAAGTCTTCAGGGCCTCGTTCTACGGGAATCCCATATTTCTCTTCCAGAATACGCAAATCTCCGCGGCATAAGCCAGGCACCAGCAATTTATCAGCATCGCCGACATCGTTTAATCGGCGAACAATCAATTCTGGCGTCATCAAGGCTGCAACAGAAACACCAATTTGGGCGACTCTGTATTTGAAATCAAGGCCTTCGGCAGAAGCTTGCATGCCTTCAAGCACTTTGTGCAGGCTTTTTTCGGCAAGCTTGCCAGTTAAAAAGAGGAGGCTCTCAGCCATGCTAATCTGGCCTGGATAGCCGCATTGAGTTGCAAGATGTCAGCTGCGACTGTGGTCTGTTCAAACGTCTTCAGCTTTTCCATATTCTCGAGATCAATAGCGCGTGGGTATACTTTAACCATATTCTCATGCGGTGCTTCGGATTCAATTTCAGGGGCGGTATCACAGGCAAACACAATGGTTGGCACCCGACATTTTCCAGCTTGCGCAAATACATTGGTCACGAGCGTATCGGAAATACCATAGACCATTTTGGCAACAGTATTCGAAGTGGCTGGCGCTACCACCACCGTATGGTAATTACCTTGGTAGAAGAACTCGACTGGCACTGAGCTGGCAGTTTTGTCCTGATATACACGCGCAACATGATGTTCATAACCATACTGCTTAATGATCTCAGCCGCTGCTTTACTCAGGAATAAATCGACATTCTCTAGCGGCTCGATAAGCTCAAGACATTCCCTAAGATAATGCCCTGAACCCGTAATTGCCCATGCCAAGCGCTGTTGTAAGATCGGCTTCACAAAAGACTATGCGAATGGATGGCGTAAAACGATAGTTTCATCACGTTCTGGGCCAGTGGAAACGATATCAACAGGCACGCCACACAACTCTTCCAGACGTTTGAGATAAGCACGTGCGTTCTGTGGCAAGCCGTCCCAAGTGTTCACACCAAAAGTGCTCTCTGACCACCCTTGCAATGTTTCATAAATTGGCTTGCAGCGCGCGACATCTTCAGCACCAACGGGCAGCATATCCGTGACTTTCCCATCCAGCTCGTAGCCAGTGCAAATATCCAGTTCGGCGATACCATCCAACACGTCCAGCTTGGTAATGCACAAACCAGTAAGTCCATTGATACGGGCTGAGCGACGCAGTGCACCAGCATCAAACCAGCCACAACGGCGTTTTCGCTTGGTCACAGTACCAATTTCACGGCCTTTGTCAGACATCTGGAATCCAGGTGAATCAATACAGTCGATATCCAGTTCGCTCGGGAACGGACCGCCGCCAACACGGGTAGTATAGGCCTTGGTAATACCCAACACATAATGCAGCATATCCGGGCCAACGCCTGAGCCTGCTGAGGCCTGACCAGCCACACAGTTAGATGAAGTGACGTAAGGGTAAGTGCCGTGATCGACATCCAGCAAAGTACCCTGTGCACCTTCAAACAGAAGGTTCTTGCCTGCTTTATGAGCATCATAAAGTGCGGCCGAAATATCAGTCACTAACGGACGTATATGTTCAGCACGTGATAATGCTGAATCCAGCTGTTGCTGAAAATCCACTGCTTCAACATTGAAATACTTGGTCAGTACAAAGTTATGGTAATCCAGCACTTCAGCCAGCTTTTCAGCAAACCGCTCTGGGTAGAACAAGTCATACACACGCAATGCGCGACGGGCGACTTTATCTTCGTAAGTCGGGCCAATGCCCTTGCCCGTAGTACCGATTTTCTTGTCACGTGCAGCTTCTCGCGCGTTATCCAGTTTGACGTGATAATCCATAATCAGCGGGCAACCAGGGCTGACTTTCAGGCGGCTGCGAACTTCGATACCTTCTTTTTCCAGACCTGCGATTTCGTATAACAAGTGTCCAGCATCCAGCACTACGCCGTTGCCGATAAAACATTCAATGCCTTCGCGAACGATGCCTGAAGGTACAAGATTGAGTTTGTATTCACGCTGTTTTGCACCCTGGCCAATAACCAAGGTATGCCCAGCGTTATGGCCGCCCTGAAAGCGCACTACCCCTTGGGCATGATCGGTGAGCCAGTCAACGATTTTGCCTTTTCCTTCATCTCCCCACTGCGTGCCGATAACGACGACATTTTTTGCCATAAATGAACTCTATTTAATAATATTTATAAATGATTAACGGATGATCGTTTTAAAACTAGCTGACCAGTTCAGGTGCTGCAACCACTTGCCATTGCTGGTCTTTTTTGACTAACTTTCTGTCGCAATTCAATTCTGAGCGATGCGCTTCATGACCTGGTAATTCTTGTACTACCACGTGTCCTTCTGCGCGCAGTGCTTCAATCTTATTAGCTAACGCCACATCCATCTCGTATGGCGCAAAAATACCTTTCGGTAGCTCTGCGAGAGGCAATGCAATTACGATGCCGCGTAAATCAAGGCTAAAGCCAGTAGCTGGACGCGCACGCCCAAACACTGAGCCGACTTCATCATAGCGACCACCCAATGCCAAAGGCCCAGTATAGCCTTGCGCATAGGCAGCAAACACCATACCACTGTGGTAGTGGTAGCCGCGCAATTCAGCCAGATCAAAGCTGACATTCGCATTCATATCAGCCAGCTTCTCACTGACTTGCCTTAAATCACTCAGCGCTTGCGTGATAGGCTTGGTAGATGGCAAATACTTCTGCGCATCCTCAAGAATCTCACTACCGCCATTCAACTCAGTTAGCACGCACAAGGCATCACGTGTAGCCTTATCAAGACCTATAGCAAGGTCACTCACTGCAGATTGATCTTTGCTCTGCAAGGCGCCATAAAGCGCTTGCTCCAACGACGGTCTAATATTGGATTCACGTACTAAATGCCTGAAAATACCCACGTGACTAAAATCAATATGTAACGATTCTACGCCTGCGGCCTGCAGCGCCTTGATCATCAAACGCTGGATTTCAATATCACTCTCAACACTTGCGTGACCAAATAATTCTGCACCAATCTGCAATGGCTCACGCGTTTGAGCAAGACCATCTGGATTGGTTCTTAGCACACTACCTGCATAACATAAACGGGATACGCCTTGATTATTTAGCATGTGCGCATCAATGCGAGCAGCTTGCGGCGTAGTATCGGCGCGCACGCCCATCAAGCGGCCTGTCAGTTGATCAACCACCTTGAATGTTGCCAGATCAAGGTCATGCCCAACGCCTGTAATCAGCGATTCTAGATATTCGAGTAGCGGTGGAATGACATATTGATAGCCATGCACTTGGAATAAATCCAGTAGGCGACGGCGAAGCAACTCAATACGAGCAGCTTCGGCTGGCAGTACGTCTTCTATATATTCGGGGAGTGTCCAGTTACGCATATTGTTATTTTAATTGGCTAAAAAATGATGGGCAAACATGATGATACCCAAACCTACCAACATTGAAAGCAATCCAACAAATCTGAGTTGACCGTCTTTCAATGTCATCATGCGTTCAAATGTTTGCCGCCAGGCCTTTGGCGCGAGTAATGGAAGCAAACCTTCAAGCACTAACATCAAGCCAATAGCGACTATCAATGTAGTGCTCATAGGTTAATCTCTTTATCTAAAACTGCTTAAACAGTTTATTTCTTAACACTTATTTTTTGCCGCTGGAATTACGCATGTACTTAAAAAAGTCTGACGTCGGCTCTAACACCAATACATCGCTCTTGCTTTTGAAGCTACTACGATAGGCTTCAAGACTACGATAAAAAGCATAAAACTCTGGGTTTTTACCATAAGCATTCGCATAGATTTCAGAGGCTTTGGCATCGCCAGCACCTTTAGTATCCTGCGCTTGGCTATAAGCTTCAGCAATAATGACTTCACGTTGTTTGTCGGCATCCGCACGTATCTTTTCAGCAGCGCCCGCACCTTGTGAGCGCAATTCATTAGCTACGCGCTTACGTTCGGCTTCCATACGCTGATAGACAGATTCGCTAACTTCTTGCGGCAAATCCACACGTCTTAAGCGTACATCCAGCACTTCAATACCCATCTGACGCGATTCACGGTCGGCACTTTGTTGCAGAATCTCCATGATCTTGCCGCGCTCACCTGAAACCACTTCGTGAATCGTGCGTTTACCAAACTCGTCTCTCAGACCTGAGTTCACAGTTTGCGATAAACGACGTTCTGCTGCTAACTCATCGCCTTTAAGAGAAACATAGTATTTAGCAGGGTCGACAATGCGCCATTTGACGAATGAATCAACCAGTACATTTTTCTTTTCGCTGGTTAAAAAGCGGTCAGGCTCAACCCAGTTTAAAGTCAAAATACGGTTATCAAAATATTTCACATTATCAACAAATGGCATCTTGAAATAGAGGCCAGGTTGCTTTTTCACAGCAACAATCTCACCCAGTCTGAATACCAATGCATATTCACGCTGATCTACAGTAAATGCCGATAAGCTGATGAGCAAAATCGCAGCAATAATACCAATTAAAACAGTACCTATACTTTTCATAATCTTGGCCCTATTCCTTATCTTGTCTCACGGTCACGGCTGCGGAAAGCGTCACGTGAGCGCAATGAATTGCTGTCTATTTCGGGCATTACTGTGTTTGGCGGAACACTAGGTGCGGCGGCTGCACCAACGGTAGCCGAATTAGTAGTGTTCATGAGCTTATCCAAAGGCAAGTAAAGCAGGCTATTGCCGTTTTTCTGGTCAACAATCACCTTGCTTACGCTAGATAAAATCTGCTCTTGGGCATCAATATATAGACGCTGACGAGTCACCTCTGGAGCACGCTGATATTGAGTCAGCACCTGCTCAAAACGGCTGGCATTACCTTTGGCTTCGTTCTCCACACGCAATTTGTAACCCTGCGCTTCTTCAAGCAGTCTTGCTGCAGTGCCACGCGCTTTAGGAATCACATCATTGGCGTAAGCCTGCCCCTCATTCTTTTGGCGCTCTAAATCTTGACCTGCTTTAACAGCATCATCAAAAGCCGCTTGCACCTGCTCAGGTGGCTGCGCATTTTGCATGGTCACGTTAACCACGTTAATACCTGTTTTATAGCGATCAAGGATTTCCTGCATGATCGCTTTGGCGCGAACAGCGACTTCTTCACGGCCTTCATATAAAGCAAAATCCATTTTGCTTTTGCCGACGATTTCACGAATAGCGGTTTCAGCCACACCGCGCACAGAGTCTTCAGCTGAGCGATTGTTGAAAAGGTTATCTTCAACACTTTTCAGGTTGTACTGCACGGCAAACTGGATATCAATGATATTTTCATCATCGGTCAACATCAACGACTCACGCAGCTCCTTGCTCCTTGATGAGCGGCCTTCAGCCGTGCGGTAACCCACTTCAACCGTGCGCACTTGTTCCATGTTCACCACAGTGACGCTCTCAATCGGATAAGGCATGTGCCAGTGCGGGCCTTCAGCAGTGGTTTCAACATGCTTACCAAAGCGCAACACTACACCGCGTGAACCTTGGTCAACGATGTAAAAGCCTGTGGCAAACCAAACAATCGCGACCAGCGCAATAATAGGTAGTATCGGCAAGTTTTTGCTGTCAAATTGGGGCGGTTTATCGCCGCTGTCTTTTTTACCAAAAAGCGCATTGATCTTGCGTTTAAACTGACGCAATACCTCATCCAAATCGGGTGGGCCTTCGTTATTTCGATTGCCCCAACCGGGATCATTAGCCATAACTTACTCCGAAAAAATCAAATCAAAAATTATATAACGACGCTTGCATCTAGCTGCGGCGCAGAGAGTTGCTGACGCAAGTACTGATAATGTTCAATCAATACCTGCCTGATCAAATCCAACCCTTCACCTGTTCTTGCTGACACTCTAACTTTGCTAATTCTACCATACTCATCTCGCTCCAACCCTGCTGGCAAGCCTGCTCTATCTATCTGATTGAGCACCAACACTTGGGGCACATCGGCTGTGCCGATTTCATTCAGCACCTTGTTGACTTCTACTATCTGATCTTCGCGATTGTCACTTGCGGTGTCCACAATGTGCAACAACAGGTCAGCCTGCACAGCCTCTTCCAAGGTTGCACCGAAAGCTTCAACTAGTGCATGGGGAAGATGTTTAATGAACCCAACGGTATCAGATAAAACTACAGCGCCAGCCTCTGGAATATAGAGCTTGCGGGTTGTGGTATCCAAGGTAGCAAACAGCTGATTTGCTACATAGACTCCTGATTGCGTCAAACGATTAAACAAAGTGGATTTCCCCGTATTCGTGTAACCGACCAAGGACACTGTCATGACACCAGAGCGTTTACGTGAACGCCGCTGCATACCACGCTGCTGTTTCAGCTTACTGAGTTTCTCACGTAATTGTTTCACGCGTATTCTCAGCATGCGCCTGTCTAACTCCAGCTGGGTTTCGCCTGGGCCGCCACGCACACCGATACCGCCCTTTTGGCGTTCCAAGTGAGTCCAGCCACGCACTAATCTTGTTGATAAATGTTCAAGCTGAGCAAGCTCTACCTGTAATTTACCTTCATGGCTTTGTGCACGTTGGGCAAAAATATCAAGAATCAATCCCGTACGATCAGCTACTCGCGCTTCAAGCATGCGCTCAAGATTACGTTGCTGTGAGGGGCTTAAATCATGATTAAAAACCGCTACTTTGGCTTCAGCATCCTGCATCATTTGCTTGAGCTCATCGGCCTTACCCGAACCTATGAACAACTTGGCATCAGGCTTGGCACGACGACCTTCAAGCGTACCAACGATATTCATACCAGCACTGATAGCGAGCTGCCTGAGCTCCTGCAGACTCTCTTCGTAATCTGGCTCACCAAAATCAATACTGACCAGAATGACGGCGTCACCACCCACTGGTCGATCAAGCATGAGTTTTAAACTTCAAAGATAGAATTATTCTTCAGCGCTGTGGCTAGCAGGAAGGGTAACTGCCCTACCAGGCACAATGGTTGAAATGGCGTGTTTATACACCATTTGAGTGACTGTGTTTTTTAGCAGAATGACATACTGGTCAAAAGAATCCACCTGACCTTGCAATTTAATACCATTCACGAGGTAGATAGAAACTGGCACATGCTCTTTACGCAAAGCATTTAAAAATGGGTCTTGGAGAGTTTGCCCTTTTACGTTCATTTTTTGCTCCTTTTCTATGGAGTTATTATCAGTTATGAAGCTTTATCAGCCGTTATGCGATGATGTTATTCAACCTTTGTGGGGCTGATTATTTGCAATACAAGTGATGCACAGAATAAAAGACCTGTAACACCTAATATTACTCATCGCATGAGTACGACTATATGAATATCAGTTTGTTCTAAAAATTTCACAAAATATGTATCAATGAGTATCAGTGAATTTTTTGATGCGGGAAATGACCTCATCACGCCCCAATAAATACATGACAGCATCAATACTAGGCGACTGCGCATTACCTGTCAGCATGACACGTAATGGCATGGCAATTTTCGGGAATTTGAGTTCATGCTCTGTGACTACTTGATTGATCAGAGCATGAATAACCTCGACTGACCACTCCAAACTAGCCAACTGATCTGCCATTGTTTTAATTGCGGGCAAAATATCAGAGGTGATGTGCTTGATAGCAGCCGCTTCGTCCACGGCAGGCATGTGATAAAAATAGGCAATGCTATCAGCAAGTTCGTTCAGCGTATTAGCACGATCGCGATATAGATCAATGACTTTCTGCAAATCTGGCGATGAATTACCCACACCCACAAAAACAGACTTTGACGCTAACCGTTTTGTAATATCAGCGGCCAAGTAGGCTAGATCAGCTTGTTTAATATAGTGTGAATTCAACCAATTCAATTTTTCCGTATTGAATTGCGCAGCTGAAGGCGTGATGTGGTCAAGGTCAAACCAGGCACAGAACTGATCCATACTAAAAATCTCGTCATCCCCATGCGACCAGCCCAAGCGTGCCAGGTAATTCAATACAGCCTCTGGCAAATAGCCATCTTCATCATATTGCATGACGCTTACTGCACCATGACGCTTGGAAAGTTTTTGGCCATCATTTCCAAGAATCATAGATAAGTGCGCATATTGCGGAATATCCGCACCCAAGGCATGCAACATATTGATCTGGCGCGGCGTATTGTTGACATGATCATCCCCACGAATCACTTGGGTAATGCCCATTTCCCAATCGTCAACCACTACACAAAAGTTATAAGTGGGCGTGCCATCTGCACGCGCAATAATCAGGTCATCCAATTCCTCGTTCGAGATATTAATCTCGCCTTTGACCATATCCTGCCAGTTGACCATACCCGTTTGTGGATTTTTAAAGCGAATTACAGGAGGAATGCCTTCCGGAATAGGCGGCAATGATTTTCCTGCCTCTGGCCGCCAACGACCATCGTAACGTGGCTTCAAGCCCTGTTGCATTTGGCGCTCACGCAATGCTTCGAGCTCCTCCTTGCTGCTGTAACAGTGGTAAGCCTTGCCTTCATTGAGTAACTTCTGGATCACCTCTTTGTAGCGCTCCATGCGCTGCATCTGATAGAACGGACCTTCATCCCAACTCAGCCCCAGCCACCCCATGCCATCCAATATCGCCTGTACAGCTTCTGGAGTTGATCTGGCAACGTCGGTATCTTCAATGCGTAAAATAAACTGGCCTGCATGCTTGCGGGCATATGCCCATGAAAATAGCGCGGTACGAGCACCCCCTATATGTAAAAAACCAGTGGGGCTTGGTGCAAAACGAGTACGAATTGTCATTGAACTGAGGTGTTTACTAAAAGCATAATTTTATCATGTCACAGAGAATTAATATCTTTAATACTGTCTCACTTAATATCCAAGCTTAATGAGCACTTGCAGGGATATTTCGATAAGCCTTCATGACTCTATAAATGTTGAGATTTGTACGAATTCGTTTTAATTCTAACAAGTAACAATGATAGTTCTGACTGGGGAATGCACAGTGCAAGGCATTCATAAGGTATGTTTACAGCAATCTAGCATAAGTATTTAATATCTAAATGTTTTTACATCTAAAATTAATTCAGGCATGATTCTAGCTAGATATTATTATGACATTTGAAAAATAATGTAATAAAAATAACGATGAATTACGGGAACGAGTGGTGAATGAAGTCAATTTTTAACAAGCTGATTACCAAACCAGCCAAAGATCCAATTGCCGATTATTTAATTTGGCTGAATGATCTGGGTAGTCTGGATGAAATTACTGCGCTCCAAACAACGACCAAGCATCTCACCAAGTTTCTGGAAGATGACCGATTTAGCGTTGAATCCCGCTTCAACATCTTGATGAAGATTGATGAATTCAATCATCCATTTATCGAAAATATCATGCTGCAATATGCCAAGTTTGAAAACTTGCGCCCTGAGCTTGAATTACGCATCTCTGAAACTGCCTACTATTATCAGCGTCAATTGTTTCTCAACTATCGCAAGCAGATAGAAAGATCAGAAACTCAGGACACCATGCAGTTTGCATGGAACCAGCGCGAAATATTGTTCGCGCGTGCCATGCAAGCAGCTTTTGCCATGATTAAGCTACGCTACTTCAGGCACCAGCCTGTGCCTGATGCTGCCTGGACGCAGATATATAGCCTGTATAAATTAGCTGAAGATGAAAATCTGCTAGATAAATCCATCAGGCTATATGAAGACACAGGCAGCACCTCAATTTCAACTATGTTGGTTCAAGCATCAATGTTGGACTCACTTGATCATTCCAACATGAAGCGGCAAGACATCAATCTGATCTGCCAGTTATTGAGAAAGCTGGTTCCAAGTATCAATATCAGCAAAAACTATGATGAGAAATCTTTTCTATTTTATATAGACCTCAGCATTGATAAAGGCGCAAAGCGGGTAAGAAATTTCACCCCTACGCCTAACTGTAGATACTGGAATATGGAAGGTATATCACTTTCCATTGAGTTGCTGACCAACTCCACCAATATCAAGCAATCACTGGAAAGCCTTTCGCTACCAGACTTATACGGCGCACCATCACTGATGGAAGTGATCAATCATCTTTATACAGAATGGTCAAAAAGTGGCTATAAACGTCAGCGTAGAAAAGAAGAGAGAAAGTCGACATTACGCACTGCCGCTGTGACTTTTGGCATTGAAACCATCTGTAGCCAGATGAAATTTATTGCCAATAAAAAAGCCATGCGTAATACACAACTTGATAGTGTAAAGACCTTTGAAGAGCGTCTACAGTCGCATTCACTGAGCAAAAATATGCCGACCACCTTAATGCCCTACTCAGTTGGTGGACAATGGACTATTACTGATGAAAGTACAAAAGGCTATGGAGCAGTGGTCAGCAAGGAGTTATCTGCGAGCATCAAGCCTGACATGCTGATTGGCCTGACACTTGATGAACAACGCGAATCAGTGGTTATTGGTGTGATTAAAGGCATCAAGATGCTGTCAAACGGCCAGACCCATGTGGGCGTTGAAGTGTTTTCCAAGCAGGCATCCTTGGTACAAGTGACTAAAACCGATAATGCAGAAGATAATTTCGTTACGAAATCAGAACGGCCAACGCTTAATGTGAATGGCTTTCAGGGCTTGTATCTTGCAAAAGAAGCTGGAGTAACTGAAACGCCCTCTGTGTTATTACCTAGATTGCGCTTTGTGCATCATTCGTTTTACGAAATCAGCAATATGACTAAAAAGGTAGTGTTTAAGCTCGGCACACCAACAGAAGCTAAAGATGACTGGGCAAAAGTACCACTAACAAGCGTGAAATAGCCTCCAAAGGCTATCCCACCCTTGTTGAGTCTTATTGCTTTGCGACAGCTTGCTGCTGCGGATCTTTCCAGCCACCGCCCAATGCCTTGAATAAATCCACACTCGCACTCAAACGTGACTGACGGCTCTGAATATAAGCCAATGCCGCATCGTTATAGGTACGTTGTGAATCTAGTACATCCAAGTAACCTGAGTAGCCTGACTTATAGCGATTCTCGGCAATCATCAGTGCGCGTTTCGATGCATCTTTGCTGGTTTGCAAAGCGGCTTCTCTCTCGGCAGTACGGCTTAATGTGACCAATGCATCGCTGACTTCTTTAAATCCAGTCTGGATTGATGATTCGTATGAAGCCAGAGCCTGCTTCTGCTTAGCAGTTGCCTGATCCACCCTGGCATCTAAACGACCAGAATCAAAGATAGGCAGGTTAAGGCTTAAACCACCAGTCCAGATGCGCGCTGCAGATTTCAACACATCACTCAAATCAGCACTCTGGCCGCCGTAATTCGCAGTCAGCGAAATCGTCGGGAATAACGCAGCTTTAGCCACACCAATATTCGCATTTGCTGCAATCATAGAGGCTTCTGACTGACGAATATCAGGCCGCGCAGCCAGTAAGCTGGATGGCAATCCCACGGGCGGAATCGGTGGGATTGGCAAGCTATCTAGTGTGCCTGCTGGAATTGTTAACGCTAGGTCGCCAGTAAGCACCGCTAGTTGATGTTCAGCGATATCGCGCTGCCTTTTAAGTTCAGCCACTTGCGCAACCAGATTAGAGCTTGCAACTTGTGCTTGCTCAACATCTAGCCCAGAAGAGACGCCACCTTGCAGGCGACGTTTGGTTAACGCCAGACTTTCTTCACGGCTCTTTAAGCTGTCTTCCGTCAATGCAGTTTGCGCTTCAAGGCTGCGCAACAACAGATAATTACTAACCACCAGCCCCTTAAGGGAGAGATCAACCGTATCTTTGGCATAACGTGTAGATAAAGCCTGCGCGCGTGCTGACTCTTTCAAGCGACGTAAACGACCCCAGAAATCGAGTTCAAAATTAGTGCCAATCTGGCCACTGAAGTTGTTTCTCACTGGCGGCACCGATGAAGGTAATGGCGTTGCACCTAACTGAGAAATACGCGAACGACTACCACTGCCATCGAAATCTATCTCAGGGAATAAAGCAGCACCAACCTCACGCAAATAGGCGTCAGACTCTTCAACCTTGGCCACAGCCAGTTTGATATCGGTATTATTTTTGAGTGCTTTTTCTACTAATTCATTAAGCACTGGGTCCTGATACAGTTGCCACCAAGTGCTTGATACTTCAGCTTCATTCGAAGCTTGGACAGGTTCCACCGCGCTGTACTGCGGTGGCACATTAGCCTCTGGTCTCTTGTAATCAGGCCCGACCATCATGCAACCTGGCATTAGGGTCGCGATTACTGCCAAATGAGCAATCTTAAAACGCGGCATCATACCGTTTCCTTTTCGTGATCATCATGATGATGTCTTGTACTATTTTTACCCGTGAGCCAAGTGAAGAATAGCGGGATAAAAATAGTCGCAATAAATGTAGCGAGCAACATGCCGCCAAATACACCAGTACCCATAGAGCGACGCGCTGCCGAGCCTGCGCCTGTGGCTACTACTAGTGGCACGATACCCAGAACGAATGCCATGGATGTCATCACAATCGGGCGGAAGCGTAAGCGTGCAGCTTCAATCGCAGCCTCCATGATAGGCATGCCCTCTTCCAGTTTCTGGCTAGCAAACTCTACAATCAGAATGGCGTTTTTAGCGGCCAAACCAACCAGCGTAATCAGCCCGATCTGGAAGTAAATATCGTTTGGCATACCGCGAATCAATACGGCCAGCAAAGCACCGGTTAAGGCAAATGGAACAGCCATAATCACAGCCAGTGGCAAAGCCCATGTTTCAAACTGAGCCGCCAAAATCAAGAACACCATAATGATGGCAAAGCTGAATGCAAATATTGCAGCTGAACCCGTGCGTTTCTCTTGATAAGCCTGGCCTGTCCATGCCACTTGATATCCATCTGGCAAGTTTTGCTTAGCAATTTTCTCAACCAACTTGATGGCATCACCTGAACTTACACCAGGGGCGCCGCCACCCAGTATTTTGGCTGACAGCAAGCCGTTGTAGCGTTCAAGTTGCTCTGCACCGACAATACTGCTGGTTTTGCTCAACGCGGAAAGCGGTATCATGTTGCCCGTATTTGAGCGCACATATACTTTGCCTAAGTCATCCGGTTTCATGCGGTATTGCGCATCCGCTTGCAATTGCACACGATAGGTACGGCCTGCCAGATTGAAGTCATTCACATAGAGCTGGCCCATCGTGCTCTGCAGGGTGTCGTATACATCGCTCACTGCAACGCCTTGTGAGATCGCTTTCGCTTCATCAACCTCGACAAATAATTGCGGAACTGTTGGGCGGAAGAAGGTATTGATGCCTGCAAGCCTAGGCTCTTGTTTCAGCGCACCAATAAAATCAGTTACCACGCTAAGCAAGTTCATAGGATTAGAGTCGCCACGGCTCTGTACGTATAACTCAAAGCCACCTGAGTTGCCAAGCCCACGAATAGCGGGTGGATTAAACGCAATAGCCAAACCATCTGGCTGCTGCATACCGATTCCAAACAGCTGCCCAACAATATCGTCAGCAGTTGCCTTACGTGCAGACCAATCTTTCATCCGCACGAACATGGTTGCAGCACTGGTTTTATTACCGCCACCAATCAAATCGAAACCATTGATGACGAACTCGGTAGCCACTCCCTCACGCTGTGAAATTGCAGAGCGCACTGCCTCCATGGTTTTGGTGCTGCGAGCCAGAGTTGCGCCGTCAGGCATGATCACGGCTGTCACCACATAGCCTTGATCTTCAGGTGGTACAAAACTGCCTGGCACTCGGATGAAAAGCACAATGGCAACGACGATAATTGCGCCAAATACGATCGCCCCAATAATCCGATGATGCAAGGTTAAAGTCACGGTGCTTTTATAAAAGTTAGTGAGCTTTAAAAAGCGATCGTTAAATGGTTTGAAGAATTTTGATTCTTTGTGCGTAGGTTTCAGCAGAATTGCACACAGTGCTGGTGTAAGCGTCAGCGCCACCATCCCTGAAATCACCACCGCGACAGCAACTGTGACAGCAAACTGGCGATACAACTCACCCGCAATACCACCTAGGAATGCCACTGGCACAAACACGGCGCACAAGACCAACACAATCGCCACAACCGCACCCGCAACTTGCTCCATAGATTTAATGGCGGCTTTGATTGGCGTTAACTTTTCTTCTGCCATCAGTCGCTCGATATTCTCGAGCACAACAATGGCATCATCCACCACAATCCCGATGGAAAGCACCATGGCAAAAAGCGTCAAAGTATTGATTGAGAAGCCGAACAGCCACAACCCTGCAAATGTACCTATCAATGAAATAGGCACAGCAATCAAAGGAATCAGGGTGGCGCGCCAGTTTTGCAAGAACAGGAATACTACAAGCACTACCAGTACCATGGCTTCACCCAAGGTCTTGACCACTTCTTCAATAGAGGCTTTAACGAAATCACTGGTGTCGTAAGGAATACGGTAATCCATGCCTTCAGGAAAGCGCGCCTTCAACTCTTCAAGCTTGGCTTTAATAGCAGTTGCTGTATCTAACGCATTGGCTCCCGTCTGCAAGAAAATGGCCAAAGCAACACCAGGCTGACCATCCAGCGTACTGCTTACGTTATAAGTTTGTGCGCCCAACTCAATGCGAGCAACGTCTTTAAGACGCAACACACCACTTGGGCCATTCGCCTTGATAATAATATTGCCAAATTCCGAAGGATCAACAAGACGGCCTTTAGCTGTCACTGTATAAACAATTTGCTGATCTTTAGGGGCAGGATCCTGACCTATCTTGCCCGCAGCATATTGCGCATTCTGGGCCTGAATAGCCGTTGATATATCGGTAGTACTAATACCAAGCTGCGCCATACGGTCTGGCTTTAGCCAAACACGCATTGCATAATCTTGCCCACCAAAAATGGTTACATCGCCCACACCCTTGATGCGCTTCATTTCATCGACCACGTTCAAGGTAGCGTAGTTACTCAAGTACAGTGGGTCGAATTTTTTGCTCGGTGAAATCAACATCGCTGCCATCAGGATGTCATTAGAACGCTTTTGGACGATCAGCCCAGTACGTCTCACTTCATCTGGCAACCGTGGTGTAGCGATATTGACGCGATTGCTGACGTTAAAAGTAGCTTGATTAACATCAGTACCTTGTTCGAAGGTAGCTGTAATAGTCAAAGTGCCGCTTGAGTCTGCGCTTGATTGATAGTAAAGCAAGCCTTCAACACCGCTCAACTGCTCTTCAATTGGCGCAGCTACTGTTTTAGAGAGTGTTTCAGCACTTGCACCTGGATAAGTTGCCGTTATCAGCACTGTAGGCGGAGCAATTTGCGGATATTGTGCAATCGGCAGTTTCATTGCCGCAGCGAGCCCTGCCAGCACGACAATAATCGACAATACTGAGGCAAAGATAGGGCGTGTAATAAAGAATCTAGTCATGATAATACCGCTTTATGATTGCTTGGCAGGTTGTGCTGATGGCGCGCCAGCTGGTGCTTCACCAAATGGATGCGGCGATACAGGTGCACCAGGACGTAGCTTGATAATGTTATCTACAATCACTTTATCGCCAGCTTTCAGACCATCCAGAATAATCCAATCGGTACCTACCCAATCACCAGGCACAATCGTGCGCACTGTGGCTTCATTCTTTTCGTTCAGCACATATACAAATTTACCCTGTGCAGCAGAAGAAACCGCCGCCTGAGGCACCAGGAATACACCATCGTGCGAACCTGTAGTAATTCGGGCACGTACAAACTGGCCAGGCAACAAACGTTTATCGCTATTCTCAAATGTAGCGCGCAACTGCTGCGTACCTAATGCAGGGTCAATCTGACTCGCAGCAAAATTGAGCTTGCCCTTCTGCATATATTGGCTGCCATCTGGCATGATCAATTCAACTTCTTTAACTGTCTTGTCACTTAAATGACCACCTAGTTTGGCTAACTCACTATCAGAAAAACTAAATCGTACCCAAATCGGTGAGAGTTGAACCAAAGTCGTTAACAGGCTAGTATTTGCAGAAACCAATGCACCTTCAGAAAACTGGAAGCGCCCGGAAATACCGCTTACTGGCGCAGTCACGGTGGTGTAAGAAAGATTCAGCTCAGCTTCACGCACACTTGCCTCACTTTGTAGCAATGAAGCTTTGGCGACATCATTATCAGAAAGTGAATTATCGTATTCACGCTGACTGATAGATTGAGTGGCAAGCAAGTTTTTTAATCTAGCTTCTTCGCGTTCGGTCTGCTCAACTTTAGCTTTTTGCTGTGCTAAAACAGCACGGGCTTGCGCCAAGGCAATTTGATAAGGCACAGGATCAATCTGGAACATTGCCTGGCCAGCTTTCACTGACTCGCCCTCTTCATAAAGGCGTTTAAGCAAGATACCGCCAACACGTGGACGTATCTCAACTTCTTTTGCACCCTCAGTTTGTGCCACAGCTTCTGCACTGACCGGCACACTGGCAGGTTGAATTTCTATCACACTGACGGGCATTGGTGGCATTTGGCCGCCAGCTTGGTCTTTTTTACCGCAGGCAAAAAGCGTGAATGCCACAAGCCCCAGCATAAGTATTGATACTGGCTTTTTAATGACGCTCACTTCGCGATTACCAGATTGTTTTTGATTATGATTGCGGAACATTGCCATGCGTAACTCCATGTCTAATATATAGATTTACTTGCTTACATTCTTGAATGTATGTATATTATATACAAACATGATTGTATGTAAACAATAATTTTTCGAATAAATACGATACGACTTTAAATGGACAACTTTTAAAACATGGTACGTAAAACTAAAGAAGATGCCGAAGTAACACGCCTGCGCATTATTGATGCAGCCCGCGAGGTGTTCCTTGTACGTGGCGTTAGCCGAACCACAATAGAACAAATCGCAACACAAGCCAATGTCACTCGCGGCGCAGTATATTGGCATTTCAACAATAAAACTGAATTGTTCCAGGCCATGCGCGAGCAAGTTTTTTTGCCGCTGATTGATCTGATTGATGATGCAGTATTAAACGAATCTACAGGGGATCCGTTAAACAGCATAGAACAATACTTCTGCGGCATTATTCAAACTTTAGAACAGTCAATAACTACACAACAGACATATGAAATCATGATGACAAAATGTGAATATGTTGAAGAACTTGCAGAAGTTCTGCAACAGATATTAAGCACATGTCAAAATATTGTACAAAAACTTGAAACTATCTACGCGCGTGCAGCCGCTAAAGACCTACTTAACAGCAATCACCACCCTGCCCAACTTGCCTTAGACACCCACTTGTTTTTTGTAGGCTTACTCAATATGTGGATAAAAGACACTGAATGCAAATATATCAGAGATAACGCTATTGATATCATTCGCCACCATGTACAAATGAAACGTAAGTAATCATTCTATCTTCTTGCTAAGTTTTTGGCTTACGAAGCACTTTGGACCTCGATACCTAACTCAGTTAAACACCAAAGCACCATCAACAGACCGCACTTCTTTAGTGCATGTTAGTCATTAGATTAACTTCAGCCTTAAAAAGGCTACTTCAAATTTTCTGAATCTTCAAGCTTTCAGTACTCAATATCAAGCTGGCCTAAAGTTTGCTCTAAATCTATCGTTCTCTTCAGTTATAGCTCATGAATACTTATATCTAAGAAAGTGGCCTTTAATGCGATTGCGCATCGCTCCCCGAATTCCAGAAGACCAATTTGTTAGTACAGGCGCCAATTCTTTTATTGTTGATTGGCTAAAAAACCGTGAAATCGTGCTGGATTCGCTCCTGCGCAACCTTGACGGCATGGCTTACTGTTGTCTGAATGATGAGCATTGGTCAATGATTTTTGTGAGTGAAGGCTGCACACGATTAACAGGCTATTACACCAAGGATTTACTGGATAACGGGAAAATCTCATACGAAGAATTGATACTGCCTGAAGATCGTCAGTTTGTACGAGAATCTGTCGCAACGGCCACCGCTAACCACCAAAGATTCAGTATCGAATATCGCATTAAAACACTAGACGGCAGTATCCGTTGGGTGCTCGAACGCGGCACAGGCATATTTAACAACCAAGGTGTGCTAGAAGCGCTGGAAGGGTTTATTCAGGACATTACCATACGCAAAAATAGTGAATATGAACTGCAACAGGCAGAAAAACGCTATCGCAGTATTTTTGAGAATACCGTTGAAGGCATTTTCCAGACTAGCCCTGAAGGTCGTTACCTGAACGCAAATCCATCGTTGGCGAGAATTTACGGGTATGAATCAGCTGAGGATCTGGTGTCTTCGTTGAATAATATTGAAAAACAGCTATATGTGAATCCGGGTATTCGTCAAGAGTTCGCCGAATTCATGCACTTGCACGGACGTGTGACCGATTTTGAGGCAGAGGTATATCGTGCGGATGGCAGCGTGATCTGGATTTCAGAAAACGCGCGCGAGGTAAAAGACGAGGCTGGTAAGTTACTCTATTACGAAGGCACAGTAGAAGACATTACACAGCGGAAAACATATAGCGAGCTTATCCAGTATCAAGCAACGCATGATGACCTGACGGGCTTACCCAATCGTGCCCTGCTCAAAGATCGATTGCAGCAGGCGATCAATAGTAGTGAGCGAAGTTACAGTCAGCTTGCAGTTGTGTTTGTTGATCTGGACCAGTTTAAAGATGTGAACGACAGCATGGGCCACCATGTAGGCGACAAATTGCTGATATCAATCGCCAACCGACTTGAGAGCTGTGTGAGGGAAAGCGACACCGTCTCTCGCCCAGGCGGCGATGAGTTTGTGTTGGTACTCTCAAACCTGAATGGATTAGATGCGCTGAGCCACACGCTACAGCGCATACTGACCATCACAGCCAACCCATGCGTGATTGATGGCCGTGAATTTGTGGTCACCTGCAGCATTGGAATCAGCATGTATCCTGAAGATGGAAAAGACTCGGAAACCCTGCTTAAAAATGCGGACACCGCGATGTATAAAGCCAAGCATGCGGGTAAAAACAATTTCCAGTTTTTTACCAAAGAGCTAAATGCTTCTTTAGTAGAGCGCCTTGAGCTTGAATACAGCATGCGACAAGCATTGTTGCACGATGAGTTCGTTCTGCATTTTCAGCCTAAACTTAGTTTTAAAACAGGCAAACTCACTGGAGTTGAAGCCCTAATTCGCTGGAACAGCCCGACACATGGCTTGATTCCACCAACCAAATTTATCCCGATCGCTGAAGAAACGAACCTGATTGAAAACATTGGTAGCTGGGTATTAGAAAAATCTTGCGAACAGTTAATAAAACTATATAAAACCACTGGCGTACGACTACCAGTTTCAATCAATATCTCGCCCAGACAGTTTTACCAGAAGCAATTAATACCGATGATTCAATCAGTGTTATCTAGAACTGGCCTGAGCCCTGACCTGCTAGAAATTGAAATCACTGAAGGTACACTGATTGAACATACTTCAAACTTCACAGAGATTCTTAAGAACCTGAAATCTCTTGGGATCAAACTAGCCATCGATGACTTTGGCACAGGCTACTCCAGCATGGGTTATCTCAAGAACTTCCCCATTGATAACCTGAAAATTGATAAGAGCTTTGTCATGGAGTTGGAAGAAGACATAGCCAATGAAGCCATTTTAAAAGCCATTGTCGCGCTTGGGCAAAACCTAGGCTTGAATGTCATCGCTGAAGGGGTAGAAACCCGCTATCAATATGACTTTTTGATGTCTATAGGCTGCAATGAAATGCAGGGCTACTTATTCAGCAAACCAGTGCCAATGGATCTGCTTGAGCTGATTGTGGATGCTGATCAGAAAAAACAATAAGTTCCGAGTATCAAAGCGCTTGTATCCTGAGATTGCTGGCGCTATGATGCGCTAAATACCAGCGTTAAGGAGTCTTGTGGATATTCATACAGGTGAAATTTACGGCAAACAAACGCCAAGTAAATTTGTGATGTATAGCGTGCTTAAAGTCAGCAAGCTAATTGTGACCCTTCAAAATATAGACAACCCACTCAGCCAATTTGAAACGACTGCAGAAAAGTTAAGTGGCGCTGGTTACATCAGGATTAGCCAAACGCCTTATATCGATACACAAGCACCCAAATCTAAAAAACGCAAAGCTGCATCAAAGAAGCCTAATCGGTGCCCTTACACTTTAGATTTTCTTGAATCACGTGCTGATAGCGAAAAGCCACAACCAATATTCAAAGACTTATTTTCCGAAGCTGCCCTGCCCACCTAAGCAACGCTAGTTAGTCACGATTAGGCGCCGAAGCCCATAAATCGTGGCCGTCAGACTTAATGATTTCCGCCTCAACCAAATCACCAGGCACTAAACCTTCAGCGCCCGACAAATAAACCACACCATCTATCTCTGGCGCATCTGCACTAGTACGGCCAATCGCCACATCACCATCAATCTCATCAACCAGCACCATTTCGATACGGCCTATTTTCTGTTCCAACTTCTTGGCACTAATGGCCTCTTGCACTTGCATAAAGCGGGCTAAACGCTCCTGTTTCAAAGTCTCTGGCACATGGTTATCTAATTGGTTAGCTGCCGCGCCATCTACAGCCGAGTAAGCAAAACAACCTACCCTGTCTAACTGTGCTTCTTCAAGAAAAGTTAATAGCGTTTCAAAGTCTTCATCAGTCTCGCCAGGGAAGCCAACAATGAAGGTACTACGTATGGTGATATCTGGGCATACATCACGCCAGGCTTTAATACGTGCCAGATTATTTTCACTACTAGCTGGGCGTTTCATAGCTTTTAGAATACGCGGGCTGGCATGCTGAAATGGCACATCAAGGTAAGGCAATATAATGCCATCAGCCATCAATGGAATGATCTCATCCACATGTGGGTATGGATATACATAGTGCATACGCACCCAAACACCTAATTCACCCAGCGCACTAGCAAGCTCTGTCATGCGAGTTTTAATCGGGCGGCCGTTCCAGAAGCCTGTGCGGTATTTCACATCTACACCATAAGCACTGGTGTCTTGTGAAATCACCAGCAACTCAGCAACACCTGCATTCACTAGGTTTTCAGCCTCTTGCATCACATCACCAATCGGGCGGCTCACTAGGTCGCCACGCATTGATGGAATAATGCAGAAGCTACAGCGGTGGTTACAGCCTTCTGATATTTTCAGGTAAGCATAATGCTGAGGCGTTAAACGTATACCTTGTGGCGGTACTAAATCGCTGTATGGGTCATGCGGCTTTGGCAAGTTGGCATGCACTGCGCTCATCACTTCCTCCAGCGCGTGTGGGCCAGTTACAGCTAGTACGCTAGGATGGGCATTCTTCACCACACCACTTTTTGCTCCCAAGCACCCAGTCACAATCACCTTGCCATTTTCGGCAAGCGCTTCGCCAATCGCATCTAACGATTCTTCAACCGCGCTGTCTATAAAACCACAAGTGTTTACCACCACGATATCTGAATCTTGGTACGACGCCGAAATTGCATAACCTTCAGCGCGTAATTGGGTAAGAATACGTTCAGAGTCAGAAGAAGCTTTAGGGCAGCCCAAAGAGACAAATCCTACTTTTGGGATGGGAGATTTAATCATTTAATTCACTTTATTGAAAAATACATTGATTTAATTAACTTTAATTTAGTCTGACTCGAATCAGCCATTGCCAGTTAATCACTTTAGCTGGATAAAGAGCGCACCGCCCATCGTGAATGCATTAGCAATTCTGGATTGATTTGCATAGACGAAATCGTCGCCAACTTTTTTCGGCCCATCACCATACGCCCACATATAATCGTCGAAGATGATCCAACCGCCATCAACCACGAATTTTCCCCAAGAGTCGATATCGGTCTTCACTGTGTCATACGAATGATTACCGTCAATGTGTAGAATTGAGACTTTCCCCACATAACGTGTCGCACCAAAGTACTCAGAACTGACAACACGATCTTCGGAATAGCACCTTGCGCCGTCTTTCGAAACCATACGCAGATAGTTAATGTGTTTTGCATTAAAGGGGAGCAAGCCAATGCAAAAAACGTTAAAGGCTTCATCTGCATCCACTTTTACCGATAAACTATCCACAATCTTTTCGTTCTGAAGGAGACCTGCATTACTCCATGGATCGACGCACAAAAGATTTCCGATTTGGAAATGCTGTGCTAACCACGACAATATAAATGCTGACTTCCCCCACCAACTGCCAATCTCAACGATATCCCCTTTGACTGAATGACGTGCAATTTCTAGCAGCACATGCAACTTCTCGTCATCACACATACCTGGTATCAGGTCGGTATAGCGGCACAACCCTGCCAATTCAACAATGCTAGGCATCGGATATGTCGCTGGAGTTATCGAAAGAGCTAATGGCTTCTCCACAAAACTCTCGGCTTTTTTTAGTGCAGCCCGATAGCCTCCCAGCACCTCGTCCACAGGCGATATGTTCGCCAATACAACATCTGGCGCCAAGCGACTCAGATGTTGCGCAAGATAGTCCCAGATCACGAAATTAGGAGTATAGACTTCTCCAATGTAGGACTCAGCGATTAACCTTTGCAGGGCTTCGTCGAAAGTCGGGTCAGTCACATAAGGTAACCATGCCCAAGTGGGATATAGTTCGCGCGCAGGGTCATAAGCTAGTGACGACGCACCGATGACTTCGCGATCCTGCTCATATGCATTTAATTTGTTGAGGTAAGCGACAGAACGTGGCATACCACCTGGAAAGATAAGGACAGATTTATGAGCCATGACTCAATCTCTGGGTTCGATATTCATATTGATGATTTTTTATTTCACTTATTTCTTGGTTAAAATTTCTAATCATTATTAAACCTCTTCAATACTTTCATGTAATTTAATTCATCAATATCGAGTTCTGGATGCAAATGAGGTCTAGACTTCAGCCGAAATAGAACTCGCAAGTATCACCGTAAAATATTGCGAAGATAGTTTGTGGAACTCCGGGGGAATTAGGCTAACGCCATAACATTGGCACGGGGATTGGCAAACTGACTCTATAATTTTTACTTATAGCGTGCAAATAGAATAGATACTTGAACAAAAACTTGGATAAATTTTACCCAGCTCATAAATTCCATCTAAATATTTATCATCAATAATGTTGGCTTGCAAAGCTTTATCCATTTGAAAATTAGCTAAACCCTTAAACAATAATCCACCACGGTGAAAAGTTTTTAGACCCGCGACTCTTATATCAAAATTTAGCGTATCAAAAGAGTATGTCCTGCGATGTCCGTGCACCCACTCAGGCTTTGTCACTGAGTTGTTTGTTTCAATTAAGCCCATAAAAACCGCAATTTGACGAGAAGGTGCATCAGCATTTGGCACTACTATAAACAAGCGCCCATGATCTGATAATAAACTCTTAATTTTAGTGAGCGCTAATACTGCATTGTCTAAATGCTCTAAGGTATTTATAAGAAATATTGAATTAAACTTCTGGGTAGTATCCAAGTCCTCTATAGTAGAGTTTATAAATTTAATGTCCTTCCTTACTCGGGATTGTGTCACCTTCATGGCTTCAGACGAGGCTTCAATGACAGTAATATCTGGAAAATACTTTTCTAATACTACTGTTGAATCCCCTTCGTAGCAGCCTATTTCTAAAGCAGGGCCATCTAAAAAAAATGGAACAAATTCTTTCATCATATAATCTCTGACTATCCCATCAAAGTCATAGTTATACTTTTTATCTTCTAGCGATATCGCTTCTTTATTAAAATCGCGCACTCTTCAGAACCTTCCGTGTTCAAATTAAATGGTCTTAAACTAACCTTGGTTAGAATGATATAAACGATGTTCTGGCTTCTGGTACCACTCGCTTAATGAAGTTGGTACCCGTGAATTGTAGCCCAATACTTGTCTTGTTAATTCTGACAAAACATGCCCATAAGTCTCGCCTAGCAATCTCGCATAATCCATTTGCGGCTTAATAAAAGCTGGCCCATAACTAAGCGTAAGAGCCACTCTATTTTTCTCAGTTACATTCAAGCCAGCACGATGCCAGAGATATGAATCAAATAACACAACTGTTCCAGCCCGACCTAACAATTGAACATAATTTTCGTTAAAAAACTCTTCATCCGGGGGCTCTGAACTTCGATGGGAGCCCACTAATACTTGAGTTGCACCATTTTCTTCAGTAAAGTCATTAAGCATCACCAGCATATTTATTCTGAAATGATATTCTGGAATAAACGTTCTAGTATCACGATGAATATTATGTACATAATTCAATTTTTTAGGCAGTCCACCTACTGGATTACAAGCATGTAATATATAGGGAGCGTTATTGAAATACAGATTCAAATATTCATGAAAAAGATGTTTATCAATAAAACTATCAATACTGTCTTGAGAACCAACTGAATGATGCGCAGTGCCATCACCTAATGCATTAATTCCCGCCTTAATTTGATATTGCTCACATATATCAACCCACTTTAAACAGTCGTTATTCAGGCGCTGAATAAAGTCATCGGATAAAGTGTTAGTAAAAACACAATACCCATGAACATCCATATTCTCTTTGAATAGCGCTAAATTCATCAAACACCTAGCTCCTGTTTTTAAAGTTGGGTAATACCGAGTCTCAACCGCATCATAATTTCTAAATCATCAGTCTGCGCTATTTCAAAATTGCATTTCTTGTAAAATGTAATTGCTCTCAAGTTTTCTTTGTCAACGCTTAGCTGGACTGACATCAGCCCAGTTGTATTTAAATATTGAATACAGCTTTGCATTAACTCTCTAGCAACGTGCTTACCCTGCCATGCTGGTAATACACTAATATTGGTAATGAAAGCGTGTTCTTGTCCATTGCAATAGACGGCTAGCAATCCAATCAATTTATTGAGTTCCCAAGCTTCAAAACGATATGCTAAATCCACAATCTTCTGAGCATATCCATGAATATCAACTTTACTCGACAGCCTGTTTAGAAACTCTTCATCACATAACCTTAAATGCATTTCTATGTCATTCGGGATAGAAGTATTTGTCAAATAGGTAACCGAGCTGTTCATGATAGGTTATACATTCAAAAAACATCAAATAAATTCATAATGCGTTGTAAGCCATTTTATTAAAGTTTCTTTCGAATTAAACATCATGCAATCAATCATAGAAAGCCAAGGTATAAAATTATTTTCGAATTGTTTGTATTCCGTGATATTTGATTTAATAAACTTCAATGCTATACCTTTCTGAAAAAAGTCATCTTTACCATATAACTCCACTCCCCCGATAGCATTAATATATTGTGATGCTCCCAATGATTCACAGATTGCAAATACTTTAGCTGTACCCTTCAGCTCATGGTCGATATCTAATGTAGAAGAAATAACAATTTTGGTATCAATTTCTAGATACTCACAAATTGAAACTACTGAGTAATAAATGAAATTAAATAAATTTTTTTCTTGGTAATTTATTATTTTTTCTAGCAAAGGAAGGGTCTGATAAAAGTATGGGGCTTTACTGTAAGCATTAGAAAGTTGATTTAACAGCTTACTTGCATCAAAACTCTCAGATATAAACCTTTCACTTATATTTAAAAAATCAGAATCGCTTTTTAAAGGCAGACTAAATAACTCATCTTTTCCATTTCTGAAGTAACGATTACGGTTTATCCAGCCTTTTTTGGTGTACTTGATATTGTCATAAATAACAAATACGTCTACTGCGGCAATCAGCTGAAAATAGCCGATATATGGCAGAAAATAAGGTTGCATGATCGCTAATTTCATAGGCTAGCAATACTCATGTTAACCCCGAATAAGATTAACGATACGTTCAATATCTTGCATCTCAAGCTCAGGGTAAATAGGTAGGCATATAACCGAATTCGCTGTTTGATGAGCCACCTTTAAATTAGCAAAAGCGGCCGAAGGCATACCTCTATACATCGGAAATTCGCTAATTAGAGGATAAAAATAGCGTCTGACATAAATGCCTGCGTCGTGCATTTTTTGATAAAGCTCATCACGGCTAAATGGGTAGTCTTGGCTTAACAGAATAGGAAAGTACGCATAGTTTGCGGTTTTTTCACCTGTGTTTTGTAAACAGGAAATGCCAGAAATTCCTTGTAAAAGCTGACGATACATTGCATCTACAACCTTACGCTTTTGCAAGGCGCTATCTATATCTTTTAGTTGTAACAACCCCATGGCGGCATTAATTTCGCTCATTTTTCCGTTAATCCCTGCTGCCACGACTGTCACTTCATCGACAAAACCAAAGTTTTTTAAGTGGTCTATACGCTGTTTGGTTTTTGCATCATGGCAAACAATGGCACCACCCTCAAAGGTATTGAATACCTTGGTAGCATGAAAGCTCAATACAGATAAATCACCATAATTGAGCAAGCTGCCTGTTTGTGTTTGTACGCCAAAGGCATGTGCTGCATCGTAAATCACCTTCAGATTGTAGTTATCAGCTATCTTTTGTATGGCTTCCACATCGCATGGATGCCCGTAACAATGCACTGGCATGATGGCAGTAGTCTGGGGGGTGATTGCCGCCTCAATCTTGGCCGGATCAAGATTTAGTGTAATTGGATCGATATCGACAAAAATGGGCTTAATACCATTCCAGAGTAATGAGTGGGAGGTCGCAACAAATGAGTATGGAGTGGTGATGACCTCGCCATTGATTCGCAAAGCTTGCAATGCTGTAACCAACGCGATAGTACAGTTGGTGAACAGGCAGATGTGCTCTACGCCTAGATACTTACAAAGTTCTTTTTCCAACTGCTGGTGGAAGGGACCTCCATTGGTTAGTATCTTGTTGTCCCAAATTTGTTGCAAGTAAGGGACGAACTCTTCCAATGGAGGCAATGTTGGCCTAGTAACGAAAATATTTTCTTTTTTCACTTGTTACTCACCTCAGAATTTACTATTAACCCAGTGTTTTTCTCATTCCACCTAAACTCGCCCTAATTTAGCATTAAGGTATGTAGAATTATTATGCAGCATTTTCTCTGTGTTACATAAGCGTTAGATAGTTCAGCAAAAATGAGTCGCTTTAGTCTTGGCATCTCCACCAATCTAATTGTCAAACTCTTTGCTTTATCAAATATCATACGTTTAGTTTAAATCTATTTATGATGCTATCTATACCATGTGCTGAGCTTCCTCAAGTAAAAGAACAGCGATGCAAAAGTCTCATTATTTGCCACTTCAAAAAATATCTAATAACTTTAAATCATTATAGGGTTAGATAGACTTAGGAATTTGCAATCTTGATTTGATAATTCACTGCAGGTAAGTCACGTACAGACTTCATTATTTGGGATAAGCTATGTAGACATATAACTAAACGTAAACTATCGCATAGACATATTTTACGAACGATGATTGACATCTTGCAATCGGTAGATGAGGCTTAACAATCATTCTGGTGAGCCGCGCAGATTATGTGCCAGTTGACTAAGCTCATGTATTAATTACCACAAGGTCTTAACTTCTTGCCACGGTGTAAATGAATGGCCTTTAGCGCGTAATCACGTAAAATACTCTTAGATGATTTGGGGAACCTAATCATGCAAAACCGACTTAGGGGGATGAACGATCTAATCATTTCATTCACTTTAAATTGATAACTACGTTGATCTAATTATGTATATCGTTGCAATCGCCTGGATGTATATCACCCTACTCATGGCAGCAACAGAAAAAAGCATGACTGCTGGCGTGCTTACTTTTGTTTTTTATGGCTTACTACCTTGTTTACTATTTATCTGGCTATTCAGCACGCCCCAACGTAAACGTAACAAAGCCCGCAGAGAAGCTGAAATACCGAGTAATTTAAACAAAAGCTCCAAGCCAATACTCAGTGAGCCAGATAGACCCAACACCAAGACCGATTAACACAACTTGTTGGACCGTCGCTTTAAGCTCCGTACGTTTATGCAAACCAGGTATCAAATCAGCCACCGCCACATAGATCATGCTGGCAGCAGCTAAGCCCAGTATTGTAGGGATTACGCCCTGAATTGACTGAAATGCAAAATAAGCAATGACACTGCCAACAACGGTTGCAAGTGTCGATAAAAGATTGAACAACAATGCCTGTTTTTTAGTGTATCCAGAATGCAAAAGAATGAGAAAATCACCGACTTCTTGCGGGATCTCATGCGCGATAATCGCCAACGCGGTGACCAAGCCTACCTTGATATCGACCATGAATGCTGCACTAATCAAGATGCCATCCACAAAATTATGGAAGGTATCACCAACCATAATCATCATGCCACTTCGCCCGCCGTCATGATGGTGATCAATTGAATGGTCATGGGCATGTGTAGCATGCGCTTCACATTCATCACCATGGCAATGACGCCATAACACGAGCTTCTCCAACACAAAAAACAGTAAAATACCTGCTAATATAGTAGCAGCCATATTTTCGATACTGCTTGCCACATGAAAAGCGTGCGGCAGAATCTCAAGAAACACCGCCCCGAGCAAAGCACCAATCGCATAGCTCACTAGCATAGGAATCCATGCTGGCCGCGCACTCAAAGCAAAGAACGCCGCAGCAAGAACACTAAGCACACCACCTGCAAGTGTTGAAAGAAAAATAATCAGCAATATCGACATAGGGCACAATTATACGGGATAAGCTGTTGCCCTCGTGAATTCAAAGTTTATTGTAAATATAGGCAAGAAAAAGGCATTCTATTCAACCCATGAATTTATATTTTTCATGTTAGTATTTTTATAATTAACTGGTGATTAAGGATTTTTATGAGTGCCATACTTTATGTATATGCTGCCAGCATGTCTGATGCGTTGAGTGGTGGTGGCAATGCTTTCGGGCGCTATTTTGAGGAGCAAGGATACGAGTTTATCAGTTTGAATTTAGCGCTTCCTGAGGCAAACAATCAGCTGGTTCCTATACTCTCAACAGGTGAAATTGAATTTGTGTTTTCTCCAATGGCTTATGCTGCAGATTTGATGGCAACGGATGAAAATGGAAAACAAATCAACATATGGACGGCTTTCAATGTACCTTTCATCTCACTGAACGGAGATACTCCTGCATACTTCTTTGATAGACATGTCAACATCGCTCCCAACTTCGCAACGCTTTACTGGTTTCAAGAGCACTACGCGTTAAGAAAACAGTTGCCGCAACTTCAAGGAGTGATTGGATTATTTCAACCTTGTGTAACGGATGCAATTCCTTTGGAGGAGATTGACTTCAAAGTCAAAGAGAATGGAAAATTATTTTTCCTTAAAAATGGCAACGATCCAGAGGCTCTAAAAAAGCTATGGGTTAATACCCTATCACCGACCATTTCAACCATGCTACTTGACCTAGCTAGTGAGCTTGAAAGCCAGATGCACACTCCGCTGGGACATAATATAGATGGTTTAGTGATGGGGTTTTTCGAGGGTAAAGGCTTCGATCTCGACAACTTCAGTCAAATCCGATTATTTTTTGACGCTCAACTTGATGATTATCTGCGGCGAGCCAAAAGTACTTTTATGGGTAAAGTACTCGCCGATTTTCCCGTTGTCATTCAAGGCGAAAACTGGGAGCATGTAGACTTTTCTGGGAAACGTTGTGAGTATATTCATGGCGGAAATTATTATAAGTCTCGTGAACAATATAAAAATGGACTTGGCATTATTGATATGTCACCTAATACCTCATCCGCATTCCATGATCGTCCAACAAGAGCTTATGGTGCCCACACCTTATGCATTACTAACGAGCAACAGTGTTTGGAAGACACCTTCGATAATCATGAAGAAGTCAGCTACATATTTGAGAAAGAAAGTCTGCAATCTAGAATCGAAGAAGTGCTAGCGCACCCTAAAAGGTATGTTGAAATGGGAGCTGACATGGCTAGGGTCTTTAATGATAAATATCCCAAAGAACGTACAGTTAAATCATTAGTTGATCTTGCATCCTTGATTCGCTTAGGAAGCCGCTCTGATAGGATTATAATGCAGGACTTTTTTGTCTGGCCACCAACCAAAATTTAGCGCAGTTAAGATGTGACAGCTATTCAAACCAGATAAGAGTAGCCATGCGCCCTGTATCACCATCTCTTCGAAACGAGAAAAATCGTTCTTGGTCTGTATGGGTACAATAATCGCCACCATAAATCTGGGTTACTCCTAGATTTATCATACGTAAGCGTGCCAGTTGATAAATATCAGCGAGCCATTTATCTTTAGTGTTCAGTTGAACAAACGCTTGCGCTGAATCGGTATAAAGCTGGAGGAAGCCATCATAAACATCTCGCCCTACTTCGAATGCAGTTGGTCCAATAGCCGGGCCAAACCATGCATATAGATGGCGTGGTTCAATATCTAATGCGTTTATGGTGGACTCGATCACACCATACAGCAAACCTTTCCAGCCTGCATGGATTGCTGCGACTGCGGTACCTGCCTCATCACACAGTAATATTGGTAGGCAGTCTGCTGTCATCACAGCACAGACCACATTCTTTTGTTTTGAATACGCTGCATCAGCCTCTGGTAAGCAAGACGTCAGCGCAGCATTCACCGCAATCGTGCTATGTGTTTGCTTTAGCCATAGTGGTTCAGTAGGCACAAATGGATTCAGTAATTGCCTGTTTCTTGCAACGGTGAGCGCATCGTCACCAACATGATCGCCAAAGTTAAGGCTATCGTACGGGCTTTGGCTTAAACCGCCAGTACGTGTGGTTTGCAATGCTTTGATATTGGCTGGTGCTGGCCAATTGGGGATAATAAAGTTGGACTCATTCAATGTCGTCATCTTCAAGCTCCTCTAATATTTCATCAGACTCCTCATCAGCTTCATCATCGTCAAAAGCATAGATAACATTGTCGTCATCGGCATACTCATCTTCAACAACAGGCTCTTCATAGCGCATAGCTTCAAGCAAGGCTTTCATGTCCTGTGCAAGTTCAATTTGCCATTCCATCGCCTCACCTGTTTCGGGATGAATTAAACCCAGCTTGATTGCATGCAGTGCTTGTCGATTGAATTGGGGTAAGGCTTGACGTAGCGTATGCGTCATCGCGCGCAAAGGAATAATGCCGCGCATACCATACACAGGGTCACCAACCATTGGCGCTAGCAAATGCTGCATATGGACACGAATCTGATGGGTGCGGCCTGTCTCCAAGATACAGCGCAAATAGGTATGCACTGCAAAACGCTCCAAGACTTCATATTGCGTCACTGCAGGTTTTCCGTTGCGATTCACCGCCATTTTGGTACGTGAACGTGGATGACGGCCTATAGGCTGATCGACTTTGCCATTGCGCCATATTTGCCCCCAGACGATGGCGCGGTATTCACGTTTCACAGTACGTGCCTGAAGTTGGCGTACCAGACTAGTTTGCGCAGCAAGCGTTTTGGCCACTACTAATAAACCACTGGTGTCTTTATCGAGCCTGTGCACGATACCTGCCCGTGGCAAGTCTTTCACCTGCGGCACGTGGTAAAGCAGCGCATTAAGTAAAGTGCCTTGCCAGTTACCGGCGGCTGGATGAACAACCAAGCCTGCAGGTTTATTAATCACAAGCAAATGATCATCTTCATAAACAATGTCCAGAGGTAAATCCTCTGCCGCAAATGCGTTGTCTTCTGGCAATGCTTGCAGTGTGATTTCGATCCGCTCCCCGCCCCACACCTTAATCTTGGAAGTCGCGGCTTGATTATCCAAAGTCACCGCGCCTGTTTTTATCCAGCTTTGCAGGCGTGATCTGGAATACTCTGGCATGAGCTTTTGCAATGCCTGATCAAGGCGTAAACCACCTAAATCTTGTGGAATAATGAGAATGGTAGGAGCGGTTTGGGTCATCGGTTATAATCTATGAATCTTAGTGAATTGGTAAATTGGACTTGGGTTATGAATCTTAATTTCAGTAAAGTCAGCATGCGAAAAAATAATATTGCTAAGCATAGTTTAGCCTTTATTGCGGGTCTATGTCTGACTGCTTGGCTTACAGGTTGCGCCATTTTTGGTGACCCTACGCCGATTGATGAAACCAAGGGCTGGACTGCAGACCGCATCTACACTGAAGCCGAACTAAAAATGAAAGACCGCGATTACGAAAAAGCCATCAAGTATTTTGGTGTGCTCGAATCACGTTTCCCACATGGTCGTTATGCTACGCAAGCACAATTAGAAGTCATTTACGCTCATTATAAGAAGAACGATCCTACTTCGTGTATGGCTGCTGCCGACCGTTTTATCAAGTTGCATCCTAATCACCCCAATATTGATTACGCTTATTACATGAAAGGCTTAGCAACATTTAATGAACGTGGCGTTATCGAGAAACTGACCAAGCAAGGTATTAGTGATCGCGACCCTAAAACACTGCGCGAATCATTCCTGTCGTTAAAAGACTTAGTTACGCTGTATCCAAACAGCAAGTATGTGCCTGATGCGACTCTACGCATGACCTATTTGGTCAACTCACTGGCAGAACACGAACTGCATGTTGCCCGCTACTACATGAAGCGTCAGGCTTATGTTGCAGCACTTAATCGCGGCAAATATGTACTGGAATACTACCCAGATTCAACCAGCGTAGAAGAAGCGCTTGTCATCATGATTAGTGCCTATGACTTGCTGAGCATGGATGACTTGAAACAAGATACATTACGCGTTCTACAAACCAACTACCCAGAGAGCAAAATGCTTGGATCTGCGGTACCTAGTGACAAACGTGTATGGTGGAAATTCTGGGAAAGTCTCTATTAATATAGACTCAATTCAATAAACCCAAATAAGCCAGCCAACAAGCTGGCTTATTTTTTAGCTCTCGCTTTGTTATTAGCGCGCGGCTTAGTTACTCGTACGATTGGCTTTCTAACCAGTTTTTTAGCGCCAGTTTTTTCTGCATCTGGATTATCTCTCGCTTCACTTCTGGCCTTCAATTCAGCACGTTGTGCTGTTTTACGGCGACGCATACTGACAATACCCTCGCCTGGCTTTGGCTTATCATCATCTGTAGCAAAAGGGTTATTGCCCTGTTTGAACTGCACGCGTAATGGCGTACCTGTCAGCTGAAAAACCTTGCGGAATGTGCCTTCAAGAAAACGCTTGTAGCTATCCTTAACGCCATCCACATGGTTACCATGAATAATCACAATCGGTGGATTGCTACCACCCTGATGCGCATAGCGAAGCTTTGGGCGTATACCTTTGCTGATTGGTGGTTGATGCTGCGTAGTCGCTTCAATCAATACACGAGTCAATTGAGGTGTAGATAATTTGGCCATTGCTGCTTTAAATGCGCCATCGACTGATGGAAATAACTCAGCCAAACCCTTGTTCTTCAACGCGGAAATATAGTGAAACTTGGCAAAGTCGAGAAACTGCAGTTTGCGGTCAATTTCGCGTTTAATCCAGTCTTTCTCGTCATCTTTAAGGCCATCCCATTTGTTGATAGCCACGACTAGGGCACGGCCACTATCGAGTATATAAGCCGCCACGTGGGCATCTTGTTCAGTAATGCCCTCTTGCGCATCAACGACTAGAATCGCTACATTAGCTTCTTCAATCGCCTGCATGGTTTTCACCACAGAGAATTTCTCGATCGCCTCAAACACTCTGCCACGCTTGCGCACACCAGCGGTATCAATCAATGTGTAATGTTTTCCGCCGCGTTCAAGATCAATATGGATAGAATCGCGCGTGGTGCCTGGCTCATCAAAGGCAATTACGCGCTCTTCACCAAGCAAAGCGTTTACCAGCGTGGATTTACCCACGTTTGGACGACCAACAATGGCAATCATGGGCACGCGGTCACTATTTGAGATTTCTTCGCGCTCAGGCTCGCCGAATGGCTCAAGCGCGAGCTCAACTAGATCACGAACACCTTCGCCATGTGCTGAAGATATTGATAATGGATCACCCAAGCCTAATTCATGGAACTCAGCTGAGACGATTGCCCTCTGCATACCTTCAGTTTTATTCACTGCCAACAATACAGGGCGCTGACTTTTACGGAGGCGGTCACCAATTACTTTATCTTGCGGTGTCAGGCCTTGTCGACCATCAACCAGAAAGATAATGACATCAGCTTCATCAATCGCCAGTAAAGTTTGGCGCGCCATCTCTTTTAATATGCCAGACTCAGCGGTTGGTTCAAAACCACCAGTATCTACCACTAGAAACGGTTTATCTCCGCCTATGCCACGACCATAATGGCGATCACGAGTGAGCCCAGGAAGATCGGCCACTAAGGCATCACGACTTTTGGTTAAGCGATTAAAAAGAGTAGATTTGCCGACGTTTGGTCGGCCAACAAGCACGATGGTAGGTAACATATTTTATTTGGCTGCAATGGCGTTCAAGCCAAGCCTATTTAAGTGAGATGGCATATAAGCCACCATCTCTGGTCTGCGCTAGCAGTCCGTTGGTACCAAGAGCGACTAATTGTGGCATCACTGGGCTTTTTTCAAGCTGTATCCGTCCAGAGAATGAACCATCTTCACGGTCCAGTAAGTGAACATAACCTTCAACATCACCAATGGCAATAACACCACCCATAGGTAACGGTGCGCTTAATTGACGATTGAGTAAATCACCTTGGCGCCAGAAAGTCTTACCGCTTGCATAGTCTAGTGAATAGACTGAACCTGTTGCATGAGAGACATATACACGGCCATCATCTGCATTAATACCAGTGTAGCTAGATATATCACGACTCCAGCCTATACGGCCTGATGCGCGGTCAATTGCACTGATTTTTCCTTGGTAAGCTACAGCATAAATTACGGAACCATCAACGACAGGCAAGCTGGTGATGTCGGCAATCCGTTCAATCTCGGTAGTACCTTTTGGTTGAGCAACAGTTGCCTCCCAAATAACTTTGCCGTCTTCAACGCGCAGCGCAATCAACTTACCGCCTGCAAAGCCAGCATAGGCAGCTCCGCTATCAACAACAATCCCTGCGCTACTTCGCAGACTTAAGGTTGGCGTAGTACGTTCATAAACCCATTTGCGCTTACCATCGAGGGTGTTCAGGCCAAAAATGCGGCTGTCACCGCAACGCACAACTACAGTCTCACCTGATACCTGGGGCGCGCTGAGCACTTCACTGCTGACTTTTGATTTCCACAACAATTTACCTGATACATCATAAGCAATGACATAACCGCCAGAGGAGCCCACCAACACTAGTTTTCCACCTAAGCCAACACCGCCTGACAACTTCTCACCAGCATTGACTTTCCAAGCTTGCTTGCCAGTAGCGGCATCAAATTTGAATATCTCTCCATCGCCACTGGCGGCATAGACAGCGCCATCTGCTGTGGCTGGTAGGAAATCAAACTGCTCAGCTTTTCCTAGTTGCGCTTTCCACACAACTTTGGGGGTAACTGTCGCTTTAATTTCGCTTAATTCAGCAGGTGGTTCCGCGACTTGCCGACCAAAAAGACGCTCTGAAATATCAGATTTCATATCGGTGATTGATGTGCATGCCCCTAAGCTTAATGAGGCTAAAATGCACAAAAGCAGCAAGATACGCTGCTTGGAAAATTCAATTGATTGCAACATTAACTTCCCAACGACTCTAGCTTGTGCTCGGTAAAGTGGTAGTAGCGACCTTCAGCATCTAGCTTGCTAAGCGCTTCTTGATAGGCTGTGCGCGCCTCATCTTTTTTGTTTTGTGCAACCAGAATATCGCCCTTGAGATCAGCATAGAGGCCATCAAAACCTTCATCATGCTTGGTGGCTAGGGTTTTCAAAGCCTCGTCATAGCTTTTTTCTTCAAATTGAACACCCGCAAGTTGAAGGTTAGCGATTGCCTGAATCTGAGACTCTTTAGCATTCTGCGCTGCCCAGGCTAATTGCGCCTTGGCGCTTTTTGTATCGTTTAGGGTCAGATTAGTCACAGCTACCGTTAATGCGGCCCGACCTGCATATGGCGTTGATGCGTAATGATCCATCAAATCAGCAGAAATCGTCTGGATTTCCTTAGTATCTTTAGGGTCAAGCTTGATCAAAGCTTCGTATTTAGTTGAAGCCTCGGTAGATTGCTTGTGCTGATAATATGCCCAGCCTTTATAGGCTACCAAAGCAAGCACAATCACCAGCAATGCACTTGTTAGCAGGTTACCGTAAGTGTTCCACCAAGTCTTCAATGCATCTAACTGCTCTTGTTCTTCTAAATCGAGTGCCATACCATTCCTAATTGATCAATAATTCAAAACTAATGTTTAAATGATTTCATTACTAAGCATGCAACTCTGTCGCGTGTTTGCGACCAGGAATTGCTTGCAGTAAATTTCGTGTGTAATCCTGTGTTGGTGATTGATAAATATCGATCACACTACCCTGCTCTACCACTTTGCCTTGGTGCATCACCGCCACATCGTCTGCGATATGCCTGACAACGCGCAAATCATGGCTGATAAAGATATAACTCAAGGCCATTTCCGCTTGTAACTCTTTTAACAAGAGCAAAATCTGCGCTTGTATTGAAACATCTAGTGCAGACACTGGCTCATCGCACACAACCACTTTAGGCTGTAATACTAGTGCACGCGCAATCCCGATACGCTGGCGTTGCCCTCCTGAAAACTCATGCGGATACTTTTGCATATCTGCTTCAGACAAACCTACACGCTTTAGCATTTGCACCACTTTACTTTGCTGCTCGGTGCGGCTGCCCATATCATGAATCAGTAGGCCTTCACCCACAATCTCGCCAATACGCATGCGGGGATTCAGCGAAGCAAACGGATCCTGAAAAATCATCTGCAAATGTTTGCGCATGCTACGCAGGCTGCCAGCGGAAAGTTTAGCCAGATTTTCACCTTGGAAAATAACTTCGCCGCTATCCAAGGGCTGCAATTGTAACAGACAACGTGCCAAGGTGGATTTACCGCTACCTGATTCACCGACAATTGCTAGCGTAGTCCCTGCACGTAAAACGATACTGACATTATCAAGAGCCTTGATTTCACTCGTCGCCATGCCAAATTTTCCACTGCGCTGGCTAAAAGTCTTAACAAGGTTGCTCGCTGTAAGAATCAAGTCGGTCATGCAGGTATGCTCGCTTTTATTTCATTTAGCCAGGCATAATCAATAGGCTTGAGCGGCTTTTTGCCTTCTGCATCAGGCACACAATCCAACAAGGCTTTGGTGTAGGGGTGCTGTGGGTTACGCAAAACAGCGGTCACAGAGCCTTGCTCAACGACTTCTCCACGAAACATGACAACAACATCATCTGCAATATCCGCCACCACGCCAAAATCGTGGGTAATCAGTAGCATCCCCATATTCATGCGGGTTTTTAGGGTATCAAGCAACTGTAGTATTTGCGCTTGCACAGTGACATCTAGCGCCGTTGTCGGTTCGTCTGCAATCAGCAAGGCTGGTTCGCAGGCTATGCTCATGGCAATCATCACCCGCTGGCGCTGGCCACCTGATAGCTCATCTGGATAGCTGTTGGCACGATTGGCTGGAATACCCACTTGTTCCAACAAGCTGGCTATTTTTTCTTTTAATGCACGGCCATTCAAGCCAAGATGCACCGTTAATGTTTCACCAATTTGGTAGCCGACGGTCAATACTGGATTAAGCGAAGTCATTGGCTCCTGAAATATCATACCGATCCGTTTTCCACGAATCTCGCGCAGCGCTTGATTGCTGAGCTGGCCAATGTCTTGCCCTTGAAACATGATCTGGCCTGATGTTTTCGCCAGTTGGGGCGATAGCAGGGACATGATAGAAAGCGCTGTTAGACTTTTACCACTGCCAGATTCACCGACGATACACGTAGTTTTACCTGACTCAAGCGTCAAAGAAACACCATTCACCAGCAGCTTTTGTGGCGCTGCTTTAGGCGTAATGGTTAAATTCTTGATATTGAGTAATTCGCTCATCTTTATGATTATTTTATTAATGATTGCTTTATTAAGCTGTGAGTTTCTCTATAGCCTGCAATATAGTCAGCTTTTGCTGTTCGCCAGCCTCGGTCATGGGTTTAATTGTGATGACGCCTGCATTTACTTCGTCTTCACCCAAGATAATGGCGAATCGTGCCGCACTTCTGTCAGCCTTCTTCATCTGCGATTTAAAACTACCGCCGCCCGCATGTAAGATGATGGACAGACCTGCGTTCCGTAAAGTTTCAGCAATGCCAAACGCCTGTTGTTCTGCAGCCTCACCAACATTGATCAGGTAAGCATCTGCGCTGTGTTTTGCTTCGATTCCATATTCTTGCATCAGCAAGATAACACGCTCTAGACCTATGCCAAATCCACATGCTGGCGTACTTTCACCGCCCAAACGCTCTACCAGGCTATCGTAGCGTCCACCACCAGCAATCGTGCCTTGGCTGCCGAGTTTGGTTGTGACCCATTCAAATACGGTGCGGTTGTAATAATCAAGACCGCGTACAAGTCTGGTATTGAGCTTGAACGGTACACCCGCGTTTTCTAGCAACTGGCAAAGCTTTTGGTAATGCGATAAGGACTCACTGCCAAGTTGATCAATCAACTTGGGTGCAACCTCTATCATGGCTTGCATGGCGGGATTTTTACTATCCAATATGCGCAGTGGATTGGTATGCAAGCGACGCTTTGCATCGGCATCCAACAACGCATCATGTTGTTCAAAATAGCTGATTAATGTTTGACGATATTCAGCACGCTCAGCTGTATCACCTATGGTATTGATCTGCAGTTCAACATCTTGCAAACCCAATTCACGCCATAAACGCGCAAGCATGATGATCTGCTCAGCATCCACATCAGGGCCTGTAAAGCCGAAAGACTCGACACCAATCTGGTGAAACTGCCGTTGACGGCCTTTTTGCACGTTCTCATGGCGAAACATCGGACCCGTGTACCAAAGACGCTGTGGGCCGTTGTATGTGAGGCTGTGTTCAACTACGGCACGCACGCAGCCTGCCGTACCTTCTGGCCGCAAGGTCAGCTTATCGCTATTGAGTTTGTCTTCCCAAGAATACATCTCTTTTTCGACTATATCCGTATGCTCGCCAACGCTGCGGATAAACAAATCGGTAGGCTCAACAATCGGCAAACGGATATTGCGATAACCATACTGGGCAAGCACGCGGCGAGCTGTATCTTCGAGCTTGTGCCATAGAGCGGTTTGCTCAGGGAGTATGTCGTAAAAACCTTTAATACTCTGGAATTTACTACTTGTAGATTTAGATTGTTCTGACATGTTGATACTTTGAGTATGACGTTAAGAACGTCTTAGGAGATGGCTTTAAGCGGTATGGTTTTATATTCTTTTATTGATGTTGGCAACGTATGCGCTTGGCGTAGCTTGCCGCCTTCTACATAATTCTTTTGTACATAATTTTCAACAATCACCTGAAACTCCTCTGCGATTGCATCACCTTTAAGGGTGACTGTTTTTTCACCATCGACAAATACAGGGGCAACAGGGGTCTCACCCGTTCCAGGTAAACTGATACCGATATTGGCAAGCTTGGATTCACCAGGCCCGTTCACCACACAGCCCATCACGGCCACACTCATGGTTTCTACACCAGGATATTGGCTACGCCAGATGGGCATCTGTTCTCGTAAATAGCGCTGTATTTTTTGTGCTAATTCCTGGAAATATGTGGATGTAGTACGGCCACAGCCAGGGCAAGCAGTCACGAGCGGCGTAAATGAGCGTATGCCCATGGTTTGCAGAATTTCCTGGGCAACTACCACTTCAGTAGTGCGTGACTCACCTGGCTGGGGCGTCAGTGAGACGCGGATAGTATCGCCTATGCCTTGCTGCAATAACAATGAAAGCGCTGCTGTAGAAGCGACGATGCCTTTTGAACCCATACCGGCCTCAGTCAAACCCAAGTGCAAGGGATAATTGCAGCGCGCGCCAAGGTCGCCATACACTGTCACTAAATCCTGCACATTGCTGACTTTGCATGAAATGATGATTTTGTCTGATGCCAAGCCAATCGCCTCAGCCTGTGCTGCGCTTTCAAGTGCGGATTGAATCAAGGCCTCACGCATTAAGGCATCGGATGATAGCGGGTTGGCAGACTGCGCATTTTCGTCCATCATGCGTGCCATTTTTTCTTGGTCCAGACTGCCCCAATTCACACCAATACGCACAGGTTTATTATATTGAATCGCGGTTTCTATCATTGCCGCAAACTGCTCATCACGCTTGGAGCCTTTACCCACGTTACCTGGATTGATGCGATATTTGGCAAGCGCTTCGGCACAATCAGGATATTGCGCTAGTAGCTTGTGGCCGTTGTAGTGGAAGTCACCAATCAATGGCACATTGCAACCCATAGCATCTAACTTGCGACGAATTAGGCCCACTTGCGCCGCGGCTTCTGGGGAATTCACTGTAATGCGAACAAGCTCAGAACCTGCTTGCCATAGCTCGAACACCTGACGCGCAGTACCGTCAGCGTCAGCCGTATCCGTATTCGTCATGGACTGCACGACAACAGGAGATTCGCTACCTACAAGCACATGGCCAATAGCAACTTGCTGGCTTTGTCTGCGAGGAATAGTTGAAAACTGGCTCACCATTACTCCAGCGTTAAACGAACAACATTAAGTTTGTTATAGGGTGTGAGATCAATCGCTTTATTATTAACTTCAAGAAGCGTGCCGTTGGCATTGCCAATGACCAGCTTTGCGGGAGGGCTCACTTCAATTTTTTCCTGGCCACCAGGCTGCCCTGTTTTGTTTAACACTTCTTTGTTATCCGCATCTAGCACGCTCACCCAGGTTGGTTCAGTAAATGTAAATCGAACTTTAAGCACAGGCTTGGCTGAAGCAGGAACAGTAGATGATGTTTGACTCTGACTGCTTATTGGTAGGACAGGTGCATTGACCACAGGAGCAGGTACTGATGTTGGCAGTTGACTTACAGGCTTGGCTGGTTGGTTGCTGGTAGCGGTAACTGTTTCAACAGGTTTTTCTGTCGCTGTAGCAGAGTTTGACGCAGGTGTTGGCAATGACTTGTCTGCTGAGTTAACTTCCACAGGAACTGTCTCTACAGGCGCAACCACTTCAGCTGCAGCGTCGCGCTCAGCCACAGGCAAAGCTGGCTCTGGCATAGGTTCATCAGTAGCAACTTGGCCTTGCGTTGTATCTTCTGCCTGCGCAAGTGGCTGGCTCACTGGCTGTTGCTGCGCAACCACATGAAAATAATCCATGTATATCACCCACAACCCGATTAAAAGCAGGATAACTAAACTGGAAACGATATATTTTTTCCATACTGGTTTTTGGGTGCTGGTGATTAAAATATTGGCAGATTTTATAGTGAGGGAATGATTGGTTTGGCCTGATGCATGTGCCTGATAGACAAGTAAAAGAGGCTCAGAATCAACCTCAAGCAAACGCGCATAATTACGGATAAAACCACGTGTCATGGTTGCTGCACTTGGCAAGACTGAAAAATCGTCATTCTCCAGCGCCTGAATTTGATGCACACTCAAACGCAAACGGCTAGAAATGTCTTCTATACTCAGCTTTTTCTGCTCTCGCGCCGCTTTTAATACAGCACCACATGCTGGCGCTGTTTGCGCTAACGATTCAGTCTGTTCAGCAGATGTCGCAGTCTCTGTCATTATTGCTGCCCTGAAAGTAATGCCTTGCTTTGTTCTGAATTTGGATATTTTTTTCTAAGAAGCAAGGCATAGCTAGCTTCTGCATTTTTATCACCCATGACTCGTGCAATGCGTATACCAAGCCATAAGATTTCAGGACTCGGGTTATTAGAGAGTGAGTTTTGCAAGGTGTCAGAGGCGAGCCCCACCTGCCCACGATTGAATTGAATCAAAGCCAATTGATAAGCCGCCTGAGACAGAATAGGCTGCGCGATAATTGCTTTTTGCAGATAGATTTCTGCATTTTTCTCATCATTTTTTCTTAATGAACAAAAGCCAGCATTCATATAGGCCATGCCAGGCGTGGTATAGAGCGGATTACTCACCGCTTCCATGAATTGCCTAATTGATTCATCAATGCGACCACGTGAGCATAGAAATGAACCGTAATTATTATGCGACTCGGAATTATTAGGCTCTAACTGCAGAGACTTCTTGAAGCTTGCATCTGCTTTCGCATCTTCTTTCAAGGCGCCGTAAACCAAGCCAAGGCCGTTATAAGCATAGGCATAACTGGAGTCTATCCTGACAGCCTCTTTGAACTCCTCAAGCGCGATAGAAAGTTGGTTTTGTGCATAATATCCAGCGCCCAATTCCGTATGTATCCTGGCTCGTTCCTGACTGTCTGATTCTACCCCACCCGCATATTCACGCGCTTTTTCAGGGGTGCTAGAGCAAGCAGCTAATAATAAAATACAAGCTGAAATTAAAATCTGAATTGCTAAGCGCTTCATGCAGCATTCTCCAAATGAATTTTATGAGTCAAGCGCTGCCCTGCCAAACGTTGTTCGGTACGTTTTGTTTTGTCTTGTACTTTGCCCGCCAATTGACCACAAGCAGCATCTATATCATCGCCACGGGTTTTGCGGGTTGTTACCACATGGCCTGCCTGCATCAATACATCTCTAAAGCGGCGAATATTGTCTGGCGTTGAAGTACCGTAACCGCTATCAGGGAATGGATTGAAAGGTATTAGATTGAATTTGCAAGGAACGTCTTTAACGATTTCCAACAGCTGTTTTGCATGTGTCAGGCTATCGTTAATGCCATCAAGCATGACATATTCAAAAGTTACGAAATCACGCGGCGCTTTTTCCAGATAGCGCTGGCAGGCCTCCATCAGTCTGGCAATTGGATATTTCTTATTGATCGGTACAATTTCGTCACGCAATGCATCGTTAGGCGCATGCAACGATACGGCTAGCGCGACAGGACAATCGTCGCGCAGTTTGTCCATTGCAGGCACCATGCCGGAAGTAGAAACCGTCACACGCCGACGACTCAAGCCATAAGCTGTGTCATCCAGCATGATATGCAAGGCCGTTACAACGTTTGTGTAATTAGCGAGTGGCTCGCCCATGCCCATCATGACGACATTACTGATAATACGGTCATCCTTCGCCAGCAATCCATAATCAGCATCTTGGCGCAGAGACTGATTGGCCAGCCATAACTGCCCGATGATTTCTGAAACATTCAGATTACGGTTAAAACCTTGGCGCCCAGTTGAGCAGAATGTACATTCAAGCGCGCATCCGACCTGCGATGAAATACACAATGTGCCGCGCGCATCTTCAGGGATGAATACAGTTTCTATGCCATTACCAGCGCCCGTATCTATCAACCATTTACGTGTTCCATCATTGGAAATCTGCTCGATTTGCACGGTAGGTGGGGTGATGTTGGTTTCGCGCGCAAGTTTTTCACGGAGAGGTTTGGCAATGTCGGTCATCTGTTCAAAATCAAGTACGCCAAACTGATGCATCCAGCGCATCAACTGCTTGGCGCGAAAAGGCTTCTCACCGATACTTTCGAAGTAATCGGTCAGTTGTTGCTTGTCGAAATTGAGCAGATTGACTGACATTTAACCTAGTTTTGCAGCGAGATTAACGGCTGTAAACGTTTGATGAAGCAAAGAAGTAAGCGATCTCGTTAGCTGCGTTTTCAGCTGAATCACTACCGTGCACAGCGTTAGCATCAATACTATCTGCAAAATCAGCGCGGATCGTACCAGCAGCGGCTTCTTTAGGATTGGTAGCGCCAAGCAGGTCACGATGTTTCAATACTGCGTTTTCGCCTTCAAGCACTTGAATCACTACTGGGCCGGAAACCATGAATTTCACCAGATCAGCAAAGAATGGACGTGCCTTGTGCACAGCGTAAAAGCCTTCAGCATCAGCTTGTGAAAGCTGAACAAGTTTTGAAGCAATAATCTTCAAACCAGCATCTTCAAAACGGGTATAGATTTTACCGATGACATTTTTTGCAACTGCATCAGGTTTGATAATAGAAAGGGTACGTTCAACAGCCATGATTACTCCAAAAGTTAACACTACGAAAAGACCGATAAAATAACATTTTAGCGACTTAAAATAAACCTTTACCTTGATTTAGCCTGACATAGGCCTATACGGCTGGGATTGCAAGCAGATTACGCTGACGACGTGCTTCGTATAAGCAAATTCCACTCGCGACTGAAACATTCAAGCTTTCAACACTCCCAAACATGGGAATGCTGACCAGCGCATCACAGGTTTCAGCGGTCATGCGGCGCAGACCTGTACCTTCTGCGCCCAACACCAGCGCCACTGGGCCTTCAAATTTGGTGGTAAATAGGTCATTCTCTGCTTCCGCTGCTGCGCCAATGATCCAAACACCAGCTTCTTTCAGGTCGCGCAGGGTTCTAGCTAAATTCGTGACTGCGATAAACGGCACAGTTTCAGCAGCACCGCAGGCAACCTTACGCACTGTGGCGTTCAGGCCCACAGCACGGTCTTTAGGCGCAATCACCGCATGCACACCCATTGCATCTGCGACACGCAAACAGGCGCCTAGGTTATGCGGATCTTCCACGCCATCCAACACTAAGAAGAATGGCGGTTCTGTTAAGTCTGACTCCAGAATATCGTGAATATCTTTATAGGGAATCGGCGTATCGACTACTTTTGCGATAACGCCCTGATGACGTCCATTAGCGCCAGCCATACCATCTAAACGGCTACGCTCAACTTGCATCAGGCGTACACCTGCGCCATCAGCCAGACTCAATAAATCTTTCATCCGGGCATCTATTCGATCACGGTCTATCAATATCTCCTGGATACTGGCTGAATGTTGCCGCAAGCGGCTTAATACGGCATGAAAGCCAAATAAAATACGTGCGTCACTCATTATCTACTAGTTACTTTCTTTGCTTTTTGATTGGTTGTTTTCTTGGGTTTGGCCGTACTTGCAGGCTTTGCTTTAGAAACAGGTTTTGCCTTGGACGAAACTTTAGCGCCTGAAGATTTGGGACTTGCCGATTTAAGGTTTATTGATTTATTTCTCGGAGAATTAGCATTTGCAGAAGCAGATTTAGATCGGGCTGCTGATCCGGGCTTAACAACGGCTGACTTGCTGTAAGGCGAACTATTAGCTTGAGCTACATCATCCGTATCTTCGTCTGAAGAAGTTTCATCTCCTTTAGGCGCAAGTACAAAGTCAATTTTACTGGTTTCGAGGTCTACGCGGCTGACTTTGATGCGCAACCTGTCACCCAGGCGGTAACGCACGCCAGTGCGTTCGCCAGCCATTTCGTGACGCGCTTTATCGTAATTGAAATAGTCGTTACCCAATTCAGTAACGTGCAGCAAGCCTTCCACATAAATGCCATCCAGCGCGATAAACAGACCAAAGCTGGTAACGCCGGCAACGGTACCCTCGAACACTTCCCCAATTTTGTCTTGCATGTAATAGCACTTGAGCCATGCATTGACATCGCGGGTGGCGTCATCTGCCCGGCGCTCGGTCATGGAACAATGTTGTCCCAGCGCATGCCAGTCGCCCGCATTATATTTTTCACCATTCAATACTGCCTTGATGGCGCGATGGATAATCAAGTCAGGGTAACGACGTATCGGCGAAGTAAAGTGTGTATAAGATTCATAAGCCAGGCCAAAATGGCCAATGTTATCCGGGCTGTAAACCGCTTGCTGCATCGAGCGCAATAATACCGTTTGCAACAATTGCTCATCAGGACGACCCTTGATTCTTGCCAGCAACTTACCGTAATCCTTGGCATGCGGCGTATCGCCACCACCTACGCCAAAGCCAAATTCGCCCATAAATGTACGCAGAGCTTCCAGTTTTTCGGGTGTTGGGCCTTCGTGGATGCGGTATAAAGCTGGATGGTCGTTTTCCTTGAGAAAGTCTGAAGCGCAGACGTTAGCCGCCAACATGCATTCTTCGATCAAGCGATGTGCATCGTTACGACTCGTGGCTTCAATGCGATCAATCTTGCCATTCTCGTTAAAAATCATGAGTGTTTCTTGACTATCAAACTCAATCGCACCACGCCTTTCACGCGAAGCCAGCAGGACTTTGTAAAGGGCATACAAATGCTGTACATGTGGCATTAACCAGTTGAATTCTTTTGCCAATTCGCCTTCTGGCTCGCTTAGCATTTCAAATACTTTGGTATAAGTCATCCGCGCTTTTGAAAGCATGACTGAAGGATAGAATTTGTAATGTTTTACTGTTCCCATCGCATCAATCTGCATATCACAGACCATGCATAAGCGTTCCACGTCAGGGTTAAGCGAGCATAGGCCATTGGAAAGTGCCTCTGGCAACATGGGGATTACGCGACGGGGGAAATACACTGAGTTGCCGCGGTCAAAAGCCTCTTTATCTAAGGCGTCGCTCGGCTTCACATAAAAACTCACGTCAGCAATTGCAACGACCAGTCGCCAACCTTTACCTTGCGGCTCACAAAAAACGGCATCATCAAAGTCACGTGCAGTTTCACCATCAATCGTAATCAGTGGTAATTCGCGCAAATCAATACGCCCCCGCCAATCTGACTCTTGTACCAAACGCGGGTATTTCTCGGCTTGCGCAACAGCAGCCCTTGGGAATTCATAAGGCAGTTGGTGTTTGCGCAATGCAATTTCGATTTCCATGCCTGAATCAGCATAGTTACCAAGTATTTCAATCACCTTGCCTATAGGCTTGGCATAGCTGGAAGGTTGCTCAATCAGCTCTACCACAACAACTTGACCAGGCTTAGCATTCATATCTTGCCCAGGTGGAACCAGAATATCCTGATTGATTCGTTTGTCTTCCGCAGAAACCAATGTAACGCCTTGCTCGCGAATCAAACGCCCAACGAGCTTATTGGTGGCGCGTTCCAGCACTTCAACAATCTTGCCCTCAGGACGGCCACGGCGATCAATGCCAGCCTGACGCACCATGACACGGTCACCATGCATCACTTGTGACATTTCCTTAGGACTCAGGAAAATATCTTCACTACCGAGTTTTGCTTTGTCGTCTGGAATCAAGAAACCGAAACCATCCGCATGGCCGACGACTTTACCCGCTATTAAATGGAGCTTCTCGGCTACACACAAGGCACCTTTGCGGTTACGCATCACTTGGCCTTCACGCTCCATGGCGTTCAGGCGACGATTGAATATTTCCTGCTCATCTACACCAATATCCAGCAGATGGTATAAATCCTCCACCTTGAGAGGTACGCCCTGTTCTACCATGGTGTCCAGAATAAATTCGCGGCTAGGCAATGGGTTGGCGTAATTACTTGCCTCTCTTTTAGCGTGCGGGTCTGCCTGGCGACTAGTGCTAGAAAAACTCACTGGCACACTAAATGGGCTTGTTTTTGCCTTAACTGGGTGGGAACGTACTGATTTTGAAGGCTTAGTACTGCCTTTAGTGCTTTTACTGGCTGTTTTGGTTCTGTTATTTTTCGTTGACAAAGTATCTCTTTCCTATAGAATTTGCGCTCTTCATCAAGCCTGTATTGCAAAGCTTGTATTGTAGCCCAGATGGCGGAATTGGTAGACGCGCACGGTTCAGGTCCGTGTGCCTTCGGGTGTGGAGGTTCGAGTCCTCTTCTGGGCACCATCTAGTTGATTTAATTTAGAATTATTAGAACTCAATAATTTCCATCGCGAAAATATATTCTAAACATATATTTTTTCACTTTTAATAATTATCCCACTAATACCTACTGATATTATATAAATATGTCATAGCAATTATTATTGGGTAGTAATTAACAAATTGCTTCATATCCTGCCGTACAAACACCCATAAAATCAATTGTAAGGAACAAGGCATTATCACGACCAATATTTACGTAATATTAAGTAAATATTACGTTTAGAGGATATTTTCGCAAGTTAAATATTCAGATAACCAATTGATTAATTATAAATAAATGAAAATATGATATTACTGAGCTGCAAACAAGCCAGTATTTTAGTTTCTACATCGCTAGACCGCAGCTTGTCATTGCGTGAGCGTGTGAGCCTACGTCTACATTTGACGATATGTGATGGGTGTACCCGCTTCAGTCAACAACTGCATGCTATACGTGTATTTTTACGAAAAAGAGTATCAGTGATAGAGGCAGATACTGAATTGCATCTCTCTAAAGATGCAAAAATACGTATTGCTGAAGCCATACAAGCGCATTCAGAATAATTATAAAAGAATCAATCTATTAGTTCTTTATGTATCTGAAGATAGCGTTAACTAAAGGAATAGCTAACCCGAATCCTACCCCGAGCAAAACGATGATATTCAGATGATCGCGAATGACTGGAATATTACCGAAGAAATACCCCCCTAAAATAAGCACCAGAACCCAGAGTGCGGCGCCAACCGCACTAAATAGCTGAAATTTCCGATAGGTCATATTAGAAAATCCCGCAATAAAGGGGGCAAATGTTCGGCATATCGGGATAAAAAGGGAAACAAGAAATGTGACAGCACCATGTTTCTCATAAAACGCATTGGTTGAATCTAGCGCATGACGATTTAGCCATTTGTAATCATGAGTCACGATTTTTCTGCCAAGCAGGTTGCCAAGCCAGTAGTTAAGATTACTCCCCAATACCGCTGCAATAAAAAGTAAGCCCATCAACACCCAAAGTTTGACTGCGCCAGTAGCGGCCAAAGCCCCGCTTATAAATAAAAGTGGATCACCAGGCAAGAAAAACAAGGCAAGTATCGCCGTCTCTGAGAATACGATCGCAAACAATATGGCATATATAGCTGCGCCGTATTGAACGATGATCGCGTTTAGAAACTGGTCTAAATGTAGAAGTGCATGAACGAGTTCCAAATATCTACCCCTCTATAATTAATGAGCTCGGCAATCACAAGTGCCTCATTAAAATGGCTGCTATATCGAAAATATTTGATAGCTAGCCATTAGCTACGAATCCAGTTATATACTCAGTAGCAATAAAAACAAAACTATTTAATATATAAAATAATCACCTAATCTGGTTAAACTATGGAGCTGACATGATGATGTCAGCTTTTTAGCTTAGTACAATATTCACGAAATTATAGTCTTTGCTTGGAAGCCTTAAATCATTTTAAGTTTGTACAGGAGCAAATTATGACCACTCTCAGACTCGGCGATATCGCCCCAGATTTCACACAAGAATCCAGCGTTGGTCCCATTTCATTTCACCAATGGCTGGGCGATAGCTGGGGTATCCTTTTTTCACACCCTTCTGACTTCACGCCAGTGTGCACCACAGAGCTCGGAGCTACGGCAAAACTGGCAGACGAATTCAAAAAACGTAATGTCAAAGCCATTGCGCTATCGGTAGACCCTGTTGATTCCCACTTAAGCTGGATTAAAGATATTAACGAAACACAATCAACCACAGTCAATTTTCCTATCTTGGCGGATGCAGATAAGAAGGTTTCTAATCTCTACGATCTGATTCATCCGAATGCAAGCACCACCGCAACCGTACGATCAGTATTCGTGATTGATCCGAATAAGAAAATTCGTCTAACGCTGACTTACCCAGCAAGCACAGGCCGAAATTTCGATGAAATTCTGCGCGTGATTGATTCGTTGCAACTCACTGAATATCATAGTGTAGCGACGCCAGCAAACTGGAAAGATGGCGACGATGTAGTGATTGTGCCTTCAATCACAGACCCTGAAGTATTAAAAACCAAGTTCCCTAAAGGTTTCAAGGCAATCAAGCCTTATTTACGCCTGACACCGCAACCTAACAAATAAAGGCACGAATGAGCATAGCGCCTCTGTATAACTGCACTGCGAGTGTTGAACAATAATGCCTGCAATGCCAGATTGGTTTTATTGGGCGCTACTCTCAGCGCTGTTTGCCGCGATGACTGCCATCTTCGCCAAAATTGGCTTGGGTGGCATCAACTCAGACCTTGCTACTTTAATCCGTACTTTCTTTATCCTTTTCGTACTCGCAGCCTTTGTTTACTTCACTAAAGCTTGGTCCAACATTTTTGTGATATCCGCCAAATCTTGGGTTTTCCTGTTTTTATCGGCAATTGCCACTGGTGCTTCATGGGTCTGTTATTTTAGAGCACTCAAAATCGGCGATGCGACCAAAGTGGCGCCTTTAGACAAACTTAGTCTAGTAATGGTGGCCATTTTTGCAGTTATTTTTCTGGGTGAACGACCCGGCTTATACAACTGGCTGGGGATTTTAATGATTGCTGCTGGAGTGATTCTGATAGGAATCAAGGCATAATCCACAACATTCAAATTATCAAAAGACAGAACATCTCATGACAACATCACCACAGACTATAGAGTTTGAACTACGTAATGAATACGTCGAGTTGTGTAATCTACTAAAGCTGGTTGGCTTGGCCGATAGTGGTGGACGCGGAAAAGTCATGGTAGCAGAAGGATTGGTAAAAGTTGATGGGGTTCTGGAAACGCGTAAAACAGCGAAAATCAGAGCTGGGCAGATTGTTGAATTAGGAGACACTCACATTCACGTTGTATCTCCTATTTCATCATAAAGCAGCTGGCAAAAGTTTTAGCTTCTAAAACCGCCGTCTTCGAGCACAAACCATTGCGGATTCAAACCAGCCAATGGAGCACGCAGTTTATCCAACTCGCTTGCTGATCCGTGTACTTCCAGACGAAAAAGTTTGGACATTGTAAGAGCCTGCTGCAGTAAAGTACCAACGTTATCCAAATGAGCTAATAAGGCAGCGGCATCAACGTAGCCTTCACGGCAATGAGCAACAAGCCCACTAAAAGAAAATGCGTAAAACAGGCAACCTGTCTCGCTTTTTGTCTGCTCCACGAACGTTTTGGTCAACGCCTTGAATTCATTTAATTTGTCAGCCTCAACTTCAAAATATGGAACTAAGGTACAACAAGTATCCGCTTTCATGTGACGTCTCCTAATATGCTTTTTTATTTATATCAACTTTGAACACCAAAACCACAAAAAACGGTTAATACATCAATCATTAAGGGCATAAATGGCAGGTAAATTGCGCCACCAGCCATATACATCCATACCACATCCAAATACATATCGATTAGGTACGGTTAGGCCAACAAAATCTGCTTGTACTGGCTTTGCGTGACCTAGTTCTTTTTCAGTCAGTACAGCTATTAAAACTTGCTTGGCGCCTAATTCAAGGCACTTAGCTTTGATAGCTGCCAAAGTATGTCCTTCGTCCAAAATATCATCCAGCAATAAAACTGTACGGCCAATCACATCATCACCAGGAGTGACTTTCCACAACACTTCTTTACCAACAGTTTGGTTATGATAGCGGCTTGCTTGCACATAATTAAACTCAAGCGGAAATTGTAACTTCGGTAGTAATTGACCCGAAAATACAACTGCACCGCCCATCACCGAAATTATAAGCGGTTGTTTATCATGAAGAACCTCTGTCAGCTCTAGTGCCAATCTATCAATTGCCGCCCCTACAGCATCTGCGGTATGAATCAGGCTTGCGCTGGCAAGCATATTCTCGGGGTTAATTGCCACTGGCTGCCAGATAATAGGTAGATTAGGTGATCGATTGTTTTAGAATGCGTAAATAATCTAGAAACTCTCCACCAATTTCAGGATGGCGCATCGCAAATTCGACGTTTGCTTTCATGTAGCCAAGCTTGCTGCCACAATCATAACGGGTACCCTTGAATCGATAGGCAAGCACTTTTTCATATTGCATCAAGGCTGCAATACCGTCGGTCAGTTGAATCTCGCCGCCTTTGCCTGGTTGTACATTCTCAAGGCAATCAAATATTTTTGGCGTCAATATATAGCGGCCAATCACTGCCAGAGTAGAAGGTGCATCAGCTGGCTTTGGTTTTTCAACAATGCCTTTCAGTTGCAATATATCAGTCGCAATTTTGCTGGCATCGACAATCCCATAGCTCGCGGTTTCACTAGGTAATACATCTTCAACACCGAGTATGCTGCTGCCATATTCTGCATACACATCTACCATTTGCTTCATAGCAGGTGGATTTCCATCTACCAAGTCATCCGCAAGTATCACAGCAAAGGGCTGATCACCCACTACTGGTTTAGCACAGAGCACTGCATGACCTAATCCCAGCGCTTCTGATTGACGGATATAAATGCACGAAACGCCTTTAGGCAAAATGCCTCGCAACGTGTCCAAAATTTCGGTTTTACCACGTGCTTCCAGTTCCGCTTCTAATTCATAGGATTTATCAAAGTGATCAGGAATAGACCTTTTATTACGCCCTGTAATAAAAATGAGTTCTGTAGCACCTGCCGCAATCGCCTCTTCAGCAGCATATTGCATGAGCGGTTTATCAACAATAGGCAACATTTCTTTAGGGCTGGCTTTGGTAGCTGGCAAAAATCGTGTGCCCAGACCGGCAACGGGGAAAACGGCTTTAGTAATCTTTTGCAATTTTTAAATCCCTTAGTATTTCTTTATTTAATTGGAAAATTATTAATGTGTTATTTGATTAATTTGGCATATTTTAATGCAGTGTAGATGAGCGTGGCGCCAATTGCACCATAGCATCAATCTTATGGCTCTCCGCTTGGTTGGCATTTATATCGCCAGTATATTCTTCCACCCACATTTTCAACTCTTCTTTTATCTTTGGCTCATCGGTTGAAACAGTTGATTCAACCCACTTAATCAAGGCTTTTACCCAAGCCTTATCGGCTGAACGAGCAACGGCAATACGAAGCTTTTCATGCGGCGTAGGCAGCGTATGCTCATCATCGGCAAGCAACTCTTCATAAAGCTTCTCGCCTGGACGAAGACCAGTATATTGAATTTCGATTTCATTTTCATTAAGGCCAGATAGCCTGATCATATCCAAGGCCAGATCAGCGATACGAACAGGCTCACCCATATCCAGTACAAAAATCTCAGCGCCAGTGCCCATTAAACCAGCCTGCATCACCAACTGCGCAGCCTCAGGAATCGACATGAAGTAGCGGGTAATCTCTGGATGAGTCACAGTAACTGGCCCGCCCTTCGCAATCTGCTCCCTGAATTTTGGAATCACGCTGCCACTACTACCCAACACGTTACCAAAACGCACAATCACAAATCGAGTGTTGATTGCTCTTGCTGTCTGCGCATCTTGCAAACCCTGGCAAACCATCTCAGCCAACCGTTTGCTTGCACCCATCACATTAGTAGGGTTGACAGCTTTGTCAGTAGAAATCAGTACGAATTTTTCCACATCAAGCTCTTTGCATACTTTAGCTAAGGTATAAGTCCCCAAGACATTATTGGCAAGCGCTGCGGCAACGTTCTCTTGCTCCATCAAAGGCACATGCTTATATGCCGCCGCATGGAAAACGACTGAGGGTTGGTATTTCTCCAAGAGCAATTTCAGGCGCTTTTCATTCTTTACGTCCCCAATCACATAAATGGATTGCACTTGTGGGAAACGCGCCTTGAACTCTTGCTCTATTGCGTATAAGGCATACTCAGATATATCAAAACATATGAGTAAGTCTGGTTGGTATTTTATTATTTGACGGCAAAGCTCAGCACCTATTGAGCCGCCAGCGCCAGTCACCATGACGACTCGGCCTTCTATCATGGCATGCAAACCATCATCGTTCAGGTGCACTGGCTCACGCCCCAGCAAATCTTCAACCTCGACCCGACGAATTTGCGAAACAGTGACTTTACCGCTTAATAAATCATCAAACGCTGGTACCGTGAGTACGGTTAAGTGATTAAAATTAGCAAGGCTAACAGCCTTGCGCCTTGCCTGGTGATTTGCAGAAGGCATCGCAACAATTACATTAGAAACATTCAACGACCTTGCAATCTCAGGCAATTCAGTAATACCGCCCAATACCTTAACACCTAAAAGATACCTTCCTTTGATTGCAACATCATCATCCAGCATACCCACCACACGCCATTCTTCACTTCGCATCAAGTCCTTTACCAACGCTATTGCTGCCTCACCTGCACCCAGAATAATCACCGGCTCCCCTTGAGACTGGCTGCTCCCGTAAAGCGTATGTTCCTTCCAAGAGCGATAAGCAAAACGCCCACCACCCATAATCAGGACCAATAAAATTGGGTCAAGAATTAATACCGATCTGGGAACGACACCATGTGGCTTAAGCATAATTAGAATAGCCACAACACCCAACATACCTAGGAAGACTGCAATCAATATGCGTTTCAAGTCTGGCAAGCTAGCAAAACGCCATATGCCTTTATAGAGGCCATAAGCAATAAACATTACACTTTGCAGTGGAACAGCCCATAGCATGATCTGCTGCAAGGCCAAACTGAACTCAGACGGAATGTTAAAATTGAATCGCAGATTATATGCAAGTATCCAAGAAATTAATGCAGCAAAAATGTCATAAGCAAACGCCGAAAATGAACGCCATTCTATAGGTAGCTTGATTTCTGTAATGGGATTCACTGGTTTTAATTTTTTCATCTGAGCGTTACTTGAGTACGGATTACTATTTTACCGAATGACTGTTGCAGCATGCTGAAATTGTTTCCAGCGATCATCAATGAGCAACACGATAATGCCATAGATTACTATCCAAATTGAAAGCCCGGTCACTAGTTCAATCCACTGACATTGATTGAGTATCAAAGCAGATATAGCTACTGAAATCATCAGAATATATTCATAAATTGCAGTTTTTCTGTGTCCCCAGCCCATTTGCACAAGATGCTGATAATAGTGGGAGCGATGAGCTTGCCATACATTCTCTCGACGACAAGCACGCTTAAACAAAGTGACCGTTGCATCAACTATAAAAGGTGAAAAAACAAGAATAGGGAACCAGACAGCCCATAAGCCATGTTGCCAACCATAAAAGCCGATTGAGGCAGCCAGAAAACCAAGTGGAATTGATCCACAGTCTCCCATAAATATCTTGGCCGGGTGGAAATTGAAAATAAGAAAAGATAAAGCAGCGCTAGCCAGGGAAGCGCTCATTAAAACAGTCTGGTTGTCATGGGCTACATAGGCGGCTAGCGCATAAGTCCCAAAACCAATAAATGCCATACCGCCTGCAAGGCCATCTGAGCCATCCATGAAGTTATAAAGATTTACCATCCATACCATGCAGAAAAGAGTTAAGACATATAACCACCAAGGCAGGCTTATGCCAAAGTAATAAAGAAAAAAAATTGAGGCGATTATCTGAATCAGGAAACGCCATTTAATAGACAAGCCCTTAATATCATCTAGCAACGAGTTCAATACCAAGATTAAAGCCAATGCCGACCAAAGCCATATATGTGCATATAAAACCCAAGTCAACAATACACCAGCCATAATGGCCAAGCCGCCAGACCGTGGAATAGACTGATGATGCAAAGATCGCTGGTTGGGTATATCCAGAATGAGATTTTTCAAACCAGTTTTCAATAGGGAAAGCAATATGGCAAATGTCAGCAGAAAACTGATAATAGACGAGATAAACATATGCCTAATTTTTAATAGACTTAAACCAATCGACAGTTTCAGCAAGACCCTGTTCAATCGTATATGGGGGAGACCAGCCTAGATCGCGACGTATTTTTCTACTATCAATCTGGAGAGATTGAGTTAGCCTCTCAATTGCTGCTGACTTACCTAATAGCTTACTTAGCCAGTACATAATGAGTAAATTAAAATTTATCATCCAGACAGACCTACCAAAGGACATAGCTATTAAACGACATAACTCTGGCGTGGAAACATCATAACCATCACTAAGCAAGTAAGTTTCCCCTGCTGCCTTTTCATGTATAGCACACTGGACTAAAGCATCCACCAAATTCTCGACATACAGCATGCTACGTTTATTATTAATACTACCGAATGGCAAAGGCACCCTTCGGTCAATCAATTTCATAAGATTAAGAAAGTTTGCTTTTACTCCAATGCCGTAAATAAGTGGGGGGCGAACAATCACTATTTGCATACCTGTTCGAATAGAAACCGCCCTTAATGCCTGCTCTGTCTGCCATTTCGAAATGCCGTAAGGATCTTTCGGATTCGGTGCATCCAATTCAGTAAACGGATGGCTATGTGTATATTCACCATTCACTTTAATACTACTGATATATACAAATCTTCTTACGCCTGCCTTTGCTGCCTGCACTGCCAAATTGACAGTAGCATGCAGATTTACCTCCTGAAAAGCAGTCAATGAGTCATTCGACAATTCATTCATTACATGAACCCGCGCGGCAAGATGAACAATAATTTCGATATCATGCAAGTAAACTGACCAATCGGTCTCTGCATTAACGCAAGGAACAATAATTTTATTAGCATGTGAGGCTATCGGCTGATCACTCCGCACGATCGCTTTAACATTATATCCATCAGCTACTAATCTTCGGATAAGTCTACTGCCGACAAAACCGTTTGCACCTGTTACTAGAAATCTCATTATTAGCGAAGTTTCAATTGCCAATATACTGCTGAAGAAAAAAATTGCAGCATGCTACTTAGATGCCAAATGAGATATTTAAGCTTATGGTGACTACTACGTCTTGCGTAATGAATTATCTGTGATTGCGGAGAAACAACGACTTTATGTCCCCCAAGTCGTAATCGGGCACATAAATCAACGTCTTCATAATACAGAAAGTATTTTTGATCGAACCCATTGAGCTTTTTGAACATATCATAACGGAACATCATGAACATCCCAGCGACCCAATCAGGAAATATGGCCTCAATTCCTACCTCATAGTCATTTACTTGAGACATTCCAATTACTTTCCCCAGTATTTTTAGTGGGGTTGGAAACTTGCGCATGCTATCTTCCAAACGCCCACTTTCTCCAATTACAGTGGGTGCAGCTAATCCAATAGATTTATCTTCCAATAAATGAAGTAGATGCTCAAATGGATTTTCATTGATTCTTATATCGGGATTGAGAACACAAAAGTATTCACCTTTTGCTCGAGTGAAAGCTTGGTTATGATTCTCTGCAAATCCTTTAGGTTTAGAATTATTAGTGATAACTATAGGAAAAGAATATTCAATAAGATCTAATTCTAGATTCTCGGGTAAATTAATTGTAAGTAAAATCTCGATAGAGTTTTCTTTACAGTTTTCTTTTATATCTTGTAAAAGTAATTTGACCAAATGGCCTTGCAAGTGGCTCACAATTGAAATTGATATAGTATTAGCTTTGCTAAACAGAGGGTCTTTCATTTTTTTAGTCTACAAACACTATATCTAAATTTTTCTGTAAACAGCTATTAAACAATATTGCCTGATCAAACGTGAAAAAACGTCACTTTTAAAGAAAAAAGGAATAGAAAAAGAATTGAGAAATTGCCACCTCACATCAAGCCCTTTTAAATCAATTGAGTCGTAGAACTTTTTATGGTCAATATCAGAATTAAAACCACGGATACCAGGGACTACAATAACAAGACCTCCACCCTGCCTAGTTATCCGATAGCATTCATCTAGTGTCTTTTGCGGGTCTTCTATATGCTCTAGTACGTTATCAAGTACACAACAATCAAATTGACTATCTGATATAGGAAATTTCCCATCAATATTAATCAATTCGGCACGCATACCTTTTGACTTGCAATAATCAATAGCAATAGGATTAATATCTAAGCCTTTAACTGTATTGGGAAATGACCCCAATAGCCCACTACCTATTCCAGACCCTATTTCGATCACATCTTTTCCAAAAAAACGGGCACTAATAAATATAATTGGTGATGAGAGATATTTTTTATAAATACTCCCGAGAATACTAATTTGCTTTAAATGTGAAAAATATTTTTCATATTCATTAGAGTTTTTTATTGTCTTTTTCAATTTGAAATTTTCTAAGCGGCACTAGGCGTTTTAATTATTAGAGTTAGTCGACAACGCTTTCTCGAGCGCTTCTAGGTATTGATGTGAGGTTTTCTCATCTGGCTCTAAATATGTCCCCTCACTCCACTCGTTCCAAGCGTTAAGAAAAATGAAGTTTTGAGGTAACTTTCTCTCACTCATTGTCCCAACTAATTTTTTCATCCAAAAATAAAATCTCTCAGGTGTAGCCCCTCTAAAAATTGTGGCTCTTTTTTTGTAACGCGCCGTATTATCCCAATCTACGAATGCTCCTGGATAAGTAGTTAATTTATTGTCAGGCCGAATCTCTACAATATGCTGCCATGCTTCCTCATAATTATGAAAAGTTAGTTCTTTAATAAATTTTGCTCTTAAACCTCTCAGCAAATCTTGATATTTCTCAGGCAAGCTTCTAACCAATTTAAATAGCTGTGAATGTCGGATTGATCTTGTATTGTATGAAGGAGAACCAACCGCCTCAAAAGGCTGAAATTGGAATATAGCATCGAATGAATTTAAACAATCGCTATTAGGTAGTTCGTATTGCTTCTGAAAAATAAAATATAGTCCCGGCAGACCATCTTTTACAGCAAGCTCACGCCAATAAGCCAACATTCCATCAATCTTCTCTATACGTTGTGGTCTATAAATAACAAAGACAGGTTTACCATCCACTTTAATTGCCCTAGGGTCTTTCCAGGCTTTAATCAAATAGTCATAGTGTTTTTTCCAACTATGTTTAGTCGCAGGATGCGTTTGTTGGATAAGAATGTGATGATCACGACCATCCCATCTTTTTGACCAAGTCTCATTCGCCCATGACAAACAAAAAGGGAAATCCAACTCCTTATTTTCCAACATTAAGTTAGTAGGGGTTTCAAGCAATTGTTTGCCATCAAACCAGTAATGATAGTGACAAAATCCATGCACACCATATTGTTGGGCCAGATTAATCTGCCAGCGTAATGTCTCTAGTTCAGACTGATCGTAATAATTGTTTTTAAGCGGAATACGTGGCTGATGATGCCCATCATATTGCGGAACTCCAGATTTAACATTATCCCAATCGGTAAACCCTTTACCCCACCATTCATCATTTTCAGGTATTGCATGTAGTTGTGGGAAATACATTGCAATTAACTTTATTGAATTATCTGGCGCTTCTATATTTTGTTTTCGAGAAATACCCATTACCAGCACCCTAGACTTACTACTTATATTGAACCTTGAATACAAACTTCAACTCAAGCCTGAGTTTATGTAGTTCATTATTTATGATTAATTAAGATTTTTTGACGAAATATTTATGACGTAGCTGGTATAGTTTTAGTAATTTTTTATATATACCATCACTAAGATATAAGCGTAAAAACGCTCGTGTTGAATCCATGAAAGTAGGCGTTTGAGGAATAACTGCCATTTCAATTAGATTGATTGGTTCGCCAGCATTCCCAACTGGTACAGCCTTTACAATCACTTGATATATCAATCCAAAAGGATTTTTTGCAAGTGCATCGCGCAATTCTTTTGATGTTTTTGCCCAACGCTTTGAAAATTCAGTATGTTCAGGATTTCGAACAACAAATTCAGCATGCACAATTTTCATTCCAGCATCTTCAAAAAGTTTTTGTATATTTTTAATACCAAAAAAGCGTATATGTGTTCGATCTAACAAACCAAAATCCAGATATTCAAAGTCTTCATCAAACAGGCAAGCATGCACTACTGAATGACCAGCATGTGGTAAAGATATAACCATATAACCATCTTTATCCAGTAGCTCCTTGATAGATTTCAAGACTTTCAAAGGTTCATAAACATGCTCTAATACATCTGCGGCAACAACCACCTCAAACTGCTGATTATTTTTTAATACTTTTGGCCAAGAAGCATCATTCAAATCCGCCTGATGAACTTCTTCACATATAGAGGCTAGCTTTTTAATTGATTCTTGATCAATATCTAAGGCAGTGACCTTGCATTTTGATACACCAGCTAGAAGCTTTGTAATTGATCCAGGCCCACACCCTATTTCTAGAACGCGCTTACTCTCCCCCACAATCCTTACAACGCGAGCAGGCCCACTATCTGCGTCTAATGCAACCCTATATTCGTATTTATGCCGATCACTTGCCATGCATTATCCTTGAGATTTTTTGTAAAGTTTAAATCTAGATTTGCGCTGAACTACACGTTTAATTGATAACTTTTTCCCACACATTAGTTTCAACATTAAATTTCTTCAGAATTTGAGCTGGAACTCCAGCAGCAATCGCCATCTCTGGGATATCCTTTGTTATCACTGAATTAGCGCCGATTACCGAACCACTGCCAATTTTCACTGGGCCAACGATCACTACATTATCTCCAAGCCATACATTATTTCCGATAATGACAGGGCCCAAAGAAACCAATTTTCTTGCTATTGGTGACTCTTGGGGATTGCTTTGCTCAATTCCTTTATACGATCCATGGTTATGATCACTAATATAGACACTACTACCAAACAAACAATCATCACCAATTTCTATTTTATTTATAGCTGAAATATGCAATCTGTCAGCAGCATAAAAACGATATCCAATTATTATTGATGGCGAGAATAATTGTGCATTATATTTAAAAACCGCCTCAATCCAGGCTTGCTTTTTTATCGATGCCAGCCCCTTAACCACAATTCCATTACTACCCGATACGCGTGACCCAGAACCTAGACATGAATTAGGCCACCCAACTACTTTTGCCGACAAGATGCTAAATGCAATATTTACTAACTCTTTAATTACCTTAATTATCGCTGCAAGTGAACGCTCATTACTCGAAGACTTCAATACATATCGAACATTTCCAAACACGAAACGCAAAAATGACATCACGATATAACCATAACCTTATTAATCATTTTTTATACCAACCTTGTACCAAGAACACGCCGAAGTATATTTAAGAATTGGTTATAACGAAATGCCAAGAATAATGGAAGCTTAAGAAGAGGAAATAAAAAAATATAATATCTCCAATTACTATCAAATATTTTGCTTAGGCTAAGCCCAATATTGCTTTCAATAAATTTACTAGATTTCATTCTAATTTCCAAAACAAACCCAGGGAAAAAATTTACAATAGTTCCATTCACAATGGATTGAGCTTCTTTAGGCTTATCAAATAGAATTCGGCGGGAAATGGTTTGTAGATTTTCGCCAAAAACTTTAATTAAACTATATCCTTCAGTATTCCCACCTTTTGCAGCCACGATCCAGTCCTGTAGAAAAATAAAAATTTTTCCATGAATTAATTGTGGCAAAACCCAACTGAGCTGAACTAGTTTGGTACCCATCAATTCGTTTCTATACTCTCTGCCAATTCCGCTCCGCACAATTAAACCTGAAAGATATGTCAGCATTACATTTGTTTGCTTTGTAAATTCAAATGAAGTTTTATATCTTATTTCCCCATGCTTTTTATTTCCAAAAACTTTTTCTTCATAATCATTTATAAACCAATAGTTGTTTACATATAAAAGATCAACATCTTGCGAGGAAATTGCATTCAATACTTTGTTTAATCCATAAGGCAAAAGCACATCATCGTCACCAAAAATCCATACATAGGGGCTTTTAGCAGACTCGTAACATTGAATAAAATTGAAATCCATACCCATATTATTAGCATTCTTTATAGACTCTAATCTCCCAAGAAAAATACTTTTATATTTTAATATGACCTCCGATGTATTATCTGTAGAAGCATTATCCGATATAAAAATTGTGACTAGCCCTTGCTCATGCTCGGTTAATCTAAAAAACTCATTTTTTATTCTTTCCAAACAAAATGTTAAAAGCTCACATCTATTATATGTTGGAATAGCGATGGTCAATAATGGCTCATTACTCAGAATCATTAATATCTTTCAGTGACTTACAAAATTCTTGAGCAATCTAATTAAAAGACGAAAAAGTATCGATGTTGGGCATTAAAATTAATCACTCACTATTAATTAATAGGAAAGCGAAAGAGTCGAGCTCTTATCGTCCCCAAAACTATTCGAAGAATACTAAATGAAATGTGAGCATCAAAAATTAATTTTCTGATGCTATAGTTGCCTGAGAAATAAAGGTTTTTTCGTGAAAAATCTTTATAAAAATATAAGCCAATAGACAATAACTCTGCCAGATATACATCCCTAGATTCCATATCATAATGAAGACATAAATACTTATTCTCCATTAGAGCTTTATACCCAAAAGTTGCAGCAAGTATATTTCGAGTAAACACATCAATCACTAGCATATCTTTTTCCTGCCTTCTAAGCGCTAGAGAATTAATATGAGTTGTATAATTCAAAGCCACTTTTAGTCTACCCTCAGGAGAATAAAAAGCTTCTTTTGATTTTCCACTAGCATTATAAGATTTATGTTTAGCGGCTACTTCTGCAGTTTCAGTAATAAATACTTTGTTGTGGTAAATTGCGCCATCGCCCAATGTACAAAGCTCTGCGAAAATAAAATCCAATGCAAACACATCGACGAATCTAAAATCTGAAAATCTCTCAGTGTGATTAATCAACTTCAAAAATTCATTCTTAAAAAAATACCCTGTTGGATGATTTCCTTTGTACGCTACATTTTTTATTGCGAGAATCCCTTTGGAAAATATTTCAGGCAGAGATTTATTTAATGAATTAAGCTCACAAAAACCGCAACTAATATTTGTATGTTGCAAAAGAAATGATTTAAATTTAGTTATTTGATTGGCAATTAAATTATCTTTATCAGTTGAAAATACTAAATACTTTCCCCTTGCCTTATTTAAGACATTTAATCCATTGTACAAACCACCCATATTTTTCTCGTTACTAAAAAGTAACAGTCTTTCATCATTAATTGATTTGAGAATAGTTAAAGTATCATCAGTAGAGCAATTATCTAATACAACAACTTCAATATCGGCGTCACTACAAGAAAGGATATTTATAACTAAAGCATAAACACTTTGAGCCCTATTGTAGGTAGGAATACAGAAACTCAACGCTATTTCAGTCATTGATCAATCCATTTGTTTGATATATTTTACCGTCTCGCATTTCAATAATATGCGTACAGTTTTTAACTGTAGTAAGTCTATGGGCAATAATAAATATAGTAATGTTTTCACTTAAATTTTCGATAGCGTTCATAACAAATTGTTCAGTCTCATTATCTAATGCGCTGGTTGCCTCATCAAATATGATAATGTCTGCCTCCTTATATAGAGCACGAGCAATACCAATTCGTTGACGCTGTCCTCCAGATAGCTGAACACCTCTCTCACCAATAGTAGTGTTATATTTATTAGGCCACTCTTCAATCAGGTTTGCTATTTGCGCTTGCTCTGCTGCATGTTTTACTCGTTGAGAATCAATACTAGTTTTATGTATGCCAAAAGCTATATTTTCTTCAATACTATTATCAGACAAGTAAATTGCTTGAGGAACATGAGCAATTCGAGATTGCCATGCAGATAAATTAGGAGGAGTGATCTCCGTACCATCAACCTTAAGGCTACCTTCACTTGGTTGCAATAGCCCCATAACGATATCCAGAAGCGTGCTTTTGCCGCTTCCAGTAGTCCCAATAAACCCTACACGGCTACCTTTATTAATTACAAGATTCACTTCTCTAAATACCCATGGAGTTTGTTGGGTGTAGCGATATGAAATATTATTTAATCGAATATCCTTTTCAAACCTAATAGAGGCTTTAGAAAGGCTAATTTGATGATCAGGTATCTTTTGATCTAATAACTCGAGCGCATCCTGCAAAGAGGCTTGTGCTCCGTGGATTGTCGACCACGCCCAATAAATTTGTTGTAATGCCGGTAACAAGCGCTGCATACCAAGCGCTATAGCTGCAAGAGTTGGCACCGCTGCAGCAGCATTAGTAGCCTGTTTAGTAAGAATATAGGCAAGAATTGCCAGTAGCATCATGGCCAAAACTTCCATAAAATACCGTGGTCCATTGCTTAATATCTGGTTGCTACCTTGAGCTCTTCGCAGTTTTTTCTCAGATTTAAGGTACTTCTCACAAAAGTAATCTTGTGTGCCGTCAATTAATACGTCTCGAATCCCTCCCAAACCTTCTTGCAAGGACTTAAGAGTCTGGTTTGATTCATAAGCAATTTGCTCACTATTTTTTCTAACAATATTCTTAGTCAGCTTAATTATGACAACGTAAGCAAGCCCACAACATCCAAAGGTTACTAAGACAGTTACTGGAATTATTGATATCAAAGCAACATTAATTGCTAATAGCATTACACATGCACTAAAAAATATTAAACAAGGTATAAGGATATAGGAGATAACCTCACTGATCTTTCCTGTAATACCACTAATTACTTCGCTACTATTCCGTGAAATATGAACTGAATATGGCTGGTATAAAGTACGGCGAAAAACGTTAATACTGAGATCAATTCCAATAGCAAAAGATAATCGCATAGTCGACCATAAAACTAATAATCTCATTGCTCCCGCCACGACCGCTGCTATACAAAAAACAATAGTTAAGGGGAAAAGTAACTGACCTGGCGATGTTATTCCCAATACTTTGATGAAAGGCTGGGCAAGAGGATGCTCAAAAATGCGATTAGGATCAGTTAGAATTCCAAGGAAAGGCAATACAGCGCCAACACTTACAATCTCTGTGAACGAAGAAATAATCATGAATACAATTAAGAATTTCAACTGCAACCTTCTACGCCAACTTATATGGCTCCAAAGTCGGCGTAGAAGTTGTGATATAGGTTGAGCTGAGGCCAAGATATTATTACGCTCACTAATGGTATATGGATAAATACTTCGAAAATCTTAATGTCATTTTAATAATCAATATCTACCATATAGAGAGTAAATATTTTTAATAATCCCTCCTCAATATTAACTTTTGCTGTCCATCCCAGATCATTCATAGCACTAACATCTGCTTTTGAATCCATTATCTCGTCACTTCGATACTCAATAGCCCCAAAACATAAAGCTGATGAACTATGAGATAAATCTTTGACTGATTGTGAAAAGTCCCTGACTTGCAAACTATTACCTGTTCCCACTTCAAAATTTTTGAAAGTAAAACTGTGATTGCTTCCATATTTAATAAGTGTCACAAATGCATCAGTTACGTCATCCACATAAATAAAATCACGTTTTTGATGCCCATGTGTAAGATTAACTTGCGAAATTCGCTCAACTGCAATTGCTTGTACTAGGCTCTCTACAAACTTTGACCTACTATCGTATGGACCGTACATATGCTCCAAGGTGACATTAATTATATTAATTTGAGTTGAGAACTGTTTGAGCCAAACTAATAAGCTTTTTTTCGATAACGAGTAATTTAATAGGTTTGAGTAGGTACTGCCAGCTTTATTAAAATATGAGTCTGTATTGATAAAACATTGCACTCCATACTCAATACCAAGTTCCAATAAGCGAATTGGCAATATTAGATTAGCATCTAATATTTTAGAAATACTGCCATTCCCACGTCCGTATTCAGTTGCAGTGTGCACTATCACATCAACTTTATTTTGCTCAAAAATTGAGCGTAGAGATATTTCTTCACAATTGTAAAATCTAAAATTTGGATGATTTAACCATTTATTAATTCGTGAGAAATTTGAGTTTACTCTAACAACAGCTATCACCTTATAGCCCTGGCTCAACAACTTACCAAGTAAATGACTTCCTAAAAATCCCGTTGCGCCTGTCAAAACTATCAAGCTAGCAGTCCCCCAAAGTCTATATTCTCATTCATTACATGTACCTATTATTTTATCAAACTCAATAGTGACTATTTTTCAATAGCTGACCACACGCTGACATCCATTCCCGAAGTTAGAATATTTACTTAGAACTAATTCTAAATAAATACCCATTATCTAAATAAACTCAAAGTTATATCTCTTTATCTTTGGAATAATGTCATCCAATTTAATCTAAAGCTCTTCTGCAATCCTTTAAGATTAAATTCTTAATAACTTCACTTTTTTAATGGTTTCTAGTATTGCATCTTCAAGACTATATTTAATCTTAAGGTTTAACTCTGATTTGGCTTTTTCAATTGATGGAATATATCGGTCCACTTGGTCGTCAATTATTGCGGGCACTTGGGCGGATGCATTTGTAATCTTCGCTACTTCTCTCGCTAAATCTCCAACTAATACCTGCTTATCAGAACCAACATTATATGCAGGGCATTCATTCGAAGAGTGATCCGCAATAGTCATTAGCCACTCAACGAGATCATCGGCATACATATAGCTTCGATAGACTTTGTGCTGAGTTTTTACAACCACACTTCTGCCTTTAAGAGCATCTTCAATAAAATTACCAATAGCAAAATGTTGATCTCTTGGTAGCCAGCATCCAACAAAAGCAAAGCACCGGGCAATGCTCAAATTGATACCTTCTGCCGCTAAGTTGCGGATTGCATTTTCCGCAGTAATCTTACCGATTGCATAGTCTAACTTACCTACTTCCATACTTTCTATCGAATAAGGTTTTGTATCTTCCGCCAACTTTTCAACATCAAATGGCTGAACACCATATACCGCACCTGAACTTACATAGACAATTTTGCTATTGCGATGAAATTTCCGTGCAAGATTACAATAATTGAGTGTTCCTGCCTCTATATTGTTTTTTTCATGTTCAGGTTTGAATAAATAATCTCGGATATCGGTAGATGCTGCTGCGTGTATTACATATTCAGCAAAAGGTAAGGTTTCGACATTAGTAATGTTTGATGAATACAGTACGACATTAGATGTTACAAGCTGCGGTGCCTGCTCTAAAAGAGTATTTGCATTGCGAGACATCACAATAATTCTTGAAATGTGCCATGGATATAAAAGACCACGAGCAAAAGCATCTAGGATTGATTTCCCAAAGAAACCTGTTCCACCAATCACTAATAATGTATTCATTTTGCAAATCTACTGTTCGTCTAGAACCTTCCAACGGCTTTCTAGCATCTCTATTCTTGCCTCATCTTCACGCATGATCACTGAATGATAATCACGCTTGTTCATAAGCCATAACATTTCAAATTTGACAGCCTCAAGCAATCCATCTTGAATACCAGCACTAGTAATTGCAGAAGAGTCAAAAATTACTTTGCGCGTTTCAAATCTTGTCAAATGCGCTTTGTTAATCGCATTTAACATATCTAAAGCATCTATAGAGACAGCACCGCCTACAACCATATCCAACTTGTGTGCCAAGCATACTTTAGCTGCCTGTATGCAGTAATCTGTAACTTTTTCAGTATTGATGTCCAGCCTAGACCAACCTAATGAGCCTACGAAATCTACTCGCCCAAAGACCATTCCATCTAAGCCATTTTCAGCGGATGCAAGTTTTGCCATCTCGTCGAGATGATTAAAAGCAGTAATTGTTTCTACATTGAAAAGGAAATTCGTGTCCTGCTGCTCAAACTTGTCATAGATCTTATTTTTGGCTTCTATAAACTTGCTCAATGCATAAGGGGTCTCAACCATGGGTGCCACGATATATTCAACGCCAAGTTGTTTGCTCTCGATTAAGTCTCTAATCGCTTCACAACCACCTATTTTCAGTGCGAAGTTCAAGTCGGCTTTGCGGGCAATTTCAATCAACCTCAATAATTCGTCTATTCGTGTGCCTTCGGCCTCAAACTCTGCCTTAACAGCCACAGCCCCACACTCTTGCTTGAGTTTTTTTAAAATACCAAGCATTTTTCTTTCACGTTGATTCATGTTATTAAATCTCGCTTTTCTTTTAAATTAAGTATTTAGCAACTCTTGCGTATTGTTCTTCAGGCAAATCGGGGGTCATTAGATGTAATGGATTTGATTCCATGGATCCAACTTCAGTAATTCTGCTAGTAATTTTAGGTAAATACGTTTGCTCGGGATCAATAGGAACTATAAAGGCAATCACACCCTTTGATTCAAACAATGTTTGAAATTGCTGATCACTCGCAAAGTCTGAAGTTAATCTCAACGCGGGAACATCCCAAACAGCAAAAAGCTTTTCCCAGTTTGGAAGCCCCAATCCAGTAGCAATGTCACAGCCAATATATGCGCCCCCAAAATAATTTCGTTGGGTCGCTCGAATTGACGCATAGCCTGAGTCATCAAAAATGAATATCTTTAAGTTAAGCTGATTGATAGCCGCGGTGCCTATTTCCTGAATATTCTGAGAAAAACCACCATCGCCTTCGACCAATACAACACGGCTATCAGGATTAGCAACTGCAGCACCTATGGCACCAGAGAGCCCGTAGCCCATTGAAGCTAAGCCTTTGTTAGTGACTATTTTCTGTTGAGATTTTTGTTCAAAGGTTTGCATCATAATGGTGAAAGCTCCTCCACTACTGCATGGAATTATCACATCAGTATCGCCACAGACTTTTGATATCTTCTCAGCAAAAACATATGGGGAGATATATTCAGGACCAGTCTTATTGATTGGCTCGACTAGAGGAATTTCACTCCTGATATAACGAGCATAACTTAGCCAGTCCAAATGATCTTTTAATGGTTGATTTAATAATGCTTCAAGAAATGTATTTGCATCGCCAAGCAAGGCCAAATCAACTTTTGGATGCCCTTTTTCAAGCTCAGCAGTATCAATATCAATCTGAACAATCTGACCGATTGGTATAAATTTTTGCCAATTAAATCCAGTTTGCTGCATTCCCAACCTAGTTCCCACCGCTATCAGTAGATCAGTTTGCTGGATAATAAGGTTGGCACTTCTTTGCCCCCAAGTATTAGGTCGGCCCATAAAATTAGGCTGATCAAATGGAACTCGGTCAGCTGCATTCCATGTAGTTAAAATCGGAATGTTTAAAATACTTAATTTACGGAGCAAACGGGAAGCAGTTGCGCGGCTAACGCCACCTCCGATAAGCAATACTGGTCTTTGTGCATCATTCATTCTTGATGCAACATCCATTACCATATCTTGATTGATAATAGGAATTTTAGATGTCGATTTACTATCTTCAGCATGGTAATCAACAACTCTTGCCTGAATATCGATTGGAATCTCGAGAAAAACAGGCCCTGGTCGATTTAAGCCCTCATGTTTAATTAAAGATTGGAAGGATTGAAAATCAACCGGAGCATCTAGTAAAGTCGAATTCACAGTAATGGAACTTGTGATGGATATTCCATCAATCTCTTGAATACCTCGTTGCCGTAAACGACCACGCGCAAGGTCTGCCGTTTTAACTTGCCCGCCCAATACAAGCAACTCTCTACTTTCCAAAAATGCCCCAGCAATAGCAGTAACAATATTGGTTAACCCTGGCCCTGCAGTTATTAAAGCCAGCGCTTTATTACCGTTGGATGTTTCATTAAAGTACTCAGTAGCGATACCTGCCGCAACTTCATGAATAACAGGGATGCATATTAATTTTTTGCTGAGGCTCTCAATCAAATGCATGATGTTGCCACCGCCAACATAGAAACAATGAGTATATCCAAGCTTCACTAGCCAGTTGGCAATTTGATCACTGTACTTCATACAACCCTTTTATTTTTTCAAATGAATTAAAGAATATTTTTTCAAAATCATCGTCTTTATTGATATATATTCGTTCCAAATAGCCGTTTCTGTCAGGCACGATAATCACATATTTATCCGTGGTATGTTTCTTGTCTGATTGAAATTTATCAAACAATAACTGCCCTGATATTGCGCTAAGGTGTTTTCCCAAGCTTGGCACACCGCGAAGCAATACCGACAAATAATGACTAAGCATCTGCACTCTTGGGTGTGAACACCCAGAGCTCTCTAGCTGAGTTGAAATGTGTAACGCCATCTGCATTCCAACTCCAACGGCCACACCATGGGTAATTGAAAAATGGCCCGCAGCCTCAATAGCATGGCCAAAAGTATGGCCAAAATTCAATAACAATCTTATGCCCTGATCAAACTCATCTTCTTCAATAAAATTTTTCTTGGTTAGCAAGCTAAGGGAGATTACTTGTGAGAGTTTTTCTTTTGTTACTAGCCCATCTGTTTCTGTAAGCCTCAAATACTCATGAAACGCAGCACCTTGATTAGCAAAACATATTTTCACGGCTTCAGATAGCCCTGCAATCATTTCTGCATGAGCCAAGGTATTACAAAAGTCAGTCTCGATTAGAATATTTTCCGGGGGATAAAAATTACCCGCAATATTCTTATACTTGCCAACATTGATGGATGACTTACCGCCCACACAAGAATCAACCATAGCCAATAAAGTAGTTGGATAGTATGTCCAGGAAATACCTCGCATAAAGACGGATGCGCTGAATGTAGCTATATCTTGGATAATACCGCCACCAACAGCAATTAAATGGCTGTTTCTATTAGCGCCCTTTGCCCGTAATTGCTCGATCACAAAGGCTACTGTTTCTAAACTTTTGGATTCTTCCACTGAGGTAATAGCGATTAAGTTTTGAGCGTTAAGATAGGGATATAGGTCAAGCACTAATTGGTCGACTAATACAAAGCTCTGGTCAGGACGATAGCGTTTCTCTTTGAGTAAGTTCGTAAGAACCTCAACTTGGTAATTTTTACTGCTGGAATGGATTTCAAATGACGCGGACATCTGAGTAACCTAAGTCTATTTTAATAAACTGCCCAGTCAGGCCTGTATTTTCAGAAGAACATAAGAAATAAACTACATTTGCTACATCATCCAGATTTGCCAAGCGACCAAACTGAGTAGAGTTTTCAATCGCTGACACCTGTTCTTTTGCCAGGTTTTTATGCGTCATTGGAGTATCCAATGCGCCGGGCAGTACTGCATTAATTAAATGGCTTTCGCTCCCAAGATCATTGACAAGCGATAAAACCAGTCCATGAATCGCTGACTTACTTACACCGTAGGACAACTTATTTTGCCGGGAAATATTCTGCCAAATAGAGCTAATGAGGCAAAGCCTTGCAGGTTTTTTCAGAATTTCATTTTCAAGAAGAATATTCAAAGTCTTGAGAATATACAAAACATTTGCCTCATAAATTTCACGATGCTTTTGCTCGTCAAAACTATAGATGTTGTCATTCCAGTTTTGCCCTTGAGCCCAGCAAATAGAATCAAAAGGACCTTCGTTTTTGAGTCTGGATAACGGGGGACTACTATTAGCATCAAAAGGACTCCATGACACTCTGGTATTAGAGTCAATATCTTCTCGAGTGACGCCTAGCACGTCCCAAGCTGCATTCAAAAACTTTTGTTCGATAGCTGACCCTATAGAGCCATTTACTCCGAATAAAAGTATTTTTTGTTTTTGTTGAGCCATCAATCGAAATTAACGCCAAGATATGATTCAATTTTAGCAATCGTAAAATCCAGCATTTCTATTGTCAGCCCTGGATATACACCAACCCAGAAACTATTATTCATGACAACATCAGTATTGGTGAGCTCACCACTTACCCTGTAATTTCTGCCAAGCATATAAGGCTGACGGGTTAAGTTGCCGGCAAATAACAAACGCGTACCAATTTTATTCTGGTCAAGGTAATTTAATAAATCTACCCTGCGAACATCAGCCTCTGGCTTGATTGTCATCAAGAAACCAAACCATGAGGGATCACTATTTGGAGTAGCTTCGGGGAGAATTAAAAACTCTTCGCATGATGCCAGCCTGGATTTAAGATAGGCGAAATTATCTTTACGTGCTTGCACAAAACTATCTAGCTTATCCATTTGCGCTAGGCCACAAGCGGCCTGCATATCAGTAATCTTCAGGTTGTAGCCTAGGTGAGCATAGGTATATTTGTGGTCATAGCCCTCAGGCAAGGTACCGAGTTTCCAACAAAAGCGTTTGCCACAGGTGTTGTCTTTACCTGGCGCGCAGTAACAATCACGGCCCCAATCACGGAAAGACTCAGCGATCAATTTAAGCTCTGGGTTGTTAGTAAAAACTGCCCCGCCCTCGCCCATTGTGATGTGGTGGGCCGGATAAAAACTAAGTGTGCCAATATCGCCGAATGTGCCAGTTAATTGCCCACTATAGGTCGAGCCGAGCGCATCACAATTGTCTTCAACCAGCCATAATCCATGCTTTTGGCAAATCTCTTTTACTACTTTGATATTGAAAGGGTTTCCCAAAGAATGAGCCAACATGATGGCTTTGGTTTTGGGGCTGATGGCAGCTTCGATTTTGTCGACATCAATATTGTGTGTTGCAACATCAATATCAACAAAAACTGGCACAGCACCAAACTGCAAAATTGGGTTAACCGTAGTAGGGAAACCAGCAGCTACCCCAATCACCTCGTCACCCGGCTTAATAGCACGATGGCCCAGTCTAGGAGAGGTAAGTGCGGAAAAGGCTAGTAAGTTTGCAGATGAGCCTGAGTTGGTAGTGATTAAAAATTTAACACCCAGATATTCGGCCAAGCGCTTCTCAAATGCTTCATTAAAGCGGCCTGTCGTGAGCCATCCATCTAAAGATGCTTCCACCATGCTTTTAAGTTCATTTCCATCGAGTACTTTGCCTGATGGAGGTACAACGGTCGTGCCTGCCTCAAAAGCTTTAGGCGCATATTTGAGCGCTGCGTATTCATCAACCAGAGTTGCAATTTTTTGACGAATCTCTTGGGCTTTATCCAAAATATTATTCCTTCTTACATTTTCATTTAAAATTAAAGGGGCTTAGTAGCTGTATAGCTCTTTATTTCATTAATCGTATATTCATGCATATCTTGGTTCTCCAAATGCGCTTTATGCCAATCCACTATCTTCTCAATAGAATTCCGGATAGACCATCTTGGCTGCCAGTCAAGTAACTGGCGCGCTTTAGTGCAATCCAGCTTTAAATAATGCGCCTCATGCAAGTCTGCTTTAGTACTATCAATATGATAGCTCGCGCCATCACCCCAGCTTTTAACCATGGAAGCTACAATCCACTCAACGGGCTTTGCATCCTGGTCATATGGTCCAAAATTCCAAGCTTGAGAGAATTTCGCACCTTGCGAAAATAAGCGCTCAGCTAATAACAAATAACCACTTAATGGCTCTAAAACATGCTGCCATGGGCGAATAGCATTGGGACTTCTGATAATGACTTTATCTTTTGCACTAATGGCACGAATGATATCTGGGACTAATCGTTCATCTGCCCAATCCCCGCCGCCAATTACGTTGCCAGCTCTTGCAGAAGCAATTCCAACGCCATGGGTAGCGCAATTTTGCGGATTAAAAAATGAATTACGATATGCTGATGTCACAAGTTCCGCACAGCCTTTACTGCTACTGTATGGGTCATATCCACCCATTGCCTCATCTTCGCGATAACCCCATAACCATTCACGGTTCTCATATGACTTATCGCTGGTCACGTTCACCACCGCTTTAACACTGGAGCTATGGCGTATTGCCTCTAAAAGGTTTACCGTACCCATGACGTTCGTAGAATAAGTCTCTACTGGCTCCATGTATGAATAGCGCACAAGTGGTTGCGCTGCCATGTGGATGACAACTTCAGGATTGTATTCAGCAAAAACTTTTTGCAGATGCGGGAGATCACGTATATCGCCAATAATACTTGTCATACCCTCAGCGACTCTTGCTGTCTGGAACAGATTAGGGGTTGTCGATGGTGCTAGCGCATAACCAATCACATTAGCCTCTAATGATTGCAACCAGAGCGATATCCAGCTGCCTTTGAAGCCAGTGTGTCCAGTGACTAGAACACGTTTCCCCTTCCAGAAATTCGGATTCATGACCAAGTTTTCCAAGGTGCTTTGCCTGATTGCCATAAATCTTCGAGATATACTTTGTCACGCAAGGTATCCATCGGCTGCCAGAAATCATCATGATTAAAAGCCGCAAGCTGGCCCTCTTCCGCTAACCGCTCTAATGGCTCTTTTTCCCAAACAGTCTCATCGTCGGCTATATAATCAATAACTTCAGGAGACATTACGAAAAACCCGCCGTTAACCATGGCGCCATCACCTTTTGGTTTTTCCCGAAAGCTAGCAACTTTAGGGCCTTTGATTTCCAAAGCACCAAAACGTCCAGGGGGTAATGTAGCAGTGAGTGTGGCCTTAACATTTTGAGACTTATGAAAATTAATAAGATCAGTAATATTAATATTGCTGACACCATCGCCATAAGTAAAACAAAAAACATCTTCATCTTTTAAGTAGTTAACAACTCTTTTAAGACGGCCACCAGTCATCGTATTTTCACCAGTATCAACCAAAGTCACGCGCCAAGGCTCGACATTGCGTTGATGAACCTCCATTTTATTTGCTTGCATATCAAACGTAATATCAGACATATGCAAGAAATAATTCGCGAAGTACTCCTTGATTACATAGCCTTTGTAGCCACAGCAGACGATAAAATCATTAATGCCGTGCGCAGAATAAATCTTCATGATGTGCCATAAAATAGGGCGTCCACCAATTTCGATCATAGGCTTAGGCCGTAAAGAGGTCTCTTCGCTTATACGTGTACCTAAACCACCAGCAAGAATCACTGCTTTCATTTAATTTCCTTATATCGAGCTCGACACTTCAATTAAGCGAGGTGATCTATTTTATTCTCTTTATTTCCAAGATTAGCTCTAATTACATCTTACTAATTTTACTAAAAATGAATGCACTCATAATCTTTTATTATCTGTTACAACCTCTCGATGTAATTCTTCAAGCTCAGCTTTCAATGTTTCATATTGTTGTAATTTATATTTGAGGAATCGTACTGTAATACTTGCCTTTTCTTCCATGCCACTAGGTGTCAACAGATACATATACGCCAGCTTATTTTTGCTGTTGCGGAAATTGGTGGCTTTTAGAAAACCAACATCCATCAGGGCTTTCAGACAAAAATTTGCTTTACCAAGACTGATGCCAAGGACCTGTGCGAGTTCGCGCTGACTGATCTCGGGCTGAGCTTCGATCAGTTTTAATATCTTGTAACGATATTCATCTGTGAGCATGTTTTAGTAGAATGCAGTCCTGTAAAGATAGTGCGTTCAAATACTGAACGCAGTTTAGCAAATAAATTAATCATTGAACAAGCGTATATTTATAACATCTATACAATATTCTTTATTGCCTTACTATTTAAAACATAAAACTGGAGATTTTTATCATGCCTAATGTGTTGATCACTGGCGCTAACCGTGGCCTGGGGCTTGAATTTAGCAAACAATATGCTGAAGATGGCTGGCGCGTGTTCGCCTGTTGCCGCAATCCTGATACAGCTAAAGAACTACTGGAATTAACAGCCAAGCATAGCAGCCTGATCAGTATTCACACACTGGATGTAGGCAACTTCAACCAGATTGATGAATTAGCGCAATCATTCAGTCAGCCGATTGATATTTTATTGAATAATGCGGGCATCTACCCTGCCAGCCCAAATGGGAAATTAGCCAATAGTGATTATGATAAATGGCTGGAAGCCTTTCGCATCAACAGCTTGGCTCCTTTCAAGATGGCGCAGGCATTTGCTGGCCAGATTGAAAAAGGTCAAATCAAGAAAATTATTAATCTCACCAGCAAAATGGGGAGCCTCGACGATAACACCAGTGGGGGCAGCTATATTTATCGCTCCAGTAAGACTGCACTGAATATGATCATCAAAAGCCTCTCGTTTGAGTTGGCTCCACATGGCATCAGCACCATCGTGCTACATCCAGGTTGGGTACAAACCGATATGGGTGGGCCTAATGGGCTGATTAATGCGCAGCAGAGCGTAAGTGGCATGCGCAAGGTAATCGAAAAACTGACCTTGGCCGATAGCGGAAAATTCTTTGCTTATGATGGGAAAGTAGTTCCCTGGTAACTCAAATTAGAGCCGTCTGTTAGATACCCGTGAAACGCCGTATTTCGCGTAACTGACGTTTGGTCGGGCGCCCTGCTCCACGCTCGCGTTTACCATGATCAGCTTCACGGGTAACAGCGGCATCTGCGCGTTTGGCTTGGCTGGCTGGTGTTTCAGAGTACAACAGAGCCGCCTCTGGTGCACCTTTACGCTGCATGGATAAGCCAGTCACGCTGACCTCAATCTCAAAGTCCTTGCGGCGTATGTGAATAACTTGTCCAAGTTTGACTTCCTTTGCCGGCTTTACGCGTTCGCCATCGACATGAATCTTGCCACCATCAATTGCATCGGTAGCCAAGCTACGGGTCTTGAAAAATCGGGCAGCCCATAGCCATTTATCCAGCCTGCATTTGTTATCCACATCAGTCATGAAGATTAGCGTTCGTACAAACCTGCCTGCTGGTTATTCAGGTGATGGTTGTTGCGGTAGATATCGCGATAATTTCTCAGCGCATTCTGCACTTCACCCATCACAGTGTTTTCGAGGTAATTACCATAGACATCTGGCTGGCCTGCGGCGAGCCCTGTCAATAAGGCAATGCCATCAAGCACATGCGCTATGGTGTATATGTGGAACTGACCTTGCGCAACCGCATGAATGACTTCTTGATCCAATAACAAATGTAGTCGATTACGAGCGGGGATAATCACGCCCTGTGTGCCATCTAGGCCTGATTGTTGGCATACCCGAAAATAACCTTCAATTTTCTCATTCACGCCACCAATCGGCATCACTTCACCATGCTGGTTCAATGCGCCTGTCACGGCAATCCCTTGCGGCAATGCCAAGCCTGACAAATCAGATAGCAAAGCGAATAACTCTGCACACGAAGCAGAGTCACCTTCCACGCCATAGTATTCCTGCTCAAATACAATAGACGCGTGCATCGCCAAAGGTGCCAAATTGGCGAAGCTGGCAGAAAGCCAACTCTGCAGGATGTATATGCCTTTATCATGATTCGGGCCGCTCATCTTGACCTCGCGGTCAATATTGATCACGCCCTTGTCACCCGCGTGGCAGCGGGCTGAGATTCTTACTGGCGAGCCAAAACTCGCATCTCCAAGGTCTATATGTGAGAGGCCATTAATCTGGCCAACCACCTTGCCTTTCAGACTAATGAGCAGTTCTCCATCAATTATGGAATGGCGAAGCTGCTGCTCGGGGTGTTGATGGCGTTGATATTGTTGCTTTAGCGCGCACTCCACATGCATAGCTGAGATTAGAGATGCATCTCCAGCTATCGCGGCGCTCTCAAAAAGCAAAGCTCGCAAATACGAAAAATCTGTACTAACTCGGGTTTGGTCATCGATTCTGCGCTGCATCTGTCGGATGACAATAGCCACTGCATCAGCACTCAAATGAGGCAAGTTGTGTTCTGCGGATTGCTGGCTAATATATTGCGCAACTGCCTGATAATTCGCTGGTGTAGCGGAGAATCTTTCGACGAAATCCACTTTAATTTTAAAGTAGCGGGCAAACTCATAAGACTCTTCTTGCAACGCGTAGTAATCCTCGCGCGAAGCAATCAGCACAACCTTGACGACAGCTTTTAAAGGCTCAAGTGAGCAATGCCCCGCGCTACTTTGTGCTGAAGACCCTGCAGACTCTTCAACTTGCACGTGTCCGTTGCGCAAAAAACGGTGTAGCTTTTCAATGATCTGGCTGCCATTCTGCTGATCCGCATGAATATCGCGCAGATGTAGCATCAGCATGCCACCATTGGCTTTTAGCAGATTGCCCGCACGAATGCGCATAAAGTCAGGTGTGGTATTGCCATCGCCCGTGCTTTCCAGCCCGCCAAAAAGCGATAACATCGATGGGTCATCATCGTAAATGACTGGTGCGCCTTTGGCGTTGCGGTGATCCACCAGTAAGTTAACGCGATAACGGCTTAAAAGGCTCTCCAGATCACCATCTGCATCATTGCTACCAGACTGGAATACTTCGATGTTTTCTAAAGTGTCTTGTTTAAGTGCATTCAAATAAGTGCTGAGTTTACTGTCATCAATCACTTGGCTTTTAAGGCTAGTGTTGATTTTAGCCAATTCAAGAGTCAAGAAATCTGCAATAGCTTGGTGTTTACAAGCAGGCTCGCTTTCGCTCTTGTTCTCTACCTTTGCAGCCTCAGCCAGCATTGCTGGAATGGTTTTGGCAAGCAATCGGATGTACGCATCCATTGCCTGCCGCAACGCAGCACCTGCACCCGCTTGCAAATAGAGGGCTATAGGCGTTTCGGGAACCTCTATATTGTTCAATATGACGAGATCATGCGGCTTTTCAGATTGTGCAGCGATTTCTTGCATCAACTTCAACGTCAACGAAGTACGGCCAGCACCAGGCTCACCCAGCACGATTAAATGAAACCCTGGTTGCTGCATCGTCAAACCAAATCTTGCTGCAGTTTCAGCCTCTGCCTGCCCTATCCAGCTTGCACCAGAGGTTTGTATGAGTTCAGAGGTATCTGAGAAGCCGAGTGCATGGGCATCGATTTGAACAGTCAAAGATTCTGGGTTTAGCGTAGTTAGCATTTAGTTTTTATAGTTACCGTACTGTTGATCGAGATTGAAATGAAGTTGAGTGATAAGTGCGACAATGATTAATTCTAGACCTGCCAGCGCTCTCGTGCGGCGTCATCAGAGATTTTAGCCTCCACCCAACGCTCGCCGTTGGGAGTTTGTTCTTTTTTCCAGAATGGCGCTTCTGTCTTGAGGAAATCCATAATGAATTCACAGGCAGAAAAAGCCTCGCCGCGATGCGCACCACTGACAGCAACCAGCACAATCTCGTCTGTAGGCTTTAATTCACCCACTCTATGTATCACCAAGGCATCGAAGATATTCCAGCGCTGTTTGGCAGTAGCAATGATGTTTTCTAATGCCGCCTCGGTCATTCCGGGATAATGCTCCAGTGTGAGCGTACTCACCTGCTCACCATCATTCAGGTCACGTACCTGACCGACAAAAGAAACCACCGCACCCGTATCAGGGCGGCTCAAACGCAAACGACTAATTTCAGCGCCTGCGTCAAAATCTTCCGCCTGAACCCTCACTGACATATCAACCACCAGTCACTGGTGGGAAAAATGCCACTTCATCGCCAGCTTTGATGATGGCATCATTTGTCACGAGGGTTTGGTTAACAGCTACACGCACATTTTTATTCGCTGCTAAGTGCTGCCAATCCGCACCACGGGCAGCAAGCTTTACCACTAAGTCCGCAACCGAAATCTCAGGCTCAGCAAGTATGATTTGCTCGGTAGAAACGCCGAGTTGTTCCCGTAAACTCGCAAAATAAAGCACTTTGATCATATTGAGAATTAATCTACTTGGTCGTCCGTATGCAACACATCTGCATCCGTCACTGCGCCGCGTCTGCCGCTCACGGCTTCCGCCAGCAATTGCATGAGCTTGCCCTTGTGCACAGGGTCTTGCAGCAAGCTAGAGCTAAAGGTAATGCCAAATTTACCTGCGTAATGCTGTACCAGCATAATCAGACCAGACTCGTCTTCATCCACATTTATATTGCTCATGCTTCATCCTCTTCTAATTCATTGCCCAGCTCTAAATTTAATAGCTCAGTATCAGGTACAACCTTAGATTCAATTTCACTCGTTAGGTCAACTCGCTCTATCTTGGCAAATCCAGCACTAATCTTTCGGCTAGTGATATGCACGTCATCTACATCTTTATTTGCCATTCGAATATGGTCGGCAAGACTTTTCATTCGCTTATCAAATAAACCGAAATCTTTACCTAATTTACCAAGCTCAGATTGAATAATATGAACTTGCTTACGCATTTCTGTATCTTTTAAAACAGCTCGTGCAGTATTGAGTACGGCCATTAAAGTCGTAGGTGATACCAACCAAACTCGCTTACTCATTGCATAAGTAACAATTTCAGGATGATATGCATGAATCTCTGCAAACACCGCCTCAGCAGGTATGAACATTACCGCACCATCGGCAGTAATATTGGGAATAATGTATTTTCCTGCAATATCATCCACGTGTTTCTTAACATCAGATTTGAATTGCCTTTTTGCAATAGCTCGATCAGCTTCTGCAATACCGACCTCAAACATTCGATGATAGTTCTCGAGCGGGAATTTGGAATCCACGGCTATATTTCCAGTCGGCTCGGGCAGAAAAAGCATACAATCCACCCGCTTATTTTCACCTAAACTGTATTGAAATTCATACGAGTTTGGAGGCAATGAATTTCTCACAAGGCTTTCTAGTTGAACCTCTCCAAAGGCACCACGAGACCTTTTGTCACTCAGTAAATCCTGCAAGCTGACTACATTAGTAGCTAACCCATCAATTTTCTTCTGTGCTTCATCTATTCGAGACAGATGTGTCATTACATCCGTAAAAGTCTGATTAGTTTTCTTGAAACCTTCATCTAGGCGCTCAGACACCTTACCGCCGATCAATTCCAGACGGCCATCAACTGTTTTGGTGAGTGTTTCAATGCTGGCAGTCAGCTGGGATGTGGCTTTGAGCATGGTGTCTTGAATCAGGCTTTGCTCAGCCTTGCCTTGCTCTGCGAGTGTGGTATGCAGTTTTTCAAGCACAGTCTCGCGGGTTTGGGCCAAACCTTCAGCTTGTGAAAGCTTGAGTTGCTGCATGGCATCACGCGTTTCTTTGAGCTCTTGGGCCACTGCAGCACGCAATCGCTCACTACTATCGCTTGAAATCACGTTGAGGCGGTCGCCCAGTTTATTCAGGCCATCATTCAGGTCTAAGAGCATTAGCCTATGTTTTTCTTCTAGCTGTGCCATGACTTGTGACACAAGTTGGCTGGCTGTATCTGGCTGATTTGCATTTTTCCAGAACAACAGCACAAGCAAGCCAAAGGTGGCAATCGCTAAGACAAAGGTAATTGTTTCTATCATAGGCAAAATTATACTCTAAGCTGCACGCAGATAAGCGTGCGCTTGTGCCCGCATGCAGTGAAGCGCTATGAAAACGCGAGCGTATAACTAATGCATCTCGCTCAGATGCGCTATCAAATCCTCTGCCTGGTCTGGATCTATGCCCGCGATAATATCAGCCATGCGTTGTGCCTCGGTTTTATCGCCTGCATCCAAGGCAATCTTGGCGAGTTGAGTATAAGCCTCTATATTCCTGGGGTTTAGATCTGTGGATTTCTTTAGATCAATGATTGCCTGATCTTGATGACTCTGATGATACTCGGCGACGCCCAAGTAAAACCAGGCACTTGCACTATCCGGCTCCTTTTCGCACCAGGCACTGGCCAGCTTAAATAACTCTGACCACTGACTTTGCTGATATGGAATCACAATCTGCATAAAGAATGGTCGTTCATTTTCAGCATAATTCCAGAACGGATTCTCAGTGGCATGCAAGCTTTGCTGCGCTGGCAAATCAAACAGCTTTTTAATCCACTCAACTGGCAGACTATAAAAATATGGTTGCTTTCTACCTGGGCTTTTAAAAGTTGTGATGCCAATCAGGTTAAAGTTTTGATCAAATAGCGCCCCACCACTAGAGCCCTGTGCAAAGGCAGCCGATGAACGGATCACAATGCTTCCATCATAGGGATAAAGCGCGGTAATGGAGCCGTAAGAGACTTGTGGTACTTGCGCGTCATTGGGGTAGCCCAGCAAAAAAATCTCCTGCTCATTCTGCAAATCCTTACTTAATTTCATCGGCACGGGGCTGAGGGGCAATGCCTCGAACTTAAGCAGGCAGAGATCATGTTTCCAATCCGCCTGAAGCGAAACTGGCGCGTAACTCTCTCGTACTTTCTCAATATTAACGCCTACTGCATCTGCCAGCACATGGCAGTTAGTCACCACATAATCCTTCGCAATCACCACACCAGAGCCCGAACCACGACTGCCATTCTTGAATTCAGCATTGACCTGAACGATGGATTCGTTGATCTTGAATATTTCCTCTTGGCTAGGTTGCGCAAAGGTCAGGAGAGGCATAGTGCTGTAAGAAAATAAGGTGAATAAACTAATAGTCAGTGATTTTTTCATGGGTATGTTTTCAAAGTTTTGCCATTAACATTTAAATGCGCTTTATCTACTTCAATAAAGACCCTTAAAAAAGTCGCAGGTTTCAATAGGCCTACTTAATTATCAACCTTCAATAGCAAAATCTAGACAATAAAAAACCCGACAGTGTCGGGTTTTTTATTGAAATACCTTGAAAGCCTAAATCAACTTAGTCTTTAGAAGCACGTTTACGCTCATGCTCAAGCAAGAAGCGTTTACGGATACGAATAGACTTTGGTGTTAATTCGACCAATTCATCGTCGTCAATAAACTCAACGGCTGATTCCAAAGTCAATTGCACAGCTGGTACCAAACGTACTGCTTCATCAGTACCTGATGCACGAACGTTAGTCAGTTGCTTACCTTTCACTGGATTCACAATCAAATCGTTATCACGGCTGTGAATACCGATGACCATACCTTCATACAAACGATCACCTGGGACAGCATACATACGGCCACGATCTTGCAATTTCCACAGCGCGTAAGCCACGGCCTCACCTTGTTCAGATGAGATCAGCACGCCGTTACGACGGCCTGGCATATCAGGTTTAACTGCTGCGTATTCATCAAATATGTGTGCCATCAAGCCTGTACCACGAGTCATGGTCAGGAATTCACTTTGGAAACCGATCAAGCCACGCGCTGGAATCTTGTATTCCAAGCGGGTACGGCCATTGCCGTCAGATTCCATATTCTGCAATTCACCACGGCGGCGGCCCAGCTCTTCCATCACGGTGCCCTGGGTATCATCTTCCAAGTCAACAGTCAGGATTTCATATGGCTCACATTTTTCACCGTTGATTTCACGATATACAACACGCGGTTTACCAACAGCAATTTCAAAACCTTCACGGCGCATATTTTCCAGCAGAATGGTCAAGTGCAACTCACCACGGCCTGAAACACGGAATACGTCAGCATCTTGTGTATCTTCAACGCGCAACGCGACGTTAACTAGCAACTCTTTAGTCAAGCGGTCACGAATCTGGCGGCTGGTAATGAACTTGCCTTCAGTGCCAGCGAGCGGTGATGTGTTCACCATAAAGTCCATCGTCAAAGTTGGCTCATCCACGCCAAGAATTGGCATGCCTACTGGGTTTTCACGATCTGTAATCGTGACGCCAATACCGATTTCATCAATACCAGAGATAATCACGATATCGCCTGCTTCAGCTTCTTCAACTGGCACGCGCTCAAGACCCCTGAAACCCAATACCTGGTTGATACGGCCTGTACCAACTAATTTCTCACCACTCATCACAGAAACGCTTTGGCCAGTTTTGATACGGCCATTCCATACACGGCCAACACCAAGGCGGCCTGTGTAGGTAGAGTAATCTAAAGCTGAAATCTGTAATTGCAACGGTGCATCACTATCGCCTTGTGGCGGCTGCACGTAGCTTAAAATAGTTTCAAATAATGGGCGCATGGTGTCAGATTCAGTTTTCAAATCGAGTTTTGCGTAACCATTTAGTGCAGAAGCATAAACGACAGGGAAATCCAGCTGCTCATCTGTAGCGCCAAGATTAGCGAACAGGTCAAATGTCTGGTTGATCACCCAGTCGGTACGTGCACCTGGACGGTCTACCTTATTAATCACAACAATCGGCTTTAAACCTAGTGCCAATGCTTTCTTGGTTACGAAGCGCGTTTGCGGCATTGGGCCTTCAACCGCATCAACCAGCAACACAACGCCATCCACCATACCTAATACGCGCTCAACTTCACCACCAAAGTCGGCGTGACCTGGGGTATCAACGATATTAATGTGGGTACCTTCAAAGTTAACAGCGGTATTCTTTGCAAGAATAGTAATACCGCGTTCTTTTTCCAGATCGTTGGAGTCCATCACCCGCTCGGTGACGGCCTGGTGGGATGCAAAAGTGCCCGCTTGTTGCAAGAGTTTATCCACCATGGTGGTTTTGCCATGGTCAACGTGGGCGATGATGGCGATATTACGTAGGTTGCGCGACATGAGTTGTTTAGCCGATTCGTTAAAAGGGCGCGATTCTACCACAAAACCTTTGACAATTTCGTGACTATCTATATACTGCGCGCTTCGGTTGATTCAAACCAAAGCAATTTTTAGCAGTATAGACAATTGTTGAATTAGTCGAGATTCATCGCCCTAGCCCTCTCGAAGCCCATTGCAGTTTTTGCGGCTCTCTAGTTTTTACCGGTTAGTGGCTATGCCCGTGCGCCGGTAAATACCTACGAAATATTCATAAGAAATTTTCATGGTTTGCGCTTTATGTTGCCTGTTGCAACAATATGAGCCTGCTTGCGCCCTTTTAGTTTTGTTCCTTGAAAGGGAAAATTGTGTCTTTACAAAACGTATCTGTTGAAACCCCTATTAATTCTGAATCGCAAGATCTAGCTGCCACACAAGACAGCGGCTTTGCGAATTTAAACCTGCATCCATCACTGCTGCGTGCATTGATTGAAGCTGGTTACAACACCCCAACCCCTATTCAGGCTCAGGCAATTCCTGAAGTTCTGGCTGGCCATGACTTGATGGCTTCAGCACAAACTGGCACCGGCAAGACCGCTGCTTTTACCCTGCCAGCACTTAACCTGCTTGCAACCCCACACCCATTAAACAGCCGTGGCCCACGTATCCTAGTGTTAGTACCTACCCGTGAATTGGCTGCTCAAGTAAATGAAGCTGCACGTAAATATGGCAAATTCATCCGCGCACGTACTGTAAGTATTGTTGGCGGTATGCCTTACCCACTGCAAAACAAATTATTGTCACAACCTTTAGATATTCTGGTGGCAACGCCTGGTCGCTTGCTGGATCACATGGAACGTGGCCGTATTGATATGACCCGTTTGCAAATGCTGATTCTTGATGAAGCCGATCGTATGTTGGACATGGGCTTCATGCCTGATGTAGAACGTATCTGTAATGCATTACCAGCTACCCGTCAAACATTGCTGTTCTCAGCAACGCTGGATGGCAACATTGGCCGTATCGCTCACCAGATTCTGCGTAACCCTAAGACTATCCAGGTTGCTGCACAAAAAGAAAAACATGCAAACATCGAACAACGCCTGCATTTCGTTGACGACATGACCCACAAGAACAAATTGCTTGAGCATCTGTTGATTGCTCCTGATGTTAATCAAGTAATCGTATTCACTTCAACCAAGCGTCATGCTGATTTGTTGGCTGAAGATTTATATGCTGCTGGCCATAAAACTGCTGCATTGCACGGCGATATGACCCAAGGTGCACGTAACCGCACATTGACCAAGCTGCGTCATGGCGATGTTAAGGTACTTGTAGCGACTGACGTTGCTGCTCGCGGTATTGACGTACAAGGCATTACACACGTTATCAATTACGACTTGCCTAAATTTGCAGAAGATTATGTTCACCGTATTGGCCGTACTGGTCGTGCTGGTAACACAGGCATTGCAGTTTCATTTGCATCACATGCTGATCGTCATCAAGTACGCAAGATTGAGCAATTCACTGGCCAACGCCTTGAAGCTACTGTAATCGCTGGTTACGAGCCAAAACGCCCTGCGCCAAGAACAGATGGTGCTGAACGTTCAAGCCGTCCTTCAAACAACCGTAGTGGTCGTAGCGATAGCCGTCCAAGCAATGGTCGTCCAGGTGATCGTAATGCTGGTAGCAGCCGTCCTTATGGTGACCGTAGTGCTCAACCTGGCAGCAACACTGGTTTTAAACCACGTAGCGCTGCACCGACTGGTCATGGCTACAGAGGCGACAGCCAACCAGCTGGCCGTTCAGAAGGTAACCGCGATGCAAACCGTGGCAGCAGCTTTGCTAACCGCAACGATGACAACCGTGGTAACCGCAGCAATGCTGAAAGAAACCAAGGCAATGGCGCAGCACGTCGTCCACGTACATTTGCTTAATTAGCCTATTAAATATGACAGACTCAGTGAATCAAGCAGTGAATGCCGAACCAGTGAATGTTGAACTGGTGACTGAAATCCACTTTTCAGATTTAGGCCTCGCGCCTGAACTGCTGAAAGCCCTCACTGAGTCTGGTTATACCAAACCCACTCCAATTCAAGCGCAAGCAATTCCGATTGCGCTTGAAGGCGGAGACCTCATGGCTGGCGCACAAACAGGTACAGGTAAAACTGCTGCTTTTGCGTTGCCACTCTTACAAAAACTGTTGCCGCTTGCTAGCAGCAGTGCATCACCTGCCCGCCACCCTGTGCGCGCCTTGATTCTTGCGCCTACGCGCGAATTGGCGATCCAGGTTGAAGAAAGTGTCAAAGCCTACGCAAAACATACGCCCTTGCGTTCATTGGTAGTATTTGGCGGCGTTGATATCAAAACGCAAACACCAAGCCTGATGCGCGGTGTTGAAGTGTTAGTCGCGACCCCTGGCCGCCTGCTCGACCATATTGAGCAACGTACGGTGCAACTTGGTCAAGTACAGATGCTGGTGCTCGATGAGGCAGACCGCATGCTGGACATGGGCTTTATGCCTGACCTAAAGCGTATTTTGGCAATGCTGCCAAAACAGCGTCAGACACTGATGTTTTCGGCAACCTTCTCTAAAGAAATCAAAAAACTCTCAGAAGAGTTTTTAAATAATCCCAAACTCATTGAAGTGGCGCGTAGTAATGCCACTTCTGAAAATGTGACTCAAAAAGTATATCTGGTCGCACAAACACATAAGCACGCCCTGCTAACAAAAATTTTAAAGGGTAGCGATGCTTCACAAGTCATCGTATTCACCAAAACCAAACTGACTGCCAGCCGTTTAGCCAAGCAATTACAACGTGAAGGCATCTCAGCAGATGCGATTCATGGCGATAAAAGCCAGCTCGAACGCATGCAAGCGCTAGAAGCTTTCAAGCAAGGCACCATTGCCATACTGATTGCGACCGATGTCGCTGCACGTGGCCTGGATATTGATCACCTGCCTATGGTGATTAACTATGAAATCCCTAGCGCACCAGAAGATTACGTACACCGCATAGGCCGCACAGGCCGTGCTGGCAAGTCTGGTATTGCGATTTCACTGGTAGCGCCAGAAGAAGAAAAGTACCTCAAAGAAATCGAAAAACTGATCAAGCGCCAAATTACGCCTGAGCAAACGTTTGTGCCTGAAACGTCTGCAACTAGCCAATCAAGCTCAAGAGAGAGTGTTACTGATAATAGAAGCAGCCGCGGCAGCAATGAAACTCGCGCTAGTTCACCACGCCCAGCTCCTAAAAAGAAAAGCACTGATGAATGGTTCGACAAGCCTTACGAACCTTCAAGTAGCGCAAATAATGCACAACAGCTCAATCGTGTTGGCAGCAAACCAAAAACCGAGGTTGCTGCCTTATTAGGTGGCTTACAGCGCAGAAACTAGCTAATGACTGCTGGAGGTTTATCCTTCAGCCTGTTTGTTACGCATAAAGTCAGCCACGCCCCACAACGCTTCTGCCAGCTTCACCATCACAGGCTCTTCCAGCTGAATCAAGTGCATAGCACGCACCATGCAATACATCCATTGATCTCTTTCTGACTCACCTATCGTAAATGGCAAATGCCTTGCCCTAAGCTTAGGATGGCCGTAGCGCTCGATATAGAGTTGCGGGCCGCCAGTCCAGCCCGTCAGGAACATAAACAATTTTTCGCGTGACGATGTGAGGTCGGCTGGATGGAACGCCCGAATCCCCGCTGCTTTAGGGTCGGTATCCATCACATCATAAAAATGTTCGACTAATGTCCGTATCTGCTCAACACCGCCTAAAAGCTCAAAGAACGTATTGGTGCTACTGCCAATCTCACCGATTTTATTGATCATTTTGCTAATTCGTTATTTAGATAAATCAACGGTCTTGACCAGGCTGGCTGCTTTTTTAGCGCGTACACGGGCTTCACCTACATCATCGGCAATGGCTAAAGCCACACCCATACGACGCCGCACAAATGATTCAGGTTTACCGAATAGTCGAATATCAGCTTCTGGTACTGATAGCGCAGCTTCCAGCCCTTCATAAGCCAGATTAGTGCTATCCACACCACCATAAATCACTGCGCTTGCACCCGCAGACTTAAGTGAAACATCAACAGGCAAGCCGAGAATAGCGCGTGCATGCAACTCAAACTCATTGAAGCGCTGGCTGGCCATGGTAACCATGCCAGTATCATGCGGGCGCGGGCTGACTTCCGAAAACCAAACTTGGTCACCACTCACAAATAACTCAACACCAAATAGACCAAGTCCGCCTAAGCTATCTGTGACAGCTTTAGCAATGCGTTGTGACTCTAGTTTGGCCTTTGCTGACATTGCTTGCGGTTGCCAACTTTCGATGTAATCTCCTTTTTCCTGTACATGGCCGATAGGCTCGCAGAAATGGGTTTCTATTTCGCCCTTAGCGCCCTTAGCGCGCACCGTCAGCAAGGTAATTTCATAATCAAAATTAATCTGGCCTTCCACAATCACCACGCCCTGATTCACACGCCCAGCACTTGCAGCATATTCCCACGCTGCAGCGACTTGTGAGGCATCAGTTAAGCGTGATTGGCCTTTGCCTGACGATGACATGGTAGGTTTGATAAAACAGGGGTAACCGATGCCACCATCAATCGCCTGCTGCAAAGCCTCTAAACTATTGGCAAAAGCATAAGGTGAAGTTGGTAGCTTGAGCTCTTCTGCGGCCAACCTGCGAATGCCTTCACGGTTCATGGTGAGTTGTACGGCTTTGACTGTGGGAATCACTGTAGCAAGACCTTGCTGCTCAATCTCAGCCAAGGTTGAGGTATTGAGTGCTTCGATTTCAGGGACAATCAGATGCGGACGCTCTTGCTCGACGAGTTTTTTCAGTGCATTGCCATCGGTCATGTCAATCACATAAGCGCGATGTGCGACTTGGTGGCCAGGCGCATTGGCGTAACGATCTACGGCAATTACTTCTACGCCCAAACGCTGCAATGCAATGATGACTTCTTTACCTAATTCACCACTGCCGAGCAACATTACACGCGTGGCATTAGGGCTTAAAGGGGTACCAATTCTCATGACCAGCTCCGAATGAATTCTGATATTTGCCTCTTGGTGAAGCTCAAGTGCAAATCTTTCAGAATTTTATCATGCCAGCCATGGCCTTTAGGCATTGGCGTTCGTTGCAAGCGTCTAAATCAGGATTTAATGCCGTGCTTTTCCATACGATAACGCATCGCCATACGGGTTATTCCGAGTAGGCGAGCCGCTTCAGAAACATTATTGCCAGATTGCTTGAGTGAGTTTTCTATCAACATCTTTTCTGCTGAATCAAGCGTGACCAGCGAAGGCGCTTGTGGAGCAGGACGAATATCCAGCGGCTCAACATTGGTGTGAAATTGAGTGGGTTGAATCGCCAATGCCAAATCATCTGCGGTGACTTCCACGCCACTACTTAGCAATACCGCACGGCTAATCTGGTGACGTAACTCACGGACATTGCCAGGCCAGTTGTAGCGGCGTAGCAACTGCATGGCCTCATGTGAAAAGTAGCGCTTTGGTAAGCCATAACGGCGTTCTGTCTGCGTAGCAAAATGGCGGCTTAACAGCACAACATCGTCACCGCGTTCACGCAGTGGCGGCATCATGATATTCAACACATTCAAGCGATAATACAGGTCACTGCGAAAGCGTCCCTCAAGTACCATGGCATGTAAATCACGGTTAGTGGCCGCGACAAACCTTGCTAGCACTGGCCTTTCTTTAGTTGAGCCTACACGGCGCACCATACGGCGCTCTAATACATTTAATAGCTTGGCTTGGAGCGCGAGTGGCAACTCCCCTACTTCATCTAAAAACAGTGTGCCGTCTTCCGCTGCCTCAATTAAACCTACACGTTGGCCTTGAGCACTGGTAAAAGCGCCTTTCTCATGGCCAAATAATTCACTTTCAATCAATTCTGAAGGTAAGGATGCGCAATCCACATGCACAAATGGGCGGTCATTCTGCTCACACATTTGGTGTAAAAGTCTGGCCACCACATCTTTACCTGTGCCCGTTTCACCATTGATCAATACGGTTGGTGGTACGGCATCACCAATCGCAACGAGTTGGGCAATACGTTTCACCTGCATTTTCACGCTGGCAATCGCTGGGCTTTCGCCCAGCATCTCTACGCCTTCAGCTTCATGCGCATTGCGTTGGCGTGAATAATCCAGATGTGTCTTGAGCTTGGTTGCACCTTCAGCTTTTTCAACAATCAGCAGTAACTCTTCGAGATCGATAGGCTTCTTGAGGTAATCGATCGCGCCCAGTTTCATGGCGTTTACTGCATCATTCAACTCACCATAAGCGGTCATCACAATCACAGAAATACCTTGTGATATAAATTCCGCGAGCAAATCCAGGCCATTGCCATCAGGTAGACGCATATCAAGCAGTGCCATATCAGGCTGAAACTGCTTGGCGATAGCGCGACCATCAGCAATGGTTTCGGCATGCTCGCACTCATAGCCAGCTTTTTGGAGCCGCTTGGCTACGGCGCGTGCAAACAGAACTTCATCTTCCACCAGCAACACTCGTAGCAGCGTTGTGTTAAACCTTGTATTCACTGCAGCAGGTGGCTTCGTCATAGTATTCGCATGCAATTGCATTACCTATTTATTATTCAGTACTTCGTTTGCAGCTTAATCGTTATCGGTTTTTAGTGCTGTTTTTGCTCCGCCGAACTCCCAACGAACACCAATCCAACCTGTTCTAGGGGCACCTGGGGCCAAGAATGTCTCGCCAACAGTTGTCGAATTAAGATTAGCTCCATTTGGAACTAGCATATAACTACCCGTTGAAGGACTAAATGGACTAGCGCCCAACTGGCCTGCAGTTGCGTATTCTTTATCAAGAAGATTATCAATACGACCAAACACTTTCCAGGAGTTGTTGATATTGAACGCTGCTGTCAGATTCACTATTGCATATCCGCCCACTTTGCCATCACCCAGATAAACGCTACCAGACTCATGCTGATTGTTCTCGTTGCCACGTACATAAGAGCCTGAGATAGCCAGCAAGTCAGCACCAACAGAAAACCTTGGAGTCACTCTATAATCTGAGTAGAGCTTAAAGATATTACGTGGCACTAGAGGGATTCGATCACCTTTGCTGACGTTGATTTGTCCGTTTGCATCCGCAGAGCTATTAGCTTCACTCGTGAACGTGTCATTCTGTTGGTAAGTGGCATCCAAGAAGGTATAGTTTGCGCCGATTGATAAGTCATCGAATTGTGCTTTTAACCCACTTTCAAAACCCCGACGCCTTGTCTCCCCAAAATTCTTGAAATAGCCAAGTCCAGGAGTACTAGCACTGCTGACGAACAGAATATCATTTTCATTGGTCGCATTAAATACACCAGCATTCCATGAGAACGTACGATCAAGCCTCCCTCTCAAACCAGCTTCCCATGTTTTGGTAACAACCTGTTTAAGTGAAGGATCACCCGCCATTGAGTTAGGTAATTTACAAGCATTGTCAGGATTTGCACAGCCTAATTCGATTGATGTTGGAGCACGACTTCCCTCGTTATATCCAAAATAAGAGTTCAAATTTTTATTAATATCAAAGGCTAAACCAATAGCTGGATTAATACGGTTAAACGTATGATCCCCAGTCAAAGAATCTGGATTAGATGCATCAGGAATTAAACCATCCTTATTCTGCACTCGTACATAGTTATACCTTGCAGATCCAGTTAAATGAAGCCTATCTGTAAGAGACAAAGTATCAGTTGCATATAAGCTCCATGTGTATGTCTTACCACTCAGATTTACACGTCGATCATCTGGGTCGCCATCAATTTCAAATCCCATACCATTTGTCGGATCTGCGTAGTAGCCAGTACCTACCAAACCTCTGTCTGCTGTCAAATTAGCAAATTCAGCAGATTGGCTATAACTACTCTTACTGTAATCAAATCCAGATCCGACTATGTATTTATTATCGAAACTAAATAATTTATCAGCAACCTCTACCTGACCAAAAATCCCCATGTTTTCTTGGTCAATACTGCCACGATTAATTAAGCCAGCGCACTTCTCACCTGGCTCACCGCCTGGAATCAATGCAGCACCTGCGCCAGTAGTAGCACATCGTAAATTACCCGCTGCAGATCGACGAATTGCCTCCCCTAAACCACCAATATCATCAGGCAAGGAGTCATCATTAATATCACCGTTATATGTGGCGGTTTTGATTTTTCTATAATAAGTATTACCAGAGAAAGAAACGCTGTCAGTGAAATAATGGGCTAACTGCAAATTCACAAAGTTAGATTCATTCTTGGTGTTGTCTGGATATGTAAATACACTACTGTAGTCACGCTTCAGAAAACTCTCGGGCTGTAAACCATTGCCATTGAGATTCGTATTGGCATAAGAGTATGTCAACTTCAAATCTGTCTTTTCACCTTGCCAGCCTACTTTTCCGAATAACTGTGAAGCTTCGGATTGCGATTGGTCACGCCATCCATTTTCATCAAAATAGGTTCCTGACACGAACCAATCAAGACTGTCTTTTGAGCCACCATATTCGAATTCTGAAGTTTTTCTGCCATAGGAGCCAAAAGTAGTTTGAACTGCGCCACCTGGATAGTCACGGCCATTTTTTGTCTGAATTGAGAGTGCACCGCCCAATGTGTTTAGACCAAACAATGGATTAGAACCAGGCATGATTTGCATACCAGCTATCGCATTTTTAGGAATCAAATCCCAACTCACAACATCTCCAAACGGCTGATTCATACGTACACCATCCATATATATGGAAAGTCCTTGGGGAGTGCCTAGTAAGGGTGATGCAGTAAATCCTCGGTAATTCACATCAGGTTGCAATGGATTATTCTGTATCTCGTTTATATAAACACTTCCCATATGCTTATTTAAATAATCAGTAACATCCAGCGCCTGTGAGCTCTTAATATCATCAGCTTTGACAGTTTGAACATTTGAAGGGATTTGATTAACAGGAATACCAACTGATGGTAATGGTGTACTGCTAATAACCTCTATTTTCTCAACATTGATATCATCTGCGAAGACCGCAAATGAGATAATGCTAATTGACGTAGCTATAAGTGATCCAACCAATTTCTTATGAAATGGAAATTTGTAATGCATGTAATGCTCCCCCAGATATAAATCTACATTAAATATGTGCTACTTATCTAGGTAATACATATCAAGTTCCATGCCTAAATTAGCACCAATATAAATATCCATAATAATCAGTAATTAACAGACACGGAACAATTTAGAGGAGAAGTGTATCTGGTTGTTATGGTTGTTTACAACCAGATTATTGGCTATATACAACCAATTTAAACCACAGCAACCAATTAAATGCTATCCAGTAGATTTCTTGGTGGCTGATTAAGAAAACCACGCACTGCAAGCCATGCAGCTAAGGGAACGAGCAGGATTGAGCCAATTAGGGCCAATAGGGATGTGTGCCAGTTAAACGTATAGGGAATGCCTAATGTTTGGGTACTGATGTACCAAGCAAGGCCACTTGCCGTGAGTGTAGCTACCATGGCCGATATGAGGCCAATACTCAGGAATTCTGCCAGCACTGCCGCTGTAACCTGCTTGCGCGATGCACCGAGTACGCGGAGTAAAGTAGCTTCACGAATACGCTCTGCCCGCGTAGCAATGAGTGCGGCATACAGCACAGCAATGCCCGCCAGTAAGCTAAAAGCAAACACATACTCAATCGCATGGGTCATTTTGGTGATGATTTGCTGCACCTGGTCAAGCAAAGCTGCGATATCAATAACAGTGATATTGGGAAAGCGCTTTACCAGCCTATTGAGTATTTCTTCTTGTCCTTTTTCAAGGTGCAAACTGGTAATGTAACTTGCCGAAAAATCCTCCAGCAAGCCTGGCGGCGTGACCGCAAAGAAATTGGTGCGCATGGTATCCCACTCTACTTTGCGCAAGCTGCTGACGGTTAAATCCAGATCTCTGCCGCCTATATTGTAGGTGAGCACATCGCCCAGCTTTAATTTAAGGGATTCAGCGATGCCTTTCTCCAGTGAAAGCATAGGTTTGCCTGCGTCGGTTTTTGCCCACCACTGACCTGCCACGATTTTATTATCCTGTTGCATATTTTCAGCCCAGGAAAGGTTGAATTCGCGTTCAGCTAAACGTTTAGCCTCATCTTTATATTGGCTGGTATCTAGAGGCTGATGGTTAATCGCCAGCAAACGCGCACGTACCATGGGCGACATTTCTACGCCATCAACACCTGAATCACTTAGAAACTGCTTTATATCGCTGATTTGCGCAGGCTGGATGTTGATCATAAAACGATTAGGCGCATCTGCAGGTAAAGATGCCTGCCAACTATGCAGCAAGTCACCCCGCACCAATGCCAAGAGTATCAACGCCATGAGGCCTAGACTAAAGCCCAGCACTTGCGCAATCGTCATCCCAGGGCGTCGCTTCATGGCAGCAAGGCCGAGCTTCCACGCGCTGCTATTCGCTTCGGGCAAGCGTTGTAAACCCTTACTGGCCAGCCATGCTAATAACCCTGTCACAAACACTAAACCCAACAAGCCAAGTAAGGTAGCCGCGCCTAATTTAAAGTCGCCAGCATTCCAGAATATCAAGCCTGCCAGCACTAATAGCGCGGGTATAAAACTCAGCCAGTTCGCCACATCAAAATCACCAAGGTCGCGGCGCAAGATGCGCAGCGCTGGCACATGCTGTAAACGGCGTAAATGCGGCCAGACAACAGCCAGCATGGCCGCAAAGCCTGTAACCATGCCAGCCAATACAGGCATTAAGCTGGGCGGCGGTAATGTCTCCACGAATAAGCGACCAGCAAATGATGCCAAACCTGCTTGTGCAGCATAGCCCAACAAACACCCAACCAGGCTGCCAGTGAGCGCTAGCAACATAGTCTGCCAAAGCAATATCTGCATGATGAGTTTCTTGGTCGCGCCAAAACACCGCATCAATGCATAAGTATCGAGGCTGCTTTGTATGCAAGGCAGGCTGGCGAGAAACATGGCAACCATAGCTAGCATGACGCCAACCATTGCGGCCAAGCCCAAGAACTGCTCGGCTTTATCGCGTGCACTTCTAATTTCGGGGCGTGCCGAACGCAAGTCTTCAATGCGTTCACTTGGTAGTAGCTGTGGCTTGGCCCAAGCAGCGTAATCTACAATCTCTGTTCTATCTGCAGCGAGCAGTAATTGATAACGTGCGCGACTACCAAACTGGATTAGCCCAGTGGATGCCACATCAGCCTGATTCATGAGCAAGCGCGGTGCAATATTGAACATATTACCGCCACGCGAAGGTTCGTTTTGCAGGAATGCACTAACTTGCAATTTAAGTTTCCCTAGCTCAACCATATCGCCAATTTTCAAGTCCAAGATTTGCGCTAGGCGAGGCGCTATCCAGACTGAACCGGGCGCAGGAATTGAAGCAGCTTGCGATTTTGCACTGACGCCACCGCCAATCGCTTGCTGGCTAACAGTAAGGTCACCTCTTAGCGGGAAACCTTGCCCAACCGCTTTAATCTCGGCAAGTTGGCTCGCATCTGCATGAATTACCATACTAGGAAATTCTAGCGAGCTAGTGGTTTGCAGTTTACGTTTTTGCGCTTCCTTCAAATATTGCTCTGGCAATGCGTGGTCGGCATTGATCACCAGATCAGCGCCTAGCAGCTGGCCGCCCTGGCTATTGATGCTGCCCTGAATCCGGTCGGTAAAGAAACCAACTGAAGTAGTTGCAGTGATCGCCAATACTAGTGCCAGCAATAACACTCTTACTTCGCCTGCCTGCCAATGGCTGCGTAATTGCCTTAATGCAAGTGTGAAAGCCAACATCAGGCGCCTGCCTCAATATCAGCTTCTGTGAAATGGCCACTTTTTAAGTGCAATATTCGTTCACACCGCTTAGCCAGAGTCATGTCATGCGTCACCAATACCAGTGTTGTATTGGCGACCTCATTCAAGCTGAACAGTAGATCAATAATGCGCTCACCCGTCACAGCATCCAGATTGCCTGTAGGCTCATCTGCAAAGAGAATCGCGGGTTTAGGCGCAAACGCACGGGCTATCGCCACCCGCTGCTGCTCACCTCCTGACAATTGTTTTGGATAGTGCGTTAGCCGATCTGCCAGACCCACCTTTTCCAAGGCTTCCAGAGCGATAGCCCTTGCGTTTGCTTTGCCTGTTAACTGCAATGGCAACATCACATTTTCCAGCGCGGTGAGCGAGGGTAATAACTGAAAAGATTGAAAGACAAAGCCCATATATTTGGCACGTAACGCAGCACGGCCATCTTCATCTTGTGCGCTAATGTTTTCCTGACTGATGAGGACTTTTCCAGAGGTTGGGCTGTCCAACCCTGCCAGCAAGCTCAGCAAGGTAGATTTTCCCGAGCCAGAGCTGCCAACAATGGCAACACGTTCGCTATGACTAATTGCAAGATTCAGTTTGGATAAAATCGATAGTTCGTTACCATTACTACTGACTGTTTTACTTAACTCAATTGCTTCAACGGCCAAAGGTGTTTGCATCAATGAAATTCCGCTTTCTATTAGTATTCTTACTTTTAACTATGTATTCAGCTGCTAATGCTGCTACACCTACAATATTAGTCTTTGGCGATAGCTTATCCGCCGCTTATGGCATTCCACGCGAACAAGGTTGGGTGAATCTGTTACAACAACGACTGCAAAAACAGGCTTCAAACATTCAAGTTGTTAATGCCAGCATCAGCGGCGAAACTACTGCTGGCGGAGTAAGCCGCATTGAAGCCACATTAAAACAACATCAACCACAATTAGTCATTATTGAGCTTGGTGCGAATGACGGTTTGCAAGGTTTGTCGCTGGTCGATATGCAAGCGAACCTTACCACTATGATCACGGCGAGCCAGAAATACAAAGCGACTGTGATGCTGGCCGGAATGATGATTCCACCTAATTACGGCATGCCATACACGCAAGAGTTCAAAGCTACGTATGAAAAACTTGCAAAACAATACAAATTAGCACTCGTGCCTTTTTTGCTTGAGGGCGTCGCAGGTAATCCTGCACTGAGCATTGAAGATGGTCTGCACCCCAATGTGAAAGGCCAGCTAATTGTGCTTGAAAATGTGTGGACAGTACTTAAGCCTACGTTACTCAAGGTACATCTACTGAAAGCGGCTAATTAAAGCCGCGTCACCTTAACTGTGTAAAGACACCACCAAGCCTGGCTCATCTTCACGCGCCTGTAATTCACATGCAACGCCAATGCCAGGCACAATCGCTAAAGTCTCATCCCAATAAATCAGCGGTAGATGTTCACGCTGCCAGGGAGGAATATGCGCTTCCTGCAATAAATGTTTAAGGGTGCGCGTAGGCCTTGCCCAGTCTGGCTTGAAGCGCTCACCACCCACACGGTGAGATACTCTGAGCTTATTGATGCCTAAACGCTCCGCAGCTAATCCAGCCCCCGATTTTCTTTCAAACAATAAGCGACTACCATCGGGCAACACCAACTCAGCTTCACCCTGCCAGATCATTGCAATCGGTAATGCTTCGGCATTCTTTTGTATGTAGGCCATGCCTTGATAGCGCCTCAGCCAGATATCATTCTGCGCATCTACCGCCACTTTAAGTGCAGCATCTGATTTTGCACTGAGTAGCTGGTGCAGCATTTCTTGCAGGCGGTTGGTATTGGGCAAAGGCTGCTCTTGTTGAGCGAGCCACCAGCGCAAAAGATTACGTGCTCGCGCGTCAGAAAGCTGTGATAAAGCGGCTACATCAATTTGGTGATGCGCAATTGTTCTCGCATCCAAGGATGCAAGCTCATCAAGCAAAGCTGAAGCCTCAGCAAGATGCGAGGCCGAACGGGCAAGATTTTGGCTAACAGCAGGGAATCTCTGCGTTAGAACTGGCAATATCTGATGACGACAGAAGTTACGATCGTAATGTTCGTCTTCATTACTTTCATCTTCTATCCACGCTAGATCGTGTGCTGTGGCATATGCCTCCAACTGATGACGCAGAACATCCAGCAATGGTCTTAGCAGGCGACGTTTTTGATCAATAGCTGCCATGGCTGCCAGTCCTTTGGCGCCCGCCCCACGAAGTAATTGCAGAAGTAATGTTTCTGCTTGGTCATCTTGGTGATGAGCGAGAACAATTTGATCTTGACCGCTGTTTTCAATTAAAGCTTTATAACGCGAATTCCTGGCTGCCGCCTCGATACCCAAGCCACTATCCAAAGGCACTTTGACATAGATGACATCAATGGGAATGTCGATTTCATTGCAGATTGTTCGACAGAATTCTGCCCACTTCTCGGCATTCGGGCTTAAACCATGATGCACATGAACCGCCCGTAGCTTGAAGCCAATGTTTTTTTGTTGGGATGCGAGTAAATGTAATAAAACGCGAGAGTCCAAGCCGCCGCTAAGTGCAAGAACTAGCGTTTGACCTTTTAATTCAAGTGGCTGAATAAAGTCAGCTATGTGTAATTGCAAGCAACTTATTTGATTAGCAGAGTCCGCAAGGTCGTGAATGCCAGACTTATGCTCATACTGCTTGGTTTTGACAGTCTGTTTTATTTGACGGCTACTTCTTTGAACTGGCCATAACTCATCAGACGCTCGAAGCGAGCTGCAAGCAAGTCTTCAGTAGATTTAACAGTTAGCCTTGCAAGCTCATCGGCAATGCTTCTACGCAAGGTTTGCATAATGATTTCTGGCGCACGGTGTGCACCGCCCAATGGCTCTGCCACAATGCGATCAATCAGTCCCATAGTTTTCAAGCGTGTGGATGTAATTGCCAGAGTTTCTGCGGCCACTGATGCTTGGTCTGCACTCTTCCACAGAATAGAAGCACAACCTTCTGGTGAAATAACAGAGTAAGTAGAATATTGCAGCATCATCAGGTGATCGACCACACCCAGAGCCAGCGCACCGCCGGAACCACCTTCGCCGATAATCACACCGATAATCGGTGTTTTCAACTCAGCCATCACATATAGATTACGGGCAATGGCTTCAGACTGGCCACGCTCTTCTGCACCAATGCCTGGGTAAGCACCCGGGGTATCAATCAGCGTGATGATCGGCAGGCCAAACTTCTCTGCCAAACGGTACAAACGCAAAGCCTTGCGATAGCCTTCAGGGCGCGGCATGCCAAAATTTCGATGCTGGCGCTCTTTTACATCGCGACCTTTTTGATGGCCAATCACCATCACAGATTGCCCATCAAAGCGTGCAATACCGCCAACAATGGCCGGATCATCACCAAAGGCACGGTCACCGTGCAATTCGTGGAAATCAGTAAATATCCCTTGAATATAATCCAGCGTATAAGGCCGTTGTGGGTGGCGGGAAACTTGCGAAATCTGCCATGCAGTTAATTTGCTGTAGATTTCTTTAGTCATCGTCTGGTTTTTTTGTTGTAGACGATCAATTTCTTCAGAAATATCCAGTGCAGAATCATCCTGCACATAGCGCAGCTCTTCGATCTTTGCATCGAGCTCGGCTATCGGTTGTTCAAAATCGAGAAAACTGGTTTTCATGCATTCGGCCTTTTAAATCAATTGCTCTAATTATAGAGGATTTTTACGTTTTCTTCGCTTAACCAGCCTTTAAGGCCCGCCAATAATTCATCATGTAACTCCACGCGCCATTGCTCCCCGAGCATGATTTCGACGCGTGCATCCGAATTATGGTACTCCACTTTCACAGCACACCCTCGGCGATTTTCTCCACCTGTATTACGGCAATATGGACTTAATAGATCACGTAATTTCACGGCATCCGCCTGCCCATTGCAAGAGATTTTAAGCAAGCTGGCATACGCACCGCGTGCAGCAGCTAGGTCGTACAGCTTACGCGCATTAACCCGCAAGCCTCCAGAAAAGTCGTCATTACTGACGCGCCCTTCCACAATTAACAGCACATCGTCTTTTAGCAGCTGTGGGTTCTGGTTGAGCAACTCATTGCCAACTACGATTTCAATACGTGAGGTAGCGTCATCAAGGGTAACAATCGCCATTTTTCCACGAGCTGTCATACGGATACGCACGCCCATCACCACGCCTGCCAATAGCTGTGGCTGCTCTTGCGGTTTCAAGTCAGCCAAGCCGCCACGCACAAAGGTTGAGAGTTCTTTTTTGTAGCCAAGATAAGGGTGGCCACTCAGATAAAAGCCCAAAGCAATCTTTTCCTGCTGCAAACGCTCTTGCTCTGACCAAGGCGGCACCTTCGGCAAGGTATGTGCCACGGAGTCTGTGGTGATGCCAAACAGGCTATCTTGACCAGTAGCTGCCCCACTCTGCTCTGCTGCAGTAATAGCCAGATTTACGCCTGCCAGCAAAGCAGCACGGCTTGGCTCAAGCTTATCAAAAGCCCCCGCACGAATCAGTGATTCAATCACACGGCGATTCACCTTGCGCAAATCAAGGCGACGGCAGAAATCGAACAGATCTTTGAATGGGCCATCTTGCTCAAGGGCTGCCAACATTAATTCTATTGCCGCCCAGCCAGTACCTTTAACCGCGCCCAACCCATACAATACTTGCGTTTGGTTCAGCGGCTTAAAGCGGAACTCGCTCTGGTTGATATCAGGTGCCAACACCTCTACCCCATTCGCCGCACAATCAGCATGGAAAATATTCACGCTGTCTGTATTATTCATATCGGCAGACATGGTGGCTGCCAAGAATGCAGCGGGATAATGTGTTTTGAGGTAAGCCGTATGGTATGCCACTAAAGCATAAGCGGCGGCGTGCGATTTGTTGAATCCGTAGCCAGCGAACTTCTCTAGCGTATCAAATAGTTCACTTGCCTGACGCTCAGTTAAGCCGTTTTTGGTAGCGCCTTCTACAAAAATCTTGCGCTGGGCATCCATTTCTTCTGGCTTTTTCTTACCCATAGCGCGACGTAGTAAATCCGCGCCGCCCAAGCTGTAACCCGCCACAACTTGTGCGATCTGCATCACCTGCTCTTGATAGACGGCGATCCCGTAAGTCTCTTTCAGAATCGGTTCTGCTAGTGGATGTGGATATTCCACACGTTGCAAGCCGTGTTTACGACGGCAAAAATCAGGGATCAAATCCATTGGGCCTGGACGATATAGTGCAACCAACGCAATGATATCCTCAAAGCAATCGGGCTTTGCCTGCTTCAACATGTCCTTCATGCCGCGCGATTCAAGCTGGAATACCGCGGTGGTATTGGCCAGCTTTAACAACTTATAGGTAGGCGCATCGTCAATCGGCAAGGTTTCAAACGAGAGCGGTGGGAGGTCTTCAAGCGCGCGCTGGGCATTGGTGTTTTCCAGAGCCATATCTAGTATGGTCAGGGTACGCAGGCCTAAGAAGTCGAATTTGACTAGGCCTACGGCTTCCACATCATCTTTATCATATTGGCTTACAAGGCTGTCGCCATTGGCTTGGCAGTAGATTGGGGAGAAGTCAGAAATCTTGCCAGGTGAAATCAGTACGCCACCTGCGTGCATGCCCACATTACGGGTCAGACCTTCAAGCCTAAGCGCAAGCTCGAGCAACTCATTAACTTCTTCTTCCTGCTCGCGTCGCTCATTAAACTGCGGCTCTTTCTTAATAGCTTCGCTTAGGGTGATACCCAACTCGTTTGGAATCAGCTTGGCGATGCTATCGACAAAATTGAAGGGCAAATCCAACACACGGCCAACATCACGAATTACTGCTTTGGCCGCCAAGGTACCGAAGGTGGCGATCTGCGAAACTGATTCGCGACCGTACTTCTCTTTCACATAATCAATAACGCGGTCGCGCCCTTCCTGACAAAAGTCGATGTCAAAGTCGGGCATAGAGACACGCTCTGGATTCAGGAAACGCTCAAACAGCAAGGCATATCGCAGTGGATCAAGGTCGGTAATACCCAAGCTGTAAGCCACCACAGAACCAGCGCCAGAACCACGGCCTGGGCCAACAGGCACGCCGTTATTCTTCGCCCAGTTGATAAAATCTGCCACGATCAGGAAATAACCTGGGAAACCCATCTGGATGATGATACTGGCTTCAAACGTTAATCGATCTTCATATTCTTGCCGCCTCGCATCACGCACTGTTTGATCTGGATAGAGCACTTCCAAGCGCTTCTCAAGGCCAATTCTGGCCTGTGCAATGAGGTAATCATCCAGACTTTCGCCATTAGGCGTGGGGAATTGTGGCAAATAATTTTTGCCCAGCGTCAAAGTAAGGTTGCAGCGTTTAGCGATCTCTACACTATTAGCCAGCGCCTCCGGAATATCCGCAAATAACTCAGCCATTTCTGTCTGTGTTTTGAAATATTGCGCTGGAGTAAATACTTTAGGACGGCGGTTATCAGCGAGCACATAGCCTTCAGAGATGCACACACGTGCCTCGTGCGCCTTGAAGTCTTCAGTCTCTATAAATTGGATTGGGTGCGTGGCAACCAGCGGCAGGTTAGCATCGCTGGCCAGCGCAATTGCTTGTGATATATAGGCTTCTTGTTGGGCGTGGCCTGCACGTTGCAACTCGATATAGAAACGATCTGGAAAAGCTGCGTTCCAGTCTTGCGCAAGTTGCTTAGCCAAGCCTTGATTACCCTGCATCAAGGCATGACCAATATCGCCAAACATCGCGCCTGAAAGTACGATCAGGCCATCTGTGGATTCATCAACTAACCATTGGCGCTTGATTTCAGCGCGCCCACGATATTGATTATTTAGATAAGCGCGTGTCAGCAATTCACACAGGCGAAGGTATCCTGCATGAGTTTGACACAGCAAAAGTAAACGATAAGGCTGGTCGCGCTTGGATTCGTTTTCAAGCCAGATATCGCAACCGAGCAATGGTTTAATGCCCTTGCCACGCGCTGCTTTATAAAACTTTACTGCGCCAAACAGGTTGCTAAGATCGGTAAGTGCCAGCGCTGGCATTTGGTCTTTTTGCGCGTGTTTAACGTAATCGTCAATGCGCACTGTACCATCCACAATGGAATACTCACTGTGGCAACGCAGGTGGATAAAAGTCGGTTGTTGCATGAATATATTTTAACCGATTGAACGCTTTTCTGGGGTAGAAAAGCAGGCGTTTTAATTGAAACGCCAAGCGTATAGATTGATTTTAAAACGTCAGGATTAAAGGATGCGCTTTTGCGCATCCTGCTTGAATGATGTGTTAAGCAATTTCCCAAGGCAAGTCACGACGGCCATATACGGGCTTTAAGACGCCTTCATTTCTTAAAGATTGAGCAGCCCACCTTACGTCATATTGCCAAGTATATAAAAGGCTTCCAGACTTTTTTAATTCTGTTTCGTAGTGAAACCAGATGTATTGAGCAACATCTTTTGGCCACCCTTTGCCACCTAACGATTTTAATGCCGCAATAACCCAAACTTTCATATTCTGTCTAGTTGCCATCTTTAAGCCCTCAATGCCTAACCCGCAAATTGAAACAGATTAGCCTCTTAACCAACAAAAACTAGGCAGAAACTGGTACAGAATTACCTAGCAATATTGAAACCTGTGTGATCAACTCATCGTCTTGCACAGGCTTGCCCAAGAATGCATCAACACCAAGCTCCTTAGCGTGATTTTGGTGTTTCTCAGCAGTGCGCGAGCTGATAATCATCAATGGGATACTAGCAGTTCGTTCATCACCCTTGATGTTACGCACCAGCTCAAAACCATCCATACGTGGCATTTCAATATCAGTGATAATCACGTCAGGCAGGTTTTCTTGTAAGACTTGCAGCGCATCCATACCATCTTTAGCAAGCAGCACCTTGTAATTTTCACGCTCTAGCAGACGGCTTAGTACCTTACGCATAGTGAGTGAGTCATCCACCACCAGAATTGTAGGATTAACCTCGACTTTAACGACTGGCGCATTACTGACACGAATATTACCTACAGCCAGCACTTCACGGTTAGCAAGTTGCACAGGGTTGATAATCAAAACCACTTTACCATCACCCATCACTGTTGCACCGATAATGCCCGGCACACGCGAAAGCTGCGCGCCAATCGGCTTCATCACAACTTCCTGATTATTGACGATTTCATCGACATGCAAGGCGATATGGTAAGTACCGCTGCGTAATAGCAATACTGGCGTATAGCGATGCTCTTCTGCCAGTTGCTCATTGTCGCCTATGAGTTTATTGAGGTAATACAAGGGATAATCACGCCCAGACCATTCAATATGGCCTTGCTCTGTGGCTTTTGCCAGATCATCTGCTTTGATTTTTTGCGCTTGCTCCACCATCACAGAAGGCAATGCAAATACATTGGTACCAGCCCTAACCAATAGAACTTGTGACACGGAAAGTGTGACTGGCAGATAAATGGTAAATACAGCACCTTGGCCAACAGCATTGTTTACATCAATACGGCCACCGAGAGCAGTAATGTCACTACGTACCGAATCCAAGCCAACGCCCCGGCCTGAGATTTGTGTGACATCAGTTGCAGTTGAAAAGCCTGGCTCAAAAATCACTGACATCAGTGCTTGTTCGCTCACTTCATGCTCTGCACTGAAAAGACCGTTTTCTATTGCCTTACTTTTAACGCGCTCAAGGTTAATACCCGCGCCATCGTCAGAAACGGTCATGATAATTTCATCATTTTCTCGTCTGACGACTAAATTGACTTTACCTGTGATCTGCTTTTTGGCTTTTTTGCGTTCAGCAGGGGTTTCCATACCGTGTGCCACGGCATTACGCAATAAATGCTCTAGTGGCGCGCCGATTTTATCCAGCACGCTACGGTCTACGTCCACTGATTCACCATCAATATGCAGTTCAACCTCTTTTTCAAGCTCTTTGGCCGTCTGCCTGACGATACGCTGCAAGCGTTCTGTCACCATAGAAAATGGCACCATACGCACATCCATCAGACCATGCTGCAATTCACGATTCATACGATTCTGTTGCTGCAAGGCAGACTCAGCTTCATCCATATTGCCGAGCAGGCCATGCTGAATGGTGGAAACGTCGTTCACACTTTCCGCCATCATTCGGGTCAGTTCTTGCAATCGGGTAAAACGGTCAAATTCCAGCGGATCAAATGTCTCATTGGTTTCTTGCAGATAAGCCATGCGTGACTGCATCTGGCTTTCAGCTTCGATCTCCATCTCGCGCAACTGACCACGCAGCCGCTGTACGCTTTCAGTAAGGTCAAGAGAAAAATGCTTGAATGCGATCATTTCTCGCTCAACGCGTGAGCGCGCAATACTGATTTCACCTGCTTCGTTGATCAGCCTATCCAATACATCAGCACGCATACGCAGGTATTGCACAGTACGCTCAACTGGGCGCAGGGCGCGATTTTCTGTCTGTGGTTGATGTGCTGTTAACGGTGAATTAGCAGTTAAAGAGCTAGTAGCTGCATCGACGAATACACCAATTTGGTCTAGATCACCAAATAAACCATCAAAATCCACCTTTTTGGTTTTGCTCTTAAGCCCGCGAATCACGCGGTCTTCCATTCCATGCACAGTATCAGCCAACTCAGCCTGGCCAACCATACGCGCACTGCCCTTTAGGGTATGCAAGGCACGTTGCAATTCGTCTGAGTGGCTAAGTTCCGTTGGCTCATTGCGCCATGCACGCAACTCATTGCCGACCACAGGCAAAAGCTCATGCGCTTCTTCAACAAACATGGTCAGCAATTCGTTCTCTACACTGTCTTGGCTAGAATATGCGTCAGCAACTTGAGGCTGGTTAATAGGCTCAATAATCGGCTGAGCAAGCTCTGGTGTATCTTCAGATACGCTTAAATTAGTTTCAATGACTGCGGCTTCGTCAGACGATTTAACACCTGTTGGCTCTGTGGTAGATAGTTCGCCATCAGAACTTTCCAGTGTCACATAGTCCGTTTGATTCTCGGAAATCTCGGCGACAGTTTCTTCGTTGGCTTCTTGACCATCGCCAGCGCCGAGTTCTACAGCCAATCTATCAGGTTCAGCCATATCTAGGAAGGCTGGTACTTCAATTTCTGCAGATACGTCGACTTCTGCCAGCACATCTTCTTGGGCTTCATATGGAACATCGGCGGATTCTGCCACTTGTTGTACAGAAGCCGCTTGCGCAGTGGCTTCTTGCAGTGCAACAACCAAACTTGGTACTTGTTTAGGTTGTCGCAACAAAGCTGCTTTTCGCAACATATTGCCCAAGGCAGTGACTACATTTTCATAGAGGGCGAAGGTTTGTGGTGTCCAGTACCCTTGATGCTCGTCAAACCAATACTCTAATTCACGAGACAATACGCCAATGGCTTTAAAACCTGTGGTGCCTGCATTACTCGCCAGCGTATGCGCTGCACGACGGCTGCTATCAGAAGGTTTTTTAACTTCACCAGCCAGCATCTGCGCCTTGACTTCAGGCACGCTCTCATTCAGCGCTTGCATATGCTCTTCGGCTTCGAGCATGAATATATTAAACAAGCCACGGCTGATCTTGTAAGTACCACCAATCACCACTTCTTCACTAGCTGGTTTTTGGCGCACAGCTTCATTTTCAAGGGCATGTGCACGCTGTTGCCAAGGCACATAATCCAGATGTACTTCACCCACCTCTTTGAGGGTGGCTGTCCATCCTGCAAAGGCAGCACTAGCATCTTCAATAAAGGCAATCTGCGATGCAGTAGGAGCAGTTTTGCGCTCCATCAAAAGATTTAATAACTGTTCCACGGCCCAAGCAACCTCAGCAGTAGACTTCATTCCTACCGTGCGGCCACTGCCTTTAAGCGTATGAAAGCCTCGACGCACTTCGACCAGCGCTTCTTTATCAGTGGCATTTATACGCAAAGCCTGCAGGTTTTGCGCAATATTAGCTAAAACCTCTTCTGACTCAGTCAGATAAATATCTAGCAACTCAGCATCATCAATACGATCAGCTACTGGGGCTTGCTCGGCCTCTACTACCAGGCTTTCAACTGGAGCCGCAACTTCGCTAACAACAGTCGCCGCTTCTACCTCTGTTGATGTCGTGTCTATTGATACTGGTTCAGAAAAGGCATCTGCATCAATTTCTTCTATCACCAATCCCGCAGTAGTTTCAACATCAATTACTGGCACCTCATCAAACTCCATTAGCTCCAATTGCTTCTCTAGCTTATCGAGGTTGCTCTCAAGTGCGGCTTTAGACTCTGGGCGAACACGTGGCAACTCTTCGGTATAAAAGCCCAACATACTCAGGCTCTCAGCAACGATGATAAACAAACCTTGATCTGATTCACCTTGTTTGAAGTGGCCGATCAACTTCAAACTTGCTTGCGCTGTGGCAGTAGGAACTGGCATATCCAGCATATCGAAAGCAGCAATGACTTCTCTTACAGCCTTGTCTGCACTCAGCAACACCTCTGTGCTACTCGTATCGCGGAAGAAACTGTCGAGCGATTGCTCGGCAATATTCAAGGCATCCTTAATTTGCTGAACCACCGCAGCATTAACACCCTTACCCACATTTTCCAGCATGGAGTTTTGTGAGGTATCGGGATTTTCTTCGCCGCTGGCAATTTCTTGCAAGAGTTGTGACTGTTTGTCCAAGTCCTGAATATCATTTTCAGAAAGCTGCGCATAGCGGTGCAGCGCATCTTCTAATACGGTTAGCCCTGCGGCCACCTCAATTAATACAGTGTCTGTGAGTTTGCTGTTATCGAGCGACACTTCACCCGAAAGCTCATAGAGGCTGCCAAGCATATCGACGATAGACTGATGGGTTAAATGCTGGCTACCTGCGAATACTTCGCTGACTTGGTATGAAAATGCATCCAGCAGTTTGATGTCACGCGTTTCTGAGAGGCTATTCCATTGATCTTTCAAGCTCTCTAATGTACTCAGCAGACTCTCAATTGACTCAAGTTCTGTAGCAGAAATTTCGAGTACATCAACCGTGTATGACTCAGGCTTGGGAATATGCCCTTCAAGCTCAAATAGCTCCCTTACCTGCGCAATGCGCTCACTCTCGGAACGACTCACCGCAATGAAATAAAGTAAATCACGCAATAAATTGCCCGATGCACGGTTGCTGCCATCTGCCTGACTACGCAGCTGCTGGTCAAGACGACGAACCAAGCGTTTTACGTAGCGATTTTCAGAAAACTCAGACTCACCAAGTACATCAAGAAATGCAGTTGCCACCCACCAGAATGTGCGCTGCGACGATTGTTTTTGTACTTGTTTCACATTCTCGAGTACACCACGCAGACTATCCAGATTAGCTGCTCGCTGTTCAGGGCTATCGGCTCGAAGCCATCCTAACAACGACTTCAGCAGCACTTTACGTTGATCAGCTAGGTAACTTGGTAATGCATCTTCTGGTACATCCTGCATAGCAGCTTCTTTTGGCGCGCGTATAGATGTATCTGGGAAGAAAAGCTCAATCTCGCCTATGGTCTCATTCTGCACTGCTGCCATGGCTTGCAATGCTGGTGCCAACTTAAGTGGCTGATCTGCTAAACCATCCAGCAAACCTTGCAAATAAACGCCTAGCTCTTTGACTGCATTTTTTAGTGCTGCAATCGTTTCTGGCGTTACAGCAACTTGATTCTTCTCAAGCTTGCCTGTTAACTTTTCAATCTCAGCGCAAAAACGCTTACAGCCTTCCAAACCCACCATATCAAGCGCACCACTGACTTGGTATAAATGGGTTTGAGAAAATTTAAGTTTAGCAACTTCATCCGGGTGGGACGCGACATCATCAAGATTTTCAAGCACATTGGCTAATGCTTGATTGATCTCGTCTTTAACCCACGAAAGCGGTCCTATATCAAAATCTTCAGCCACGTTTTCTCCACAATTCGGGTTGACTGTCTAGTTGACTGGTCATACTTGAAAATGCAGACAGTGAGGCCTGCATTTTGCCTTTAGCAAACATGCTATTTAGCACAAACATGTTAAGAAAGTTTGAAACCAGCGACTGACTCGCGCAACTCTTCAGACAAGCTACTGAGCTGACCCACGGATTCAGCAGTCTGCTTGGTACCCTCGGTTGTTTGCGATGTGATGTTTTGAATCTGCTGCATGTTTCGACTCACGGTCGCAGCCACTTCGGTTTGCGCAACAGTCGCTTCCGAAATCGCCTGAATCAATCTTGCCAAGTTGTTGGTAACCGTTTCAATTTCGTTCAGCGCCTGACCCGCAGCGTCTGAGAGCCGAGCCCCTTCAACCACACCCTCGGTACTCTTTTCCATCGCGGCTACCGCGCTATTCGTATCGGTCTGAATGGTTTTCACAATCGCACTAATCTGCTTGGTCGCTTCAGAAGAGCGCTCAGCCAGCCGTTGAACTTCTTCCGCAACCACCGTAAAACCACGCCCCGCTTCACCAGCTGATGCCGCTTGAATCGCCGCATTCAACGCCAGAATATTGGTCTGTTCGGTAATGTCGGAAATCAGCTCAACGATTTCACTAATTTCTTGTGAGCTCTCACCCAGTCGCTTGATTCGCTTCGAGGTTTCCTGAATCTGTGAGCGAATTTCGTTCATACCCGAAATCGTATTCTGCACAGCTTGCGCACCCTGTGTAGCCGCTTGCAATGAACGTTGCGCAACCTCTGCTGCCTGACCCGCATTGCTTGATACGTTCAAGATTGAACGCGTCATATCGGTAACCGCTTCACCTGTATCTTCAATCTGGCGAGATTGCTCTTCTGCAGCGGCAAGTAGTGAGTCTGAAGTTTCTTGCGCTTGTGCAGTTGCCTGATTCACCTGCTGTGTTGCTCGGTTAATCTCAGCAACCAGATCTCGCAAGCTATCGATGGTGTAATTGATGGAGTCTGCAATCGCGCCAGTAATATTCTCAGTCACCTGCGCTTTTACCGTTAAGTCACCATCGGCCAGATCGCCCATTTCATCCAGCAAATGCAAAATAGCTTCTTGATTACCCAGATTAGCTTGTTCCATTTCGCCAAAACGACGCTTAGCACTCATGATCTGGCGGTAACCTAGATATACCAACAAGGACAGTGCAGCAACGCCGGCAATCACTGAAATGCCAAGCAGGATAATCGCCTTACCTTGCGCGTTGTAGTCTGCAATCATGTTTTGCGCTGTAGTAGCGTATTTCTCGCCTGCTGCAACAATTTCATCGACTTTGGCTGTTGTTGCTGCGGCATCGGGCTGACCTGGCTCAATACTTTTGATTAAACCGCTGAATACTTTCCATTCTGCATCTAGTTCTTCTAAAGCTATAGCCACTTTACGATCAGTTAGCAAAGTATCTGATTGAAGCTTGTGCATTAGCTGTGTGGCTTCATCAAGGTTTTTACTAGCAGCAGTAAGGTGGGCCCCTGCGGACTCATTGCCGTAGGTTGCTAGCACTGCATCGCGCGTTGCCTGATGAGCAAAAATCTGCAAACTAGCAGCCGCTTCTGCAAAGTTATGTTCGCGCTGCACTTGCCTGACGTGGAATAAAAGGGTGAGTGAAGCAACCAAGGCGCTCAATACAAACAATGCAATCAAGCCGCGAGAAAGGCTGCCAGACGCTGGCGCTTCAGGGTCGAGCTTGACTCTTCTTGTGAATGTATTTTTAAGGTCTTCCACCAGCTTTGCTGGCAAGCCTTTAAAATCGATCTCTGATAATTTCAGTGCCATTGTTATCCCCTGTATTTTTGATGCTCACAACAATATATATCTAATAATCACTAATTTAATGCAGCTTTATCTATCCCACTTATTCAAGCAGTTACCTGCATAAAACTTTGCTGATTGATAAACTCACCAAGGTCTAATTCGCTCCACTCAACATTCGTGTTGTCTGTAAACTTATTCAACACCCAGAAAGCTTCTTCACCAGATTTTTTTTGCAGCTGCATTTCGCTCAAACTGCGTAAGCCAACTAGCCTGTCAACCAGCAAAGCAGCATTTATGCCAAATTTATCGTTAATCAATAAAATACGCGACTGCGCAGTGATGACACTTGGATTCAAACCAATAAAATGACCAAAGTCAGTCAACGCATATAAATTACCACGTACGTTAGCCATGCCTAGAAACCATGGTTGGGTGAGTGGAATTTTTAGAATTTCTGGAACTGGCAGAACTTCACTGACATCAGCCAAAGACAATAGATAGTCTTTATCACCAACTTTCACAGCCAACCTGGATGTGGATTCAGCTTGGCCTTTTTCAGTTGATATTTTGAGTTTTGAAAGAATATCTTGTTGATATTCATGAAGATTAATTTTTTTCTTAGCCATGAGTTTTAAGTCAGCGCTTTGATTTTGGACAGCAACTCATGCGCATTCACTGGCTTCATCACGCAGTCTTTAGCGCCTTGGCGCAATGCCCACATCTGATCTGTCGCCTGCTGCTTACCCGTACACATGATCACTGGAATGTGTGAGGTTTCAGGGTTGCGGGTGAGTTTTCGAGTGGTCTGAAAGCCATTGAGGCCTGGCATGATAACGTCCATCACAATAAGATGTGGCGGGCTGGCATCAACCTGCACCAGACAATCTTCACCGCTGGATGCGGTGGAAACAATGTAACCTGCATTTTCAAGCATTTCGGTTAGGTAAAAGCGGTCGGTCGCTGAATCATCGACCACCAGGATTTTTAAAAGCGCCATCTATTCGTCCTCGTTGGTAGCATCGGAACCCGCTTTAGCGTATTCACTAATTGCTTGTAATAACGATTCTTGCGTGAAAGGTTTAGTGAGATATTGATCAGAGCCAACCATACGGCCGCGTGCGCGATCAAACAAGCCATCTTTACTCGAGAGCATAATGACAGGGATACTTTTATAACGTGGATTTCTTTTGATTAAAGCGCAGGTCTGGTAGCCGTCAAGACGCGGCATCATGATGTCGACAAATATGAGATTAGGTAGCAGATTTGAGATTTTAGCCAAAGCATCAAACCCATCTTCGGCGAGTATGACCTGACATCCAGATTGTTTCAGGAAAATCTCAGCGCTTCGACGGATGGTATTACTATCGTCAATCACCATCACTTTCAGATCCGCCAGATTGACATCCCCCACCCTGAATCCCCTTTAAATAAACGCGCTCAAACAGATTTAAGAATTTGCAGCAATCACTTACCTGAACTAGCTCTAGCACCATTCTATCCAGAGAACTCCATCAGGCGCAATACTTTCCCACGCTTATCGATGCAATTGGGTGTCTATCTTATGACAAAAATGTTAAATATAATCACTACGGCAGATTTGGGCATACGGCTTACAAATAAATCAACGCAAACTAAGCAATTCAGGCAATAATAATTTGTTAAGCTAACGCTCGATTTTAAGCATAAATGTTCTAGCAAAAACCAAGCCAAAAGATAGAGAATATCTAGCATTGGCTTTAAAAATTATAATTATTAGCCTAACTAAATAAAGCCTGATTAAAATCAGGTTTATAAAAAATACGGCACTTGAGGAAGAAGCGCATGTTAATCAGACAAGAATCTCTAGCCGGCAAAGACGGTCTAAAAGATTTTTCATCGAACTCACCCCTACCTAACGCCAATCTGGTACTGGTGTTTGGCTCAGTTAAACGGTTCAGTGAACCTAAACTACAAAGCGTCCTTAAACTGCGCTATCCGAGCGCAGAGATAATCGGTTGCACAACGTCTGGCGAGATCAATCCTGATGGCGTGTTCGATGAGACCTTGCAAATCACTGCCATTTTGTGGGAAAAAACGGTACAGCGTGTCACACATCTCAAAAAATCTGAGGCAGAAACATCATTTGAAGTCGCAGAGAAACTAGCAGGACAGCTCAAGGCAGACACATTACGCACTGTATTGGTCATCTCTGACGGCCTAAACGTCAATGGCTCAGAACTTCTAAAAGGTTTTCAAAGTGTACTTGGCGCAGAAATCCCTATTGTCGGTGGCATGGCTGGCGACAGCGCGGCCTTTGTCAAAACATTGCAACTATTCAATCATATTGTGTCAGATAACCTAGTAATTGCAGTCGGCTTATACGGCAAGCACTTAGTAACGGCCAGTGGCGCACTTGGTGGGTGGAAACCATATGGCCCATTGCGCAAAATCACACGCTCAATCAAAAATGTGGTCTACGAGATGGACGGCAAACCAGCTCTACCACTCTACCGCATGTACATTGGCGAACAGAATGCCAAGAGTCTACCCGGGTCTGGCTTACGCTTCCCTTTTGCAGTGATTGAAGATGGTAAGCGTGAAGTAGAAAAGGTGCGTACATTACTCGCAGTTAACCAAGCGGAAAATAGCCTGACATTTGCGGGTAACGTAGAAGAAGGCGAAAGTGTACGTCTATGCCAAACGACGCATGAGCGATTGGTCGAAGGTGCAGGCGGCGCCGCACATTTAGTCACTGGCAATTTAAAAGAAGTCGATACCACGCGCACAGGCTTAGCACTATGCGTAAGCTGCGTAGGTAGAAAAGGTGTGATGGCAGAGCAAACAGCAGATGAAATTACTGAAGTAAAAAAGATATTAGGCTCACAAACCATACTGGCAGGCTTTTACTCTTATGGTGAGTTTGCACCGCGCCCGAATACCAATGACAGTGTGCTACACAATCAAACCATGACCATAGGCTATTTAAGTGAAGATTTGCTAGCGTAATAACATTAGAACCATGCAACACAAACATAGTCGTAAAACTAAGCCAAAAAATTAAATTCTGAACAATTCATATTCATACTTAGGAGAAGCAAAATGACAAGCACCGTAACCCTTAAAGGCAACCCAGTTAGCATAGGTGGTGATTTTCTAAAAAAGGGTGATAGCGCACCCGATTTCACATTGGCTGACAGCAAACGTAATGATGTACATTTAGAGAACTATGCTGGCAAGCGCAAGATTTTGAATATTTTTCCTAGCGTAGATACGCCAACCTGCGCCATGTCAGTTCGCCAGTTCAATAGCAAAGCAAATGCATTGGCAAACACCGTTGTATTGTGTGTTTCCGCCGACCTGCCTTTCGCCCAATCACGCTTCTGCGGTGCAGAAGGCTTGGAAAACGTAGTTACACTTTCAACCTTCCGCAATACTGCCAAATTCTCTGAGAGCTACGGCGTGCAGATTAAAGACAGCAGCTTGGCTGGCCTCACTGCGCGTGCTGTTGTAGTGTTGGATGAAAACAATAAGGTGCTACACAGCGAACTAGTGGGTGAGATTGCTGAAGAACCTAACTATGATGCAGCTTTAGCTGTACTGTAATTAACTCAGCGTAATTAATGCAATGTAAACAAAAAAGCCAACGCTAAAGTTGGCTTTTTTGTTATTCATTCTCTTGGTATTTCGTATATTTGGCATTACTGCCTTTGGCTTTATTAACAGGATATTTTTGGGCATTGAGCGCGATTTTTGTATTGGCTGCAGCAATCAGATCAAGTTCCAACACTTCAGCAATCCTCAGTAAATAGACAAACGTATCTGCCAATTCATGGCTGACCTGTTCGCGTTTTTCTGGTGTTAATTCGCGGCTTTCTTCTAGCGTATCCCACTGAAAATGCTCAACCAATTCAGCGGCTTCTACAATCATCGCCATTGCCAGATTTTTGGGGGAATGGAATTGATCCCAGTCACGTTCGTGTACGAACGCATTAATCTTGGCACGGAGTTCTGCTAGAGAATCAGCCATCTTGCGGTTTCCGCTTTGCATCTGGGCGATTTGAGCCTGCTACCATTTTGATCTCGAATAAACGACATTCCAATGGGCCGTTGAATAAAGGCGTGCGTTTTGATGGCGCCAAGCGCATTAGCTTAGGTAAGCGCATATCAGTGGTGAGAAAATAGGCGTTCCAACCTGAGAATTTACGTTTTAATGCTTCGCCCATTCTGGGGTACAGCGCAGCGAGCTCTTCATCTTCGCCGATACGAACGCCATAAGGTGGATTGGCAACTAACACGCCCTCTCCATGCGGCGGGACGACTTCGGTGAAATCTACCTTGCTCAGTTGTACCGCTTCCAGTAGGCCAGCCTCTTCCAGATTCTGCTTACTCACGCGCACTGCACGTAAGTCTGAATCGCTGCCATATATCTTCTGAAACTTCACCGGCTTGGCTTTTGCACGCGCTTGTTGTTTAAGTTTTTGCCATGCAGCCTCATCGAAGTTTTTGAGTTTCTCGAACCCAAAGCTGCGGCCGCTACCCGGGGCGATATCCAGCGCAATCATGGCGGCTTCAAGCAGAAAAGTACCGCTGCCACACATGGGGTCAAGGAAAGGTGTGCCGGGTTTCCAGCCAGAGAGTTTCAAAATACCTGCGGCAAGGTTCTCACGCAGAGGCGCCTCAATACTGGCGCGACGCAGGCCGCGTTGGTAGAGCGCTGCGCCAGAAGTATCAAGGTAAAACTGGTAATCTTCAGCCGCAAGGTACGCGTGAATGCGCACATCTGGTTCTTTGGTATCAATATAAGGGCGACTGTTCACCGCCTCGCGAAAGCGATCACAGACAGCATCTTTAATTCTAAGCGTAGCAAACTCAAGGCTTTTCAACGGGCATTTAACACCTGTCACTTTCACCATAAAATCGCTGCCTACGTTAAACCACTGCGGCCAGTTGAGCTTCATCGCGGCTTGGTATAGATCTTCATCTGTTGCGTACTTACCTTGCCCTACTCGCCATAAAATGCGTGTAGCGATGCGACTTTCGAGGTTGGCGCGATATACCATAGGCATATCACCACTAAAACTCACACCGCCATCGGTAGCTTGTATAGTTTTAGCGCCGCAGCTTGTAAGTTCTTCTACTAGCAAAGCTTCTAATCCACGCGGGCAAGTGGCAAAAAATTGATGTTGGCTCATTAAAGTTATTTTCCTGTCAGGCTTCGAGTAGAAGCCTGTTATTGGTACTGTGATTATGTTCTCTTAGCTTCTCGACGAATTCAAGAAACTCAATTTTATGTTCTGCTTCAAGTGCTTTTGCACGTTCTCTGAGTGATGCCCAACGTAAATCTCTGGGCAGGCGCTTAAAGCCAAAGACCACGATATTGCCGGGCCGACCTGTGGGCAAGACTAATACACGCTGGTTAAAGCTTTGCTCGATGCGCTGGCAATACACATCAAAATTTCTGTCACTACCCCAGAGGTTAATCACCAGCATGCCATCTAGCGTAACCGCCTCTGCACAGGTATCAAAAAAATCCTGTGAACATAAGTCTGCTGGAATGCCCTGACTGTCAAAAGCATCAATAATCAGCACATGTGTACTGGCAGGGTTTTCTTTCAGGTAAACAGCGCCATCGGCTTCTATGATCTGTAAACGTTCATCGTCTTCTGGCACGGCAAAATGGCTGCGTGCAATCTGGATAATCTGCGGGTTGATTTCCACCACGCGTGTTTTAACTTGCGGCAAATAATGATGGATATATTTAGCGACAGAACCACCACCAAGTCCAATCCCGAGAACATCAGCGACCTTATTTGAAAACAGCAAGTACGCCATCATGCCGCGTGTATAGCTGAGCTCCAAATCATACGGCGCTTTGACCCGCATGGCGCTTTGCACCGTGGGCGAACCAAGATGCAGCGAGCGTACGCCGTTGGATTCACTCACATCGACTGTATCCTGCATCACGCTGCGGTGAATACTACGGGCAAGGGCACCTAGACGAAACATTTACGCAACTCCCGCCACTTCTTCAACAGTTGTTTCCACATTCGCCAACGCAACAAAACGTGTTTCCAGCTCCAGCAATAAAGTATCTACGCGCTTGATCTCAAGCTTGACTTGAGTGCCAGCAGCCAACTCAGGCATGCCATGTACCTTGGTGATGTAGGGGATATTCTGCAAACGCACTAGATTTTCTCGCCAAACGGTGGCCTCGATCTCAGTGATATTTTCCTGAATCAAGTATTGTAGGCACCAGTAACGCTCCATACGGGTCTGGAATTCGCTGTAAGCATTGTAGGTCTGGTCAAAATTACGCATGGCGGCTACCAGATCATCACTATTTTTGGGATAAGCGGGTAATTCGTTATTCAGCACCGAAATCACTTGTCGCTGGTTGATCAAATCAACTGCACGGCGCAGCGGCGAAGTGCTCCAGGCATACTGGCTGACACCCAGACCCTGATGCGGCTCGGCTTTGACTGTCATGTACACCTTGCCGCCATTCTGCGCTCGATAGATGCCCGGCACATCATGTTCAGCTAATAACAAACCCCATTGGCTATTGGCTTCTATCATCAGCTCTGCAACCAGTTTATCCATAGGCGAACCACGGCGGCGACCTTGGATACTCACAACGCCATCATTCACATAGAAATTGTAGTCGATATGTATTGCACGATTAGGGTCATGTTTACCGCGGCCTTTTTCGAGCGATTCCGCAAGACGGAACAGGTAAAGCAGCTTGGCCCAATAAGGATGGCCGCTATCCTGTTCTAGCGTATGTTCATTGAAAAATGGCTCGAGTTCGTCATGGCGCAAGTTGTCGGCCACTTTCACCAGTTCAACCTTGCTTTCCCTATGTGTAATAGTCAAATCCGCTGCCACATCCAGGTACAGCGAAAGCGCAGGCCGCCATTCACCTGCATTCAGGCTGAATGGCTCAACCACGCTATCAGGCAGCATGGTGATCTTGTGGCCTGGCATATAGACGGTAGACAGGCGATGCATGGCAATCGCATCCACCGTGCCGTTGAGTGGAATACCCAGCGAAGGCGCGGCGATATGAATGCCAACCCGTGTCGTCCCATCAGCGAGATGCTGAACTGATAATGCATCATCGATCTCGGTGGTAGTGCTATCGTCGATACTGAACACTTCAACTTCAGCGCGCGGCAGATTATCAGGGCTGTTGACCAGATCATGCGGTGGAAACGCTGAACCATGAGGAAAATACTCGCGCAAAAATGCACCTAGGTGATAATCATGAATCGAGCTGATCGCACCGCACGCTTCTAGCAGCTTGATATGGCTGGTATGCGTTTCAGCGGAGGCCTGCTCCAGCGCTTTCCACTCCAGCGTATTTTTGTCAGGCGCATAAAGCAGCATATCCAGCTTGTCTTTAAAGGCTTCACCTTTGAAATCTTCGGGCAACTCACCAGCTTTAAGTTGGGCTGCATAGGTAGCGATTTTTTCGGCTTGCAAGCGCTTCTTCTCAAGTGCGGCTAGCGCAGCCTTTAAGGTTTCAGGGGGAGCTGCTTTGTAATGGCCTTTGCCCTTGCGGTAAAAATAGACAGGCGCACCATGCAGTTTGACTGCAACAGCAGCCGCTTCTATTGCCGTCGGCTTTTTACCGTAATATTCTTGGGCAAGCTCTTCAAAACCGAACTCAGGCTCACCGCAGCATTCCCATAGAAATTCCGTCTCTAGCGTTTCCGCTTCTTGCTGCACAGCCTCCATAAAGCCTGACAATGCGCTCTCAAAGCGCATCAATACATTAGATGCTTTAATCTTCGAGCGCTTGCCGCTAGGCGATTCGATTTGTAGCGAGCCAGCCGCCTCTGACATCACAGAAGCTACTTTAAAGCTGCCATCTTCTTCAAAAAATACGTTCATGTATGTTTAATTCTTTTCTTGATTAACTGCTTGGCCAAATGCTTGGCTTATTTTCAACAGTCGACATTATGAGGCATTCCAGCCTTTAATAATCTTGAATAATACTGATTGCGCTAGAAATTCAGTGCGCAGAATTGAAGTGCTTGGAGGGGAATTGGCTGATAGCAGTGCAAAATTCGTTGAACTTAATCTTTATAGAGCACCACTTTGTTGCGACCTTTAGCCTTGGCTTGATAGAGGGCTTGGTCTGCACAATGTAAAAACACCTTTGATGTACTTTCCGCATTCGGTTTGATATAGGCAATACCACAGCTAATTGTCAGGAAATGGTGGGGAGAACTCGCATGTGGGATGTTGAGATTTCTAATGTTTTGGCACAGTAAATCAGCATGCGCAATGGCTTGCTCTTTGTCCATATCGGCTGCCAGCACAATGAATTCCTCACCGCCATATCGCGCAACAAAGTCATTATTGCGCCTCATGGAATCATGCAGGCAAGAAGCAACAGTTTTCAGTGCTTCGTCGCCAGCAATATGGCCATAGCTATCGTTAAATAGCTTGAAATAATCTACATCAATGAACATGACTACAAGGCTATTTTGGCTTTCAACTGCGTGCTTCCAGAAAATAGAAAGTTGGTCTTCAAAATAGCTACGGCTATAGATGCCTGTGAGGCCATCATGAATAATCAGCTGCTCTAGCTTAGCCTTGGTTTGTTCAAGCAATTTACGCTCTTGCAGCAGGTGCTGCTCGAGCGTCACCCTGGCAGTCACATCTTTTTGAATGCCGATGAAATGCGTTAACTCAGCCTGTGCATTGTAAACAGGTGAAATACTTAGCTCGTTCCAAAACATGGTGCCATCTTTGCGATAATTGCGCAGTGTCACCAGGCAATATTCACCTTGTTGAATCGCTTTACGAATTTTGCTGGTATCGCGCTGTTGCTTATCGTTGGCTTGAAGATAGCGGCAATTATTATTGATAATTTCGTCTTGTGTATAGCCTGTCAATTTCTCAAAAGCAGGGTTAGCAAACACCAAGGGATAATCAGGTAATCGGGCATCCGAAATGGTAATACCATCCCTTGATTCCATTACCGCTTGCATCAATATTTCTATATTAATCATGAATGTATATTCTGAACCCAGTAAACTTTATTGCTGATCAGTGCATGTGTTGGCAGAGTTATTTATAATTGTGTGTGTTCTATTCTAATAATAAAGCGTATGGTGATTTCCAAGTCTTTACCAAACCCAGAACTAATTCTTTAAATATAGAATCTCAATATATACAACTTAGTAAAGAGTAAAGGCCATGAGTTCAGATTCTTCAAAAAAAACTATCGGTATTTCTAATTTAGAAGGTCATGGTTGTGAGGGGTGTATCACACCGTCTTTCTTGGGGTTTGATTTTGAATACGCGTATCAGCCTATCGTTGATTTCTCGACCAAAAGCATTTATGCACACGAGGCGCTAATTAGAGGCCCGAACGGCGAAGGCGCTCATACCGTATTGAGCCAGGTTAATAACGACAATGTGTACAGGTTTGACCAGGCGTGCCGCGTAAAAGCGGTGAAAACGGCGGCTGAGCTTAATCTGCAAGGCTATTTATCTATCAACTTCATGCCCAATGCGGTCTATAGGCCAGAGCTTTGCATCAAAACCACGCTAGCAGCCGCTGAAAAATACAACTTCCCCATTGATAAAATCATTTTTGAGTTCACAGAAGTGGAACGAATAAAAGACACCAAACACCTTTTAAACATCGTTTCTGAGTACAAAAAAATGGGCTTCAAGACTGCCATTGATGACTTTGGCGCTGGATACGCAGGCCTTAATTTGCTGGCGCAATTTCAGCCAGACATCATCAAGATTGATATGGAGTTGTTACGTGGTGTGGATCAAGACAAGTCTCGCCAAATCATCTCAAAATCAATCATCGATATGTGCGAACAGCTCGATGTCACTGTGCTGGCAGAGGGTATAGAAACCAAAGGCGAGCGTGACTTTTTTGCGGCGCACGGCGTGAAACTTATGCAAGGTTATTTATTCTCAAAACCTGCATTTAAGGCAGAAGGCAAGATTGACCCTGATGCCTGGAATTAAGCTAGCCGCCAGAGAATAAACAATAAAATTTGAGCTTTAACCATCATGGATAACCGCATTCCCGTCACGCTGCTCACTGGCTTTTTAGGCAGTGGCAAGACCACCCTTCTCAATAAGTTACTTAATAATCCTGGCATGAAAGACACCGCCGTTGTCATCAACGAGCTCGGTGAAGCTGGGCTTGACCACATACTGGCGCGCACGGTTGAAAGTGAACATATCGCGGACAACACTGTGTTGCTCGAATCAGGCTGCCTTTGCTGCACGCTGACCAATGAGATGGCAGATACCCTGCGTGATCTATTCTTCAAACGTGCATTGGGTGGCATCCCTGAATTCAAGCGCCTAGTGATTGAAACTACTGGCATGGCTAACCCAGGCCCTATTATGGCTAACCTGTTGAATGAACCTGTCATAAGCTCAACCTACAGACTAGATGCAGTGGTAGTAACGGTTGATAGCATCTACGGTCTGAAACAGATTGAAGAACATGACGAAGCGCGTAAACAGGCAGCTGTGGCCGATGTACTGCTTATCACCAAAACTGATTTAGCAACTCCTGAGCAAATTGATGCATTGACTGAAAAACTCGCTGAGCTCAATCCAAGCGCAAGCCAATACCAGATTATTCAGGGTGAAATTGACCCAGCCAACATCATCAGCGTTGGGCTGTTTGATGCCGACAAAAAAGCCCAGCCACAACGCTGGCTGCGCGCACCAGCCCGCTCCAAAGCCACTCGCGGCATGCTTCCGCAAGCAGTGCATGACGACGAAATCAGCAGCTTTACCGTTACCATGCCCAAGCCGCTGACTTGGGATCAACTCGAGCCTGTATTACAATGGTTATGCGAGATTTATAGCGAACAGCTATTACGCCTCAAGGGCATCATCCACGCCGAAGACCAACCCGCACCGCTCGCCATCCATGCAGTGCATCAAACACTCTACCCGCCGACCTTACTTGACGGTTGGGATGAAGAAGAACCCATCAGCCGCATTGTGCTCATCGGCAAAGGGCTGGATGAACTCAAGATTCGCAATGCGCTAATGCAGATTTAACTTACCCGTTTGTGACACTTTTGTTTTACAGATGACGGCTTGCGCCCTATGATTCTGTTCGTCCTGAATTCACCACTTTTAAAAATATAAAAAATGTCTGAAACTACCGTAGATATATTGCTAGTTGGGGGTGGCGTGATGAGTGCCACGCTGGGCTTATTGCTTAAGCAGCTTGAGCCATCATTAAAAATCATGATGGTGGAAAAGCTGGATCAGGTAGCGCTTGAAAGTTCAGATGGCTGGAACAACGCAGGCACAGGCCATGCGGGCTATTGCGAGCTTAATTACACACCATTAAATGCCAATGGCGAAGTGGACATCAACCGCGCCTTGGCGATCAATTCGGCGTTTGAAACCTCGCTGCAATTCTGGTCGCACCTGGTTAAAACCAAAGTCATCGCTTCACCTAAAGACTTTATCAACCCTACGCCACACGCCAGCTTTGTGTGGGGTGAAGAGAATGTTGAGTTTTTGCGCCAACGCCATGCAGCATTAAGCGCGCACCATCTGTTTGCTGATATGGAATTCACTGAAGACTCTGCCGTGCTTAAAGAGTGGATGCCGCTGGTAATGGCCAAGCGCCATACCAAAGAGAAAATGGCGGCAACGCGCGTGGCTTATGGCTCGGATATCGACTTCGGCGCCCTCACCCGCCACATGGTGAACACTCTACAAACCAGTGATGGTTTTGAACTGCTGACAGGCCATCAAGTGGATACTTTCAGGCATAAACACAACCACCGCTGGGAAATCCGCATAGAAGATATTAAGAGCGGCAAAAAGAAAAAAGTGAACGCGGGCTTTGTATTCCTCGGTGCTGGCGGTGGCGCCCTGCCCTTGCTGCAAAAATCACGCATCCACGAAGGCAAAGGTTATGGTGGCTTCCCCGTCAGCGGGCAATGGCTGGTTTGCCAGAACCCAGAAATCATAGGCCAGCACTTTGCCAAGGTGTATGGCAAAGCACCGCTTGGTGCGCCGCCCATGTCAGTGCCACATCTGGATACCCGCATCATCAATGGCAAACGCGCACTGCTGTTCGGCCCCTATGCTGGCTTCACCACCAAATTCCTGAAAACAGGGTCGATACTCGACCTGATTTCATCGGTCAAAACTGGCAACCTGAAGTCCATGTTCAAGGCTGGCTTGCATAATCGTGACTTGACCAAATACCTGGTCGGCGAAGTGTTCCAGACCCATAAAGAACGCGTGAATGCCCTGCGCCATTTTCTGCCTCAAGCGAAAGAGAGTGACTGGGTGCTGGCGAATGCCGGACAACGCGTGCAGATCATCAAGAACTGTGACCAGAAAGGCGGCAAGCTCGAATTCGGCACTGAGATCGTTGCCGCTAAAGATGGCTCGCTGGCTGCACTACTAGGTGCATCACCAGGTGCCTCCACATCGGTAGAAGCGATGATTCAGGTGATTGAACGCTGTTTTTCATCCAAGCTATCTGAAGGTTGGCAGGCAAGACTGAAAGAGATGATTCCGTCTTATGGTGAATCGCTGATTGAAGATAAAGCACTGCTGAAGAAAGTACGGAAACAGACTCTCAAGACTTTACAATTGAGTGGTTCATAACAAAGGCTATTGGATGCTTTAATGTCGTCCAATAGGATAGATATTTAATGTTAGGGGGATCATATGCCTGATATTCCTAAAAGTGATTTACCAGCATTATGTGCAGCGGTTGGTTTTATTACTATCAATTGGGCACTGATGGAACGACAAATGGATAACATAATTCATTTCTCTTTTGATTCATTTGGTGGAATCTCTGGGCATGATAGAAAGCCAAGCACATTCAAAGAAAAAGCCAAATACTTAATAAAAGCCTTTAGCCATACCAGAGAATTTTCTAATCACAAAGTCAATACACTTGCGCTTATTGAGAGAGCGAAATCTTTCAGTATTACAAGGCATGCCTTTACGCATGGTGCACTTGAAAGCCTTGATGGGACTGTTCTAACAATCAATAAACTTCAAACCAAGAAAGAATACCGGGTTGATTTAATAAAGATTGATATCAAAGATTTTCCATTTCATGCACAAGAAATATCGGATCTGGTAACTGAATGGTTGCACCTATCAAAGACGCTTTATGATGAGCATCAAAAACGGAAACAATCGAAGATTACTTAATCATTCAATCGCGGCCTTTCTAACTCCTCTAATAAAAAAGCCAGACCCTAAGGCCTGGCCATAATTCAGCCACAAATTGGAGATGAGCGATTGAATTCGAAACTGGTTAGTGCGCGTTACTGCGGATAAAAGCCACTACTTTCAACACCTCATCTACGGTCAAGCCCTGAGTTGGGTCATCCGGCAACATCAAACCTTTGCCTTTAGCACCCATACCACCAGCAGTACCGCCCCAGATGGTTTCAAAGATGCCTTGGTCATTAACGTTTTTGGCGTAGTTCCATTTGTCATCGGTCAGGTTAGGGCCCACGGCGCCTTCAGCATGCGCACCGTGGCAAGCTGTGCAGCTATATAGTTGGAATATCTTCTTGCCAGCCTTGATAGCATCGGCATTGCCGATATAGCTATTCTTACCGCTCGCCATGAAGTCCTTGGCGGCTGGGCTATCCACCACATCTGCTGGAATCGAAAGTGGCTTGCCATCCAGAGTTGATACAAACTTCACATCCGCTGCTTCAGCCAACCAGGGCGTAAGCAACAGCATTAATATAGATAATAGCTTCAACATACATCCTCCGTTTGCCCCCTTCCACATAAGAAGGGGGCGTTATGTTTTATAGACTAAATACGTTCATGGCACCGCCGCCTGGGGCAGCGTTCCACTTGGTCAGCTCACGATAACCACCAGCAGCACCAAGGCCATCAGTATCGTTATTGAGACCCAGGTTCATGGCAACACCAGCCCAGCCACCGATACCTGAGAGCACGCCAACATACTGTTTGCCTTTATGGCTCCAAGTAATGGCATTGCCGACGATGCCTGAACCTACCTGCATCTTCCACAACTCCTTACCAGTCTTGGCATCAACTGCCTTGAACCAGCGATCCAGCGTGCCGTAGAACACGATGTCGCTAGAGGTTACAAGTGCGCCGCCCCAGGCTGAGAACTTCTCTTTGTTGTACCAAACAGACTTGCCTTTGAGGCCATCCCAAGCCATGAAACCGCCCATTACACCTTCAGGCCCTGCAAACATGGTGAGGGTTGAACCTACCCATGGCTGACCAGCAACGTACTTGGACTCCACCGGTTCATAGGTCATGCAAACGTGGTTAAGCGGTACGTAGAACATGCCTGTTTTTGGCGAGTACGCTGAAGGCTGTTCGTCCTTAACACCCAGCGCTGATGGACAAATGCCCTTGGCGTCGTAATCTTGGTGTGTTGAGAACTTAGGGTCTTTCTGTGGCACGCCTGAAGCCAAGTCGATCTTGCTCGCCCAGTTAACAAACTTATTCATCTTCTCAGCCACAATCAAAGTACCGTTGGTGCGATCAAAGGTATAACCGAAGCCATTGCGATCAAAATGGGTCGCCAGTTTCTTGCCTTGCGCTTCCCACAGCACAGTTTCATTCATGCCGTCGTAATCCCACTCGTCATGTGGTGTCATCTGGTAACCCCAGCGTGCAGCGCCAGTATCCAAGTCACGAGCAAAAATTGTCATGGACCATTTGTTGTCACCAGGGCGTACATCTGGGTTCCAGGTGCCAGGATTGCCAGTGCCGTAGTACATCAGGTTCAACGTTGGGTCATATGAATACCAGCCCCAAGTCGAGCCACCACCGTGCTCCCAGCCATTCTTAATGGCTTGTGGCTTGAGCCAAGTTTTAACACCCAAGTCAGCTTCTGGAAACTTAAGCTTGGATTTATCCAGCGCTTTGAAAGAGCCGCCTTCAACATTGCCACCGCTCACATCTTCATAAACAGATAATGCGCTGTAGTGTGGGTTCTCTTTATTGAAGTCTTTACCAATCATGACATCAGTATCAGGGCCGTTACTGTAGGCACGCCAAGCAAGTGAACCGTCCTTGATGTTGTAGGCCGTAATAAAACCACGAACACCATATTCACCGCCGGACATACCGGTGATGACTTTATCTTTGAACACATGTGGGGCGTTGGTGTTTGATTCACCTTTTTTAACATCAACTACTTTAACTTCCCAAACCTTGGTGCCATCTTTGGCATTGAAGGCGATTAAAGTACCATCGTTCTGCTGCAGCAAAATCTTGCCATCACCATATCCAAGACCACGATTTACGTTGTCACAGCACAACAAAGCCTGAACTGAAGGGTCTTGCTTTGGAAAGTATGACCAGATGATCTTCTGGTTATCGTTCAAATCCAGGGCATATACGTTGTTAGGGAATGCGGTATGAACGTACATAATGTCATTAACAACCAGAGGCGCACCCTCATGGCCACGGTTAACACCAGTGGCAAACGTCCAGGCCTGTTTTAAATGGCCGACATTGCCTTTGTTGATTTGTGACAAACGGCTGTAGCCAGTATTCGCATAATCTTTACGCTGGCTTGCCCATTGGTTATCGTCTTGCATAAGCTTGCTCAGGTCATCTTCTGCAAAAGCAGAATTGCAGATCAGACTAAGCAAACCAGCACCTACTGCTAGTTTTAATTGATGTGTTCTCAAGCTACTCTCCAAAAAGATTGTTCTAAAAAGATATGATTGGTTTTACACACGCTAAACAGCCAACGTGCATGCATCCGTGAGAACAGTATTGCAAGCCATATGCCAGACAGTGAATTTAAGTGGGTAACTGCCCGCTGAGGCTTACCAGATAAGGCTTGGCGAAGGGCTGGGTTTTCAAGTACGGCTGAATGTAAACGCTATGTTGTTGTGTCATAAATGAACAGGTGTTAAATTGAATCGTGAACAGTTAACACTTTAATTACAGGTAAAAAATGCCTAATTCGGTCATTGATAAATCGCAAATCATACGAGATGCGCGCGAGACTTTTCTCAGCGGCGGCAAGCTACAAAAAGGCATAGTCGCTGAAGAAATCATTCGCTCTTGGGAGCGCTCTCTCGCTAACGGTATTGATGCTACAGCCAACAGCCGCAGCCAAGTATTAACCGTGGCTGAACTCAAGCAACGCCGCGAACAACATCATCAGTTGCTGGCCTATGCCCAACCTGAAATGGCTACGCTGAATGAGCAGATCGCACATACGCGCAGCATGGTGATTTTGACGGATGACGAAGGCGTGATTTTGCATAGCCTGGGCGATAACCACTTCCTCACTGATCCGCAAAAAATTGCGCTGAGCGCAGGCGCTTCGTGGCATGAGAATGAACGCGGCACTAATGCGATTGGCACGGCATTGATGGAAGCTGCGCCAATGACAGTACAAGGCGCGGAGCATTTTATTGAACGTAATCACATCCTGAGCTGTTCTGCAGTTCCAATCTTTGGCATTAGAAACGAATTACTGGGCACGCTGGATGTTTCAAATGATTTCCTGATTCCGCAGCAACATACGCTGGCCTTGGTAAAAATGGCTGCGCAGATGATAGAAAACCGCCTGTTTAGCGCCAGTTGCCAAGGTGATATCGCCCTGCACTTTCACGCCAGGCCAGAATTCATCGGCACACTATGGGAAGGCATTGCCGTTTTCAATGGCGATGGCCGATTGCTGGCGATTAACCGCAGCGGACAGTTCCAGCTTGGTTTTGATAGCGAATTGATGAAAAATCGCGCAGTCTATTTCCAGGATATATTCGAGCCCACACTCAACAGCTTAAGCAGCGGCCACCTCGTATTCCCGATTAAGCTAAGCAATGGCGCACGCCTGTATGCGCGTGCTGATAGTAGTCAAAGCAAAGTATCAGCCCAGCCTCTTCCCGTCACAAACAACAAGCCTGCAAAACGTGATTGCGCCGCCAATCTGGAGATGCTGAATACTGGCGATAGCCGCTTGGCTAAAGCCATCAGCCAAGTGCAACGTGTACTAGACCAAGATATTGCGATTCTGATTGAAGGCGAAACCGGCGTAGGCAAAGAGCTATTTGCACGCGCCATCCACGAAGCCAGTAGTCGCCAGGATGGCCCCTGGGTTGCAGTCAACTGTGCTGCACTGCCTGAAGGTCTGATTGAATCCGAGTTATTTGGTTATGAAGAAGGCGCGTTTACTGGCGCGCGGCGCAAAGGCAGTGCTGGCAAGCTGGAACAAGCCAATGGCGGCACGCTATTTCTGGATGAAATCGGCGACATGCCGCTGGCGTTGCAATCACGTCTCTTACGCGTATTGCAAGAACGCAGCGTGACGCCGCTGGGCAGCAGCAAATCAAAACCTCTCGATTTCATGCTAATCAGTGCTACCAACCAGAAGCTACGCGAGAATGTAGAAAAAGGAGTGTTCAGGCGCGACCTCTATTACCGCTTAAATGGCCTTAATGTGAGTTTGCCTGCTTTGCGCGAACGCAGTGATCTCGGCGCATTGATCAGCTTGATTATGGAAATCGAACAGGCTAGCAAAGCCAACATCAGCCCTTCTATTATGTCGCTGTTCAGGCAGCACCCATGGCCAGGTAATATTCGCCAGCTACACAATGTATTGAAAACCGCGCTGGCTTTGTCTGGTGGCGAGACTATTAATGAATCGCATTTATCAGATGATTTTCTTGAGGAAATGAGCCAGATCAACACCAGTGAGCCGCAGGCTTCCATGTCTGCACTCAATAGCGAGCTGGTGAGAACAACCCTGCACAAACATGCTGGTAATGTCTCGGCAGCGGCTCGCGAACTGGGGATTAGCCGCAACACCTTTTACCGCAAGATGAACGACCAATAACTTAAACTCAATCAGGGTTTAAGGTCAAACCAGAGTTTGTCCAAGCGCTTGGCCGATACTGGGAATGGTGTCTTAAGCTCCTGTGCAAACAGGGATACTCGCAACTCTTCTATTAACCAGCGATAGTTATCCAGCTCAGGGCTAACGTCTTGTCCCGCTTTGCGCAGCGCAATCACTTTCTCTTCCCAGCGCTGCCAGACTTGTTGCACTGACTGCGCGCTACGGGTATCGCGCTCTATGCTGGCCGGATATTTATCCAACCGCAATTTTAGGCATTTCATATAGCGTGGCAGGTGTTGCAAACTATCCCAAGGGGTTTGGCTGAAGAAACGTTTGGGTAATAGTTTGGATAGCTGCATCTCGACTTCGGCTTTAACCCGCGCCATGGGTGCTGGCAGGCTGGCGAGTTTTTGTGTGAGTGGTTGGTATTCGGCGCTAATCGCTTGCGCCAACCTTGAAGCCGCTTCGGCGACTGCTGGCAGGCGGGTTCTGGCGCGCTGTTTGAGATTCATGAACTCGGCATTGCTGCGCGGCAAGCTATCTTCACCAATAAAAGCACGGTCGGCAATCGCGGTGAGCATGTCTTCTCGCAGCTCGTCTGGGCTCACAATATTGCGCAGCAGCAAGGCGTATTGATTGAATCCGGGCAGGCCTTTTTCCAGCTGCTTGATTTGTTCTTTAAGCTCAAATCGCATCAATCGGCAAACGCCCAGCCTGTGGGCTTTGATGGCGGCTGATTCGGTGTCGAACAGCTTGATGGAAACGCTATCGCCACGATCTTCCAGCGCGGGGTAGCCCGTGAGTGAACGGCCATCGCGATTGAACGACAGCGTAGCAGGCAAATCGCCGAAATCCCATTGTTTGAGGCCAGACTTCTCGATCTCAGGTGAAGCGCTTCTGAAAGTCAGTTGCGCGGCCTGACCGAGTTGCTGCTTGAGCGCATTCCAGTCTCGCCCCATCCCCAGTTCTCGTGCTTTTTCATCGACGATACGGAAATTCATCAACAGATGGGCTGGCAATGCATCTTGTGGCCAGTCGCTGGGCGAGATTTCAAGTTTTGGGCGCTGTTTAATGTAGATTGCCAAAGCTTGCAATATTGGGCTTTCGCCGACTTTGGTCTGTTCCAGAAAACCAGTCACAAACTCAGGTACGGGGACGCAAACACGCCTGTAGGTTTTGGGCAACGCTTTCACCAATGTGGTCAGCTTTTCGCGCAACATACCCGGAACCAGCCATTCAGCACGGGTTGAATCTAGCTGATTAAGTAGCGCGAGCGGCACTGTTGCTGTTACACCATCCAGCGGATGGCTGGGCTCAAAGCGATATTTAAGCGGCAGTGAAACGCCATCCATGACAAAGCTTTCAGGGAATTGCGCTTCGGTAACGCCGGCTGCACCATGTCGCATGAGTAGCTCGCGCGTGAGATACAACAACTTGGGATTAGTCTTTTCCACAGTCTCGCGCCACGCTTCAAAACCAGCGCCGTTGATAATGCCTTCGGGGATGATCTCATCATAAAATGCGAACAAAGTATGCTCATCCACCAATACATCCTGCCGTCGTGCCTTGTGTTCAAGCTCTTCAATCTCAGAGATCAATTTTCGGTTAGCCTCAAAGAACGGCGCGCGGGTATCGAACTCCATATTCGCCAAAGCTTCACGAATAAAAATTTCGCGCGATTCCTTGGGGTCAATCGGCCCATAATGCACACGGCGCTTGGGGATGATAGTCAAACCGTAAAGGCTGACGCGCTCCCAAGCCGCCACTTGCGCGAGCTTTCTATCCCAGCGTGGATCACTGTAATGGCTTTGCGTTAAACCGCGCGCGACTGGCTCAATCCAGTCTGGCTCTATCTTGGCGACACAGCGCGCATAGAGCTTGGTGGTGTCCATCAACTCAGCCGCCATCACCCATTTGGGGCGAGTTTTCTTGAGTGCTGAACCTGGCGCAATATTAAAACGGATGCCGCGCGCACCTTGGTAACTATCGGATTCGCCATCCTTAAAGCCAATATTGCCAAGCAGACCCGACACCAGCGCACGGTGAATCTGGTCGTAGCTTGCGTCCAAATCATTGAGCTTAAAGTCCATCTCTGTGACGATACTCACAATCTGGCTATGCAGTTCACGCCACTCTTTCAACCGAAGGAAAGAGAGGAAATTCTGGTGGCATTTATTGAGCAGCTCTTTGTTCGATTTTTTGTTCTTCAAGGCTTCGTCGTAGAAAGCCCAGAGCTTCAGATAGCCCATGAAGTCAGAGCGCTCGTCAGCAAATTTCGCATGCGCCTGGTCAGCAGCTTCGCGCTTATCCATTGGTCTTTCACGCGGGTCTTGAATAGACAAAGCACTGGCGATAATCAGTATCTCTTGCAGACAACTTTCTTTTTTTGCCGCCAATATCATGCGCCCAACTCGCGGGTCTAGCGGTAACTTGGCAAGCTGGTTGCCCACTTCAGTGATCTGGCGATTGCTATCGACTGCGCCTAGCTCCTGCAATAACTGGTAGCCATCGGTGATGAGTCTAGAACTTGGCGCCTCGATAAATGGAAACTCATTCACATCACCAAGCTTAAGCGCGGCCATGCGCAGAATGACGGCAGCCAGCGAGGAACGCAAAATCTCTGGCTCGGTAAACTCAGGGCGATTATTAAAATCCTGCTCATCGTAAAGTCGCACACAAATACCATCTGAGACACGGCCACAACGGCCTGCACGCTGCCTTGCGGCGGCCTGCGAGATTTTCTCGATCTGCAATTGCTCGACCTTGGCGCGGGAACTGTAGCGATTCACCCGCGCAAGCCCAGCATCCACCACGTATTTAATGCCAGGCACGGTAAGCGAAGTTTCAGCCACATTGGTAGCCAACACAACACGGCGACCGCCAGACGGCCTGAATACCTTCTGCTGGTCTTCTATCGAAAGACGCGCGAATAAAGGCAATATCTCGGCGTGCTTGAGGTGTTTACGCAGATGGTCTGCCGTATCGCGAATCTCGCGCTCACCGGGTAAAAATACCAGCACATCGCCCCCACCTAAACGCGATAGATCATCTACAGTATCCAGAATCGCTTCTTCGATCGCCTCTTCGCGGTCATCCTCTGCTATCCAATCCTTGGCTGCGCGCCAGCCCGATTCGGTTTTACCTTTGCGCTGCACGCCCATCAAGTCTTCATTCAGTAGCAGAATATTGTCTTCATCCGCCACTTCATCTTCTTTGCTTTGTGCCTTGAAGCCAGCCTTGCCTAGTGGGCGATAGCGTATCTCTACCGGGTACGTGCGGCCTGAAACTTCAATCACGGGCGCACCATCAAAGTGGCGAGAGAAACGATCAGCATCAATCGTGGCGCTGGTGACAATGACTTTTAAATCTGGGCGTTTGGGTAATAATTGCTTGAGATATCCCAGCAGGAAATCGATATTCAGACTGCGTTCATGGGCTTCATCGATGATGATGGTGTCATAGGCATTGAGGAATCGATCGCCTTGCGTTTCAGCCAGCAAAATACCGTCCGTCATCAGCTTGATGTAGCTGGATGCTGAAAGCTTGTCGTTGAAGCGAACTTTATAACCGACCACTTCGCCGAGCGGAGACTTCAACTCCTGCGCAATACGTGATGCCACAGATCGCGCAGCGATTCGGCGCGGCTGCGTGTGACCAATCAAACCACTCACACCGCGGCCTAACTCCAAGCAGATTTTGGGCAGTTGCGTAGTTTTACCAGAACCAGTCTCACCACAAACAATTACCACTTGATGCTTTGCAATAGCGGCGGCGATGTCTTCTTTCCTACCACTTACGGGCAGTTCGCTAGGAAAGTCAGGCTTGGGCAACGCCAGTTTACGGGCTTCTAATCGAGCAACAGACTCGCGCAGCTTGTTAGAAATCTCGGTGATTAAGCGATCTACAGGCTTTCCTTGCTCGAGGCTGGCGCGTGTTTGCTGTAATTTGCGGCGCAATGAAAAACGATCCACCAGCATGCAGGCTGGCAGTAGTTTTTCAAGTTGAGACAGCAGTTGTTGCTGGCTGGGCGCAGAAGTACGAGTGGTTTCGTTCACAGAAGATGAATGAGCTTAACTAGCTGAAGATGAAATATGACATGAATTTTAACACGCTGGCAGGCTTGCTCTGTCTGTTAAGGCTATTAACTAATCAGGCAATGTTTATTTCATTACGCAGTCTTCAGTGCCAGTGTTACCACCTTTGAATGCAGGCTCAAAGTAGAACTTATGGAAAGCCAATTTGCCTTGTTTATTTTTCTTGATAGTTGCAACACCCGTGCCATAGTCCTTGGTGGCTGGGTTTTCTAGTGCAAAATGCATGGCAAACTGATTGCTATTCGCTGCGGCCTCACCTAGATAAGTGCCATACCCTGGCACCTCCAGCTTGAAATCGTAACTGGCATAAGACGCAAAGCTGTGTTCTGGCTTCAGCTTCATAGTCACCACCCCTGTATAGGCACCCTCTTTAGTGTCATTGCCAGTACATTCATACACACCGCTGTAATCCCTACCTGTAAAAGCAGGCTTTGCGGGCAATACAGCGCTGCTGAAAAGAGCGCTAACAAAGATGAATACTGAAAGATATTTTTTCATGTGAGATTCCTTGGCATACTTATGATTAAATCTTTGACTGATGTATTGAGCATCAGCCGCAAATTATATATGGAGCCAGCATTTGCCTACCAGCCGCATTATCAAGCTATTTCAGCCACTACGCTCACACATCAAGAACGTACAACTTTTCCTGATGCAGTGCATAGAATCGTGGATTGAGCATAGAGCTGGCAGCAAGGGTGCGGCTTTGGCTTTTTATGCCTTATTCTCAATGGCACCGATATTGATACTCATGATTGCGTTATTGGGTTACGTGTTTAACGAACAAATCGCTCAAACACAAGTGATTGCTGAGGTATCAAGATTGGTTGGAGAAACTGGCGGAAAACTGGTAGAAAGTTTACTGATCGCTTCAAGTAACAACGCCTCCAGTTTGATTGCCACAGTGCTTGCGAGCATATTCATCTTCGTTGGCGCCACTAGCGTATTTTCTGAGCTAAAAGCCAGTCTGGACGAGATATGGGAAGTCAAAAAAATTGCACAGATAGCGCCTTTTAAACAGCTACTGATTACCAGATTAGTCTCTTTTAGCATGGTCATGATATTAAGTGCGCTACTACTCATTTCGCTCACCATCAATGCTGCCATTAATGCTGTCGGGGCTTATTCGAGTGAATTTCTGGGGCACTATTCGGATATATTTTCAGTGGCTACATCATTCGTTTCGTTTTGCGTGATTGCCAGTATATTTGCCATAATCTACAAAACGCTGCCTGATGTTTTACTGTCATGGAAAGATGCGATGGTAGGCGCAGTTTTTACCGCGATACTTTTTAGCTTCGGGAGTTATCTTGCAGGCATTTACATCAGCAAGAGCGCAGTTACATCTAGCTTTGGCGCGGCAGGTTCACTGATTGCCTTACTATTGTGGATTTACTACTCGGCGCAGATATTCTTTTTTGGCGCAGAGGTGACGCGCCAATATGCCATTACTTACGGTAGTTTAAAAACCAGTAAATTAAAAAAAATCCTCAGTCGAATGCTGAATAGAGGCTAAATCTAAAATAAAACAGGGCTGACTAAGCCCGCCCTGTTTTATTTTAGATTCTGTTGTTTCTCGGGGTTTTTAATATTCGTATTTTTGGTGTTTAATGTTTGCGGTTTCTCACCTTGCTCACAACTATACTGATGGATAAAACGATTAGTTTGACGATAATACGTATGTTCCAAATGATAATGATCTGGGCAAAAAGGCTTCATCCAGACACTGCCAGTACAAATGAGAGGTTCTGTAGAAACGCCATTGATTTCCCTGTAAACGTCCCAGCAATAAGTATCATATTTCCCGTTCACTATGCCTGACTTGGGTGATGGGCGAAAGTTACTGGCACGCTGAAAAGTCATTTCTCCGATTGGAGCCACTAACTGTTCCAGATAAGCAGGATATTCAAGAAATGCATCCTCAGGTGTATCGTAATTTTTGATTACTCCATTCAGTACCAAATGAGGAGGATTTCCTTCGACAAACTGCCCCGCGCCTGGCCCTGTAGTAATCTGATATTTGAATATTGGCTCCAGCCTTAAAGGCTCTGCAATAGCCAAATTGCCAAAAATATAAGTGATTCCAACAATTAAAATTGTTGGAAACTGAAGCTTACTGATACGCCGAATTAGCCTCAAGCCTTGAAACCTCTTCTGAGATATTTAATAGATAAAACGGTCGTGCATTTCTTGCAGATTAAGTTCCTGCAATATCTGCTCCAACCGAACTTGTGCATTTTTTCTCGGGCTATTTTTATAACGGGCGATAATCAACTCGTTTTTCATCGAATGCTCCCAGCCCACTAACTCAGTCACGGTGACCTGATAGCCATGCGCTTCCAACTGCAAACAACGCAAGACATTAGTAATCTGACTGCCAAATTCGCGTGTATGGATTGGATGGCGCCAAATTTCTGATAAGGCAGTTTTGGCAAATGATTCATTCTTTTTTTTACGCAGCACTTCAGCCACTTCCGCTTGGCAACAAGGCACTAACACCATGAATTTAGACTGTTTTTCCAGCCCAAATTTAATCGCATCATCAGTGGCAGTATTACAAGCATGTAGTGCAGTGACTATTTCCACCTGTTCAGGCAGTACATTTGAAGTAATGGACTCTTCAACACTTAAATGCTGGAAACCCATACGTTCAAAACCAAGTTGGGCGGCTAAGGCTTGTGATTGCGCAACCAGTTCGGCGCGGGTTTCAATGCCTACCACCTGCCCTGCCAGCTTTGCCTTCATGAATAAATCATAAAGGATAAACCCCAGATACGACTTGCCAGCACCATGATCCACTAGCGTTGGATTGGGCTGATCGGCAAACACCTCAGTCAACAAAGGTTCAATGAAATGGTAAAGGTGATATACCTGTTTGAGCTTGCGACGCGTGTCCTGATTGAGTTTTCCATCACGCGTCAGGATATGTAGCGCTTTCAACAGTTCAATAGACTGTTCAGGCTTGATTTCGGGGATAACTTGCATGGTTCATTTTAACGCATATCCTTTATTTGCCTGCGAGGAAAATTAACCATGCCATGAATGATAAAATACGATAATAAATGCGAAATACGATGTGTTTTGCGCCTTTTGAATTCAAACTTCTAAGTGAGACAAGGCGCATCAACATTTTTAGCGCGCGGCATATGGGTTATATGTAAGCGCTAAAAATGTTGAGGCAACGCAGTATCGCGACGAAGTTTGAAGATAAAAAGGTGCAAAATGGCAATTCAGTGGTATCCAGGACACATGACTTCGGCGAAGAAAAAAGCCGCCGAGACCATGGAATTTATCGACGTAGTCATCGAAGTGCTCGATGCACGCGTGCCAGAAGCCAGCCACAACCCGATGATTGAAGAGCTCAGGCTTTTCCGTCAGCGCCCCAACCTTAAAATTCTCAACAAGGCAGATCTAGCAGACCCAGATGCCACGCAGGCATGGTTGAATTACTACAACAAAATTCCTGGTGTTAAAGCGGTCGCACTTTCCTGTAAAAAACCGGGTGATGCGGCAAAAATACCAAAACTTTGCTTAGCACTTGCACCTCACCGTGGTACACACATCAAGCCGCTACGCATGATGATCATGGGCATTCCTAACGTAGGCAAAAGTACATTGATGAATGCATTATTGAATCGCCGCATTGCCAAAGTGGGCGATGAGCCCGCAGTGACTAAAAGCCAGCAACGGTTCGATCTCAACGAGCAGATGAACATTACCGATACCCCAGGCATGATGTGGCCAAAAATCAAGCATGAAAGCGATGGCTATATGCTCGCCGCCAGCCATGCGATTGGCCGTAATGCAGTGATTGATGAAGATGTTGCAAGATTTTTAGCCGATTTATTACTCAAAAATTATCCAGCTCTGTTGACCGCACGCTACAAAATCGATGTATCTCAAATGGATGGCGTTGATCTATTAGAGACCATCGCCAAGCGCCGTGGATACCGCCTTAAAGGTGGTGAAGCCGATATGGAAAAAACGGCTATGGCCTTGCTGGTGGATTACCGCTCTGGTGCATTAGGCCGTGTCAGCCTTGAAACACCTGAGTCACGCAATCAGATGGTTATCAGCACGATACCCGTGGCGGAGGCAATAGCGCCTGAAGTACTTATTGAAGAAACTGAAATCCAGGAAAAAGATCAAGAGCCTTAATCCCTTACTGATTGTTATCTTTAGCTTTCACGCTAGTTAAAAGCAATACTCATATCTCATTTAAAGAAACAATGCTAAAGAACGAATGCTAGACACACTTAATTCCCCACAGCGCGAAGCAGTTAAATATCTGGATGGTCCCTTATTAGTACTTGCTGGCGCTGGTAGTGGTAAAACACGCGTAATCACGCAAAAGATCGTTTACCTGATTGAGAAATGTGGCTATCTCCCTAAAGAGATTGCTGCCATCACCTTTACCAACAAGGCTGCACGCGAGATGCAGGAGCGCGTAGGCAAGATGTTGGAAAGCAAATCGACCAAAGGCCTGACGATCGCTACCTTCCACTCACTCGGGCTACAAATGCTCAGGCAAGAAGCAGCATTGCTAGGCTATAAGCCTCAATTCTCAATTCTTGACTCTTCCGACAGCTTCAAGATTCTCGCCGATGTCCTTGCAACCACAGATAAGCAATTACTGCGCAAAACCCAGTGGCAAATTTCGAGCTGGAAAAACGCCTTTATCAATCCTGACCAAGCAAAACAACTGGCAGATGAAGAGCTCACTCACGCCGCTGCCAAGGTGTACCAGATTTACCAGCAAACGCTCAAAGCCTACCAAGCTGTGGACTTTGACGACTTGATTAAACTACCAGTTGAGCTATTTGAGCAGCACCCGGAAGCCCTGGCCAAATGGCAGCGCAAATTAAAGTATCTGCTGATTGATGAATATCAAGACACCAACGCCTGCCAATACAAACTAGTGAAAATGCTGACAGGTATTGAAGGCCGCTTCACTGCCGTGGGAGATGATGACCAGGCGATCTATGGCTGGCGCGGGGCAGATGTTGAGAACCTACGGCAACTGACTGAGGATTTCAGTAGGCTTAAAGTCATCAAGCTGGAACAGAATTACCGCTCTACTGTACGCATCTTGCGTGCCGCTAACCAAGTGATTGCTAATAACCCCAAGCTCTTTGAGAAAAAACTTTGGAGCGACCTCGGCACTGGTGACTTAATACAGGTGAGCGCTGCCCGTGACGAAGAACATGAAGCCGAAGCAGTGGTAATGAAGCTGATGGCGCACAAGTTTGAACACCGTACCAAGCATCTGGATTATGCAATTCTCTACCGCGGCAACTACCAAGCGCGAGTCATCGAGCAGCAATTGCGCAACCACAAAGTGCCCTATACGGTTTCTGGTGGTCAATCCTTTTTTGATAAAGCCGAGATTAAAGACCTGGTCAGCTACTTACGCCTGATTGCGAATGAAGATGATGACCCTGCTTTCATCCGTGCAGCCACTACCCCGAAAAAAGGCATAGGCAATACCACGCTTGAACGTTTGGGCGAATATGCCAGCCTGCACAAAATATCATTATTCGCTGCCGCTTTTGAAGGCGAGTTCCAACGTGAGCTGGGAAACCGTCAGCTAGAAGATTTACTTAACTTTTGCCAGTACATCAATAAAATTCAGGAACGTGCCGAACGCGACCCAGCAGGTGAAGTGCTGACTGATCTGCTAAACACCATTCAGTACGAAGTTTTTCTTTACGATAGCGAGGAGCCGCGCGCCGCTGAGACTAAATGGAAAAACGTGCTCGACTTCACAGGCTGGCTCACCAAAAAAGGTGAAGGCGACGACGCCAATGAAGAGCGTAATTTGCTACAACTCACGCAGATGATCTCGCTGATGAGCATGCTGGAAGGCCGTGAGAACGGCGAGCCAGATGCCGTTAAACTTTCTACCCTGCATGCTGCAAAGGGCCTGGAGTTTGGCCATGTATTTCTGATTGGTGTGGAAGAGGGCATATTGCCGCATCGTGAGAGCGTAGAGGCTGACAAATTAAAGCCTGGCAAGATTGAAGAAGAGCGACGTCTAATGTATGTAGGTATTACCCGCGCACAAAAATCGCTCAATATTTCTTGGTGCAAAAAACGTAAACGCGCTGGCGAGACAGAAATCTGTGAGCCGAGTCGTTTTCTGGCTGAACTACCGCAAGATGATGTACGTCATTTTGGTGGGCCTGCGGCAGACCCCGCTACCAGCAAAGAACACGGTAAGGAGCGCATGGCCCAGATACGTGCCATGCTAGGTAATCAAAATAAGGGCTAAACAAACGCTCCAATTACCAATGATTTTATTATTGAAGAAACGAGTTCTAAATGGGTAGCTGGATGTTTGCACTAGCCGCTGGCGCATTTTGCATAGGCATGACTGAATTTTTGCCTATGGGTTTACTGCCAGATATCGCGCGTGATCTCAGCGTATCTATCCCCGCAGCGGGTAACCTAGTGACGGTTTATGCGCTGGGTGTTGTTGTTGGCGGGCCATTGATGGTGGCATGGACTATTCGCATGCCACGCAAGAAAACACTGTTAATGCTGATGGCGATCTTCGCATTAGGCAATGCATTGTGCGCTATGGCTCCAAACTATCAGATGCTGGCCGTGGCACGGATATTCACCGCACTGAGTCATGGCTCTTTCTTTGGCATAGGTGCGGTGGTTGCCCTCTATCTCGCGCCTCCAGGACAGAGCTCCCGCGCACTTGCATTGATGTTCACTGGACTTACATTGGCGAACGTTCTAGGTGTGCCACTGGGTACGCTACTGGGGCAGTTCACTTCTTGGCGCATTCCGTTCTGGACAGTCTCTGCCTGCGGCTTACTGGCCATATTTGCGGTATGGCGCTATATCCCCGACCTATCCGCAATGCCAGCGACTAATCTTCGCGCCGAGATGCGCGCTGTAATGGGGCGAGATGTCTTGCTGGCAATGGCCATCACGGCAGTCGGTTTTGCTGGCGTCTTTACAGTATTCACCTACATCACGCCCATATTAGAAGACCAATCTGGCTTATCGCCTCACATGGTGAGCGTTGTGTTAGTGGCAATGGGCGTTGCCGCAACCATAGGCCTGAATATTGGTGGCAAACTCGCAGACTGGAAATTGCTGCCAACCATTACCTTGTCGCTGGTCGGCATGGCGATACTGAGTGCAACATTTGCATGGAGCATGCAATTCACCATTCCTGCGCTCATCACTATATTCATCTGGGGTATTGCCAGCTTTGCTGTCGGCCCTGGCTTGCAGACGAATGCCATGCAACGCGCGGGAGATTCACCTTTAATGGCTTCTACAGTTAACCAGAGCGCATTTAATCTTGGCAATGCCAGCGGTGCTTTTCTCGGTGGAGCGGTGATTCACTTTGGCTTAGGGCTACAAAGTGTTGCGCTGGCAGGCGCAATCGTTGCGGTGTGTGGGTGCGCATTGACTTTGTATAGCATGCGCCAATAATTAGATAATGTAAGAATATTCCTACATTTTGCTTACACGTAGTCCTAGCGCCAGCTTCTACAAATGAGCATATGATTGATTGAATTGAGAAAAATTAAATCATGACCACGCCAGAAAACCATCAACCATCAACGAAAAAGCCCAAGCTAAATAAGGGCATTAGAGTTGTATTGTTCATGATACTCGCCACAATTGTAGTCATCACGGCATGCGAAATTGCTGGTTGGCCGTTTTTACGAGCTCCTGTAGAAAAGTTTCTTAAGACCAAGCTGGAACGAGTAGTCAGTTTAGATGCACCGTTCAAGCTGCACCTGCTTGGTGGCGTCAAACTAGAAATCGGAGGGCTATATATCGCGGCTCCTGACGGTTTTGATGCGCCATATCTAGTTGATGCCAAAAATATAGCATTAGCACTACGTTACAGCGATCTCATCCAATTTAAATCTGCCGAGGCTTTTCGCATCAAATCGCTACAGGTAGATAGTATTGACGCAAAGCTTATACGTCACGCAGATGGGCATGCCACATGGCAGTTCAAGCCTGATGATAGTCCATCCAACCCCATCCCCATTATTGAGACCTTGATTGTAAAAAACGGGGCTGCACAATTTGATGACCCCATTACACAGTCTGCGCTCAGCATGTCATTTAATACCAATGAAGGTTCGGCTGATAACACGCCCACCTCACTGGTTATAGTTAAAGGCAAGTTTCGCCAGAAGCCACTCAATGGCAAAATTAATACCGATGGATTTTTACCAATTGCCACACAAGATGCTAGTTCGCCTGCAGTAGCCACCACTTTGTGGTTGGACTACGGTGGCATTCATGCCGACTTTAAGGGTGCTGCATCAGACTTATTTGGCAGGCAAGACATCAAGGGTTCATACAATATCAAAGGCGCTTCACTTGGTATTTTGGGCGATTTAATTGATACGCCGTTGCCAACAACTGACCCATTCAAACTCAGTGGGAATATTGAAAAAGATGATGTGGTTTGGCTAATCAAGGTCGCATCGGCAACCGTTGGGCGCAGCAGTTTGTCTGGTAATTTTCGCTATGACCCAAAACCTGCCAAGCCGATATTGTCCGGCACATTGAGCGGCTCGCAATTCTACCTGGCTGATTTAGCGCCAGCCTTTGGTAGCAAAAATGAAGATGGCTCCCAATCAAAAAAACGTGATGGTCACGCCATCCCTGATCGTCCGATTGATCTGCCATCATTGAATAAGCTGGATGCCCAAATAAAAGTGGATTTAACTTACCTTGAGCTGGGCAATGCGTTCAACCACCCTATCTCACCATTTAAAGCCGACCTATCCATCGACAATGGCAAATTAACGCTCTCGGAAATTGATGCTAAAACCGCAGATGGCAGCCTTTCCGGCCTGATTTCAGTGGATGCGCATGCGGATAATACTGCGCTAGCGACTCAACCTATCGCACCTGTAATTCCAAAATGGAAAATAGATTTAGTGTGGAAAAACATTAATCTTGAGAAATGGTTAAAAGTATCTGAAGAACGAAAACAAGAGGCTAAAGAAAAGGGCAAAAAGAATACTCCGCCAGCCTACGTCACAGGCCAGCTCAATGGCAAAACCAATCTCTCAGGCACTGGCAACTCCACCGCCCAGCTATTAGGCTCGCTCGACGGCGACATTGCCATGGTAATTCAAAATGGCAGCATTTCTCACTTGATTATTGAGGTCTTAGGGCTTGATATTGCACAAGGTCTAGGCATGCTGATTAGGGGCGATGAGTCACTACCCATGCAATGCGCTGTCATAGATTTGAAAGCCACAAAAGGCTTGGTTGAGCCGACCGTGGCGATGATTGATACGCCCGTCACACTGGTGTTAATCGACGGCAACTTAAGCCTGGCTAAAGAGAGCCTTAATCTCAGGCTGACAGCAAAACCTAAGAATATGTCACCACTCACTGCACGCTCACCTATTCACGTCACAGGCACATTTAGTGACCCTAAAGCTTCGCCCGAAGGCGGCCCGATTGCGGCAAGAATTTTAGGTGGCTTGGCCTTGGCAATCATCAATCCGTTTGCCGCCATATTGCCGTTTATTGATACTGGCGACTCATCTGCTGTATCGCCTTGCAAGCAATCGTTAACTAATCTCAAAAGCGTTAAATAGCACTCATGCTTTTGGCAGTTGCGTTTCAAGCTGGTGCTCTTCACGCGCTGCCTCCCAGATTTCTTTGGCTGCATCAGCATTCATGAAGGCAATACCCAAGCCCACTATCAGGTCGGGCCAGCCCGAGTTCCAACTCAAAGTAATCAACCCCGCAGAAATTATCGCGATATTGGCATAAGCATCATTCCGAGCAGAGAGAAATGCAGCACGCGTTAGGCTGCCGCTATGATGCCTAAAACGCGCAAGTACAAAGGCACAACTTACATTCACAATCAACGCGCCAAAACCAGTCATCGACAATAACCAAGGCTCCGGTGCCGATGGTGCATTGAATTTTTGCCAAGCCGTCCATAAAAGTGCCAGCGCAGGCACTAATAAAATTGCGGCCAACACCATACCGACCCGCGCACGGTTTTTGATTGACCAACCGATGGCAATCGCTATCAAAAAATTGACTGAAGCATCTTCAAGAAAATCAATACTGTCCGCCAATAGCGAGACTGAACCGATATTGCGGGCAACTGCAAACTCTACAAAGAAATAAGCAAGATTGGCCAGTGCGACAAGGATCACGACTTTTCTCAGTGCATGATCCATATTTTCTACCGCTGGTAACGTCATATTGATTTCGTAAGCCTTATCACTGGTTGATAACTCATGGACTATATTGAAACTGATGCGCGGCGGGTAATCCTGAGGCGGTAGCCTCATGTGTCTTAGCTTCATGAAATATCAGTTAAAAATACAATTAAAGTTAACTTAATTAATGTCTGCTATGTCAACTCGTTGACATAGCAGACATTAGAATTTGCAAACAAAGTCTAACAAGGTAATATATTTACGCGACTATTTTTAATGAGTCGCAAATTTATATTTATAACTAAGGGAAATAAAAATGAAAAAAATGTTAGTTGTTTTATTTACTATTCTAAGCCTTTCTTTATTTGGCTTTTCATCCAGCGCGTTTGCCGCTGTTAACTTGAATACTGCGACCAAGTCAGAATTAGAGTCCATAAAAGGCGTTGGTCCTTCAAAAGCGGATGCGATTATTGCGTACCGCGCAAAAACCCCGTTCAAGACTGTAGATGACTTGGATAAGGTTAAAGGGTTTGGTAAGAAGTCGATTGATAAGATTCGTGCTGAAGTAACAGTAGCTGGCACATCTAAAACAGACTCAAAGAAGTAAGTTAATTTGCTGCAACAAAAAGCCCAGCATCGCTGGGCTTTTTTATTTCTATACTTTTGATATAAAGCTATTTCACTCTCATTCCTGGTTGTGAGCCTTCATCTGGTGACAATATAAATGGCCCGCCACGCTCATCGCTCGCTGCCAGCACCATACCTTCGGACATGCCAAACTTCATCTTGCGAGGTGCCAAATTGGCGACCATAACAGTTAAACGCCCAACTAAAGTAGCAGGGTCATAAGCTGATTTGATGCCTGCAAATACTTGGCGTGGATTTTCTTCGCCGATATCCAGTGTTAATTTCAAAAGCTTTTCAGCGCCTTCCACATGCTCGGCATTGACGATTTTAGCGATACGCAAATCAACTTTGGTGAAGTCATCGATGCTTATATATTCAGCTTCTGGAAGAGTAGCGACCACTGGTGAATTTTGAGTAGCTGGAGACGCAGTAGCTAGTAAGTTTTCTTTATTAGCTTCGGTCATTGCATCAATCCATTTTGGGTCTAATCTAGTCACTAAATGTTCGTAGGATTGAATTTGGTGTCCTGTAGTCAGGCTATCGCTTACGTTTTCCCAGCTCAATGGACCAATATTCAAGAACTTCTCAACATTCGATGCCAAAGTCGGCAAGATAGGTTTTAGATAAAGCGTTAATAGTCGGAACATTTCCAACGCTGAGGAACAATCTAAATGCAACCCCTGTTGCGCTGCGTCTCCTGTTTGCTTTGCTTGGACCCAAGGCGCAGCTGCTGCAACATCAGCATTAGCTAAATCCGCCAAGCGCATGATCTCCCGCAATGCGCGACTATAGTCACGCGCAACATAATATTCAGAAACTAATTTTGCGGCGTTTTTAATTTCCGTCACTGCTGAAGGTTGTGTTGCCGACATTTGCAATTTGTTATCAAATCGCTTGGCAATAAACCCTGCTGTACGGCTCGCAATATTGATGTACTTACCCACCAAGTCGCTATTCACCCGAGCTACAAAATCTTCCAAGTTCAGGTCAATGTCCTCCATTGATCCATTCAACTTGGCGGCATAATAATAGCGTAGATATTCAGGGTTTTTCACATGTTCTAAATAGCTACGCGCTGTGATGAAAGTGCCGCGCGACTTGGACATTTTCTCGCCATTCACGGTAAGGAAACCGTGGGCAAATATCTTGGTGGGTTTGCGGTGCCCCGAGTATTCAAGAGTAGATGGCCAGAACAAGGCATGGAAGTAGAGAATATCTTTACCAATAAAATGGTAAAGCTCTGTCGTTGAGTCTTTTTTCCAGTATTCGTCGAAATCCAGGCCGATCTTGCTGCACAAGTTCTTGAAACTGGCCATGTAGCCGATAGGTGCATCTAGCCACACATAGAAATATTTGCCGGGCGCATCGGGGATTTCGAAGCCGAAATAAGGCGCATCGCGAGAGATGTCCCAATCTGAAAGACCAGACTCGAACCACTCGCTCATCTTGTTGGCAGCCTCTGGTTGTAAGGTGCCTGACCGCGTCCACTCTTTCAGGAAATCACCGCACTCAGAAAGCTTGAAGAAGTAATGCTCAGTTTCCTTACGCACTGGCGCTGCACCAGAAACGGCAGAGTATGGGTTAATCAGTTCTGTCGGGCTATAAGTGCTGCCACAAACTTCGCATGAATCGCCGTATTGATCTTTGGCGTGACATTTTGGGCACTCGCCTTTGATAAAGCGATCTGGCAAGAACATCTCTTTGACTGGGTCAAAGTATTGCTCGATGGTCTTTACAGCGATCTTGCTATTGGCTTTCAGTACCTTGTAGATGTTGCTGGATAGCTCACGGTTTTCTTCTGAGTTGGTTGAGTAGTAGTTATCAAACTCGACCAGGAAATCAGAAAAATCTGCATAGTGTTCTTTTTGCACGCGTTCAATCAGCGCTTCTGGGGTAATGCCCTCTTTCTCGGCGCGCAACATAATCGGCGTGCCATGGGTGTCATCTGCACACACGTAATGCACAGTGTGGCCCTGCATCTTCTGGAAGCGCACCCAAATGTCGGTCTGGATATACTCGACCAGATGCCCAAGGTGAATGCTGCCATTGGCGTATGGCAAGGCTGAGGTAACAAGGATTTTACGTGCTGATTTTTGAGTCATGAATGCCGATGAGAGTTGTGTTTATTAGTGTATAAACGCATTTTAGCAAATGCAGCGGGCTTTCGCAGGCTTTCAGAATGGCAGAGTTGGCTACATGCGTTAAAATGGCTAACTAATCCCATCAAATTTGAATAAGTAACTCATATGGCTATCACCGAATCTCAAATCCAGACTGCACTTGCAGAAGTTATTGACCCAAATACCGAGCAAAATTTTATCGCAAGCAAATCTGCAAAGAACATCAAGATTGATGGCAGGAATGTTTCTGTAGATATTGTGCTCGGCTACCCGGCGAATAGCGTGCTCGCTGAGATTAAGGCGCTGGTTGAAAACAAGCTGAAAAGTTTGCCAGACGTTGGTATCGTGACTATCAATATTGGTAGCCGGATCGTATCGCACAGTGTGCAGCGTGGCGTACAACTGCTCTCAGGCGTGAAGAATATAATTGCTGTGGCTTCTGGCAAAGGTGGCGTGGGTAAATCCACCACCGCTGTTAATCTGACGTTGGCACTGGCTGCCGAAGGTGCGCGCGTTGGCATTCTAGATGCCGACATCTACGGCCCATCGCAACCGCAGATGCTAGGTGTGAATAAACGACCTGATAGCAAAGATGGCAAAAGTATAGAACCACTGGAAAGCCATGGCATACAAGTGATGTCGATTGGGTTTCTGGTAGATATTGATACGCCTATGGTATGGCGTGGCCCAATGGCGACAGGCGCACTGGAACAGCTATTACGTGATACCCGCTGGAAAGATTTGGACTATCTTGTCATCGACTTGCCGCCTGGTACTGGCGACATTCAACTCACACTATCGCAAAAAGTGCCTGTCACTGGCGCCATTATCGTCACCACACCGCAAGACATCGCGCTATTGGATGCCCGCAAAGGTTTGAAGATGTTCGAAAAAGTCGGCATCCCCATTCTTGGTATTGTCGAAAACATGAGCACCCACATTTGCAGCAACTGCGGCCATGAAGAACACATATTCGGCGCTGGCGGCGGTGCTGCGATGTGTAAAGATTACAACGTGGATCTGCTCGGTTCGCTACCTTTAGATATCCGCATTCGCGAACAAACCGATAATGGCAAGCCGACTGTAGCTGCTGAGCCTGATAGCGACATTGCTAAAATCTACAAGCAGATTGCGCGCACTACGGCGATTAAGCTCTCACAGTTAAATTTGGATCACAGCAGTAAGTTTCCAAATATTGTGATTCAGAATACTTAGGCTTTAATTACTAAACTACGCGAGGTATTTATGCGCAGAACCACAGCTATATTTTTTGCTATTTTGTGCATTAGCAATAACTCAGTTTATTCTCAAGACATTACGGAAGAGCCCTTGAAAGACTGCGATAAAAATCAACTCACAATGACTTTTTGCACGCGAAATGCATATGATCTTTCAGATAGCGAATTAAATGAAATTTACAAGAAACAATTAGCTAGTTTGAAGACTTTAAATGAAAAGCAAACATTCCGAAATGTCCAGAGAGCATGGATTAAAGAGCGGGATAAAGGCTGCCTAAATGAGGTTCCAGTTCGTGATGGCTCTCGAACTGACTGGCAATTACAATACTGGAAGTGTATGACAACCTACACGCAATTAAGAGTTAACCATCTTGAATAGCTAGCTTCAAACACATGCGGCGCAATAGGGTTGCGTTATTGACACCCTACACGTCAATATAGATTCCCGCTTTCGCGGGAATGACGGTTAAGTAAGACTAACCCCAAAATAGTAAACATCAACCCCTGCTTCTAGCGCAATCAAAGTCGCTGGAATCGCCACCCCACTCCGCCACTGATCTACGGCCTGCTGTTTACCTCCCCCCGTCACCAAAAACATGACTTCATGCGTATTATTCAAGCGATTCTGGCTGATGGTAATGCGCTCTGGTGGTGGCTTTGGTGCATCGAATACAGGAACTGCATCGGCGCTGTTATCAACAGCTTGATTAGGGAAAAGGCTGGCGGTATGGCCGTCTTCCCCTAAGCCAAGTAACACCAGATCAAACGTACGAACGCCTTTTAGCGTTTGGGTATAGGCTTTTGCGCCTTCGATATTGCCTAATTCTGCGGGGATATCATGAATCTGGTTTTGAGGTATGGCTACATGGTTAAGCCATGCCTGCCGTGCCATTAAGCTGTTTCGCTCGGCGTGATCTACTGGTAGACAGCGGTCATCATTATGATAAATATGCCATTTAGACCAATCTGCTTGTTCTTTACTTAGTAGTTGATAGACACTTTTCGGGGTGCTGCCGCCAGCCAGCACAATCAAAAAACTACCGTACTTGCTGATAGCTCCATCAGCGGCAGTCAAAATGCGTTTAACCGCTGCCTGATTGAGTGAATCTTGTGTTTCGAATGCGTGCCAGCGACTTTGCTGACCATTTACCCTTAAAGTTTCGTTTAAGTTTTGCGTCATGTTTCTGCCTTTGTTATACAATCTTGGATGCATCTGCTGATAGACAGTCAGATCATAATTCTCTCAACAAGAGATGATGACACATCATCCTCATCAAGGACAATCAAATGAAACTTGCAATTCTAGGTTTGGGCAAAATGGGCGGCAATATGGCACGCCGTTTAATATTAGGCGGTATTGACGTTGTAGGTTATGACCGTAGCGCAGAAACAGTAAATACACTGGCTACCGATCATGGTTTGATCCCAGCCGAATCAGTAGAAGATGCAGTGAGTAAGTTATCAGGCCAAAAAATTGTTTGGTTGATGTTGCCAAGCGGCGCGCCAACTGAAGAACAGATCAAAGACCTGATCCCTTTATTAAGTGAAGGTGACATCATTATTGATGGCGGCAATTCAAATTACAAAGACAGCCAACGCCGTGGCGTTTGGTTGGCAGAACATGGCATTGGCTTTATGGACTGCGGCACCTCTGGCGGCATTTGGGGTCTGGAAAACGGCTACTGCCTGATGGTTGGTGCGACACTTGAAGTGGCGAAGGTCATTGAGCCTATCCTGATTGCGCTTGCCCCTGCAGCAGACCGCGGTTGGGCACACGTTGGCCCTATCGGCTCTGGCCACTTTACCAAGATGATTCATAACGGTATCGAATACGGCATGATGCAAGCCATGGCAGAAGGCTTGGACCTGATCAAGGGCAAACAAGAGTTCAACCTGAACCTCGCACAGATCACCGAGTTGTGGCGTCATGGCTCTGTAGTGCGCAGCTGGCTACTTGATCTAACTGCAGATGCTCTAAAAGGCGATCAGAATCTCACTAGCATCGCTCCATATGTGGCAGATTCTGGTGAAGGTCGCTGGACCGTGATGGAATCTGTAGAACAAGGTGTCGCTGCACCTGTACTTACGTCGGCATTGCAAGCCCGTTTCAGAAGCCAAGATGCCACTGGTTACAGCTACAAGTTGCTGTCAATGATGCGTAATGGCTTTGGCGGCCACGCAGTCAAAACCAAGTAATCACAGCCCAATATTGCTAAGTTAACTAAAACTCCAGAGATAAAACGATGAAAGTTATAGACCCCTGCACCCTGGTGCTTTTCGGCGCCAGTGGTAATCTCTCCCGCGTTAAATTGATGCCAGGCCTGTTCAGATTAGACAGCCTTGGGCGTTTGCCAAAAGACATGGCGATTTTGTCAGTGGGGCGTGGCGAAGTCAGTCAAGCCGATTGGCATGCTGACATCAAGGGCATGCTCGATGCCAAATTTAAAAAAGGCTACGACGAAGAAGTATTCAAACGCTTTATTGCGCGCAACCATTACCACTCAAATCCACCAACAGACCCAAATGCATTCAAACGCATGAAGGAAACCTTGTCGAATGAGAAAGTGTTCCCGCAAAATCTTGCTTACTTCCTTTCTGTGCGCCCTACTGATTTTGCACCTGTGGTCGAACAGCTCGCGGCAGTCGATTTGCTGAATGAAGAAAAATACTGGCGCCGTGTGGTCATTGAAAAGCCATTCGGTACCAACCTGCCTTCGGCCAAGGAATTGCAAGCCTCGATCACTAAGCATCTAAAAGAAAGCCAGATTTATCGTATCGACCACTACCTTGGTAAATCTGCATTACAGAATATTCTGTTGCAGCGTTTTGCCAATACCGTGCTTGAGCCGATCTGGAATAATGAGTATGTAGACCATGTGCAGATCACCAATACCGAAATGCTTGGCGTTGGCGACCGTACCCAGTTCTACGATGCCAACGGCGCGTTGCGTGACATGATTCAGAGCCATATTCTGCAAACCCTGGCATTGACTGCCATGGAAATGCCGAAAGACTTGAGCCCTGATGCTGTGCGTACCGAGAAGATCAAGCTGCTTGAAGCAATACGTCCAATCCCAGTCAAAGATATCAAGCACAACGCCTTCCGCGCGCAATATGCGGCTGGTGAAATCAATGGTGAAAAAGTCCCAGGCTATCTGGAAGAACTTGGCGACAGCAGCAGCGTGGTAGAAACCTATGCCGCACTGAAACTGTTTATTGATAATCCGCGTTGGAAAGGTGTGCCGTTCTATATCCGCACAGCGAAACGCCTGCATGAAGCCGACACCCGCATCTGTGTGCGCTTCAAAAAAGCACCATTACAGATCGGCAACGGCCAAGATCAAAACTGGCTGATTATCGGCATACAGCCACGTGAATGCATCAAGCTGGAAATTCAGTCCAAGATTCCTGGCTTGGACATCAACACCCGCACGATCGAATTAGCTGGCGCAAATCGTCAGGATGGTGATGAAACCGTGGATGCTTACGAGGCTTTGCTGCTCAACCTGATGGAAGGTGATAACTCACAATACCTGCACATCAGCGAAGTAGAGGCACAATGGCGTCTGGTTGATCCAGTCATTGAAGCCTGGGCTGCTGACAGAGCAGCTGTGCACCAATACCCGGCTGGTAGTAGTGATCCTGAAGCCTCAAAAGTCATCTTCGAGGCAGCAGATCAGTTCTGGCGTTACAGCATCGCACTGGGTGGCGACAAAGTTTAATATCAATTCTACGGAGCAACATCAACCTGCTCCGTAGCCTTAATACAGGGAAGAATATGAGCATTAAGTCCGATAAATGGATACGCCGCATGGCAGAACAACACGGCATGATTGAGCCATTCGAGCCAGGCCAAGTTAAAGAGGCAAATGGCCAACGCTTGGTATCCTACGGTACCTCAAGCTATGGTTACGATATTCGCTGCTCTAGCGAATTCAAGTTATTTACCAATATCAACAGCACGATCGTTGACCCCAAGAACTTTGACCCAAACTCGTTTGTGGAAGTGGATGCAGATTACTGCATCATCCCTCCAAACTCATTTGCGCTCGCCCGCACCGTAGAATATTTCCGTATCCCGCGCAATGTGCTAACCATCTGCCTAGGTAAATCAACCTATGCGCGCTGCGGCATTATCGTGAATGTCACGCCATTTGAACCAGAGTGGGAAGGCTATGTCACGCTCGAATTCAGCAATACCACGCCTTTGCCAGCCAAGATCTACGCCAACGAGGGCTGCGCGCAAGTGCTGTTCTTCGAGGCTGATGAAGATGATGTCTGTGAGACTTCGTATAAAGACCGTGGTGGCAAATACCAGGGTCAAGTCGGCGTAACCTTGCCCAAAATTTAATTTAGATGTCATTCTGGCGTAGGCCAGAATCCAGGCCAATTAACAATAATGCAACCATGTGTCTATATGATGAGCAATTGTCGGAATGGCACGCTTTATATTGGTGTCACTTCAGACTTAATAAAACGAGTATGGCAGCATAAAAACGAAGTTGCGGATGGTTTTACCAAAAAATATAAACTCCATACATTGGTTTGGTATGAACCACATGAACAATGGAATCAGCAATCACAAGAGAAAAAGCTCTTAAATTCTGGCATAGAATTTGGAAAATCCGCATCATTGAACAAGTAAATCCTGATTGGATAGATTTGTACCATGAAATACTAGGCCTGGATTCTGGCCTTCGCCAGAATGACGAACAAAGAAATTAAGAAGGTTCAATATGAAATTCCGTTTCCCCGTTGTGATCATCGATGAAGACTTTCGCTCAGAGAATTCCTCTGGGCTCGGTATCCGTGTGCTTGCCAGAGCGATAGAAGCTGAAGGCGTTGAAGTGCTTGGCGTGACCAGCTATGGCGACCTCACTTCGTTCGCCCAACAGCAGAGCCGTGCTTCGGCTTTCATTCTGTCGATCGACGATGAAGAGTTCATTGAGGAAAAACCTGAAGCCCTGCAAAATCTGCGTAAATTCGTCGATGAAATTCGCTATCGCAACGAAGAAATACCGATTTTCCTGCATGGTGAAACGCGTACCTCACGCCATATACCGAATGAGATTCTGCGTGAGTTGAACGGCTTCATCCATATGTATGAAGATACGCCTGAATTCGTTGCCCGCTATATCCTGCGTGAAGCCCGTAGCTACTTGGATAGCCTGCCACCGCCATTCTTCCGTGCACTAGTGCACTATGCCGAAGAAGGCTCTTATTCATGGCATTGCCCTGGTCACTCTGGCGGTGTCGCGTTCCTGAAATCACCTGTAGGGCAGATGTTCCACCAGTTCTTTGGTGAAAACATGCTGCGTGCCGACGTTTGCAATGCGGTAGATGAACTTGGCCAATTGCTCGATCATACTGGGCCAATTGCAGCCTCTGAGCGCAATGCAGCGCGTATCTATAATTGCGACCACCTGTATTTCGTTACCAACGGCACTTCAACCTCGAACAAGATTGTCTGGAATTCAACCGTAGCGCCTGGCGATATCGTAGTCGTTGACCGTAACTGCCATAAGTCGGTATTGCATTCCATCATTATGACCGGCGCGATTCCCGTATTCCTCATGCCAACCCGCAACCACTTCGGAATTATTGGGCCTATCCCGAAAGAAGAATTCGCTTGGGAAAACATTCAGAAAAAGATCGCGCGTAACCCATTTGCTACCGATAAGAATGCCAAACCACGCGTGCTGACGATTACCCAGTCTACCTATGATGGCGTGCTGTATAACGTGGAAGAAATCAAGGAAATGCTGGACGGCAAGATCGACACCCTGCATTTTGATGAAGCCTGGCTACCACATGCAACATTCCACGACTTCTATGGCGACTACCATGCGATAGGTGCGGACCGCCCGCGTTGCAAAGAGTCGATGATATTTTCTACGCAATCTACGCATAAATTGCTGGCTGGTTTGAGCCAGGCCTCGCAGATATTGGTACAGAATGCGGAAGACATACAGCTAGACCGCGATGTGTTCAATGAAGCTTATTTGATGCACACCTCAACCAGCCCACAATACTCGATTATTGCCAGTTGCGACGTTGCAGCGGCCATGATGGAAGCGCCTGGCGGTACCGCCTTAGTTGAAGAATCCATCATGGAAGCCCTGGATTTCCGCCGTGCGATGCGCAAAGTGGATGAAGAATGGGGTGCTGACTGGTGGTTCAAGGTCTGGGGTCCTGATGACCTGACTGAAGAAGGGATTGAAGAACGCTCATCTTGGATGCTGAAAGCCGGTGAAGACTGGCATGGCTTTGGCAATCTGGCTGAAGGCTTCAACATGCTGGATCCGATCAAAGCCACCATCATTACTCCAGGTCTGGATATTCATGGTGACTTCTCTAATGCGTTTGGCATCCCTGCCGCCATTGTGACCAAATACTTGGCTGAACATGGCGTCATTGTTGAAAAAACTGGCCTCTATTCCTTCTTCATCATGTTCACCATCGGCATTACCAAAGGCCGCTGGAATACCATGGTCGCTGCCCTGCAGCAGTTCAAGGATGACTACGACAAGAACCAGCCATTGTGGAAGGTATTACCAGAGTTTTCGGGCAAGTACCCGCGCTATGAGCGCATCGGACTGCGTGATCTTTGTACGCAGATTCATGAAGTGTATAAAGCCAACGATGTTGCACGCCTGACAACAGAAATGTACTTGTCTGACATGGTTCCAGCAATGAAACCAACCGATGCGTTTGCCCGCATGGCACACCGCAAGATTGACCGCGTGGCGATTGATGAGCTTGAAGGTCGTATCACAGCTGTGCTACTTACGCCCTACCCGCCAGGCATTCCGTTATTGATTCCTGGTGAGCGCTTTAACAAGATCATCGTGAATTACCTGAAATTTGCCCGTGAGTTCAATGAGCGATTCCCAGGATTTGAGACCGATGTACATGGGTTGGTAAAGCAGACAGTAGACGGCAAAGCGGTGTATTACGTGGATTGCGTGGAACAATAATATTGGTAGAACAATAGTATTGATAGCACAGTAATATTGATAAAACAGGCCTGACACTTTGAAGTTAGGCCTGTTTTATTTTACATTTGTAGCTGCCTAAACTTACTAGCTGATTAAACTTAGCGTTTACGCTGATATGTGATGTAACTAAACGTCAAGCCTTTCTCACTAATGTGCTTTTCACGACCAATCTCAGCCCATTCCATAAGATTAATTTCAGGGAAAAATGCATCACCTTCGAAACTGGCCTCAATCTCTGTGAGATATAGCTTATCAGCTAAATTCAGGCCATCGCGATAGAGTTCTGCACCGCCAATTAAAAACACTTCATCGTCATTAACAGCCTGCTTAATAGCATCTGCCAATGAATGTGCAATCAATGCCCCGGGAACTTTATAGTGCGGATTGCGGGTCACAATGACAGTGGTTCGATTTGGCAAGAGCCTATTCAGTGAGTCATAGGTTTTTCGACCCATGATAATATGATGGCCAGTTGTCAACGCACGAAAGCGCTTCAGGTCTTCTGGCAAATGCCAAGGTAAAGCATTATTTGCACCTATCACTCTGTTTTGAGCAATGGCAACGATAAGAGAAAGTTGAGTCATAGCATAATTATACGTGCCACCCATCCACTTCACCAAAGGATTAAGGCTTGCGCATCGCCTACCCAAAATCTTTTTTAAAATTACTGCTAATCGGTTTTGCGCTAATCATATTGCCGCTGCTTTTTGCATTCGGCAATGCTGCGCTTTACCTGGATAACCTCGCAGATAAGAGCCGTGCAACGGTCACTAACTCGGTGCTTGCTACGCGAGCAAGCCGCAGCATGGTAGAGCAATTGACCATGATGGAACGAAGTGCCCGCCAGTATTTTGTATTGCATGATGGGCAGCTACTAGAGAATTTCAGCCGCTCACATGATCAGTTCAAACGTACACTGGCGCAGTTAAGCAATCTTCCCATAGGCCAAACACAGCAAGATGCATTACATGATTTGATCACCAAAGAATCTGCGTTATACGATGAAGTCATCACCACCTCGGTTGATACCATTAACACCAAACAAGTGATTGCAGAGTTTATTGATCTATCAACACTAGCTCAGCATATCGTTGTAGAAAACAACCAACTGATAGACCAGCAGGCCATGGCGTTAGCCAAAACAACCGAGCTCACACAGAAAAAGCTTGTATCACAGGCACTCACTTTGCTGCCAGTTGCTCTCTTAGTTGCGATTGCGATTACTTTCCTGGTAGCACAACCAATACGCCAGATGGATGCAGCCATCCGCAGGCTGGGTGAAGGTGATTACCATGAACCTATCAGCATTGATGGGCCAGGAGACTTACATAATCTGGGTGAACGCCTTGACTGGTTACGCTCACAGCTAGAAGAAGTCGATCAGCAAAAGCAGCGATTCCTAAGGCACGTATCGCATGAGCTAAAAACTCCGCTTACCGCCATCCGTGAGGGTAGCGAACTATTAAAAGATGAAATTGGCGGAAGCCTCACACCACAACAAAAAGAGATTGCTGGGATCATGCAGGAAAGCAGTTTGCGCCTGCAAAAAATGATTGAAAACCTACTAAATTACACCGCGGTGCAATACCAGAAACCACAACTCAAGTTTGAAACCCTGCAATTAGTCGATCTCATCAAACAGATTCTCGCAGAGTATGCTTTAACGCTTACCAGCAAAAGTATTGTCATCCGCCTTGATTTTTCTGATACCCAAATGATGGGCGATCATGAGAAACTGCATACCGTTTTTGATAACCTGATTTCTAATGCCATCAAATATACGCCCGCATCTGGGCATATTAAAATCAGCGTCAAGCCACGTGATGATTTTGCGGTATTTGAAATCCACGATGGTGGGCCAGGTGTGATTGCCGCAGATAAAGCACGCTTGTTTGACCCCTTTTATCGCGGCAACGGCGTCTATGAGAGCTTGGTCAGCGGCAGCGGCCTGGGGCTCTCTATCGCCAAAGAATATGTAGATGCGCATGGTGGAGAAATCACCTTGCTGGCATCGGAACACGGCGCGCATTTTCGCGTGCGCCTGCCGTTAAGACCTGAATCTTTGAAAATTGGCAACGTTGAGGCAATATCCACATGAAACTCATATACCTGATACCTCCACTGCTCTGCATGCAGCTATTAAACGGCTGCGCATTGATGAACAAGCAAACCAAGCCTGTTCAGCCTGAAACTAATGCCACCACTGTGCAGCCGGCACAAGCAAATGAAGATTTACTAGATTATATTGCCAGATTCACTGATTTATCGGCTGATGCCCAGAAAAAAGAGCTGGTACAGGTATTACAGGCACTTGGGCAAAATAAAACGGATATTAGTTTGCGCAGTAAAGCAGCCATCATGTATGCGATCCCAGCCAGTAAGGTCAAAGATAATGCCAAGGCGCAAAGTTTGCTTGATGATTTATTAAAAGAAAAAACATTAGAGGCAAAGCAAAAAGGCCTACTTTTATTGATACGTGATTTTGTTAGTGACAACAGTAAATTAACCTCAAAAATCAAAGATGAGCAAAAACGTAGTGATGTTGCACAACAAAAATTCGATGCAGCCCAGCAAAGAGCAGATGCTTTGCAACAAAAACTGGATGAGCTAAAAGATATAGAGCGAACGATGATAGACCGCGACCAGAAAAAGCCTAAATGAGGTCAGATGCCATGCAAGAAAGCTATAAAATCCTCACTGTTGACGACGACCCAGATATATTAAAGCTACTAGGTATGCGCCTGAAAGCGGCTGGCTATCAGGTTGTGACAGCCAGCAATGGTGAAGAAGCCCTTGCGCAAATCTCACTCAGCCGCCCTGCCCTTGTTATCAGTGATCTACGTATGCCTGGCATGGATGGGCTCGCTTTGTTCGATGTCATCCATAAAAAAGACCCAGCACTACCCGTGATAATGTTAACGGCGCATGGATCAATACCCGAAGCGGTAGATGCCACACAACGCGGAGTATTCGGCTTTTTGACCAAACCGTTTGACAGCAAATCATTGCTACAACAGGTCGAAGCTGCCCTAAGAATGGCCACTGGGGCGCATACAACCACCATAGACACCAAAGACCAAGCCTGGCGTGCAGGTATCGTTACGCGCAGCCCGCAAATGGAAAACTTGCTAGGTCAAGCCAAGCTGATGGCAGTTTCAGATGCCAGCGTGTTTATTCAAGGTGAAAGTGGCACAGGTAAAGAGCTGCTCGCTCGTGCGATTCACCAAGCTAGCCCACGCAATGAAAAACCATTTGTTGCTATCAACTGTGGCGCCATGCCCGAGGCCTTGCTGGAGTCAGAACTATTTGGGCATACCAAAGGCGCATTTACTGGCGCAATACGCGATAACAAAGGTTTGTTCCAGAGCGCTAACGGTGGCACGCTGTTTCTGGATGAAATCGGTGATATGCCACTGCCGCTGCAAATCAAGCTGCTGAGGGCGCTACAAGAACGTGTCATTCGTCCGGTAGGTTCAAGCACAGATACGCCGATTGATGTACGCATCATCTCGGCCACGCATAAAAGCCTGACTGAAGAAATGAAAGAAGGTCGTTTTCGCGAAGACCTGTATTACCGTATCAATGTGGTCGCGCTCGCCATTCCACCATTGGCAGATAGGCGTGAGGATATACCGCTACTGGCGAATACTTTTCTGCAATTACTCAATGCAAAATATAAAAAGAGTATCAATGGCTATGCACCAGAGGCCATGGAACTGCTGATTGCCGCACCTTGGCCTGGCAATGTACGTCAGCTACAAAACATCGTTGAGCAGACCGTCGTACTATCCACCACCGCTATTGTGCCTGCCATGCTGGTACAGAAAGCACTGCACGACAATATCGGCGGCATCATCTCGTTTGAAGCTGCCCGTAAAGATTTTGAACGTGACTATTTAATCAAGCTACTAAAAGCCACTAATGGTGGTGTGACCCAGGCTGCAAGGCTTGCCCAGCGCAATCGCACAGAGTTCTACAAACTGCTCGAACGGCATCAACTGACTCCCGCTTTATTCAAATCCGATAGCTCCCAAGAGTAGCACCTCACAGGATGTCTGCATATTGAGACATCCTTATTCCTTAAAAATCAATTACTTACGATATCACCATGATCAGCGTCGCCATACGGCGACAGCTCTTGTCTGAGGCAACTCACCTTAAAAATTCATAACTTATTGATTTAATTAAATTAAATTGAGTTGGCACACCCCTTGCAATACTCCTTACAAGTAAAGCAAGCAGGAGACCTAAATCATGTTTAAGCAAATTGATAAAAAATTACAGTTGGCCACTTGTGTTGCAGCAGTGATGGTTGTTTTGAGCTTTCAGGAAACAGCCATAGGTGCTGGCTCAACCAATACCAATAACGATGCTCCAGTAAACAGTGCATTTGAAAAGCTGGATGCCAATCATGATGGGAAACTTAACATTGAAGAAGTAGCGCCAGACAAAGACCTCACTGAGAATTTTGTTAAGGTTGACGCTAATCAGGATGGCGCTATTCAAATTGACGAATTCAACAGCTATAAAAGCGCTAACGAGCAAAAACAAATTGTAGCGTTTCTTGACGACAGCGCTTTAACAGCAAAAATCAAAGCTGAGCTAGTGAAAGACAATGGCATCAAAGGCCTGAACATCAGCGTTGAAACACACAAAGGCGAAGTGATATTAAGCGGCTTTGTTGAAAACAATACCCAAATACGCCGAGCTATTGATATTGCTACCAGCATACAAGGTGTGCAATCAGTGAAAAATGGATTACTGATTAAAGGTTAATGTCATTAAATTGATAGGAGAACATCATGTCCAACTCACCTAGATTACATTCATCAAGAAAAGCGCATCCCATGGTATTAGTTGCGGCGACTGCGCTGACGATATTCAGCCTGCTAGGCAGTGCTGCGATTACAGGTTTGATTCCTACAGTACCTTATGCCAAACAAGGTTTATTGCAGGACATGACGAACGATAAACCGAGCAATCATGCAGCAAGTTTTGAAAGCAAGGCGCCCGAGAATAAGACTGATACCCAGAGACAGAGCTCAAATAATCAAACATTGATCAATGCTGACAATGAAACACTGAATCAGGCGCAGGCTGAAAATAAGTTATGCCAAGATTGTGGCGTGATTATTTCAATCAAATCGATAGACCAAGTAGCTACTGATCTGGGTGGTAATTTTATTGGTGGCGATACAGATAAAGTGGGCGCTAAAACGGCCTATCTCATCAAGGTGCGTATGGAAAATGGTGGCTACCGTTTAGTTACCCAATATAGCCAGCCACAGCATGGGATTGGTGACATCGTTAAGCTTGATAGCAATCAACTGGTGAGTGCCTGAATAAACAATTGAGCATTTAGTGGTGATGTTTTAGTAGTGAAGAATTTAAGTTCACTCACAGCGGGCCTTCATCTCCCCGAGAAGGTCCGCTTTTTTTATGCCTAAACTGCGACTACTGCCTTAATAGCTGGATATGGGTCGTAGTTTTCCAGACTGAAATCTTCAAACTTGAAGGCAAAGATGTCTTTTACCTCTGGATTGATTTTCATGATGGGCAATGCGCGTGGCGTCCGCGCAAGTTGCTCATTCACTTGATCCAAGTGGTTTGAATAAATATGTGCATCGCCTAATGTATGCACAAAATCACCCAGTTTAAGGCCACATACCTGCGCCACCATCATTGTCAGCAAGGCGTAAGAAGCAATATTAAAAGGCACACCCAAGAATATATCGGCGCTACGCTGATATAGCTGGCAACTCAACTTACCGTCTGCCACATAGAACTGAAAAAACGCATGGCATGGTGGCAATTTCATCTGGTCAACATCGGCCACGTTCCAGGCTGAAACGATTAAGCGACGCGAATCTGGGTTGTTCTTGATGGCATTGACTACTTGGCTGATCTGGTCGATATGTGAGCCATCGGGCTTAGGCCAGTTACGCCATTGATAGCCATTTTCCCACTTAACACGATTCTAAAGTATTGTTATCCATAACTTCAATTAAACGAAGTCTGTTTTGGCTAAAACTATTGTGAATCTGGCAAGGAAGAGACCATTAAATCTGAAAAAGTTTTGTTAAGTAACAATTCCTCCACAAACATTGATATGACAGTCTTAATCGGCAAGAACAGCCTTCCATCAGCATCAAGCAGTTCTATGAATTCCATCTTCTGAATATATCTATCCAGCGCGTCTTGGTCGATTGGGTCAACCATCAGGACTGCAACTCCAACGAGTTTGGATGCTGCGATCGCAGTTTCAAATACATGCCTTAGAAGCTTGATACCATATCCATGGCCGGCATGCCCAGAATCAACGGCCCACCTGCCAAGCAGGATGGCCGGGATGGGGGAGAGCCCACGGAAACGATGAAATCACTAATGGCCTTACATAAGCTCTAGAGTCCATGTTAATGGCGGCTTTCGGCCAATAGCAGCCAGTCAAGCTAATCTGTTAAGGTGCGAATAAAGAATAAAGGCACCTACTGTAATCGATAGCTGAAATGAATACATCAGCTATCGATTAGTCCTAGACTAACCTTGCAAAGCTATTTTAATTGAATCGCTGTATGACTGCGTAGAGTGTCCGATCAACTTGCTCAGTTGATGGCTGTCATCAAACAGCGCTCCTTTAGATACCCCTACATCGGAGTCTGCAAGTAACGCTGCAAATGGTTTTGGTAACCCCGCACCTTCTAACGCTGCTGCAAACTCATCTTGAGATAGGTTGACATAGCTCACAGCCTTGCCTGATTGCTTTGCAACTTCATTTACAAACTCTGCCAAGGTATAGGTCTCGTCACCTGCAAGCTCATAAATTGTGCCTGATATAACAGGGTTTAATAATACTGTTGCTGCCGCGGCGGCATAATCTTTACGCGCAGCTGAAGCAATCTTGCCATCTCCCGCACTCCCTATGAACGCGTTATGTGCCAATGCAGCAGGAATACTCGCCGTATAGTTTTCTGTGTACCAACCATTACGTAATATGACAAATGGCAGACCAGAAGCTTTCAATGCTTGTTCCGTTTCCAAATGTTCACCCGCTAAAGCCAATGGAGACGTATCTGCCTTAAGCACACTGGTATATGCAATCACCTTAACCTCAGCTTGTTTTGCTGCCGCAATCACCGCACTATGCTGTGCAGCTCTTTGGCCAATTTCATTAGATGAAATTAACAATATCTTTTCAGCACCTTTGAAAGCCGTCGTTAACGACGCAGGGTCATTGTAATCAGCCTGCCTGACTTGTACGCCAAGTTCTGCTAAATCTTTAGATTTTTCTGGGTTGCGTACCGCTGCGATGATTCCAGATGCAGGGATTTTTTCTAATAAAAACTGAATGACAAGTTTACCTAATTGACCTGAAGCGCCTGTGACAACAATCATTTTTATCTCCTTAAATTAAATAGAAGTGATAAGATAACTAACTAACGAATAGTAAGTACGTACAAAAAGGTAAGTATGAAAATAAATGACAACATTGAAAAATCTACTACGTTATTGTCATTACCCTTGCGATTACAACGTGGTGAATTATTAGCCGCAGAATGTCCATCTAGAAGTGTGCTCAAGCACGTAACAAGTCAGTGGGGTGTACTTGTACTCATGGTGTTGCTTGAAGGCACATCACGCTTTAGTCAGATTCGCAAAAAAGTGAACGGGGTCAGTGAGAAAATGTTAGCCCAAACTTTACAAAGCTTAGAATCGGATGGTTTTTTAAATCGAAAATCTTTTCCAGTGGTGCCGCCACATGTTGAGTATAGTTTGACACCGTTGGGTGAAGAGGTGGCTGCTCACATTGTTACACTGGCAGATTGGATTGAAAGCAATTTACCTAGAATTCTGGACGCCAGAAACAGTGCGGAATAAATTTATACTAAAGTCAGCATATACAAAATACATACTAAAAACATCTCTATGCATTTCAACTGTAGATTTAACAGAGTTTCTTTACAAACTGAATGGCGGCAAAGGGGCTAATCGAGACCCTCAAAACGTCCTAAGACGGCCAATAGCAATCTCTTGTCCATTCTGAATAATTTGTTTTCGTTCAATTGATAGGCTCTTTTAAGTTGCCTTTATCTATTCAATAGAGCTATGTTTAATGAGCAGCGGTGCATTCAGCTTGATAATCCCTTACGGCATTTCCGATGATGTCTGCCTTATGCTTTAAACCTTCACTTCTCACCGTTAGGCCTTGCTTCTTACACTCGTAAGCGTTAAATGCTGTTATGTGCTGATAATCAATCAGGTATTCGATGATGTTATTCTGCAATGTGGTCATGATTAGACTCCTAGTTGAATATTCACCATATACCTATTGAGGTCGAATAGATGTAGTCATTTGGTATTTTATTGGATTTTAAATGCCTAGAAGCCTTTAGGTTTTGTAAAGCCCTGAATAATCCAGCCAAGAGCCACACCAGTTAATAGGCAAAACATGGAAAATATCAGGCTCATATAAAGCTGGGTAAAGAACTCTTGGTTAAATCCAGAATTGATCAGGTATAACAAGCTGGGGAACATACACAGGCAAGCAGCAAAGATACTTATCCACCTGATAGTTTTTGAAATTCCACTTTCTACTGCTATTGGTTCAAACATGACAGCCTGCCTGTAATCGGATTGCCGAGCATGCAGCATAGGCTTATAAACACAAAGGTGTTGGTTTATATCAGAACTCATTTAGCTTTCAACATATTCGCCAGAGCTTGCTGTTTCTAATAATGAGGCGCAGCATGCATTGATGTATGACACGCACCGTCACTTGTTAATAATCAAAAAAATCGACGGCATCGACAAACGATATTTGTTTGCCTTATTACTTGCTCTACAAATCCTAATTTCGGTATTTGACTACATTACTGGCCCGCTTACTCCATTTACGGTCTTTTACCTCATCCCAATCATTACATCTGCTTTTTTCTTAAGCCGATATTTCACAGTCAGCCTCGTACTCATTGCAACCACTGGTTGGATACTGGACTTTATGCAATTAAAGATTGCAGATACTTCTGTACTTACATTCCATGTCGTATCAAAAATCATTTTATTTTCTTCATTCGCGTATTTGACGTCAAAATTACGTTCGCTTATGAATGAGTTAGAGAATCAGGCCACTGTAGATTTATTGTCTGGCGCGCTCACACGCAGGCATTTTCATGAGGTCTGTCAGACTGAGCTCGCTCGCTCTTTGCGCTATCAGTATCCAATCTCTATCGCCTACATCGATTTGGATAATTTCAAGTCCGTAAACGATAAACTTGGACATGGTATGGGGGACAAGATATTGGTTATCACGGCTGCTGCTATTAAAGCCAACCTTCGCGAAGGGGATCTGTTTGGTCGATTAGGGGGTGATGAATTTGCTTTACTTCTGATCAATACGAATCGAGATGAGATGGAAATCATCATGAACCGAATGCGAGAAAGTTTAATGAAAGCTATCTCTCTCTCTCAAACAGAGGTGACATATAGCATCGGAGCGGTAACCTATCTTTCAGGGATGCCGATCACTATTCATGCTCTTTTAGAAATTGCAGATGAAGCAATGTATGCAATCAAGAACAGCACAAAAAACTCAATAAAATTTGTTTCTATTTAATACATACCCAAATGGCTGCTTTGGGTCGTGAGCTGCCACTTATCAAAAGCATTTGATGGACTTCAATAATAGAGTCTATGGGTGAACCTGACGTTCAGGATATCCTAAAAAATAAAGGCCACATCAAAGCAAAGTGGTTAACCATGCCTGATGCAGCCGAGGAGCTGCTATGGAGGAGATAAGTAGTTATGGCTACTTTAAGGCCTCTTTGTAAGTGGTATATTTCGGCTTGGTAACAATGCGTATTTTTGTGTAAAAGAGTATTACGTAAACCTGAGTTATCCGTTTAACTTGGTTTGTTTAAGCGGTAAGTAAACATCCGTAATCAACTCATGCTCTGGAGTTTCCGGCAGTAGATTTACATAATGAAAATACATCGGAAAATCACGTAACTCTTCTCCACTATCGGGTAACCAGTCTCTGTACAAATAGTATGCGCAGGTACCTATCGTATCGTGCGTACCATGATGCCTCACCACCGCACATCGGCCAGTTGGAATTGTCTTATTGATCACTCGCTGTGGGTTGTCTGGAACAATACTCAAGACTGATCCGCAAATATCAAAGCGAAAATCTTCAGGATTTGTTGTATCGGGATTGTCGTAAACAATACCGTAAGTCTTGCTTGATTTAACAGGCGATAATCCGGTTGCTTTGCGCCAATCGATAAAGATTCCAACAGAGTTATTAACTAATGACGGCGTACCTCTATGCTCTAGTGCTGCTATCTTGGTCGCCTCAAATTCGACAATTTGCACTTCCATCTTGTGATTCCTTTCTTTTTTTGGCAATTCGTATCGCTGACTCCATGGTTCCCATGCCGGCTTTCGACGAAATCCAGAAGGGGTTTGCCCGAACGTATGCTTGAATGCGCGAGAAAATGATTCTGGGTTTTCAAAGCCTGCATCTAATCCAATGTCTGTGATCCTTACCGATTTGTTGAATGCAAGTCGGTAAGATGCACGCTTGAGCCGCATCAACTGTATATATTTAGAAACGCTGACTCCAACATACTCAGAGAATTGACGATGAAAATGGTATGTCGAGAAGTTTGCCACTTGACTCAATAATTCCACGGTCAGTGCTTCATTGAGGTGTTGGTCGATATAATCCAATACCTTATTGAACCTGACGACATAACTATTTGCTTTCACCATATGCTCTACTAAGTATGTCTGAATGAGGTAAAACTATAGGGCGCCATAAAGTGCAAGTCCTGACTGAAATTGCGCTTTTTTGGTATTTAAGATTGGTGATATTGGCGGGATTCAGACTAAATCAATGGCTCAAAACGACACATTGTAGCCATTTCAATGTGAATATAACTTTAAGAAAAAATGATGTGATAGAACAGCCAAAATATAAATCCCATGAAAATGAACAAAGAAATTAAATTCAAGTAATTAACAGGGATTTTTATATCAGGTACTTTGTTAGCTCCAAGCTTTTTCATTTCCGCATCAAAACTTGCTATATCGACAGGGTGCTTAACTTGATAACCTGGATCATTTAATAGAAGTTTTGCCTCTTCAAATTGCTCGTCCAAGCAAACATTTATTCTGAAAAAGCTCGGGGGACTCGATGCACTTCTATAGATCCCAGGAGTGCCATTCGCACTAACATCTCGGAGCGAATAATCCACATCAACAAAAATAGGAATGCCACCAGCTTTGAATCTATCTTTAAGCTCCAATAACTCATCGGCTTTAACGGAACAAAGATGTATCAAGTTAATTTTGCTTTTTCATGTTGATAGTAACTATATTATGGCAACTGACATACGAAGTGCAATTCTGCATCCGACCCAAAGCAGACACTTCAGCGAATTATTTAAGCATATATGCTCATCAGCTATTAACTGCATCAAAAATAGTTTTTGAATAATAGCGCTCAAGTAATAATCGCATTTCCGGCATGCTGCTGTTACGTTCGAGGTCTAATGCTTCCCGGATAATATTTCGGCCACGCCAATCTTTGAAATAAATATTTGGTTTATAACGACAAAGAATTTCTAACGCTTTCAAATCTAGAGGTTTTCCTGCGCGAGTATACATTACAGCCGTTGAGGTATTTTCACCAACTGCGTCCACGTTTGCTCCAGCCGCTAATAATGCTTCCATAATCTCTAGGTGATGCCGATTAGTTGCCCACATTAGGGGCGTATGGTTCTTGTTAAGGTCACTACGTATATTAAGATCGTCTGGATTCTTACCAACGGCAAGCAGGGCATTAACAACGATTAGATCACCGCGCATCGCAGCAGCAACTAATGCACCATCATTTGATTCTGTTCCAGCGATTTCGAGTAGCTGGCATGCCAATTCACTTCGTCCATTATTTATAGCAGCAACTAATGGGGATTCTCCCCACTCGCCTCGCCATCGAGCCAGACCTCTAGGAGTAGCAAGCCGCAAAGCTTCTAGATCATTCCCCGACTCGATTTTTGAGAAAATCTCAGCACGTACTTTTCGCCGATATTTGCTGATTAGATCATGCAGAAATTGATATCGATCGGGAATATAGATGACGAATGTTCGCCAGAAAGGGATTCGTAGTACAAGAACAGATGCCATATCAATTCTCTAAATTAGGCCTAGCGTTTAAATTAAGAGGCTCATTGCGACCCATAGCAGCCATTAAGAATAACTTTAATATCCCTCGCTGATTACTTCTCATACCATTCAGGTTTTCTTGTTGTCTTGCAAAATTTAAGAGTTGCCGCTTTGTCCTTGGACTCAATTTTAGATTCCAAATCATTTAGCTTTATCATCACGCTTTCTTGATTTTTGTATTTGCGTTTAAGCTTTGCTAGCTTTGCGTCAGTTCCTGGACATGATTGGCAAATTGACCAATCAATATCCGATTGCCTATCTTTATCATAACCATATTCTCCCCGCCAATGATCGCAAGATTCTCGAAGCTCTAGAAAACTCGATACATCAGTCGGTAATGGAGTTTCGGCTGAAGAAATACCAAAAACACAAAGTAAGGGCACAACCAAAATAAATAATCTGAGCATCAGCACTCCATTTAATATCTCAATTACTGATCATGCTATGGCTTAAAACTACCCAAAGCAAACACTTAGATATTCAATTCTGATGATGTGTTGAGTAACATTTATTCTCTGGCGAAGGCAGATTTTACAAATATCTCATTTTTAAGAAGCATTTTTTGCTTTTATGAACTCAACATCATTGAGATATAACTCTGCATCCTCTTTCGGTAATTGTTGCCACCTTAAAGTAATTATAGGGACAACTGAGCTGTAATTTGGCTCATCACCAGTTTTCCATAGTAAATAAATCACCTGACCCGCATGCCCCTCAATTTTTATGTTTTGACTAGGCGGTCCAAGCAATCCAGACTGGCCCATTATTTCAATTTGTCCAGGAGACGCGTTGAGAACTGAGAAACTCTGATTAGTTATTTTGACCTGGCTGATGCCGTTTACAAGAACCTCTACAGGGTGCCCAAAGTAATAATAGTTATATGGACGAATTACAACTAATGTAACAACATTGGGTTGAGATTCTATCCGAGCTGAATTTTCTTCACTATTAGTGATAGTTTTCTTTGTAGGAAGGCCATAACAGCCTGCCAATGAGAGGAGCGTTATTAAAGATATGATCGTTTTAGCAAAACGCATTTATTGCCCTAACAGTAAATATTGAGAGGTGTGCCCTACAAATAGAATGAGAATTAACGCAGCAATTCCATTTCATCCACGGTCGCATCAAGCGAGTCAATGACGCGCTTCTCTACACGGTGACGAATCTCAAGTTTTACCTCTGGGCTATATGCCTCAAAATTGTCTTTGATTGTCAGGTCATTACTACTCTTAAAATCACAGGGACCTCGCTGGGCATTCATCCACTCCCAGCCAATCTTCTTACCAGTGTGTAAGTCATAGAGCTGAACTATAAATGCAGCATACACACAGGAACTTTGGCTACCAAAGTTATAACGTGTAAGTAAGCCGTATCCGGGATAGAAAAATGGATAAAGTTCCGAAGTTACTGGTGCAATGATGATTAAACTGTCATATCCAAGAGGCTTGACTCGCTCAATGACTTTATCCTGAACGCCTTCAATCGCATATGCACTACTTCCATCAAGCGGTGTGAATAAATCTGTTTCTACTTCTGTAGCAGAAAGGCCGTGCTTATTTAAACGCTCGACTAAATGATTAGCTGCAAGATGATTGATCTGCCAATCTTTAACGTCTGTTTGGGTGATATTGTTAGTGAAAATAGTAGTGCCAACAATATTGTGGTGAAAGTTATTTCCAAGTTCAGAAACTACTACTATTTTTTTCTGTTGCAGGGTGTAATCTTTTTGGATGGCACCTGGGCCAACACACCCTTGGAGAATAGAACTTGAGCCAATGATTAGTATTAATAATATTTTTTTCATGAGTTCCCCTTTATTAGTTTTATTGTCGGCCAATATTATCGCCATATCTAATTATGTGTTTCACTTATTGCGCTGACATGAAAATCTTTGTTATGAATCTAATAAATTAATGGCTGATGACGACCCTTAGCAGTCATTTACGCGCCCCGCTTGAATGATACGTTAGAATGATTTCTATCATACGCACGAACAACAATCCATTTTGATACGTCCGCTAATACTAGCGGTGTACCCCTTGTATTCGTAACTTTTCGCACCTGATTTTTGACATTTCTCAGCACATTGCTTTTCTCTAAGATTTACATACCAGATTGATGGGATAAGAAAGCAGATAAAGATCAGTAGAAAAATCGAGACTGATTTGACGAAATAAGCACTCATCTTTATTACCCTAACGTTTGAATAAGAAGCTGGTTTCGACCCACAGTGGACATAGCAAAAAAATTAATATTTATTCTCTCGTTAATTGGTCGCCGAAAAAAACTTTTAATCCTGTATCAATTTTATTGAGATATTTATCAGCTTCAACCGTGAATGTTTTATCACTAACATTTTCTCTAAAATCCTGAGAGAAACGAACTTTTAGCTTAGAGTTCACAAGAAATTGCGTTGTCAAATAAATTCGAGGGAGATTATTTTCAAATTCAGCTGCATTTTGCTTAAGTAAGAATACCCTCTGGGTTTCGTCTTCATAGACTTTCTTATATCCCTCATTTTCAACAAGAGTTTCAAACTCAGCCCTCTGCTGCTCTGTAATTTTAGGAGCAACCCAGGTTACGCTAGGGCCTTCTGGAACGCAGCCGGTCATAAAGCATTGCAATAAAAGGAGAGTAATAAAAATATGGACTTTAAAATATCTAAGGTTTTGAATCATTTCACTCCAGTTCCACGCTGTAATTAATGCGATAGTAATAAGAGATATTACTAACAAATTGGCTTAAATCTTTGGGCGAGATTTCTCAAAAATTCATCCTTAATTTGCAGCTCTTGGATGACCTTATCCGACCCATAGCAGTCATTTAATGTTCTATTCTGGAGTTAACTCCACATTTAAGTTCAAACCACGCTCCGCCTCTGCTTTTGTGGGGTTTTGATAAATGTTAATAGGTTGATACCCATCAGCTTTTATCAAAACGTTTATCGGATGCATAAACCATGCAAACATACAGCTATCAGCCATTACTGCACACCAAATACGCCTTACTTTCGATTGAAGAACAAAATTACCAGCTTTATCGGTTTGTGTGATCAATTCTGGATGTTGCTCAACAGACACTTCCGCAGAGTTAACTGGTTGCCCTGTCTGTTTTGACGATACATATCCATTGACTTGAGGTGAGTCATAAACCTTTACCGAAAAACAACCAGTAAGGCAGTTGAGTAGCAAAAAAAGAGTTGCAATACCTTTCATACTTGATAAGGAAACAGCGCAATAAAAATGGATACTATCGGCTTTTGATAGTTAACCAGCTTGAATGATGGATTTTGCATAATTATTTCGGACTGAGCGTTACATGCCAAGCAAAGCATTCCGCTAGATGTGCTGGAACACTTGGTATTTTTTCTTTTACCCACTGTAATACCTCATTGGTTTCGAAAATAGTTGCTGTCCCACTCCATAAACCTATGGGATGACCGCCCTTCAAGGGGTCTTTGGAATAAAACATGTAGGGCTCATCTCCCTCGCTGGCATTGGTGAAGAGGATTACCCACCCAGCGTATTTGAACGAATCATAGACCTTTACGACTTCACGTTTTTGCTCTTTGGCAATCGCTAGTTGTAACTCAGCTTTTTTCTTAGATGTTAATTGTCGTTCCACCCCATCGCAAGGGGAAGCATTAACCCAATAAATTGATTGATCGTATTGTTTTTGTGAAATGGTTTTACTGCTCAATGCTTCACCAAGAATCTGAATAAGGCTAGCCTTGTTTTGGCTTGTTAATGACGGCTCATGAACTTTTGGTTCAGCTTGCGCGCATAAAGAGTATATCAAGAGCGCAAAGATCATTAACAATTTCATTTGATGCCAACTTTAAATTAAGGGGCTTAAAACGACCCATAGCAGCCACTCACGACTTAAAAAGTCTAAATACAACTGACCCGAGACAAAACAAACCAAACAATACAAATGCCATAAGAAAAGCATTAGTCTTTCTGGCAAAGCGCCTGCTTTCAGATGTCACAATATCTAAATCTCGTTTAACTTGCTCAAGCTCAGCCATTGGATCGTTTAAAGACGATTTGTTGAATGCGTTGAGTTTTTTGGATCGTTCAAAAATAGAGTCCAGTCGTTTTGACGCATCATTGTATTCAGGTGAATGCAGATGACTCCAGTTATGATTGTTACCAGTGGTTTGATGCCACAGGAACTTAGCAACAGCAGTAATCGTTTCTGGCTTCTCCTGGGTTCCCTTCAATAGGAAAACAAGCCTGCCACGACCTATAGCACCAAGTCCCAATCCACCCAACACGCGTTCAGTCCAGTGAATATTCTTCGCAATTTTTGAATAATTACTCACTTTGAAGATAAGGGTGTAATTAGTGCTATTACGGGTATGGATAATTTGCAGGTCGATTCCTTCAACCTCTTGCCAAGGTATATATCCATATATAGGTGAGGTCAACCCGTTGCGATTGAGTATTAGATCAGGATTGGAAATCCCTGTGGATGCTCGAACCAAAGTAAAGATAAATAGTAACGAGACAATTGATGCTCCAATTCCCAATAGCCATTTAGGAGGAACGATTATCAGAGCCGAATAAGCTGTAAATGAGCTAATACCTATTATCAACAATAGAAGTAATAGTATCGATTTGCTGTTATGAACTTCTAGAGACTGCTCTGACATCCACGGCTTTTGAGTCATTGCAGTGACACGGTTACTAACTTGTTCTAAATACTCTTCTTGTCTGTGCTTAACAAAACGAGAGTCTTTGACTGAAGAAAAAATAATGAGGCCAATACCTACAACCGATATGGGAATAAATAAACTATCCCCATCTTTATATGTAATAAACCCAAATGCTGCAAGCAAGATGCCTATCGTGAGTAAAAAGATATTGAATATTCTGCGCATATTTAGATTTTCGATTTAGTCCAGTTACGACCCTTAGCAGTCACTTATCTGTGATCCGTTTTTTATTGTATGGCATGTACTCCCCATCGGGGGCGTAATACCACTGAATACTGTTATTTTTAACATTTACGCGATACATATCTAACATATGTGACATTAAAGGATCGCCTCCACATATCTTGTCATGAATTTCATTTAATTCAATATCCACTGAAGTTTTGGAACAGCTGATAGTCTGATACGAATAGCAAGACTTCATTATTCTGGATTCATAAAGCCTGTCTTTTTGAATGCGATTAGATAGAACCTTTAGCGCTTTCTCAGAGATGCTTTTGCAGGATGTAGTATCAGCAAAAGCATTACTTTCAGTAACCGACAGAACCAGAATGAGAAAAAGTCGAAAGCAGTTATTCATATAATCTGAGGGACTTGGCATAGCTTAATGATCATTATTGTTCTGTGAGTTCTCAGAACACTGCTTTATTAACTTCTTGAGTGATGACTTGGGTATATGGATAAAGCCAGCACTATTAGAATTTTTTAGGCTAATCCTAATAGTTGGGGCTTTATTCGTACAAGCTTCACCACGATAGCTCTGACAACCTGTCAGGATAAGCCCTGCTTTGATGGGTGCGCCTGAAAGTTGAGCAGAATATACTCCGCCGCTTTTTGAAGACTCAAGAAGACCAACATACCTGTCATTTAATTTCTCAACATCTAGCACTTCATATTCCCCAGACTTGCTGTCACAGGAAAACCAAGTGCCGATATAAGCCTCGTCACTTGCATGGACTTGAATGGCAAATAAGGCCATCAATATTGCAAAATATTTTCTCATGAGTAACTTACGTAAAGATGACCTTAACTGTATCAACGCCTTCTCTTCTTGAGTTTGAATTGCCCATTGCATCAAGACCTTCAAGTAATAATTGGATGACTTCTTCCCTTATTGCTTGTAAGGCTGATGGAATGGTTAAGCTAGTTATTTTCCATGTGACGGTAGCATGAGCTTTTCTTACAGAAGCATGACTCACATTTTCATCAGCCTCGAAATGGACATATGCTGCAAATTTAATAACTTTTTTGCACCAACTCATTGCAAAATATTCTGGCTGCTCAGGCCCTATGGTTCCGAGTGAAATAATAAAAACGTCTCGATCCCAATCTACCGTCCATCTGTAAAGCTCAATAGGCTCTTTATAAGGATTGTATGGCTTATAGAATAGATCTCTTGGGAATAAATATCTTTGGTTTTCTCCCAAAGATTCATTTATGAAAGCCATTATTCGTCCAGCCAGTTTTATAAATATAGATTGTAATTTAAGGTGGAATTGTAAGGAAACACATAACAACAATATGTCTGCTATTGGCCGATAGCGGAAGCTGCCAACTTTTAATAATTATTGTTGGCCACTTTGAATAGGATTGGTGGCCAGATTGGAAAATTATAAGTGGCAAGTTTCACAGTAATACGCAGGCTCGCAGAAGAAGGGGCCAAATCAGTTGAGGATGTGTAAGGATTAAGGATATTTGTATTTATGGGTTAGGATTACACCTACGTCATATAATATTAGCTGTGTATTATTGAGTTTTTGCATACCAAAGTCTGATCATCGAGCGCAGTTTTTACAATGGGAAAATTTCTAATGTTTTCCAAAAATGAGCCAATATAAATGAAACAATATTTAGACTTATGTCAAAGAATAATCGATGAAGGCATCTGGGTAGATAATGCAAGAACCCAAAAAAAGTGTCTCACCGTCATAAATGCAGATTTAACATATGATGTAGGTATGGGTGAGTTTCCTCTTGTTACAACGAGAAAGAGTTTTTATAAATCTGCCATCGCGGAAATAATTGGATATATTCGTGGTTACGATAATGCTGCTGATTTTAGGAAGATTGGAACCCGGACATGGGATGCAAATGCCAATGAAAATCCTGATTGGTTGAAAAACCCTAATCGAAAAGGGGAAGATGACTGTGGTTTTATATACGGGAAAATTGGTAGGAATTTTCCAAAGCCAGACGGTGGCAGTATTGATCTGCTAAGAAAAATTTATGATGACTTGCGTTCAGGTAAAGATGACCGCGGGGAAATTTACACCTTCTATCATCCTGGAGCTTTTCATCTCGGTTGCTTGAGGCCATGCATGTATAGCCATCACTTTTCCTTGTTGGCTGGGACGCTATATTTAAATAGCACCCAAAGAAGTTGCGATGTTCCACTTGGCCTTAATTTTAATATGGTGCAGGTATATTTTCTATTAGCGATAATGGCTCAAATAACAGGTAATAAACCAGGAAAAGCTTTCCATAAGATAGTTAACGCTCATATATACGAAGATCAATTGGATCTCATGCAAAACGTTCAATTAAAACGTCAGCCATTTCCGCCCCCTAAGTTAATAATCAATCCCGATATAAAGACGCTTGAAGACCTCGAAACTTGGGTAACTGTTGATGACTTTACTGTCGAAGGTTACATGCATCACGATCCAATTGCCTACCCATTTTCAGTCTAATTATTATCAACGTTAAGTTACTGTTTTACGTTGCTTCTATTATTCTGAATTGTTGTGACGTTGAAGTTCGTTTATATGGGCAACATCTGTAGTTCTAAGGTTCAGTAATTCGTGATATTTTTCAAGGTATATTGTGATTGGAAGACCAGCCTTAAGCTCCATTTGTAGGATATCAACATTACTATCGAACGAATCAAACGCCTCTTGTAATTGGACGGTGCTAACCACTGCTACCAGATTTGCCACCTCATCGAATGCCATGTCGATATAGGTATCGAGGGATGCTACATTCCCATGTCCAGTATATTGTTGCACTTGTTGCTTCAATGTATTGGCGTCAAGAAGAGCTTTCCTGAAGTTATCCTTGTTGTCGAAATCATATTGATTGATGAGTCTGACAAACAGTTTGGTTATGAATCGGTTACGGAACATGTGGGCACAAGCTTGACTGCCAATGCCAGCAGTTCTTCTGAGAAGCCCAATCTCGTTTGACATATATTTACTTGTAATGGGTTTGCCGGTTATTTCGCTTACGAACAAGCTACCATGATCCTGAGCCGCTCTAATCGTTCGTTTAATTACCATATTGCGATTTACACGGACATAGGCTTTCAAAGCTGCAAGATCCTGATGCAAAACAGGAACGAAACGATGCTCTGACCTTCTTTTTTTGAGAGTGGTCAGCCGTAGCATTGGATTATTTTGTTCAACGGCCTCCTCAATATCTTTTACCTGAATTCTTGCAACCTCTTCGATGCGTGCCCCAGTCATTTCAAGTAGGCGAAGCATAACCGTTCTTCTGCGATCGATAAATCGCTTACTTTGTTGATCTAGGTTGGTCGAACTGAGCAATGGAATTGCATCGTACAATTCCTTAATAGACTGCCTAGAGATTGGTAATCTGTTTTTTCTTGGGCCTGGAGTGTCAAAAGATTCGTGATGCCACCCAAATTTTTCAATCCTTCCTGATTTAGAATTCTTCGTGCGGATCTGATATTTCTTCTGCTGGGCTTTTAAAGTATAGATTACAAAACCATCATCTCCATTAAGTTTGCCAATAAAATCCAAGAATTCGATACACTTCCGACCAATAGCAATAAGCGTATTGGAATCCCTTTTTCTTGCCATAAGATTGAGCGGATCCTTCTCGCTTCTCAATTTAGCAATAAAGTCGGTAAATCGATCACCATTCATCTGAATGAAGTCTATGCAGTTGTCAGAGCAATAGCGAATAAGATGACTGATGTCCTTGGCAAATTGACGTAAAGTCCCTCCGTTGTTGTTTCGACTTAAATTTCGTTTATACAGCTGTACCATGAAGGCATTCGCAGCCAAGCATGGCGAACGGTCTGGCCAGCAAATAAATGGCAGATTGTTCGCTTCACGAAGGTTTACTTCACCATGGAGTGCATCGAAATAATGGACTAGTTCCATCTTTGGAAGTATCTTGAAGAGTTGATGGCTGACCACGCTAATAGCCCCTTAAGTCTTTCGGTTCATGTGAATGACATTCGTGTGGTTAGGGTCAATCACATGCGAAATCTGCTTATATGACATCAGCACAAGAAGGGGATTGTTTACTTGAATACACTCATAAAGAAGTTTTATGGTCAGAGAATCTAAGTGTTTACGAGGATAATATCTAAGCGCCCCAGCCGACATGACAATTGTCAGTTCGATCCTTGCATCCATATCGTCCAATAAACTTTTGTTTTAAAAGACAAGTATAACCTATGGACAATATTTAGGTTGTGGGAAAATGCCCGTAAACCGGCCCTAGATTGCCATTCTCATCGGCCCATTCATCCCAGATTCTTACGCCATTTTCTTTAAGGTAGGCAATATTGGTGCTGCCCTGTAGAAACCATAGCAACTCATGAATAATCGATTTGAGATGTACTTTTTTGGTCGTCAGTAGCGGAAAACCTTCAGCCAGATCAAAACGCATCTGGTAACCAAATACCGACAAGGTACCCGTGCCAGTGCGGTCTTCTTTTTTGTTACCGTGCTCAAGCACATGACGGACAAGATCGTGATAGGTTTTCATAATTAACGACTGACTCCGTTCAGGCCAAGATAGCGATTAAACTTTATCGGTAATGTATTGCTTGATGGCCTGTACGCTGGCATCCATCACATCAAAGCGTTGCGGTAAGCTTTCTAGCCCACTCAAGCTTGCGGGGCGCTCTGGCTTTTGGCCTAAAGCCTCGACTACGGCATCTTCAAATTTGGCAGGCAAGGCGGTCTCGAGTACAACCATAGGCACATTAGTTTCACGATACTCTAGCGCTACTTTAAGGCCATCTGCAGTGTGCGTATCAATCGTCACCCCATACTTGGCATACGCATCACGTATAGTTTGCATGCGGTTGGCATGATTGCTCGAACCTGAGACCAAACCATAATTAGCGACCTTGGCAAACAGGCCATTGGCATTCAGGTCGAAAGCACCGCCCTGATCAACCTTGCTCCACAAAGCACGCACTTGTTCTGAGTCACGGCCAACTAGGTCAAACACAAAACGCTCGAAATTGGAGGCTTTGGAAATATCCATGGATGGGCTAGATGTGTGGAGGGTCTGTGCTGAAGTTCTGGGTGCATAGACGCCAGTTTTAAAGAACTCGTCCAGCACATCATTTTCATTGGTTGCAACGACCAGTTTTTTGATCGGCAAGCCCATCATACGAGCCACATGGCCTGCGCATACATTACCAAAATTACCTGACGGCACGGCAAAGCTAACTAACTCAGCATTGCTCTTGGTGACCGCGAAATAGCCTTTGAAGTAATACACCACTTGGGCTGCCACGCGCGCCCAGTTGATTGAGTTGACTGCGCCTATCTTATGCTTGGCCTTGAACTCAGCATCGTTAGACACAGCCTTGACCATGTCCTGGCAATCGTCAAATACACCTTTAACCGCGATGTTATGGATGTTGTCATCTTGTAGTGAGAACATTTGCGCAGTCTGGAAACGGCTCATTTTCTTATGCGGTGACAACATGAATACGCTGATACCCTTTTTACCACGCATGGCGTACTCAGCAGCCGAGCCTGTATCACCCGAAGTAGCGCCAAGAATATTGGTGGTTTGGCCTACCTTAGCTAGTACGTATTCAAACAGGTTGCCGAGCAACTGCATGGCCATATCTTTAAATGCCAGCGTTGGGCCGTTAGATAGCGACAACAGATAAAGGCCATCTTCCAGCTTGAGCGTAGGTGTAATATCCGTCGCATTCTGCGATGGACGTGCATAGGCATAGACTTCTGGCGTGTAGGTCTTGGCAACAATTGCTTTAAGATCAGCGGCAGGAATATCATCAATCAGGCGCGAAAGTATGGTGTAAGCGAGGTCGGCATAACTCATCTGACGCATCGCGCTGAGATCAGCATCACTAAACTGCGGATATTGCTCAGGCATGTATAGGCCGCCATCAGGCGCCAAACCGCCAAGCAGGATTTCACTAAAATTGAGTGCGGGAGATTGTCCGCGGGTGCTGATATATCGCATATTACTTACCTAGCTCTTCCATACGCAGACGGGTGACCGAACCAACAATCGCTGGCAATGCCTCGATCGCAGCAATCGCGGCGTTCATGTTCTTCTCGACGGTGATGTGGGTAAGTATGATGATGTCAGCCTCAGTTTCGTTATCTTGCGGTTCCTTCTGCATCATGGCATCAATCGATATCTGGCGATCACCCAGAATCTTGGTCACATCAGCAAGCACACCCGGCTTGTCACTGGCCCGCATGCGCAGGTAATAAGCACTGCTGATGGCCTCGATAGGCAATATAGCCAAAGGTTTGATCTGCTCAGGCTGGAATGCCAGATAAGGTACACGCTGATCAACGCTAGCGTTATGCATGCGTGCAACATCGACCAGATCGGCAATCACTGCACTAGCCGTAGGCTCAGCACCAGCACCAGCGCCGTAATACAAGGTAGGGCCAACTGCATCGCCCTTGACCACAACGGCATTCATGGCGCCATTGACGTTGGCAATCAAGCGCTTTTCAGGAATCAGTGTCGGGTGCACGCGTAACTCGACACCATCTTCAGTACGCTTGGTAATACCCAGTAACTTTACGCGATAGCCCAACTCTTCCGCATAGCGGATATCCTTGGCGGTAAGCTTGGTGATGCCTTCGGTATAAGCTTTATCGAACTGCATAGGGATGCCAAAACCGATAGCGGACATGATAGTCAGCTTGTGTGCGGCATCTATACCTTCCACGTCAAAGGTAGGGTCTGCTTCTGCATAGCCCAAGCGCTGTGCTTCACCAAGCACATCAGCAAAAGCTAGACCTTTTTCACGCATTTCGGTGAGGATGAAATTGGTAGTACCGTTAATGATTCCAGCAATCCATTCAACCTTGTTAGCGGCCAGACCTTCACGCAAGGCCTTGATGATTGGGATGCCGCCAGCTACTGCAGCCTCATAGGCCACAATCACGTTCTTTTTCTGTGCTGCCGCAAATATCTCGTTACCGTGCAAGGCAATGAGCGCCTTGTTAGCCGTGACCACATGCTTGCCATTTTCTATAGCTTTAAGCACCAAATCTTTCGCCAAGGTATAACCACCGATGAGCTCAACCACCACATCAATCGTTGGATCGCTGACCACAGAGAACGCATCATCTGTGACCTCTGCAGCACCTGCAGTAATTTCCTTAGCTCGGGCAATATCTCGGTCTGCCACTTTGGTAATCTTGATGCTGTAACCTGCGCGACGGCTGATTTCTTCCTGATTACGCTTGAGCACATTGAACGTACCGCCGCCGACTGTACCGATACCTAAAAGACCTACATTGATTTGTTTCATTACGTATTCCAGAACTGTTTAATTTCGGAGTTTTTATTTTGCGTGTGTTTTTCGATAGTGCTCAAGAAAGCGGGCAATACGGTTAATTGCCTCCGTGAGGTCATCCACATTCGGTAAGAACACCACGCGGAAATGGTCTGGTGTCTTCCAATTGAAGCCTGTGCCTTGCACCAGCAATACTTTTTCTTCCAGCAACAAATCAAGAATGAATTGCTGGTCATCCTTGATTGGATAGATTTCAGGATCAAGCTTGGGAAACAGATACATGGCCGCTGCTGGCTTGACGCAACTAACCCCAGGAATCGCGGTTAGCATCTCGTAAGCAAGGTCGCGCTGCTTGCATAGCCTGCCAGTAGGCGCCACTAGGTCATTGATACTTTGGTAACCCCCAAGCGCGGTCTGGATTGCGAGTTGGCCTGGCACGTTAGCGCACAAACGCATGGAAGCCAGCATATTCAGGCCTTCGATATAGTCTTGTGCGTGACGTTTTTCGCCAGAAACAACTAACCACCCTGCGCGGTAGCCGCAAGTACGGTAATTTTTGGATAAACCGTTGAAGGTGACGAACAACACATCATCAGCTAGCGAAGCTACTGAAGTATGTACATTGCCGTCGTACAGCACCTTGTCATAAATTTCGTCTGCAAAAATCACCAGCTTGTGATGACGCGCGATCTCTATGACCTTCAACAAGAAGTCCGCTGGGTAAAGCGAACCTGTCGGGTTATTCGGATTGATGAGCACAATGCCACGGGTATTGGCTGTGATCTTGGCTTCCATATCCTCAAGATCAGGAAGCCATCCATCCTCTTCATTGCAGCGGTAATGGCGTGGCGAACCACCAGCAAGCGTGACTGCGGCCGTCCATAATGGATAGTCAGGCATAGGCACCAGAATCTGGTCACCATTGTTCAGCAATGCTTGCATGGCCATGACAATCAGTTCGGATACGCCATTACCGATGATAATGTCATCGATGGTGACGCCTGCAATCTTCTTTTGCTGTGTGTAATGCATGATGGCTTTGCGTGCGGCGAACAGGCCTTTGGAATCTGTATAGCCAGAAGCCTGGTCCATATTGCGAATCACATCCTGCAGAATCTCTTCAGGTGCTTCAAAGCCAAACGGCGCAGGGTTGCCGATATTCAGCTTGATGATGCGATGACCCTCTTCCTCCATCTCACGGGCTCGCGCAAGCACGGGGCCACGAATATCGTAGCAAACGTTGCTGAGCTTTAAAGATTTGAGTATGGGTTCCATGATTGCCTGTCGTGTTTTTTCTAATGGTATCTAGTCGTATGAGTATCCATACAACTAGAACTTGATTAAAAGGCTGACTTAAAAGTATGCTATTTTACATTGACACGGGCGCTACAAGCAATTTAAGCCGCGCTATTCTTCATTATTAACAGCCATATATCATCAATGAAACTGCACCTAACAAAAGCCGCTGGCAACCAATTGATTACAGGCTATGGCGCTGGCTGGATTCAAGTCAACGAATTACGCTACACGCAAAGCCTGATTGTGCTGCCTGAACTGGTAATACCTGATTGGGATGTGCAAACCTTCAGTGACCTGACCGAGGCGCATTTTGAGAAGTTGATTGAATCTACCTCTGGTAGTGCAAAGCTTGAAGTAGTGCTACTCGGCACCGGTGAAAAACACCAGTTCATTCACCCCAAATTAAGCCGTGCTTTGATAGAAGCTGGCATTGGTATTGAATGCATGGACACCGCTGCTGCCTGCCGTACTTACAATATACTAATGGCAGAAGGCCGCAACGTAGCTGCGGCGCTTCTCCTAAGCCATTAGAGTCCTAAGCAATTAAAGCCCTGTACGCGAAAACACTAACGTTGCGTTAGTACCGCCGAATCCAAAACTGTTGGATAAAGCAGTCTGAACATTCGCTTTATCAATACGTTTCTGCACGATAGGTAAACCTTCTCCAACAGGGTCTAAGGTTTCGATATTCGCAGATGCAGCGATAAAGTCATTCTCCATCATAATCAATGTATAAATGGCTTCATTCACACCAGCTGCGCCAAGTGCATGGCCAGATAAAGACTTAGTCGAGGCAATTGCAGGTACTTTGCCGTACGCACCATCACCAAATACTTCGCGAATCGCTTCCAACTCTTTCGTGTCGCCTACAGGGGTGCTGGTGCCATGTGTGTTGATGTAATCAACATCGCTAATGCCTTGCAATGCAAGCTTCATACAGCGCACTGCGCCCTCTCCGCTTGGTGCAACCATGTCATAGCCATCAGAAGTCGCGCCGTAACCCACCACCTCTGCGTAAATCTTAGCGCCGCGTGCTTTGGCATGCTCGTACTCTTCAAGCACCAAGATACCACCACCGCCGGAGATTACAAAACCATCACGGTCAGCATCATAGGTCCGTGATGCTTTCTCAGGCGTGTCATTGTATTTGCTGGACATCGCACCCATGGCATCGAACAAATAAGACAATGTCCAATGTTCTTCTTCGGCACCTCCAGCAAATACGATATCTTGCTTACCAAGCTGAATCTGCTCTACACCAGCGCCGATACAATGCGCGCTTGTTGAACATGCTGAGCTGATACTGTAATTAACGCCCTTGATCTTGGCACCAGTCGCAAGGGTTGCAACTACACCACTCGACATCGCTTTGGTGACCATATAAGGCCCGACACGACGAATGCCTTTCTCGACAAGCACTTGATTGCTTTCTTCGATGCTTTCAGTTGAAGGGCCGCCAGCGCCAACGATAATGCCAGTTCTTACATTTGAGACTAGTTCTTCACCCAATCCAGCATCGCCAATCGCTTCTTGCAAAGCAATCCACGCATAGGCATGACCGTTCGCCATAAAGCGCAGCAGTTTACGGTCTATAAGTGCAGGAATATCCAGATTCTTGACTGAGCCAGCCACTTGTGAGCGCATGCCATGCTCAGCATATTCAGGTTGATATGTGATGCCTGAACGACCCTCAAACAGGCTATCCAATACTTCTGCTTTATTATTACCAAGGCTGGAGACTATCCCCATACCAGTGACGACTACACGACGCATTGCGTGCTCCTCAAAATATTTTCTAAATGACTATCGAAATTTTTTAAGTTTGAAATGTGAGGCTAAAAGTTTTCTGTACTTGTGAACAGACCTACACGCAGATCACGCGCAACATATATTTCACGCCCATCTAGCTCCATGCGCGCATCGGCAATACCCATCACCAGCTTGCGCATCATTACACGTTTCAAATCAATGTAATAGGTTACTTTCTTGCCTGTAGGCAATACTTGACCGCTAAATTTGACTTCGCCAGCACCAAGTGCACGACCGCGACCAGGGCCACCCATCCAGCCCAGAAAAAAACCAACCAGTTGCCACATCGCATCAAGGCCTAAACAGCCAGGCATGACAGGGTCACCAGTAAAATGGCAGCCAAAAAACCATAGATCAGGTGTGATATCCAGTTCAGCAATAATCTCACCATGGCCATACTTACCGCCATCTTCTTTAATACTTACAATGCGGTCAAACATGAGCATAGGCGGCAATGGTAATTGCGCATTGCCTGCGCCGAACATTTCCCCGCGACCACACGAAAGAAGCTCTTCATACGTAAAGCTATTTTGTTTTTCCATTGAATTATTTTGCTTTTAGGTTAATTAAGTGTGCTTAATTTTTATTAAGTTTAAATGAACAACCGCTATTTTCGCTGGAAATGACCTTAAACGAAAGCCCTAAAATCGTTTAGCTATATACAGGTCTGTTTACACCCGGGCATAAAATCGTTAATATGCAGTAACATTTGTTTACAAATAGGCTGCTTGAGCATATTTATCAAGCAGCACTTTTTTCTAATTCATCAGATCAGGATACGTCAATGAGTGACAGCCAACTAGCCGACTGGCGCCAACATGCGCTAAAACTAGAATCGGAAATCAACAAAGTAGTCGTCGGACAAGAATCACCTGTTCGGCTGATTACCACCGCCATTTTCGCCCGTGGGCATGTATTGCTTGAAGGCGATGTTGGCGTTGGTAAAACCACACTCCTGCGCGCATTTACGCGCGGTATCGGCGGTGGTTACCAACGCATTGAAGGCACCATCGACTTAATGCCGAATGATCTGATCTACCACACCTACCTTGGTGAAGATGGTCGCCCACACGTAAGCCCGGGTCCTCTATTGGCGCAGGGTGAAGATTTGTCCGTATTCTTTTTTAACGAGATCAACCGTGCTCGCCCACAAGTACACTCCTTACTACTACGTGTGATGGCTGAGCGCACATTATCTGCATTCAACAAAGAATATGTCTTCCCGCATATGTTGGTATTCGCTGACAGAAATCAAGTAGAACGCGAAGAAACCTTTGAGATCCCATCGGCAGCGCGTGACCGCTTCATGATGGAAATCCCGATTCTGGTACCTAGTGATGAAAACATTCTTGAATCACTGATTTTCGACACACGCTTCCATAACGTAGATGCGCTTGTTGAGCAGGTTCAGCCCGACATTCTCCAATTCGACAAACTGAATGACGTGGCCAGCAATATCCAGAAAACAGTTAAGGCCAGCGATACCTTACGTCGCTATGCGCTTAACCTGTGGTTGGCTACTAAAGCCCCAGCGCAGTACGGCGTAAAAATTGATGGTGTAGACATCAACCGTTTAGTCATCGCAGGTGCAAGCCCACGCGGCATGGCGATGATGATGCGAGCCGCCCGTGTGAACGCCTGGCTGAATGATCGTGAAGCAGTAGTGCCTGAAGATATTCATACGGTATTCCATGAAACCATCGCCCACAGACTGGTGTTCAGCCCCGTATATGAAATGCGCCGTACCGCTATTGCACGTGAATTGCTCAGCAAGATTATTCACGTCATTTCTGCGCCTTAAAAATACAAATCAATCGTTATCATGATGGTTAATAGCCTGGCTAAAGAATTCACTTACCAGATAGGTTGGCGCTCAAAAGGCCGCCACCCTGGCAGGCATGCGAGCGTGCAACGTGGGTTAGGCATGGACTTTGTCGGGCATGCCCCGCTGATTTCATACCCTGATCCACGGCGTATTGATTTGCGCCTCACGCTGCGCGACCCGTTTGAGCAGGTCTTTGTACGTATATTTAACCAACGCAGCTCAACGCCTATCTTTGTGGCATGTGACCTTTCAGGCTCTATGGGGTTTTTGGGTGAACATCACAAGTTGCATATAGCCGCTGAAATTACTGCATCAGCAGCTTACTCGGCATCACGTGCAAGCGACCCCTTCTCCTTCATCGGCTTTGATAATCAAGTCCGTGAAGATTGGATCAGCCATGCCAGCACGCGAGTGCAAGGTGCTTATGAACTCGCTGAACGATTGAAGGATTACCGTCCAGAGCAAGTGGCTGGCGAAGGCATACTCGGAGTCAGTGCACATTTATCACGTGAACGCGCATTGGTATTTCTTGTATCAGATTTTCATATGCCGCTGGATGTGCTTGAAGAAGCCATCAACAGCATGCAACGCCACCATATCGTGCCTATCGTGTTGTGGGATGCGGCGGAATACAAAAAATTACCCGAATTCGGCATCACGCATGTGATGGATAGCGAAACTGGCGAGCGCCGTAGCCTGTTCTTGCGTGGCGATATGCATGCACGCATTCAGGCTTCGTTTGCCGAACGTCGCGAAGCACTGTATCAACTTTTCATGCGTTATGACTTTCCACCATTCTTTGTTGAAGATGGTTTTGATGCAAATAGTTTGACCGAGTACTTCTACCAGTTTCTGGGTGCGTAACACTGGATATCTAATACAAGACGCTTAAAATAATGAGTATTGAATAATGAAATTAGCTAATCTATTAAGCACAATTGCAATCTGCTCTGGCTTGCTAACAAGTCTGCTTAGCGGAACTTCAGCAAGCTACGCTGCAGATGTCGATGCTCCTGCACCCAACCAAAACCCAACGGTATATGTCACGGCAATTGACCCTGTGCGTGATGTCGGTTATCACGTGGGCGACATTCTCAATCGTACGATTACATTAAGAGTAGAAAAGCCTTACAGAATCCTGCAAACATCGCTACCTCTGCAAGGTACAGAGAAAAAATATAGAGGTCAGAATCAAGGCTTGGAGGTTCGGTCTGCAGTACTGACGGCAGAAGAGACCAAGCACGATACTATCTACAAGCTAGAACTGAGCTATCAGGTATTCACCAATAGTGTCGTGGTCAAACCCAGCCAGCTCCCACCTGAATATGTGAAATTTGGTGGCAATGGCCATATGTTTACCGTGCGTATTCCAAACTTTCCGTTCCGTATTTCACCATTGACCATTTATGGCTCAGTGAAAGTCGAAAAGGATATGAGCCAGTTCCGTGGGCCTCTGCTACTTGATAGCACATGGAACCATTATGCATTGATCGCTTGTTTGGTCATATTAAGCGTAGTTGTGATCGGACTTTTCTATATTCTTGGCAATAGATCGTGGTTACCGCGGATGGGTGGTCCATTTGCCCGCGCCTACCGCGATTTGCGCAAAATTAAAGGTAACAAAGACAATACAAGTACCCAGGAAAATATCTCTAAAATGATTGAGCGCCTTCATGTGGCATTCAACCAATCCACCGGCAATAGCGTGTTTACAGCAGACGAGGTGATTACGACCAAGCCTCAATTCACGCCAATCAAAGATGAAATCACCAAATTTTTTGCGCTATCTCGCCATGTGTTTTTTGATAGTGATGCTCGGCACGGCATAGAGCAGGATTTGCAGCTTTGGCTACGCCAGTTCTGCCGTCGTTGCCGTGATTGTGAGCGAGGTTTAAGCTAGTGAATTTTGCCGCACCTTGGGCCTTATTGCTGCTGCCCATCGCCTTAGTGCCCTTGCTGCTAGATCGCCAGCACACGCGCAGCTATTCGTGGATGAATCTGCTGCCAAAAGATCGTTTGTCAGACCTGCTTGGCTTGTTGCTGAAAATACTGGCGGCCATTGCTATATTTCTAGCCGTGATTGGCATAGCCAGGCCCGTAAGTCATATCCAGTATATTGAGCGAGTTGGCGTAGGTGCGCAGTTGGTATTGGTATTTGACCGCAGCGCCAGTATGGATGACCCCTTTTCTGGCGCAGAAGCCAGCGGCAATGCGGGTGAAACCAAGGCGCAAGCGGCCGAACGCCTGATTACCAAATTCGTGAATGAGCGCAGCAACGACATGTTCGGCATGGTGACCTTCAGCAACTCAGCCATGCATGCCATGCCACTCACTGATAATCGCGATGCGATTCTCGCGGCAATTAAAGCAGCTGGCGGGTCAGCACTATTTCAAACCAACATTGGTAGCGGGCTTACCACTGGCCTTGCACAGTTTGATAAAACACCAGACTCGGGCTCGCGTGCGGTGATTTTATTATCAGATGGTGGTGGCCGTATTGGCGCAGCAACACAAGAAAAAATACGTGACTGGCTAGACCGCATGCATGTAAAGCTCTACTGGATTGTGCTGCGCAAGCCGGGTGGCATCAGTATCTTTGACCCAAACTTCAAACCAAAAGAAGATGCACCCCTGCCAGACGTGATTGAACTCAATGAATTCTTCAAAACCTTCCATACAGGCTTTCAAGCCTATGAAGCTGAAGACCCAAAGTCTTTGGCAGAGGCAATTGAAGACATCAACCGCAAAGAGAAAAAACCGATACGTTATATTGAAGAAATCCCAGGCCGTGACTTTGCACCATTCTGCTACGGAATAGCGGCCTTATTGATTGCGTTGCTACTTGTAGTCAAATTTTTTGAGGTAAGAACATGGCATTAAGTGCTAAAAAAACCACATTCCTACTCAGCGTGATTGCCATTGCTAGCGCACTAGGCGCGGGCTGGGAGGCAGTACGTATTAACCAGATACATCACTTCAATCATGCGGTGCTTAATGGTAAAGCGCCAGCCACTGATAAAGATTCGTACGAGGCTAGATTTGCAGTGGCTTACTGGCAGGCACATAACGGCAAATATCAAGAAGCTACGTTGCTATTCGCTAAATTAAAAGACGAGGGTACGGATACACAGAAATCAGCCGTCCTGTATAACTCGGGCAATATCTACCTGCTACGTGGCTTGGCGATCAATGGCCGTGACATGACGGTGAAAGATCAAACTGAATACCTGCTAACACAAGCAAAAACAGCTTACCAAGCATCATTAAGGTTAGACAATAACTTCTGGGATGCACGGCATAACCTGGACCGCGTCATCTCAATGTTGCCAGCGACACCAACGCCAGGCGTAGGTGATTCAGATTCACCAGGCCTGATTATGGGCAGTATTCCCGTTGGTTTGCCGTAAGCACGGTTAAGAGACACATCCATGCAATTTAAAGCTTCTATCAAGAAATTCTGGCATTACCTGCTGCATCGCAGGGATGCCGCATTTTTGTCACTCGCGTTTATCCTGCTGGTAGCGGCAATATTCAAGCCTGTAGTGCCTGTTCCGCGCAATATCTACAGCTACATGTTCGTGGTGGACATCAGCCAGAGCATGAATACAAAAGGCATGTTCTGGCATGGGCAGGAGATGACGCGACTGGAATATACCAAAACCATGTTGCACGACATGATCAGCACATTGCCTTGCGGTAGTCGTGTGAGCTTATCGGTATTTGCAGGCTTTACGGTCGCTGCATTGTATGCCCCGATTGAGGTCTGCGGGAACTACGATGCCATTCAAGATACGCTCAACCACTTGGAGTGGCGTATGGCATGGTCTGGCAATAGCCGAATCCGTGAAAGCGCCGAAGCCATCAGCCGCTTGTTAAGAACCTTACCAGAGCCTGCACAAGTAGTATTTTTCACTGATGGTGAAGAAGCGCCACATCTGCATGCATTTAACACGCGTGACCTCAGCGGGTTTCAGGGTGGTAACGGCTGGTTAGTCGTTGGGATTGGTAGCCTGGATGCCTACCCTATTCCTAAACTGGACGAAAAAAATACCATCATCGGTTACTGGTCTGCTGAAAACTTCACCATGCAGCCTGGTATCGCACAGATTTCACAGCAGAACTTTGGTAACCGCGATGACAACGTAGCAACCAATGAAGATGACCGCTATCCATCACGCCTGGATGAAGAATATCTCAAACAGTTCAGCGGTGAGATTCATGCTGAATATGTGCGCGGAGATAGCGAGCCTAATGTAAAAGCCGCCATGCAGCGCCTGAAACCTGCAAAAAGAGACTTCAGCCCGATGCAGATAGACTGGCTGTTAGGCTTGCTAGCGATTGCCTTGATTATTAGCGCCTACACACCGCAACGCCTACTGCATTTAATGAAACGCTTGTCACATCGGGCACAGAATTTTCGTAGCCGTAAAACTGTCTGATTTCTAAACGGCATCCTCTAACTCGGCATGGGCATCATTACTTTTATGTGATGCCCATTTAAGCCAAACGCGCAAACGCCTCAAATCATCAGGGTTTGCGTTATCAGGTAATAAAATCAAGCTTTTGCGCAAGAACGGTTGCTCTACTTTTAATTGCAGTACGATTAAATAGCTAGCAACCAGACTCTCTGGCAAAACTGTCACTGTGTGCTGCACACCGTTTTTAGCGGTCAACTGAAACTGGTGTTGGCTATCAATTTCAAGCGCCACCCATGACCAAGGCAACAAACCTAAAGCATCTCTGGCGATGTAAAAAGCACTACTGAGTATGACCAGCAGAATCAGCAAGGCTTTGAGCCAAAGTAATAGAGGCATGCAGGCGATCACCAGCATACTCAGCCCACTGGCTACGCACAAAATGCTGAGCAGATAATAAGAAGGCTTGGAGTTAAATTTGATATTCATGAATCGATAGAGAGATTAAGTTTGTTAATACTACCGCCTTGAAATATAAGCCATACGCCTTCACGTTATAATCATTCACATATTTATCCGCAACGGCATCCAATCATGACACAGTGGCAAGATTTTTTAATATCCCAGGGCGCGACGATTGAGAATAATCAAGTCACCGCTTTTGCAGGCAACAGCGGCATTGTTGCTAATCAAACCATACTCGCCGACTTATCCCATATAGGCCTGCTGCAACTTGATGGGGAAGATGCAGCAGATTTCTTGCAAGGCCAAGTCACTAATGATGTTAAAAAACTCGACGGCAGTAATTTTCAATACGCTGGCTACTGCACTCCCAAAGGCCGTTTGCTAGCTTTGTTTCTTGCATTCGCACATCAAGACCATCTTCACTTGCAACTCAATCGCGATTTGCTTGAGCCTATATTAAAACGCCTCAAAATGTATGTGATGCGCTCTAAAGTCACTATCAAAGATGTCTCCGATGACATCATTCGCTTTGGTATTGCTGGGCCAGAAGCTTTATCAGCAATGAACAGTTGCTTTGGTGCAGAACACCTTCCTCAACAAGCTTATGCCTTAACTACGCTCGCTCAATCCACTTTGCTGCGCCTGCCAGGTGACACTCCTCGCTATCAAATCTATACCACCAACGACCATGCTGCAGAAATATGGGCAACATTAAGCGAACACGCCCAGCCCGCAGATAAAGGCCAATGGGATTACTGGGAGATACAAGCCGGTATCCCCGATATCGCGCCAGCAACACAAGAAGCCTTTGTGCCGCAGATGATCAACCTGGATGCACTGGACGGTATCAATTTCAAGAAAGGCTGCTACACGGGCCAGGAAATCGTTGCCCGCACCCATTATTTGGGCAAGGTAAAACGACGCACCCAACTTTCGCATGTAAAATCTGAACAAGCCCCCCAAATTGGGGACGACATCATGAGTAATAATGATGTCGTTGGTAAAGTGGTCAGAAGTGCGCCAGCGCCTGAAGCTGGTTACGAGTTGCTCGTTGAGCTCAGGCTTGAGATTCTCGAGCAAGGCAGTGAATTGTTATGGCAAGGGTTCGCGCTTAAAATTAAGCCGCTCCCTTATCCATTAGCATAGCGATAAGGCTAGTTTAATCAGCTTAATATGCTGCGATTACGGCCTTGCTTCTTGGCTTGATACATTGCTTTATCTGCACGCACCACCAGGTTTTCCAAAGTCTCTGATGGTTTACCAATAGCCGCACCGATGCTCACGGTGAGGGCAATCGTCTGGTTTTGGTATGTAGTAGTGTGGTGCTCAATACTTTTGCGTACTTTTTCAGCCAGTGCGATGATATTGTGTTCATCGCAATCCCTCACTACCACCAAAAACTCTTCTCCACCCCAGCGGCAAATAAAATCAGCAGCACGCAAGCTTGATTTAATGATGCTAGCTGCTTCCGTTAGTACGTAATCGCCACCTATGTGGCCATATTGATCATTAATGGCCTTAAAGTGATCAATATCCAGCACCAAGATAGCAATAGTGCCGCCACTACGTGCGGTATCGTTAGACATGACTTCAATCACAATATCAAAAGCACGCCGATTCGGCAGGCCTGTGAGAATGTCTGTCGTCGCCATTACTTCAAGCCTTTGCTGGTAGCGCTTGAGAGCTATGTCGGTAATAGCAACTACAATCAGGGTGACGGCAAGACAAACCAGCAGGTTGAGAATGAATGTATTTTTAATACCAGAGATTGCTTGGGTCTCGCTTTTTTCAACGAACAAATACCATTTCAGCTCTGGAATATAGCGCACATTGATCAGGTGATTGGCATGATGATCTTCGTATTCATACTCGTATTCACGGGTTGTTTCGGCACTAGTCTGGGTGATTGGTTGATCAATGATTTCTGCGGGCAGACTGTTCATGCCATCCACATCTTTAATGTTTTTACCAGCCGCATGGCGCTGGCTGCCTGAAAGCATGATCGTGCCATCGTGGCTCACAAAATAGACATCGCGCTGATATTTCTTCTGGTAGCTGGCAATCAGTTTTTGTACGCTATCTACATTGAGGCCTATGCCCACAGTGCCGATAAAACGATTGCTGTAATCCAACACACGATAATTGACAAAAATAGTGAGCTCATCATGGTGCGCTAGATCTTTATCCACATTGATCTCGTAGGGTTGGCTGAGATCACGAACACGAAAATACCAAGCATCGCGTGGCTCATCCTGTTTTACCTGCTTGAGTATGCCTTCGCCGTAGTAGTAATTGTGGGTGCGCTCAGTGACCAGAAAGCTGACGAAAGCGCCATAGGTCGTTTGCACCTGCTGCAGATATTTACTGATCTTCTCTGTACCCTGCTCACCCTCTATTACCCAATCCCTGAGAAAGGTATCCGAGGCCATCATGGAAGAAATAAATACAGGCCGAACCAAGTCTTTTTGAATCTCGGAATAGATGTTATCGGCGGTAAGCGGCAACTCGTTATCAACAATAGTCTTGTGTATCGCCTGTTTAGAGACGTGATAACTAAAAAAAGAGGTGGTAACGAAGCCAACGACCAGCACGATTGCTAGAATGATCAATACTTTAGGTCTATTCATATCGCTATTCTGTATTTCACTCTTTTGTATTTATGGCGCCGCGCTGTGTTTAAGGCAATTTGGTGGCTGGAATTGCAGATGTGCTGTTGTTGGGTGCTGGAGTAGCATTTTGAGGTTTTGAGTCTGGGCTAGACGGTTGGCTGGCATTCTGGCCGGTTCGCTCAATAATCTGATAGAACACTTCATCCTGCTTGACCATGCCAAGCTCATTGCGTGCACGCTCTTCAATCGCTGCGTAACCTTGTTTCAGGTCGCGCACTTCGGCATCGAGCGTATCGTTACGAGCCTTTAGGACAGCATTTTTGTCTTTTTGCTCAGTAATCTGGCGACTGAGATCCCACACCCTGAGCCAACTCCCTTTGCCGAGCCACAGCGGATACTGTAGCGCGGCAATCAGAATAACAAATATTAGGGTGAGAGCTCTCAAGTGCTAGATAGCGAAAGGATTAGCGTTTTAAATGGTAAAACGCATCCAAACCAGCATAGCTGGTAGCATCGCCTAACTCTTCTTCAATACGCAGCAACTGATTGTATTTGGCAATACGTTCAGAACGCGATAAAGAACCTGTCTTGATTTGCAGTGCATTTGTAGCCACTGAAATATCCGCAATGGTCGTATCTTCAGTTTCACCAGAACGATGTGAGATTACTGAGGTATAGCCTGCACGCTTGGCCATTTCAATGGTCTGGAAAGTTTCAGTCAAAGTACCGATCTGGTTGACCTTGATCAGCACAGAGTTACCCACACCTAAGCGGATACCTTCACGCAGAATCTTCGGGTTGGTCACGAAAATATCATCGCCGACCAGCTGTACGCTCTTGCCCAGGCGGTCGGTCAATACTTTCCAGCCATCCCAGTCATGCTCGCTCATGCCATCTTCAATGCTGATGATGGGATACTTATCGGCCAAAGTCGCCAGATAGTCTGTGAATTGACCAGAAGAAAGAGAGATGCCTTCTGATTCCAGATGATATTGACCATTTTTGTAAAATTCTGAGCTAGCGCAATCCAAACCTAGCAGCACATCGCGACCCGGCTCGTAACCAGCCGCTGATACAGCCTCCAGAATTAACTGAATCGCAGACTCGTTGGATGGCAAGTCAGGCGCAAAACCACCTTCATCACCCACTGTGGTTGCCAAGCCTTTTTTATGCAGGATTTTCTTTAATGCATGAAATACTTCTGCACCGCAGCGCACAGCCTCGCGGAAGGTAGGCATGCCAGCAGGGATAATCATGAATTCTTGAATATCCACACTGTTATCGGCATGTGCACCACCATTGATGATGTTCATCATAGGGGTTGGCAATTGCATGAAGCCTGAACCGCCTAAATAACGATAAAGAGGCAAGCTTGACTCTTCAGCTGCCGCGCGAGCACAGGCCATAGAAACGGCCAAGATGGCATTGGCGCCCAAGCGCGCTTTGTTTTCAGTACCATCAAGCTCAATCAAGGTGTTGTCGATAAAACTTTGTTCTTCGACATCCAGCCCAACAATCGCTTCTGTAATCTCGGTATTGACGTTCTCAACCGCTTGCAAGACGCCTTTGCCCAAGTAGCGTGAATTATCGCCATCACGCAGCTCTACGGCTTCTTTAGTACCTGTAGAAGCACCTGAAGGCACGGCCGCGCGGCCAATAATACCACTCTCTAGCAACACATCCACCTCAACGGTTGGGTTTCCGCGTGAATCAATAATTTCGCGAGCAATGATATCTACAATGGCACTCATATTCTTTCCCTTATTAACTTTTGAATTAATGTGTGCACGCTACAAGGTGCGACACTCTAGTTTTTTTAAAGTGTGTGTTCTATAAACCCAGCTTTTTTTACTACACGGTCTAAATCCAGCAATACTTCCAGCAAGTCTTTCATTTTGTGCAGCGGCCATGCGTTAGGGCCGTCAGATAAGGCCTTTGAAGGATCGGGATGGGTTTCCATAAACAACCCTGCTATGCCGCTGGCAACTGCCGCGCGAGCCAAGACAGGCACAAACTCACGCTGACCTCCGCTCTTATCACCTTGTCCGCCTGGCTGCTGTACCGAATGCGTAGCATCAAACACAACGGGGCAATTGGTCTCGCGCATAATCGCCAAACCGCGCATATCAGACACCAAGGTATTGTAGCCAAATGAAGCACCACGTTCACAAACCATAATACTGTCTTGATTGCCATTGGCTTCTTTGGCTTTTTGTACCACTTGCTTCATATCACCAGGCGCTAAAAACTGGCCTTTTTTGATATTGACTGGTTTACCGCAAGTGGCTACCGCAGTAATAAAGTCTGTTTGGCGGCACAGAAACGCTGGCGTTTGCAGTACATCTACCACAGAGGCTACTTCAGCAACCTGCTCTTCAGTATGCACGTCGGTCAATATCTTTACGCCAATCTGGCTACGCACTTCATCCAGAATTCTCAGGCCTTCTGTAATACCAAAACCACGGAAAGTCTTATTGGAGCTGCGGTTGGCTTTGTCATAAGAAGATTTATAGATGAAATTGATGCCTACTTGCTCGCAAATCTCTTTGAGTGCGCCAGCGGTATCAATCGCCATTTGCTTGGACTCAATGACACATGGCCCAGCAATCAGAAAAATAGGATGTTCAATGCCAACATCAAAACCACATAATTTCATAAGTTAGCCTTTTGTTCCTGCTTTATGGTCAAGCGCCGCCTGAATATAGGCCTTGAATAATGGGTGCCCGGTACGTGGGTTAGAGGTAAATTCTGGGTGGAACTGGCAAGCCACAAACCATGGATGCACGTTTTGCGGCAGTTCAATCATTTCACAGAGGTTTTCAGTCGGAGTACGTGCCGAGATCACCAAGCCAGCCGACTTCAATTGTTCAACATAATTGTTATTCACTTCATAGCGATGGCGATGACGTTCATTGACTTCAAGGCCGTAAATCCCAGCCGCCATGGTGTCAGGCACAATCGGACAGCGTTGTGCGCCTAAGCGCATCGTGCCACCTAGATCAGACTCTTCAGAGCGGGTTTCGATTTTGCCATCTGCTGCTTGCCACTCGGTAATCAAGCCTATCAATGGATGCGGCGCGTCTGGATTGAATTCAGTGCTATTGGCATCTTTCAGATTCGCGACATTGCGCGCAAACTCAATGACAGCCAGTTGCATACCAAGACAAATACCTAAATAGGGAATTTTCTGTTCGCGTGCATAGCCAATCGCGGCGATCTTGCCTTCGGTGCCACGTTTACCAAAACCGCCTGGCACCAAGATCGCATCCATCTTAGCTAAAGCAGCTGTGCCATTCACTTCAATATCTTCTGAGTCTATGTAGTGGATACGTACTTTTGAATGTGTATGAATACCTGCGTGAATCAACGCCTCAGTCAGTGATTTGTATGATTCAGTTAAATCAACATATTTGCCGACGAATGCCACATTCACTTCAAACTGTGGTTTTGCCAATGACTCAACAATCTTCTTCCAGCTTGATAAATCTGCTGCTTTGGCCAGAATATTTAACTTATGACAGACAATCTCGTCCAGCATCTGGTCGTGCAAAAAACCAGGAATTTGGTAAATCGAAGTAGCGTCAACTGCTGATATCACAGCCTCTGGCGCTACATTGGTAAACAAGGCAATTTTACGGCGCTCATCATCAGGAATACTGCGGTCGGCACGGCACAGCAATATATCTGGCTGAATACCGATCTCACGCAGCTCTTTTACAGAGTGCTGAGTAGGTTTGGTTTTCAGCTCACCAGCAGCTGATATCCAAGGCAATAAGGTCAGATGGATATAACAGGCATTGTTGCGGCCTTCTTCAAAACCCATCTGGCGGATTGCTTCGAGGAATGGCAATGACTCAATGTCACCTACCGTGCCACCCACTTCAACAATCGCGACATCAGCGCCTTCAGCACCACGCTTAATATGAAGTTTTATTTCGTCCGTGATATGTGGGATCACCTGGACGGTTTTACCCAGATATTCGCCGCGACGTTCTTTTTTAATCACGGTTTCATAAATCTGACCCGTGGTGAAATTATTACGCTTACCCATGCGTGCACTAATGAAGCGTTCGTAATGGCCTAAGTCCAAATCGGTTTCTGCGCCATCATCTGTGACAAACACTTCACCATGTTGAAAAGGACTCATGGTGCCAGGGTCAACGTTAATGTATGGGTCTAACTTGAGCATGGTGACTTTAATCCCACGCGATTCGAGAATGGCGCCAAGGCTTGCAGCTGCAATGCCTTTGCCTAAAGAAGAAACAACCCCGCCGGTAACAAATACATATTTAGTCATATTTAAGCTTAAAGATTAGCAATCTGAGGACATTGCGGACGGGAGTACATTTTACTGGAAACAGTCGGATGCCACAATTAAACAGCAATTAAACTTGGGCTTAAATTCAGCCTATAACAGCCAGTTTAAATATTGGGGTCACTCGCCATGGCGACCATATTCTTTTTAGCTATTAGCTCATGCCGAAATAGGAGTAATTCCTATCCACAAAATCTGTGGATAATTTTGTGGATAGCTGTGACTTAAAAATGTAACTCATGAATCCATAAGCCTTTTTTTGAAACGCCTATTTTTTAACCGTATTTTTTTATTATATAAATCAACGGCTTACTGTATGTCATTGGATTGCTATGGTTTTTTGACCTAAGTTAAAGTAGCACTTGAGGTGGTGTGCATAACTGCGCTAATTTTGGTAATACTTGCAGCGCATTCTTTGTTGTAATATCAGCCACTTGCGCACTATTTAAGCCACGTAATTGGCCGAAGACTTCAGAAATTCTTAAAAGTTCATGCGGGCTATTACGTCCATGGTGCCCTAACCATTCTGGTGGAATATCAGGAGCATCCGTCTCCAGTACAACCGCCTCTACAGGCAGTGTGGTGGCTAATTCACGAATTTTTAATGCGCGTGGATACGTCATTGCGCCACCAAACCCCAACTTGAAACCTAACCTGATAAATTCGTTGGCTTGTTGAAAACTGCCGTTGAAAGCATGCGCAATTCCGCCACTCACTTTAATCCGCCGCAAATGCTTAAGTACATCATCCACTGAACGACGCACATGCAAAATCACGGGCAAGTCAAAGTCACGCGCGACTTTTAACTGCTCTGAGAAAAAATACTCCTGGCGTTCGCGCCCACCATTTTGGGTGGCTTGATCCACAAAGAAATCTAGGCCTATCTCGCCTACTGCAACAGGTTGATTTTGCGTGGCTAAACTTTGCTCAATCGTTACCCTGAGGAGAGCAAGGTCAGACTCTTGCGACTGATCAACATACAAAGGATGAATGCCCAGCGCATAAGCACAATGCGGGTATTCGCTCGCTAATGCTTGCACGACTGCAAAATTGCTACGCATCACGGCGGGTACCACGATTAATTCGACCCCATTCTGCAAGGCTAGCGTAGCCACCGCATTACGATCCGCATCAAACTCGCTTGCATCCAGATGGCAGTGCGTATCGATGAGCATCTATCTACTACTCAGAAGAGTAAATCGGCTTGGCGATGATGCGAATATCCGCGCCAAATTGTCGGGTATCTTTCACTTCAAGACCAATGCGTTGCTTCATGTCTGTAAAAGTGGGCAACTCAAAGATACCGCGTGCCTGGTTACCCAGTAAAACTGGCGCGTAATAAAGCACCAGCTCATCAACCAGCTTATGCTTCATCAGAGCGCCATTCAAGGTTTGTCCTGCCTCAACCATAAGTTCATTGATGCCAAGCTCTGCAAGATGGCTTAACAGGCTTTTCAGGCATACCTTGCCACTAGCATCTGTCAGCTGAATGAGTTTTAAGCCTGCCGCCTGTAAAACATCGATTTTGGCTTGAGCTGCATTGGCATAAACTACCAGCGCATTGCCTTGAAGTATTTTAGCGTTAGCTGAAATGCGCAATTGGCTGTCGACAATCACTCGCAAAGGTTGACGGCCAATCTCTATAGTCCGCACATCCATATGCGGATCATCCGCCAGTACTGTGCCTATGCCAGTGAGTATTGCACATGAACGTGCGCGCCAATGCTGCACGTCACGCCTTGCAGGCTCACCAGTAATCCATTTGCTTTCGCCATTCGCGAGAGCAGTACGGCCGTCCAAGCTCGCTGCTACTTTAGTGCGGACATAAGGTAATTGGCGCGTCATGCGCGATATAAAACCAACATTCAGTTCGCGCGCTTGCCCTTCCATTAGGCCAGAAGCGACTTCAATACCATGTGCCTGCAGGCGAGCAAGGCCACTGCCTGCAACTTTTGGGTTTGGATCCTGCATGGCCACAATCACACGCTTAACTCCCGCCTCAATCAGCGCATCGGCACAAGGCGGCGTGCGGCCATGATGGCTACACGGTTCAAGGGTGACATAGACATCTGCGCCTTTAACTTGGTCACGAGCATTCTGATGCGCTTGGCGCAAGGCATGCACCTCAGCGTGCGGCTCACCTGCCTTTAGATGCGCGCCTGAACCAATCACGAGGCCATTTTTAACAATCACACAGCCAACACGCGGATTAGGCGTTGTGGTGTAAAGACCTTGCTCTGCAAGTTGCAGTGCTTGCGCCATCCACTGGTGATCCATTTCAGAAAACAGATTCTGGGCGCTAGACATGCTTATGTTTTGGAGGGTTTGGATTTATCAGCAACACGGCGGTGCGGAATATCGAGATCACGTATGACATCATGAAAGTCATCCACATCCTGAAAGCTACGATAGATGGATGCGAATCGAATATAAGCCACCTTATCCATCAAGCGCAGCTCCTGCATCACAATCTCACCGAGGTCACGCGAATTCAGTTCGCGCTCTCCCTGCCCGAGAATTTTCTGCACGATGTGATCTAGCGCCCTATCCACATACTCGGTAGGCACTGGTCGCTTGTGCAAGGCGCGGGTGAATGAAAGCCTCAGCTTATCGCGATTAAACTCCTCGCGATTACCATTTTGTTTCACAACCTGCGGCATATGCAGTTCGGCGGTTTCATAGGTGGTAAAACGCTTATCACACACAGCACAACGGCGACGGCGACGAATACTGTCGCCCTCGTCATTCACGCGTGAATCAATGACTTGTGTGTCGTCTGTACCGCAAAAAGGGCATTTCACAAGTAGCTCGCCGCTTGCAGCTTAAGCACCGTAGACGGGGAAACGATTGGTCATGGCATGCACCTTGGCCTTGGTAGCAGCAATCACCGCTTCATCTGTCGGATTATCCAGTACATCAGCAATCAAGTTAGCCACTTCTCTTGCTTCAGCCTCTTTAAAACCCCGCGTGGTAATAGCTGGTGAGCCGATACGGATACCAGAAGTCACGAATGGGCTTTCAGGGTCATTCGGAATTGCGTTCTTGTTCACAGTGATATGTGCTTGACCAAGGTAGGCATCTGCAGCTTTACCAGTCAAACCTTTAGGGCGTAGATCCACCAGGAATACATGGGACTCAGTACGGCCAGAGATGATACGCAGACCGCGCTCAGCCAAGGTTTGCGCCATCGCGCTGGCGTTTTTCAATACTTGCTCTTGATAAGTTTTAAATTCAGGTTGTAATGCCTCAAGGAATGCCGTGGCTTTACCTGCAATCACATGCATCAAAGGGCCGCCTTGCAAGCTTGGGAATACGTTGGAATTGATACTTTTCTCAAACTCAGCCTTCGCCAAGATGATACCGCCACGTGGTCCACGCAAAGTCTTGTGTGTAGTGGAGGTCACAAAATCAGCATGGGGCACAGGGTTAGGATAAACACCTGCGGCAATCAAGCCAGAGTAATGCGCCATATCCACCATGAAATATGCACCTACTTTTTTTGCAATTTCAGCCATACGCGCCCAGTCAAAACGCAATGCATAAGCTGAAGCGCCGCCAATCAACAACTTAGGCTTGGCTTCAATGGCAATACGCTCCATCTCGTCGTAATCGATTTCTTCTTTTTCGTTCAGTCCGTAAGCCACGATGTTAAACAGCTTGCCTGAAAGATTGGCTGGAGAACCATGGGTTAAATGACCACCATGACCAAGGTTCATCCCCATCACCGTATCACCTGGTTTCAGGATAGAAAAATATACCGCCTGATTGGCTTGTGAACCTGAGTGCGGCTGCACGTTAGCATATTCGGCGCCATAGAGTTTCTTCAGGCGATCAATTGCCAATTGCTCAATCTGGTCAACAAACTCACAACCACCATAAAAACGTTTACCTGGATAACCTTCTGCATATTTATTAGTCAGCTGCGAGCCTTGTGCCTGCATAACCGCTGGGCTGGTGTAGTTTTCAGAAGCGATCAGTTCGATGTGCTCATGCTGACGTTGGCGCTCTGATTCCATGTATCCCCACAATTCGGAATCAACCGCATTAAGTGTGTTTGCCGCGCTAAACATATTCAGGTTTCCAGTTCTGTTTCGTTTACTAAATTGAAGAGTGGGATTTTAACATGCAGAGGCATAAGCACAATGCAGAAGCGCAATACAGAAAATAAGTAGTATCAGATACATCTACTTAAAGAATGTTCAGAATATATGTTGAATGGCAAAAATATTAGGGAATGAATAAGCTGCAATTGAGCCGAGACTTAGATACTGGCGGTGCTGAATATAATAATCCGCTATCTGGACTCAACTTTTTGGGTTGTCATCTTAAAGATGAAGATAGCGGATTGAATTCGGGTGCGTCTTTTGGACGACTTAATTTTATTGAACTACTTGATTTTTAACTAAAGAACTACTTTAGTTTACGAACTTATGCAGGTTTAGCTGCGAAAGCACTACACCAGCCTGCTGAATGAACTTCTTTACCAGCAAACAATGGGCAAGGGCCTTTTGTATCTCCAGCTTTTCCACCGAAGAACATGCAAGCACCACAGTGTTGACCAGCTTTGTATTTACCGTTAGTTGCCTTTGTTGCATCTGAGACATAACCCAAACTAACAGCAGTTGGATCTTTTTCGTTTACATATTCTGCAAATGCGATTTTCGCTAATGGCAATGAAACACCAGCAGCAATGATTTGCAACATAAAAGTTCTTTTAGAATTGTTCATGAGTGCTCCTAAATTAAATTAAACCGTGCATTAAATTTACAAAATTATTATCTAATTTGTGAAAATTCAGACTTGGATAATACACAAAAGTTTTAATAATTTTCAACAACTTAGAAGATTATTTTGGGTAAAAAGAATCATTCTCAATACGGCTTAAAATTAGAGAGTTGGATTCCTATAGATGTCATCATTCCCAGCCTGAAAAATCATGAACTTAAGCAAAATTAGTGAGATTTAATTCAAAAATGGAGGGATTGGGATTTTTACAACAAATTAAGGCGAATTTTGCAGAAAACATACAGTGCGCATTAAAAAAACAATGGCGCTACATGGTTAATGCGTAAATTTGCCCAGACAAGATGCCTAGTGATGCAAGCATGGTCAGCATAAAACGAAGGGGTAAATACCAAGCCGGCAGTTGAATTGCTCTGACCAGTTTGACATCCATTACACAATGCAGCGCGAAGCCAAGCAACGAAATCAGCAAACCTATCCGTAATGGCAATAACAATGAAATCCAGCCGATCAATGCAGGGATTACGCTCCATAGATACATACTATTTCTACGGGATTCAGAAATGGTGGATGCCATCATGGCGAATGCCCAATGCAAGGCTCCAATAAAAGAGAGAATCACTGCACCATAGGCCAATAATGCGTAAAGACTGATGATTGCGTGATAGTTCTGAAACCACGGCAGAACACCAAACAATAAGAAAGGGATAACGCCCGCCAAGCCCAGATAACGCGGCCAAGCTGGGATTAGAACCAGACTTTTATACAAAGGCGACATACGCGAAAATTATCAGCAGTCAGTAAAACGATTAGCGCTGCAGGCATTTGCAGATGATTTAGCTTCTGCAAGCTGCTCGACAGTCATCTTGTTTGCATAAAAACTCAGCACAGTAAATCGCTTGCTGTTGTTTCTTGCTGGCTCATTCAACTGGGCATTATTGGGTTGTGTAGATAAATAGACCCACATATAGCCCTTTACCAAATCCTCGGCTACACCCTCACCTTTAAGATACATGCTACCAAGGTTAAATTGCGCTTCTGTTAGGCCTTGGCTGGCTGCAAGTTTGTACCATTTAATCGCTTCAGCATAATCCTGATCAACCACTGCACCACTGTAGTAAATCACGCCCATATCCAGTTGAGACTTCACATGGCCTTGTGTAGCAGCGGCTTTGTACCATTTAACTGCCTCTGCATAATCTATAGGCACAATATCGTTACGGAAATAAATCACACCCAGGCGATACTGCGCCTCGGCAAAGCCGCCATTGGCTGATGTGGTAAACCACTTGAGCGCTTCGGCATTATCCTGTTTCACACCATCGCCATTCAAATACATCAAACCCAAGTTGTATTCGGCCTTCACATCGCCCGCTTGGGCTGCTTGTTGATAAATCTTGGCAGCTTTTGCAAAATCAGCTTTGGCAATGGCGGCCTTTGCATCAGATAAATTGTCCGCATTAGCTTGTAATGCAAAGCTGGTTAACAAGCCGCTTATTAATAGATATGCGCTGATTTTAGGTAAAAGTATGTTCATTTTTATTGTGCTCACTAAATCGAAAATTTAGGACAGGCCAGACTTAAAAACATTCAAGCTCACTTTAAAAAATTCATCATGTAGGTGACTCAATCTAACAAGCTTATTAGCAAGATGCCAAGTTATAATCATTGTTGAATAATCACAAAACGACGCTGCCCCATTCATGAGCCGCCATGACTTTAATTAAACAAGAAGATTTCATCAGTAGCATCCATCAGGCGCTGCAATATATCGCTTGCTATCACTCGCCTGATTTTCTCGCTGCCTTGCATCATGCCTGGCAACACGAAGAATCAGATGCGGCAAAAGATGCCATTGGCCAAATCCTCATTAACTCTTATCTGTGCGCCCAAGGCCAGCGCCCGCTTTGTCAGGACACTGGCATCGTGGTGTCATTCATTAAAGTAGGCATGGATGTGCGCTGGGATAGCAGTTTAAGCCTGCAAGAATTGGTGGATGAAGGCGTTCGCCGCGCTTATGGCGATTTGAACAATCCACTGCGCGCCTCCATCGTGAGTGACCCCGCTGGAGGGCGTATCAATACACGCGATAACACGCCCTCCGTTGTCCATGTTGAATTAGTGCCTGGCAACCAGGTTGACATCAACATTTCAGCCAAAGGCGGCGGCTCTGAGAATAAGGCTAAATTAGCCATGCTAGAACCTAGCGATAGTATTGTGGATTGGGTGCTGGAAACCGTGCCGACCATGGGCGCTGGCTGGTGCCCGCCTGGTGTGCTTGGCATAGGCATAGGCGGCACAGCGGAGAAAGCCGTCTTGCTCGCCAAGCAATCACTGTTTGCTCCGATTGATATCCAGGCGTTAAAAGCACGTGGTCCCAGCAATAAGGCTGAAGGGCTGCGGCTTGATCTTTATGAAAAAGTGAATCGTCTGGGCATAGGTGCGCAAGGCCTTGGCGGGCTGACGACAGTATTGGATGTAAAGATACTGGATACCGCCACCCACGCGACCTCATTGCCTGTCGCCATGATCCCCAACTGCGCCGCCACCCGCCACGTGCATTTCACCCTCGATGGCAGCGGGCCAGCAGTATTGCCTGTGCCAAAACTAGAAGACTGGCCGCAGATTGCGCTTGATGCCAGCACGCCAAGCCGTAAAGTGAATCTGGATATCCTGAAAAAACAGGATATTGCATCGTGGCAACCAGGCGAAAAGCTCTTGCTTAGTGGCAAATTACTCACTGGTCGCGATGCCGCACACAAGCGCATTGTCGATTTAATCGCACAAGGCAAGCCGATGCCAGATGGCCTGGACTTCACCAATCGCTTTATCTATTACGTAGGGCCAGTCAATGCAGTGCGTGATGAAGCTATCGGCCCAGCAGGTCCAACGACTGCAACGCGTATGGATAGATTCACCGACGTCATGCTTTCGAAAACTGACCTGCTCGGCATGATAGGCAAAGCCGAACGTGGCGATGATACGATTAACCTCATCAAGCAGCACCAGTCTGCATACCTCATCGCCATCGGCGGCGCGGCTTACCTGATCTCGCAAGCCATTAAATCAGCGCGGATAGTCGCTTTCCCAGATTTAGGGATGGAAGCTATTTACGAATTCGTGGTCGAAGATATGCCAGTGACAGTGGCGGTAGATAGCAAGGGCCATTCGGTACACAGCACAGGCCCTGCGGAGTGGCGCGCAAAGATTGCAAATATTCCGGTGATTGTTGAATAGAAAGACTTAAGCATGGCTAAATTATTTACCGAGTTCAAACTACGTGAAACAGTGTTTAAAAACCGTATTTTCGTTTCACCTATGTGCCAGTACTCGGCCGAAGATGGCATCCCCAACCATTGGCATCTGGTCAACTATGGTAGCCGCGCCGTTGGCGGTGCTGCACTGGTGATGGTTGAAGCGACCGCGATCAATCCAGAAGGCCGCATTACGCCGCACTGCACTGGCCTGTGGTCGGACAAACATACCGAAGCATTCAAACCAATTGCTGACTTTATCAAGAAAAATGGCGCAGTAGCCGGCATCCAGATTGGTCATGCTGGGCGTAAAGCCTCTAGTGATATGCCGTGGAATGGTGGCGGATTTCTGCCTAAAACCCAAGGTGGCTGGCAAACCGTTGCGCCTTCTGCTCTACCGGCATCCAGCGCCCATGGAGCGCCCCTTGCTTTATCCACAGACGATATTAAAAGCATCAGCCAGCAGTTTTTAGATACCGCAAAACGTGCGCTTGAGGCAGGTTTTGACGTCATCGAACTACATAGTGCGCATGGCTATTTGCTGCATGAATTCTTGTCGCCCATCTCCAACCAGCGCACCGATGAATACGGCGGTAGCCTAGAAAATCGTTGTCGTTTAACGCTTGAGATTGCCAAGGTGCTACGTGATTTCTGGCCGCAAGACAAACCCGTGTTTGTCCGCATCTCAGTCACAGATTGGATGGAAAACACAGGCCAACAAAGCTGGGATCTAGCGCAATCTATCCAGCTATCAAAATGGCTAAAAGAGATCGGTATCGACTTGATTGACTGCTCAAGCGGCGGCTTAGTACTGGATGCCACAATACCTGTAGGCGCTGGGTACCAGACACAATTCGCCGAAGCGATCCGTAAAGAAGCTGGCATTGCCACCAGCGCAGTCGGCATGATTACAGAGCCAGTGCAGGCTGAACATATATTAATGACTGGCCAAGCAGATGTGGTTTCGCTAGCACGAGAAATGCTGCGCGACCCATACTGGCCGCTGAGGGCAGCAAAAGAATTGGAAGCGGATATAACTTGGCCTCTGCAATACCAACGCGCCAAACGCACTTAAAAAATAAAGGAAATACTTATGAAATGGACAGACAGTTTAGATATTGCCATCGCGCTCTACGATAAATTCCCCGAGCTAGACCCAAAAACCATACGCTTCACCGATTTATATCAATGGGTGCTTGATCTCGAAGAATTTGACGACGAGCCAAGTAAATGCGGCGAAAAAATACTAGAAGCCATACAACTCGCCTGGATAGATGAGGCCGAATAAGTCGTATCGCGTAGTTTGCGCATGATCATCCCCAAAGAAATCTTCAAAGCGTACGACATTCGCGGCATCGTCGGCAAAACGCTCACACCAGAGATTGTGCAAGCGATTGGTCAAGCTATCGGTAGCGAGGCCATTGCACGGAAACAAACGAGGATTTGTGTTGGTTACGATGGCAGGCTTTCAGGGCCTGAGCTTGCAGCAGCGCTTTCATTAGGCATCCGTAAAACGGGCATTGATGTCATTCAATTAGGCTGCGTGGCAACACCCATGGTCTATTTTGCGGCACATCACTTGGGTACGGATTGTGGCGTGATGGTCACGGGTAGCCACAACCCACCCGATTACAATGGCCTAAAAATAGTCTTGGATGGCGAAACCTTATCTGAAGCCGCCATCCAAAGTTTGCGCGTGCGTATTGAGCAAAATGACTTAGTAGAATCGAGCTTGGGCGCAGAAAGCCATTACGATATTGCACCTGATTACATCGCTCGCATTGCATCAGACATCAAACTCACCCGCAAGATGAAAGTAGCCGTCGATTGCGGCAATGGGGTTGCTGGGGCATTTGCACGCAAGCTTTATGAAGCGCTGGGCTGCGAGGTCGAAGAGCTGTTTTGCGAAGTAGATGGGCATTTCCCCAACCATCACCCAGACCCATCCGTGCCAGAAAATCTGGCAGACTTGATCACAGCGCTGAAAAATGGCGATGCTGAAATTGGTCTGGCATTTGATGGCGATGGCGACCGTTTGGGTGTCGTCACCAAACAAGGCAACATTATTTACCCAGACCGCCAGCTTTTGCTATTCGCAGAAGATGTGCTCAAGCATGAGCCAGGCGCAACCATCATCTTTGACGTGAAATGCACGCGCAACCTAAGCTCATGGATTAAAGCGCGTGGCGGCAAGCCAGTGATGTGGAAAACTGGCCATTCTCTGGTCAAAGCCAAAATCAAGGAAACCAGCGCCGCTCTGGCGGGGGAAATGACAGGCCACCTATTTTTTAATGATCAAGACGCCGCTACCCGCAAGAAACGCTGGTACGGCTTTGATGATGGCTTGTATGCTGGTGCTCGCCTGCTGGAAATCTTGAGCAGATCTGATAATCCATCCGCCATTCTGGATGCACTCCCTGACAGCATTAGCACGCCAGAGCAGCACATCAGGATGCTTGAAGGCGAGACACATAAACTTATTACGCACTTACAATCATCCGCAAAGTTTGAAGGCGCGATTGAAGTCATCACCATCGATGGCCTGCGTGTGGAATACGCTGATGGCTTTGGCTTGATGCGCGCATCTAACACCACACCAGTGCTTGTATTGCGCTTTGAAGCCGATGACCCTGAAGCGCTAAAACGTATTCAAAATGCATTTCGCGCCATTATTTTGGCGGCTGAGCCATACCTTAACCTGCCCTTTTAGTGAGCTCACACCATGACTAAAGGCAACATCATCGCGGGGATTATATGGCTGGCTTTGGCTGGGCTCATTTATCACCTGGCAGATGGCTTCATTAACCCCAACAAAGCAGCAGTATTAGGCTCATCCAGCAGCGTGGTGCTTCAACGCGGGCCAGATGGTCATTACCGTGCAGAAGCCATTATCAACGGGCAAAAAGTGAATGTGCTGGTGGATACAGGCGCAACCGATGTCGCCGTATCGCAAAACATAGCCAAGCAGCTTAATCTCAGCAGCCATACCGCCATCACCACCAATACAGCCAATGGCAACAGCATTGCCTACGTCACAAGACTGGATTCAGTAAAAATTGGCGGAGTTGAAGCTAAAGATGTTTCTGCGGTGATTGCCCCTGGTTTGCAGGGTAATGTGTTACTCGGCATGTCATACCTAGGCCGCATGGATGTCAGATTATTTCATAACACCATGACAATCAAACAGCTTGAACAATAGCTGCAGCCTTCTCAAACCTCTGCATCTGGCCACCTCAAAAAATAAATGTAAGTAATTCTAAACGCTCCTGACTAATGTTCGCTAACGCGAGATTCCACACACTTGTTGGAATTTACTTAAATTTATTTGGGAGTTTTATCATGAAGATTCAATTAAACAATGTTGCTTTAATCGGCTGTATTCTACTTTCTACCGCTGCATTCTCTGCACCGACCTTTGCCGCAGATGCCATGTTAAGCACTGGTGGTTATGCCCGCGAATTACACAAAATGGACATGATGAAAATGCTGGATGCCGATGGCAACCACATGGTGACAAAAGCTGAAGCAGATGCATACTACGGCTCATTATTCGATGCCTTGAACAAAGACGGCGACGACACGCTGGATGCCAAAGAATGGGTAGGCACCAAAGGCCAGGAAAACATCAGCATTGCAACAGGCGGCTATAGCCATCAATTGCGTACGATGAAGATGATGAAAATGATCGATACCGATGGCGATCACACAGTCAGCAAGGAAGAGTTCCTGAAATACAACGAAACCATTTTCACCGCAATGGATAAATCAGGCGATGGCCAGATTGACCCACAAGAATGGCTGGCCAAACAAACAGGCAACTAAGTATCGCTATTCTTGTAGTAGATAAACGGGCTCTAAGCGGCCCGTTTTTTATTCATGATTTTATTAAGTCGAAATCTTGGACTTAGCCACAATTAAAAACTAAAATGCATCTACTTAGCTCTCAATAGCATTCTACGAAGCCAGCCTCCATGAAATACGTCATCATCGCTTTATACGCATCTGCCATTCTCTTCGTGCACTTTCGTGGCAAAGCACGCTTGCCATTTTTCAGGCAAGTATTCGATCATTCATCAGTTGTCTCGCCAATCAATATCTTTATTTATTTACTCTCCAAAGTCCCGACCACCACGGCTTATCTGCCTTTGAGTGACTTCAAAGGCTTGCAGTTGCTACAGGATAACTGGGAGATGATTCGGGATGAAGCGCTGGCGCTTGAACAGCTGGATAAGATAAAGGCAGCGGAAAAAAATGACGATGCTGGTTTCAACTCATTTTTCAAAAAAGGCTGGAAGCGTTTTTACCTGAAATGGTACGAGGCCAACCATCCTTCTGCTGCCCAGTTTTGCCCCAAGACAGTGGCGCTGTTAAAGCAGGTACCAGAAGTCAAAGCGGCCATGTTTACCGAGTTACCACCAGGTGCCAAGCTCAACCCGCACCGCGATCCCTATGCAGGCTCATTGCGTTATCACCTGGGGCTAGTCACGCCGAATGATGATCGCTGCTTTATTAACGTGAATACCGAGAACTATAGCTGGCGAGATGGCCAGGGCGTGATGTTCGATGAAACCTACATCCACTGGGCGCTGAATGACAGCGACGAGACCCGCATTATCCTGCTGTGCGATATAGAACGGCCGATGAAATATCGCTGGGCACAAGCCGTGAATCGCTGGCTGGGTCGAGTAGTAATGACAGCCGCGAGCTCACCGAATGAAACAGGTGACCAGACGGGCGGCATTAATAAAGTGTTTCGTTTTTTCTGGGCAGTGGGTAAATACAGGCGCAAACTCAAGGCATTCAGCCGCCCTTTGTATCATCTGATCAAGTTCGGCCTGATTATTGGCGTGATCGCGCTGATCTACTTTATATAAGGCTTGGGTTTATTTGAGGTTTGGGCAATAAAGCCAAACTCACTGGTATCTAGCCAAATCTTTAAAACACCGTCATTCCCGCGAAAGCGGGAATCCATTTTAAATAATCACTTGAATCCCCGCTTTCGCGAGGATGACGAACTCTAAGTAATCACCGTCGGCGTATCCCGCCCTGTTCTCTTCTTCAGCTCAGATATTTCCAGTGCAATCTTGATCATCTCAGCCAGTGCTACCTGCGCATCCAGGTGATGTTTGCTGGCATCTGGCTCGTACGCTTCTAGGTATATCCGCAAAGTCGCGCCCTCTGTGCCTGTGCCAGATAGGCGGAATACAATACGTGAATCATCCGTGAACAAAATCCGTACGCCTTGGTTAAGGCTGATGCTGCCGTCCACAGGGTCTGTGTAGCCAAAATCATCACAGGTTTTGACGATGTAACGGCCGAATTGCGCACCTGTCAGCTTTTTATAACTGTCTTGAATATGCTTGATCACGCCACTGGCCGCCGTGCTAGGCAAGCCCTCGTAATCATGCCGCGAATACACATTGCGTCCGTATTTCAGCCAATGTGCTTTAACCAGTTTTTCAACCGATGGCTTTTCGTTATCCGCCACCTCTTGCTGCGCGAGGATATTCAGCCAGAACAACACAGCCCACAGGCCATCTTTTTCACGCACGTGGTTAGAGCCTGTGCCAAAACTCTCTTCACCGCACAGCGTCACCTTGCCAGCATCCATCAGGTTGCCAAAGAATTTCCAGCCCGTTGGTGTTTCATAACAGGGAATTCCGAGCGCCTTGGCCACGCGGTCTGCAGCTGCGCTGGTCGGCATGGAGCGTGCAATGCCAGCAAGTCCTTTGCTGTAGCCTGGCACCAGCTTGGCGTTGGCCGCTAATATCGCCAAGCTATCAGATGGCGTTACAAAAAAGTGGTTGCCCAAAATCATGTTACGGTCGCCATCACCATCAGATGCCGCACCGAAGTCTGGCGCATGTTTACCGTAAATCACTTCCACCAACTCATGCGCATAAGTCAGGTTAGGGTCTGGGTGACCGCCACCAAAATCTTCCAGCGGTACTGCATTCATAATGCTATCGGCTGGCGCGCCTAGTTGATTGATAAATATCTCGCGAGCGTATGGGCCAGTCACTGCATGCATGGCGTCAAATTTAATTCTGAACCCACTGGCAAGCAAAGAGCGTATCGAGTTAAAGTCGAATAGTGAAGTCATCAACTCGGCATAATCAGCCACCGCATCAATTACCTGCACCTTCATGCTAGCCAAGTCATATTCGCCAATCACATCCAGCGGAATATCATCAGCTTCAATCAAGCTGTATTGCGTAATTTTTGTAGTATTGGTGTAAATGGCCTCAGTAATCTTTTCAGGCGCAGGGCCACCGTTAGGCATGTTGTACTTAATACCAAAATCGCCGTCTGGCCCGCCAGGATTGTGGCTCGCAGAGAGAATAATGCCGCCAAAAGTCTCATATTTACGGATGATGCATGAAGCCGCTGGTGTAGAAAGTATGCCCGCCTGCCCCACTAATACACGGCCAAAGCCATTAACAGCCGCCATCTTCAAGATAATCTGGATCGCCTCGCGGTTGAAATAACGGCCATCGCCGCCCAACGTCAGCGTGGCGCCTGCAGGTGGGTTCACCGTATCAAAAATACTCTGCACAAAATTCTCAAGATAATGTGCCTGCTGAAACACGGTCACGCGTTTGCGCAAACCAGAAGTGCCAGGTTTTTGATCATCAAATGGCTGGGTATCAATACGCTGAAGAGACATTAGGGCGGGGCTTTCACAATAAACGATGATGTAACTTACAAGATTAGGAGTGGCGTTTCAAGTGATGGTTGCAAGATAGGCCTAAAGTTAAGGGCTATTGTATAAACTAAGGCCAAGGTTTCTTTCGCCCAAGCAATATGCCAAGTTGACACAGCATGGCAATATCTTGATAATTGCACCCCTTACAAGGGGGAATAGCTCAGCTGGTAGAGCAGCGGACTCTTAATCCGTTTGTCCGGGGTTCGATCCCCCGTTCCCCCACCAGAATTTTAAAAAGGCTCATACTCAGGTATGGGCTTTTTTATTTTCATGGTATGAATTACCTAAAGTATTAAAATAATCAGCAATTATTCAATTGGTTATACACTATTCCACTCAGCCATAAAAACAATAATAAGGATTTAAAATGAAATTATTTACTAGTAAAAAAAGCGTCTTAATTATCTTTTCCATTTTATTTACAATTCCTTTAGTAATTTACTTTTATAACTTTCATGGTAATTTTTCCTCAAAACAGGACGATTGGGGTGGATTTGGTTCATACATAAGCGGATTTTACGGCACACTTGCATTCTTAGTTTTAGTCTATACAACTAGACTTACTACTAAGCAGTTTAAAATTCAAAATGAAGATAATGTATTTTTTAGACTTTTTGACTCTCTCCAAGCTCGTATTTCCAATGCGCAAATCATATCTGAAAACCAGACATATACTGCCCATCAGTCTCTGCGATTTTTGGCAGAGAGCTTTGAAAAAGAACTTTCATTTGAATCCATAGGAATTGCAAAAAATTTATTAAAAAGTGTGCCAGAAAAGATCTCTGATACTCAATTTTTAAAAATATATGAGGCCTTAAAAAAAGACTGGAACATTGAGTCATATGAAGAATTCAGAGCTAAATTTCTTGCTGATATGAATAAAGTAACTTCGAGTGATAAAGGTGAGATTTTAAAAGTATATATAGGTGGATTTAATCAACAATCGCCAAAACTGATAGATGCCTTACGTTCTACTGGGAGTGTAAATTTCTATCGAATACCGTTCTCAGTAAGAAGACATTATTATGGCATTGTCGCTGAGAGACTTATCTCAAAGCATGGGGAGTTCTTAGACGGATATTTAAAAAACATTTGTTTTTTGTTAGAAATTGCATCTAATTCAGAAAATGAAAATCATTATATTAATTTTTTAAAATCTCAATTAACAAAATATGAAATTATTATTCTTTTTTATTTAATAGCTGGGGCTGAGTTCAATTTTAAGAAAAAAGAGTTTTTTATAAATATGAAATATTTAAAGAAATATTAACTCCAGGCTGTCAAACTCTTATGATTGATTGCCCGTCTCGTGAGATAGTTTTAAAAGAAATAACAAACATTTTTCGTACCAAAGATATGGGTACTACAGAGATAGATATACTTAACTAACAATTCACACATAAATATTTTTTTGTTTGTAATTTCATATCTCATTGACTCTCGACTTTATTTAAACTTCCGCAATGACCCAGTAACCACACCCCAAACATCAAAGTCCATTCCCTCTTTAATCTCGATAGGTGAAAACTTCGGGTTAGCTGGAAGTAGTCGCGGGGTTAATTCCTTGGTTTTGCCAAGTGTCTTAACAGTAAACTCCCCATCCACTGAGGCTAGGACAATATCTCCCATGCTGGCTACCAGTGACTTATCTACGATCACCACATCATTATCGAATATGCCAGCATCAATCATAGAGTCACCCCTGATGCGCACAAAGAACGTAGCATCGGCTTCTCTAATCATGTACTCATTGAGGTCTAGGCGTTTATCTACATGGTCATCTACGGGGCTGGGGAGGCCAGCAGGCACTCGATTGCTGTAGAGGGGAATACCTATTGTTGGTGGGTTGATTGCAGGCTGCTCTATGCTCTGCACGTTATCTAGCTGGCTACTTAGCTGCTTACGCTTGAAGGCCTCAAGAAAATCTCTAATGACTGGCTCTTGGCTTTCAGGAATGCGGATAGCCTTAGTCTTTTCCTGAAAAGGGCTCCAAGGCTTTCTGCCTGAGCCTTCACGTTTGCCGCCTCTTAGTGTTGTATCTTTAGTTGTCATTTGATTATTGTACGACAATCAAACGAAAGTGAGTTAGTTAGATGAAGAAAACCCCTAACAGCGCTTGCAAACTAATCTGATTACATTGATAATTTAATGAACGAACGTTCGTTTTAATTGTTGCTCAAATAAAATGAGGTGCCTTGTGATAAAAGAAACCATGAACCAAGCCAGTGAAGCTGATAGCAAATATCTAGGCCAATTGCAGGATTACTTTGCTAACCACCGCATATTGCCTAGCTACAGCTATATGCAATCACTGCTGGGCATTAAGTCTAAAGCGACTATATCCAAACTGGTTGCTAGGCTTAAGTTGATTGGCTTTCTTGACCTCGCCCCTGACAAAAAACTGGTACCAGGTTCACGCTTCTTTGAACGGCCTTTGTCAAATAACACGGTGCAAGCAGGCGCTTTTACCCAAGCTTATAGCGAGGGGACTGAATACCTGACGATTGATGAGCACCTCATCAGAAAACCATCCAAGACTGAGTTGATCCCCGTGCGTGGTGAATCGATGAAAGATGTGGGCATTATGGATGGCGATATCGTAGTGGTTGAGAAGCGCCATCTAGCAAATATCGGCGACATCGTAGTGGCAATCATTGATAACGAATTCACCATCAAAACTTTGGGTAAAGAAAAAGACAAATTTGTACTGATCCCCGCTAATAGGGATTTCGATATTATTCGGCCAAAAGAGGCCTTTTCTATTTACGGCATTGTGGTTGGGCAGTTCAGGAGTTATTAGATTATTCGCAGTTTTCGTAACTCCGCATCTATAGCCGAGTTACAAGCATCGAGTCAGGTGGATTATTAGTTAAATATTTTGGCAGCCCAGCGATTTTTTTATATTTTATGTGTCATAAGTATTCATTCAGATTTAACATATTGAAAATCACTAAGGTTACCCATCATGTTAGGTTTTACAGCGCTTGAATTAGCCCGTATTCAGTTCGGTTTCACCATCTCGTTTCATATCATTTTCCCCTCTTTGACTATTGGTTTGGCTGCGTACCTTTTTGTGCTTGAAGGCTTGTGGCTCAAGACAAAAGACCAAGCCTATAAAGATTTGTACCATTTTTGGCTCAAGGTTTTTGGGGTTAATTTCGGCATGGGAGTGGTTTCTGGCCTGGTGATGTCTTACGAGTTTGGTACTAACTGGGGTGGCTTTTCATCATTCGCGGGCAGCGTAACGGGACCATTGCTGGCCTATGAAGTATTGACAGCATTCTTCCTCGAGGCTGGATTCTTAGGCGTGATGTTGTTTGGCTGGAACCGCGTTGGGCCTGGCCTGCACTTTTTTGCTACAGGCATGGTGTCGCTGGGCACATTGATTTCAATGACGTGGATTCTGGCCTCCAATAGCTGGATGCAAACACCACAGGGCTTTGAGATCATCAACAATATTGCCGTGCCTGTAGATTGGTTAAAGATTATTTTCAACCCATCTTTCCCCTACCGTTTAATGCACATGGGCGTGGCGGCATTCTTGGCAACAGCCTTACTGGTTGGCGCAACTGCGGCATGGCAGCTACTGAACAAGCGTGATAACCAAGCGATTAGAACCATGCTATCCATGTCCATGTGGATGCTGGTGATCGTAGCGCCAATTCAGGCGGTGATTGGCGACTTTCATGGGCTGAATACGGCAGAACACCAACCGGCAAAAATCGCAGCGATTGAAGGCCACTGGGAAAATAATCTAGGTGAAGCCGTGCCTCTATATCTATTTGGTTTGCCAAACATGAAAGATGAAGTGACCGATTACGGTTTAGCAATACCGCATTTGGGCAGCCTGATTTTGACCCACTCATGGAATGGCCAGATTAAAGGCTTAAAAGAGTTTGCTCCTGAAGACAGGCCAAACGCCACCATCATCTTCTGGACGTTCCGCATTATGGTGGGCTTGGGAATGCTGATGATACTGGTTGGGTTTTGCAGTCTCTGGCTACGCCGCACCAAAAAGATGTATAGCAACACCCTATTCTTGCGCGCCTGTGTTTTGATGGGCCCCGCTGGGCTTATTGCGATTCTGGCTGGCTGGATGACCACTGAAATTGGCCGTCAACCTTGGGTGCTATATGGCGTGATGCGCACGACAGATGCAGTATCGAAGCATGATATTGCTTCACTAGCTGTTTCATTAGGGCTGTTCATCCTGGTTTACTTCTTTGTGTTTGGCATAGGAGTGGCTTATGTGTTGAGGCTATTGAATAAAGGGCCTTACCCACATGAAGGTGATGAAACAGATGCTGGCGGCCCAGGCCATGACAAGAGCCCTATGCGGCCACTCTCATTGGCAGACGAATCTTTGCCAATCGCAGCGCCATAAGCGAGCTAAAAGAATGAATAAACTACAGTTAAGGAATAAACCCCATGAGCTTTGATCTCTCCTTTATTTGGGGCATCGTGATATTTTTTGTCGTATTGATGTACGTGGTGATGGACGGCTTTGACCTCGGCATAGGCATGCTCTACCCATTTCTGCCAGACCGCGGCGACCGCGATGTAATGATGAATACAGTCGCCCCAGTGTGGGATGGCAATGAGACGTGGTTGGTGCTCGGTGGCGCTGGCTTGATGGCGGCATTTCCCCTCGCCTATTCAGTGGTATTAAGCGCGCTGTACCTGCCGATTATCTTCATGCTATTGGGTTTGATATTCCGTGGCGTGGCCTTTGAATTCAGGTTTAAAGCCCCTGATAATGAACGGCATATTTGGGATAAAGCCTTTATAGGTGGCTCAGTCACCGCAGCGTTCTTTCAGGGCGTAGTTGCTGGTGCATATATTCATGGCATACCCGTGGTTAACCGCGAGTTTGCAGGTGGCTCGCTAGACTGGTTAAGCCCATTCGCGATATTCACAGGCATTGGTGTGGTGATTGCCTATACATTCCTTGGCAGCACTTGGCTGATTATGAAAACTGAAGGCGAGCTTAAAAAGCGCATGACTGAGCTCACTTGGCCATTGGCTGGCTTGGTTATTGTCGCCATCTCGATTATCAGTATTTGGACACCGCTCGAATTCTCGGACATTGCACACCGCTGGTTTAGCCTACCCAACTTCTACTACTTATCGCCAGTACCAATTCTGGTGATAGTCAGCTTGATTTTTCTGGCTAAGACACTGCGTAGCGGCTCAGATAGCGGACCATTTCTATCTGCACTGGCGCTAGTTTTACTCGGGTTTATTGGCTTGAGTATCAGCATATACCCCAACATTATCCCGCCTGGCATTTCGATTTGGGAGGCGGCTTCACCACCACAAAGTCAGTCGTTTGCCTTGGTTGGCATGCTGATCATTATCCCCATGATTTTGGGTTATACCTTGTGGGCTTATTACGTGTTCCGTGGAAAAGTGCGACATGGTGATGGGTATCACTAGTCAACCAAACGGTAGCTTGCAAGAAACCACAGAATCAAGATTCAAACTGTGGTTTAAGCGTGTGGGCTGGCTGGTATTGATATGGTTTGCCAGCGTGCTAGCTTTGGGCGTTGTGGCTCTTGGACTGCGACTCTTTATGAATCTAATTGGCTTGAAAAGCTAAGCTCGCAATTCAAAACTGGGCTTTAATGCTCAAAGCCTTTGCTACCTAGAAGCCGAGGCTATCCAACAAGTCGTCCACTTGCTCCTGATTTGCAACCACAAGCTCTGGCGCTGCTTCAGGTGCAATCTGCGGGCCATTCATCAAGCCGTTATCAGCCTCTTTAGCGACCGTTGGTGCGCCTGGGGTGAAATCAATCAACACTTGCACTAACTGCTGCTCGATACTTTGCGCGATTTCAGTGACTTTTTTGATGACTTGACCAGTTAAATCCTGAAAATCCTGCGCCATCATGATGTCCATCAACTGGGCTTTAGTAGCACTGGTACTCTCTATTGTTTTACCCAAGTATTCCAGCGTTTCATCGACCACTTTATCGTAATCAGTTTTAAGCGATGGTGTAGCTTTGATGGCTAACCATTGAGCTTGCAGGCTAGTAGCGCCTTCTGAAATCTGGTCTTGCAAGGGGTTGGCCAGATCAGTGGCATTCAGTACTTTTTCTGCTGCTTGTTGGGTCATGCGTGCGACATATTTCAAGCGATCACGCGCATCAGGAATATCATTTGCAGCGGTTTCAAGTAACTTATCGAAACCTAGCTCGCGCAGGCTATCGTGCAAGTTACGGGTCAGATGCCCAATACGATTCAGCACCTCATCTTGCGGGCTGAGTATCTCGCTGCTTACTTCTGTGACAGATGACTGGGTGGACTCATTTGTCATATTAACCGCCCGCTTTTTCTAGCTTTTCAAATATTTTTGCTAACTTTTCTTCCAGCGTAGCAGCAGTAAAAGGCTTCACCACATAGCCATTAGCGCCAGCTTGTGCGGCAGCGATAATGTTTTCTTTCTTGGCCTCAGCTGTCACCATCAATACTGGCAGTTTGGAAAGCTTTGGGTCAGCGCGTATTTGTTGGAGCATGGTCAGGCCATCCATATTCGGCATATTCCAGTCTGAGACCACAAACTCAAAATCACCATTTCTCAACATATTGAGCCCCATCACGCCGTCTTCAGCTTCTTCTACATTGGTGTAGCCTAGCTCTTTTAATAGATTGCGGACGATCCGTCGCATGGTTGAGAAGTCATCCACGACAAGAAATTTGGTATTGGGGTTTGCCATCAATTACTCCATCTTTAATTCAATAATGTTCATACAGCTATCTTAATCAATTTTGTTGATTCACATTTATAAATCTAATGTTACATGACTAAACTGGCTGACTTAACGCCAGTGCCAAATAGCTAAATCCTTATACTCGCAATGAACGTGTGCCGTAGCGTGCGAGATGATCCATCACTCTGTGCGGCAGCTCATCGAGCGGGCCAACATCATCAACACCACCCGCTGCAATCGCCTCTTTGGGCATGCCGAACACAACGCAGGTGGCTTCATCCTGCGCAAAATTATAGGCGCCAGCCTCTTTCATCTTTAACATGCCCGCAGCGCCATCTTTACCCATGCCGGTGAGTATTACGCCAATACAGTTCTTGCCTGCGTAAGTCGCGGCTGATTCAAACAATACATCGACTGAAGGCTTGTGGCGATTCACTGGCTCGCCATCATCTAATTTGGTCATGTAGTTAGCGCCACTGCGGGTCAGTTGCAAATGTGAGTGGCCAGGGGCAACAAACGCATGTCCAGGCAATATGCGCTCTCCACCTTGTGCTTCGCTGACTGAAATTTTACATAAGCCATCTAAGCGCTTGGCAAAAGAATTGGTAAAACCAGGCGGCATGTGCTGTGTGATTAATATGCCTGGGCAGTCTGATGGCATTTGCATCAAAAAGGCCTTGATCGCTTCAGTACCGCCAGTTGAAGCCCCAATAATAATCAGCTTTTCACTACTGATGAGATTGTTGCCCACCATGGGCAAGGTGGATTTTGTAGGGGTGAGTGATTTGCTGGATTCTATGGTTCTGGCAAATATCTTGGCCTGTGCTGCCGCGCGAATTTTATCAACAATCAAATCACTGTATTCACGGATGCCGTCAATAATGGCAAGCTTGGGCTTGGTCACAAAATCAACAGCGCCCAACTCCAGTGCGCGCATGGTGATTTCTGAACCACGCTCTGTCAATGTAGAGACCATGACCACGGGCATGGGGCGCAAACGCATTAAACGCTCGAGGAAATCCAGACCATCCATCTTGGGCATTTCAATATCTAGCGTCAGCACGTCTGGGTTGGTCTGCTTGATTAAATCGCGCGCGATAATGGGGTCAGGTGCAGTTGCCACCACCTCCATGTCTGGCTCACTGTTAATAATCTCGCTCAACAAGCTACGTATGAGCGCCGAATCATCAATCACAAGTACTTTTATTTTCATTTTATTGTCTCGTTATTCATTAACGATCAAGCTAGAAAAGCTCGACTTCTCCACCCACTGAATCTGTTTTCAAACGGTTTGCATAAGACTCTTCGCGCTTGAGCAAAGTGTCATTATTAAGTTGCCTGAGTTTTTTGACTAATACCCGCCCAGTTTTCGGGAAAAAATACACTTTACGTGGGTATATATCATTCAAGTCTTCACCCACAACCTTGATCTGTTCAGTTTTCAGAAACCTCAATACAAAGTTTGCGTTACGCTCACCTACATTCATAGTAGTAAAACCACGCAACACATTACCGCCACCAAACACTTTTGCTTCGAGATTCTCGCGCCTTGCGCCACCTTTAAGCAACTGGTTGATCAATACTTCCATAGCATAAGTGCCATAGCGCATGGATTCTGACACTGGGCTATCGCGGTCTGAGCTTGCACCATCAGGCAACATGAAATGATTCATACCGCCGATACCTGAGACTCTGTCACGAATACACGCGGATACGCATGAGCCTAACACCGTCACAATGACCATATCTTGGTCAGTATAGTAATACTCTCCAGGCGATATTTTCGCCGCATTACAATCAAAAGTACGGTCGTAATAAAGCGAGGTTGAGATTTCTTCATTCGCTAGGCTACTCATGCGAGATCAGCCTCATCTCTTTGCGTGAACAATTTTGGTTTGCCGCTTGCCATTCCTGGCTTGCTTAATTCATATACCGTTTTGCCTCTGAGCTTTAATGCATCTGAGACATACAAAAAGTTCTCGGAATGTCCTGCAAATAAGATTGCTTCAGGTTTCATCAATGGGACGAACTTGGCAAGAATTTTTGCCTGCGTAGGTTTATCAAAATAGATCATGACGTTGCGGCAAAAAATGGCGTCAAAAGGCTCTCTTAATGGCCAAGTATCCGCTAGTAGATTCAATTGCTGAAAGGTGATCATCTCGCGCAGTTCGTTTCTAACGCGCACTAATCCCTCTTGTGAACCCTTGCCTCGCTGAAAAAAGGTTTTACAGCGAGTTGCTGACATTTTGCTCAATCTATCCTCGGGATAAACGCCGCGGGCAGCGGTGGCAAGTACGTTGGTATCAATGTCGGTTGCAATGATTTTGACTGGCGGCGTTAGTGTGCCAAAAGCCTCACAGGCGGTCATGGCTATGGTGTATGGCTCTTCGCCTGTTGATGCTGCAGAACACCAGATGGTGATAGGCGTTTTGATGTGCTGTATGTGCTCCATCAAAATCGGAAAATGATGCTCCTCACGAAAAAAAGACGTGAGGTTAGTCGTCAATGAATTGGTAAAAGCTTCCCACTCATCTGGGTTCTTTTCATTTTGCAGATATTCAAGATATGTCTTGAACGAATTTAAGCCTAAAACTCTTAAACGGCGCCCCAATCGGCTGTAGACCATATCAGTTTTAGCTTCGGACAATGAAATGCCCGCACGCTCATAAATTAGCTTACGTACAGTCGCAAAATCATGCGGGGTAAATTCAAACTCACGAGCGTCCAAAACATTCTCTTTCTTTACAAACTGTTGTTGTAAAACTTAATGTAGCTTTTGAATGGCAACAACAAAGTTCATATTGCTTGCTTTAATGTACTCAAAGGCCCTTGATTGAGCGGCCTTGAGCAATAACTTATCAGGTTTTAGAACTCCTCCCAATCATCATTATTAGTGCCCGTGGTTGGGATCACTTTAGCAGCACTTGGTGGGATCGCTCTCGCTGAACTGTTCATGCCTGGTGCTGCAATCGCAGGCGCTGCACTCATGGCTTGTGGTCTGTAGCTGGAGGGAATAGCGGATGAGTGTTTGTTGCTGTTAGGTCTCACACTGCCTTCAATCACAAATACACTGACAGCTTGCATCATGTCATTGGCTTGTTCCATGAGCGATTCAGCTGCAGCTGCGGCTTGTTCTACCAGTGCAGTGTTCTGTTGCGTCATGTCATCCATCTTGATCACGGCGTCATTGACCTGGGCAATACCTGCACTTTGTTCCTGACTGGCTGCTGCGATCTCACCAATGATGTCGGAGACGCGTTTGACGGAGTTGACGACTTCTTCCATGGTCTTGCCTGCGTTCTCAACTAGGGCAGTGCCTTCAGTAGTTTTGCTGACGGAGTCGTTGATAAGCTCTTTGATCTCTTTGGCAGCACCGGCTGAGCGTTGGGCGAGGTTACGCACTTCTGCAGCAACCACGGCAAAGCCTCTACCCTGTTCGCCTGCTCTTGCAGCTTCTACCGCGGCATTGAGGGCGAGGATGTTGGTCTGGAAGGCAATACCGTCAATAACGGAGATGATGTCTTCGATCTTGCGCGCACTCTGATTGATGGAGCTCATGGTGGTGACGACTTCAGCGACCACTTGACCACCCTTAACTGCAACGTTAGAGGCAGCTGAGGCGAGCTGGTTGGCTTGCTTGGCGTTGTCAGCATTTTGTTTAACGGTGCTGGCAAGCTCTTCCATGCTGGCGGCTGTCTTTTCTAGTGAAGAGGCTTGGTCTTCTGTTCTGCGGCTGAGGTCTGAGTTGCCTTGGGCGATCTCTTTGGTGGCGGTGCTGATAGCTTCGGCGGCACCCTTAACGGTGACGATTGGGCTGACGATCATCTCCAGGGTTTCATTCACGCCTTCTACGATCTTACGGAAGTCACCTAGGTGCTTGGTAACATCAGCACGGGTCTGGATGCGTCCTTCACCTGCAGCGGCTACAAGCATCTTGGTGTCATCAACCAAGGCATTGATGGCTTGGATACAGGTGTTGAGGTTGTCTTTAAGGCTGTTGAAGTCGCCGTTGTAGTGTTCGGTGATCTTGTTAGGGATAACACCTTTGGAGATTTGGTCTACATAGCTGGCAGCGACGGTGAGTGGGCCTATGACGGCGTCTAGCGTGTGGTTAACACCATCAACGATCTTGCGGAAATCACCATGATGCTTGCCGGCATCAGCACGGGTTTGTAATTGACCAGCGACGGCAGCTTCGGCCAGCAGGCTGACGTCAGCAATAAGGCTCTTGAGGTTGGCGCGGACTTGTTCGATGGTGTCGTTGATGGCGGCTTTTTTACCAGGCAGACGATCCAGTGGGGCATCGAAGTTACCTTGGCCAAAGGCGGTGACAACGGCCATGGATTTGGTTTGCACATCAATGTAGTCAGAGACCATGCTATTCACGCCAGTGGCCATGGTGGCGTAGTCACCGTGGTATTTGCTGACGTCGATCATGACGTCAATCTCGCCTACGGCATGGTTGGAGGACATTTGTTGCATGTCGGCAATAAAGCTCTTGATGTTAGTGCGGACCTTCTCAATGGTGTCGTTGATAAAGGCTTTCTTACCAGCGAATTTCTCTAACGGGGCATCAAAGTTTCCTTCGCCAAAGGAGGCAACAACGTCCATGGCTTTGCGGTTCATGCTGACGTGGCCAGCGACCATGGTGTTGATAGCTTGGGCAACTTCCCTGAATACGCCTTCGAAGTATTCGGCTTTGAGGGTTTCATCAATGTCGCCTTTGTCATGTGCGGCACTGACATATTGGAGTGAGTCAATCAGGCCTTTGAGGGTCTTTTGCAGGCGGCGGATAGAGTAGGCAACACTGGTCTTGTCAGTGTCAGGTACTTTGATCTCGGCTGATAAATCCCCTGCCGCAAAGCTGCGCGCTAGTGACGCTAATTTGGTGGGCTCGTCTCCTAGGTCTTTCAGCAAATTGCGAACAATATAAAGGCCAAGACCTAAAACTGCTGCGAGTGCAGCAAGCCCAATCAAAAAGGCTGTCGTGGTTGCAGCAGACTTAATCCGCTCAGCTTCTTTAGCACCTGTGGCAGCGAGGCCAGAGTTATATAGCCTATGGTTATTTAATGCAGCTTGGACGCCACGGATTGTTTCTATATTTGCCAGCAAAATATCTCTTGCTTCATTTTTCTTATTGGCAAGCGAGTCAGTGAGCACATTACCCGCCATTTCATCAAATTTGGCGAGCGCTTCTCTATCCTTTTTCAGCAGTTCACCATCTTGCTGATCGGCAATTAACGTATCTTCGTACTCTTTCAGCGAGTCGGTTAATTCTTTATGTTTCGCTGCAACTTTGACTTCTATCTCTGACATTTTTGCATTGTCAGTATTGGTCATATGCTGCCAAACCAGACTATTTACCTCTTCAAACTGCGCCAAGGCTTTATCTAGCAGAAATACGCTGGGAAATGAGTTTGTGTTGGGATAGTTGGCAATCTGATAAACGCGGTTAATTTGATATAACCCCGTGCCTACAAGTGCTGAAATACCTAAAGCTACAACAAACATCAGCAAATACATACGCTTAGCAACCGTCATGCTCTTCTCCGTTACAAACTATCAATGATTAAAAAGATAATGATAGTTTAATTATTATTTTTAGTAATAAAATCAGGAGGAGAGCCTGATTTAACTCTTATATCGAGTTATACATGGCGCTCCGCCTAATCTTCTTCACTATGCTTTGATTCCAGTTCAATTACTTCTTCACATCATTTGCTGCAGTTTTTGTACCCGCTACTTCTACCTTTTTAGCTTCAGCTACTGCATCGCCCTTCATGTGTGCAGATGTTTCTGTCGAAGCTGCAGCATCGTCATAACATACGCGACCCATCATTGATACTTTGCAAACTTCTGCTGCAGAAATATTCGCAGCGTATACAGAAACTAGTGCGGTTAATACTAAAGTAGATAAGTTAAATTTCATGATTCAGCTCCATAAATTAATGTAGGGTTAAGGATTAACTAGCAATGCTTTTGTAAGACTCAAGCGCTCTTCTAGCCATCCCTAGCAACTACGTTTAATTTAGGGCAATCTTTAATTATCTTTCAATTAGTTAACACCTTTTACAATTGGCTAACAGTAAGGCACATATCATTTACAACTTAGCCTCTAAAACTCCTCCCAATCATCATTATTAGTGCCCGTGGTTGGGATCACTTTAGCAGCACTTGGTGGGATCGCTCTCGCTGAACTGTTCATGCCTGGTGCTGCAATCGCAGGCGCTGCACTCATGGCTTGTGGTCTGTAGCTGGAGGGAATAGCGGATGAGTGTTTGTTGCTGTTAGGTCTCACACTGCCTTCAATCACAAATACACTGACAGCTTGCATCATGTCATTGGCTTGTTCCATGAGCGATTCAGCTGCAGCTGCGGCTTGTTCTACCAGTGCAGTGTTCTGTTGCGTCATGTCATCCATCTTGATCACGGCGTCATTGACCTGGGCAATACCTGCACTTTGTTCCTGACTGGCTGCTGCGATCTCACCAATGATGTCGGAGACGCGTTTGACGGAGTTGACGACTTCTTCCATGGTCTTGCCTGCGTTCTCAACTAGGGCAGTGCCTTCAGTAGTTTTGCTGACGGAGTCGTTGATAAGCTCTTTGATCTCTTTGGCAGCACCGGCTGAGCGTTGGGCGAGGTTACGCACTTCTGCAGCAACCACGGCAAAGCCTCTACCCTGTTCGCCTGCTCTTGCAGCTTCTACCGCGGCATTGAGGGCGAGGATGTTGGTCTGGAAGGCAATACCGTCAATAACGGAGATGATGTCTTCGATCTTGCGCGCACTCTGATTGATGGAGCTCATGGTGGTGACGACTTCAGCGACCACTTGACCACCCTTAACTGCAACGTTAGAGGCAGCTGAGGCGAGCTGGTTGGCTTGCTTGGCGTTGTCAGCATTTTGTTTAACGGTGCTGGCAAGCTCTTCCATGCTGGCGGCTGTCTTTTCTAGTGAAGAGGCTTGGTCTTCTGTTCTGCGGCTGAGGTCTGAGTTGCCTTGGGCGATCTCTTTGGTGGCGGTGCTGATAGCTTCGGCGGCACCCTTAACGGTGACGATTGGGCTGACGATCATCTCCAGGGTTTCATTCACGCCTTCTACGATCTTACGGAAGTCACCTAGGTGCTTGGTAACATCAGCACGGGTCTGGATGCGTCCTTCACCTGCAGCGGCTACAAGCATCTTGGTGTCATCAACCAAGGCATTGATGGCTTGGATACAGGTGTTGAGGTTGTCTTTAAGGCTGTTGAAGTCGCCGTTGTAGTGTTCGGTGATCTTGTTAGGGATAACACCTTTGGAGATTTGGTCTACATAGCTGGCAGCGACGGTGAGTGGGCCTATGACGGCGTCTAGCGTGTGGTTAACACCATCAACGATCTTGCGGAAATCACCATGATGCTTGCCGGCATCAGCACGGGTTTGTAATTGACCAGCGACGGCAGCTTCGGCCAGCAGGCTGACGTCAGCAATAAGGCTCTTGAGGTTGGCGCGGACTTGTTCGATGGTGTCGTTGATGGCGGCTTTTTTACCAGGCAGACGATCCAGTGGGGCATCGAAGTTACCTTGGCCAAAGGCGGTGACAACGGCCATGGATTTGGTTTGCACATCAATGTAGTCAGAGACCATGCTATTCACGCCAGTGGCCATGGTGGCGTAGTCACCGTGGTATTTGCTGACGTCGATCATGACGTCAATCTCGCCTACGGCATGGTTGGAGGACATTTGTTGCATGTCGGCAATAAAGCTCTTGATGTTAGTGCGGACCTTCTCAATGGTGTCGTTGATAAAGGCTTTCTTACCAGCGAATTTCTCTAACGGGGCATCAAAGTTTCCTTCGCCAAAGGAGGCAACAACGTCCATGGCTTTGCGGTTCATGCTGACGTGGCCAGCGACCATGGTGTTGATAGCTTGGGCAACTTCCCTGAATACGCCTTCGAAGTATTCGGCTTTGAGGGTTTCATCAATGTCGCCTTTGTCATGTGCGGCACTGACATATTGGAGTGAGTCAATCAGGCCTTTGAGGGTCTTTTGCAGGCGGCGGATAGAGTAGGCAACACTGGTCTTGTCAGTGTCAGGTACTTTGATCTCGGCTGATAAATCCCCTGCCGCAAAGCTGCGCGCTAGTGACGCTAATTTGGTGGGCTCGTCTCCCAATTCGCGCAAAATACTTTTAAGTACGATAAAACCAGCGACGGCTAATATAATTAAAGCAGCAATCACAATAACAATAGACAGATTCAGTGCTGAATTTTTAGCTACTGCCGCTGCTTTAATTGCCTCGCTAGAATTATCATTGTTATATTTTATGTGCGCTTCGATCGTCTTGTTAATTTCCAGCGCCTGCTTCTCGCTGACATCCAGCGCCTGTTTCGCAGCGTCTATACCTTCTGGATTTGAAAGCGACTGTTTAGAGAGGCTCAACACCTTATCTACAGTTGCAAAATAATCCTTAAGTGCTGCACTATCAGCATCAAATAAACGCTTATCTTCCTCATCGGCAATTAAACCACCTCCATAGGTATCTAACGCCTGATAGAGGTCGGCTTTTAGTTTAGTGATGCGGACTTCGTTAAATTGCTTTTTATCTAGCTCATTGCTTGCAACATGTTTTATAAGGTTAATACGAATACGTAAGAAATTACCATTCACTACGTCAAGCTTGGTAACACTTGGAATAAAATTATTGGCAAGGTCTTCACTTTTACTATAAACAGTTTTTATTTCGTGATAAGACAATACGGTCAAAGCAATTAAGCCTAGCGCAGCAATTAATATCAGTAATTTAATTCTACCTGCGACTGTTAATTTCATTTTTACTCTCCTGAAACCAATACTTTTAACATTCAAGTATTTCTATTTATATGTGCATGCCTGTTGAGATTCATTTAATGGGTAGCGGCCTGATCCATTAGCTCCATCTCTTCGCTGGTCATCAGCCGTTCGATATCCACAAGAATGAACATTTTTTCTTCAATGGAAGCCAAGCCCGTGATGAAACTGGTATTGATCTTTGAAACGATATCTGGCACTTCACGTATCTGGCTAGCCTGTAAATTCATGACATCTGATACGCCATCAACCACCATACCAACGACACGGCCGCTTAAGTTCAGAATAATCACCACAGTAAACTCATCGTAATCTACTTTACTCAAATGGAACTTAATACGCAGGTCAACAATAGGCACAATGCGGCCGCGCAGGTTAATCACACCTTTGATAAATGGGGGGGTGTTCGCAATTTTGGTCACAGTGTCATAACCGCGAATCTCTTGTACTTTTAATATCTCCAAGCCGTAAGATTCATCACCTAACACAAAAGTCAGGAATTCCTTTGATGGCCCAGTAGCGGCTGCATCTTGCTCAATAGTGGATGTTGTATTCATTGGTAAACCCCCTCTAAATTATTGTATTGCCCCATTTTTATAATGGATGGCACATCTAAAATCAGCGCTACAGAACCATCGCCCATAATAGTGGCACCTGATACGCCAGGCACTCTGCGGTAATTACTTTCCAGACTTTTGATGACTACTTGCTGCTGACCAACTAATCCATCGATAAACAATGCGGCTTTTTTACCTTCAGATTCAATAATCACTAATACGCCCAAGGTAGGATTAGTAACGGTCGTTGGCTGATTAAATAAAGTGTGTAGCGGAATAATTGGTAAATATTCTCCACGCATGTGCACCATCAAGCCAGCACCTGTGACGGTCTTGATGTCTTCGGCTTTTGGTTGAATGGTCTCGATGATTGAATTCAATGGAATCACATACAGGCTGTCGCCCAGCGATACTGACATGCCGTCCAGAATAGCAAGTGTGAGCGGGAGTGAAATTGACATGGTCGTGCCAAAACCAGGTGCAGAGCGGATGTCGATCACGCCGCCCATGGCACTCACGTTACGCTTGACGACATCCATGCCAACACCTCGGCCAGATACGTCAGTGACTACTTCTGCTGTTGAGAACCCAGGGGCAAAGATCAACTGCCATACGTCGGAATCAGGCATGGTATCTGTGACTGGCAGGCCAGACTGCTTGGCTTTACTAAGAATACGTTCGCGATTCAAGCCTGCGCCATCATCTGATACTTCAATCACAATATTGCCACCACGATTCATGGCAGAGAGCGCTAAGCGGCCAGCTTCATTCTTACCAGTGCTCTGGCGCACGCTGGGAATTTCAATACCATGGTCAACGCTGTTACGCACCAAATGGGTTAACGGGTCAATAATTCGCTCAATTAAACCTTTGTCTAACTCTGTTGTTGCGCCCTCGGTGACAAATTCAATTTTCTTGCCCAGCTTGGTGGCAAGATCGCGCACCATGCGGGGAAAGCGCGAAAATACATAGTCCATCGGCATCATGCGGATAGACATTACGGCCTCTTGCAAGTCACGTGTATTGCGTGTGAGTTGACCAATGCTGTTGACCAAGTCTTCATTGGCGATCGGGTCAAGCTTGCTGACCCGCTGCTCAATCATGGCTTGTGTAATGACCAATTCACCAACCAGGTTAATCAACTGATCAACTTTTTCTACACCCACGCGAATTGAGGTACTTTCTTGCGCATTGGCAGCTGGCGCTTTTGGTACTTCACGTTTAGCAGTTGGAGCTTTATCTGTGGCTGCTGATGCGCCGTCAGCGCTAGCAGCTGGTGCAGGGGCCGCTTCAACAGGTGGAGTAATCGGCACAAAAAAGCCAAAACCCTCATCCTCTTCAATTTTTTCTGGGGCTTTAGCTGCTGAGGCGGCGGCCATTTGTGCTTGGGATTGCTCTGTGACAGTCAAATCATCTGGATCTAAAATAAACGAGCTGATTGCAATAATATCTTCTACCGAACCTTCAGTAACTAGGTGCAACGTCGCTTTGCCTGCTGCATCTTGATTGAGGCTGGTTGTGCCGATTAAGCCTAATTCAGACTGTAAATTAGTTAAGTCTTTAGCGGATAATGCTGGCAAGCCAAGCACAAATAACTTGCTACCTGCAGGTATTTCAGCAGCGGAATCAGTTGATTGGACTTCTGAAGGTTTTGCAGTCGCGCTCTGTGACTGCTCAGTAATCACTAAATCGTCAGGGTCCAGAATAAAAGAACAGATAGCAACAATATCGTCTGCAGAGCTCTGGGTGACTAGCTTAATCGTGACTTTTCCAGCCGCATCTTTATGCAGGCTGGCTGTACCCAGTAAGCCTAACTCAGCTTCTAGGTTAGTTACATCTTTCTCGGGCATTGTAGGCAAGCCGATATGAAACAGCTTATTACCTTCAGGTACTTCAATAGTGGGCGTAGCGACTGGAGTAGCTAAAACAACAGGTGCAGGCTCAACTGGCTTCACAACAGGTTTAGTGCCATCACCTTTTAGTGAAAGCGCCTGCAAAGTAGCGCGCACACTATTGACGGCATCTGCATCCACCGAATCCATATCGTTCGCGCGATGCGCATCGACTTGCATCTGCAGAATATCTTTTGCTGAAAGAAATGCCTCTACATGCTCGGCAGTTAAAGCCATTTCATTTTTACGAATTTTATCGAGCAGGGATTCAAGAACATGGGTGATTTCGGTCATATCGGTCATGCCGAAAGTGGCGGCGCCACCTTTGATAGAGTGTGCAGCGCGAAAAATAGCATTGAGATCTTCAGACTCTGGATGATCAATATCAAGCGCCATTAACAGGCGCTCGGCTTCAGCCAGCAATTCATCGCACTCTTCAAAGAATACTTGATAAAACTGCGTCATATCTATGGTCATGACATCTCTCCAATACTACCGTACAGCTCAATATTTATAATTGTGTAATGCTTTTGGGTAAATTCAGTACAAGCTTTGTTGTTTATCCAATTACTTTTTTAACCACATCAATTAACCGCTTTGGGTCAAAAGGTTTTACCAGCCAACCTGTAGCACCCGCTGCACGCCCCTGCGCTTTCATTTCATCGCTGGATTCGGTCGTCAACATCAAAATTGGTACTGTTTTATACGACTCCATGGCACGCAAAGATTTAATCAATGTCAGGCCATCCATATTAGGCATGTTTTGGTCAGTCAGCACCAAATCAACCACTTGGTTTCTGGCTTTATTCAAGCCATCTTGGCCATCCACTGCCTCAATCACCTGATATCCAGCTGCATTAAGGCTGAATGCCACCATTTGCCTTAACGAACCAGAATCATCGACCGCTAAAATTGTTTTTGCCATTGGTTTACCCCTGCGCTTGAGTAACTGCTTAAAAAGCAATCACCACGATTTGTTATATAAACGATTTTTAATGTCACACGCCACAACTGGTACTTTTAAAACAACTCAATATCACCACTATCCATATCTTGCTGGCTCACCGATTTACGTGACTCAGTGGTCAGTACATTACTTTTAAACCTAAGCGTCTGGTTAATGGATTCCAGCAACTTGGCAATATCCTCATTGCTGCTCGCATGATTCAAGGTATCACCATATTCATCAAGCGAAGTCAGTAATTCTTTCAACCCAGCAATCCGTTTGACGATTCGGGCAATTAGCTGCGCGGTCAAATCCTGGAATTGCAATCCAGTCACCGCAGTACCTACCTCATCTGCAATTTTCTGGCGGAATACCTCCAGTTGGGCTGCTTCAGTCTCAGACAGATTCTGCGCAGTCAGCATGACATCCAATGCTTTTTGTTGCGCAAGCACAGCATTGTGAATGGCAAAAAAACTGATACCCAGTTTTTCAATCGCCTCTGCCAATAAGGTAGTCGTTTGCGACAAGTCTGCTTCGACTTCAGCCAGATGACTTTCGCCATTACTGGCTAGCTCTTGGAGCAGGCTTCTGAGTTCAGCCACATGCAATGTTTCGCTGGTCATTAAACTGATATCCATTTCCATGAAATTAAAGTACCAACTGAGAATGCACTAATGTTGCCCTGCTGTTACCGCACTCAAATCTGGGCTTGTGTCATCTGAAGAAACATTCACAGATGCATCATCCTTGATAATGTCCTGCTCGGTCTTTTTATTCATGATAATAATGCTAATACGACGATTCACTGGATTGGTAGGATTAGCTTTATCGAACAATACAGCAGAAGCCAAGCCCACTACACGTAGCAATTTATCTTCCTCCATGCCACCTGCAATCAATTCACGGCGAGATGCATTTGCCCGGTCTGAAGACAACTCCCAATTACTGTAATACTTTTCACCCGTTGGGTAAGGCACGGCATCTGTATGTCCAGACAAACTAATCTTGTTGGAAACTCCATTTAAGGTACCGCCCAATTCATGCAATATCTGTTTAGCATAAGGTTGTAATTCGGCCTTGGCGGAAGCGAACATTGGTCTATTCTGGTCATCTACAATCTGTATGCGCAAACCTTCTGAAGTAATATCAATCAGCAGTTGGTTTTTAAACTTACTCAAAGTTACACTAGATGCTATTGCTTCTTCAATCCGCTTCTTTAATGCCTCTAGCTTTTCCATTTCAGCTTTTTCGACAGCTTCTTGGGCGCTTTTAAGATCAGGCTTTTTATCTTTAGGGGCATCTTCCTTTTTCGTCACTTGCCCCTGTTTTTTGGTGATGTTATTGCCACCGCCCTTCAACACAGAATCACTAGCACCAGATCCATCACCACCTGCCATCGCCACTTTCAGCGGCGTTTTGAAATATTCGGATATGCCTTGCAAATCACCTTTGGCCGTTGACCCTAGCAACCACATCAGCAAAAAAAACGCCATCATGGCTGTCACAAAGTCAGCGTAAGCAATTTTCCATGCGCCACCGTGATGACCCCCTGCGACTTTTTTTATGCGCTTTACAATAATCGGCTTGGTGTCTTCAGCCATGGCTAGACCAACTTCTCGTATGCATATTGCTCATCAATTGAAACCATATCAAAACACTTATTTCGATTTTGCTTGTTTAACATGCTCTTCCAGCTCGCTGAACCCTGGACGCTCTGTGGAATAAAGCACTTTACGCCCAAACTCTACGGCGATCGCTGGCGCATAGCCATTAAGGCTAGCAAGCAAAGTTACTTTAACGGTCTGGAATAATTTGGAGGATTCATCAAGCTTCTGTTCCAGCAAGCCTGAAAGCGGCCCAACGAACCCGTATGCAAGCAGAATACCGAGGAATGTACCTACCAGCGCATGCGCAATCAGCATGCCCAACTCTGAAGGTGGAATACCCACTGACTCCATGGTGTGCACTACGCCCATCACCGCAGCCACAATACCAAAGGCTGGCAGGCCATCGCCGATCTTAGCAATACAGTGAGCAGGAATTAAGCCTTCGTGATGATGCGTTTCGAGTTCGTTATCCATCAGGTTTTCGATTTGAAACGCATCCATGTTCCCCGAGATCATCAAACGCAAATAATCGGTAATGAATTCAGTTAGATGGTGATCTTTAAGGACTTCAGGATACTTGCTAAATAGCGCACTACTTTCAGGGTTTTCGACATCGTTTTCAATCGACATCAACCCGTCTTTACGAATTTTGCTGAGAATTTCAAAGAGGAGCGCAAGTAAATTCATATAACGCTGCTTGCTGGCTTTTGAGCCACCGAACAAGCTAGGTATACTTTTTAAAGTTGCTTTGATTGACTTACCATCGTTACCAACAAAAAAAGCGCCTAAAGCGCCGCCCCCAATCATCAATAGCTCTAACGGCTGAAATAAAGCAGCCAAATGCCCACCCGCAAGAGCAAAACCACCGAAAACACTACCACATACAATGACGTACCCAATGATTACTAACACGTTTTAGCCCCGAGTTTTATAGAAAGACTAGCTTTCACATTTATGAATATTGACTCAAGCATATCAAATTTGCATGTGAGGCGATTGCCAAATTAAAAGCACACTTACATGCTATCTCTACATCATCATGATAATCGGCATTATTAAGTAAAACTTAAAATCTTTTAATTAATATAGTGCTATTGCCAATAATTCACATTCTCCACACATAGAGCAATGGTAAATCCTCACGCACAGATATATCAATAGTTGCTGGCACCTGATCAATATTAAATTCGTAGCTGATGAGCAAGCTGCCTGGGCACATCTCACTTTTTGCTTTTTGCCAAAGCGCCGCCATGGCTGCAGGTGACAAATAGGCGAATACAACATCAAACTCAGAAAAATTGAGTGCATAGTAATCACCAAGTATAAATTTGGCTTTTGATCGCTGCAGTCTAGCCCGCACCACACTTATGAACCAAGGTAATGGTGCGATTTCAACCCCTAGAAAATAACTCTCCTGACGCTGCTTGGCCAAGTACATAGTTAAATCGCCCAGACCACTACCAATATCAACCATGTGAATTGAGCTGCCTTGTGGGATTAACTCAGCGACATGCTTCCAGACCGCTGGGCGAGAGGGATAAAACGGGACTTGCGTTCGAAATGTAGTCCAATAGAGGCTTAAGCTAATCAAAAAACCAATTAAATAGAATTGCGTTGGCAAATGCAGGGCGAGCATGCCATATACCGCTAAAGGAAATACGAAATGAATATATCTCCACCAAACTGGCATACGAAGCAAGCTTGATAACCCAACTGTGAGTAATGACTGGAGTAGGACTAAGACAAAAACAGGTAACACCAACGAGAATAATTGATTGAATACCCAGAGTGAAAACAACAAGAAAACCAGCACACCAAACTGGATCAAGATCGCTAAAGTGGCAGGTAAAAAACGTTTTGAAATAATGAGGTCTTTAATGGATTTTTGAAATTAGTAAATATGCTTGTAGTAAATAAGCAAAAGAGCTGCTCTAGGCAGCTCTTTTGCTTAAAACTTGGGATTAGATTAAATCATGAAAGGCTTTAATTCAAGGTCTAATCTGCCCCATGCACAACCGATAACAATCAGGCGATCATTTCAGCAGCATATTGAAGTTCTTTAGCTTTTTTGGTTTTACCAGCACGTGAAGGCACGTGGCATAAGTTGCAATAATAATCTTTGTTCAAATCGTAGGCATTCACTACAAATTCACCACCGCAGCATGTGCAGGGCTGCATTTTCAACATTTTGCTCTCTACGAATCGCACTAATGTCCAAGCGCGGGTCAGTGATAATACGTGTTCATCAGAGGCTTCAGCCTCAACTTGTTGCAGATACAGGTGATAGGCTTTCATGATAGCCACAATGCCTTTAACTTCTGCATGCTTAAGCAAAAATCGATAGATATTCAGGAAGATTGAAGAGTGAATATTGGGTTGCCAAGTCAAGAACCAATCGGTTGAAAAAGGCAACATACCTTTAGGAGGCGAAATGCCTTTCAGTTCTTTATACAACTTGATCAAGCGCTCTCGGGATAAAGTGGTTTGTGATTCCAGCAGTTGTAATCTTGCGCCTAATTTAATCAACTGCATGGCTAATTGAATCTGCTCTGACTCGTTTACTACACTTTTCTTATCCATGATGCACTCCCAATCTTTTGTGTTTGAGTAAACAATGCTACTCAAATAAAACTCAATTACGCGACACCCAAAATGCTTTACTTATCAAATAAATCTTTACTGCCAATCTTTATGCGACTTCTTGTGCTTTTTGACCTGACATCAAGATAGCTGCATGTGCATTCGCTAACTGACGGTCTTTCGTGTAGCTAGTCAACATCGTTAGAATCGTACTGTCTTCAAAACGGAAGCGAGCAAGCATCATGTTGGAACTACTAAGTTTAAGGAGTTGAGCGTTGCTCAGTGATTCAAGAAGATCAGCAATATCTTTGCTCAAACCCAAGCGAAAGATTGCAGATGCTTTATCAGAACGGATCATTTGTTGTGCAAGCATTAAGTAGCTTAAGTTTGCATCTTTAATGTCAGACATTATTTCGTTTTCAGTCATTTTGTGTGCCTCGCGTTAAAACGTTGTTGAATTGCAGTACGTGAGGCGTACTTTGGACTTTTGGAATTAAAGTAAATACTGGACGTTCGCTATATTTTTTGTAGGCGACACAGACACGCAAGAGTACAGTGTTTGTCTTACAAACACTGCAGAGAGGCTATGGATATGGTTTAGAGCGGTACTACTGTTTAATAAAAATTAAAAATTATCTGTTCATTCCAAATATTTATTTACTTGTTACGGCAGCAAAAAACAAAACTTTAGGGTTTTCTGCAACATTTTTTAAAAAAATTAAAATTAAACGTTTTATGCAATTACACACTTGGTCGTTTAACTTTCATTTTTCTTACAATTTGTTTTACGGTAGTAATTCTGGAAACTTTAGGATTTATTTAAAATAAATTGAAAATAATTTAAATTTATTAATAAGTAATTGTTTTTATTTAAATAAATATTTAAATAATTTTCATATTTTCACTCTAATTCTTGTAAAAACTCTCTAATTTCATCAAATTTCGATGAAATTAAAGTCATCTCATAAAAAGAAAGCAGGCATTTCACCCTTTTATTCCACAGATGCAATGTTGTCTTCTCGCTAAATAATTGCTCCACGTCACAAGACCGAAGTTTATGGAGTTGGAAGCGACATGGCTGAAGATAGCGATTTAGAGAAAACAGAACCAGCGACCCCCAAGCGCATTGAAAAAGCGCGGGCGGAAGGCGATGTTCCACGCTCTAAAGAACTTGGCACATGCACCCTATTACTTGCAGCTGGCCTGGGAATATTAATGCTGGGCTCTCATTTGAGCGCTGCCATGAAGCAGAACCTATCTAGTGGCTTAAGTTTTGAGAGACAAGCTGCATTCGATCCACAATTTCTATTGGTAAAAATCGCAGAAGCGCTTTTTGATCTATTAATTGCTTTTGCACCACTCGCTTTTCTACTGTTTGTAGTAAGCATCGGTTCGGCCCTTATATTAGGTGGCTGGAATGTCAGTGAAAAAGCATTTATTCCCAATTTCAATCGCCTCAACCCAATCAAGGGCTTCGGTAATTTTTTCTCAAAAAATTCTGCCGTTGAGCTGGTTAAGGCCATAGGGAAAACCCTGTTGGTAGGTTCTATCGCCTGCATGGTGATCTGGGGCGATATAGACAAGATCATGGCACTATCTCTACAGCCTTTGCACACGGGCATAGGCATGGTGAATGATCTATTACTCAAAGGATTTCTGGCTATTGTGGGTGGGCTGGTATTGATTGCGGCTATCGATGTGCCTTGGCAACTGAAGAGCTATGCCGATAAGCTGAAGATGACCAAGGAAGAAATCCGCCAAGAATCTAAAGAGAGCGAAGGCAACCCTGAGATCAAGGCAAGAATCCGCCAGCAACAACGTGAAATCGCACGGCGCAGGATGATGTCTGAAATCCCTAAGGCTGATGTTGTCATCACGAACCCAACCCACTATGCGGTAGCCATCAAATACTCTGAAAGCGGCATGCGCGCACCTGTGGTCGTGGCGAAAGGTTCTGATGCCATTGCATTGAAAATTCGCGAAATTGCTGGCGAACATAATATACCGACGCTTGAAGTGCCTAAGCTTGCGCGGGCTTTGTACGCACACACCGAGCTAGGCGATGAAATTCCAGAAGCACTTTACTCTGCTGTTGCAGAAATACTGGCTTATGTATTCCAGATGCGCATCTTTAAGAAAACTGGCGGTTTCCGTCCGGACACCCCGAATGAAGTGCCAGTACCAGACGAATTAGATCCACACAACGAACTCTTGGTCACCATTAACCCTAACTTGAAAGCGATTGCGTCATGAACGCGCTTAATTTCAGTACCTGGCTAAATAAAGTCGGTGCACGTGCAGTAGCTGCGCCGCTGATTATTATCTTGTTACTGGCAATGATGATTTTACCATTGCCAGCCATTGTGCTTGATGTGCTCTTCAGCTTTAACATCGCTCTCGCTATCTTAGTATTGTTGATAGGTTTAAACACTTCCAAACCCCTCGACTTTATCGCGTTCCCAACCGTGTTACTCGTCACTACCATGCTGCGCTTGTCACTCAACGTAGCCTCTACCCGTGTAGTGCTGACGGAAGGCCACAACGGCCCAGATGCTGCAGGCAAGGTGATTGAAGCCTTTGGCCACTTCCTGATTGGCGGTAACTACACAGTGGGTATCGTAGTTTTCGTGATTCTGACCATCATCAACTTCACAGTAGTCACAAAAGGTGCTGGCCGTATCGCAGAAGTTGGGGCACGGTTTACCTTGGACGCCATGCCAGGTAAACAAATGGCGATCGATGCGGACTTGAACGCTGGCTTGATTGGTGAAGATGACGCCCGTGCACGCCGCAAGGAAATCGGCCAGGAAGCTGAATTCTATGGCGCGATGGACGGCGCAAGTAAATACGTACGTGGTGATGCGATTGCTGGCATCTTGGTTACCGTGATCAATATCATCGGCGGCTTGATTGTAGGTGTCGTACAGCACGATATGGGCTTTGCCGATGCAGTGAAGAATTACACCTTATTAGCCATTGGTGATGGCTTGGTGGCACAGATCCCATCACTGGTCATCTCAGTTGCTGCAGGTGTAGTCGTATCACGTGTGGCTAACAATCAGGACATCAGCGGCCAATTGATTAGCCAGTTGTTTACAAACTCGCGCGCCTTGTTTGTGACGGCTGGCATTGTGGGCGGCATGGGCATTATCCCTGGCATGCCCCATTTTGCGTTCATCCTGCTTGGACTCATCATCGCTGGCTTGGCTTACATGGTGAGCGAACAGAAGAAACATGACGACATACCTGTAGCAGAAGCTCCACCAGAAATCGCCCCTGAACCTGAAGAAGCTAGTTGGGGCGATGTGGTACCTGTCGATGTGATTGGCCTTGAAGTTGGCTATCGCCTGATCCCACTGGTGGATAAAGCCCAGGGCGGTGATCTGCTCAAGCGCATTAAAGGCCTGCGCAAAAAATTTGCGCAGGAAGTCGGTTTCCTGGCGCCTACCGTCCATATCCGCGATAACCTTGAACTCAAGCCAGCCGCTTATCGGATTACGCTCAAAGGCGTTGAAATCGCCACAGGTGAATCGCACCATGGTCAGTTCCTCGCAATCAACCCTGGCATGGTGACTGGTGCATTACCAGGCCCTATAACCAGCGACCCAGCCTTTGGGTTGCCAGCGGTCTGGGTAGATCAATCCATGCGTGACCAAGCACAAGGCATGGGTTACACCGTGGTAGATACAAGCACGGTGATTGCAACACACCTTAACCATATCATTACCACCCATGCAGCTGAATTATTGGGCAGACAAGAAGTACAACAACTCATAGACCATGTAGGTAAAGATTCACCCAAGCTGGTTGAAGATTTAGTACCCAAGATGTTGTCACTCGCTGTGATTCAAAAAGTATTGCAGAACCTGCTGATTGAAGGCGTACACATCCGTGACATGCGCACCATTATCGAAACGCTGGCTGAGCATGCTGGCCGCACCCAAGATAGCAGTGAGCTGACTTCACTTGTGCGGGTTCAACTAGGTCGCGCGATTGTGCAACAGCTATTCCCTGCTGGGGACGAAGTTTCAGTAATGGCATTGGATGGCCATCTGGAACGCCTGCTCATACAAGCCATGCAAGTCAATAACTCGACTGGTGCAGCCATTGAGCCAGGCTTGGCTGAAACACTTGCCAGACAAACAGAACAAGCCTCAAGACAGCAAGAGCAAATGGGCATGACGCCAGTATTACTGGTGCCAGCCGCCCTGCGCGCTGCGCTTGCCAAATTTTTACGTCGTGCAATCCCCAACCTTCGTGTGCTTTCGCATGAAGAACTCCCTGATACCAAAACCATCCGTGTTACTAGCCTTATTGGAGCGCAATAATGAACATCAAACGATACTTTGCCAAAAATTCACGTGAAGCACTGAGTATGGTCAAAAAGGAGTTGGGAGAAGATGCTGTCATCCTGTCTAACCGAGCGGTAGATGGCGGCAACGAGATCCTTGCTTTCAGGGAGGCCGATATTGAATCGATGATTTCTGACGAACCATCAAGAAAACCTGTAAGACATAGGCTTGAAGATTTTGACGAAGCAGCTTCAGAGCCAACATTCTTGTCATACGTGAATAAAAACCACCGTGATTATCGAGGCGAAGTAGCCAGCAGCGGATTTTCCGACAGTGATGAACGAGAATTTGATAGATCAGAAACCGATCAATCAGCGCATGTCAGAAATTTACCGCCTAAGGTATTTACCCAAAGGCGCAGTGCAGAAAAATTATCGATTGACCCTGCCATGCTAGAGCCCATCAACAGGCCTGCACAAAAGAATGTAGTAAAAACCAGCGCAACAAAACCTGTAGTGGCAACTCAAGCAGCACCAGCGCCAAAAGTCATTGAAACTATCGTAACGAGCAACGCTGACCGCGAAGCAAGCGAGCAACAAATAGCCAACATGATGAGTGAAATACGCATTATGCGTAACGCCATTGAATCTCAGTTGACCGAGATGTCATGGGGCAGCATACAAAAACGTGACCCTGTCAAAGCCATGATGTTGGGCACCCTGCTCACAGGCGGCTTCAGCCCTGCTCTTTCGCGCCAGCTTGCTGAGAAGATGCCAGCCAACCTGACACAAAAAGAGGCCATGAACTGGACTCAGGCCATCATCGATAAAAACCTGATCACCATGCCTGACGAAACAGACATTCTGGACAAAGGCGGTATCTTTACTCTGATTGGCCCAACTGGCGTAGGCAAGACCACGACTACAGCTAAACTGGCTGCACGTTTTGTGATGAAGCATGGTGCCAGCAAGTTAGGCCTGATCACGACTGATGCATATCGTATTGGCGGCCATGAACAACTGCGTATTTACGGCAAGATTCTTGGTGTGATGGTGCATGCAGTTAAAGATGAAGCCGACTTGCAAATTGCCCTTGAAGAACTCAAAGGCAAGCACACCATATTGATTGATACAGTAGGAGTAAGCCAACGTGACCGCATGGTCTCTGAGCAAATCGCAATGCTTTCCAATACCAATCGCAAGATCAAGAAGTTGCTATGCCTGAACGCGACCAATACCAGCGAAACCTTGACCGATGTGATCAACGCTTACAAAGGCAAAGGGCTGGACGGCTGCATCATCACCAAACTGGATGAAGCCGCCATCATCGGCAATGTGCTGGATGTTGCTATCCGTGAAAAACTCAGAGTGTATTACGTTGCAAATGGGCAGCGCGTGCCTGAAGATTTACATCTGGCCAATAAAAAAGTGCTGGTGCATCGCGCATTGAAACTTGGTACACAAAATAATAGCCCTTATAAACTGGCTACCAGTGAGATTCCATTCGTGATGGGTGCTACCCGTAACAAACCTGGTGTTGCACACCTGATGGAAGCTGACCATGCCTAATACTAATCATGGTTTTATAGAAGACCAGGCTGCTGGCCTACGCCGTATCATGGCGGGGCCAATCCCAAGGATTATTACAGTCATTTCAGCGTTCAACAGTGATTGCCATAAGGAACAGCCTAGATTGCTGAGCAATCTGGCAGCTTCGCTCTTACTGCAAAGCAGTGAAGTGCTGATTATGCATACAGGGCCAGAAACACGCGAAGCTACTATTCAATATAGTTTGAATCAGGCACCCGCTTTGATTGATGCTGTGATGCAAAAATCGACACTCGAGGAGATCATGGCGCTATGTGGCGAGAGAAAATATGAAGATGGCTACAATATTGCCAAACTTAGCCATAAAAGCCGCAGCCACCCAGCTTTTGATGGCATTACAAAGACCGCATTGAGCCAAAATTTTAGTCAATTAGCGTCACACTATGATGTCATTCTGCTGGATGCTGTATTGAATAAGCATCATGAATTACCATTACCTATACTGAGTGAGCATGAAATCGTGATTCACCTCACACAAGAGGCTGAATCAATCAAACAAGCCTATATACTGATTAAACAAATGTGCCAGAAAATCGGCCAACGCTCTTTCGGCATATTAGTCAGCCACGCAAATAACGCCGAGGCACAAATCGTCTTTAACAATATTTCTGAAGTTGCCCAACGATTTATGCAAATTGAATTAGAGTTTATTGGTAATGTCCCTAAAGATGAGCATATCAGCCATGCAACAAGTCTAGGTCGCGCAGTGGTCAATGCCTTCCCTAGAGCGCAAGCATCGTTAGCATTCAAGGGCTTAGCAAAACGGCTTGATTACAAACAAGATTTGTCTAAAATGGCTGGGCAGGTATCATTCAGTTAGAAAGACAAAGTATGTACACGGCAACAGGCAAGACCAATCAAAAAGATGAATTGCTAAATCAGCATGCCGGCCTTGTCAAAAAGCTGGCATACCAGCTGAAAGCAAAATTGCCGCCTAGCGTTGAGCTGGATGACCTGATCCAGGCTGGCATGATGGGTTTGCTCGATGCCGTCAACCGCTATGAAGACACACATGGTGCGCAGTTTGAAACCTATGCAGCCCAACGTATCCGAGGCGCAATGATTGATGAGTTACGTAGTGCCGATTGGCTACCACGCAGTGTGCGTAAGAATATGCGTGACGTAGAAGCGGCTATTCATCAACTCGAACAACAACTCGGCCGCCCGCCTACTGAGGGCGAAGTCGCCAAGAAACTTGATTTAGGCCTGGAGGAATACTACGACATGCTGGGTGACTGCAGCGGTCACCAATTGCTGCATTACGAAGATTTCGGCGAATCAGACAACAGCGACCATTTTCTTGACCGTTTCGTGCAAGATAACAGCGGCGACCCGATGCAGGGATTGCTCTCCGATAACTTCCGCACAGCCTTGATAGAAGCCATACAAGGCCTGCCCGAACGTGAAAAAATCCTCATGGGTTTGTATTACGAGCAAGAACTGAATCTGAAAGAAATTGGTGCGGTGATGAATGTTTCAGAATCGCGTGTATGCCAACTACATAGCCAAGCGATTGCAAGGCTGCGTGCCAATATGAAGGAACAGGCATGGACTGGGGCAGTTTAGTCGGCATTGTTATCGCCTTTGGCGGTATTCTGGCAGGTCAGGCAATTGAAGGTGGGCATATCAGTTCGTTGGTACAGCCCGCTGCCTTTATTATTGTCGTACTTGGCACATTGGGGGCAGTCCTGCTGCAAACTAAACCCTCTACCTTTGTCGCTGGTATAAAAATGGCAAGCGAGATATTTGTGCCCGCCCGCGATGACCGTCCAGAGCTGGCTAAAAAGATCATGATATGGAGCAATATCGCACGAAAAGAGGGCTTACTCAGGCTAGAGAATAATCTCAATGCTGAAAAAGATCCTTTTGTAAAAAAGGGCTTACGCCTGATGGTCGATGGTATCGCCCCTGAAAAGATTCGCGAAATTATCAGTATTGATATCTACTTTTATGAAACTAGGATGCGTAACGCAGCCAAAATCTGGGAGGCCGCTGGCGGCTATGCCCCAACTATCGGCATTCTGGGCGCGGTGCTGGGTTTGATTCATGTGATGGAAAACCTGTCTGATCCAACCAAGTTGGGCAGTGGTATTGCAGTGGCGTTTGTGGCAACTATTTATGGCGTAGGTTTGGCCAATATTGTGTTTTTGCCCATTGCCAATAAACTCAAAACCATCATCCAGTTAGAAGGTATGCGCCGCGAAATGTTGCTGAATGCTTTTGTCTCGATTGTGAACGGCGATAACCCGCGCGTCGTTGAAGAACGCTTACAGGCCTATTTACGTTAAAGTGAGTCAATGCAATGATTCGTAGAAAACCGCATGAGGATGAACACGAAAACCATGAGCGCTGGCTGGTCTCTTATGCCGACTTTATCACGCTGCTATTCGCATTCTTTGTGGTGATGTATTCCATTTCCTCCGTCAATCAAGGTAAATACAAGCAACTTACCTCTTCACTTGGCAGTGCTTTCAGTGGCGACATTTCTCCCAGAGTCGGCCCACAGGCCAATAATGGCGACATCTCACCAAAAAGTAATTCCCGCTACTCCTCTATCATTCAACCGCTAAAGCTGAATCAACTACATAGCGATAAACAGCGGCGTGAGCGCGAGAACATGGCGGCACTGGCCAATAAATTAGCCAACTCACTCAGTACTTTGATTAACGATGGAAAACTGCGCGTGGTACAGAATAATCGCGGCATCCGCATTGATATTCACGACACCCTACTTTTTGCGCCAGGCTCTGCTGAGTTATCGCCCGCAGCCAAGCAGCCACTGGGCGAAATTGCCAACTTTCTAAAAGAAAGTACTAATCAGATTCAGGTAGAAGGTCACACGGATAATGTACCGATACACACAGAGCAGTTTTTCTCAAACTGGGAGCTCTCAGCCATGCGCGCCACCGCTTTGGTACGGTTATTCACCGAATCAAACATTGTTGAATCACGTCTGAGTGCTGCAGGTTATGGTTCAGCACAACCTATTGCTGACAATGCAACGCCTGAAGGACGTGCTAAAAATCGGCGGGTTTCCATCATGATCTTATACAGTGATGCCAATCAGTCGAATTCGGACAATGGCGAAATTGTGCCTGACCGTGCGCCTGCCCAATCAGACATCAAAACACTAGATCAAGCGCCAAGCCAACTATCAATTTCACCAAACGCAAAATCTCAAATCACCGCCAAACCTTCAGTTGAAGGCATTTAACCTAAAAGTACGCCATGACTCTTGCAACCAAAAGTAGCACCGAAACCAATAAAGTTCGCTGGGGTATTCTAGGCGCGGCGCGTGTCAATGAACGACTGCTGCCCGCCATTGTTGAAGCGGGCAATTCAACATTAGTCGCCATTGCCAGTCGCAGACCAGGCGCAGCGGCTGAAACGCTGAAGAAATACGCACCCAAGCTTACTGATGTCACCACTTACGACACGCTGGAAGACTTGTTAAATGACACCAGCATCCAAGCAGTCTATATCCCTATGGCCAATGATGAGCACGCCGAATGGGCGTTAAAAGCCATTGCTAAAGGCAAGCATGTGCTGATTGAAAAGCCGATGGCACTCACGGTCGCTGATATTGAGGCGATTGCTGTAGCTGCTCAAAAGCATCAAGTGAAGGTGATGGAAGGCTTTATGTACCGCTTTCATCCGCAACATCAGCGCGTGAAAGAAATCATCGCTTCTGGCATCATCGGTGAGGTGCGCTCGGCACGAGCCAGTTATTCATTTTTAATGCGGCCAGCACGCATGTATAGACTGGAAAAAGATACTGATCATGGTGGCGGTGCAATGTGGGATGTAGGCCCTTATGCCATGCACACCTTGCGCTACTGTCTTGAATCTGAACCTCTCAGCGTTTCATGTGTGGCTAAATATGTGGAAAGTGGCGCTGATATATCCACAAGTGGTATGGTGGATTTTGCGAATGGAACCCGTGGACATTTCGATATAAGCTTTGAAAGTGCGCGCCAGACTGAATACACCATAGTCGGTACAAAAGGCAGCGTGAAATGCCATACAGTTTGGCAACTACCTGGCACCAATGATGTGCCTGTGATATCTTGGTGGTCAGATGATGGGCGCAAGGCAGAAGAACAATACCCAGCATCTAATCACTTCAATCTTGAAATTGCGCATTTTAGTGACTGTATATTGAACGACACAGCACCAGCATTAGGCATTGCAGATGCAATAGCTAACTGCAAGCTCATCGTTGCAGCACTAGAGTCCGCAGCTTCCAGCAAAGTAATCAAAATTAAATAGTGCAGGCATTGGTCTTGCTTTGATATGCTGTAGATCACTGTAAAAACCAATGACGTAAAACTAATAACAATGTCCAAAAACACCCAATATTTAGTATCGCCCGATAGCCTGCCGATACACCTGCTGTTTATCACGCAAGGCGATGGGCAGATTCGCCATGGCAATCAGTCAGCATTGAATATGTTTGGGTTGTCACTCACGCAATTAACCGCACTGAAGTTTCCCGAACTTTTGCATGGCAAGCATGCAGAGATTGAAGACCATTTCTCAGCAGCAAGCCTCAACCAAAAAGTGGTACAGCTCAAACCAAACATATCAAATAAACATATATGGGTAGAGCTTTATGCCAACGAGCTCATGCATGAGAATGAGTCCTGTATCTGTGTTGTGCTCAAAGAATACAGTGATAGCCAACTGATACTTTCTGAATTTATCCAGACCAATGTGCTGTATCAGAACCTCATGCGCATTACCCCTGACGCTGCTTTCATTATTGACCTCACGGGAAAAATCATTTGTTCCACTACCTACGGACAAACACTTTTCGGTTATATGCATGCTGATGATCTGGCACACACCAGTATTTTTGATTTACTGGTTCCCCAAGAAATCACCCGTGCACGCAAACACTTTGCCCAAGTCCTGACAGGCACTGAAGCTGGCATGCAGGAATACACTGCAATTAGAAAAACTGGCCAGAATTTTTGGCTGGAACTCAATTTTGGGATTATTCGCCAACAGGACAATACGCCTAAATCCATTTTTCTAGTCGCTAGAGATATTTCACAACGCAAAAAAATAGAAACTGAGCTGCAAACGCAAGAGACCCACTACAGAACACTGGTGGAAAGCGCTCGCAGCATGATTCTGCACATGAGCCCAGATGGTCACATTCTTTTTGTGAATAAGTATGCTGAAGAATTCTTTGGCTTCGCACCAGGTGAGCTGGTCGGTAAACATGTCATGGATACTATCGTGCCAGAGATCGAGACTTCAACTAATCGAGATCTGAGCCAAATGATAGAAGAGATATTTCATGACGTGAATAATTACAGAATCAACATCAACGAAAACATAAGAAAGAACGGTGAGCGTGTATGGGTTGCCTGGTCGAACGGCGCCATATTTGATGCGCAAGGAAAACTGATTGAAGTCTGTTCAGTGGGTAACGATGTCACAGAGCAACGCCAGGCTCAGCATGAGCTGGCAGAAGCCCACAATCAGTTGCAACTGCAATACCAAGAAATCCATTTACTACAAGAAAAGCTGCGAGATCAGGCCACACGCGACCCACTGACCAACCTATTCAACCGTCGCTACCTTGAGGAGACATTATTACGCGAAATGGCACGTTGCGAACGCGAGAAAATTCCGTTAGCGATTGTGATGATTGATATTGATTACTTCAAAAAAACAAACGACGCCTTTGGCCACGAAGCTGGCGACCAGATTCTGCGATCTATCGCTGCTTTATTGCAAAACCATACGCGCGATGAAGATGTGGTCTGCCGATACGGGGGTGAAGAGTTTATTGCTGTATTACCTGGCGCATCTCTCGATCAAGCCCAAAAACGGGCTGAATTCTGGCGCAGTGAGTTTCAAAGCCTAGATTTCACGTTTGATGGCATAGCTCATCAAGCCACCTTCTCCTGCGGCGTATCCGCTTATAATCAGCATGGCAATAATGCTGATACATTGATCAAGCTTGCTGATGATGCACTCTACCAAGCAAAATCAAATGGCCGCAACCAAGTAGTTATTTATCCTAGCACCTCAACTTCAATCGTTTAAGTGCTCACTATCAAATCAGGGACCGATGTATGAATAACGAACAAGCACTAGCGTATATGCATACCTTACTCAAATCGATGCTTGAGAAAAAAGCGTCTGATTTGTTTATCTCGGCAGATTTTCCACCTGCGATGAAAATCGACGGGAAAATGACGCCTGTCACGCAGCAAAAGCTTTCTGGAGAACACACCCAGGCTTTTGCGCATTCATTGATGAACGAAAAACAGCGCAAAGAGTTTGAAGCTGAAAAAGAATGTAACTTTGCTATCTGGCCCAGAGAGATCGGTCGCTTCCGCGTTAATGTATTCGTGCAGCAAGAAAAAGTGGGCATGGTGTTGCGTACTATTACAACAAAAATCCCGAACTTTGATGAAATGGGTCTACCGCCTGTTTTAAAAGATGTAATGATGGCCAAACGTGGCCTCATTATTCTGGTAGGTGGTACTGGTTCAGGAAAATCAACCACGCTGGCAGCCTTGATCGATTATCGAAATGAAAATAGCTACGGTCATATCATCACGGTTGAAGACCCCGTAGAGTATGTACACCCAAGCAAAAACTGCCTGATTACTCACCGGGAAGTTGGGCGTGATACCAATGGCTGGTTTGCTGCACTCAAAAATACATTACGTCAGGCGCCTGATGTGATCCTGATTGGTGAAATTCGCGACCGTGAAACGATGGAGTTTGCCTTGGCCTTTGCTGAAACTGGTCACTTGTGTATGGCTACATTACACGCCAATAGTGCCAATCAGGCATTGGATCGAATTGTTAACTTTTTCCCTGAAGAACGTCATCCACAATTGCACATGGACTTATCGCTGAATTTAAAAGCATTTGTTTCACAACGGCTCGTACCTAAAGCGGGTGGTGGCAGATGCGCTGCTATTGAAATTTTGCTGAACTCGCCCTTGATTGGCGATTTAATACTCAAAGGTGAGACCAACATGATTAAAGAAGTCATGGCTAAGTCAGCAGAACTAGGTATGCAAACCTTTGATCAAGCCTTGTTTAACCTGGCTGAAGAAGGCCGCATTACTGAAGACGACGCATTGCGCAATTCGGATTCAATTAATGAACTACGCCTGAAATTCAAGCTGCACAGCAAACATTCTGGCACTAAAGACTCATCGTCTCGTATTGAACATTTATCGCTGCATGATGATGACGCTAAAGAAGAAGAATCCACAGAAGAAACACCTGCAAGCTAGACTTTAAGACATAAAAAAACCGCCCAAAGGCGGTTTTTTTATCATTAAACTCATAGCATCTTGGGGCTATTCAAAATTCACTTTACACCTGCAAGCTACCACGTAAAAAACTCTGTGAGCTTGATTGACCATTAGGTCCATAAAACTCACCTGAAGATTGACCCGATTGCAACACATTCAGTTGTTGCTGATTACGATTAAAGTGTTTATTGATCAATATACCATTCACGCGGTTCATCTCTTTGGCTTGCGTTAACAGCTTTTGAAACCCTAACCACTCTTGCTTGACTGATACATCGCTCTGTTTGCCAAGCCACTGCATCAGGCCTGCTTCGTTAGGCTCATATCGGTTTGCTTCAAGCATTTTGTATCGATCTAGCAATGCATTACTCATTTGCTGCATGACTACTGATTTTTCTTCGATGATGCCTTCTATTGCATCAATATTGGCGCTGACCAGATTATTTTGTTCGCGCGACAATATCGCCACAAGCTCATCGGCTAGGGCAATATCCTGTTTGAATGAAATAGTCTGAGCCATGAGTAATCGCTTTTTAGAAAACTAACTAGTGGTTAACAATTCTTTTACGGTGCTAATCAAGCCATCTGCCACTTTTTCAGAGTTAACAGTAAATTGTCCACTTGAAATCGCTGATTTAATTGCATCTACTTTTTCAGCATCATAGACACTACCTGCAGCTACTTTGGCTTCTAGTGATTGCAGTTGTGATGATAATGGAGAGAGCGTGACACTTTCTGCACTGCTACCACTAGAACCTGTTTTGGATACTGAGGGCTTTTGGGTTGGTGCTGCATCAACTTTTTCAACCGTTAAGCCACTCGCCGACTTAATTGAATCACTGATTTTCATGGTTTATTTCCTCATGCGTGTTTGGCTATCATATTAGCCAATTATATTGCTCTTATCGGCATATTTGAAACAAACTTTAGGATTTAATTTGGTCATCTTTTTATTGTGATGCATTCGATAGCACTAGATTTGATTCAGTATCAAAATCTCACATCAATTTGGCCGCCATTACGTGCGATGCCAGAAATCACTTGGCCACTGGCTACTTTAACCTGCACGACTTGCCCTTCACCTGCAGTCGTTAAGGCTTGGCCTTCTGCGCTTACTTGAAAACCATCACCGATTGAATTCAATACTACTTTTTGACCTTGTAATACTACAGGCGACATTTTTAACATTTCTTGCCGCAATACCGTCCCTGCTTGTAGCGAAACACTCACGGTGCGGCCAATGACCTGCTCTGGATCAGTAAAGATACCTGAAGGTAACTGCGCCAAATCGCCACTTTGATACATTAAATCTTGGCTAGTCACCACACGCCCTTGGGTTAATGGTGCAGCTGCGGTGAGATATTGAGACATCACGCTGATGTTAGCTTGCAGATAAATCTTCCATACCGGCATATCGCAACTCACACCAATATTGGTTCTACCCCAAACACGACTGCCAGGCGGTAAAAACACTTGCATCTGTGGGCAGGCTGGCAATTTCAGGTTTCTATCTACAGGCGTTGCACTGACGGTGACTTTGCCTGGATAACCTATTGTTTGCATCGTCAGAAACTCTTCGACTTTAACTTTGACAGCATTCAAATCCTGCTTGGCATCAGGGATGGATTGAACCTCTGCATAGCTTGAAAGTGATGACAACAAGAATACTGACACAGCTAACCTAGCAAATGCTTGATTGCTACGAATGAGGTTTTGTAATGGCTTAATCATGTTGGACTCCAATACTGATAGGAAATCTTCAACATGCATTCTACGAACATCAACGCCAAGTCAATCCAAGATAAAAGTGAGAATTACCCTCTTTATCCTGCAATTGAAGTATTAGCAATAACCCTATTATCTGTTTCATCATCTTTAACGGTTATAGCGGAAATTTCTTTAATCGGTCTAACTTTTAGTAGGTCTGACTTTCGCTGATGCTGATGTAAAGGAGGCAATCAATTGGATAAATTAGATGCAGCATTTAACTTTCACCAATCCGCACTGCGCTTGCGCTCTGAGCGGCAAGAGCTGCTTGCCTCCAACATAGCCAATGCCGACACCCCTAACTATAAAGCACGCGACATTGATTTTAACGCTGCATTAAAGGGGGCAATGGCTGGCAATTCTTCATTATCGTTAACGACCTCTAAAACTTCAGCTGAGCATCTAAACGGCATGAATCAAGGTGGCCCAGCCACAGGCGGTGCTGATGCCCCACTCTTCCGCCCGATCATCCAAGGTGCAGTCGATGGTAATACGGTAGATATGGATGTGGAGCGTAATCAGTTCACTGATAACGCCATTCGCTATGAAGCGAGCTTGATTATGCTCAATGGCACTATCAAGAAAATGCTAACCGCGATTACTGGGCAATAACCATGACGTACACCATTGCTCTGCCTAACCGAATTTAGGAGAACGACATGTCACTATTTAATGTATTTAATATTGCGGGCTCAGCGATGAGCGCCCAATCACAGCGCTTAAATACCACGGCAAGTAACCTCGCCAATGCCGACAGCACGACCAGTGCAAACGGTTTACCTTATAAAGCTAAGCAAGTGATTTTCAGCGCTGTGCCGATGAAAGACCAGGCCAGTAGCGGCGTAAAAGTGAATAAGGTGATCGAAGATAATTCCCCACCAAGAGTACTCTACGACCCCAAAAACCCGAAAGCAGATGCAAAAGGCTATGTGACCATGCCTAACGTGAATGTGACTGAAGAAATGGTCAATATGATTTCTGCATCACGTGCCTACCAGAACAATGTGGAAACCATGAACGCAGCAAAAACCATGTTGCTGAAGACTTTGACAATCGGTCAATCTTAAATGGCCCTAATTTTAACAGCAGCCCTACTTTAAATTTACCAAACCCTTTGAAGGGATAACACCATGACGACAGTGAACACCCAGCAAGTATCTAACGAATTGTTAGCCACCATGAACGGTACTTCCAGTACCTCGACTTCGGCACAAACCAGCACGGATGAGGCAACTAACCGCTTTATGACCTTGCTGGTCACACAACTAAAGAACCAGGATCCACTCAACCCAATGGACAATGCTGAGCTCACCAGTCAACTGGCGCAACTCTCAACAGTTACTGGCATCAACCAGCTTAATACCACGGTGGATAGCCTGCTTGGCAGCTTGCAATCCAGCCAGTCTTATCAAGCATCTGGCCTGGTTGGGCATAACGTACTGGTCGATGGAAACAGCTTAACGCTGAAGGATGGTGCTGGGTACTTTGGAATCGACCTGCCAGTAGGCGCCAATAATGTAACGGTCACGATCAAAGACTCCAGCGGCACCCCAGTCAAGAGCATCACGATGGGCAAGCAGGACGAAGGCACACTGCCATTGGTCTGGGATGGCACGACAGATAGTGGCACTACCGCAGCAAATGGCAAATATACATTTGATGTCAGCGCTACTATATCTAATACCAGCGTTACAGCTACAGGCTTGAGTTATCAATCAGTACTTAGTGTTTCAAACACGACCAGTGGTGTAAAACTCAATTTAAGTGATAACAGCTCAGTGAGCACAGACAGCGTTAAAGAGATTTTTTAAAAGAAATATTAAGTGAAATACAGCCAACATTCAGTTAACGAAATAAACAGGAGAACATCATGAGTTTTCAACAAGGTTTAAGTGGTTTAAATGCTGCATCAAAAAGTCTGGACGTCACGGGCAACAATATTGCCAATGCGAATACAGTCGGCTTTAAACAATCCCGTGCAGAATTCGCTGATGTTTATGCCAATTCACTGAATGGCGGCGGCTCGAATACACAAATTGGTATCGGCACCAAAGTAGCCACCATACAAACGCAATTCACCCAAGGCAATATCACCAATACAACTAATTCGCTTGATCTAGCGATTAACGGAGGCGGATTTTTTCGACTCAACAACAATGGAACTGTGATCTATTCGCGAAATGGCCAGTTTCAACTGAATAAAGACGGATACATTGTAAATGCATCGGGCGACCACCTCACAGGCTACACTGCAGATGCAGCAGGTAATCTTTCTACAGGAGCACCTGCTGATCTGTTCATCAATACAGCCAATCTGCCTGCATCAGCGAGTACTACCATCGATGCGGTCGTCAATTTGGATGCGCGCACCGCCGTGAATGCTGCCGTATTTAATGCAACTGACCCTACAACCTATGACCAATCAACATCCGTGACCGTGTTTGATAGTTTGGGCAATCCGCATACCGTACAAAACTTTTATACCAAGACTGCTCCCGGCACTTGGAAAGTAAATACGACTATAGATGGAAGTTCTACAGTTACAGCTGGGTCTCCAGCCACACTTAGCTTTAATACTTCTGGCATTGCTACTGGTGCTACAACACAAAACGTTGCCTTTACTGCCGCTGGTGCAGCTAACGTTTCAATTACATTAGATTATGCTGGAAGTACGCAGTTTGGATCTATCTTCTCAGTCAACAGCCTGGCACAAAACGGTTATACCTCTGGTCAGCTATCCAAATTTACCACTTCAGCTGATGGCACGATTGTAGGTAGTTATACCAATGGTCAAACCAAAGTATTGGGCCAAGTTAATCTCGTCAATTTTGCCAATCCAAATGGGTTAGTTAATCTTGGCAACAATACCTATGCTGAGAGCTCAGCTTCTGGTGTGCCAGTAGCTGGTACGCCAGGCACTGCAAGCTTAGGCGTATTGCAATCCAATGCGCTGGAAGACGCCAATGTTGACTTGACCGCAGAACTGGTAAATTTGATCACCGCCCAGCGTTATTACCAGGCCAATGCGCAGACCATCAAGACGGAAGACCAGATCCAGCAAACACTGGTCAATCTTCGCTAATAGCATTGCAACATTAAGTATTTGAGTCGTGAGCAAAGGAGCTAAACCATGGATCGCATGATTTACACCGCAATGTCAGGTGCAAAACACATCCTTGAGCAGCAGACCACCACTGCGCATAATCTGGCGAACACATCATCTACCGGGTTTAAGGCTCAGGTCGATTCATTCCGTGCCGTGCCTATTGTCAGTGATGGCCTGAATACACGCACATTTGTAGTGGATGCAACGGTAGGGGCTGATTTTTCCAATGGCCCTATCCAAGCCACCAACCGTGATCTGGATATTGCGATACAAGGTAAAGGCTGGCTAGCCGTACAACGTGCAGATGGTTCCGAAGGCTACACGAGAAATGGCGCACTCAAACTCAATGAAAACGGCGTTTTACAAACTTCTAATGGATTAACGGTATTGGGCGATACAGGCCCTATCACTATTCCGCCTGATGTCAGAATATCCATCGGTAAAGATGGCACGATTTCGTCAGTACAGAATACGACAGTGCCAGGCCCAGCCAATACCATTGGCCGCCTGAAGCTGGTCAATCCTGATGAGTCTAATCTGGTACGTGGCGGTGATGGATTGTTTGTCACCGCAGACAACTCACCAGTCCAGGCTGATGCCACAGTTTCTGTGGTGACAGGTGCCTTGGAAGGCAGCAATGTCAACGTGGTAGATGCCATGGTCACCATGATCAGCTTGCAACGACAGTTCGATACGCAAATGCGGCTATTGCAGGATGCCGAGAAGAACGCTGAAAAAGCCAATCAGATCTTCGGATTAAATGGCTAGTAGTTTCGCTATGATAGGGTTTAATCAGGGTTAAAAGACTTTGACTGGCAACAACAAGTTACGAGAGGAAGCAAAATGATACGTTCACTATGGATTTCAAAAACAGGCCTGGATGCGCAACAAACGCAGATGGATGTGATCTCGAATAACTTGGCCAACGTCAGTACCAACGGCTTTAAAAGAACACGCGCAGTGTTTGAAGATTTGCTCTACCAAAATATTCGCCAGCCCGGTGCGCAGTCATCCCAGCAAACCCAATTACCATCTGGCTTACAACTCGGCACTGGTGTAAGACCCGTTGCCACCGAACGTATATTCACACAAGGCAACCTCGAGCAAACCAGCAATAGCAAAGACGTAGCGATTGATGGTAACGGCTTCTTCCAGGTGTTATTGCCTGACGGGACAACCGCTTATACACGCGACGGTTCTTTCCAGACCGATAGCCAAGGTCAATTGGTCACCTCCAGTGGCTTTCCTGTGCAGCCTGCGATCACTATCCCATCTAACGCCCAGAGCTTCACCGTGGGTCGTGATGGTACGGTTTCTATCACACAACCTGGCTCAGCAAATGCAGTGCAAATTGGCAGTATCCAGTTAGCCACTTTTATCAACTCAGCTGGCTTGCTGAGCAAGGGTGAAAATCTCTATGTAGAAACAGCGGCCTCTGGCACAGCAAACACTAATGCCCCAGGTTCAAACGGCGCTGGTGTACTGTCACAGGGTTATGTAGAAACCTCCAACGTCAACGTGGTTGAAGAATTGGTGAATATGATACAAACCCAGCGCGCTTATGAGATCAACAGTAAAGCAATCACTACGTCAGATGAGATGCTGGCAAAACTTTCACAAATGTAGCAATTGATAGCTAGATAAGAATTAAGTAACAAGCGTGCAAGAGATTAGATGAGGTATCAATATGAAAATGATCATTAAAAAGGCTGACAATAGAAAATTGGGCACCATCATGCCTGCAGCCATGATATTTTCTAAACAACAAAATGCCCGTCTATTGCTGATTAGCACCTGCCTGTTGCTCAACGCGTGCGCGATTACGCCAACGTCTATTATTGATAAACCAACAACAGCAATGCCTGCAACGCCAGCGCCTGTTGCATTGAATAGCGGTGGGATATACAACACCGGCACTTTCAGGCCAATGCTGGAAGATCGGCGTGCGCGTTTTGTTGGCGATACCATTACCATCAATATTGTGGAAAATACTTCTGCAACTAAGGCAGGGGGTAGCTCTTCAACTAAAGATGGCTCTGTAGATGCATCGATCAGTGCATTTAATGGCAAGTCTTACCCCAAGGCTACTGCAACAGCAGCTAATAAGCTTTCAAATAAAGATACCGCAGCAGCTAACTCAAGCAATGTATTCAGTGGCTCAATTACTACAACGGTGATTGAAGTATTGCCTAATGGATATCTGGTTGTGAGTGGCGAGAAACAGGTATCCCTGGATAAGGGTACAGAATTCGTCAGGCTCTCTGGTGTAGTGAACCCTGACACTGTTGCGCTTGGGAATACCGTGCCTTCTACCCAAGTGGCTAATGCCAAAGTCGAATATCGTACCAATAGCAAGATTGATGGTGCTTTAATTGCCTCCTCAATCGCTAGATTTTTTCTTAGCCTGACGGCCTTCTAATATATTGATCAAGGCTGAAAAAATCATGAATAGCTCATTAAAGAATGTCCAAAAATTCAGTGCGATGCTTTTAATTGCGCTTTTTATCTTCAGCCCTGTCGCACATGCAGAGCGCCTGAAAGACTTGGCCACTATACAAGGCGTGCGTAGTAACCAATTGATTGGCTATGGCTTGGTTGTTGGCCTGGATGGCACAGGTGACCAAACTACACAGACGCCATTCACTGTACAAAGTATTATCAGCATGATGCAACAGATGGGCATTAACCTGCCCGCTGGCACCAACCTGCAATTGAAAAACGTGGCCGCAGTGATGGTCACGAGCAGCCTGCCAGCATTTGCGCAGCCTGGACAGCTATTGGATGTCACTGTTTCATCGATGGGTAACGCTAAAAGCATACGCGGTGGCACCTTACTAATGACACCGCTTAGGGGTGCTGATAACCAGGTCTACGCCATGGCCCAGGGCAATCTAGTGGTCGGCGGCGTTGGCGCTTCTGCCAATGGCAGCCAGGCGCAAATCAACCATTTAAGTGTGGGCCGTATTTCAGATGGTGCGACAGTTGAACGTAGTGTACCCAGTAACTTCACTCAAGATAACCTGATCAGCCTTGAACTCAAGGATGCAGATTTTTCCACAGCCAGTTTAGTCGTAGATGCCATCAATAAGCGCTTTGGCACAGGCACTGCAGCTGCCCAGGATGCCCGCGTGATCAAGGTATTAGGCCCTTCCACCCAAAATCGCGTTTCATTCATGGCAGCACTTGAAACACTGGATGTCAAACCTGCGCAAACCTATGCAAAAATTATCCTCAATGCCCGCACGGGTTCAGTTGTCATGAATCAATCTGTGTCGCTGGATGATTGCGCTGTTTCTCACGGCAATTTATCAGTAGTGATTAACACGGCCCCTGTGATCAGCCAGCCTGGCGCATTATCCAACGGGCAGACCGTAGTTGCACAGCGTTCGACCATTGAGATTCAGAAAGAGCCAGGAAAGGTCTTGAAGTTACAGGGTGGTGCATCGCTTAATGATGTAATCAAGGCATTGAATGCCATTGGTGCAACGCCACAAGACTTACTGGCCATACTGCAAGCAATGAAGGCTTCTGGCTCATTACATGCTGATCTGGAAATCATCTAGGCAACCGCCATGATTAATACAAAAATCGATGCAGCGAGTGATATGTCAGGAAAATTGGCGATGGATGCCAACAGCCTGAACAAGCTTAAACTTTCAGCCAAAGATAACTCGCCCGAAGCCATCAAGCAGGTTGCTAAGCAATTCGAGTCCATTTTCGTCAACATGATGCTCAAAAGCATGCGGGATGCCTCCCCGCAAGATGGCCCGTTTGATAACGAACAAAGCCGTACCTATACCGCCATGCTGGATCAGCAGCTCAGCCAGACCATTGCATCAAAGGGTATAGGTCTGGCCGATGTATTAGCCAAGCAATTAAGCAAGACTGGCTATGGCACGCACCCAGAAACCAGTGATATGGATCTGGGTACTAGCCCAGATATCACAGAACTTAAAAACCTGTTGAATAAGCAACCTGTTCGCGACACGCCAAACCCTGCACCTGCTAACACATCACTCACTCCAGACTCTTTCGAAGAGAAAATGGCTGGTGCGGCCAATGAAGCGAGCCAAGCCACAGGCATACCATCCAACTATATTCTGGGACATGCTGCACTTGAAAGTGGCTGGGGGAAACGTGAAATCAAAGGCGCTGACGGGCAAACCAGTTATAACCTGTTTGGCATTAAAGCCACGGCCAACTGGACAGGGAAAACAGTGGATGCAGTGACTACAGAATATGTCCATGGCGTAAAACAGATCAAAGTGGAGAAATTCCGTGCCTACGATTCATACGCAGATGCTTTTAAAGACTTTGGCAATCTGATGCGTAATAATCCACGTTATAGCAAGGTCCTGAATAATCTGCAAGATGGCGGGAGCTATGCAAAAGCGGTACAAGCCGCCGGGTATGCCACAGACCCGGACTATGCAACAAAATTAAGCCAGGTGATTAAACAAGTAACCTCGGCCTGATTGTTTGCTGCATTAACAGTATTGCTAAAGTTTGACTTTTTAATGCCGTCATACACATAGAAGCAAAAAATTTAAACTCAATGGATTAAAGCTGGCTTTTCGGCACATATATGGCAACTTCTAACATACTAAGTATCGGTCAGAGCGCACTGTCAGCTGCACAGGCGGGCCTTAGTACGACTGGCCATAATATTGCGAATGCCTCAACCCCAGGTTACTCACGTCAAGTGGTGATTCAAGGCAGTGCAGGCGCTCAAAATTTTGGCTATGGATATGTGGGCCAAGGTACGCAAGTCACTACAGTACAGCGGGTATTCAACGATTTGCTTTCCTCACAAATTTCATCATCGCAATCCAGCTATAACCAGATCAATACCTACGCTACGCAAATGTCGCAAATCGACAACATGCTGGCAGATTCCACCGCAGGGGTATCGCCTGCATTGCAAAATTTTTTCAATACTGCACAAACGCTCTCAGCTAATCCAAGTGATGCCTCTGCGCGCCAGGCTTATCTGTCTGCATCACAGGCATTGGCGAGTCGTTTTCAAAGTGTAGGTAACCAGTTAAATAGCATTAACGACAGCGTAAACACCCAGATCAGTAGCAGTATCACCCAGATCAATTCATATACAAGCCAGATCGCTAACCTGAATGACATGATTACCAAGGCGCAAAACCTGACTGGCCAGCCACCGAATGATTTGCTGGATCAGCGTGATGAACTAGTCAGTGAGCTGAGCAAGCAAATCAAGGTCACAGTAGTCAATCAGCAAGGCAGCTACAACGTGTTTGTCGGTAATGGCCAGCCAATGGTAGTGGGCGGTGATAAATACACACTGGTGCCAGTGAACTCACCTACGGATCCAACCAAGGTCGAAGTAGGTTACCTTAGCAAGGGAGTGGTCACGGTATTGGGCCAGCAGAATATTACCGGCGGTGTTCTTGGTGGTTTACTTCAATTCCGCGATGAATCACTCGACAGCGTAAAAAATCAGCTTGGACAGCTAGCGCTTGTGGTTGGTCAATCGGTGAATGATCAAAATATGCAAGGCCTTGACCTCAATGGCGTACAAGGCGGCAATATCTTTAATGTACCCGTGCCGGCAGTCAATGCCAATACCAATAACCTTGGTAGTGGGGTTGTCACTGCCACTGTCAGCAATGCGAGTGCTGTGACTACCAGTGATTATAAATTAGAGAAAGTTGGCACTAATTTTGTTGTTACGCGCTTGACTGATGGAGTTACCAATACATACAGCAGCTTGCCGCAAACCCTGGATGGCTTGACCATCAACGCCACAGGTACTATGAGCCCAGGCGATAACTTCTTGATTCTGCCAACCGCTAATGGCGCGGCCACCCTGTCAGTCGCAACCACCAATATCAATAAAATCGCAGCTAGCAGCCCTGTGGTTGATGCCAAAGCCGCGACTACTAATGCGGGCAATGCTACGGTTTCAACACCCCTTGTAAACTCAAGCTATGCGGGAGCCCCATTAGCAGCGGCATTTACCCTCACTTACAATAGTGGCACCAACCAGTTATCAGGTTTCCCCTCTGGTGGGCCACAAACTTATACCAGCGGTGCTACGATCACTGTAGGCAATATGAGCTTTGTAATGACTGGTACACCCACTAATGGTGACCAATTCACCGTATCCCCCACTACTACCAATTCGCCAGGTGACAATCGTAATGCGCTTGGTCTGGTGAATCTGCAAACGAGTAAACTGGTTGGCGGCATCAATACCTTTGTGGATGCGTTTGCCCAAGTGGTCAGTAATGTGGGAAATAAAACCAATGAGCTCAATATTACTGGTACGGCCGAGAAAACAAGCTTAGGTTTACTGACGGATGCCCAGCAATCAGATTCTGGTGTAAATCTGGATGAAGAAGCGACCAATCTTTTAAGGTATCAACAGGCTTATCAGGCAGCAGCCAAAATGATGCAAATCGCCAGTCAGTTATTTGACACCCTGCTTACTATAGGACAGTAATTCTGAAAATATCCTGGATATTCATAGAATCTAGCTTAGGAAACGATCATGCGCATTAGCACCAATACCCTTTACAACAACGGCATTTCAAAAATCAATGATCTGACATCAGATCAATCAAGACTGCTCGAACAGATTTCAACCATGAAACGTGTGTTGAAGCCTTCTGATGACCCTGTTGCGGCGGCGCGCGCACTACAAGTTAAACAGGCGCAAACATTAAATACGCAATATGCCAATAATCGCAGTGCGATCACTTCTAATTTGGAGAATGTGGACACTACGCTTAATAGCATTAGCGACCTGTTGATTTCAACCCAATCAACCGTCGTCAGTGCAGGCGATGCAGCATACTCTGATTCTCAACGAGCAGATCTGGCAGCGCAAATCCGTAGCACACTTGGCCAATTAGTCGGCGTTGCTAACAGCAAAGATGCTTCTGGCAATTACATTTTCGCAGGCTATCAAACCAGCACCAAGCCCTACACTGAAACAGCTACAGGTGCTACTTACGCTGGCGATAGCGGCCAGGCTAACATACAGGTATCCGCTGAGCGCACCATGCCAGCAAACTATGCAGGCTCACAGATATTTAATGCGAACGGTGTTGATGTATTTGCAACACTGAGTAATCTGGCAACCCTACTTGAAACACCCGTGACAAACCAGGCAACACGTGATGCATTAACCACTGGTTTAGCAAGTGCCAATACAGCACTGGGCAGTTCTCTTGATGGCCTTCTAGCAGTGCGCTCGCAAGTGGGCTCAAACCTCAGTGAGATAGATAACCTGAACACTGCAGGCACTGATATAGCCACGCAATATGCAAGTACTTTGTCTGGCTTGCAAGATTTGGATTATGCGCAGGCCGTCACAGATTTAACTAAGAACAAGACGGTACTTGAGGCGGCTCAACAGTCATTTGTACAAGTGACCAATCTGTCATTATTCAATTACCTGAAATAACTTCTCACACCACCCTAACGGCCTTAAGCTATTAGGGTGGTGTGCTGTTAGGCACCCCGATCAGATTCATCGTTACAATCCCTTCCTGCATGATTTGTTGAATCGGTTGCAACATAGCAGGTAAAGTAAGTGCAAGCACAATAAAGCCGATGCTAATAGTGATTGGGAAACCAATCCCGAAAATATTGAGCTGAGGTGCAGTTCTGGTCAGTATCCCTAGCGCCATATTGCCAATTAGCAAGGCAGCAACTGCTGGCAGTGAAAGCAATAAGCCTGCACTAAAAATTTTACCCCCCCACATCGCCATTTTCATAAAATCCATACCCATGCCTGCACTTGTAGTAATAGGCATGGTGATAAAGCTATGTGCAAGCGCCGTAATGACGATTAAATGCCCGTCTATGCTCAGGAATATCAGCATCGTAAGCAATAGCAAAAACTGGCTAATTGCATTACTTTGGCCTTGTGACTGAGGATCAAAAAAAGTGGCAAATCCCAAACCCATTGTTGTGCCTATCATCTGACCCGCCATTTCTACCGCAGAAAATATAATACGCATGCTAAAACCAATGGCAGATCCAATCAGTATTTGCTGGGCTAATATCAACAAACCCTGAAATGACAAAATATCAAACATAGGCGGGGTCGGTAGCATGGGCATAATGGCCAGTGTAATCACCAGGCCTAGGCCAAGCTTGACCATATTGGGGATTGCGCCATGACTGAATATTGGTGCAACGGAAATCATCGCCAGCACACGTGTCAATGGCCATAAAAGGCCAATCACCCAGGTTTGGAGCATGTCGCTGCTAATTGAGACCATATTGGCTTAATCTAGATTCAGGGAGTTATTTAAGAAATTTAGGAGATGGATCGCCGTAAGCCAATATATATCCCCTCATGAAAAGCGTGTCAGCCAGCCATCATGGGCAAGCTGGTAAACATCAATCGCATATAATCTGTGAGGACAGTCAGCATCCACGGACCCGCAATGACTAAAACCGCGAATACACCGATCAATTTAGGGATGAATGAAAGAGTGGCCTCGTTGATTTGTGTGGCGGCCTGGAAAATACTGACGACCAAACCAATAGCAAGCACGGTGACAAGCATGGGTGCGGAAACTAGCAATGTGACCTCCATGGCCTGGCGGCCAATCGTCATTACGCCTTCTGGAGTCATGTCATTGTTCCCTCATAAACGTTGCACTAATAAAAACTCTGGACTAGAGAACCAAGCAACAACTGCCAGCCATCCACCAAGACAAAAAGCATTAACTTGAATGGCAAAGCCACAATAGATGGTGAAACCATCATCATGCCCATCGACATCAGTACGCTAGCCACCACCATATCAATAATCAAGAACGGGATGAAAATTGCAAAGCCAATCTGGAAGGCAGTTTTTAACTCACTGGTCATGAAGGCTGGCACTAAGACACGCAATGAGATTTGGTCAGGACTTTCTACTGGTGGAGTTTGCGACATTTTAAGAAACAAAGCCAAATCACTTTCTCGCGTCTGTTTCAGCATGAAGTTTTTCAGTGGCACACTGCCCTTTTCCAAGGCTTCTTGCATAGTGATTTTATTTTCAGATAATGGCTGATACGCTTCTGTGTAGATTTTATCCAGCACTGGGCTCATCACAAAAAAGGTCAGGAATAAAGCAAGGCCAACGAGCACCTGTGTTGGCGGTGACGATTGCGTACCGAGCGCCTGGCGTAGTAAAGATAAGACAATAATAATCCGTGTGAACCCTGTCATCATCAGCAAGGCTGCGGGCAAGAATGACAGTGAGGTCAGCAGAATCAGTGTCTGCAAACTCAAGGTGTAGTTTTGCCCACCACCAGCTGTTGGTGATGCATTTACCATGGGTAAGCCAGCGACTTCAGCCGCCCAAGTGACCGCAGGCAATAACGCTAAAATACAAACCAACAGCACTTGCGGCTTGATGAGCAATTTTGAGTAGCGTTTAAGCGTCTGCATCAACATATCAACGTAACTCATTATTTTCTGGCTTATCCAGTGATTTTTTCAACCATTTGGCAAAGGGGTGAGACATTAATCCATGCGGGTTTGTGGTGTCGCTTGTTGGCATATCAATAGAACCAGCTGCAATGTCAGCAAGCGCATTCACCTGCCCTGGTGCCACACCTACTACTATCCAGCGGTCGGCTATTTCTATGACCACGACACGCTCACGCGTGCCCACGCTAACACCCCCAACAATCTTTGCGACTGATGTCTGACTATTACCAATTGGGGTCAACCGCTTTAAGGCCCAAGCAATCAGCGCCATGATACCCAGCACGACTGCCAACCCCAATATCATCTTCAATGCACTCGTTGCTGGCGTTGGTGTATTGACGGTGGCGGCGAGCACATCATTGACAACTAGTATGGAAATCAGTGAGGTCAATAATGGCAGGCAAACGAATCTGGCGAGCTTGGGTAACATGAGTAAACTTCAGTGAATTCGGCTTATTTGTTAATCTTGCGAATACGCTCGGCTGGCGTAATGATGTCCGTCAGGCGGATACCAAATTTATCGTTTACCACCACAACTTCGCCTTGCGCAATTAGGCAACCATTGACTAATACATCCATCGGCTCGCCTGCCATGCCATCAAGCTCAACTACCGAGCCTTGTGCGAGTTGCAGCAGGTTCTTGATGGCGATTTTGGTGCGCCCCAGTTCTACCGTGAGTTGAACAGGGATATCAAGAATAAAATCTATGTCGTTTTGCGTATCAGCCAATTTATTCTTGGCAGAAAATTCGGTAAAGACTTGTGCTTGGGCTGGCTTTGCTTGCAAAGCAGAAGCGTCAGACTCTTGCTGCTCCGCCATGGCGGCACCCCAATCGTCCTCCGCTATTGCGGCTGCTTCTGTCGCTTCCATCTCTTCAGGACTGTTCGCCATTATTTTCTCCTTTAATGTATTCAGTCGAGTTCGACCTTAACAATTTCTCTACTCTTAGCGCATATTGGCCGTTAAACATACCGTATTTGCATGACATCACAGGCACGCCATCCACCTTAGCCTCAATATCATCTGAAATCGAAAGCGGGATGACATCGCCTACTTTCATATTGAGTACTTGGCTCAACGTCATTTCTGTTTTTGCTAAATCGGCAACCAACTGGATTTCAGCAATTTGAATCTGCTGCGTCATCAGCCTGACCCAACGCTTATCAACCCCTAATACTTCACCTTGCAGGGTAGAAGTCAGCATGTCGCGGATAGGTTCTATCATTGAATATGGGAAACACATGTGTATTTCACCATTGGCTGCGCCCATCTCTATACTAAAAGTGATCGCAACCACGACTTCATTTGGCGTAGCAATATTGGCAAACTGCGTATTCATTTCAGAACGCAAATACTCAAACTTGACAGCATGTACTGGCTCCCAAGCTTTCTCATAGTTTTCCAGCACAATAGCCAACACGCGTTGAATAATGCGCTGCTCAGTTTGCGTAAAATCACGGCCTTCCACCCTAGTATGGAATCGTCCATCACCACCGAACATGTTATCGACAACCGCAAACACTAAAGATGGGTCAAATACCATCAGTGCAGTGCCTCTAAATGGATGCATTTGTACTAGATTAAGGTTGGTTGGCACAACCAAGTTACGAATAAACTCGCTATATTTGGAAACACGTACAGGGCCTACAGAGATTTCGACTGTTTGGCGCATAAAATTAAACAAGCCTATACGCAATAATCTAGCGAAGCGCTCATTAATAATCTCAAGCGTGGGCATACGCCCACGGACAATCCGCTCTTGTGTTGCGAGGTTGTAGTTTCTAACGGCGGATGGGTCTATCTCAGGCTGTTCTTCATCCTGATCACCGCCCACACCCTTAAGCAAGGCATCGACTTCATCTTGAGATAAAAAATTATCAGCCATGATTCTATTTATGCGCCCTTAAGCTATTGCACTATCAATTATTGAACTACAAACGAAGTAAATGAAACACCCAGCACTTCTTGCGGCTTATCACCTGCATTGAACGGCTCTTTAAGCTGCTCGATAATTTCTGTTGATAACGCTTTTTTACCGTCAAGCGTTAACAAATCAGAGGCTTTTTTGCTGGATAACAGCAGCAGCAAACGATTACGCACCTCTGGCATATGCAACTTCAAGAATTCTCCAGTTTCAGCAGAACCTACTTTCAAAGTAATGTCTGTCTGCAAATACTGCGTTTCTGGGTCTGGTTGCAGATTCACGGTAAAAGTCTCCAGCGTTAAAAACACTGGTGGCTTAGGTGCTTCAACCTTTGCCTCTACTGGCTTATGCTCATCTGGTTTATGTTGCTGCGTCATAAAATACCAAGCAGCAGCCCCGCCACCGCCTGCTATTAATACTAATACCAACAAGATCACAATCAGCTTTTTACTGGATTTCTTTGGTTTTATTTCTTCTTTTTCAGCATCTTGTGCCATTTGATTGCCCTCGGTACGCTTCTTTATTATGAAGCAATCATATTATCAAAAAAAACGGTGCAATAAGATGTGTTGATAAGCGTGACTAAACTAGCTCATATCTAAGTTTAGGGTTTTGGAAGGTCATGGGTATAGCACCCGTCAAAAAATCATACCGCCTTTTGCTGCTATATCAGGCAAAGGTATCTACCAGGCCATTACTTATTCGAGTCACCAGCGTTGGTTTAGCATCAGCCTCTGTCGTAGTGAAACCATTTTGATTGCTAATGCTACTATCTCTACTAGATTGCCGCGCCTGCTGCTCTTGCTGCTGGCTTGAGTTAATATTTGCCTGGCCAAGATTAATGCCAGACTGACTCAACATATCCTTAAGATTTGATAAGCCATCTTGCAATGCACGGCGCACATCTGAATTATCTGAAATAAATGTGGTATCTGCCTGGTCATTATGTACATGGATCACTACCTGTAACGGGCCTAAATCTGGTGGATTAAGCGTTAAGGTAGCTGACTGTTCTCCAGAGCCAACCATCCATGCCACTTTCTGGCCAATGGCTTGATCCCAGCCAGTTTTTCCAGGGGTGGGATTAATAATATTGCTGCTTGCGGCCTGCATGGCATTCAAGGGGTTAAGTGCTGTCGTCGCGGCTATATTAGGCACAACATTATTCGTTACAGATTTAGCAGTTAATTCTTGTAGTGCAGCGGCGCCTAACTTGGTAGCGGCTAATGAAGCGTCTGCTTGCTTAGCCTGGTTGGGCAACACACTATCAACCCAGTCTGACAAATCAGCTTTTGTAGTCGCCGCGCCTGATTTTGTTAGGTCGGCCTGTTCTTTAAGCGACAAGCCAAGTTTTTGGGTTGTATCTGGTTCCAGTGTATCTGCCACAGAAGCACTATTTGATACATCTACGGCGAGCTTATCATCTTTCGCCAGCACGCCATGTCTTGCCTCAACGGGTGCGATAGTGGCTTGAACAGGGATACTCAATGCTGCCAATGCCGCATCAGTTGGTAATGGCTGTGGCGATGGTGCATCAGCCTTACTAATGTCTAACTCAGCACTTTCTGCCAGCTTTTTGATTTTTTTCGCCGCATCCAAATCTTCCAATGTCAGAGCAGCACCATCTTGCACGGCAGGCATTTTGCTATCGTCGGCAGTATTCTTATCCTTGATTTGTTCTGCAGGCTTTGCGTCTACACTTTGCGTTTGCTTAGGCGGTGTGGCTTTGGTAATACCTTGGGCAGACTGCGTCTTGGTTTGGCTAAGCTGTTTGGTTTCTGATTGCTGGCTACGCACCTGATTAGAAAGCACGTCTTTGAATGCAGGCCCTGCATCGGCATTCGCGGCACTATTGGCAGTGGAATCCTGCTTACTTAGTGCCGACATTTTTGTTAATGCTGAATTCTGTGGCGATTGTAATGATAGGTTTTGCATGATTTCATCCTTAATCTTTAAAATTTGGCCTGATGTGTTAGGTCATAGCCCAACGTAAGTTAGTATCGAAATTACTATCGGTTGAATTTTCCATGCCGCATGGCATGCTCATCCATCAACTTCTGATCCTGTTTCAACTCTTGCCTGTGCATTCGCTGGTCAGCACGGTCAGACAGCACTTCAAAAGACAGTTTCTTTCTTTGGCTTTCTTGCCATACTTCCCGTTGCATCAATACTTGGCGGTGTGCGTAATCCACACTATCTTTTTGCCCAACAATCGCCTGATCAAGCTTATGCAAAAAATTCTGGTAATTGATATAGCTCTCAGCTCCTAGCCCCAACTTAACGGCACTATCAAATTTCTCCAGATAACTATTGCGATACTCATGCAGCATTACAAGCTTTTTATTCGCTTCATCAAACGCTTTATTCAGGCTGGCTAAACGCTCCGCCACTGCATCCAGCTCTTTAGCAGCCAACTCTTTTAATGTATCAAGCACTTGTGGTTGTATCGCCATCATTCGTTTCCGTTTAACTTGTTGCCGTTAAATTTAGGCCGTAGTCTTAAATCAACATGCTTTACTTGCATCAAGCTTCTACCGTTTCCAATACATCTGCTAATTGCATGATACTTTCTTCAACATTCGCGCGCTCGGCAATATCCTGCTGCAGAAAAGCCACAATGCGCTCATTTTTGAGTATCGCTTCATCAAGAATTCTATCGCTACCAGCCTCATAAGCGCCTACATTAATGAGGTCAATACTACGCATATACCGTGAGTTAAGCTGCTTTAATTTTCTTGATAGCTTCTGGTGTTCAGGGCTAGTAATCGTATGCATCGCTCGACTGATGGATTGCTCAATATCAATCGCAGGGTAATGCCCGCTTTCTGCAAGGCTACGACTTAGCACAATGTGTCCATCCAGAATTGCACGAGCAGCATCCGCAATAGGATCTTGCTGGTCATCACCCTCAGTCAGTACGGTATAAAAAGCAGTGATTGAACCTTCGCCTGGCTTACCGTTGCCTGCACGCTCAACCAGCGCTGGTAGTTTTGCAAATACTGAAGGCGGATAGCCTTTAGTGGCTGGCGGCTCGCCTACTGCAAGAGCAATTTCGCGCTGAGCCATAGCGTAGCGTGTGAGTGAGTCCATAATCAACAAGACGTGTTTGCCTTGGCTACGGAAATACTCGGCTATCGCTGTGGCATAGCTAGCGCCCTGCAAACGCATCAGGGCTGGCACATCGGCTGGCGCTGCGACAACCACTGAACGCGCAAGGCCATCTACACCAAGAATCTGCTCGATAAACTCTTTCACTTCACGGCCACGTTCACCAATCAAGCCGACCACAATCACATCGGCATTGGTATAGCGTGCCATCATGCCCAGCAATACGCTCTTACCCACACCTGAGCCCGCGAACAAGCCCATACGCTGGCCGCGCCCCACGGTTAACATGCTATTGATTGCGCGCACACCGACATCAAGCACTACTTCAATCGGGGCACGCTGCAGTGGATTAAGTGGCCTGGTATTCAGCGGACTACTAGCTTCAGTTTGTAGCGGGCCTAGGTCATCCAATGGCTTGCCTGCACCATCTACCACACGGCCTAATAAACCTTCACCAACGGGTAGGTGGCGTGCCCTGTCTTGGCTTCTTCTGCGCGGCATGCTGGTATTACTTGGCTTGGGTAAGGCCTCTGAAACATCCATGGCATACACTTTTGCGCCTGGCGTAATGCCTTCAACACCACTTTGTGGCATCAAGAGTAATTTCTCGCCATCGAAACCCACTACTTCGGCTTCAACTTTGCGGCCTTCTGCCAGCGGAACGATACAAGCACTACCGATTGGTAGCTTGATGCCCACAGCTTCCATGACAAGACCTGTTAACTTTGTGATGCGGCCAGCTACTTCAAGCGGCTCAACAATATCAATGATCTCACTACAATCATTCATGTAGTGTTGCCAACGCTGCTGGTGTACGGCGGCGAAACTCATTTTCTAGCCTCGTGTGGCTCTTGCCAATCATCCTGTTGCGACAGCGCGTCAGTGATTCTTCTCCAGCGCGTGCCATTGGTCGCGTCGATTTGATTGGCCTGAGTATCAACGATACAACCGCCGCGTTCCACGCTTGGGTCTTCCTGGATCTGCCAACGGTATTCTTTCAACTCATCATCCATGTATTGCCTGAGCAATTTCGCGTCTTCAGGGTTCACCAGCACGCGGCCTGGACTCTGCAAATGAGGCAGATAGCGAATGGCATCGCGAACAATTGGAATCACGACTTCTGGATTGACCTGGAGCTTGGTTTTCAACATGGCTTTAGCGATATCCAATGCCAAGGCGAGGATGTCTTCAGAAATATGCTCATCCATTTTTTGCAGTGCATCATCAAAGCCATGAATCAGGGCAAGCATGTTTTCACGCTCTTCTTGAATTTCCGCCTGTGCCTGCTCCATACCCACGGCAAAGCCCTCTTGCATGCCTTTGGTAAAGCCTTCTTTGCGCACATTCTCAAGAATATCTGCAAGCTTTTTAGTTTCATGCGGATCTGGCTCTGCTTTTTTAACAACGCCTAAGTTTTTCCGTTCCAATGCAGGGTCAGAGGCAAAAGACGAGAGCTCCCAACGCTGGTAAGCGGTTTGCTTTTCTTTAGGAATGGTCGCGTTAGACAAAAGTATCGTCTCCCTTACCACCTAACATGATCTGGCCTTCATCTGCCAAGCGACGGACGATTTGCAGAATTTGTTTCTGCTGTGATTCTACTTCTGAGAGGCGCACAGGACCTTTGGTCTCTAGATCTTCCTTCATCATCTCGGCTGCGCGGGTAGACATGTTCTTGAATATCTTCTCGCGGATCTCAATAGTGGCGCCCTTGAGAGCCACAATCAGTGTTTCAGACTGCACTTCACGCAGCATGACCTGGATACCCTTATCATCAATCTCGAGGATATTGTCGAAGACAAACATCTCATCCATGATCTTCTGCGCCATGTCTTCATCGTAGCTTTTCAGGCCTTCCATCAGCGATGACTCATTCTCACCACTCATGTAATTCATAATATCCGCAGCTGTTTTTACCCCGCCCATTTGCTGTTTTTTCAGGCTTTCATTACCTGTTAGCAGTTTTGCCAGCACATCATTCAGCTCTCTGAGCGCCGCTGGCTTAACACCGTCTAGTGTTGCAATCCTGAGCATGACGTCTTGGCGCAAGCGGTCAGTAAAATGGCCAAGGACATCAGAAGCTTGATCTGATTCCAGGTGAACAAGAATGGTGGCAATAATCTGTGGATGTTCGTTTTTGATGAATTCAGCAACGGTCTGTGAATCCATCCATTTCAGGCTCTCGATACCGCTAGAGTCCTTATTTTGCAGGATACGATTTAGCAGGCCTGAGGCTTTATCATCGCCCAAGGCTTTGGTGAGGACTGAGCGGATATAGTCATCTGAATCAAGGGCGACCGAGCTTTTTTTATCAGCCTCATCCAAGAACTCATCAATAACTTCCTGCAGCTGCTCATGGCCAACTGAATTCATACCTGCCATCGCCGTGCCAAGTTTTTGCACTTCGCGTGGCGATAAGTATTTCATGACTTCCGCAGCTTCATCCTCACCCAAGGCGAGCATCAATACTGCGCTTTTCATAATGCCAGCTTCACTCATTGCTACTTACCCACCCTGTAACGAGATTGGCGACTAGTTTCGGATTTTCTTTTGCCAGTTGCTTTGCAGCTTCAAGATTCTGCTCATAGGCCCTGACTGTAGGCTGCCTAGCCTGAATCTGTGGATTAGCACCCAGATTAACGATTGTATCCTCATCTGATGCTGTTGCCAGAAGCGCTTTTGGCTCAGGTGTCAATTTACGTAACATTGGCTTCATCACGCGTAAGTACAGCAGAATAATCACGACAACTGCAATCCCAACTTTCAGAAACTCTTTCACCATCTCAATATTTTCTGGCTGTTTCCACATAGGAATTTCAGGCAATACATCACGTGGGTCAGCCACAAATGAGCTGTTCACCACTGTGAGGGTATCACCGCGGTCGGCATTAAAACCCATCGCCTGTTTTGCCAGATCACTGATTTGTGTTTTTTCATCGTCGGTCAATGGACGGCTGGTTACTTTGCCTTTGGCATCGACTGACTGCATGTGATTCACCACAATCGCAACACTTAAGCGCTTAACACCACCCATGGGTTGTTGCGTATATCGGATAGTTTTGTCCACTTCATAATTCGTGGTGACATTCTTCTGCGTATTGAGCGGGGTTGGGTCTGGTGTAGCTGCGCCTGTGCCTGTGTTCGCAGGAGTTGCTCCCGCTGCCGCATTTGCAGGCGGATTAGTCACTAATGGGGCTGTAGCAGGTGCAGGTGGCTGGTTAGATAAAGCGCCAGGAACTCCGCCTGAAGCATTAGCATCTGTGGTTTTTGATTCGTTAGACTGCATGCTACGAATCGCAGCCGCATCTGGTGTCTGGTTAGGCTTGTAAAGTTCAGCCGCTTGTTCTTGTACCGAGAAATCAACTTCGGCACTGGCTTCGGCATGTACATTTTTTGAGCCTACGATAGGCGAAATAATCGATTCAACACGTTTGACTATATTCTGCTGCAAGTCATCTACATATTTGAGTTGGCTAGGGTCTAGATTGTTAGCCGTTTTCTTACTGGAGTCTGAAAGCAGATTACCGTTCTGATCAACCACGGTAACATCAGCAGCACTTAGCTCAGGTACGCTACTTGCCACCAGATGCACGATTGCACTGACTTGCTGCTGGTCAAGAACACGCCCTGCCCGTAAATTAAGCAATACTGAGGCAGTAGGCTTCAATTGATCACGAACAAACACTGAGGATTTAGGGATGGCCAGATGGATTCTGGCAACTTCAACTGCGGAGATAGATTGAATACTGCGCTCAAGCTCACCTTCAAGCGCACGTTGGAAATTAACCTGCTCTACAAACTGTGAAACACCAAATTTCTGGTTTTCAAGTAATTCAAAACCGATATTGCCGCCTCGTGGTAAGCCCTGCGCTGCTAGTTTAAGGCGAAGCTCATGCACTTGGTTAGATGGCACTAGAATCGCTGTACCACTGTCAGAGAATTTATAGGGCACATTCATCTGCTCAAGTACCGAGACGATGGCACCACCGTCTTTATCTGCATAATTAGAGAATAAAACGCGATAATCTGGTTGCTGGCTCCATAACCACAAGACCACCATAGCGGCAACTACTGCAGCCAAGCCCAAAACCAGCATGATTCTATTACCGAGCAGTGCTGTATTGAAACCCATCAGGTTTCCATTTCCTAGCGCTACTTCAGGTGATGCTGCCATGATAACTCTCCAAATTTAAGTGTCGCCTGCAGGGTTCACAGGCTTAGTACACAAATTACCTATTGGAGCTATTATCATAGCGCTAAGAAAATTTAAATGTTGGAATAGAGCGATATTCACCAGCTTATTTGATGACTTGCTTAATTTGCACGGTGCTACATTAGCATTCAAGTTATTAACGCGTAGGTGATGATCATGACAATCAATGCGATTGATTCAAACAGAATCCAGTCCATGCTGGCGCAGATGAAAGCTGCTGCGCAAAGCCCAGGCACTGATGTCTCAGCATTAGCTAAACCAGCAAGTGGCCTCAATAGCCTCATGGGTGCTGGGCAAACGCAAGAAACCAAGCGAGTAGATTTCGCAGAAGCATTAAAGTCATCACTCAACCAAGTGAACCAGAGCCAACTCACCGCCGAAAAAATGGGTAAGGATTTTGTGCTGGGTGACGATAAAGTCAGCCTCTCTGATGTCATGATTGCAGGTCAAAAAGCCAACATCACTTTTCAAGCCACTGTGCAAATACGCAACAAATTAGTCGCCGCATACAGCGACATCATGAACATGCAAATCTAAGGTTAAATCTGGGGCTTAAATATAAGCTTTACTCAGTAACTTCAGGTTCATCAGTGTTTTGTGCGAGTAAAGGCTGCGAAATAATATTGTATTCAGGTGGCTTATTATCGCTATAAGATGCGCCCCCTTCTGAGGCTTGCTGTTCTGCACGATAAAGCCAAGCCAGAATTTCCGCGATAGCCCGATAAAGTGCAGGTGGGATATGGTCATCCAAATCAACCTGCATCAACAAAGCAACCAAGTCTTTAGATTCATGCACAAATATCTCATGCTGTTTTGCGCGTTCGATAATTTGTTCGGCCACTGCCCCACGCCCACGGGCGACTACACGTGGGGCAAGATCACCGGTTTCATAAGCAATGGCTACCGCTTGCTGACTTAAATGGCGTGGATTCTTTTCAGACGGATTAGACATCATCATCGCTCAGTCAACCGCTCATGCGGGTGCTGATCGTCAGTCCCTCAACCGCTTGGCCACTCACTTCGAACGCTTTTGATAAATCCGCTGACTGCGTTTTAAGTGCCACTGCAGTTTTAGCGTTGTCTGCCACAATCTGCACTTTGACATGCTCCCCCCAAACATTCAGCTTTGCTGTCACCTTGCCTAAATGTGGTAAATGTAAGGTAATTTCACTGGCAATCGGCATGGCGGCCTGATCAGGTGATGTATTTGTAGAAGACTCGCTATTATCTTGGTCAGGTTGATGCACATCCCACTCCATCAATTGCCCAGGCCAGACCTCACCACGCCAGATTAGGCGCTGGTTTTCGAGGACAGCCAATTGATGCGCCATTAGCGTTGCAGTCTGCGCATTAGGCTGGTTTTGTGGTTCTTGTTGCACTGATTGCAATGTGCGCTGCCCCTCTACAAAATCTTTAAGATGTGATTCATAGAACAGCCCGCTATTGGTGAGCGCACTTTTCAGTTGCTCAGCAAGTTGCTGTGGATTATTGGGGGTATTACTGAGTAAGTCGCCAGCGATATATTTAGTTGAAACGCCATGCTTCTCGGCTTCTCTCAGTTGCTGGTCTATCAGCTTGCCTGCAAGGCTCAACTGTGGCTCATTTTTATCGGCCGCTTGCCCGTGAGGCAAAAGCATAAACGTAGGCACAGGGGCATTATCAACATACTTCAATAATAACGTCTGGCCTAGGCTACCCGTGACATTTGATTTCAGTGCCTCGTTAGTCATCACATCAGCTTGTGCAGCTGCGGCATTGGCTAGAGAGGCTTTGACTGCCTCTGATTGCGACCCAGCACCAGTGGGTAGAGAGATGTACTTGGCAATTGAACCCAAATCCATCTTGAGGACTGCATCCTGTACTTTGACATAAAAATTTTTGTCGTCGGCACGGGAGAGTATTTGTGCGTAGTAACTTTGGCCTTTAACGAGTTGTGCAGCTCTAAAATCAGCTTCGTGCCCAGTATCAGCAACCTTGATAGCAGACAATACTGGGGCGATCTTATCAACCGCTTGTATGCCCAGCAAGTCTGGTAGATTGATCATTTCAAGGCATCATTGCAGCGTATGTTTGTGGCGCTTGGTAGATTGTGATTGTCCGTGTGCCGCATTAATGGTCATCATATTAGAGAATTTAACCATCCAAGGGTCAACCAAGTCGCGGATCTCTCTATCATCGGCCAGTATTTTCTTGATGCTTGCCAATTTACGCGCCAAAGCCTTGCCAGTTAAGGGCTCAGCTTGCTCGTAGTCTTTTAACTTTTCCACATAATCTGCGCAGTTAGCTTCGAGCTCTGCCAACTTTTCCCAATCCTGCTTTCTGGCAGCAACTACCATTTCAGTAGTTAGTAGTGCTACGGATTCATAAATTGCCAATGCATTGTCATGTAGCATGATTAAACCTCTGCAAGTTTAGAGACAGATGATGTTGAGATTGATTTTTCAGAGAAAAATTTAGCTTGGGTATTAGCACGGCCTTGCTGAACTCTGTCTTGTTGCTCAATGGTTTCCCATGAGCTTTTTAAATCAATCAGCAGCTTAATGACTTCATGAATTAACTCAGGGTCGTTTTTGATATTGGCAATATATAAACGATCACTCATATAGGCATACAAGTCATCCAGGCTTTGTGCTATTTCACCGCCGGATTGTTTATCTAGGCTAAGTCTAAGACCACTTTGAATAATCATGATGGCTTTTGATAGCAATGCACTTTTTTTCTCAATGTTCTTCTGGTTCATCTGCAAAACTGCTGATTGGCAAGCTGCAATAGCGCCATCGTAAAGCATCACTACCAGCTTAAGGGGACTGGCGGCTACTACGCCTGTTTCAACGCCAACACGTGAATATTCATTAACGCCTTGATTAAATCCAAACATATTCAATCCCTCTTTAAGATTTGCTATTTGCAGTGAATTGGGCGATTTGCTGCGTTAGGTAAGAACTTGTTGCATTCATGCTACTAATCAGTGTATCGAGCGCTGTATATTGGGCGCGATAGCTAGCTTCTAATTTGGTTAAGCGTGTATTTTCAGCATCCATCTGGTCATTTAAACGATCGATTGAAGTATTAATACCATCCGTTTTCGTCGATAACGCGCCACTGGAACTTAGCAAATTAGTAGTAAACGTATTTAGCTGGCTGGCAAAACCAAGCGTGAAATTAATCGTGCCACGCGCACCAAGCGTTCCATCTGCAATATTGATTTTCAAGCCTTGGGATGCATCACCAAAAGCACCTGTCAGAGTCTGCCCTGCACCAATAGCGGCAACACCGTTAATCGTACCGGCTACATCTAATCCAGTAGTGGCTGTTGGCGAACCGCCAAACAAATCAGTAGCGCCAGAACCACCCGTAACTGCTACTGCAGAACCAGAGCCATAATTATTGGATGTAATCTTTAAGGTACCAGCATTATTACTTACCTGAGCGGCAGCCCCGGCTTGTGTTAGGCGGGTTTGCAATTCATTAATCAAGTCTTGTGTGGTCGCATAGATTCCGGCTGTTAGCGTAAGACTGTAACTCACACCATTCACGGTGAGATTCACCTGATCATTAGCCCCTTGAGTAATAGTAAGATTAGGGGCGCTACTAGCTTGCAAACTACCTTTCGTTGCAAGCTGTGACACTGTCACTGCATAGTTACCTGCCTGGGTTTTATCTGTGCTACTTGTATAGGTAACCAGTTGATCAGTGGCTTTGCCAGCTGCAGTAAACAAAGCAGATATAGAACCAAAATTGTTAGTAATTGCACTTTGTAACTTAGTGCTATCTACCGCCAAACTACCATCACGCTGGAACGCAACGCCGATCTGCGATAGCGAACTCAATGTATCAGTCCCTAGACTTTGAGTAACACTGGCTTTAAGCTGGCTGGCGATATTATTGACTGTAGAATCACCCAACAACAAGCCGGCGACTTGTGTTGTAGCATCGTAGCTAGTAAGACCACGTATTGTTTTGTCCAAGGCATTATATGCATTCACAAACGCAGTCACTGAAGCTTGTACCGTTGTGGAATCATTGCTTACTGAAAGACTCACCGGCACACCTGAACTGGTCTTCAGTAAATTCAGGGTGACGCCATCAATCGCATCGGTAATGGTATTACTGGATTTACTCACAGCGATACCATCTATGTTCAGGAGCGCGTTCTTGGCCGCTTGCATTTCGCTTAAATTCTTACCCGCACCGCTTGTTGCAGTTGGGTCATAGGCTAGCTGTGACAAGCCTGATGCATCTGTATTGCTTCCATCGCTAGTATCCGCAACAGAAATCTTGATTGTATTTTCTAGGCCTGAGTCTTTTGAAGTAATAACAAGCCTGTTGCCACTAGCAGAGCCGTCATTGACAATAGTAGCGGTTACCCCTGCGTTGGCAGCATTAATTGCATCCCTTACACCAGCAAGCGTATTGTTTGAAGAGTCAATCGTAATGCTGACACCAGGTTTGCTAGTATTGCTTGTGAATGTGTTTGTACCAGAAGCATAACTACCAAAAGAGATATTCAGTGTGCCAGTGCCAACAACATCTGTGGTATTGGCAAATCCCGCCAGGGCTATTTTTTGCGGTTGAGCGAGCTGGCTAACCGTGATGGCATAATTACTGACACTAGCGCTACCGCTAGCAGTTGCAGTAAATACAGAGGTATCCCCTGCTGTCACTACTTGGGCATTGAATTTAGATGCGCTGGTAAGACCAGACATTGCCGTCTGATAAGTAGCGAGTGCACTCTTTAAAGTACCAATTGCTGAAAGCTTAGAGTTGTATGCTGTCTTCTGTGCAGTTAGATTATTTAATGTGCCTTTATCCGCATTGACCAACGCCGATACAATGGAGTTAACATCCAAGCCTGAAGCTGAACCACTCGATGTGACGGGACTAGTCATAATAAATCTCCAACCCTAATTTAAGCAGTCTGCTTAATTAACAAACCCTGCAATTTATCCAGTGTTTTGGATATTTGAAGTACTTCTTCATCTGGAATCTGACGCAATACTTTTTGTGTTTCTGAATCCACGACTTTTACGATGGTACGGCCTGAATCTTGGTCCAATGAAAACTCTATACTTTGCGTCATGGGTGAAACAAATTCATTGATATTTTTTACTGCAGCTTCCAAAGCGGATTGTGATACTGGAGCACTTGTTGATTTTGATGCTTGGCTGGCTTCAACAGTAGAAACGGTTGCTTTAGATTGAACACTACCCCCTGTAGAAACAGGCGCTGGCGTTACTATCGGTCTAGCCGAATATAAATCAACACTAGGTATGGACATTTCAATGCTCCTTTATAAACACCAACAGGATTAACGTATTAACCCTGTTGGCTTTCCACTATTTATGCTTTAAAACTCATTAGCCTTTTAACAGTGATAACACGTTATTTGGTATTGAGTTGGCCTGCGCTAACATCGCTGTACCTGCTTGCTGCAAGATTTGATTTTTGGTCAAGTTTGCAGTTTCAGCCGCAAAGTCTGTATCCATGATGCGTGATTTAGAAGCAGTTTGATTCTCAACTGACACATTCAAGCTAGAGATCACAGACTGGAAGCGGTTTTGTACAGCACCCAATGTTGCACGGCTGGTATTCACAGCATCCAATGCAGTATCAATTGCGGTCAATGCTGAGTTTGCGCCACTTACACTAGTGATATCGCCAGTGACTGAGCTTGCAGTGGTTGCTGACACAGTAATTGTTTGACCACTATCAGCACCTACTTGGAATACCAAGCTTGAAGTGCCGAATACAGCTTGGCTATTAAATTTGGTATCGGTACCCAAACGTGAAATTTCTGAAGCCAGTTGTTGGAATTCAGCATCCAGATTTGAACGGTCACCGCTACCATTACTTGCATTAACAGACTGTACAGCCAGTTCACGCATACGTTGCAATGCGTCTGTTACGTTACCCAGCGCGCCTTCAGCAGTTTGTGAGTATGAAATCGCATCGTTAGCGTTACGAATCGCTACAGTTTGACCGCGAACTTGCGCATCAATACGTGTTGCAATTGATAAGCCAGCAGCATCATCCTTTGAGCTGTTAACGCGAAGACCTGATGACAAACGTTGCAAAGAAGTTTGCAAACCCATTTGTGATTTGTTCAGGTTGTTTTGTGCATTCAAAGATGCAATGTTGGTGTTAATTACTAAAGCCATGATATTTCTCCTTCAATTAGAGTTAAGTTCACATACATCTTTTTTGCCGTGAGCGGTGTTTTTAAGTTTCTAATTGCACCGTTGTTGTAACTGTTATCGGTAGAGTTTCGAGAAAGTTTAGAGTGCTACCCTAATTAAGTTTTCTAGTTCAACCGCATATTGGCAAATTGCGTAAGTGTTCACGTCTCCAATTAATTAATCTTTAGCATCAAAAAATATTTAACTTATAACCCATTGAATTATATTAAAAATAAAATATTTTTTAGTTTTACCCTTCAGTTTTTAACACCATATCACGCAAATATTGCGCGGCTTTTACCAGCTGCTTTTCATCAAGTGGTTGATGCAGTATTTGCTGAAAATCGCGAATTTCTTGCACTAACCAAGGCTCAACTTGATCAGAACCAACCAAACTATCAAACAAAATATCCAGCATTCGCAAAAAAGCCTTATGTTTAGCAGCCATGTCATCGGTATATAAACCGATATGCAAGTCCAGACTTTTTAGGTCTGATGACAACTGAATGACCTCTTGCTTTGAAGTAGCATTCTTAAGGCGATGCGCTAAGTATTCAGAAGTTTTGGCTAACTCCGTGTCGTGCTCTAACAAACTAGGGATAGTAGATATGAGCATTTTTGATAAAAGCTCACGCCAGAGTCTTGCCGATGGATTATCTTCACCAAAATCTGAGAAAGGCGTGCTTTTTGGTTTGGTTTCTGCAGGCAATGAAACAAATTTAACGACTTCATCGCTAAATCTTGTCCAGTCACCATCTTCGATCGCTAGCGCTAATCGTAGCCCAAGATCAGTAGAGGTTTTTGCTAAGCGTCTTGCCATACCAAGTGGCGCATCCATCATTAGCTCTTGATGCCCTGATGCAGCATCCCCTGGCTCACCAGTCAGTTCTTCATAGACAGATTGATAATTCACTGGCGTGGGCAACAGATTTCTCTCTGCCAGCGTATGCAGAATGTGCTGAGCCAATTCAAATGTAAGAAAAGTATGGGGAGATGTGTTTTCAGTCATAACGCCAATAGATTGAATCAATATCAAACAATAGCGCTATGGTAATCAATCAAACGATTTTATGAATGCATTAACAACTGGGGAAAAGCCTGTTTAATCTTCACTAGGGCTGTAATTCATCACTAATCAACCAATTCATTCTTAATGGCATAATGCGTGAGTTCCGCATTGTGTTTCATCTGCATTTTCTCTAGCAAGCGAGCCCGGTACATACTGATTGTTTTTACGGAGAGTGAAAGTTTCAGGGCAATATCACTGACAGATAAACCAGACGCAATCATAATCATGGTCTGAAACTCTCGATCAGATAGCGTTTCATGTGGAAGCTTATCGGATGGGCTACTGACTTGATTCGCTAGGGCTTCCGCTAACTCAGGAGTGATAAATTTTTTGCCTTTTGCGATGGTGCGAATCGCTGTCACCAAATCGGATGACGCACTCTGTTTACTCAAATAACCTGAAGCGCCTGCTTTTAATGAACGTATGGCATATTGGTCTTCTCGATGCATTGATAACATCAATACAGCCAGCATCGGGTTATCACGCTTGATCATTTTCAGTGCATCAATACCATTACGATCTGGTAAGGAAATATCTAGCAACATCACATCTGCTTCACTTTTATAGGCAAGCTTGATGGCCTCTGAGGCATTCGTTGCTTCAGAAATCACAATGATATCTTCAGTTTCTGACAAAATTTGCAGCAACCCTTGCCTGAGTATGGCGTGGTCATCAGCAATAATGACTTTGATTTTCTTATGATCCATCGTTGTCTTTGTTATCAATTGAATCGGCCTTATTGCGAAATACCAATACTCATTTTGCCTAACGCTACTTCAGGTAGATAAGGAAGTTTAACCAGAATAGTAGTACCACGTTTTGTGCCGCGCTGAATACTAAAAGTACCATCAAGCGCGGCTAGACGCTCAGACATTCCTCGCAAACCGTATGAATTAGCTTTCAGCATATCGCTAGGTTGTATGCCAATGCCATCATCATCAATCTGCATGATGATTTCATCTGCCAGCAAATTGAGCAAGACCGTGACATGTGTAGCGTTTGCATGCTTGGCAATATTGAATAAGCCTTCTTGGCAAATTCTAAACAATGTAATCGCTTGATCTTGAGTCACCTCAATATCGGTTTTGTTACTAGAGAAATGAGCATCAATACCAATCTGCTTTTCAAACTGCTTGGTTTGCCACTCTAATGCAGCGACAATGCCAAGCTCCAGCACATTAGGGCGCAAGTCACCAGAGATGCGGTGGGCAGCCTCGAATGTATCATCAACCAGCACCTCCAGATTTTTTGCTTTATCCACCAGCACTGCCTCATCTGGCTTAATACGCTGGATGATCGAAGCTAAGCCGATTTTGATCGCCGTGAGATTACCACCAAGATCATCATGAATTTCACGACCTATCCTCTGCCGTTCATCTTCTTTAATCTGTGTCATATGTGCGGAAAGCTCAGCCAGACGCTGACGCGATTGTTCAATCTCATATTTTTCCAGCTTACTCTGCGTGATGTTGGTCATGATACCTTCCCACTGTATCAAGCCATCACTCAGCATACGCGGGCTACAGCGTAAGTTGATCCATTTGGTATCTTGCCATTCATCGATCCAAACACGCCCCTCCCAATTCAATACACTCAGGCCGCTGGCTGATGAACCGATACTTTCTTCAAACGATATGCGATCTTCTGGCAACATCATTTCATAAAATAAGGTGGGTGCCTGCTTTAATCGTTCTGGACTAACGCCAAGCAGGGCTTTGCAGGCATCGCTGACAAAGGTAAATAGCACATGCTGTTTAGATTCAAAACGAAACTCAACCACCAAGCCAGGCGTGTTGTAAAGAATCGCATGGAATCTTGACTCACTCTCATCCAGTGCTTGAATAATGTCTTTTTTGTTTGCCCAGCTATTTTTGGTCGCTACGATAAACTCGTGCTGATTAAAACGAGCTAGCAATACCTTCAGGTGATCATCTTGATAAATGTAATGTTGATTATTAATTTTACTCTGGTGAGCAAACAAATCAGGATTGTCGCGATAGGCGTTAAGACACTTTTGCAAAACAGACTGTTCGACACCAAGCAAAGCCTGCAATGGGTAAGCTTGTAATTGAGTAAGGGTACAATCCAAGTAACTGAGCGCACTATCACTGGCAGCAACGATCTGCATAGATTTTGCATCAATGAGGAAAACTTCGTCCGACACCCCCAAAAGCATGACGTTGAACAACTCTAATACTTCGTTTTGCGAGCTCAACAGATCCCCTCGTTTGATTTATCCCTGCACTTAACAACAGTTAATAATAGCAAATAATTAGGAGCAACTAACTTAGTTGTAGGTGTTTCAATCGACTTAAAACCTAGGGATGCATTAAATTGTGAAACTAAATGCTGAAAATAAAAAAGCCAGCATATAGCTGACTTGATTATCGACGTAACTCATTGATTCGTCTGGTCGGGACGGCAAGATTTGAACTTGCGACCCCTTGCACCCCATTCGCACCCTCAATACATAAACGTAATATTATCAATACCTTGTGACGCTAGCAAAACGTCATAAACAGTTCTGACTAGTGCTGGTTTAAGTTAATTTAACAACAAGGAGTTACGTTATGGCTACACAATTTCAGTTTCAAGCAGATGAAGAAGAAGTCCTTGAATTGGCTTTTTCAGCAGCGGAATTCATGGTAACACATGAGTTTATTCCAACTGTCCCTCATGAAGAAATTAGGGCAAAGCATATTGCCTTAATTGAAGCATTCCATGAGCTACAAAAATGCGGTTATCCAGACAAGTATGATAATTATTTCAATCGTCTTGCTACTGCTTATAAACACGGACTACCTGAATTAACTGAAGAAGAATAAGCAGCATTGATGTCATAAGCTTTAAGATGCAGCGCTCCCGATTTTCCATAGGGTTTGGCCAACAAGCCAAAACCCTGTGGGAAATTCGGAAAAAGAGCGCGTGTTAATTGAATAGAACTAGAAAATTATTGAAAGTGCATTAGCGCCAACGACGACGAAGCATGAGGAGGAGGCGAAGCGGTTGCACAAGTTTGATAAGACATTAAAAAATGAATGGAAGTATTTTGATAGATAACTTACTTTTTAGCTTTTTTTGTTGTTTTTTTACCACACAAAACCGTACCCTTTATAGTACCCCCCCCACAGTAATACGGGGGATACAGAAAATATACCTACCAATTCGTGAGATTCTCTTGATTAATTTTGCTAGCCTGTATTCACGAACAAAACGAAAAGAGGCAGTTAAATGAACACATTGAATCTTGAACAGGCGGCTGTCTTTTTGCACCTTCACCCGATTACGTTACTGAGAATGGCACAGTCTGGACAAGTTCCTGCTGCCAAACCTGCTAAGCGTTGGGTATTCGTAGATATTGACCTAGTCGAATACTTGCGCTCACAATACTCTCAGCTAGCGTCGCAGGGTGACAATGAGGAATTAACGACATGTCACTCTACAAAAGAAAAGACTCCGCGAACTGGTGGGTCAAGGTCTCAGTCCTTGGTTGTAAGCCAATACAACAATCTACTGGCACTACCGACAAACAGAAAGCCTCGGAGTACGAAGCAAAGCTAAAAAATAATCTCTGGGAACAAAAGAGATTAGGCACTAAACCAAGATACACATGGGAAGAAGCAGTAGTTCGTTACATTGAAGAAACTTCTCATAAATCGTCACATAGTAGCGATATTCATCACTTTCGATGGCTTAGCACTTACCTGGCGAATAAGTATCTTGATGAGATAGACCGTAGCTTGTTAGATAGCATCACTGCAATACGTCAGAAAACAGGCGTAACGAACGCAACAGTGAATCGTTGCATGCAGGTAGTTAGCAGGGTTTTAAGGCGTGCAGCGCTCGACTGGGAATGGTTGGCAAGGGCATCAAAGGTAAGAAGCCTACCAGAGCCACAAAAGCGCATACGCTGGTTAACGGTTGATGAAGCAACAAAGCTACTGAATGAGCTACCGCCACATTTGGAAGCAATGGTTAGGTTTTCATTGGCTACGGGTTTGCGTCAAAGCAATGTATATAACCTGCAATGGTCGCAGATCGATTTAGCAAGGCATCAGGCGTGGATTTATGCAGATCAGGCAAAGGGTGGTAAGGCAATCGCAGTTCCTTTGTCTAGCGAAGCAATACAAGTGCTACGTGGGCAGTTATTCAATCAGAAATCCCATGTTTTTACCTATCGAGGTCAGCCAATAACTAACGTTAAAGGTAGAGCTTGGAGAAAAGCGCTGGTAAGAGCTGGTATAGATAACTTTAGATGGCATGACTTACGCCATACTTGGGCTAGTTGGCACGTGCAGAATGGAACGCCGTTACATGTCTTGCAGCAGTTAGGTGGATGGCAATCGTTGGAGATGGTGCAAAAGTATGCGCATCTTTCCTCTGAGCACCTTGCGCCGTATGTAGAGCGCGTTTCTGGATTGAATGTGAATGATGGTGTAACTGATGTAGCTACGTTTCAGCTACGTAAGGGCTAAATGAAAAATGCCGTTCTCTGTTGGAACGGCACTATCACTGGTCGGGACGGCAAGATTTGAACTTGCGACCCCTTGCACCCCATGCAAGTACGCTACCAGGCTGCGCTACGCCCCGACTTTGCCACGCAGTGCGACAAGCAACTATTATAGCGGAAAACGGGAATTCTCAACAAACCTGGCGTTAAAAACTCTATTGGATAGTAAGCAAACTCAATACAGCACTTAACTCTTTACGCAGATAGACCGCATCAACATCTGAAGCACTGCTGGTATGGATTGTATTTTGTTGACCTGATTGTTTGGATTCAGCGATGCTATCCATAACTGAATGCACGCCCCTATCTTCTTGGCCATCCAGTCGATTACGCGCACCACTAATGGTAAAGCCTTGCTCATAAAGTAATTCGCGAATACGGCGAATCAATAGTACTTCATGGTGCTGGTAATAACGACGATTGCCGCGACGCTTAACAGGCTTTAACTGTGTAAATTCCTGTTCCCAATAGCGAAGCACATGCGGTTTTACGCCGCACAACTCACTTACCTCACCGATAGTAAAGTATCGCTTTGCCGGGATGGGCGGCAACACAATCTTAGCTGCGTGCTCCAGCATAAGCCTCCTCTACCTTACTTTTAAGCTTTTGGCTCGCATGAAAGGTTACTACACGTCTTGCTGTAATTGGTATTTCTTCGCCAGTTTTTGGATTGCGACCTGGACGCTCAGATTTCTTGCGTAACTCAAAATTACCAAACCCAGAAAGTTTAACGCTATCGCCAGCTTGTAGCGCTGTACGTATTTCTTCAAAAAACGCTTCGACCATATCTTTGGCCTCACGCTTGTTTAGTCCAACCTGCTCGAATAATAAATCGGCTAAATCCGCTTTAGTCAGTGTCATGCAAACCTCTCAACTACTTATTATATTGTGCTTATTATCTCAGTTCTGCGCCGTGATTCTTTTTGATTGAATCGAGCAATTTAGACATTGCTTCATCGGCTTCAACATCAGTCAAAGTTTTTTGAGTATCTTGCATAAGCACAAGAAATGCAAGGCTTTTTTTGTTTTCGGCGATGCCTTTACCACGATAAACATCAAACAATCTCACATCATTTACCACTGGAATATGTGCAGAAAGCATGGTGTCTATCACGGCTTTAACTTCAATATTTTCATCGACAATCACGGCCAAGTCACGGCGTATCGGCGGAAATTTGGCAACTTCTGTAAATGTCTGTAATTGACGACTTAACAAAGCTGTAGCATCTAGCTCAAAAACAAAAGTAGCCAATGGCAATTGGTAATGTTGCTGCCACTTTGGATGCAATTTACCGAGCCAGCCTATGGCTTTGTTATTCAGCATAATCTGTGCGGATTGGCCAGGATGCAATGCTGGGTGCTGCGCTGCTTTGTATTCCACTCTCAGGCCACCCAAAACATCAGTCACGGTCTTGATATCGAAAAAATCTAATTCACGTGTAGGCTCAGCCCATTGCTCAGGGCTGGCAGCGCCATAAGCCAGACCAGAGATCAACATTTTTTCCTGATATGCATCAGCATCCAAGGTATAGGCAGAACCAATCTCAAACAGGCGTACACGCGCCTGTTTGCGGTTCAGGTTATAGACTAGCGTATCCAGCAAACCAACCCAAAGACTAGAACGCATCACACTCATGTTGCTGGCAATCGGGTTTTTCAGTTTGATCGGCTTAGTGTTACCGAGAATTTCTCGTTCCGTTTGCTCTTCAACAAAGCTGTAATTAACGATCTCCTGATAACCATGGGCAACCGCAATATGTCTGAGCCAGGCTGGCTTCAGTTGGTTTTCAGAAGCTGACAGCATAGTGAGCGCAGCTTCTGGCGCGATAGCAGGAATATGATCATAACCATGCAATCTGGCGATTTCCTCAACCAGATCTTCTTCTATGCTGATATCGAAACGATAACTCGGTGGCGTCACGACAAAGTTACCAGCTTTGTTCTCACAAAAAAATCCAAGCTGGGAAAAATATTGCGCGACTTGGCTTTCACTAATTGCAATCCCTAATATGGACTGCAACTTGCTGTGTCTTAGCGTTACGGCTTTGCGTACAGGCAGAGCGCCTGTAACTTCGCTCACGGGACCAGCTTGGCCACCGCATAATTGCTGAACTAGTTGTGTCGCATATTCAAGTGCTTGCAGCGTATTGCCGTAATCGACACCACGTTCAAAACGATAAGATGAGTCTGTGCTCAGCCCCAAGCGACGAGCCTTGCCAGCAATCGCATCAGGTGTGAAGAAAGCGCTCTCAAGAAAAATAGACTGTGTCGCATCACTCACTGCAGTAAAAGCGCCGCCCATAATGCCAGCGAGTGCAATGGCACCACTATCATCGGCAATCACCAGCATATCGGCATCCAGTTTCACTTCTTGCTGGTTGAGTAACACGATAGATTCAGCAGGCTTTGTAGCACGGACACGAATATCGCCTTGCAACTTGGCAGCATCAAATGCATGCAAAGGCTGGCCAAGCTCGAGTAATACGTAATTGGTGATATCAACAATAGTGCTAATGCTGCGAATACCACTACGCTCAAGGCGGCGCAACATCCAGTCGGGTGTCTGAGCACTGGCATTGACGCCTTCTATCAATCGCCCAGCGTAGCGCAGGCAATCTGATGTCTGCTCAATGGCAATTGATTTTTTATTGGTACTGGTAACTGCTACGGGATTGATTGCAGGCAAACTCAAAGCAGCACCAGTGATGGCGGCCACATCGCGGGCAATGCCTATGATACTTAGGCAATCACTACGGTTGGGCGTGAGTTTGAGGGTGAACAGTTGATCATCCAGCGCCAGAAATTGGCGGATATCCATACCAACTTGTGCGTCTGCTGGCAGCTCGAGCAAACCTGTGCTTTCTTCGGTAAGACCAAGCTCTTTACTGGAACACATCATGCCGAAAGACTCAACGCCACGTACCTTAGCTTGCTTGATGTTAAATCCAGGCAAAGCCGCTCCAACTAGCGCACAAGGCGCTTTCAGACCAGCCCGCGCATTCGACGCGCCACACACAATCTGCAAAAGCTCACCACTACCTACATCAACACGGCAGATTTGCAATCTATCTGCATCAGGGTGTTTCTCGGCGCTCAAAATCTGACCTATCACCACACCTGTAAATACGGCAGCTACTGATTTTTGTTCTTCTACTTCCAGACCTGCCATGGTCAGCGCATGACCCAAAGCATCGCTATCCATCGCTGGATTTACAAACTGTCTTAACCATTGTTCAGAGAATTGCATAATTATTTACCAAACTGCTTCAAGAAACGCAGGTCATTTTCAAAGAACAAGCGCAAATCATTAACGCCGTAGCGCAACATAGTCAGGCGCTCAATGCCAAGACCAAAGGCAAAACCACGGTATTTTTCGCTATCCACGCCTACATGCCTGAACACTTCAGGGTGCACCATACCGCAGCCACCAATCTCCAGCCAACCGCCATTCCAACTCATATCCATCTCCGCAGAAGGTTCGGTGAAAGGAAAGAAGGATGGACGAAAGCGTACTTCCAGGTCATCACGCTCAAAGAAACGTTGCAGAAAATCCTGCACCACACCCTTCAGATTAGCAAAGCTGATATTCTCATCAACCCATAAACCTTCTACCTGGTGAAACATGGGTGAGTGTGTCGCATCGGAATCCACACGATAAACACGTCCTGGCGCAATGATCTTCAACGGTGGCGTTTTGTTTTGCATGTAATGAATCTGCACCGGCGAGGTATGAGTGCGCAAGACATGGGAGTCTTTACCATCGACGGTATCAATATAAAATGTATCGTGCATGGCACGCGCTGGATGATTCTCGGGAATATTCAGCGCGGTAAAGTTGTAGAAGTCAGATTCGATTTCTGGCCCTTCTGCGACTTCAAAACCAATCGAATGGAATAACTCTTCAACGCGCTGCAAGGTCAACGTCACAGGGTGTAGGCCACCTTGCCCGTGAACATTGCGGGCAGGCAAAGTCACATCCAGTGATTCAGCGGCCAGTTGCTCCGCTTGTTCTGCCAGCAATATCGCATCACGACGGTTTTTCAAGGCTAGTTCTACGCCTTGCTTAACCACATTGATTGCAGCACCTGCTGCTGGGCGCTCCTCGCTACTAAGCTTGCCCAGACCTTTAAGAGCGTCAGTCAGAACACCGCTCTTGCCAAGGTATTGCGCCTTAACCTGCTCTAATTCGGTAACCGTTGCGCAAGCGGCAAACTCACGCTCGGCTTGTGGAACAATATGTTCTAAATTCGGATTTTCTGGATTTTGCATGAAGTCTAAATGTGCAGACCTAAATGATTGACAAAAATTTAATAAAAAAAGGAGGCACGTGGCCTCCTTTTTAAATTGCAGCTAATTAAGCAGCGGATAGGCCAGATTTTGCTAGTTCAGCAAACTTGGCAAACGCCACTTTATCGAATACAGCCAGATCAGCTAATACTTTGCGATCTACTTCGATGGCTGACTTCTTCAGACCGTTTATGAAACGGCTGTATGTCAGACCATACTCACGTGCACCTGCATTGATACGCGCAATCCATAAAGAACGGAATTGACGTTTCTTTTGACGGCGGTCACGATAAGCATATTGACCAGCTTTCATTACCGCTTGCTTGGCAACGCGGTAAACATTCTTGCGACGGCCGCGGTAACCCTTGGCTGCGTCTAATACTTTTTTATGGCGGGCGCGTGCGATGACACCACGTTTGACTCTAGGCATAATCTATCTCCTTATTGAGTCGGCATCATGGCGCGTACACGCTTGACGTCTGTTGATGAAACGATGGCTGTACCGCGCAGCTTACGCTTTTGCTTGGTAGTCTTCTTGGTCAGGATATGACGAAGGTGCGAGTGGGTACGCTTTACCTTGCCATTACCTAGGAACTTGAAGCGCTTTTTGGCGCCGCTCTTGGTCTTCATTTTTGGCATTTTGTTCTCCTTTGAGAGTAGTTAAGAGTGCTTGGGCATGCCATTTCGCCGTATCACTCAAAATTCTGTGTTGCTAAATCTTATTTAACTTTTTTGTGAGGCCCTAGAACCATCACCATTTGTCGACCTTCCATCTTGGGAAACTGCTCGACTACTGCATATTCTTGTAAATCTGCTTCTACACGCTTCAATAATGCCAAACCTAGTTCCTGATGCGTAATTTCACGGCCGCGGAAACGTAAGGTGACTTTAGCTTTATCACCTTCTTCCAGAAAACGAATCAGATTACGCAACTTAACGTTGTAATCGCCATCATCCGTACCTGGGCGGAACTTAACTTCTTTAACCTGAACCTGCTTTTGCTTAAGACGGGCTTCGTGCTGCTTCTTGCTTTCGGCGTACTTGAACTTGCCATAATCCATCAGCCTACAGACTGGGGGAGCTGCTTGCGGGGCGATTTCAACCAGATCAATATCTGCTTCTTCAGCCTTGGCAAAGGCTTCGTTCAAACTCATTACACCTAAAGGCTCACCATTCACGCCTACCAAACGAATTTGTTGTGCTGTTATGTCACCGTTAATTCGTACTTCTTTATCTTGAGCTATCGCAAATTCTCCAAATCAATAAATAAATAGACCGCGCTACACCAGTCGGATTAAACCTTTGAGTCCACGTCGTTTTTAAGGAGCTGAATAAATGCATCCAAAGACATTGAACCCAGGTCTTCGCCTTTTCGGGTACGCACGGCCACTTGCCCACGTTGCATCTCACGCTCACCTGCAATTAAGAGGTAAGGTAATTTCTGTAAGCTATGTTCGCGTATTTTATAGGTTATTTTCTCATTCCTCAAGTCGGAATCAACACGGAAGCCGCTTTTCTTCAGTTCAGTGACCACTTGTGAGACATATTCTGACTGACCATCACTGATATTCAGTACCATCGCCTGCATAGGAGCAAGCCATGCTGGTAGCGCTCCTGCGTAGTTCTCAATCAGGATACCGAGGAAGCGTTCCATGGAGCCAACAATGGCGCGATGCAGCATCAGCGGGCGTTTGCGGCTGTTATCTTCGGCTACATATTCTGCGCCCAAGCGCTCAGGCAAGTTAGGATCTAGCTGAATAGTGCCACATTGCCACAAGCGACCAAGCGAGTCTTTGAGCGTAAATTCAATCTTGGGGCCATAAAATGCACCTTCGCCTGGCTGATACTCAAATTCCAGATTATTCAGTTTTAATGCATTGGCCAACGATGTTTCTGCCCTATCCCACTCATCATCACTGCCAATACGCTTTGCTGGACGGGTAGACAATTTAACAATGACCTCATTAAAGCCAAAATCGCCATAGATTTTGTAAAGCATTTTAATGAAATCAGCGACTTCTGTCTCAACCTGTTCTTCGGTACAGAATATATGGGCATCATCTTGCGTGAAGCCACGCACGCGCATTAAGCCGTGCAATGAGCCTGAAGGCTCGTTACGATGGCATGAACCAAACTCAGCCAAACGCAGCGGCAGATCACGGTAGCTATGCAACGCGCTGTTGTAAATCTGTACATGGCCAGGGCAATTCATCGGCTTCACCGCGTAATCGCGATTTTCCGATGAAGTGACGAACATACCTTCGCGATAGTTTTCCCAGTGACCTGATTTTTCCCAAAGACTACGATCCATGATGGTCGGCGTGCGCACCTCCTGGTAGCCATACTCAACAAACTTGGCGCGCATGTATTGCTCGACTTCTTGCCAGATGCTCCAGCCACGTGGGTGCCAAAACACCATGCCTGGCGCTTCATCCTGCATATGGAAATAATCCAGTTGCTTGCCTAATTTGCGGTGGTCGCGCTTCTCAGCCTCTTCCAACATATGCAGGTAAGCATCAAGGTCTTCTTTTTTCGCCCATGCCGTGCCGTAGATGCGTTGCAGCATCTCGTTATTAGAATCACCGCGCCAGTAGGCGCCAGCAAGTTTCATCAATTTGAATACTTTGAGCTTGCCAGTTGATGGCACGTGTGGGCCACGGCAAAGATCAGTGAAACTGCCTTCGGAGTAAAGTGAAACCTCTTGATCGGCTGGAATGGAAGCAATAATTTCGGCTTTATAAGCTTCACCGATAGACTTGAAGTAAGCCACAGCCTCATCGCGCGGCAATACCTTGCGGGTGACAGCCTCATCTTTTTTCGCCAGCTCAACCATCTTCTTTTCGATGGTTTCCAAGTCTTCTGGCGTAAACGGGCGTTTGTATGAAAAGTCGTAGTAAAAGCCGTTGTCGATCACGGGGCCTATGGTCACCTGCGCATCGGGGAACAACTCTTTGACAGCATATGCCAACAAGTGGGCAGTTGAGTGACGAATGACTTCAAGGCCATCTGCATCACGCTCGGTAATAATCGCCAAATCTACATTCTCAGCAATCAGATATGACGTATCAACCAACTTGCCATTTACCTTGCCAGCTAGAGCAGCACGCGCCAAACCAGCACCTATGCTCATGGCGACATCGGCCACTGTTAGCGGTGCGTCAAACGTACGTTCGGAACCATCAGGTAAGCGTATAACTGGCATATTTTCCCAAGGATTTTTAAGGCCTAAAAATAAAAGCTACTTTGTAAAAATAAAAGCCACCTTGGCGGCGGCTAATCATTTTATTATTTTTACCAATTTGATCTTTGGTAGAGAGAACTGGATTCGAACCAGCGACCTCCTCGATGTCAACGAGGCGCTCTAACCAACTGAGCTATCCCTCTACAGAGGTGCGGATTATATAGCAACTACCTTTTATGGACAATAAGACCCTGCATCTGATGAATACTGCGGCGGTATAATAGGTGGCATGACCTCATCCACAATAGAATCAGAATTAGCCGCGCTCAACACCTTAAAGTTTATGGATGCGATCAGGGTAAATGGCTACGCTATTATTGACGACTTCCTGCCAGTGAAACTGATTGCCAGGCTTTTACTTGAGGCAAGTACCCTGCAGCACAATAGTGAAATGCAATCAGCGCAAACTGGAAATATTGACACCCAAAAATCAAGCATTTCGATGTCAGCACGCGGCGACCAAACCTATTGGCTAGATAGTGAACACAACAACATAAGCGAATCTCAGCAGGCTTACTTATTAGCCATGGATACTTTGCAACAGCAACTTAATCGCCAGCTATACCTCGGACTGTTTGAACTAGAAACCCACTTTGCGATTTATCCGATAGGTGCTGTATATGACAAACATATTGACCAGTTACAGCACAACAAGCATCGAATATTGAGCAGTGTTTTATACTTGAATGAAAATTGGCAGCCACAAGACGGCGGCGCACTGCGCTTATATTTGGACGACACCTTGCTATCCGACTTCAAAGACATTAGCCCGATAGGCGGCAGACTGGTTGTTTTCCTTTCCGACCAGTTCTGGCATGAAGTCTTGATTGCAAAACGCCAACGGACCAGCCTCACTGGCTGGTTTCGCAGAAACTCGAGTATCCGTTATGACGCCTAAAACAAACATCGGCGACATGTTTGATGCGGAGAACTTCCGCACAAGTGGCCATGCCTTGATCGATGTTCTGGCTGATCAGTTACAGAGACGACTTACAGGCGTTGGCCCAGTAATCAATTGGAAGAGCCCAGAGCTTGAAGACCAGCATTGGCAACAACCATTGCCTCAGCAAGCAATATTTAATGCTGATGATCTAATCAACAAATTGCAATCGGATATTCTGCCTGACAGCCTCGCCATTCATCACCCTCGCAATATGGGACATCAGGTGGCAACACCACTACCGATGGCAGCATTGTGTGATCTGGTGGCAGCGCTTACCAATCAAGCAATGGCTGTCTACGAAACTGGCCCTAGCGCGACCATGATTGAGCGGCAGGTGATTCGCTGGTTAAGTGAGTTAATCGGCTGGAAACCTACAATTACCAAGCACATCAACGGCATACTGACTTCTGGCGGCGCACAGGCCAATCTCACCGCGTTGCTCGCGGCACGACAGCATTCAGCAAAATCCAACGTTTGGAAGAATGGAATTGCTGATCATAAATTACTTAAAATCCTGGTATCAGAACACAGCCATTACTCAATATCCCGCGCCGCGGGCATCATGGGCTTGGGCACAGATGCCGTGATCAAAGTCGCGACGGATATTGAAGGCCGAATGGATGTTACTCAACTCCAGCATCTGCACCAGGAGAGCCTGATTAAAGGCGAACATATCATTGCCGTGGTTGCAACTGCGGGCTGCACACCGACAGGCAGCATTGATCCACTGTTGCAAATTGGCCAATACTGCAACACACAAGGTTTATGGTTACATGTAGATGGCGCACATGGTGCATCTGCCCTGCTGTCTGAGCAACATCGCCAACAGCTTGATGGCATTGCGCTCGCTGACTCAGTAGTGTGGGATGGACATAAGCTACTCTATATGCCAGCCACAGTATCAGCAGTGGTATTCAAGAACCCTGCGAATAGCTTCGCTGCCTTTGCACAAGATGCCTCTTATCTGTTTCAGGGCGAGAACCACGAAACAGAAGAATTCAATACTAGCTATCGCACGCTGGAATGCACCAAGCGCATGATGGGGTTGAAGCTATGGGCGGCGCTCTCGCTCTATGGTGTTGAAGGCATGGCTTTGCTGATTGATGAAGCCTTTGCCAAAGCCAGACTTTTTGCCGATAAGATACAAGCTGATCAGGCATTTGAACTGCTCATGCAGCCACAAACCAATATCGTCTGTTTCCGCTATCTCAATGATGGCTTGGATGCAGAAAACCTGAACCTGCTGCAAGCAACTATCAGAAAAAGCCTGATAGAAAGCGGTGCATTTCACCTGACACAAGTGACGTTGCATGGAGCTACATGGCTTAGAACAACCCTCATGAACCCAATGACGCAGGCTTCTGATCTGGATGCATTGCTAACTTCCATCAAACAGTTCGCAAAAAACTAACAAAGCTTTACATTGAATGGCCTTGCAATCTTTCCAGCACACCCAATTTAAAGAATATTAGTGACTGCATTTTAGATGTCATCACAATATTAAATATGGAATTGATGTATACCTTAATCAGGCTTGAATCGTTATTTTGCTAAATCAATCATTAATGATTAGCCTTTGTTACTTGTCAGATTTTTCGCCAACCTAAAACGAGGTCATTATGAAAATCCAGTCAAAAGCCAAGCTACTCGCTTCAATATTCTCCGTAACATTACTTGTCAGTCTCAGTGCACATGCTGATCAAGCGGGGGCTGGAGATGGGAAGGTGCAAAAAGTAAAAGCGAAAATGACAGAACGGTTTAATGAGGCGGATACAAACCATGACGGCCAACTGACACTAGATGAAGCCAAAAGCAAAATGCCGCGAGTTGCAAAGAATTTTGACCAGATTGATACCGACAAAAAAGGCTATGTGACTCTAGACCAAATCACCGCTTTCGCTGCAGAAAAAATGCAGGAACACGATAAGTAATTTCACAAAAGGATTTAAGGAGACGTTATGCTTAAAAGTAAACTCAACGCACTGATTTTTTCAATACTCATCACATTCAGTGGCTTTGTTGCTGCAGCTGATCTGCCGACAATCAGCCAAGTCTATGCGGCGGCCCACGCTGGCAAGCTGGATGAAGCCCAGCAAATGATCAACCAGGTTTTACAAGCGCATCCTGAAAGCTCCAAGGCGCATTATGTGGCCTCAGAATTACTGGCCAAGCAAGGCAAAATCGCAAACGCACGCGATGAGTTTAAAACAGCTGAAAAGCTTGACCCAGGCTTAAGTTATGCAAAGCCAGAAGCCGTCAATGAATTGAAGCGGATACTTTCCTCCGCACAAACTAGCCAGACTTCAGTACAGACAAACCAGATTCAAAGCGCACCCTCTGGATTTCCTTGGGGTTTGCTAATTCTTGGCATTGGGTCAATATTGATCATCACTCTAATCATTCGAGCTTTTACGGCGCGAAATGCACCTGTGGTTTATCCAAATGGCTACCAACCCAATACGGTTAACCCAATGACAGGCCAGCCATACCCGGGTGGTTATGCACAACCAACTGCTGGTGGTGGTATGGGTTCAGGCATTATGGGTGGTCTTGCAACTGGCGCTGCGATTGGTGCCGGCATGCTAGCGGGTGAAGCACTAGCTGACCATTTTATTCACGGCAATAACAGCAACAGCGGCATCAACCCAGTAAGCGACTCATGGGCTGATTCAAACAACAACATTAATGACAATATGGGTGGCAACGATTTTGGCATCGCCGATAACTCATCCTGGGATGATAATTCCAGTGATATTTCTGGCGGCGATGACTGGACTTAGAATTCTCAAGAACCAGAAATTATCCGAAAATAGCAGCGTTTAATTCAAAGAATCAAAGCCTGCTTGCATCTAGCAGGCTTTGATAACCAGCCTGATAATCTGGATAAATCAGCTTGTACCCAGAACTCAACATTCGTTGGTTACTCAAGCGCTTATTGCCTAGCACAGCTGGCACTTTAATCGCGCTAACATCCTTGCCCAACTTACTTGCAATCCAAAGTAGCACATCATACTGGGCTACAGGCAGGCTATCTGTCACCAGATAAATCTCATCAACGGCCTGTGCGCTTAGCGCGCGATGTATCAAAAACCTGATGAAAGCAGCACCATCATCACGGTGTATGCGATTTGTCCAAGCATTACTGGCTGGCCAATTTTCTGGCTCAGCAGCCAGTTTGAGCATCCGTGTTCTACCAAGGCCATAGATGCCCGAAAAACGCAGGATTGTGGTATTCACTTGTGCTGGTACTAAACTCGGATCATTAAGCGATGCTTCTGCTTGCAGCATACGTTCACCGTTAAAACCTTTAGGGATGGCTAATACCGTTTCATCAAGCACATCCTCTATCTCCTGCCCGTAAACGCCCGTACTTGATACAAAAAACACATGGCGCAAGGTGCTTGAAAATTTCAGTGCTTGCAGAGTATTTGAGAGCCCATCTACGTAATGGCTTCTGTAACTATCGTCGGTGTATGTATCTGCGGCAACGCAGTAAATCAGGATATCGGGGTTGGTTTCGGCTAATTTATTGAGTGTTTCAGGTTTCGTTACATCTGCCTGAAAAATCTGGCAGCCTTGCAGGGTCTGATTGCTGCGGCGTACACCTGTGACATGCATGCCATCATTGACCAACAGTCGAGCGACTTCTCTGCCTAAATCACCGCAACCAACAATGAGTATATTTGCTTGCATGATGCGCTTATTGGAATGACTACGGATAAAACTTAGGTTTTAGATAACAGACTGGGAAATGGTTGCCACTGCCCACTGAGGTATTTTTCAGCCCAGAACAAAGCAATAATGGTCTTTCCATCTGTAATCTCGCCACGCTGCACCATAGCCAGGCAATCACTTAGGCCAGCCTCAAAAATTTGCAAGGCTTCATCAGCATCACGATTGTGTTCACCCAATCGCAAATTTTTAGCCAGGTAAATATGGATAACTTCGTTGGAATAACCAATACATGGGTGCTGGCTGGCGAGGTACACCCACTCTTGTGCACTGTATCCAGTTTCTTCCAGCAGTTCGCGCTGGCCTGTGAGTAATGGCGCTTCATTAGGGTCAATCTTGCCAGCAGGCAATTCAATAAATACCTGATTAAGTGGATAACGGAACTGCCTCTCAAGCACTAGATTGCCATTATCCAGCATGGCGATAATGACCACTGCTCCTGGATGGATGATGTATTCGCGTTGGCTACTAGCGCCACTTGGCAACAAGACTTGGTCTCGCTTTACCAGCAACATACCACCCTCAACAATGGTTTCTGAGGATATGCAGGTTTCGGTCAGGTCATCCGAATTCATCAAAATACTTAAATTTCTTTCGGGGTTTCTTTGAAAGGTTGATCTATATTTGTTTTAGGTATTTTCCAGAAATAGCGATAAACAAATCCAGGAAAAGCAAACACCAGAAACAGGCAAAACGTGATGGTGTAGAACTCCCATTTCTGGGGAGAGATTTGGCCCATGGTCATTTTTTCTGCATACATCGCAATTGCCCCAAAGACAAAATACAGGACAATTATTTCGAGTAAGCACCAGAATATATTTTTAGGCTGCGACTTAATCGGCACTACATAGAACAGGCGCTCAGAGAACCAGGGAGCGTTTGCAAATAGCAATGCCAATAACAATAAAACGAGGTTGGTCATGTGGGATTCTTAAAAATATCTGCTTAGATGTTACTGCAAGCTCAATAAAATTGCTTTTGAGCATAAATCCATTAATGTCTGCGGCATCAAGCCAAAGTAGAGCAGAGCCAGCCCGTTTAGACTCAGGATGACCTTCATATCAAATGAAGCGACGATAGGTGAATGATCTTGTGGCTCGTCAAAATAAACCAGTTTGACGATACGGAGATAATAATAAGCACCGACCGTAGCCATTAATACACCGAAGACTACGACCCATAAATAACCAGCCTGTAATGCGGCCTGCAATACCGCAAATTTCGCATAGAAGCCCAGTGTTGGTGGTATGCCTGCCATTGAGAACATCATGATCAACATTAAGAATGCATACCATGGGTTACGCTGGTTCAGGCCTTTCAAATCATCCAAGTTCTCTGCCTCGAAACCTTTGCGCGATAGCAGTAAAATCATCCCGAAACCACCGAGTGACATAAGGGCATAAGCGGCAATATATAGCATTGCAGAAGCATAGCCATTAATGCTGGCGCTCATGAGGCCGTAAAGCAGGTAGCCAATATGGGCGATAGTGGAATATGCAAACATACGCTTGAGATTGGTTTGGGCAATGGCAGTCACACTACCAATTGAAATAGAAAGTACGGCCATAATCACGAGCATGCCTTGCCAATCGTGCGCCAATACATAGAGGCCTTGTACCAGAAGTCGAATCACAAAGGCAAAAGCTGCAATCTTGGTAGCTGAGCCTATCAATATAGTCACCGCAGTTGGCGCGCCCTGATAAACATCAGGTAACCACATCTGGAATGGCACGGCACCGAGCTTGAATGCCAAGCCAGCAACAATGAATACCAAGCCCAACACTAATATCGCATGATAATGGGCGCCACCGAGTAATGCATTGCTGACTTCAGCCAGATTGAGACTACCTGTTGCGCCGTAAATCATGGACATGCCGTAGAGCAACATACCTGATGCCAAGGCACCTAATACAAAATATTTGATAGCCGCTTCTGTTGCAGTCGGGTTGTCACGGTCCAGCGCAACGAGCGCATACAGGCTTAGTGAAAGTAGCTCAAGGCCCATATAAAGCGTCAGGAAGTGTTGGCCTGACACCAATATCATCATACCCAGCAGGCTGAATAATACGAGCGCGTAGAACTCACCACGGAACATGCCGCGCAAGGCAATGTAGCTGCGGGTGTAAACCAGCGTGGCTGATATGCTGATGTAGATCATGAGCTTCGTCAGGTCCGAGAACGTATCGCTAACGAACATGCCATTGAATGAATAGCCGACACCTGGCGTGTGATTAAAGTAGGTAATGGCAGCAGCGCCTAATAGCGTGGCTTGCGAAAAGATATAGATTAGGTTGCGGTTGGCTGGCTTGAGAAATAAGTCCAGCAGCAGAATAAGCATAGCCATCGAGAGTACGAATATCTCGGGGAGCGCAGCACCTAAATCGTAATAAATGGCATCCATGCTATTTCTCTGTATTTTCTTTTTGTGTTGCTTGTATAGACATTTGCATCATCATGGCAGCTTACTTTGTGCGAGATGGCCAAGCAGGTTTTCAACGGTAGCGTGCGTCATCTCGGTAATCGGGTATGGGTATAAGCCAAAGCCCAAAATCAAGAGCGCGAGCACACCCAATATCAACATTTCACGTTGATTAATGTCTTTCAAGACTGCGACATGATGGTTGGCAATCTCGCCGTAAAACACGCGTTTCACCATCCACAAGGTATAAGCAGCACCAAAAATCAGTGTGGTTGAAGCTAAAAATGCATACCAGAAGTTGGTCTGCAGTGCTGCCAGTATCACCATAAACTCACCTACAAAACCGGATGTGCCCGGCAAACCACTGTTAGCCATAGCAAACAGCACAGCAAAAGCTGCAAAGGTTGGCATAGTGTTCGCTACGCCACCGTAATCGGCAATCTGGCGTGAATGCATGCGGTCATACAGCACACCTACACTCAAGAACATGGCGGAAGAAATAAAGCCATGCGAAATCATCTGCACAATCGCGCCATCCATACCTAATGGATTAAATATAAAAAAGCCGAGTGTGACAAAACCCATGTGTGAAATGGATGAGTAGGCAATCAGCTTTTTCATATCTTGCTGCACTAAGGCGACCAAGGCGATATAGACCACAGCAATCAGTGAAAGCGTGATCATGAAGCCGGAAAGATAATTTGCTGCATCTGGCGCTATCGGCATGGCGAACCGCAAGAAGCTATAGCCACCCAGTTTCAATGCAATAGCCGCCAAGACTACCGAGCCTCCAGTTGGCGCTTCAACGTGGGCATCAGGCAACCAAGTGTGCAATGGCCACATTGGGATCTTCACTGCAAACGCCATAAAGAACGCAAGGAAGATCAATATCTGCGCATTCATCGGCAATGGCATGGTGTAGTAATCAACCAGTTCAAAACTATTGGTTTGATGGTAAAGGTAGATGAACACCACAAGCATCAATAATGAGCCCAGCAATGTATAGAGGAAGAATTTGATCGTGGCATACACACGATTAGGTCCGCCCCATATACCGATGACTAGGAACATCGGGATAAGCATAGCTTCCCAAAACACGTAGTAGAGAATTGCATCTAACGCGCTGAATACACCAATCATGATGCCTGACATGATGAGGAACGCCGCCATGTATTGGGCAACGCGCTTCTGGATCACTTCCCACGCCGCAATCACCACAAGAATAGTAGTGAAACTAGTCAGCAATATCAGAGGAACAGCAATACCATCTACACCCAAATGGTAATTAATATTGAAAGCGGGAATCCAGCGTAGACCTTCTTGAAACTGAAAACCACCATCATTGAAATCAAAACCCGTATACAGGGGCAACGTAACGGCAAAACCAATAATACTGCCTACTAATGCTACCCAACGGGCAGTAGGTGCATTTTGGTCGCCGCCTGTAAATAGAACGAGAATACCCGCAATAATTGGTACCCAGATCGCAAGACTAAGAATAGGTAAATCTGCCATTTAGATCTTCGTAAAAAAAGTGAGTAGCAAGAATACGCCAATAATCATGGCGAACGCATAGTGGTAGATCAAACCTGATTGTAGCTTGCGGATAATGCCTGCCAAGCGACCTATCAGTTTAGCTGTACCATTGACCATCACCCCATCAATCAACTGGATATCGCCGATTTTCCAAAGCTTGCTGCCAATAAGCCGTGCGCCGCCTGCAAAGAGGATTTCGTTAAAACGGTCGAAACCATATTTGTTATCAAGAATCCGATAAACAAGAGAAAAACGCTGCTGAATAGCAGCAGGAATATCAGGGCGCTTCATGTAGAAATACCATGACAGCAACACGCCTGATAGTGCCAATAGAAACGGTGCAGAAGTCAGCGCATGCAAGGCCATAGCCCATGGCCCATGGAAGTCTTCAGCCAGTTCATGCATAACGGGGTGTGCTTCATTATCAACAAAAATCACACCTGAGAAGAAATCACCATAAAGCATAGGCTCAATCGCAATGTAGCCAATGACTACTGAAGGTATAGCCAATGCGATCAATGGCAATGTCACCACCCAAGGCAATGGGTGTGGATTATCATCTGGTCCTAAGCCATGGTGTTCTTCATGATGATCATGCTCATCATGCGCAGCGTGTTCGTCGTGAGATGCATCATGGCTAACATGGTCATCACTATGTGACGCCATAGCTGGGGCATGGGCTTGGCGTACTTGAGCATGAGCGTGCTCTTCAACTTTCTGTTCACGCCACCGCTCTTTGCCATGAAACACAAGGAAATAAAGCCGGAATGAATAGAATGCTGTCACAAATACACCTGTAAGCACGGCGAAGTAGGCAAATCCACTACCTGGAATATGTGAGAACTTGACGGCTTCGATAATCGAATCTTTCGAGTAAAAACCAGAAAATAAAGGTGTGCCAATTAATGCAAGTGAACCAATCAAAGAAGTAATCCACACGATAGGCATATGTTTACGCAAGCCCCCCATGTTACGAATGTCCTGATCATGATGCATGGCCATGATCACTGCGCCAGCCGCAAGGAATAGCAGCGCTTTGAAGAATGCATGTGTCATCAAGTGAAATATCGCAACGGAGTAGGCTGAGGCACCAAGGGCAACTGTCATATAACCCAGCTGTGAAAGCGTTGAGTAGGCAATCACGCGTTTAATGTCATTTTGGATAATGCCCAGAAAACCCATGAACAGCGCAGTAATTGAACCAATCACCATTACGGTTGAAAGCGCCGTAGTAGAAAGCTCAAACAGCGGTGACATACGTGCCACCATAAAAATACCGGCTGTCACCATGGTTGCTGCATGAATCAATGCAGAAATCGGAGTTGGCCCTTCCATAGAATCAGGTAGCCATACGTGTAATGGCACTTGTGCAGACTTACCCATTGCACCTATAAAAAGAAGAATGCAGGTGAGCGTCATCAGTGACCACTCGTGACCTGGAATAATACTGACTGTGGTGTCAGCAAACTTCGGGGCGACTGAAAACACTGCGAGATAATCCAGTGTGCCGAAGAAATACAACACCATACCTATACCTAGTAAAAAGCCAAAATCGCCTACACGATTCACCAAGAACGCCTTGAGATTGGCATAGATTGCTGTTGGACGCTTGTACCAGAAACCAATTAAGAGGTATGAGACCAGGCCCACTGCCTCCCAGCCAAAGAACAACTGCATGAAGTTGTTGGCCATTACCAGCATCAGCATGGCGAAAGTGAACAATGAAATGTAGCTGAAGAAACGGCTATAGCCAGGGTCATCCTTCATGTAACCGATGGTATAGATATGCACCATCAGCGAAACAAAGGTGACGACGACCATCATGGTGGCGGTCAGCCTGTCAATCATAAAGCCGACTTCAAAGCTGGTGTTGCCACTGACCAGCCAGGTATAAACGGTGCCGTAGTAGGTATTACCAATCAGCGCATCATTAAACACATAAAGTGACAAAGCACAGGATGCGCCCACGCCAGCAATCGTCAGGATATGTGCGGCGGCCCTTGGCAACTGGCGGCCAAACAATCCAATCACCACGGCAGCGAATAAAGGCAGCAGAGGGATCAGCAGGTAGATTTTTTGCATTGCAATCATGTTTATTTTTCTTGCAGCTTTCTTTTCATTAGCTTCTTAGTGGCGATTAGTGTTCACATTTAGCCTTTGAGGCTATCGATATCGTCTACATTAATCGTCTTCAGGTTTCTGAATAACACAACCAAAATTGCCAAGCCAATTGCAGACTCTGCCGCCGCCACAGTCAATATAAAGAATACAAAAACCTGGCCAGCAATGTCGTTGAGGTAATGGGAGAAAGCAATAAAATTGAGATTAACAGCAAGCAACATCAACTCAATGGCCATCAAAAGAATAATGACGTTTTTTCGATTGAGGAAGATGCCGATGATGCTAATGGCGAACAAGATAGCGCCCAAAACAAGGTAATGCGAGAGACTGACCATTACGCTTTACCTTTCTTGGTATCAGGTTCAACTGCAGGCTCTTTAATTTCAACATCTGCAGCCATGCTGACCATACGAATACGATCCGCACGTTTTACTTTGACTTGGGCAGCAGGATCCATAAACTTGGAATCCTTACGATCACGCAATGTGAGGGCAATGGCAGCAATAATGGCAACCAGCAACACCACCGAGGCCAATTCAAACGGCAACAGGTAGTCGGTATATAGCTGGCGGCCAAGCTCTGCTGTATTGCTGTAGCCGTTGAGATGGGTAATTGGTGGGGTAATTTTGTCGACGCCAAAATGTTTTACGCCGAGAATCATGCTCATTTCAACAGCCATTAGAATGCCCACTGGTAGCGCAATTGGTAGGGCTGACCAAAAGCCTTCTCGCAAGCGGTCGAGATTGATGTCGAGCATCATCACCACAAACAGGAATAACACCATGACTGCACCTACATAGACCAGCACCAGTACAATCGCGAGAAATTCGGCTTCTAGCAACAGCCAGATACCTGCCGCAGTAAAGAATGCGAGGACGAGATACAAAGCAGCATGCACTGGATTACGGGCCGTAATGACACGTAAGCCCGCAATCAGCAAGATCGCCGCAAGTACATAAAAAACGTAGTCTTGGAATGTCATATTATCTTGGGAAAAAGAAAGAAAAAGAGAAAGACTGAGTCCTGAATAAAGACTTATCTTTTAATTCTCATATTTGCTTTGCTCTCCCCTTCACTCTTTTCTTATCGAAACTTCGTTACCTAAATTTTGCATCTGTGGCACGATCTGCCGCAATTTGTTCTTCATATTTATCACCAATCGCCAGCAACATTGGTTTGGTGTATAGAAGATCACCACGTTTTTCACCGTGATAATCAAAAATACGGGTCTCAACTATCGAATCAACTGGGCAGGACTCTTCACAAAAACCGCAGAAAATGCACTTGGTTAAATCAATATCGTAACGTGTGGTACGGCGCGTATTATCTTCGCGCTGCTCAGATTCAATGGTGATTGCCATAGCCGGGCAAACTGCTTCACACAGTTTGCAGGCGATACAACGCTCTTCACCATTTGGATAACGACGCAATGCATGCAAGCCCCTGAAACGTGGGCTCATAGGTGTGCGTTCTTCAGGGAACTGTACGGTAATCTTGCGCGCAAAGAAGTAGCGGCCAGTTAAAGCCATGCCTTTCAGCAACTCCACCAGCATGAGGCTGGAAAGTACAGTTTTGATTTTATCGATCATATTTACTAGCCATGTCTAAATATACTGGATCAATGAAATAAGTAGGCCAAAGGCGTCTGCATAAAAGCGCCCACTACTACTATCCATACCAAGGTAATAGGAATGAAAACTTTCCAACCCAGACGCATAATCTGGTCATAGCGATAACGTGGAAATGTCGCCCTGAACCATAAGAATATGAAGAGTAAAGCAGCCACTTTGGCTAATAACCATAAAAAACTATCTGGCAAAAATGGCACTGGTGAGAGCCAACCGCCAAGGAACATGAGCGCAGCCAGCATACAGACCAATATCATATTGGCATATTCGGCCAAGAAGAAAATAGCGAACGCCATACCTGAATATTCAACGTGGAAACCTGCGACGATTTCAGATTCACCTTCTGCCACATCAAACGGTGCGCGATTTGTTTCAGCAACGGCACTAATAAAATAAACAATAAATAACGGGAATAATGGCAACCAGTACCATTGCCAGAATCCACCCGATTGAGCTAATACAATCTTGCCGAGATTCAGGCTACCTGCCGCCATCAGCACACCAACCAGTGAAAATCCCATGGCGATTTCGTATGAAACAATTTGAGCCGCTGAGCGCAAGCTGCCTAGGAACGCATATTTGGAATTGGATGCCCAGCCCGCAATGATGACGCCATATACAGCAACTGATGTCATGGCGAGTATATACAGCAGGCCAGCATCAATATCGGCCAGCATCATGTTTAAATCAAAAGGTACCACCGCCCACGCTGCAAAAGCAGGCGCAATGGCTAACACGGGACCTAATAAGAACAAGGTTTTGTTTGATTCTGCTGGGAGGATAATCTCCTTCATCAGCAATTTAAGGCCATCAGCCACTGGCTGTAGCAGGCCAAAATAGCCAACGCGATTTGGCCCAATCCGCACTTGCATGAAGCCAATGACCTTACGTTCAGCCAATGTGAGATAAGCTACAGCGCCCATCAATGGCAGCACGATGGCTACTATTTTGATTAACGTCCAACCTGTAATCTGCACAGCTGGCCACCAGCCACCAAACAGGTGTTGCAAGGGTTGGAGTATAAAGTCAGCTGACATTATGCAGTCGCTTCCATTGCAGGCGCAGTGACCTGTATTTTTTCAACCGTGATTTCACCCATTAAATCACCCAAGCCCAAGGTGGCCTGACTTGCGCCCGCAATTCTGACGCAAGCCGAATGCACTCTACTATCAGCTTTCGCCTTCAATATCGCTTCGCCATGCGCTTGTTTCACTAAAACGGTATCGCCATCTTCAATACCCAATTTAGCCAATAACTTGGGATGCATAGCAGCGACTGGCTTGGCTAGATACTTGGTTTTTTGTAATGGTGGTGACCGACGCACAATGGCATCTGACTGATATTGTGGAATCTCACCTATGCGCTGCAACTCACCTTCCAGCTTGACTTTGACTACCACATCAATCAATTCACGGAGGTTGTTGTTCAAAGTACGCCATACGACTGACGATGGTTTCTCACCGCCAAAAATCTCATCTTTCACTTCTTCGCTGCTATCAAACTCAAAACCTTGTAGTCCCAGTGTATTACCTAAAACGCGCAACACTTTCCATGCAGGACGGCACTCGCCCAATGGCTTGGTCACAGCCTTGAAGCTCTGCACACGGCCTTCCATACTCATGAAAGTGCCTGAAGTTTCAGTGAATGGTGCAATCGGCAGCAACACATGTGCATTTCGCAGTGCATCTGACTTATAGGCAGTCAATGCGACAACACAATCAGCTTGTGCAATCGCCTGATTGGCAAGCGCTGGGTTATGACAATCGAGCTCTGGCTCAACATTCACAAGCACATAGGCTTTGCGAGGTGACTCCAGCATAGCCTTGGCATTCAAGCCCTTTACCTGTGGCATAGCGCCAACAAGATTAGCGCCAACACTATTGGCACCAGCAGAAAGCACACCAAATGTCGCACCACAGAGTGATGCGATGGCTTCAGCCAAGCTGTAAATTTCAGTATAGCGAGGATGGTGTTGCGAAATATTGCCAAGAAATACGGCTGAACGTGGGCTGACTAAATCAACCAGATCGCCATGCCCAGCTAGGCTGTTCGCCATAGCCTTACTGTTATCCCAGACCTTTATATTTTCCAACAGCTCATTCAGAGACTTAGGTAGACATAAGGAAAGTCTTTCCAAACCTGAAATGGCTTTGAGAATTTGTGCTAACACATTAACCATGTCATTCGGCGAGCAGATGGCTTTGTGCATCACTGGGATGAGCGGATCATCATCTAAGGGGTTAACCAATGATAATTCAGCGCCATTCGCAACAGCTTTACGTATGCGCTGAGCGAGCAAAGGATGTTCATTACGTAAGTTACTGCCAATGACCAGAATACGATCCATCTGTTCCACATCAGGGATGTTGCAACCCATCCACACAACGCCCAGACGTTTGCCATCATGGCGGAAATCGGTATGGCGCAAGCGGTAATCCACATTATCTGAGCCCAGGCCATGCGCCAATTTCTTGGCGAGATGTGCTTCTTCCATGGTGCTGTTAGGGGAAACCAAGACACCAATCTGGTCGCCACCTCTTGTATCCGCAATCTCTTTCAAATGCCCTGCAGCAAACTCGAGTGCGGTCTTCCAGTCAGTTTCATGCCATTCACCATGATGCTTAATCATTGGAATCGTTAATCGATCTGAACTATTCAGGCCTTCGTATGAAAAGCGGTCGCGGTCTGACAACCAGCATTCGTTGATGCTTTCTTTTTCGCGCGGCAATACGCGCATGACTTTGCCGTCTTTAATCTGCACTTCAATCTGAGACCCTAGGCCATCATGTGGGGCAATTGATGGTCTGCGTGTCAGCTCCCAAGTGCGGGCAGAGTAACGGAACGGCTTGCTGGTCAGTGCGCCAACTGGGCACAAATCAATGATATTGCCAGACAGCTCGGAATCTACGCTCTTATCAACATAAGCCGTAATCTCAGCATGTTCGCCACGATTAATCAGGCCTAACTCCATCATGCCGCCAACTTCTTTTAGAAAGCGTACGCAGCGTGTACATTGGATACAACGCGTCATATCGGTAGATACCAATGGGCCAATGTTCTTGTTCAGTACTACACGCTTTTCTTCGGTATAGCGTGAACCACTTGCGCCATAAGCCACAGCAATATCTTGCAAATCACACTCGCCGCCTTGGTCACAGATTGGACAATCTAGCGGGTGATTAATTAGCAAAAACTCCATCACGCTCTTTTGTGCCTCAACTGCGGCTTTAGAACGGGTAAAAATCTTCATGCCATCAGCCACTGGTGTTGCACATGCTGGCAGTGGCTTATTAAATTTTTCAACTTGCACCAAGCACATGCGGCAATTGGCAGCTACTGAAAGTTTTTTGTGATAACAGAATCGTGGGATTGCTATCCCCAGCTTATCGGCTGCATCAATAATAGTAGTACCGTGATCGACTTCAACTGGCTTGCCATCAATCTCAATATTAAGCATGTGCCACCTCTAAATTCGCCTGCTTATATTTACCAGGGTTTTGCTGAGCATCCACCATGCTATGGCCGTTCTGGATGTAATACTCGAATTCAGGCCTGAAATGCTTGATGAAACTTAATACAGGGGTAGCTGCAGCGTCGCCCAACGCACAGATCGTGCGTCCTGAAATATTGCTGCTCACATCGGTCAGCAAATCGAGATCTTCCATCTTGCCTTGGCCATTGACGATGCGACTGATCACGCGATAGAGCCAGCCCGTGCCTTCACGACAAGGAGTGCATTGGCCGCAGGATTCTTCAAAAAAGAAATAAGACAAACGCTTGAGGGTTTTGACCATGCAAGTGGTTTCATCCATCACAATCATAGAACCAGCACCAAGGCTGGAACCCGCTTTGGATAAGCCATCGTAGTCCATAGTAGCACCCAGAATAGCTGCTGCAGGCATAACGGCAGTTGATGGTCCCCCAGGAATGACGGCTTTTAATTGCCGGCCTTTCCATACCCCGCCGGCAATCTCAAGCAATTCAGCAAATGGCATGCCCATTTTCACTTCGTAATTGCCGGGCCGCTCAACATGGCCGGAGACTGAAAATAACTTGGTACCGCCAGAGTTAGGCACGCCTAAATCCTGAAATGCCTGACCACCATGCTGCAATATCCATGGGATAGAAGCATAGGACTCAGTGTTGTTCACATTGGTCGGCTTGCCAAACACGCCATAACTGGCAGGGAAAGGCGGCTTGAAGCGAGGCTGGCCTTTTTTACCTTCGATCGACTCAATCAAGGCAGTTTCTTCACCGCAGATATAAGCGCCGTAGCCATGCACAGCATATAAATCAAAACTAAAATTTGTACCGAATAGATTTTCGCCGATAAAACCAGCAGCGCGTGCTTCCGCCAGTGCGTTCTCAAAGATTTCGTAGTCTTCCCAGATCTCACCGTGGATATAGTTATAACCTACGCGCGCACCTAACGTGTAGGCGGCTATCGCCATGCCTTCTATTAGTTGGTGCGGGTTGTAGCGAATAATGTCGCGGTCTTTGAATGTACCTGGCTCGCCTTCATCCGTATTACAAACGAGATATTTAGTGCCGTCATAATAGCGCGGCATGAAGCTCCATTTAAGGCCTGTTGGGAAGCCCGCACCACCGCGACCACGTAGACCTGATAATTTCACCTGCGTAATAATTTCAGTAGCTTTTACTTTTTCAGAAACAATACGTTTCAGCTGGGCATAGCCGCCAGTTTTCAAATAAGTGTCAAGTGAGTTGGGGTGATCAGACAGCATGGTGCGCAGACACACCAGCGTCTCTTTATCTGACCGATACTGCGTAGGGGTTGTGTCCAGATAACTCATCATTCCAGCCCTTCAAGAATCTCGTCAACTTTTTCTGGCGTTAAAAACTCATGCATCTTGTGATTATTGATGTGAAATAAAGGAGCGCCAGCACAAGTACCCATGCATTCGCCCTCTTTCAGCGTAAATTTACCATCGGCAGTCGTTTCATTAAAACCAATAGCCAGCTTGTGATTAAGATGCTGCACAATCCCATCAGCATCACGCAACATACAAGAAATATTGGTGCAGACCGTGATTTTATATTTACCAACAGGCTCAAGCTCGTACATATTGTAGAAGCTTGCAACTTCAAGTGCGGCGATGGCTGGGATTCGCAGGTAGTCGGCGACAAAGGTGATGGTTTCTTTTGACAACCAGCCTTTTTCCGTTTGTGCGATACGCAAAGCGGACATCACTGCCGCCTGACGATTCTCAGGTGGATATTTCTTAAGTTCGTATTCGATTTTATCAATGGACTCTTGAGATAACATCAGCGGTCAATCTCCCCAAATACAATATCTTGCGTGCCTATAATCGCAACCAGATCAGCAATCATATGACCACGCGTCATTTCATCTAGCGCTGCCAAGTGTGGGAAACCAGGCGCGCGAATCTTGAGGCGATATGGTTTATTTGCGCCATCTGAAATCAGATAGATACCAAACTCACCTTTAGGATGCTCAACCGCAGCATAAGCTTCGCCAGCTGGTACATGGAAGCCTTCGGTGAATAATTTAAAGTGGTGGATAAGGTCTTCCATATCCATCTTCATACCTTCACGGGCTGGCGGCGCAACCTTGTTATTGCTGGTAATGACAGGGCCAGGGTTTTTACGCAACCAATCTATACATTGCTTAACGATGCGATTGGACTGACGGAATTCCTCGATACGCACCAAGTAACGATCATAACAATCGCCATTAACGCCGACAGGAATATCGAAATCCATCTTATCGTAGACTTCATAAGGCTGTTTCTTGCGCAAATCCCAGGCAATACCTGAGCCGCGCAGCATAGGGCCTGTCATCCCTAATGACAGCGCACGTTCCGGCGTAACTACGCCGATACCTACGGTACGCTGTTTCCAGATACGGTTATCAGTCAGCAAGGTTTCGTATTCATCTACATAGGTAGGAAAGCGATTGGTAAAGTCTTCAATGAAATCGAGCAAGGAGCCTTGCCGATTGTCGTTCATGCGATTGATGGCTTTTTGATTATGGATTTTGGATGCTTCATATTGCGGCATGCGGTTAGGCAAATCGCGATAAACGCCGCCTGGGCGGTAATAAGCCGCGTGCATGCGAGCACCAGAAACCGCTTCGTAGCAATCAAACAAATCTTCACGCTCTCGGAAAGCGTACAAGAATACAGTCATCGCACCAACATCCAGCGCATGAGCGCCCAGCCATAACAGGTGATTCAAGATGCGGGTAATCTCATCGAACATGACACGAATGTATTGCGCGCGAATCGGCACTTCAATGCCCATCAACTTTTCAATCGCCATCACGTAGGCATGCTCGTTGGACATCATGGATACATAATCCAGACGATCCATATAAGGCACAGACTGCAGATAAGTACGGTTCTCGGCAAGTTTTTCAGTGGCCCTATGCAACAAACCAATATGCGGGTCAGCGCGCTGGATCACTTCGCCATCCAACTCTAGCACCAAGCGCAAAACGCCATGCGCTGCTGGGTGCTGCGGGCCAAAGTTCATGGTGTAATTACGAATCTCAGCCATTGTGGAAACCTTCGTCACGTATCATCCGTGGCACTACATTGCGAAGTTCGATAGAAACAGGTTGGTAAATCACACGCTGCTGCTCAGGATCGTAGCGCATTTCTACATTGCCTATCATCGGGAAATCTTTACGGAATGGATGACCGATAAACCCATAGTCCGTCAGCAAACGGCGTAAGTCTGGATGGCCTTCAAACATCAAGCCATACAAATCAAAAGCTTCACGCTCAAACCAGTTGGCGGCAGACCAAATATCAACCAGCGTTGGGATAACGGGGAAATCATCATCTTTAGCAAACACCTTTAATCGCAGGCGGTGATTCAGGCTAATAGACAAAAAGTGGTAAACCACAGCAAAGCGCTGGCCTTCCCATGTGCCTTCGCCGTGATCGATATAGTCAACACCACACAGATCAATCAGTTGCTCAAACTTTAATGCGGTATCATCACGCAATACTGTACAGACATCGAGCAAATCAGCGGGCTTACATTCAACCGTAATCTCACCAACATGCGTGGTAGTGCGAGTCAACTTAGTGCCAAGTACCGCTTGAAGATTTTCAGTTAGTTTTTCTAAACGCGTTGTCATCTATCTGGCAATCGTATTCGTGCGTTTAATTTTGGTTTGAAGCTGGATGATGCCGTAGAGCAAAGCTTCAGCAGTAGGTGGGCAACCTGGCACATACACATCAACAGGCACAATACGGTCACAACCTCGCACAACGGCATAAGAGTAATGATAGTAACCACCACCATTAGCGCAGGAACCCATGGAAATCACCCAGCGCGGTTCAGCCATCTGGTCATACACTTTACGCAATGCAGGTGCCATTTTGTTGACTAATGTACCAGCGACGATCATCACGTCAGACTGGCGTGGGCTTGGGCGAAACACGATACCGAATCTATCCAGATCATAACGTGCCGCACCTGCATGCATCATCTCAACCGCACAGCAGGCCAAACCAAATGTCATCGGCCACAATGAACCTGTACGGGTGTAATTAATCACCGTATCAAGCGTTGTGGTGACAAAGCCTTTTTCCAAGACGCCTTCAATGCTCATTGACAGCCCTCAGTTGAATATTCACTCCCATTCCAATGCACCCTTCATCCACTCGTAGACGAATCCAACAACTAATATGCCCAGAAAGACCATCATAGCCAAAAAGCCAAACAAACCTATTTCCTTAAGTACGACAGCCCAAGGGAAAAGAAATGCGATTTCGAGATCAAAAAGAATAAACAGAATGGCAACCAAATAGTAGCGCACATCGAACTTCATGCGCGCATCTTCAAAGGCTTCAAAGCCACATTCATAAGGAGAGTTTTTTTCAGCATCAGGACGATGCGGAGATACCAGCTTACCTAGCACAAGGGGGCCGACACCAACGGCTAAGCCGACGATGATGAACAGCAATATAGGAAAGTAATTTTCCAACATGTCCAGCCCCTGTTACTCCATTTTATGGAGTGATTACGAGTATTGATATGGTGCCGACGGTGAGACTCGAACTCACACGACTTTCGTCACTACCCCCTCAAGATAGCGTGTCTACCAATTCCACCACGACGGCATTTTTATTTTAGGTCTATTAACCTTAATTACTATTCACCAACCAACACGACTAACATTTTGAAACTTAGTTAGGGACGTCTTTGGCTGGTGTATCTTTAACTGAGGTTTCACTTGATTTACTTGGTACATCGGCATCGCCCGCTTTAGCAGGAGTAACCGAAGTAGTATCTTGTAATTTGATGACACTGGTGTGTTCAGGTCTGTGGCTTGATAGATAAGCCAAAGTCAAACTGGTCGCAAAAAATACAGCCACAGAAACTGAAGTGGCACGGCTCATGAAGTTGGATGAGCCACTTACGCCGAACAAACTGCCAGATGCGCCACTACCGAATGCAGCGCCCATATCAGCGCCTTTTCCGTGTTGCAAAAGTACCAAGCCAATCACGCTCGAAGCTGCACATACGTGCACAATCATTACTATAGTTTCCATATTTTCTCTAATTTACTATCTTGGTTGTCTGAAGCAAAAATTAACTTCTTCAGGCATTATCTTCAGTGTGAAATCGAGTAGATTGCGCAACTCGACTTAATATCTAAATGCATATTCAATTGTTTGCAGCGCGGCAAATTCCTTCAAAATCATTGGCATTCAATGAACCCCTGCCAATTAAACCGCCATCAATATCTTGCATAGCAAATAATTGTGACGCATTTGAGGGTTTTACGCTACCCCCATATAGAATTCTTACCTTATCTGCAGCCTCAGAATGCAAGGCACCAATACGTGCGCGAATGAACTCGTGAGCGCTTTGCGCTTGATCCGGGGTAGCCGAAAAACCTGTTCCAATTGCCCAAACTGGCTCATAAGCAACAACAGCCTTGGTAAACACTTCCGCACCCACACTATTCAATATCGCATCCAGTTGCGCAGCCAACACACGCTCTCTTAAACCTGACTCACGCTCCTGCAGAGTTTCGCCCACGCAAAGCACGGGTGTAATACCAACCCGCTGGGCTGAAACAAACTTGGCAGCGATATTCGCATCGCTCTCACAGTAGGCAGTGCTACGCTCAGAGTGGCCAACAATCACGTAACTAGCGCCGAACTCCTTGAGCATATCGGCACTTACTTCACCGGTATAAGCCCCTATTTCGTGCTTGGCAAGATTTTGTGCGCCCCAACTGATATTGGTTCCCTGCAAAAGGCTTTGAGCTTGAAAAAGATAAGGATAAGGAACACAGACGGCATAATCTGCCTGTTTGAGTACTGCCAAATTGGGGATGAGTGCTTCCAGCAAGGCTTTGTTTTGTGCAAGCGAGCCATGCATCTTCCAATTTCCAACCACTAGCTTGCGACGCATATTGATACCTAGAATTTTGTTGAATTTTACCCTGTCTAGCCAGGCAGGGTCAACGCGAGAATCAGCCTTAGATAGCTGGCTGCCAATGTTTTAGCGCCAACTGAACTGATTGTTTTCCATTGTATTGATTAGTTTGCAACTGATATACAGCGCTAATGTTCTCAGGCAAAAAATCTTGCTGCTGAAAAAAAATAGCATCAAACCGCTGGCGATTTTTGCCCAAAGTTAGCTTTAAATGCTTTTCACCAACAATACGCTGTTCAAGCACCTTGAATTCATCTTGAAACATCGGCTGTGGAAAGCCTTGCCCCCAGACTTGGCGCTCTATAGCAGCGGCCATATCCCAACCCATATCAATGGCATCCAGTGCGCCGTCCACCTCTACCACAGACTCTAAATCAGCAGGGGTTAACAGGCCTGCAACTACGGCCTCAAAACTTGAGTTGAATACATTGAAATCAGCCTCACGTATGCTCAAACCAGCCGCCATCGCATGCCCACCAAAACGGAGTAGCAGGTCAGGCTGTTTTTTAGAGAGCAAATCCAGCGCATCGCGCAAATGCAGGCCCGCAATAGAACGGGCCGAGCCTTTCAATATGCCATCACCTGCATTGGCAAAAGCAACGACTGGGCGATGATGCAGCTCTTTGATGCGCGAGGCTAGAATGCCAATCACCCCTTGATGCCAGTTGGTATCGTAAAGCGAAATAGTAAAACGCTCGCTTGCATCAATATCATCCAGCGCAATCATGGCGGCATCTTGCATGTCAGACTGAATATCGCGGCGCGTGGCGTTCATCTCGTGTAGTTTTTGCGCCATTTGTTGCGCTTCGTCTTCATTATCTGTGAGCAGACAATGGATACCTATCGACATATCATCCAACCTGCCAGCCGCATTCAGCCTTGGACCTACGCTAAAGCCCAGGTCTTGTGCAGTTACCAATGCTGGATTTCGTCCCGCAACTTTTAGCAATGCACGTATGGCTGGGCAGCCTTTAGCAGCGCGTATTCTGCGCAAACCCTGATCGACCAGAATACGGTTATTTTCATCCAGCTTGACCAAGTCAGCCACTGTGCCAAGAGCAACAATATCCAGCAGTTCTGTAAGATTAGGTTCGGGCTTATCAACATATGCGCCTCTGGTACGGAGCTCTGCGCGCAAAGCTAGCATTACGTAGAAAATAACGCCGACACCTGCTAAATTTTTACTTGGGAAATCACAACCATGCTGGTTAGGGTTCACAATGCAGGCGGCATCTGGCTTGGTATCTGCGGGTAAATGGTGGTCCGTCACCAGCACGGCAATGCCTAGTTTGTTGGCTGCGTCTACACCTTCAACACTGGCAATACCGTTATCCACAGTAATAATGATGTCAGGCTTGCGAGTCGCTGCGAGCGCGACAATTTCTGGCGTTAAACCATAGCCATATTCAAAGCGGTTGGGCACTAAAAAATCAACCTTAGCGCCCATGCTGCGCAGGCCACGCATCGCTACTGCAGTCGCGGTTGCGCCATCGGCATCGTAATCGCCAATCACTAGTAGTGATTTATTTTGGGCAATTGCATCGGCCAGTAACTTGGCCACCTCTACTGCATTTGTCAGCTTTTCAGGTGCAATCAGACCTGTAAGCGAAGATTCAAGCTGGGAAGCCTGCGCAATGCCGCGTGCCGCCAATACGCGGGCTAATGCAGGGTGTATACCGCTGGCGACAAGATTGGCTTGAAACTCAGGCTCGTAGCTCCGTTCAACAACTTTTACCATCAGAACTCTGATTCCTTGAAATAGCTATTAATAGGCTTGATTTTGCGCCAAAACTTTAAGGTATCGATTCGTTTAATGTTCGCTTGCAACACTTGCCCCTGATGTTCGATATATAGATTAATTTTCTTCAAATTGCCCAGCCTGAGTGCTTTCATCAGACTATTAAAATCAAAGTTCTGTATATCCAAGGCCTCATTAATTTCCAGCAAAATATCAGCTTCTTTGCTCAACAATTGACCAGCGCTCTCTGGTATAGCCATCGCTTCCAAGCCATTCATTAAGGCCAATCCACGCAATAACGCGCTTTTTGCAAAAATGGTTTTTTTGATTGATTGTTCTGGCGCTTGGTAAAAGCCACCGCCTGATAACCAAATGCTATTGATAGGCACCAAGCTATTTTGTTCACGTAATTGATTGATTGCATGGTCATGCAACAACATCTGTATTTCGTTAAGAATTCCATGCCACTTTGCCATGCCCTTACCTTGCGGCATATGCTGGCGAATATCACGCCCTGCCGCTAACTCGGGTAATGTTGTACTAATCTCGGGGTTTTCAGATAGCTTTAAATAAAACCCATTAATGCCATCTTTAGCAGAACTACTAGTAATGAACTGCAAGCCATCACGAATAAAGTGCTGGTTCAAAAGTGCAATCAACGCCTGCAGCTCAGCCTCGGAAACCACGGTTAACGCCAGAGGATAAAGCGAAAAATAATCGCGCTGCAATACCAAATGCACTGGGTGCGCCATCAACCAATAATCTTGATCTGGCACTTGAGAACCTAGTGTTTGAGATTGACCAATCAACGAAACCGCCGCAATCGGCCAATCGGCCTGCTTGGCAACACCCATTAACTTGCACATCAGGGCATCCACTGATGCAGTCACCAGCTCATTGCTAGAGACCGCCAATAGACGCTCTAAATGGATGTTATTAAGCAACGCCCCTTCTCTGATGACAATATCAATTAACATGTTTGGGCATTCATGGAGATGTCATTTTGTAATCGGTGGCGTGGCGCATAAAATACAGGTGTCTTTAATGAATAATACCACCATCCTATGGAACTGATTTTATGGCGTCACGCCGAAGCGGAAGATAGTTTTCCTGATATGAGCCGCGTATTAACGGCCAAAGGTGAACAACAGGCGAAAAAGATGGCGACTTGGCTAAAACGTCATTTACCGCCAGATACAAAAATTCTGGTAAGCCCCGCAAGGCGCACTCAGCAGACCGCAAGTACTCTGGGTATGGAATTCACTACACTGGATTCACTTGCGCCCGGTACTCCACCAACCGCTATTCTCGAGGCAGCAGACTGGCCGCGTGGCAACGGCACGGTGCTGGTAGTTGGGCATCAACCAACTTTGGGAATGGCTGCCGCCTATGCTCTAAGTGGAAAACCGCAATACTGGAGTGTAAAGAAAGGGGCGATTTGGTGGATTTCTAGCCGAGTACGCGTGCACGAAGATCAAGCAGTATTGCGGGTCACCATATCGCCTGATTTTTTATAGATAGAGGCAATTGCTGATTTCTCAGTTTCGTCATTCCCGTGCAAACGGGAATGACGAATAAATAAGTTTGTCAGGCAATTTTCAGTTTGGTATTGGTTTCAGTCTCCCCAGTTTGGCTTAACAACTGCTCATAAAACTGAGCCATGCGCTCAGCCTGCGCACGTGATGTCCAGCGCTTTTCAGCGTATTTTTTCGCCGCTACGCTCAACTGCTGACGCTTGCTATCGTCATTAATCAAACTGAATACTCTGTCAGCAAATACGGTTGCATCTTCAGGTGCAATCAAAGCACCCTCGCCTTCAATCAATATCGATTTGGTGCCCAGCTCCGCAATTGCGACCACAGGTACGGCTTGCGCCATTGCCTCTAGCAATACCAGGCCTTGCGTTTCAGATTTTGAAGAGAATACGAATACATCCGCCGCTTTGTAGCAGGCATTCAGCTCGGTATTACGGTCAAGATAGCCAATGAATTTGATGTTATTTTGCAACTGTAACTCTTGCGCTTTTTTGTGCAGGCTTGCCTCGGCAGGGCCTTCGCCGGCGATCATTAACAATACGCCTGGCTTCTGCTTACGTAACTCAACCACCATATCAAGCAAAAAGCTGATGTTCTTTTCAAACGCAACACGGCCTACATACAGCAGCACATGGCGCTTAAGTGCAATGCCGTGTTTAGTACGAAACGCATCACCATCGGCTGGCGCAAAACTATGCGCTTGTAGGCCCGTGGGGATAACTTCGGCTTTGACTTTAACGCCGTATTCTCGCAGCACATCCAGCATAGGCTGGGATGGCGCAACGATCGCATTGACGGCGTTACATTGACGGCGTGAGATACCCCTAGCCATACTGCGTGCCAAGCCTGTAGGTATCCAAGGCAGGTAGTGATGCAGATAATCTTCAAAAAAGGTGTGGTAGGTTTCAACGCATGGCACGTTGAGAAGGTGTCCTAGCTTAAGGCCGAGGTAATGCGCCACAAATGGGGTATGGATATGAATGAGGTCATATCCCTCTTTGCGTAGCTCACTCAACCTATCGAGCGCCACGCCATACTTCATCAGTTTGTCTTCAGGGTCGAAATAGATACCACGCGCTGGTATACGTTTGATCCAGGCTTCATCTTCAGTCTTTACGCCATACTCAGGTGCAATCAAATGGACGGTATGTCCCATTTCCTGCAGCTGGCCGACAAAGGTACGGATAGACGTTGAGACACCATTCACACGTGGGAAATAGACATCAGAGATAAACAGGATTTTCACGGGCGCGCCCCTTTGAGTTGGGTTAAGTGAGATTGTTTAAGCTGCGCCGCAATTGCAGTCGCCAGCTTTGAATGCCTCAAATGCTAGCGACTGATTGTGATGGTTTAATGTGAAATTTGTGTCAGGGAGATGACGGTATGAAGATTAGCCGAAAATCAGGAAGCCCCAGACCACTGCTAGGTTGATTAAACTCAGCAATACAGCAGCACTACCAATATCCTTGGCCTGCTTGGCCAATTGGTGGTTTTCCAGAGAAATGCGGTCAACCGTGGCTTCAATTGATGAATTTAGCAACTCAACAATAATCACCAACAATACACTGGCAATCATGATGGCACGCTCCATACCCGTATGCCCAAGATAGATGGCTAGGGGAATCAACACAATTGCCAGCCGAACCTCCTGACGGAACGCGTCCTCATTCTTGTGCGCGGCTTTAAGTCCAGCCATAGAGTAGCCGAATGCATTAACCAACCGGGTTAATCCGGTTTTACCTTTAAACGGGCTAGTCTCGTGTGTTGTATTTTCCATAATTATTCCGTGATGTATTTGATTAGTCTTATATTCGGGAAGGAGTATATCAAACAAGCACTTGCTTCTATGTTTGTCACAATAAAATCATGATTCTGTCATGTTACATTCACGCTGCGAACTCACATTACGCAACATGAAAGTAAAGGCTCATTTATCAAAGCTCGTGTGGTTATTACCATTCGCTTTGTATTCAGCAGAGGCCAACGCATGGGGCTTGGTTACCCACCTTTATTTCGCTCAATCTTTATTGTGGGCCATGCCACTGCTTGACCCACGCCTGCAAAAAGCCATCAAGCAATTCCCCGAACTGGTGATGGCAGGTGCCTGTTTGCCAGACCTGGCAATAGTCTCCAACGCGTTTCGCCATACACATCACTGGGAAAATGCACACCATCTACTTGCCAGTGCAGATACTGATGAAGAACTGGCCATTGCCATCGGCTATGCCAGCCATTTATATGTGGATGTCATCGCGCATAACCACTTTGTCCCCGCCCACGAAGCCATGTGGCTACAAAACAGCATGATCACGCATATTGCCTCAGAGTGGGCGATGGATGCGCATTTATCGCCATTGATGGATACGTCCCCAGGCAAAGTATTGAACAAACACCGCAAGACCTTAATCAAGTTTATTGCACCAAGATTCAGGTGCTCCGAGACCCGCGCCAATATTGGCCTGCAGCGGCTGGCTTTTTGGGATAATGTGCTGCGCTTTGTACGTTTACCACATGTTATTTATGGCTGCGTACGATTAGCAGATAGCCGCACATTTAAACATTTCACCTACTACATCGCCAAAACTCAAACCGCCATTAGCAACATAGGCTTGGTGTTGAATGGCTACCGTCCTGATTTTGAACCAGAACTTAAACATCTGAGTATTGATGAAATGATTGAATGGCGTAAAGAATGCCTATCACACCTGAAGCTGCAACACCCATCACCTATTAAATACTTTAATGAGCTATTACGTTCTTAATTAGTCTTTTCCACTCGCTAAATATCTCAGGCCTATAAACAAATCACACTGACTGTCTTTGCTTGAACGGTGCCAAATACAATACAATTATTCAAATTGATAGTATTTAGAGAAGCCAACATTGAGTAGTAACGATAAAAAAATTGTTGGGGTTATATTTTTAATACTGTTTTTATGTATTGCATACGATTCTATTGCTATTTATCAAGGCGAAATTCCTTACCCAGAAGAATGTCATGCTGGTAAAGGCTCAATTATTTGCCACTTTAAAAATCTGGTGTTTGAAGAAGGCGGATACTATGGTGTAGCAATGCTTAACGTTGCATTTAGCCTGATATTCTTGGTGCTTGCATTCCTTATGTTCTTTGATGAATCGTACAATCAAAAGAACAATGTTATAGGCAAATCAAGGGCAGATGAACAAGAGTTTAGTATCTTAAATAATGAGAAGAAACCACAGACATTTGAAGATATCTTGCATGGGGAAGAACCTACTGAGGAGTTCTTGGAAGACTTCATAGAACGCAGTAACGCGCCTAAAATAAGTGACGATGAGCTGGAACGACAAGCTTTAGAATTCAAACCTGATGCGGAACAAAAGTAATAACACGAAAACTTCCTGATACTAATAATTACTTCTCTAGATCAGGAAAGACAATCCAGCAATCAGGCCACCGATAGCAGCACCAGCCAGCACATCACTCGGGTAATGCAAGCCCAATATCACACGTGACATACCAACCATCAATGTAAACGGCAGGAGCAGCCAATCCAACATCGGGTAGTAAGCCAAAGCTACCGTACAGAAAGCCACAGCATGCAAGGTATGGCCTGATGGAAAGCTGAATCGATCAAGTGGGCGGCCTGTTAGCCAGATATCTGTATGCACTTCATAAGGACGTGGACGAAGTGTTTTACCTTTTAACCATTTGTAAACCAGTGTGCCTGTTAATCCAGCCAGCGCCATGTGGATGGTAGGAGTCAGGCCAGCTGAACCTTGTGTCAGCATGATGCCTGCCATAATGGTGTACCAGAAAATACCGTCACCCAGCCGACTGATAAGCCTGAACCACATACGTACCAGCTTGTTGTGGCTAGTGCGGTTTACACGGACGCACAGCGCGCTGTCGTAAGCCATGATGCGATTCACATATAAAGCCATTTTATGCGTTGTCATACACACCTCCACACAAGCTGTTGGACTTCTAAGTTACATGCCTGAATTGATTGGTTTTTCATGCATGCAGAATTGCATGCGTGTGTGACAAAAACATGAAGCTATGAGGAATATATGATGACGGGCGGTTTAGCTACCGCCCGTCGAGAATTTAAGCGGCTGACTTTCGGACGACTTCGGCAATGCTTTCGGCGAGTGCTTGAACCTGTGCATGATCTTGCCCTTCTACCATCACACGAATTTTAGGCTCGGTGCCTGACGGACGCAGCAATACGCGACCATGACCATTCAGCGCTTGCTCAGCAGACTTCACTGAATCCTGAATAGCTTGGTTGCTATCCAGCTCAATACGCTCCGCAACTTTAACGTTGATGAGTATTTGTGGGTATAGCACCAAACCTGAACCAAGTTCGGCAAGGCTGGTATTACTAGTTCGCATTGCATGTAGCACTTGTAGGGCAGCGATAATGCCGTCGCCACTACTATGTTTATCCATACACAAGATATGCCCTGAGTTTTCACCACCGAGCTGCCAGTCTTGCTGATTTAGTAGCTCTAGCACGTAGCGATCACCTACTTTGGCGCGCAAGAATGGAATGTCAGCTTTTGCCAAGGCATGCTCTAAAGCAAGATTAGTCATCAAAGTACCGACCACACCACCAGAGAGCTGGTCTTGCTGCTGGCGATGCATGGCAATGATATAAAGCAACTGGTCGCCATCAAGCAAGGTGCCATGCTGATCCACCATCACCAAACGGTCGCCATCACCATCAAACGCAATGCCCAGATCAGCGCCGTGTTCAACCACTGCTTTCATCAAGGCTTGTGGGTGGGTAGAGCCCGCTTCATGGTTGATGTTCAAGCCATTTGGCTGGTTACCGATATTGATGATTTCGGCGCCAAGCTCATGAAATACAGGCGGAGCTACGTGATAGGTTGCGCCATGCGCGCAATCGAGCACGATTTTTAAGCCGCGTAAATCCAGGTCGGTAGGAAATGTGCTTTTGCAAAACTCGATATAACGCCCACCTGCATCAGTAATACGCCGTACCTTGCCTAGCTTGTCCGATGGCTTGATCTGCATTGGGCGTTCCAGTTCTGCCTCAATTGCAAACTCAATGTCATCATCCAGCTTAGTGCCTAAAGATGAAAAAAACTTGATGCCGTTATCTTCAAACGGATTATGCGAAGCAGAGATTACGATGCCAGCCTGCGCGCGCAATGCTCGGGTGAGGTAAGCAATCGCCGGCGTAGGCATAGGGCCAGTTAGTAGAACGTCGACGCCAGCAGCAGATAGGCCTGCCTGCAAAGCGGGCTCAAGCATGTAGCCAGATATACGGGTATCTTTACCAATCAACACCGTTGGGCGTGCACCTGCAGCCAAATGTGAATCCAAACCGGTGAGCACTAAACCAGCGGCATAGCCAAGACGCATCACGAAGTCTGGAGTGATGGGGTATTCACCGACGCGACCACGAATGCCATCAGTACCAAAGTATTTTTTTGTAAGTTTTTTTGTCATAAATTCAATTTAATTAAGTAGCGCTGCCACAACTTTCAGGGCATCTACTGTGGCTTTTACATCGTGAACCCTGACTATTCTAGCGCCTTTCATCACAGATATCACGGATGCAGCCAAGCTGGCATGCAGCCGCTGATCAACATCTGCGCCAACTAGCTGGCCAAGTATGGATTTACGCGATAACCCAACCAGCAGCGGGCGGCCTAATTCCAGTATCTGCGGCAATGCCTGTAGCAGGGCAATATTGTGCGTTGTACGCTTACCAAAGCCAAAACCAGGGTCAAGCAATATGCGCTCTGAGGCTATACCCGCTTCATTGGCTGCAGTTAATCGCTGCTTCAGAAATTCAATCACTTCAGTAACAACATCTTGGTATTGCGGATCCTGTTGCATCGTTTGTGGCGTGCCTTGCATGTGCATTAAGCATACGCCAGCTTTGCTGTTAGCAACGATTTCCAGAGCACCAGGCGCTTGCAATGCGGATATGTCATTGATGATGTCAGCACCTGCGGCAATCGCATGGCGCATTACCTCAGGCTTGTAGGTATCAATTGAAATAGGCACGCCGACTTTGTTCACGAGTTCTTCAATCACTGGGATTACCCGACTCAATTCTTCACCAAGCTCAACAGGGGTGGCACCAGGACGTGTGGACTCGCCACCGATATCCAGAATATCAGCACCCTCTTCTATCAGTTTGAGCGCATGTTCTACGGCTTTTTGTGTGGATGCGAATTTGCCACCATCCGAGAATGAATCAGGCGTGACATTCACAATGCCCATCACATGCGGGCGGGATAAATCGAGTTGATATTGATTACAGATGAACTTCATTTGAGATGACATAAGAATTAAGCCATATTCATTACAGGATGTTATCCAAAATGAATATGGCTTTTATAGACAAAAACTAATTACGATTTAGCAGCAGGCTGTGGTGTAGGCGTTGCAGCTGGACCTGAACTACCTGAATCACGCGGTGGAAGCGTCACTTGCGGTGGCTTAGGCACACGTGGCGGCAAGCCAGCCATGATGTCATTGATTTGCTCGGCATCAATGGTTTCCCACTCAAGCAAGGCCACGACCATCGCTTCAACCTTGTCACGATTACCTTCAAGCAACTTACGCGCTACGGCATATTGCTCATCCAGAATACGGCGGATTTCAGCATCCACTTTCTGTTGCGTAGCTTCAGATACGGTTTTGGCAGACATGCTACCCATAAACGAATCCTGCTCGCTACCTGCGTAGACCATAGTACCAAGGCTGTCAGACATACCGTATTTGGTCACCATATCACGCGCCAACTTAGTCGCACGTTCAAAGTCATTCGATGCGCCAGTCGACATCTGGTTCATAAAAATCTCTTCGGCAATACGGCCGCCAAACAATATCGAGATTTCTTCAAGCATCTTGTCGCGATAGTTACTGATGCGATCAAACTCAGGCAATTGCCATGTCAAACCCAATGCCCAGCCACGCGGCATGATGGTGACTTTATGCACTGGGTCAGCCTTAGGCAACAACTTGGCAACCACTGCATGACCCGACTCATGATATGCAGTATTGCGGCGTTCGTCTTCACGCATCACCATGGATTTACGCTCTGGGCCCATATAAATCTTGTCTTTGGCATCTTCAAAGTCAGCCATATCCACGGTGCGCTTGTTACGGCGTGCAGCAAACAACGCAGCTTCGTTCACCAAATTAGCGAGGTCAGCACCAGAGAAACCAGGCGTACCACGAGCGATGATGTCAGCTTTAACATCTGTATCAATCGGCACCTTACGCATATGCACTAGCAGAATCTGCTCGCGACCACGGATGTCAGGCAAGCCAACCATCACTTGACGGTCAAAACGGCCTGGACGAAGCAAAGCTTTATCCAATACGTCAGCACGATTAGTTGCAGCAATTACAATGACGCCAGAGTTGGCTTCAAAGCCATCCATCTCAACCAGCATCTGGTTCAAAGTCTGCTCACGTTCGTCATTGCCGCCGCCAGTTCCTGCACCACGATGACGGCCAACGGCATCGATTTCATCAATAAAGATAATGCAAGGTGCGGCTTTTTTTGCTTGCTCGAACATGTCACGAACGCGCGCTGCACCGACACCTACAAACATCTCTACGAAGTCTGAACCAGAAATAGTGAAAAATGGTACTTTGGCTTCGCCAGCAATCGCTTTGGCTAACAAAGTTTTACCAGTACCTGGAGGGCCAACCATCAAGACACCACTAGGGATACGTCCACCAAGTTTCTGGAATTTGGTTGGGTCGCGCAAAAATTCAACTAGCTCAGCCACTTCTTCTTTCGCTTCATCGCAACCGGCAACGTCAGCAAAAGTGGTGTGGTTAGAGCTTTCATCAAGCTGACGTGCCTTGCTCTTGCCAAATGAGAATGCGCCGCCCTTGCCGCCACCTTGCATCTGGCGCATGACATAAATCCATACGGCCAACAACAACAACATAGGGCCGAATGAATAGAGAAGATTAGACAATACTGAAGGCTGGTCTTCTGGTTTAGCTTCAACCGTGACGTTGTTCTTCAACAAGTCAGACACCATCCATGGGTCAGATGGTGCATAACTATTGAGCTTCTTGTGGTCAATAGTTTCAAAACGCAACACACGTCCATCAATCTGTACGCGGGAAACTTGGCCATCTTTCACCATATCCAGAAATTGTGAATAGACCACAGGGCTATCAGTATCTGACTTGGAGAATTGGTTAAAAACGGTCATCAGCACCAAGGCAACGATGATCCAGATGGCTATATTTTTTACGATGTTATTCAAAATCACATCCTTATTTAACAAGGAAAATTATCAGGTTTAATTCTAAACCCATTTTTGATGCAGTTGCGGGTTTGTACAAAATCTATGTAGTGACTAATGCTTTCGCCGCTATTTGCGATGCGACCCTAATAGAAAAACTTCACTACTACGATCACGCGAGGCTTTGGGTTTGCGCGTTGCGACTTTTTCAAAGCCAGTACGCATGTTTTGCACGATTTCTTCAAAACCAGACCCAATGAAAACTTTGACCAGTAAGTTGCCGCCCGGTTTCAGCCATTTCAAACTAAAATCCAATGCTAGCTCAGTCAGGTAGGCTGCATTCGCCTGATCAACCGAACTAATACCGCTTATATTGGGCGCCATATCTGCAATTACAAGGTCTATTGGCTTGTTATTTAATTTTTCTTCAAGCTGTTTCAGTACTGACTCTTCACGAAAATCACCCTGAATAAAATCAACACCTGGAATAGGTGACATTTCTAATATATCCAGCGCGATGATGCGCCCATGCTCTTTTAAACGCTGCCGCGCAACTTGGGACCAACTGCCTGGCGTAGCGCCCAGATCAACAATCGTCATGCCTGGCTTGATCAGATGATCCTTATCATCAATCTCCATCAGTTTATAGGCAGCACGTGCGCGATAGCCATCACGATGTGCACGTTTTACGTACTCATCATTCAAATGTTCTTGCATCCAGCCTTTGCTGGTTCGGGTTCTTTTCATTTGCCAGTTTTGCGCTATCTAATGACTGCTCTATCTATTTAATAGACGTATGTGATAGACTGCGAGCCCTTTTTGAATCAATGAGATAAGATAGTTATTCATTTTAATTAACAGAATAAATAACGACCATTAAACGCCATGTCAGATACTAAACCAACACCAGCATACAGCACCAAACAAATCAGCCATCTACGTGGATTAGCCCAAAGTCTTAGTCCAGTGGTCATGGTGGGCAACAATGGCTTGACCGAAAAGGTGTTGAACGAGATTGAAGTGAGCCTGAAAGCGCATGAATTGATCAAGATCAAAATATTTGGTGATGACCGCACTGCACGCATTCAAATGCTGGAAGAAATTTGTGAGAAAACTAATGCAACCGCAGTTCACCATATCGGCAAGCAGCTAGTCATTTACCGCGCCACCGAAAAATCTAAAATCGTATTGCCAAAATAAAACGGTTACTTAATGCGGCCGTTAAAGACTTAGCGGTTAGCCTTAAGTATCAGGACTACACCCAACAAGCTTTGTACCAAATAAGCAATACTAGCAACGCCATGCCAAGTTTTAAACCTGCTGGCAAACACACTATTCATAACGTCCGCTGGCAAAGCCTGTGCTTTTAGCTGGGCAATAATGGGCTGAATACCAAAATGGCCTATCAACGCTAGTACCAACATCAAGAACACCGCCCAAAAGAATGACTGCTTAAGCGCGGAAGTGCCCGCCCGTGCCAAGCGCTGTATCAGCAAATAAAAGCCACTGCCGATTCCCACATACGCCACCAGAGTGAACATCTTGCCGGCCAACATACCTGCTAGCTGTTTATCATCCAGCGCATAAAATAATACAGGCGCAGCCAAATAACCTATCGCCCACAGCGCGCCCACCCACAGCGTGATGATTAACAGCGAAAGCTTGTCTGACCAGTGCTGCATTAGATGTACTTCACATCCAGAATTTCATATTCACGCAAACCTGCTGGGGCCATCACTTCAGCCACATCACCTACAGACTTTCCTATCAAGCCACGGGCAATCGGTGAACTGATTGAGATTTTTCCGCTTTTAATATCGGCTTCATCATCGCCCACGATCTGGTAGGTAGAAACATCGCCGCTATCCAAATCCTCAACTTCAATCGTTGCGCCAAATACGCAACGACCCTCAGCATTCAAAGTGCGAGGGTCAATAATATGGGCATTAGAAAGCTTGGCTTCAATCTCAGAAATACGGCCCTCGATAAAGCTTTGGCGCTCTTTTGCAGCATCATATTCTGCATTTTCTGACAAATCGCCTTGCGCACGAGCTTCGGCAATCGCCTGGATAATATAAGGCCTGTCTGTGCTGCGCAGACGTTGTAGTTCAGCCTTTAAAAGTTCGGCGCCTATTACTGTTACTGGAATCTGGTTCATATTCTTTCGACCTTAAAGCAAAAACATATAAAACAAAAACCACACCCTCAGTGCCGTTTGGCTTAAAGGCGTGGTTTTGATGAACGTATCTTATTACTGGGGGAGCTGTTTATGCAAGCTTTGCAGCGATTGGACCTCTAGCTCCTGCATATGCGCCATGCCGATACAAGCTGCTTTTGAGCCAGCTAGCGTAGTGTAATAGGTCACTTTTTGCTGCAATGCACTACGGCGAATCGCATAGGAATCATGCACTGCACGCTTGTCATCCACCACATTGACAATAAAACTGATCTCACCATTCTTGATCATATCAACAATATGCGGACGACCTTCTGTCACTTTATTCACCGGGCTGACTTTCAGGCCAGCAGCAGCGAGTGCACCAGCCGTACCGCGAGTAGCGGATAACTGAAACCCTAAATCGACCAATGCCTGTGCAATCTCAACCACGCGCTCACGATCTTCACGGCGCACACTGATGAACGCCTTGCCGCCTTTAGGTAATTTATCGCCCGAACCTAATTGGGCCTTAACAAAGGCCTCGGCGAAGGTACGGCCTACACCCATCACTTCACCCGTGGACTTCATCTCAGGGCCTAAGATGGTATCCACGCCAGGGAATTTAATGAACGGGAACACCGCTTCTTTCACAGAATAAAACGGCGGGATAATCTCTTTAGTCACGCCTTGATCTCTAAGCTTGACGCCCGTCATGCAACGCGCGGCAATCTTGGCCAACTGTAATCCGCAAGCTTTTGATACAAAAGGCACTGTACGAGATGCTCTAGGATTCACTTCAAGCACGAATACCGTGTCGCCCTGAATCGCGAACTGCACGTTCATCAGGCCTACTACACCCAAGGCTTTAGCCATTTGCACGGTCTGTACGCGCAACTCATCCTGAATTTCTTTAGAAAGACTATAAGGTGGCAATGAGCAAGCAGAGTCGCCAGAGTGAACACCAGCCTGCTCAATATGTTCCATGATACCGCCGATGATGACTTCTTCACCGTCGCACAAGGCGTCGACATCGACTTCTAGCGCGTCATTGAGGAATCGATCCAGCAACACTGGCGACTCATTTGAGACTTTTACCGCCTCACGCATATAGCGCTCGAGTTGTGCCTGTTCATGGACGATTTCCATAGCACGGCCGCCCAACACATAGGATGGACGTACAACCAGCGGATAGCCGATCTCCAATGCTAAGCGTATTGCCTCTTCTGGCGTCCTTGCTGTGCGGTTTGGTGGCTGTTTAAGACCAAGCTCCTGCAACATTTGCTGGAAACGCTCACGGTCTTCAGCGCGGTCAATCGCGTCTGGTGAAGTACCAATAATAGGCACCCCAGCTTTTTCCAGGTCACGCGCGAGCTTCAATGGGGTTTGACCACCATATTGCACAATCACGCCAACTGGCTTTTCAATCGCAACGATTTCCAGCACATCTTCAAGCGTTACTGGCTCAAAATACAGGCGGTCTGAAGTGTCGTAATCGGTAGAAACCGTCTCAGGGTTACAGTTGACCATGATGGTTTCATAACCATCTTCGCGCATGGCAAAGGCAGCATGCACGCAGCAATAATCGAACTCAATCCCTTGACCGATTCTGTTTGGGCCACCGCCAAGTACCATGATTTTTTTACGGTTACTAGGCAGTGATTCGCACTCTTCTTCGTAGGTGGAATACATGTAAGCGGTATTCGTTGCGAATTCAGCCGCGCAAGTATCAACACGTTTATACACAGGTCGTACATTCAACGCTTGGCGATAAGCACGCACTGCATGCTGGTCTGTAGCTAACAATTTAGCTAGTCGCCTATCCGAAAAACCACGGCGTTTAAGCTGATAGACCGCGTGCTTATCCAAATCAGCCAATTGGCGACCTTTAAGGGCTTGTTCACGCTGAATAATATCGGAGATCTGCACCAAGAACCATTTATCGATCTTGGAGTGATCATGTACCTGATCAACCGTCAAACCATTACGGAAAGCATCACCCACGTACCAGATGCGCTCCGGGCCAGGCTCGCCAAGTTCTTTCTGGATTAAATCAATATCAGTCGTTTTTTCATCAAGACCATCTACGCCAACCTCAAGGCCGCGCAGAGCTTTCTGGAAAGATTCCTGGAAAGTACGACCAATGGCCATGACTTCGCCCACTGACTTCATCTGCGTAGTCAGGCGTGAGTCTGCTTGCGGGAATTTTTCAAAGGCAAAACGTGGAATCTTGGTCACTACATAATCGATTGATGGCTCAAACGAAACTGGAGTTGCGCCACCAGTAATTTCATTCCTGAGTTCATCTAATGTAAAGCCCACAGCTAGCTTGGCTGCCACTTTAGCAATAGGGAAACCAGTGGCTTTTGAAGCCAAGGCTGATGAACGAGATACACGCGGATTCATCTCAATCACAATCATGCGACCATCATCAGGATTGATGGCAAACTGCACGTTAGAACCACCAGTATCCACGCCGATCTCACGCAATACCGCCAGCGAGGCATTACGCATGACCTGGTATTCTTTATCAGTCAGCGTCTGTGCAGGGGCGACGGTAATCGAGTCGCCAGTATGCACGCCCATCGGGTCCAGATTCTCAATAGAGCAGATGATGATGCAGTTATCTTTGCTATCACGCACTACCTCCATCTCGTATTCTTTCCAGCCGAGTAGAGACTCTTCAATCAGCAACTCATGAGTAGGCGAAGCCTCAAGACCACGTTCACAAATGGCAAGAAACTCTTCACGGTTGTAGGCAATACCGCCGCCGCTACCGCCCATGGTGAATGAAGGACGAATAATCGCTGGGTAGCCGATAGAGGCTTGCACCTGCAAGGCCTCTTCAAGGCTATGCGCCACAGAAGAACGTGCTGAACCCAGACCAATCTTGGTCATCGCGTGCTTGAATTTTTCACGATCTTCGGCTTTGTCGATAGCCTCTTTACTAGCGCCAATCAGCTCTACATTGTATTTTTCCAGCACGCCGTGCTTGGCCAAATCCAGTGCGCAGTTTAGCGCAGTCTGCCCGCCCATGGTTGGCAACAAAGCATCTGGCTTTTCAATCGCGATGATTTTTTCAACCATTTGCCAGGTTACTGGCTCAATGTAGGTTGCGTCTGCCATTTCCGGGTCGGTCATGATAGTCGCTGGATTAGAGTTAACCAGAATCACACGGTACCCTTCTTCACGCAAGGCTTTACAGGCCTGCGCGCCTGAATAGTCGAACTCGCAAGCTTGCCCGATGACAATAGGCCCTGCGCCGATAATCAGAATACTTTTAATGTCTGTGCGTTTAGCCATGGTGTTTAATTCAAAGCCTTTATTGCTTATGCTGTTTCATTAAATCGATGAATCGATCAAACAGGTAACTCATTTCGGTAGGGCCAGGACTGGCCTCAGGGTGCCCCTGAAAGCTGAATGCGGGCTTATCAGTACGTGCAATGCCCTGCAAGCTGCCATCGAATAGAGAGACATGCGTGGTTTTGACATTCGCTGGCAAGGTCGCTGGATCAACCGCAAAGCCGTGGTTCTGGCTAGTGATGAATACGCGTTTGTCTTCAGTATCTTGTACTGGATGGTTTGCACCGTGATGGCCGAATTTCATCTTGATTGTTTTAGCGCCACTGGCAAGACCCAATAGTTGGTGGCCAAGGCAAATACCAAAAGTAGGAATCCCTGTATCCACCAACGTTGCAATTGCCTTGATTGCATAATCACATGGCTCAGGATCGCCAGGGCCATTGCTTAAAAAGATGCCATCAGGATTAAGCGCCAAAGCCTCTTCAGCAGTGGCTTGCGCTGGCAACACGGTCACCTTGCAACCGCGTGTGACCAACATGCGCAAAATGTTACGTTTAACACCGTAATCAAAAGCAACGACATGGTGCTGACGGCTTGTAGATTGGGTATAACCCTTACCAAGAACCCATTCACCTTGCTCAAACTCGTATGATATTTCACAGCTAACGACTTTAGCCAAATCCATTCCCGCCAAACCTGGGAAGCCACGAGCTAACTCTAGCGCCTTCTGCTCATTATCTTCACCAGCGAGAATACAGCCAGCCTGCGCGCCTTTTTCACGAAGAATACGCGTCAGTTTGCGTGTATCAATGTCGGAAATAGCGACAATATTATTGGCGACGAGATAATCGGAAAGGGTTTGCTGACTGCGCCAGTTGCTTTCGGTTAAAGGTAGGTTACGAATAATCAGGCCACTGGCATACACGCTGCCAGACTCTACATCTTCATCATTGACACCGGTATTACCGATATGGGGATAAGTTAAGGTAACAATCTGTTTGGTGTAGGAGGGATCAGTGAGAATTTCTTGATAGCCGGTCATTGAGGTGTTGAATACCACCTCACCAACTGTACTGCCTTGGGCACCAATAGAAATACCACGAAACACAGTTCCATCAGCAAGAACTAACATGGCTGGCGTGTGTTGCGGCACGTTCTAACCCCTTGTTTTCAGTTATATTTTAAGTACGAGACCCGTGCGATGACGGGTTAGTAGCAGATACGCAAAGCGGGGCTGGCTCATCACCTGTACCCCGCTTTAATATATTGCCATTATAGCCCAAAAGAGGCCGCTCATCAAACGTGAATAGCAGCTTTTGACTTGAAATCTGACGCCAGCGAATTGTTTATTTGAGAGCCAGCACGTCTCGCATATCGTAGAGACCAGTATTTTTACTCTGTAAAAACTTGGCTGCACGTAAAGCGCCTAGAGCAAAAGTAGCACGGCTGGAAGCTTTGTGCGTGAGCTCCACACGTTCGCCGATGCCTGCAAACAATACTGTGTGATCACCCACCACATCACCACCACGCACCGTGGCAAAGCCGATGGTATTGGCATCACGCTCACCTGTAACGCCTTCACGGCCATAAACAGCACATTCAGCCAAATCACGACCCAAGGCAGAAGCAGCAGCTTCACCGAGCCTGAGCGCTGTACCTGACGGCGCATCAACTTTATGCCGGTGATGCGCTTCAATGATTTCAATATCGTAACCATCAGCCAGCACCTTGGCTGCGGCCTGAACAAGATTAATTAGGAGGGTGACTCCCACACTCATATTTGGTGCAAACACAATCGCAATATCTTGCGCGGCTGATTCAATCACCTGCTTTTGTTCAGCGGAAAACCCAGTGGTACCAATTACCAGCTTGACCTTGGCTTCCCGACATGCCGCAATATACTCAAGGCTGGCGTCTGGCCGGGTGAAGTCCACCATAACATCTGCGCCTTGCAGCGCAGCATGAACGTCATGACTGATTTTAACGCCAGTAGTTTTTCCAAACTGCTCGCCTGCATCATGGCCGATTTGCACGCTATCGGCACGATCCAGTGCGCCGTGCAGAGTGAGACCCTCATCGGCGAACACGCCTTCGAGCAGGGCATGGCCCATACGGCCAGAACATCCAGCGATAACGACTTTTAACATATGAATAGAACTTAATTTAAGATGATTAAGCCTGTTTATACAGGCCATGAGAAACGGGTTTCTTAGTGACAGCTAACTTTAAAAACCACAAAAACTAGCTGCCACTGAAAATTAAAAACCGATCTTTTCCAGCATGCGCTCAAAGTAGCCTGGCTCACCTTCTGGTGGCAAATCCTGCTCAGGTTTAGCTGGGGCAGCGGCTGGTTTGCTTTGCGTTGCAACTGGCTTAGATTCAGCCTCAACTGCCGCAGCAGGCTTAGGCTCAACCGCAGGCAGAGATTTACTTTCTACTGGCGCAACAATAGGGGCTGCTGATTTAGCAGATGGCGCAACTGGCTTCGGCACTTCAACAGGCGCGGCAAGTGGTGCTGTACTAACTGCAGCAGAACCAGACTCCACTGGAGGCACTACAACTGGCGCAACCTCAGCTTTAGGCTGTTGCGCTTTAGCTGTTGCAGCTGCTGGAGGATTCACCAGGTCAGGGTTCACCAACTCTTTAGGCGCAGCTTGTGGCGCAGTCTCTGGTTGCTGATTTTTTTCCCAGAACTTGAGTTTATCAAGGCCTTTTTTCTCTTCCACTTTTGCTGGCGCTTCTGGTGTTGGGGTTGCAGCGACCGCTTCTCCTCTATCGGCAGGCACAACATCACCACGCACACGTTTCAGGGCATCACCATCAAACTCTAGAATAACGCGACGCTGCTCAACGATTCTTCCATCTTTCCGCAATTGATAGAAATAATCCCAGCGGTCTTTGTGGAAACTGTCTTGAATTAGCGGCGTGCCCATTACGAATTTCACTTGCGACTTGTTCATACCTGGGCGCAATTGCAGCATCATTTTGGAGGTGACAACATTGCCCTGCTGAATCTCCATGCGGTAAGGCCTGATAGACGGCAGTGATGAACTGCAAGCAGTGCAAATGAGTGCGAGTAGAATAATTGTATGACGCATTACCATGACTTTAGCGATAAATGGCGTTAATATAACACGACAGCAATCAACCCAACACCAGTCCCCATAAATAGTGGCAGTAAATGATGTTGAAAAGAATAGCCACTCAAGAATTGAATGATGCGAGATAAATGATGCGTGATCCCGACGAATTAAAGAATGCTGGCCTCAAAGCCACCCTGCCTCGACTCAAAGTATTGAGCCTGTTTGAAAACAGTAAAGACCGCCACCTGTCGGCAGAAGATGTTTATAAAATACTACTGACGACAGGCGAAGATGTTGGGCTTGCAACCGTCTATCGTGTACTAACCCAGTTTGAACAGGCCGGCTTACTAGTGCGCCATCACTTTGAAAGCGGCAAAGCTGTTTTTGAATTGAATCAAGGCGGTCATCACGACCATATCGTATGTATCAAGTGTGGTAGGGTAGAAGAATTCTGCGATGAAGAAATTGAAAAACGCCAAAAGCTAGCCGCCAGCGAGCGTGGATTCACTATTCAGGAGCACTCACTCTATATCTACGGCATTTGCACCAAACAACCCTGCCCACATAAGGCTTAAATTCTTACTTGCGGATATCGAGTTAGCGCTTGAGATGCAACATCTCTTGCGCATGTTGGCGTGTAGTTTCAGTGATTTCCACACCACCCAGCATCCGCGCGATTTCTTCGATACGTTCCGAATCATCCAAGGGCGCAATACTGCTCAAAGTAGCACCATCTTTTAGCGCCTTACTCACTCTCAAATGCTGCAAGCCTTGTGCTGCGACTTGCGGCAAATGGGTAATCACTAATATCTGACGTTTCTGGCCCAGCTGATTAAGTAGCTGCCCCACAATTTCTGCCACACCGCCGCCAATACCAACGTCGACTTCATCAAAAATCATGGTAGGAATATCGCCTTGCTGAGCCGTGACCACGCGAATCGCTAGGCTGATACGCGAAAGCTCGCCGCCAGAAGCCACTTTTGATAGCGGCCTTGGCGCTACGCCTGCGTGGCCAGCAACTAGAAACTCTACTTCTTCCAAGCCAGTTGCAGTAGCTGGCTGCGGTACGAGGTTCACGGAAAAAATACCGCCAGCTAATGCAAGGCGTTGCATTTCTACAGTGATTTTCTGGCTGAGACTCTCTGCAGCTGATTTGCGCGCTTCACTCAGCTTTTTTGCCAAACTCAAGAACTCAGCGTTTGCAGCAGCTTCTTTTTTGGCAAGCTCGCCATCCATCACGCTTTCTTCCAGTTCAGCCATGCGCGCCTGCTTTTCAGCAAACAAAACAGACAACTCTTCAGGGCGAATCCGGTATTTACGGGCAGCATCGTATATCGTATGAATACGTGTTTCCACCTCGGAAAGCCGCTCTGGGTCTAGCTCAGTGCGTTGCAGATAACGATTTAAAAAACGGTCTGTTTCTTCAAGTTGGATAATCGCAGAATCTAGTGTGTCGAGGGCTTCTCGCAAGCTGGCATCATGCTCGACCATATTCTGCAATTTATGTTGTGCCGTATTCAGTTGATGTAGCGCTGAAACCTCTGATTCATTCAATAAATCACGCACTAACTCGGCGCCTGCCAGCAAGCTTGCGCCATTTGATAAGCGGCTATGCTCTTGTTGCAAAGCGTCCCATTCATCCGCGACAAAATTGAGATTTGCGAGCTCACGCACTTGGTCGCGCAGTTCCGCCAACTCATCAGCATAGGCCGCAGCGTTTTTTTCCATTTCTGTGCGTCGTTGATGCAAGATAAACCAGGCGCGATAAAGCGCTGAAACTTGGTTAGCCGTTTCAGTCAAGCCAGCAAACTGATCCAGCGTCTGTCGTTGATAACTGGTTTTGAGCAAAGAGTGATGAGCGTGCTGGCTGTATATATCAACGAGGAATTCGCCTGCTTCACGTAATTGTTGGATAGTTGCAGCAGAACCGTTGATGAATGCACGTGAGCGGCCATCGGCGTAGATAATGCGCCTTGCCATCAATTGGTTAGACTGACCATCCTCGCCGTGCAATTCATTTTCGCGTAGCCATGCTTGCAGTTCTGGCAGCGATTGAATATCAAACTCCGCCGTGATTTCGGCGCGCTCACAACCTGCACGCGTAATCCCGCCTTCGCCACGGCTACCCAAGGCCAGTGACAAGGCATCAATCAGGATGGATTTTCCCGCACCAGTCTCGCCAGTAAGTACAGTGAAGCCTGAACTAAAGTCCAGGTTCAACTGATCAACGATGACAAAATCACGAATAGAAAGCGTTTGCAGCATTGCTTAAATTTTACTCAAAATGATAATTCAGGAATATTAAACACAACCAATAGCACTTGAAACACCAGAAAAACTAGCCCCAGTGCAATTTCTCACGCAGCATATCGTAGTGACTATGGCCTAGCGGGTGTAACAGTGAGACGGTTTTCTCTGCGCGCTGCACCAGCACTCTATCACCCTGCTTGAGCGCTTTATGTAACTGGCCATCGAAATGCACAGCCGCATCTTCTGTATGCACCAAGACGATATCTATCTTACTTGATGCATTGATGGCGATTGGGCGATTGCTCAGGGTATGGGGGCAAATAGGCACTATCGCGATTGCATCTAGTGCCGGGTGGAGTATCGGACCACCTGCAGAAAGTGAATAGGCTGTGGTACCTGTAGGCGTTGAAATAATCAAGCCATCCGAGCGCTGTCTATGTACGAACTGCTCATCGATATTGACCTCCAGCTCGATCAGGCGCGACATGCCCATCTTGTTGACCACCACGTCATTTAGCGCATAGCCGTGGCTAACAATCTCGTTGTCACATTGAATACTCGCGCTTAACAGCATGCGCTGCTCAATGTTGTATTCGCCCGCCAATATTTTAGCCATGCCTTCCAGCATGGATTCAGAGCTTAAATCTGTGAGAAAACCAAAGCGACCACGATTGACGCCTACCAGCGGAATATCATGGTCAAGTAGCGCACGGGCGGCGGTGAGCATGGTGCCATCACCACCCAGCACTATCGCCAAATCAGCACAGGCACCAATCGCATCAATATGGACAATCTCGTGCCCCAAAATATCAGATTGCGCCGCCGTGCTTTCTTCAATCACCACTTTGATATTTTGCTTAAGTAGAAAACCTGCAAGCGCGAGTATTTGCTCACGCATTTCAGGGTTCATATATTTGCCGACGAGCGCGACTTTTTGAAAAGCACTTTTCATGGCTGGCATTAAATCATAGTTAATTGGGTCGGGATAGAGAGACTGACGATATTGGCCTGATAGACTAAGGTTTCAGGCTAAAGTTGTCGTAATATCTATTACCACAAGCCTATGGACATGTGATAATTGTTTGCAGTCAGTTTTTACAATCATTTTATGATGTAACATATTAAATCATCAGGGAATTTCAATTTAATATCCCACATAAAGCCTATGTTAGATAAACGCGCACAAATCTTACTTAAAACACTCGTTGAACATTACATCAGTGATGGTCAACCCGTTGGCTCGCGCACGCTTTCGCAATCATCTGGCCTGGATTTAAGCCCAGCTACCATCCGCAATGTGATGTCGGACCTCGAAGATCAAGGGTTCATTGTGAGCCCACACACCTCTGCAGGCCGCATACCTACTCAGCGCGGCTACCGCTTCTTTGTTGACACACTGCTCACGGTAAAGCCGCTGCAATTGCAGGAAATAAAACGCTTGGAACATGAGTTATCTTCGCCCGATCCACAAGAATTGATTTCTTCTGCGGCAGGGTTACTTTCAAGCCTGACGCAGTTTGCTGGCGTGGTGATGATTCCCAAACGCAAGAGCATTGCGTTTCGCCACCTAGAGTTTTTACCGCTTTCTGAAAAACGCATTCTGGTGATTATCGTCACCTCAGATGGCAGTGTGCAGAACCGCATCATCATCACCGAAAAATCCTACTCAGCCAGTGAGCTGACACAAGCCACTAATTTCTTTAACCAGCACTATTCTGGTAGCACCTTCGAGCAAGTGCAGAAAAAACTGCACGAAGAACTCAAGGAGATGCAATCCGACATCACACGCTTGATGGCTGCTGCGTTAGAAGCGAGTGGCAAGGTGCTAGAAGACGACAAAGATAATGTCGTGATCTCAGGTGAACGCAATTTATTGCAAGTGGATGATTTATCCACCAATGTCACTTCCCTGCGTAAATTGTTTGAGATTTTTGAGCGGCGCACCTCGCTCATGCAATTGCTCGACAATAGCCAGCGCGCCGAGGGCATACAGATTTTCATAGGTGGCGAGTCTGGCTATCTGCCATTGGATGAGTGCAGCATGGTTACAGCGCCCTATGAAGTGGATGGCTCAGTAGTTGGCACAGTGGGCGTGATTGGCCCAACACGTATGGCGTACGAGCGAGTGATTCCAATTGTGGATATCACGGCAAAATTGTTATCCAGCGCGTTGTCTTCTCATTAGTCATTATCAATATGTCTAAACCCATCGAAATGAGCCCTTTACCCAAAGACAGCATACGTCTCGGCGTGCCTGTGGCCCATGCGATTTATGATGTTCAAGGCAATTTATTGGTACAAGCTGGCGTCACCCTGAAAAACCAAAGCCAAGTAGATAAGCTGCAAGCAATCATATTATTTCAAGATAAAAGGTATGTGCAGGGTTCAGTCAAGGCTGGCTCTGCACCGACAGCTAAAACGGACGTCACGGCGGAGTCAGAAAAAACGGCTGCAAAAGAAGTAGCGACACAACTGGCATACCGCGACCTCAAATTAGGCGAAACCCTGCAATTAAAGCCGCTAGCCGATGAATCTGGCTCAGTACAGTATTTTGTGAAATATATCGGCGGCATAGAAAAAGGTAGTCTGATTTGCACCTTGCCTATGATTGATGAAAAAGTGATGTTCATCAAAGAAAATACAGGCTTCTCAGTAAGACTTTTCAGCGGAAAAAATGTTTACACATTTAACAGCTTGGTAGAGGTTGTTTATAGCCGCCCCTACCCTCATATGCATTTGAAATATCCACGAGAAGCTTACACCAACAAAATACGAAATAATCAACGGGTCACTTGCAGCATTATTGCAATGGTTTCAAATATGTCTGCTGAGCAAACTGATAGCGGTAAAACTTCTGGCCGCATTTTAGATATGAGCATGGGTGGCATGATGTTTGAGGCTACTAAAGTCGCTGGTGATGCCAACAGCAAAACTGAAACGTCTTTCAAGGTAAGCATGGAAGGCGGCGAAGCACTTTTTGCAATCCCAGGTGTCTTGCGTAATGTGGTTGAAAAAACACAGGAAGATGGCAAAACCATTTATCAACACGGCATTCAATTTGGCGAAATCCCGTTTCAACAAAGAGTCATGTTACAAAACTATATTTTTCAGACATTAACAGGCGAGAAACTGGATAACTTCTGATCCGCTTATATTTCAACGCTGCTATTCGCCTCACCAACAATCAATAAGTTAACCGAATGAAAAAAACTGTTACGTTTGACCACCATCACCAACCTAAAGTCGGCATTTTGCTGGCTAATCTTGGTACGCCTGATGCGCCTACTGGGCCCGCCTTGCGCCGCTATCTGAAACAGTTCTTGAGTGACAGGCGTGTGGTTGAGATTCCACGTGCCATTTGGTGGCTAATCTTAAATGGCATCATTTTAAATCTGCGCCCGAAAAAATCCGCCGAAAAGTACGCCCAAGTTTGGACGAAAGAAGGCTCGCCATTACTCGTTCACGCACAAAAACAAGCTAAATTGCTGCAAGGCTTTTTAAGCCAGCGCGTTGCTTCACCTTATGCAGTTGAGCTTGGCATGAGCTATGGCAACCCATCGATGGAATCCGCGATTGAAAAACTGGCAGCACAACAATGCAATCGTATTCTGGTGTTCCCGCTCTATCCGCAATATGCTGCGAGTAGCACCGCCTCTGCATTTGATGCTGTCTGGCGTGTGCTGCTCAAAACACGCAACATGCCCGCAGTGCGTACTATTCGTAATTATCACGACCACCCCGCCTACATTGCGGCACTTGCTAAAAGCGTACATGACTATTGGTTTGTGAATGGACGCCCAGAAAAACTGATCATGAGTTTTCACGGTGTGCCCCGTTACACGCTAGATAAAGGCGACCCCTATCATTGCGAGTGCCACAAAACTGGACGCTTGCTGGCGGAGGCTTTAGGCCTGACCAAAGACCAATACATGGTATGCTTTCAATCCCGCTTTGGTAAAGCTGAATGGCTCAAACCTTACCTCGCACCTACGTTGGACGAATTAGGCAAACAGAAAGTGAAACGTATCGATGTGATTTGCCCCGGTTTTTCCAGCGACTGCCTTGAAACACTAGAAGAAATCGCCATGGAAGGCAAAGCCAGCTTTCTGCAAAACGGTGGTGGTGAGTTCCATTACATCCCGGCCTTGAATGAGCGTGAAGACTGGATCCATGCCATGTGTGATATAGCGCTGGAAAACCTGCAAGGATGGATAAGCAAGGATTGGGATGCAAATGCTGCAAAACTGACAGCGGAACAGACTAAAGCACGCGCAATCTCTCTAGGCGCGAAAAGCTAGGCAGTTTGTTATACTAGACGGCTCAATTATCAAGCATAAAAACACATGATTGTTATCACTGGCGGCGCAGGCATGATAGGTAGCATCATCGCCTGGCACCTCAATACTATCCTTGGACGTGAAGACATTGTGATTGTCGATCGCTTCACCCATACCGAACAATGGCAGAACCTGTGCCACCGTCGTTACGCCAACTATCTGGATAAAGACGAATTGCTGCCTTGGCTTGCCACCGCCAAAGATGTAGAAGCGGTCATTCATATGGGCGCTATCAGCGCGACTACTGAACGCGACTTTAATAAATTGGTGCAGGAAAATATCCGCTACAGCCAGCATTTATGGGCTTGGTGCGCAGAAAACAAGGTGCCCTTTATTTACGCCAGTTCAGCCGCTACCTATGGCGGCGGCGAACATGGCTATGAAGATGACGAAACCAAAACCTATACCCTGCGTCCATTGAATGGCTACGGCTATTCCAAGCAGTTTTTTGATCAATGGGCACTGACCCAGGTCAAAGCTGGCTTCGCATCGCCACCGCAATGGCAAGGCTTCAAGTTCTTCAATGTCTACGGCCCTAACGAATACCACAAAGAACGCATGGCCAGTGTGGCCTTGCATAGTTTTAAGCAGTTTACGGAACATGGGACGGTCAAACTGTTCAAGAGCAACCGTGCAGACTACGCTGACGGCATGCAACTACGCGACTTTGTCTATGTGAAAGATGCCGCGGCGATTGTCGTGCATTTCCTCATCAACAAAGCCGCTTCTGGCATCTACAACATTGGCACAGGCAAGGCACGCGCTTTCAAGGATCTAGCCACAGCCGTGATGTCCAGCATGAGCAAAACACCATCCATCACCTATATCGACATGCCGCAAGATCTGGATGGCAAATACCAATACTTCACCGAAGCCAGCATGCAAAAACTACGCGCAGCTGGTTATACCCAGCCCTTCCACAGCTTGGAAGACGGCGTGTGTGATTATGTGCAAAATTACCTGATGCAAGCCGACCCTTATTGCTAATCGGCCAGACAACACAAAGGCACTATTACTATGACTAATATCGAAAACCTATCCTCTGCCCTGGCAGAACATCAAAACGTGATGAGCAAGCTCACTGCCCTGCTGCCGCAAATCGCAGCCGTGGCTAATGAAATGCGTGCCTGCCTCAAACGTGGCGGCAAGATTCTGCTGATGGGTAATGGCGGCAGCGCAGCCGATTCACAGCATATCGCCGCCGAGATTGTAGGCCGCTACAAGAAAGAACGCCGTGGCCTGCCTTCTATTGCGTTAACCACAGATACTTCTATCATTACCTCAGTTGGTAATGATTTTGGGTTTGAGTTTATTTTCTCGCGCCAGGTTGAAGCACTTTGCACGCCATTAGACTTAGTCATAGGCCTCACCACTTCAGGCAATAGCCCCAACGTGGTTCGTGCGATTGAGACTGCTAAAGAAATTGGCGCTACAACCGTCGGCATGACTGGTGGCACAGGTGGCAAGCTAGCAGTTTTATGTGATTTCTGTCTGATCATGCCATCCAGTGATACCCCCCGGATTCAAGAAGCGCATATCTTCGTCGGCCATAGCTTGTGTGAATTACTGGAGGCAGATTAAGCATGACGCAGTCGCTACTGGAAGTCGTTCGTAACGAATTCCCAAGAAAAGACAAATGGGCGTTGGTGATCGGCGACCTCATGCTAGACCGCTACCTGATAGGCGAAGTTGAGCGTATTTCGCCCGAAGCGCCAGTGCCTATCGTGCTGCTGAATAACCAGAATGAACGTGCTGGCGGCGCTGCAAATGTCGCGGCCAATCTGTCCAAACTTGGCATCCCTACCCGCATTGCAGGCTGTGTTGGGCAGGATAATGACGGCAAAACTCTGAACAGTATGCTGGCCGATATTGGGATTGCGACTACCGGGGTGTTAAGTTCTGTCTATCGCCCTACCATCACCAAAACCCGTATTCTCGGCGGTCATCAGCAAATGATGCGGCTAGACCAGGAAAGCCGTAGTGCTTTTAGTGCTGAAGAATCCCAAGCGCTGTCCAAACTCATTACCGCGCAAATCAATGACCGACCTGCCATGGTGATTCTGTCTGACTATGCAAAAGGCGTATTAAGTGTATCCATTTGCCAAGCCGCAATTGAGCTATGCAAATCACTGAATATCCCCGTCTTGGTTGATCCCAAAGGTCGCGACTTCAGCAAATATAAAGGCGCAACCGCGCTCACACCAAACAAGAAAGAGACCGCTGAAGCATGCGGTGTCAGCGCTAAAGACAACACAGCACTACTGGCAGAAGCGGCAAAACTGCGCATTGAACTAGGGCTGGAGTTTTTAGCTGTCACGCGCGGTGAAGAAGGTATCAGCCTGATAGATGCTGAACAAATACGCCATGTTGCTGCGACAGCGCGGCAGGTATTTGATGTCTCTGGTGCTGGCGATACAGTCATCTCCACCTTGGCAGCAGGTCTCATACATGGCTTGAGCCACCATGAGGCTTTGGAGTTAGCGAACATCGCAGCTGGCATTGTGGTTGGCAAAGTTGGCACCGTACCGATTACCCGTGAAGAATTGCTTAACGAACTTGTCATTCAAAGCTCTGCGGTGCAAGCAGACAAGGTATGTGACCTTGAGAACCTGAAAATACGCGTGAATGTCTGGCGGGCCAATGGTCAAACGATTGCATTCACCAACGGCTGTTTTGATTTGCTGCACGCAGGCCACGTAACTTATCTTGAAGCTGCCCGTAAAACTGCTGATCGCCTTGTGCTGGGCTTGAACACCGATCGCTCAGTGAGCGCGCTCAAAGGACCTACACGCCCAGTGGTACAGGAGAAAGACCGAGCTCGTGTACTGGCAGCGCTTGAGGCGGTTGATGCCGTGGTACTGTTTGATGAAGATACGCCATTAGACCTGATCAAGGCCATCCACCCTGATGTGATTATCAAAGGTAGTGATTACACTGAAGAACAAGTGGTCGGCGGCGCAGAAGTGAAATCATGGGGCGGAAAAGTTGCTTTGATCCCTATCGTGCCAGGACGCAGCACCAGTAGCATCATCGAAAAACTAGCGTCCTAGTCCGTTTAATCTCATATGTCCGCGCCAAAAATCCTGATCTTCGGCCCAGCATGGGTAGGCGACATGGTGCTGGCGCAAAGCCTGTTCAAGGTTTTGAAAGCCAAACACCCTGACTGCATTATTGATGTAGCAGCCCCTGCTTGGACGATGCCCTTACTCGAGCGCATGCCAGAGGTTAATCAAGGTATCGTACTATCCTTTAAGCATGGCGAATTGGCATTGTGGCAACGCATACAGTTTGGTCGTACCCTGAAAAATCAGGGTTATAGCCAAGCCATCCTTCTTACCAATTCATTCAAATCTGGCATCATCCCTTTTGCGGCTGGCATCCCTCGGCGCACCAGCTTCCTCGGTGAAATGCGCTATGGGCTAATCAATGACATACGCCCTTTGGATAAAACCAGGCTGGTACGCACGGTTGACCGCTTTGTGGCTCTGGGACTGGATAAAGGTGTAACAATCGCTGAGATTCCCAACCCAACGCTGATTGCCGATAAAACCAAAGCACTACAGGCACTGGAAAAGCTGAATGCGCCTGCGCAAGGTAAAATTCTTGGTCTGTGTCCGGGTGCTGAATATGGCGAAGCCAAACGCTGGCCAGCCGAATATTATGCCGAAGTAGCGAACGAAGCCCTCAACAAGGGCTGGCAAGTCTGGCTATTCGGCTCTGAAAAAGACATGCCAGTCACTGCGCAAATCAATCAACTAACTCAAAATAAGTGTCTCGATCTTGGCGGCAAAACAAAGCTAGGCGAGGCCATAGACCTGATGTCTTTATGCCATACTGTCATCAGCAATGACTCTGGCCTGATGCACATTGCCGCCGCACTTAATAAGCCTTTAGTAGCCATCTATGGCTCATCTGACCCCCACCATACCCCACCGATGAGTGCGAAAACCACTGTGTTTTATCTTGGTCTGAAATGCAGTCCGTGCTTTGAGAGAGTTTGCCCGCTAGGTCATCTAAACTGCTTGCGAGAAATAAAGCCCGAGCAGTTAAGCAATGTACTGTCCCGCAATTAAGTCTTTCCAGAACAAAATGTGTGGGCGCAGTCATAAGCTGCAAGTGTCAAGATATGAGAATCAACAACTTACAAATCCTCGCTCCGCTATAACTTGCAAGTAGAGCATGGAATCTACGCATATGTTGCAAGCAGCTGAAAGCCGCGTCCAGACTAGCTCTAATCGATTGATATATTAGTAGATAGAGCAGAATGTGAATAGTCTATGCACTGAAGGATATTCGTGGATAGATTTTTAGTAGCAGGTAACCAACGAGCGACATCTCTCGTAAGAGCAAATTTTCCACGGCGATTCTCAATTGCAAAAACTTTCACTGGCAATAACCCACGTGAATTTGCCTGACGAAAAGCTTGACCATTGGTAAACCCCATCACTTTAAATAAATCTCCCCCACCTATTAAGCTGCCATATCGACGTTCTAAATCTTGGAAAAGAGACTCCTCTAAATCTTTCAATTCTGAATTTTGTAGATTTACGGTCATTCCTAATTGCTCCTAGTCAACTCTAGTCACAATATGAAATATTTCCTTTATTGGCAATATGGCGTAATAATTGGATTATTTCGACCCATCTGACTGCTATGGAAAATATAAATCGTGGGAGGCCAAAACGCACAGATTTGGATAGGTTTCAAGTTCTTGCTTGGTATAAAGCAATAGATATAAGAAGTGGTGGACTGAAACCGCCAACTTTGGAGCGCATGTTTCTAAGTGAAAGGGTAAAGATCAATCAGGGAATTATCACAAGGCCTAATCTATTCGATTGCTATAGGGCAGGAACCATGAATCCGAGAAACAGTGATAAACGAAAAAATAGTTTCAATTTAATTAAAAGAGTGGAATCTAAATTCAACGGAACAGAAATTTGGCTTTTTCACCCCATATGGCGTTTTATGGATTCAAAACCTATTTCTTTACAATCTATCCATGAAATATTGGTAGACCATCAAATTAACAGTTTTGATAAGTTCTTTATCAATACAGATGCCGAAAACGCACAATACAAACGAATTGCTTGGACATCGGTAGAAGACATTAAGGAAATCTCGACAGAAAACTCTATTGACGCATTTATATTTCTTCTTGGATTAATGCGAGAGGCAGAAATTAGGTTACAAATGATAGAACATAGCCACGCTTGCCATGGACTCAGAAAATTGGCACCTGTAATTGCTATATGCCCAGAACTAAAAGATATTGCTGGAGAAATACTAGATTACCTTGAGTTAAATCATTTTTCAGTCACCTACACTACTTTTCTTGGTTCTGAGTTATTTCTATCTAAAACTTGGAGAGATATCCATCCGCTATTATCAAATTTGTACACCAAATCGAACAACCTTTCTTTTAAAAGAAAACCTTTACTAGACAGCCATAAATCCAATATCTAGCCTTAATAGTAAGTGACTTGCAACTTATGAGGTGCTAACTTGCAGCTTATGGGGGCAAACTTGAAGCTTATGGTCTCCGCAACAAAATGCCAGAAAACAGACTCATGTTTCAGACTCAATAAATGATTCCTTTTTATGCAGTTTATGTATAATTAAGAACTATTATCATTTACATACGTAACCCATATGATTCATCTCTCAAGTTTACGACCTGGCGAATTTGCCACTATCCAAGCCATAGATGCTGAAGATACTTTGTCGCAGCGTTTAGCTGCACTTGGCTTTCGTATCGGCAAAAAAATTGAGTTGATTCGCCGTGCGAGCTTTAACGGTCCCATGCATGTACGTATCGGCACTACAGACGTTATCCTGCGCAGTTCTGAAGCCGCACTGATCCACATTTCCCAGTAATGAAACGCATCGCACTTCTGGGTATGCCCAATACGGGCAAATCCACCTTGTTCAATCGCCTCAGCGGCGCCTCTGCTCGCGTTGGCAATTGGCCTGGCATCACTGTAGACCTAATGAGCGTGAAGATTTTGCTCGGCGGCCACATAGTAGAGCTGGTTGATTTACCCGGCATCTATGACCTTGCGGGTTACTCTGAAGATGAAGAAGTCGTCCGCCAGTTCCTCACCACCACGCACGTTGATTTGGTGATGATCGTACTGAATAGTTCACAGATCGACCGTCAGCTATCACTTGCCCTGCAACTTGCCGAACTCGGGCTACCATCTTTGTTACTACTCAACATGAGTGATGAATCGAAACGTGCTGGTATCACGATCAACACCGAAAAAATGGCCGAAAAACTGCTGATGCCTGTCATGCAGATTAGTGCGAAATATGGCAACAGCTGCAACGAAGCCCTGCAAACTGCAGCAAAGCTAATCGCAAAAACAGAACAACATGACTTGCCAAAAATGTCTGCACTCCAACTGAAAACAGACGAAAAACTGGCTGAAGAGATGGACAGTATCGTTAAGTCTTGTGTTGAAATGCCTTTGCAACTGACTAATCAAGTCACGAACAGGATAGACAAGGTACTGCTACATCACTGGTTTGGCTTGCCACTGTTCTTCGTCGCGATGTTTTTACTATTTCAGGTGATTTTCACGGTAGGCACACCTTTGCAAGAAGCTGTTGCTTGGGTACTTGATTTAGTACGCGCCGATATACTGGAGCCCATATTAGCCCATGCACCAGTATGGCTACATGGACTATTGCTAGATGGCGTGTATAGCGGCGTCAGCACGGTTGCTGCCTTCATCCCGATTATCATCCTGTTCTTTCTCATCATGACCATGGTAGAAGACAGTGGCTATCTCTCCCGCGCTGCATTCCTGATGGATGCACTCATGGCAAAAATCGGCCTTGATGGCCGTGGTTTTGTGATGATGCTGATGGGGTTTGGCTGTAACGTACCAGCGCTGATGGGCACACGCGTCATGCGTTCACGCGGCATGCGCCTGCTTACCATGCTGGTGATCCCCTTATCTCTCTGCTCTGCCCGCCTGCAAGTCTTTTTATTCATGACAGCTACCCTGTTCACCGCCAAACAAGCGCCTGTTGTATTGTTCGCGCTGTATATGGTGAGCTTTGCCACAATATTCCTCACTGCCATCATCTACAAAGGTCACTATAAAACCTCTGAGCCCTTTGTACTGGAGTTGCCGCCATATCGCTTTCCTACCCCCAACCAGATATTGTTGCGTGGTTGGAATGAAGCGCGCCACTTTTTAAACCGTGCCAGCAAATTCATCATCATCGGCGTGGTCTTGGTCTGGGCGCTGACTAACTTCCCAAGCGGAGTGCCTACTGCTAGTGATGCCACTTATGCAGGTATGATCGGCCAGTTCTTTGCACCTGTATTAAACCCTATAGGTATTGATACCCAACTCGCTATCGCGCTGATTTTTGGTTTTGTCGCCAAAGAGATTGTAGTAGGGTCGCTAGCTGTGATTTATGGACTACAGGGCGATGCCTTGATGCACATGATGGCACAGCATCTTGACTGGGTGCAGGGCATGAGTTTCATGCTATTCACCCTGATTTATACACCCTGTCTGTCAACTATTGCTACCCTACGTACTGAGTCAAAAAGCACGGGGTTCATGTTTCTATCGATTGCTTGGTCGTTAGTGCTTGCTTGGGTGGTGAGTTTTATTTTCTACCAGAGTGCGCGGGCGCTTGGGTTTTAATACCAGCGTTTTAATATATTAGTAGGTTAAATCAAACGCCTCTAAACATAAAATAAACCGCACCCATCAGGCATAAGCCAGCCCAGAGAAAATCAAGCTTAAGTGGCTGATGCATGTAGAAAACAGCGAATGGAAGAAATACCGAGAGCGTGATCACTTCTTGCAATATCTTCAATTGCGCCAGCGATAAAACGGTAAATCCCATACGGTTTGCAGGCACCTGAAACATATACTCTGCCAAGGCAATCACCCAACTCAACAGCGCTGCAATATACCAAGGTTTGTCGTTAAGATTTCTTAAATGCGCATACCAGGCGAATGTCATAAAGACATTAGAGATTGCCAGCAGAATGACGGTTTTGAGGACGACTGGCATGCGATTATTTACCTCGATTTAAACTGCTTCTTCGCCCGTTTCACCAGTACGAATACGTACGACTTGCTCGACAGGGAATACAAAAATCTTACCATCGCCAATCTTGCCTGTACGCGCTGAACGGATTATTGCGTCCATCGCGGTTTCAAGCAGGCTATCGGCCACAATCAGTTCAATCTTGATCTTTGGCAAGAAATCAACGATGTATTCTGAACCACGGTAAAGTTCTGTATGGCCTTTTTGGCGACCAAAACCTTTTACTTCAGTGACGGTTAAACCATTCACACCAATTTCGGACAATGCTTCGCGCACTTCATCCAGCTTAAATGGTTTGATGATTGTTTCAATTTTTTTCATGGTGCACTCTTCCTCAAATTTTTTAATTATTTAGTATTTAAACGCAAACTTTGACGTAATCGGGTGACGTCTATCCTTACCAAAACCGCGCTGTGTAATTCTAACCCCAACTGGCGCTTGCCGCCGCTTGTATTCATTGCGATCTATCAATGTCGTTACCCTGATGACATCTTGCAAGCGATAACCCAGCGCGACAATATCCGCATGGCTACTATCATGCTCAACATACGCCTCCATAATAGCATCGAGCACTTCATACGGCGGTAGACTATCCTGATCGGTTTGCCCGTGACGCAATTCGGCAGTAGGTGCCCGCAAGATAATACGTTCAGGAATCACAGCCGAAATATTATTACGATATTTCGCCAAACGATAGACCAGTGTTTTCGGTACATCTTTCAGCAATGAAAAACCGCCAGCCATGTCACCATAAAGTGTAGAGTAACCCACTGCCATTTCGCTTTTATTACCAGTAGTCAGCACTATGCTTCCAAATTTGTTGGATAGTGCCATGAGCAACATGCCACGTATGCGTGCCTGCAGGTTTTCTTCCGCGGTATCAAATGGCAGGCCTGCAAACTCATCTGCCAAGGTAGCCCTGAAACCATCAAATAATGGCTTGATCGGCAGTTCAGTATATTCAACGCCCAAGCCATGCGCCATTTGGGCGGCATCGGTAATACTAATATCCGCAGTAAATTCAGATGGCATCATTACTGCACGTACTTTATCTGCGCCCAGCGCATCGACCGCAATCGCCATGGTCAGTGCTGAATCTATGCCGCCAGATAATCCCAGTACGACACTGGGGAAGCCATTTTTATGGATGTAGTCTCGCAGGCCTACACTCAGGGCTTGATAAACCGAGGCATCGATGGAGAGTTCTGGAACTATATTAGCTGGCTGAGGATTGACCCGATTCTTTTGGCTGGTATCAATCTCAACCAAGGCAAACGCTTCATCAAATGCGGGCAGTTGCTGTACCAACACACCATCTCTATCCAGCACAAATGAGCCACCATCGAATACGAGTTCATCTTGCCCGCCCACCAGATTGGCATAGACAATAGGCAATCCTGTTTCAGCTACACGGCTGGCAGCCACCTCGTGGCGCGAAGCCTGTTTATCCATGTGATAAGGCGAGGCATTGAGCACCAGAAGTGCTTCAGCACCAGCTTGCTTGGAGAGTTTGGCAGGGGCAGCCTCCCAAACATCGGCACAAATCAACACACCAAATTTCACACCTTGATGCTCAATCACTAAGGCATCGTTACCCGTCGCAAAATAACGCACTTCATCAAATACGCTGTGATTGGGCAAAATATGTTTGTGGTAAGTCGCCACCACTTTTCCGGCTTGCAATACCGAAGCAGCGTTGTAGCAGTTACCGTGTTCTTTATGTGGATGCCCAACCAGAACGGTAATATCAGGCAATGCGGCAGCGAGTCTCTGTAGCTCGATTTCACATACTTGCAAGAAATCGTCGCGTAGCAGTAAGTCTTCAGGAGGGTAGCCACACAGGCTGAGTTCGGGAGTGATTAGCAGGCTAGCATTTGATTTTGCAGCCTGCATGGCACTGGCCAGTATTTTTGCGCTGTTGCCAGACATATCACCAACTGTGCAGTTGATTTGGGCAATTGCCAGTCGAATCGACTCACTCATAATATTCGTAAGCCCTGTGCCATTATTTAATAGCTACCACCAGCATCTTTAATCAATTTAACGATGTCGGCATTGCCCGCTTTTAAGGCATAGACCAAAGCGGTTAGGCCATACTGATCTTTTGCTTTCACATTAGCACCGTGGTCGAGCAGATACTTCACCAAATCGCTATCTGTATTGCTCACAGCCAGTTGAAGGATGGGCGTACCTTCAGAATCTTTGTGATTCACATCAGCGCCTTTTTCAATCAGGGCTTTAGTTGCCTTACTCGCAGATTTTTTAACTGCCCAAGTCAAAGCAGTCCATTCAGATTTATCTTGGTCTTCTAGCTTAGCGCCTCTGTCCAGCAAAGCATAGATGGCAGGGACTTGATCAGACCTTGCGGCATACATTAACGCTGTAAGGCCAAATCGGTCACGGGTTGATATGTCTGCGCCATTGGATATCAAGGTATTAATAGTGGAGACATCTCCATTTTTAGCCGCATACATCAGCACGCTTTTGCCATCATCACTTTTCACGTTGGCATCTATACCGTGTTTAAGTAGCAAGTCCACGACCTCTGAATAGCCAGAAGTAGAAGCCATGCCTAATGCGCTCCATCCTGATTCATCGCGAACTTTAGGGTCTGCACCTTTATCCAGTAGCACCCTCACCGTGGCGATGTAATTCTTCTTGGCGGCAAACATCAATGCAGTCCAGCCACCGCTGTCTTTGGCATTGATATCAGCACCTTTGTTGATGAGCGCCAATGCAACATCGGCTTTATCTTTGCGCGCTGCATACATGAGGGCAGTAATGCCGTCGGCATCCTTTGTATTCGGATTAGTACCACTGTTCAATAAGGCGTTGACTGTAGATAGATCACCTTTTGCTGCCGCTGTCAGCAGGTAAGGAATATCGGCGGCCTGTGCGACAGGCAACATAGTCGCCAACATTAACAAACTTACTAGATAAAATTTACGCAACATGTTGTTCCTGTCTTGATTATTTGTGGCTAACAATAGCCGCTTTTATTGCTGCCTGCACTGCTTCACCCAAGCCAGCTGGGGAACTTGCAACGATCACGCCTGCATTTTCCAGCGCACGGATTTTGTCTTCTGCCTTGCCGCTACCACCAGAGATGATAGCACCCGCATGGCCCATGCGCTTGCCTGCTGGCGCAGTCTGGCCTGCAATATAACCAGCCACAGGCTTAGTGACATGATGGCGGATGTAATCAGCGGCCGCTTCTTCATCGCTACCGCCAATTTCGCCCACCATGATAATGGCTTCCGTTTCGCTATCAGCCTCAAACATCTGCAGACATTCAATAAAGTTAAGACCTTTGATTGGGTCGCCACCAATGCCCACACAGGTGGACTGACCCAGCCCCAGCGCCGTTGTCTGGTGCACTGCCTCATAGGTGAGGGTGCCCGAGCGAGAAACAATACCAATCTTCCCGCGCAGATGAATATTGCCAGGCATGATGCCAATTTTGCATTCATCTGGGGTAATCACACCAGGGCAATTGGGACCAACCATATTGACGCCATTCACTTTTAAAGCCGCTTTCACATTGAGCATATCCAGTACGGGGATGCCTTCGGTGATGCAGACAATCAAGGCAATCCCTGCATCGCATGCTTCGAGTATCGAATCCGCTGCAAATGCGGGTGGTACATAAATCACAGTAGCATTAGCAGCAGTTTCTCGCACTGCCTCACGTACAGTATTAAAAACGGGCAGATCCAGATGCCGTTGACCGCCTTTGCCCGGTGTTACACCACCCACCATTTTGGTGCCGTAAGCAATCGCCTGCTCGGAGTGAAATGTGCCCTGCTTGCCGGTAAATCCCTGGCAAATCACTTTTGTATTCTTATCAACCAATATACTCATACTAAACTTTCACTGCCGTATTCTTCACTGAGTTAACAGCCTGCTTTGCTGCATCGGTCAGGCCATCTGCCGAGATGATTGATAACCCGCTTTCGCTGAGCATTTTTCTACCAAGCTCAACATTGGTGCCCTCAAGACGTACGATAACGGGGATCTTGATTCCGACTTCTTTCACAGCTGTGATGATGCCTTCGGCAATAATGTCGCAGCGCATGATGCCGCCAAAGATATTGACCAGAATAGCTTTAACGTTATTGTCAGCCAGAATAATCTTGAAAGCTTTAGCCACTGTTTCTGCTGTTGCGCCACCACCCACATCAAGAAAGTTTGCAGGCATGCCGCCGTGCAGCTTGATCAGGTCCATGGTCGCCATCGCCAAGCCTGCGCCATTGACCATACAGCCGATGTTACCGTTCAATGCAATATAGTTAAGCCCTGCAGCATGTGCCACGGCCTCTTTTGCGTCGTCCTGACTCCAGTCACGCTGCTCGGCAAGGGCTTTCTGGCGATAGAGTGCGTTGTCGTCCACACTCATCTTGCAATCCAACGCAACCAAAGTGCCAGTGGTTGTAACAACCAAAGGATTGATTTCAAGCAGCGCAAGGTCATTCTCTTTAAACAGGCGGTATAGCCCTTTAGCCAACTTGGTAAAGGCACCTATCTGCTCGCCCGCAAGACCTAATGCAAAGGCAATATTGCGTGCCTGGAAATCCACCAAACCATTTAATGGATCACAGATTTCTCTCAGGATTTTCTCAGGGCTAACCTGGGCAATTTCTTCAATATCCATGCCGCCAGCAGCAGAAGCAACAAACACAACGCGCTCTAGGCTGCGATCAACCAGTAATGAAATATATAGCTCGCGCGCAATCGGTAAAGTCTCTTCCACCAATACCTGATTCACCATCTGGCCATCTGGCGCATTTTGGTAAGTGACGAGTGGTTTACCCAGTAAATTCTCTGCAATTGTTTTTGCATCAATCGCAGACTTAACGACCTTAACGCCGCCTGCCTTGCCACGACCACCCGCATGGATTTGCGCCTTGACCACCCAGGCATCGCCACCAATCAAACTGGTAGCATCGCTGGCTAACTCTGGCGTATTGGCGACTTGGCCTTTAGGGACGACCAAACCATAGTGTTGCAGCAATTGTTTGGCTTGAAACTCGTGCAAATTCATTGGTGTGCTTTAATCAGTAGCTAATCGCTCATTTTCGCTGAAATAGCCTAATTACGCCAGCTTTGGTGACATTTGGCCCTGCTATCAGCGTGTATAATGCTCGTTTTGTGCTTAACTCATCCACTATGCGTCTTGTCATCCAAGAGTCGTCACTTTCAGCGCCATCATTTTCAGGCACAGCACTCAGCGAAATACAGCAATTGAGCCAAAGTAGCGCCTCATTTGTTAAGTTGGCTGGTCATGCTTATTATTTGCCGCTGCAAAGCCAACCAGATACAACGCAGATCAGCCAGTATTGCCAAAGCCATGCGCTTGATTACGCGGTGGTTGCAGACAATCACACGCTGCAGAACATAGGATTGGCAGTGATGGACATGGATTCCACACTGATCAATATTGAATGCATTGATGAGATCGCCGACATGATGGGCATCAAGCCGCAAGTCGCTGAGATCACCGAAAGCGCCATGCGTGGTGAGATTCAATTTGAAGAAAGCCTGCGCCGCCGAGTTAGTTTACTAAAAGGCCTGAATGCATCTGCTTTACAGCGTGTGATTGATGAGCGCCTGCAACTCAACCCAGGTGCAGAAGCATGGATTACCTCCTGCAAACAACACAACATCAAAACTATGCTGGTCTCTGGCGGCTTTGATTTTTTCGCGGATTACCTTAAAAACCTGCTCGGGCTGGATTACGCTCACTCAAATTCGCTAGAAATCATTGATGGCAAGCTCACAGGGCAAGTTTTAGGTAAAGTGGTGGATGCGCAAGCGAAAGCGGATTTTTTAATCCAGGCTAGAAACCAACTAGGCTTGAATCAGTCGCAAGTGATAGCTATTGGTGATGGCGCAAATGACCTAAAAATGATGGCAGAAGCCGCTGCGGGTATCGCCTACCACGCCAAGCCAGTAGTGCAACAACAGGCCACTTATGCGCTCAACCATAGCGGCCTAGATGGTATTATTCACTTATTTAGCATCCACAGTTAAAGGAAAACCATGTCTCTGAATTCGATTAAACACCTCTTACTATCAGCAGTTGCGGCGTTAAGCCTCTCACTCAGCATCAGCGCCATGTCTGCGCCACTGCCAGTGGTGGAAATCAAAACGAATATGGGCACTATCCTTGTTGAGCTCAACAGCCAGCGCGCACCAGTCACCGTCGCAAATTTCTTGCAGTATGTTAAAGACAAGCAATACGACAACACGATTTTTCACCGTGTGATTTCAGGGTTCATGATTCAGGGTGGTGGTTTTACCAAAGACTTGGTCGAAAAACCAACACGCTCCCCAATCAAAAATGAAGCTGACAATGGCCTGACCAACTCAATCGGTGCTATCGCAATGGCTCGCACGGGTGACCCGCAATCAGCCACGGCACAGTTTTACATCAACGTTGCCAACAATGTTTCATTGGATTACACAGAAGCTTCTGACCGTGGTTGGGGTTATGCAGTGTTTGGCAAGGTAGTACAGGGCATGGATGTAGTGCTGAAGATTTCTAAATTACCTACCGACCCAAGCGACACGCCATTGCAAACAGTCGTCATTCAGTCGATTACCTTGAAAGACACGCCAGAAAAGAAATAGCTTGAAACGCTAAACCAGAGCTGCAAGTTCAGGTTCACTAAAGCCCGCTGCACGCCGCGCTTCAAGATTAAAAGGGCCGCGCAGTTTCGGCGCTTCATATTGAACGGTCAAACTGGCATAAGTGCTCACTGGTTCAAGCCCACGCTGCTCACACAGCCAGTTATACCAATGATTACCGATTGCTACATGGCCGATTTCATCGCGCAAAATAATATCCAGAATACTGGCTGCGGCCATGTCGCCAGCTTGTGCCAGTTTGGCGCGTAAAGGCGGTGAGGCATCCAGTCCTCGCGCTTCCATAGTTCTAGGAACAAGTGCCATACGCGCCAGTACGTCATCTTCGGTTTTTTGCACCATTTCCCATAGGCTGTTGTGGCCAGGGAAATCACCATATTCATATCCCTGGCTTTGCAAGTGCTGGTTGAGCAATGTGAAGTGTAGTGCCTCTTCTTGCGCAACTTTTAGCCAGTCAACGTAATACTGTGCTGGCATCTCGGTGAAGCGCCATATTGCATCCAGCGCAAGGTTGATCGCATTGAATTCAATATGTGCGAGAGCGTGAATCAAAATAGCGCGGCCAGCAGGCGTATTCATGGCGCGGCGCTTTACTGATAATGGTGGCACAAGCTCTGGCTTATCAGGTCGGCCTGGAACTGAACCATACATACTTGCCTGTAATTGGGCGTGAGACTCAAGCTGGAATTCACCTGTTGCCCAAGCATTGGCCAAGGCTGCAACAGCTTCTGCTTTTTCAGTCGCAGGCTGCATACTCAGGCAAAAAAGGGCAGCCTGTCGGAGCTCCATTACATCATCAGGCAAACTCATATGAACCCAAGAGATTCTTTTATTTTGTTGATGGCAACATAGTCACCATGGTACATGGCGATCTTGTTTCAGTATCAGGGATACCCTGTTTTACCAACTGCTGAAAAGCCGGGTTTGCATTCATTTTAGCTGCCAAGTCTTGCATAGCGAGTTTGTAAGTGGCTTTAATCTGGTCGTTGGTTGCGACATCCAGAAATCCATTCTTCTGTGATTCACCCACAAAAGTGCCTAGCGGTTTGCCACTGCCTGAGTACACACTGGCTGTGACCGTGCCGTAGTAAGTAGTCATATGTGGGTTATAAAACATACTTGGCTTGAGCCAGACTAAAGTATTGCCCGCCTCATTACTAGTACACATAGCGACATGGCCGTATTCACTGCCAAATACATCTTCTGCCACCACTTCGGCTACAGGCCCTTGCTCAAACCAATAGCTATAGTAAAAATGCCAGAGTTTGATTGGATGTTCGTATTGCGCTGGCGCAATATACACCACCATATTTGCTGGGGCAGAGGCTTGTTCAACTGCAGCAACCGCGGGCGATGCAAGTGTACCCAACATCAGTGTAGGTAATGCCACTGATTTAAATAAAGTTTTAATGACAGTTTGTATATTCATGGTCTAGTCCTCTTTTTTACTTAATATTCTTCTGCACTTGATCTGCAGTATAGGTAATACGATAAATCAGTCCAGCGCGGTCATCCGACACATAGAATGCGCCATCTGGCCCAACAATCACATCCACTGGGCGCCCCCAGGCACTATTGTTGTTGAGCCAACCTGTTGCGAAATCGACAACTTCTGTTGGTTTATCTGGGTTTGAAGCATCATCAAATTTAACACGTACCAACTTATAGCCAGATAAAGCTTTACGATTCCATGAGCCATGCAAAGCCACTATCGCATCATTTTTATATTCCGTGGGGAATTTGGCCTGATCCAGAAACGTAATACCAATCGGTGTGGAATGTGCTGCAAACGTAATATCTGGCGCTTGGGTAGTCGCACAATAGCCCTCATCAGAAATAAAATTGGGATCTGGCACATGATTGCCCCAACAATACGGCCAACTGTAATTTTTGCCAGGCTCAATGCGGTTAAGGTGCTCAGGCGGGACTTCATCATTGGCCGCCCCACCTTTGCTATCGGAACGGTTATCAGCGCCATTGTTCGTGGCAAACATCGCCCCAGTTTTATGATGCCATGCAAACCCCTGCGAATTGCGTAATCCACTTGCCCACACAGCAGTCGGCGCGTGCCAGCCTAAGGTGGTCAATGCGCCAGCAGGTTTGCCATCTAGCGTATAACGTAAAATCGTGGCGCGTTGCGGATCAGTCTCCGCACAAACGTTACAGCTTGAGCCTATATTGATATACAGATAGCCATCGGGCCCAATTTTAATAGTTTTAAGCGTGTGTCCGCCTGTCGCCAGGCCGCTGATAATTGGCGTAACTTTACCAGCTGGCCATTGCCCATTTTGCTTTTGTAGCCTGACAACTCCATCTTGATTCGCCACTAACAAGTTGCCATTGCTAAAAGCCAAGCCATTGGGTGAGTTCAGATTATCCGCAACTATAGCAATTCCATCAGCTAAGCCATCGTGGTTCGCGTCTGACAACATGATGACTTTGTTATCACGCCCAAGCGACACGTAAAGATTGCCTTCATTATCAAAAGCCATCATGCGCGGACCACGGAAATAATCCGTGCTCCCTGAATCAAGTTTGGCAAATACCTGGGCTTTGAATCCAGTTGGTAGTTTTATCAAGCTAGCAGGATCACCTTCTGCATTGACTGGGCTTGTGACTAAAAACATCAGCAAGAAAACCCCGCGCATGGCAATCAATATCCTTGATAGAGCGCTACTCACGTCAGCACATCTGCCCAGATATTTTCAGCCCAATATTCAGCGTAGTGCCCTTCAAGTTCTGAAGGCGCATCCGAAACCCCACCACCATCGGCTGGCAACATGACTTTTTTGACAGGGTCATAACGATAGACATTTGCCACATGCATCGCCAACTTATCACTCACATAGCTGTAGCAAGTGTTGGCAAACACAGGCGCTGCATCTGGCGCTTGGTCACTAAGCAAAGCAACGATTGCACTAGCGCATACTCTTGCCTGCGAAGTCGCCATATGCGCTGATTTGGGTAAGGCCGCAGAAACTGAATCACCAATGACATATATATTAGGCACAACTTTTGACTCATAGCTAAGAAAATCTACTTCGCACCAGCGTTTATCGATGTTATTCAAGCTGGCCATTTGGGCTGGTTTGCCCGCACGTTGTGGCGGAATGATATTGAGCACATCTGCTTGTACGGTTTCAAATTCGGTTTTGACTGTGCGCTGTTTAACATCAACATCCACCACACTGCTATTGGGTCGATAGTCGATCATTCCCGCATATAGATCTGCCCACGCTTTGGTGAATAGGCCTTTCTTGGAGACTATATCGGGGTTAGCATCCAACACAATAATCTTAGCCGACGGCTTGCGATTCTTTAAATAAAACGCCACCTGGCTTACCCGCTCATAAGGGCCTGGCGGGCATCTGTATGGCGCTTTAGGGATGCTGATGACAAACACGCCATCGCTGCGCATAGATTCAAGCTGTTTACGCAAGTTGACTGTTTGCCAACCTGCTTTCCAGGCATGCGGGATTTGTGTTTGCGCGTCTTTGCTTTGCAGCATGGGTAACTGGTCGTAATTAAAATCTACGCCCGGCGCCACAATCAATTTATCGTAGTGGAGTTCACCACGTGCCATGTTGATTTTGTTATTGGCGACATCAATATCCAGCACTTCATCTTGCACCCACTGTATGCCGTGGTGTGCTCTCAGGGCATCGTAGCCAAAGGTCAGTTGATTGATGTTTCGGCTACCACCGAGCACCAGATTGCTCAGCGGACATGAAACAAACTGGCTACTGCGCTCAATGACAATGACTTCAATACCGCCTTGGCTTAGCATACGCAAGTATTTGGCCGCAGTGGCGCCAGCATACCCAGCCCCAATAATCACTACCCGACCTCTGGCGTTTGAATTCGGCAAAATCACGCCTGTATCGGCCATTGAGATACCAGCGGGTATTGTTGCCGCCATAGCTGCCGCAAGCTTGATGAAATGACGACGATCAATCGTCATGGCGAGTATCCAGTTTCTGGTTTGCAGGTGCAGCAACCTGCACGCGTTTTTGCGCAGCGAAATATCTTGAAAGCTGCTCGATTTCTTCGGGCGTGAGGCCCTTGGCGTGATGATGCATCACTGAAGATGCACGCTCACCAGACCGAAAAGCCTGAATTTGCACGACAAATCGCGTTGGGTCTAGCCCGGCTAATACGGGCATACCGCCAACGCTATTGCCATTAGTGCCATGACAAGCAGCACAAGAGGCCGCAAGTGTTCTGATATGGGATGAAAAAACGGGAGAATTTTCAGCAATGTTCACTGTATTCGGAATTATCGAAATCTCATTATCGGCGCTTGCCAACTTGATTTCAGCAGCTGTTGCAGGTGAACCCGAAAACAAAAAGCCAACAACACTCGCTGATACAAGCAGTGTTGTTGGCTTTAATAACAAAAGATAATGCTTGAAAGGCTGACAGAAGAGCGCAACTATCTCAAGCATCATCACACGTCCTGAATCACATACCCATTTAACAAAACCTGGTTTAACAAAGTCAGACCTGGTTGATAATTCATCAGACGCACTTAGCAGATTAGAGGCAATCTTCCTGACAGCCATCATCTTTGGCGCCTGCTGCTTCTAGCAATTCAACCATTTTCGGGTCACCTTGATCACGAACTGCGCGCACGATAGAAACACCGCCACGCATTTTAATATTAACGTCAGCGCCACGAGAAATCAGGTATTTCACTAACGCGGTATCGTGGTTCAACGCAGCTAACTGTAGCGCAGTCATTTTGGTCGCTGGGTGTTGATAGTTGATATCAGCACCTTTATCCAGCAATAGCTTGGCGATTGCCAGATGTGGCTTCTCAGGCACTGGGGCATCTTTTTGTGCATTCGCACAGATTTGCAATGCAGACCAGGCAAAAAACTTCTCGTTAACATCCAAGCCTTTATCGAGATATTTCTTCACTACTTTTACTTTGCCGCTTTGCAAGGCTTCGCTGTATTCAACCTGCGAATCACCATCTAGCGCGTATGCGTGTAATGAGAGCCCCATCCATAAACCCAATGTTGCTGTCATTAAAAGTACCTTAATTGCTTTCATGCTTATCTCCCCGCCAAATGGCGATTAATTACTTTTTTCTAGTTAAATAAATATTAGTTAAAACAAATTTCAATCAATAAAATTAATACACTTTAAAACTAGCCAACAAACTTTCTTGCATTACGGAACATACGTATCCACGGTGAATCTTCACCCCAACCTTCAGGGTGCCAAGAGTGCTGCACTGTCCTGAAAACACGCTCAGGATGCGGCATCATAATGCTAAAACGCCCATCAGCAGTGGTTAATCCAGTAATCCCTTGTGGCGAACCGTTCGGGTTAAAAGGATAAGACTCTGTTGGCTCACCTCGGTTATCTACAAAACGCACACTCACGAGTTTCGCTGACAGCGCTTCTGTGACAGCCGATTGTGAAGAAAATTCCGCAAAACCTTCACCATGCGCAACGGCAATAGGCATGCGGCTCCCAGCCATATGGCTAAAAAAGAGGGATGGTGACTCCATGACTTCAACCATGGCAAAACGCGCTTCAAACTGTTCAGATTTATTACGGATAAAGTGTGGCCAGTATTCCGCACCTGGAATAATGCTGCGCAAGTTGCTCATCATCTGGCAACCATTACACACGCCTAATGCAAATGAATCCTGACGCTCAAAGAATGCTGAGAACTCTTCCCGAGCACGTGAATTGAACAGGATTGATTTTGCCCAGCCTTCGCCAGCACCAAGCACATCACCGTATGAGAACCCCCCGCAGGCTACCAGCCCTGCAAAGTCGGTCAGCTTGGTACGGCCACTGATGATGTCACTCATATGTACGTCATGCGATTGAAAACCAGCGCGGTCAAATGCTGCCGCCATTTCAACCTGGCCATTCACGCCCTGCTCACGCAAAATCGCCATTTTTGGACGAGCGCCAGTAGCGACATAAGGCGCTTCAATATGATTAGCCAAATCGAAAGTCAGATATTGATGCAAGCCTGGGTCATTCACATCCAAGATGCGGTCGTATTCTTGCTGAGCACACTCAGGGTTGTCGCGCAACTTTTGCATCTGGTAAGTCGTTTCAGACCATAAGCGGTGTAGATCGCTACGCAGCTCTGCATAAGCAATATCGCCAAATCTGCGCACGATGAAACCATGGTTGTTCGCCACCGGCATGCCGATAAGATGCACACAGCCTTGCAGCGTGAGATTAAGTTGCTCAATAATTTCATCGGCCTCTGAGGCAAGTACCTGTATGACAGCACCCAACTCTTCGTTAAATAATATGCTGGCAATATCACCCGTGAGATTAGTGATATCTATATCCAGGCCACAATGGCCTGCAAACCCCATTTCAGCCAGCGTGACGAACAAACCACCGTCAGAACGATCATGGTAAGCAAGCAACTTATCTTCAGAATTCAGCGTTTGAATCGCCTCGAAGAACGCTTTCAGGCGGCTGGCATCTTCAATATCTGGCGCAGTGTCATCGGTAGCACCATACACCTGAGCCAGTGCAGATGCGCCCATGCGGTTTTTGCCTGCGCCTAGATCCAGTAGAATCAGTACAGTATCGCCCAATTCTTCACGCATCTGTATTTGTGGCGTGAGGGTTTTTCGGGCATCCCAGGTTGGCGCAAAAGCCGTCACGACCAAGGAGATTGGCGCGGTAACAGCTTTTTTCTCGCCCTTTTCTTCCCAGACCGTTTTCATGCTCATCGAGTCTTTGCCAACGGGGATGCTGATGCCTAGTTGCGGGCAGAACTCCATGCCAACGGCCGCTACAGTATCAAACAATGCTGCATCTTCGCCCGCATGGCCTGCAGGTGCCATCCAGTTGGCGGACAGCTTGAGGTCACTTAATCTTTCAATAGAACTGGCTGCGATATTGGTAATGGCCTCGCCTATCGCCATGCGGCCAGAAGCTGGGCCATCAATCAGCGCGATGGGCGCTCTTTCGCCAATGGCAAAGGCTTCACCGCGATAGGTTTCATAGCCAGCCAGCGTCACTGCGACGTCTGCCACGGGGATTTGCCAAGGACCCACCATCTGGTCACGCGCTACCAGGCCCGTCACCGTACGGTCGCCAATCGTGATGAGGAAAGTTTTATCAGCCACGCCTGGCAAGCGCAATACGCGCTCGGCAGCTTCTTTCAGGTTAATCTTGTTGGTATCAAACGCCTTGAGCTCGCGATAAACGTGCGTCACATCGCGCGTCATTTTTGGCGGCTTGCCTAACAACACCGACAAATCCATATCCACTGGTTTGTTATGGAAATGGCTATCTTCAACTGTGAGATGGCGTTCTTCGGTGGCTTCACCGACCACTGCAAACGGGCAGCGCTCACGCTCGCAAATCGCAGCAAATCGGGCTAGGTCTTTTCTGGCAATTGCCATTACATAACGCTCTTGCGCTTCATTGCTCCAAAGCTCGCGTGGCGACATGCCCGGCTCTTCGTTATGTACGGAACGCAGGCTGAATAGAGCACCTACGCCAGCATCGTTCACCAGTTCAGGAAAAGCATTAGAGATACCGCCAGCGCCTACGTCATGAATACTCAAGATAGGATTCTGGTCACCCAATTGCCAGCAACGATCGATCACTTCCTGCGCACGGCGTTCCAACTCTGGGTTACCACGCTGTACGGAATCAAAATCAAGGTTCTCGGTGTTGGTGCCTGTATCCATACTGGATGCTGCACCTCCGCCCAAACCAATCAGCATGGCTGATCCACCAAGTTGAATCAGGTAAGCACCAGGCGGAATCGGGTTCTTTTTTGAATGTTGTGCGGAAATATTACCGACACCACCCGCCAGCATGATTGGCTTATGGTAGCCGCGCATCTCACCCGCAGCTTCGATTTCCAGCGTACGGAAATAACCCGCGATATTCGGGCGACCAAACTCATTGTTATATGCTGCGCCACCTAATGGGCCATCAACCATGATCTGCAAGGCAGACGCGATACGTGATGGCTTGCCGTAAGAAAGCTCCATGGTAGACGGATTAGGTGTATAGAACTCCCACGGTTGCTTGAAGCCTGGAATATTCAGATTGGATACTGAAAACCCTGTCAAACCTGCTTTTGGTTTAGACCCTGAACCAGTTGCACCTTCGTCGCGAATCTCGCCGCCAGCACCAGTAGCCGCACCTGCAAAAGGTGAGATGGCGGTTGGATGGTTATGCGTTTCGACTTTCATCAGAAAATGCATCTCTTCTTCCACAAAGCCATAGCTGCCATCAGCTTGCGGATAAAAACGTCTGGTAGTTTCGCCCGCCACAATCGAGGCATTGTCTGAATAAGCCACTACCGTATTGCCCGGATTCAACTTGTGCGTGTTGCGGATCATACCGAACAGTGAATGTGCCTGTGGCACGCCATCGACTACCCAGTCTGCATTGAATATCTTGTGGCGACAGTGTTCAGAGTTCGCCTGTGCAAACATCATTAACTCAACATCGGTCGGGTTGCGACCTATGCGTACAAAATTCTCTACCAAATAATCTACTTCGTCTGGTGATAGCGCCAAACCCATATCTGAATTGGCCTGATTAAGTGCCGCTTTGCCCCCAGCCAGCACATCAACACTAGCCATGGGCGCAGGGTCTGCATGGTGATAAAGTTTTGCGGCATCGCCCAGCGTATTGAATACCATCTCGGTCATACGATCATGGATCAACGCCTTGAGCGCGAGCTTTTCAGCATCGGTCAGCGGCATGCCATCTTTGGTCTCCGCATAATAGGCAATGCCGCGCTCAACGCGCTGTACAGATTGCAAACCACAGTGTTTCACGATATCGGTAGCACGCGATGCCCAGGGAGAAATCGTCCCTATACGCGGAATAACGAGAAACAGCTCGCCTTGTGCCACATTTATCAACTGTGCGGATTTCGAGCCGTAAGTCAAAATCTGCTTCAAGGTATCTTGCTGCCAAGGGCCTAACTCACCATCAGTCCAAACAAAATGCCAGAACTCAGCTGTGAGCTTGTTCACATTTGGCGCTGTGCCCTTTAACGAATACAGTATTTTTTCAATGCGAAACGCTGAAAGCGCGGCACTACCACGCAAACTCAACAGGACTGGGAGGGATGTTTGTTGACTAGACATGAATGGATTCAGGCTGCAAGCAATGGGTGAGCCTGAATTTTACCAGAAAGTTGGGGTATTACCTTGTGTCGATAATCCCCAAATAGATTGGGTATGCTATGCAGCCCTTACTTAACAGCACCAAATACTTTTTTTAGTAAACCACTGGCCTGCCCCATTGGGTCTTGGCGTATGGCTTTTTCTTCTTCTGCCATCATCAGGTATACGCCATCCAGAGTTTTCTGCGTGACGTATTGCTCAAGGTTGGTCTGGTCTTTTTTCACTAAACCATACTGGCTGCCCATCTCGGCAAATTTATTGTATTGCTGGGCAAGTGCTACGTTTTCCGTAGCCTTTTTCACAATCGGCAAGAACTTCTCGGCCATGGGGCCTGATGTGGTTTTCTTGAAATATTGCGTAGCGGCATCGTCACCACCAGTGAGGATATCTTTGGCATCTTGTACGCTCATTTTTTTCACAGAATTGACTAGCAAAGTCTTGGCCTCTGGCACTGCAGCTTCAGCAGCGCGATTCATTTTAAGTACCAGCTCATCAGCCTGCTTGCCCATGCCAAACATGCGCATGGCTTTTTCTGCTTTTTTCATGGAGTCAGGTAAAGGAATTTTTACTTGGGGATTGTTGAAGAAACCATCCACAGCCCCAAGTTGACCTACGGCCTTGCCCGCGCTTTGGATCAAGGCAGCTTTTAGCCCACTACTTGCATCTGCATTACTTAAGTCGTTGATATCGAGTGCATTGGCCTGAATTGAAAAGCTGATTAGTGCGAGAGTCGTAAGAAGGCGGCGCATATTAAATCTCCAGTTAGATAAGCATGGCTAAAACTTCAGGCCACAATAACGAAAATCATACCCCGAGATAGTTGAAAGTAGCACAGTCATTAGAAATTAATTGGGCGCTAATACAATCGCGTATTAGCGCCCAATTTTGGTTTACATGAACAGCTAGGATTTACTCTTTGGTCGATTTCACTTTCCAGATGTTTTTTGCATACTCGCCAATGGTACGGTCGCTGGAGAATTTACCCACGCGTGCCACGTTCAAGATAGCGCGGCGAGACCACTCTTCTTGATCTTGATACAGTTTGGATACGGCGTCTTGCGCCGCGATATAGCTCGCATAATCAGCCAGCAGCAGATAATGATCACCCTTGTGTAACAGCGTATCAAAGATGGCCTGGTAACGACCTGGCTCATCTACTGAGAAATATCCGCCTGCGATCATATCCAGCACCTGGCGCAACTCTGGGTTGCCAAAGTAATAATCCCAAGGGTTATAGCCAGCTGCTTTTTTCTGCGCGACTTCGGGGGTAGTGAGGCCGAAAATAAAGATATTTTCATCGCCTACTTCTTCCTTGATCTCCACATTGGCACCGTCCAATGTACCGATGGTGAGCGCGCCGTTGAGCGCCATCTTCATATTGCCCGTGCCAGATGCCTCAGTACCTGCAGTCGAAATCTGCTCAGATAAATCACTGCCGGGGAATAGTAATTCAGCGGCTGAAACTTCATAATTTGGGTAGAACACCACTTTAAGTCTATCGCCTACAGCAGGGTCTTCATTGACAATGACTGCCACATCATTGATCAGGCGAATAATCTGCTTGGCCATCCAGTAACCAGGAGCAGCCTTACCACCAAAAATGACGGTGCGGGGGGCAGCATCATTAGCTTGACCTGACCGAATACGGTTATACAGCGTGATGACATGCAACAGGTTTAGTAACTGGCGTTTGTATTCGTGAATGCGCTTGATTTGCACATCAAACAGGCTATCTGGGTTCAACCTGACACTCGTGAGCTTTTCGATACGCTCGGCCAAACGGACTTTATTGGCGTGCTTGATGTCCCTGAATGCTTTACGGAACACGGCATTTTCTGCCAACGGAGTCAGGGCGCTAAGTTTGGACAAATCACTGTGGAAATCACTGCCTATCTTGCTAGTCATCAATTTAACCAGGCCAGGATTACATTGGTTCAGCCAGCGGCGAGGCGTAATGCCATTAGTAATGTTGATGAACTTGCCTGGATAAATTCGGTTGAAGTCATCAAACAATATGGTTTTCAGTAACTCACTGTGCAACGCTGCAACGCCGTTCACGGTATGACTACCAACAATCGCCAGATGTGCCATGCGCACGCGGCGGCCATGGGTTTCATCAATAATGGAAACGCGTGTGAGTAAATCAGTATCGCCAGGGAATTTATGGTTCACCATCTGCAAGAACTCATAATTGATCTTGTAGATAATATCCAGATGGCGTGGCAATAAACTACCAAACAGCTCTACAGACCAGGTTTCAAGAGCTTCTGGCATCAAGGTATGGTTGGTATATCCAAATATCTTGACGCCCAACTTCCATGCATAATCCCACTCTAGATGGTGAATATCTACCAATTGGTGCATCAGCTCAGCGACCGCGATGGCTGGGTGTGTATCGTTCAGTTGAATCGCGACTTTGTCAGGTAATTTATCCCAGTCGCTATTTTTCAGCAGGAATAAATGAATAATGTCTTGAATGGCCGCAGACACAAAGAAATACTGCTGCTTGAGTCTTAACTCACGGCCTGAGGCTGAAGTATCGTTAGGGTAAAGTACCTTGGAGATGCTTTCCGTATCATTACGCCCTTCAACCGCTTTTTCATAATTGCCATCATTAAACTGGCGCAGATCGAATTCTTTGGTTGCCTTTGCTGACCACAGGCGCAAATTGTTCACGGTTTGCGTGTTATAGCCGGGAATTGGTACATCGTAGGCCATCGCCACCACAGACTCATAATCTACCCAGTGGTACTTAGTTGCACCCTGCTTGTCGTGCACCTCAACCACTTTGCCGAAGAACTTGATGGTATGGGTATGCTCAGGGCGCTGGAACTCCCATATATTGCCGTAGCGCAGCCAGTTATCTGGGTTCTCAACCTGCTGGCCTTTTTCAATTGACTGCCGAAACATGCCGTACTCATAGCGAATGCCATGACCAGTACCTGGGATATTCATTGTCGCCATTGAATCCAGGAAACAGGCGGCCAAACGGCCTAAACCACCGTTACCAAGCGCAGCATCGGTTTCCATTTCAACAACGTTTTCAAGGTTATGCCCAAGGTCGGTCAAACCCTCGCTAACTTTGCCATCAATGCCCAAATTCAGTGCGGCATTTGAGAGCATGCGCCCGATTAAGAACTCCAGTGAGAGATAAAACACACGTTTAGGGTCACGCGCGCGATTCTCGTCACGGGTTTTTACCCAGCGCTCCATCACGTGATCACGCACTGTATGTGCTGCTGCAGAGTACCAGTCACGCCGCGTAGCATTGTCACTGGTTTTACCAGATGAAAATACCAAGTGATTCTGCAAGGCCTGCACAATAGGCGTTTGCTCTGATGTAATTACGGTATTGGCTGATTTTTTGGAAGTAGCTTTTGCTTTTGGAGTGGTCATAAGCCGATTCTTTCGATATCAATTCACAGAACGAAAATGACACCAGACCCGTCATGGCCAGCGCTGTATGGCAGGCTAGGACAAGTTTGTGATCACGCAGAAAATCACTGAAACAGATGCTTTGAATAAAGATAGCTTATTCAGCAGTCGTTGTCAGCTAATCTAGCAAAAAGCAGGCCGTAGAATGGAGAAGTATTGGGGATGTACTGAGTTAAGAACTGAAAGTTAGGCCAGCCAGTAAATCTAGCCTGACCTAACTTGTTATTGCGAATTGCCTGATGCGTTAGGCTGGCTAACAAACCCTAGTTTTTTAATGCCTGCATTTTGTGCATCTGCCATGATTTCGGCCAGCGCCTGATAACGCGTGTCTTTATCTGCACGGATATGCAGCTCTGGTTGAGGCTCTTGCTTAGCGGCCTGTTTTAAGCGCACTGTTAATTCACCTTGCACCAGCGGCGAATCATTCCAGTAAGTCTTGCCATCTTGATCAATCGAGATTGAAACCACGTCTGGCTTTTCAGGCAAAGGCTGGCTACTTGCCTGTGGCAAATCTATCTTTACCGCATGTGTGAGCAAAGGTGCCGTGATAATAAAAATCACTAAAAGCACCAGCATGACATCGACTAATGGCGTGGTATTGATTTCCGCCATTGGCGCTTGCTGTTTGCCCGCGCTAAAACCATTACCTGACCCTATCATGCATTCACCTCTTTAAGATGTGCAGCGCTTTGCTTGCTTGCTTGATTTCCTGAGCTTGTATTAGGCGCAACAGTAAGTGCAGTGCCCATAATAAGTAAGGTGTGTAAATCATGAGCAAAGCTTTCCAGCTGACCCAGCAGCACGCGATTGCTACGCACTAACGCGTTGTAGGCAAGCACTGCCGGAATAGCAACCGCTAAACCCATTGCAGTCATAATCAATGCTTCACCCACTGGACCAGCGACTTTATCAAGTGTTGCCTGACCGCTCAGACTAATACTGGCAAGTGCATGGTAAATACCCCACACAGTACCAAATAAACCAATAAATGGAGACACACTACCAACAGAAGCCAATACTGTAAGGCCTGATTCAAGCGCTGCACTTTCATCCGCAATATTACGGCGCATGGCACGGGCAACAAACTCATCCTGATTGCAAGCATCGGCCAGCCGTTTTGCAGCATGTTTCTGATGATGCTCTGCGGCCTCAATTGATTGAGTGGCAAGCCTTGATACAGGAGTTGTACCTGCTGTCTGGTTTAAAGCAGATGCCAAAGTAGGTGCATCCCAAAATCTCTTGGTGAACGCGTTAGAGTTGTTGCGTAGTGTCACAGCCTGGTAGCTTTTTACAATAATCAAATACCAGCTTGCCACTGACATCGTCACCAATAGCAATGCAACCATCATTGAAACGGGGCCGCCGTCCGTAATAAATGTCAGTGAGTTAAATTGATAGCCGCTTTCCATGAAATTTCCTTGTATAAATGCTGAATAAATATTGCTTGAATATGGTGAATTACTTATCGATTGAGAATCTGACGGGCACCAGCACATAAGCACTCAAGGCCTGATTGTTCTTTTTTGCTGGCACAAAACGCCATTTTTTTACAGCTGTAATCGCTGCTTGATCCAAGCGTTCATATTGGCTACTTTTTTCAAGTTCAACGCTAGTGGCTTCACCTGTAGCGCTAACCAGAACCCGCAACATCACTTGCCCCTGCTCACTCAGACGATGTGATACTGGTGGATAACTGGGTGCAGGGTTATTTAGATAAGCAACCCCAAATTTAGGGGGCTCTACGACCTCTTCTTTTTGGGGCGATTTTTCCGTAGATTCACTTGATTTACTTTCGGCGACCTGCTGATCTTGCGGGGTGCTTGGCTTACTTTCCGTAACGGGGATTTCTTGCTTGATTGGATTAATGTTCTCTTGAGCTAACGGCACTGAGGAAGGCACATTTGTATGCGGAACAATTACCCTTTTCTCGACCACAGGCTTTTGCTTAACTATCTCCACTTTTGGTGTTTGTGCAGGCTGCTCATTCTGCAGTTGTGGGGCATCAAGCAGGCTTACCATCATGGGCGCTGCCGCAGGCATATCAATCTTATCTTTCTGCTGCGCGTGTATGACAAACATCAATATGCTCACATGCAGAACTGCAACTAACACCAAGCTTGACCATGAAAATTTCTGTGGTTGGCTTTCCGATAGAATTGCACTTGGCTTTAGCGCTTTGATATCGAAAGTAGGTAATTCACTTACCAATTTTGGCATGAGATGTAATTGGGGTTGACCCAGCATAATATTCATCATTATTTGGTTAGTATGAGCTTGCCCTGCTTGGTGATTCTTAATAAATACTCATCCTCGCCATGCACGATGGCGACTTCTTTACTGTCCGCGAATAACAATTGGGTACTGAGTTGGCGCTTTTGATTTAAAACAACCCTCTTGGTTCTGTCTAACTCAGATTGTGCTAGAGACGAGTTGACCAATTCTGTATCTAGCTGTTTTGCATCTAGTTGCTTTACTTGTTGAGTTGAAGTTTTTAATGGATTTATCATCTTAATGAAGATGATAATAATTCTCATTTGTAATGTCAACCAAAAAATATAGTGTATGCATATAGCTATATGCCGTTACTTAGCTAATATATATCCCGTCTATATCTGCCAGTATTAGTTAAGTTTGCTAAAATATGATCCCCAACAATATCCAAAAGCACACGGTGCACTTCAGGCGCCATGCCTTTTGCGCTACCGCAGATAAAGATAGCCGCACCATCATCAAGCCATACTCTTAATTCATCCGCTGCCTGTTGTATTAAATCCTGCACATAGATCGGTATCGCCTGATCACGGGAATAAGCAATATCAAGTCTCGTCAGCACACCCTCTTCTTGCAATGCCTGGAGTTCATCGCTGAAATAGGCATCGTAAGCTGCATTGCGCTCCCCGAAAATCAACCAGTGACGACGCTGACCTGCGGCAATACTGGCTTTTAGATGTGCTCGTAGCCCTGCGATACCCGTGCCGTTGCCAATCAGAATCAGCGGTATCGGCTCGGCAGGCGGATGAAACATCGGGCTTGGTCGCACTCTAAGCGCGATTTTATCGCCTATGCTGGCATATTCAGTTAACCACCCTGAACCGTGTCCAAGTTCACCGTTGGTATTACGTACCTGACGCACAACAAGCTCAAGCCCTTCGGCGGGCAAGGAGGCAATAGAATATTCGCGGTGAGATAATAGCTTCAGGCTCGAGGAGAGTTCAGACGTAGGGAGCTGTTTTAAAGCTTCAATTTCAGCAGCGCTGTGCGGTAGAAAACGTTCAGCCAACCATTCGCCCCAGGGCGTTCCAGACTCATTAGCCGGGGCATCGTGTTTTAGGCCCAGGGCATTCAGCAATGCTGCAACTGATCGCTCAGAATTGCGCGGACCAACTTCAACAATATCTCCCGCTTGCCATCCCTCATGAACTTCCAAAGCTTCAAGCTTGAGATGATAAACAGGCCCTCCCACGCTGCCTGGATTAAGAAGATGACGTTCTATCAAACGCCAGGATTGATAGGCAGGAGCACTCCAATCAGCAGCTTCTATCGTGTCCGCAAGCAGGCTGAGCTGCGATTGCCAGTGACGTAATGCCCCTGCATCGCCATTATCCACTTCCACCATATCGAACAGAGGCAAGGCATGACTTTGCTGTAGCCAATGATCAAGCGTATGCCCAAAGCCGCAAAAATAGGTATAGCGCCGATCGCCTAATGCCAGCAAACCATATTCAAGGGACTGTAGATTGGCGTCCCCAGACATCGTCTTTAACACAAAGTCTGTTGCATTATCAGGCGAGTCACCTTCGCCAGTCGTACTGACAATAAAAAGCGCGCGGCGATAATTAGCTAATTCAGATGAAGATACTTGATCCAGCGCCTTAACCTGTAAGCGTAAACCAGCAGCAGCCAAGATTTCAGCGGTTAGCGATGCCAGTTGCTGTGCATTTCCAGTCTGGCTGGCAAAAGCCACCAGCGTATCCGCTGTTTGCAATGTGGCCGAGTTTTCATTGGTTATCTCAGGTGTGCTAGATGCCAGCGCAAGACGGCGGCGGCGAATAAACCATATCGTCAGCACGAAATAGCTAACAACGATTAACAATGCAAGGAGTTGTCGGTTCAAGCTGCCCCCTCTGCCATTGCTAACAAAGCGGGAGAGGCATATTGCACGGGCTTAGCATCCTCAAGTTGCGTGACCTCAAGTTGAGTGAATAGTACGGCAATGCCACGGCGCGCGGCATAATCAAGCCCTGCACTAACACCCATCACCATGAGCGCTGTCGCTATTGCATCGGCGCGCATACAGGAACTGTGCAACACGGTTACCACGCAAGATGCAAGCACAGGCGAGCCAGTGCGCGGGTCTATGGTATGCGAATAGCGAGTACCTTCGTAATCGAAATATCGACGGTAATCACCAGAGGTCGCTATCGCCAAACCATGAAGTGCGGCAATAGTCTGTACACCATCTAGTGACGACATGGGATTTTCCAGTGCAACCCACCAAGGCTGCCCGTCTGGTTTGATACCAAAACCAGACAATTCACCACCCACCTCTACCAGAAAATTATTTACGCCTGCGTCACGCAAGTCAGCCGCAATCAAATCAACGCTATAGCCTTTGGCTATCCCCGAAAAATCCAGGTAGAAGCCACCAGGCTGCTTGATCTTGTTGTCTTTTAATTCAAGTCGGTGCCAGCCACATAAAGCCTTGGCCGCAAAAATAAGCGCCTGTGGAGGCAAGTTAGCTCTAACTGCGTCAGGCCCAAAACCCCAGAGATTGACCAAGGGACCTATCGTTGGGTCGAATGCGCCATCAGTATCTGAAGCTATTTCAAGTGCGCATTCAAGCACGTGGGAGAAATGGGCTGGCAAGTGATGCGAACTGCCAGCCAATCCGCTATTAAAACGGCTGATGCATGAATCAGCCTGCCAAGTGCTCATTTCAGTGACTACAGCCTCAATCGCATGAGCTACCAATGTAGTCACTTTCTGAGGGTTAACGCTGCCTTCATCAACCCATTTCACCGCCCAACTGGTGCCCATGGCATTGCCTGTCACTTCCAGCAGCTTTCCCACTGGCAGACGCGCAGGTAGCCCCGCCAATTGTGGCGGTATAAGAATACGGCGATCCAAGACTACTACTGCGGCATTACTTCAAGCGTCACGCTGTAAGAAAGGCTGCGTTCCTTGGCTTGCTTGAAGCTCACATTTTTATCCTTGAGCTCGGCATCCAGGTAATACATACCAGGTTGTGACCAATTCACTTTAACCTTACCTTGCTTGTCAGACTTGTAACGTGTTTCACCTAATGCATTACGGTAACGGCTTTGTCCACTGACCACTTCAATATCAACATCAGCCGTTGCCTTACCATCAACCAACACCTGAAACTCTGCTGGCTCGCCCATCACAAGATCATTTGGGTGCGTAATTGGCAGTATTTCAAGACCAATACCGCTAGACTTTACCGCTGTCGGCGCACCCATGGTCACAAACGTCATGACATGCATGATTGATTCACCCACTTGCAAATCATCGGCATTCGCGGGCACTTCACGTGCAAATGCCTCCGCATTACCCATGAAGCGCTTAGGCTGCCCGCCAACCTTCCAGTTAGCACGCAGGCCGCTACGCAAGATATCCAACATATAAGTACCGCTTTGTTCCAATTTCAGGTCAAACGTTGTGCGCAGTTCACCTTTCCCCACATTGGCTGGATCTAGATGGCTGCCGTCAGGCGCGGTAATCACCAAGGTATCGACTGCCAAGGGGCGATGGTTAAAGTAAAAAATATCATTGGAAACAGCAGCGTCAAATGTAATGAATTGCGGTGACGAAAGCACAGTGCTTGAAGGCAGCAACCAGACGCTATGCGCCTGTGCAGGTAATGTAATAAGCATGGCCGAAGCCAAACCTATGGATAACAAAGCATGGTTAATACGTGAAATCATGGAAATTCTCCGTAAGTTAAATGGTGGTTCAAGGCTTGATGTCTAAACTAATGGCGCCGAGTTCCTGCTGACCATCAACTTTTTGTGTATCGGCTTTTGTAGCTGGCCAATTGAAAGGAATGCGCACCAGTTCATGGCCGCCTTTTTCGCGCGCAGCCTCCACCACTAGGCGATACTCTCCCTTAGGCAGCGCAGCAAGCGCTTTGCCATCGTTAAAGCTCAGGCTATATTCGCCAACAGGGCGCGTTGCGCCAGAGATACCATCCAAAGGCAATTGTGCATCTCGACCACCTTTACGCCACCATTGGCGCAAGTCTGCCAGCCACTTGGTGCCAGAGCCTTCAGGCCCAGATTTCTGGCTATACCAGAGCGCCAAATTTTGCGCCACACTCTGATCAACACGCTCAATCCATACCGCCACATAAGGGCGATGATATTCAGATGCATTGATCTGTGGAATATTGACTTTAATATTAAGGTCTGCCGCCATGCCCTGATGGGCAAACAACCCAGCAATCAATGATGGTAGTAATACAGGAACCCAATTACGCATAGATCGACTCCATTAAAAAGTAATAATTAATTGCGAGAATTTTAAGTTAGTGAATAAATAATATGGCCAGCACCAGCGGTATCACTACACCCAATCCAACCAGCGGCCATGTTGAAGGCCTGTTAGCAGAATGCATGTAAAGCAGGCATAAACCCGTAAGACTGAATACCAGTGCGGCTACCGAAAACACATCCAGGAACCAACTCCAGGCAGCGCCTGTATTGCGGCCTTTGTGTAAATCATTCAAATAGGAAATCCATCCCCGTTTAGTCAACTCATAATTCAGCTCGCCACTTTGGGTGTCTATGCTCAGCCAGGCATCACCACCTGGGCGCGGCAATGAAAGGTAAATCTCGTCCGCTGACCATTCGGCGGGTTTGCCAGCAACATACACATTCATTTCAGTGGCTATCCAATCACCAACCGATAGCGGCAATGGTGCTTTATTGTTGCTGGCCTCTACTCGCAAATCCGCTAAAAGAGCAGGCGGTAAAATCACGGTCTGCTTACTGACTATTGGCTTGGCTTCAATATGATCTGCATTATTAAGTGTTAATCCAGTCATCGCGAATAACAGCATTCCAACCAGACACATAGCAGAACTTATCCAATGCCATAAATATAGTTGGCGCAGCCAGAATGCGCGCTTTTGCTGAGTAGAAGGATTTTGCATTTGTAATCAGGGCGCGATAATATCTGGATGTTTATGTGATAATGAGAACCAATCTCATTATAGCAAATAGATTTAATAAGAACCAAGAATACTTATGGCTATCACTCACATTTCTCCATATCAGCTCCAGAATACCAGCCCTGAAGAGCTATCCAGACATCTGGCAGGCGACCCCGCAGAGGCTGCGCTATGGATTAAAGCTGCCGCCGAACAAGGCATGCCAGATGCACAAGCGTTGCTAGGCCAAATATTGCTGGACGGCAGAGGAATAAGCTTGGACATGGTATTGGCACGTTACTGGTTTGCCAAAGCCGCAGATCAGGGACACCCCATGGGCCTGAATATGCTGGGGCGGTGTCATGAATTAGGATGGGGCGGTGGCATCGATTTTGCATTGGCCGCACTTCACTTCAAGCAATCAGCCGAGCTCGGCCTAGATTGGGGAATGTACAACTATGCCAATCTACTGCTACACGGCAATGGAGTAGAAAAGGATGAAGCATTAGCACTGGAGTGGTATTGCAAAGCAGCCGCACTAGGTAATGCAAAATCACTGAACGTAGTCGGCAGGTTTTATGAAGAAGGCTGGCTGGTCAGCGCAGACCGCGCTATCGCCGCGGATTATTATCGACAAGCCGCAGAGGGTGATGATTTTCGTGGACAATACAATTACGCATTACTACTGGCCGAACAAGGCTTAATGAAAGATGCCATATATTGGATGGAACACGCACTAGCCGCTGCTCATCTCAAGTTCACACGTGTCATGGCCGAAAACCTGCTTACATTTCCTAACCCCGAGTTTCATCGCATTGGCATGCTGGCCCATGAAAAATGCTGTGAACTGGGCAGTGCCAACGATTACTACAACTATGCATTAGTACTGCAAAAAGATAAAAGAAAAGCAGCCAATACGATTCTTGCTGAGACATGGCTAATGCGAGCTGCTGCGCAAGGCCATGACAAAGCCAAACGGCATCTAAAAGCTAGTCGCAGCTAAAAACTAAAGTCGTCGTTTACACAAGTAACAGGTTAACTATCCGCCCAGCGGCGCAATAAGTTGTGGTAAACCCCAGTCAGACTGATCACTTCAGCATCCTGATGCCCACGATCAATACCTAACTGCTGGATTGAGCGATCAAGCTGATACAGCAACGTTCTTTGTCCATCATCACGAACCATGCTCTGCAACCAAAAAAAAGAACAAACACGTGCGCCACGCGTTACTGGGGTGACATGATGCAAACTGGTAGAAGGGTAAAGCACCATATGGCCTGCTGGGAGCTTAACCTTTTGTTCACCGTAAACATCTTCAATCGTTAGTTCACCACCGTCATAATCATCCGGCTCTGACAAAAACAAGGTAGCCGAAAGGTCACTACGAATACGAAAGTTAGTGCCCCGCAGATGCCGTATCGCATTATCAACGTGCTTACCAAAACCCTGCCCGCCCAGATAACGATTAAATAAAGGTGGAAATACCTTGAGTGGCAAAGCTGCTGAAATAAATAAGAGATTTTGACCCAATGCATCCTGAATCAGGTCACCAATCTGGCGCGCTACTGGTGAGCTTTCTGGCAACTGCATATTATTTTTGGCAAGTGCGGACTGGTGCCCAGAAGTAACATTTCCATCTACCCATTCTGCAACATCCATCAACTGGCGGCATTCCGCTACCTGAGCTTTACTAAGCACATTTGGAATTGAGATCAACATGTACTTATCCCAGATAAAAAAGAAGATTATGCATGAATATTATTTGTGATTGCTTAAGCTAGAGCAGCAAAAAATCCCTACAGGAATTTACCCTGTGGGGATTATAAGCTGACTAAATATAGAAATTAATATTTAAAATTCAAAGTCAGGAAAGCTAAACGGCCTGCTGCTACTTGAGCATAGTGCGATGTGTATGCAGCATTGAAATAACGCTCATCAGTCAGGTTCTGCACATTAAGTTGCAAACTTAGATTCTTATCGATTTTATAATTTGCCATTGCATCGATTCGAACATATGAAGGGATGACCACCGAGTTAGCTGCATTGCCGAATTGCTTATCCACATAATATGCACCACCACCTACTGTTAAGTTGGGCATCACCGCATAGGTATTCCAGAGACTTACACTATTTTTAGGGGTGTTAGGAAACTGGTTACCATTATTAACGCTATTTGGCACATTGTTTGTAAGACCAGCGCTCGGTGCATTGTTAAAGACACCAGAGCCATTATCTACAAGCTTGCCATCCAGATATGTATAACCACCAAACGCCTGCCACTTATCGGTAATCCGTCCTGCGAAACCGAGTTCCAAGCCTTTTAATTCCTGATTCCCAACCAGCGCCGTCGTGCCGTCCGCAAGTGTCGCTCTTGCATTGGTCTTTTCTGTATAGAAAGTCGCAGCGGTTAAAGCAAGACCTTCAAGAACGTCCCACTTGGTACCGATTTCATAATTCTTTGAACGTTCTGGATCCAGATTGGCATTTGTTGCAACCCCTCCAGAAAGGTTATCCGAACCAGTACCAAGCGTAGTACCTGATGGCGTAGATGAAGTGCCAAATGAAGCATACACACTCGCATTAGGCTTCAACTTATAAACTACACCAGCCTGATAGTTGAAGAAAGCGCTGTCATTTTGCAAATAAAGCTCAGGCACCGTTGCACCGATTGCATTAGCCCCAAGGCCATTGCCAGTTGGCACTCTACGTTGATAAGAAGGAACATCTGACTCAGTAGAGTAGCTGTCATAGCGTATGCCTAAGTTAAGTATCCACTTCTTGGATAATTCCATAGAGTCAAAAGCATAAGCTGACCTGGTCGTTGCGGTTGAAGTTGTGTGCACACGACTTGCTTCAATGGTACCGCTCCAAGGATCATTGGGATTGGGGGTATATAGACTTGTACAGTCGTAATTACTTTGTAATGCTGCTCCTACGCCGCCACCCGCGCTACAAGTACGTAGGTTACCCCCCGTAGCGCTGAAGCCCAAACCATTTTGGATGATCTGATAAGGATCATTTTTGGTTTCTTCATGGCTTAATTCCAAGCCTATATTTGCACTATGCTTTACCTTCCAAGCATCAAACTTGATACTTAAATCAGTGACGTTAGCAAGGGTGTCCGTCTTTGAATTTCGGGATTTTGCTGAACGATAAACATTGCCATTAGCTACGTTGCCAGCACTATCGTCAGCCACTGTAACAATATAATCATTTGTTGAAACACCATAACGTGTGGTGTTCTTTAGAACAGTGGTTTCACTAAATGCATGTTTGATAGTAGCTGTACCAATATCAGACTGTGTCTTACGGAAATCACGGTTAGTTAAACCATAAAAATTATCCATATCGACATTCGCTGGCTGGCTAGGAGTGGCTTTACTTCTGCCTACAAACGTGTAGGGAATGCCATAGTCAGGCATGTCATCCGTCTGCAGGTGGTAATAGCTTAAAGTAGCGCTGGTTGGTGAATTCATACCCAAGGTAATGGATGGCGCAAAGCCCCAGCGACTTACATCAACCTCATCACGACCTGGAGTATCGGCAGAATGTGCCATTACATTGACACGAACGGCTACATCATCGCTCAGCATGTAATTAACATCACCAGTGGCACGGCGATATTTGTCGGTACCCAGACCAACACTACCTGACACAAAGTTTTCTGCTTTAGGCAGTTTGCTGACCAAGTTGATACTGCCGCCAGCAGAACCACGACCATCAAAAGCGCCACTTGGACCCTTGAGCACTTCAACACTTTCGATAGCGAAAATTTCACGGCTCTGGCCGCCCACATCACGAATACCATCTACATACATTGAAGCCTGAGAGTCGAAACCACGAATGAATGGTCGGTCACCAATAGAGCCACCACCTTCAGCTGAGCCAAACGTGATACCTGGCACTGTGCGCAGTGCATCTTCCAGAGTTACAGAACCACTATCCTGAATAACGCTTTGTGGAATGACAGTAATGGATTTAGGTGTATCTATCAGCGGCGCAGTGAATTTAGATGAAGACGCTTTTTCAGTCTTATATTCAGTTTCAGGTGCATTCTTAACCTCTGGGGCTGACACTTTGACTTCAGGCAAAGTAGTCGCCTCCTCTGGAGCAGCATATGCAGACCCTGTGCCGGTAAAAACAAGCGCAACTGCGGTTGCTACTGGATTTAATTTTCCGTTGTATTTTTGTTGCGATTTTTTCATTACCATTCCCCTAACTAGCCACCTTAAAAATAACTCCTTTGGCTTGCCTTCATCCGAAGGCTGGCTAATCACGAGTTCACTTAATCAAAATATCGCGATAATGATAACTATTATCATTAAGAATTACAAACACTTTATGACAAATGCTTACTCTTTCTTACAAAAAGCCTTACCTGCTCGAGTAATTTCGCTGCACGCAGATAACTTATGTTTGTATGGTTATCTTGTGTGATGTCGATAGTTAAACTACGCAAAGTACGCGTGTTGAGCTATACACAAAAAACACTACATTTCTACGGATATTAATAGCTAGGCTTTGCAGAAGCCCCACCCTTTTCTGCTAAATAATCTTGCACAGCCTTTTTTGCATAGCCAGATATTTCTTTAGCAGACCTCTGTTTGCCTTCACTCATGCCATCAGCATAGGTCACCACGGGTAAATAAAGCATGCCTTTATCTGGTGCACTGCGTAGCTGGATTGGCTTGCCTTGGCTGGTGAGCTCAGCCCATTGCTTACGTATCTCACTCCAGAACGGTTCAGTATTTTTAACGTAAGCATCAGCCAAGCTGAAATCAAACCCGGTAATCCGCTCATAACGATTAAATCCAAACTCCCTTGCGATGACCGCATTTAAAACTTGTGGCTGTGCATTGCTGTCTAGCACCACCTTATTGTTTTGCTGTTCATGCACCCAACCTGTGGGCAGAATGATCTGGCGATTATTTCCCATCAACAGTTGGTAGTCATCACGCACGGTGTATTCGCGGCGCGGCAATGGACGCCAGGTATCTGGTGAATTCCAGCTTGAGAAATTACTCAAATGTTGCCACACCGCCACGCCACCATAGCGTGGCGAATCATCTACCTGGTAAACAGTTTGCGACCATGCGCCCTTGCGCTCAGACTCAGGAACTGCCCGCGATTGCCAGGCATTGTGCCCACGATAGACCAGCACCTGCTTGGGTTCGTATTGCCAATCTTGCCGCCAGTGCTTGGTCAGCACTGGCTTTTCAACTGTGCCATCAGCGGCGATGCTCTGCGAGAGCAGCACATGTTGCAACACGATATGTTTGCCGCTGTCTTCCAGCACATAGACTTTTTCAGTGGCCCAGTTACGGTAAGGCACGGCTGGTTTGTAGTTGTCGGTAAATCCAGCGACTTCAACAAAATCAAAGCTGACCCTGAATTCCCCCACCATTGCCAGAATCGCACGGCGGTCACGTTCATAGCTGCCGATGCAAAGCTGTTGCAGTTTTAACCATGCATCGCTCGGTTTAGTGTCTAGCGTCACAGGCACGCCTTTACTATCGCCACCACGCGGCTTCATAGCGTCACTATCAGCAAACTGCCAGGCAAAAACATAAGGTTGGCTCTTTGGCTGATTTTCTAATATGTTACTGCTATCAGCGGCATAGGCGCTGGAGCAGACTATTAGCATGGCCGTGAATCCAGCCGCAGCAATTCCATAGATAAGTCGTTTGATATTCATTGTGATGCCTTTTTAAAATTGGTAGCTAAAACTGGCCGAAACGGTACGCCCTGATTGCGAGTAGAAATCGACACCGACTGGATTACGGCTATCGGCCTGACGGATATCGCTCCACAAAAAGTACTTTTTATCAAACAGGTTATTGACTGCGATATTGAACTGACCAGCCTTGATTGGGCGCCACCAAGCTGCCAGATTAGCCACGCTGTAACCTGCGGGGCGGAACCATGTGCCAGCAGTATCATCCGTACGTGTCACCGCTGCGGCTGATCGAACGCGGGCTTCAGCACCCCAGTCAGCGGCCTCACGCACCAAACCTAGAGACAGTCGTGCAGGCTCAACGCTATTCAAAGGCTGATTGGTTGATCTGTTCTCACCACGTGTCCAGGCCAACGCACCATCAACACTCCATCCAGGCGTGAAATCCCAGGTGCTTCGCAGCTCTGCCCCATAAATACGGACACTGGATATATTGCTGTTAATGAAAGTAGTGGCAACGCCAGAGATACAACGCGCATCGCCCGGGCAAACCAATTGCACATTCTCGATAAAGTCTTTGTAGTGGGTATCGTAGAGTGATAATTGACCACGTACTTTTTGCGCATACCACTTAATACCGCCTTCCACTCCCACGCTGGTTTCAGCTTTAAGGTCAGCATTCGGACTGATTGCATAACCTGGAGGTTGACCAGTGTTTCGGAAGGAGCCGTTCACTTCGTTATAATTTGGGGCTCGGAAGCCAGTGACAGCCTGGCCATACAGCGACATGGCCTGGTTAAGTTTCCAGCTTGCCGCCAGCTTGGGTGAAAATGCTGAGTCAGTTTGCTCTACCGCGCTACGGTTATTCGCTGACAGGGCAACTTGTGTTAGAGCATCGACCTCTGGCTTCAGCCTATTCCAGTCATAACGCAGGCCTGGGATGATTGATAGTGGGCCGCCAGCCAGACCACTGATTTCATCCTGTACGAATATGCCAGCCTTGTCATTAATGCCTTTAGGAAAATCTCGCACAGGGAAAGTATCACCCGCAAGAGTTTTGCTCACAGTGCCAGTTGTCAGGTTATATCTGGTGGCATCACGTAACTCTTCGGTTTCAACCCTGGAAATATCGATGCCATAGGTAAAGAAATGGTTCTGATCCCATATCTTGGTATCGCTATCTAATATCAAACCAAGGCCTGTAGACGTCTGGTTCAGGGAAAAACTCTGGTTCAGTAGGCAGTTATTACCAAAATTAGTGGGGGAATTAGCTCCTGAGCATGTCGCGCCAGTATTGGTGCGCGTTTGCACATTCTTATTATTGGTATCAGTCTCTTGGCGATAAAACTTCACTGCCAAGCGGTCATAAAAAGCGGACTGCGGTTTGTATTCCCAATCGATGCTGGCACGTATGCGCTGCGTATTATCTTCGCCCGATGTTGCAGTAACTTTGGGAAGCGTTGCCGATAAGCGCCTGACGTTAACATCGGCATCCTGCTCGCGCCCTTCCAGCATGACTGAAACTGTGTGTCCTTCTGCAGGCCGCAAGACGAATTTGGCAATGGCACCCTGGTCTTCAATGCTTTGTGGGTTAGGCTTAGTACGGCTGACACTCACCGTATCAGCGCTACCTTTATTGCGGAATTCACTGGCGTCAGTGTGTGAATAACCCAGCAATACATCCAGCATGTCGCTATGCCATGCACCCAGCACACTATTGCTAAAACCCTTGTTCTCACCGCTATACCCCATGCGGTAGCGCGCGCCGTAATCATTTCCAGGCGTCAGTACATCCGCTGGATCCAGCGTGATATAGCCGACCACACCACCAATCGCATCTGACCCATACAAACTAGATGCTGGGCCGCGCAATATCTCAACACGCTTGAGAAAATCGCGCGAAACACCCAAAGGCGCATTCATGGTGAAATTGGTTGGGCCGCCACTATCGTAATAGTCAGAGAGGCGCACGCCATCGACCATCTGCATCACACGGTTATCTTCAATGCCGCGAATATTGACGCGGGTAGCGCCAAAGCGACGAATGTCGCGTGCCATGCTGACATCGGGCTCATCACGAAAATAATCTGCTTCATCGGCTGCAATCTTGCGATCCAGCTTTTCACGGTTGATCACAGTAATGGTCGCTGGCACTTCATCAACCGCGGTTTCGCTGCGCGTTGCAGTCGTGGTTACTTCAGGCAATGTATCGAGTGAAGCTACTACATTAGCCAATGGTTTGCTTGCTTCTGCTGCTGGGCTAGATATGGAATAAGCACTGAGGCCTAGACCAAGCAATAAATTAATTAACAATAAGTTAATCGGTAATGATTGGATTGAATTAGCGCGTTGCCCAATAGGTTGGGCGCGCAATTTGCGTACGCATGACTTCATTGTATTACTCCCCTGAATGATAAAAATCACTGGCGGGCTAATAGCAATCAAGTTGCGTTGGCTGGCTGGATAAACTGCCTAGATATAAAAAACCAAATAAAAATTAAATACTGCCAAGAATTAAGTTTGTAGGCTATTTAGTAAGAATCAACTTCCCCTTACTGGTTAAACGTAAATAATATTGCTCCCCTGCATGATGAATCACTAGCTCTCTCAAGCCAGAAAACAACTCCTGGCTATTAAACTGCCTGATATTAACTGGCACTGCGACTGGCTTGGTCAGATATTGATTAATTTGTTCAAGATTGATAATTGATGATGATTTCTTCATTTTATAAAAAATCGCTCAATGCCGATTAATATAAAAGTCAGCGCCATCATGAGATTTTTCTAAGCTGACTGATCAACTGCTCTTGCGTAACCTTTGCCTGTTGCACCATTGATATCTTCTGCAATGACTCGCAAATAAGCTCATGTAAGGATTGGAATGCATTCACTTCGAGCCTCAAACTTAAAGCCCCAATTTCAAGCTCAGCAACATTGCATGATTCGCAATAGAGAACCCGGCAACCTTCGTTCCCCGCAAGTAATATGCGGTCACATGCTTTTTCTGATTTCATTGAGATTCCTTTACAAGAATGAGTAACGTATATAAATGATAATCATTCTCATTTAAGAAGTCAACATTATTACCAAGCTTTCTTAAAAACTGATCTGAAAGAATTAAGTCTGTCGGGATGTAATAAAGTCTGTCGGAATTATGAGAGGATTTGGTACTTGAAAGTACAAGTCTTGATGTAGTAACGCAATTTCTAACGCTCCCTCAAACTCTCATTTGCATACTGAAGCAATGGACTCAGGAAGTACTCAATCACACGCCGTTTCCCAATTTTAACCTCTACAGTCGCAGCCATCCCTGGGCTCAGATTCACCATCTTGTTATCTATGCGCATCTGGGATTTCTCTAGAAGAATACGTACTGGATAAATCAGCCCTTTTTTCTCATCGTTTGCCGCATCATTGGATACAAAGGTGACCTTGCCTGCAACGGTACCGTATTTGGTATAAGGGAAGGTCTCGAGTTTAACGGTAGCATTCTGGCCATCAACTACAAAGCCAATATCTTTGTTTTCAACATTGGCTTCAATTTCTGCCGCATTTTCGCGAGGCACTATTGCTAGCAATGCTTGCGCTGGGGTGACTACTCCGCCAATCGTATGAATGACTAACTGTTGTACCACGCCATCTACGGGAGCGGTCAGTCGCATCAATCTGTTACGTTGGTCATTCTTGCGTTTTTCCTGGGTCAATTGACCAATCTTGACCTGCGCATCACTCAGTGCATCGAAATGTGCTCTTGCTGATTCTGCGACGAACGACGTGCGTTCTCTTTTAGCAGTTTCAATTGCTGAATTGATTTCTTTCAGACGTGATTGTTGGGCAGCCAGGTCACCTTGTTGTTCAAGCATGGCTTGTTCTTTTTCAAGGTAGCCATGCTTGGAGACATAATTGTTATCCAGCAAACTTTGATAATCACCCGCCTGCTGTTTGGCAATCGGCAGTGTTTGCTCTAGTTTAGCTATCAATGCCTGCGTGGTTTGTATCTCAGATTGATGTTGCAAGATTTCGGCATCCAGTTTCGAGAGTTTTGCATGGTACTCAGCAAGGTCACTTTCTAGCCTGAGACGTATTTGCTGTAGGTGTTCTGCATCAGCTCCTACAACAGAAAGACTGGCGGCTTTACGCCTTTGAACTATATCCAGAAATGCTTGGGCACGTGCTGCTTCAAGTCTTGCAGTCAGTAAATCTTCCGTAACGCGGGAAAGATCCGCTGCCGATTGAGTCGCATCTAAATCAATCAATGGGTCTCCAGCCTTGACTGCCTGGCCATCAATAACATAAATGGCCTTAACAGTTGAAGTCTCTAAGGGCTGAATGACTTTGGTATGACCAGTGGCAATGATCTTGCCCTGAGCGACAGCCACAATCTCGATCTGACCAAAGATAGACCAAATTAATGCAATCAGCGCAAACGATATCAATAGGTAGGCAAGGATACGCGGCAACGGTGAGACTGGTGTTTCTTGTAACGCAAGGGCGGCAGGGAGAAATGCCGATTCATGTGTCATCCGCTTAGGACTGTCTAATGAAAAACGTTGTTTCCATACCGCTTTAAACACAGAGACATAACGGCTAAATAAGGCAAACCAGCGATTATTCATAATCAGCCCTGCTGTAACTTGTAAAGACGGGTATAGATACCTGCCTGATGTTGTAATAACTCATCATGAGAACCTGATTCAACAATCTGACCACGCTCAACCACCACGATACGATTGGCATGTCGTACAGCAGATAGACGATGCGCGATGATAAACACAGTGCGACCTTTACAGATTTCGCGCATATTGTTCTGGATGATGCTTTCAGATTCATAATCCAAGGCACTGGTCGCTTCATCGAAGATCAGGATACGTGGATTGGTGATTAAGGCTCTGGCAATGGCAATGCGCTGGCGCTGACCTCCAGAAAGTGAGGCGCCATGTTCCCCGACTGGCGTGTCGTAGCCATTAGGGAGTTCCAGGATGAAATCATGTGCGCCAGCAAGCTTGGCTGCCGCCATTACCCTATCGAGAGAAGTACCAGGATCGCTCAATGCAATATTGTCGCGAACAGAACGATTGAACAGCATATTCTCCTGAAGCACCACACCTACTTGGCGACGCAGCCAAACTGGGTCTGCCAATGCAAGGTCAACACCATCAACCATTACCCTGCCTCTCTCTGGCGAGTACAAACGCTGCATGAGTTTAGTGAGCGTGCTTTTACCAGAGCCTGAGCGGCCAACAATACCGATGATCTGCCCTGGATCAACTATCAGGGAAATATCCCGCAATATCTCCGCCCCGTCTGGGCGGTAACGAAAACTCACGCGCTCAAACTCAACTCGGCCTACAATCGCCGGCAAACTCATGCGACTCGCTTGGCCAGCTTCCATAGGGGTATTGAGAATATCACCCAGACGCTGCATGGAAATACCTACCTGTTGGAAGTCTGTCCAGAGTTGTGCAAGACGCATGATAGGTTGAGCCACTCTGCCGGCGAGCATATTAAATGCAATCAACTGACCTACGCTTAAATCACCTTGTATTACCAGGCGAGCACCCATCCATAAGGTCACTACTGTAACTATTTTACCAATCAGGTTCACCCCTTCGTGCGCTAGGCTGCCTACTACATTCGACTTGAAAGCTGCTGAGACATAGCCAGCTAACTGATTATCCCAATGACGTGTAAATTGGGGTTCAACAGCCATGGCTTTCACTGTATCCATCGCTGTCACAGTCTCAACCAAGAAAGCCTGATTCTCAGCGCCGCGATTGAATTTCTCATGCAATCGCGCTCGTAACAACGGCGTAGCTACAAGTGAAAGAATGAAGTAACAAGGTAGGGAAAGGACCACGACCAAAGTTAACCAACCACTGTAAAACAACATCACGGCAATGAATACCACTGAGAACAGCACATCCAGAATGACAGTAATGACATTGCCCGTTAGGAATGAGCGGATGTTTTCTAACTCTCGTACACGGGCAACTGCATCACCCACTCGACGCGCTCCGAACCATGCAACAGGTAGAGCTAGTAGATGCCGGAATAGCTTGGCACCTAATTCCACGTCGATACGGCTGGCCGTGTGGGAGAAAACATAACTCCGTAATGCTGAGAGCCCAATCTCAAATATCGATACAATCAGCAAGCCAAAACAGATCACATCCAGCGTACTTAGGCCGTGGTGTACCAACACCTTATCCATCACCACCTGAAAGAATAATGGTGTCACCAATGCAAATAGCTGCAAGGCAAACGAGGCTATCAGTACATCACGCAATAAATGACGATATTTGATGACTGCCGGAATAAACCATGTGAAGTCAAAATGCGAAAGTTGTGCAGCAAGAGATGCGCGCGAAGTGATAAGAATAAGTTCGCCAGACCATCTGGCCTGTAATGCATCAAGCGAGATTAACTGTGGCCGCTCTTCAACTGGGTCATGGATCAGTATTTGTTCATCTTGCAACCTTGCAATCACAAAAAACTCTCCATGCTGATCGATAGCAATCGCAGGCATGGGATTGCGCTCTAAGCGTTCTGGACTGATTCTGACTTGCTTGGCGGTCAGTTTATATTTCTTTGCAGCCAGCAGGATTTCTGTAATGCCAAATGGTTTTGCCTCAGATCCGAATTCATGACGAAGATGATCTCCTTCAACTGCCACACCATGATAACGTGCGAGCAATAGCAGGCATGAGAGACCTGTATCAATAGCTACACGTGATTGCGGTTCAGACGATGAAGCTGCAGGACCTTCTAGTCTTGGTTGTGATTGTTCTTGTTCTGACATCGATACAAAGCGAGGCCGACATCATGTGTGAGATGATATCGGCCTGCCATTTCCCCTTTATTAGTAGTGAGTTGCTGCTTGTTACTTTTTATTGCTTACTAAGCCCAATTCGCTGCAAGCACAGGAGCCAGTTGCGTTTGGTACGCTGCTGGTAATGTGGTCTGTCCAGCCGCAGGCGGTGTTAGGCTCGCCATGGCGTTAACCAGGTTCTGCACCTGCGTATCCAGCAATGTATGGCTGCCATCCACGGTCGTGATTTGTTCTACGTGGTTGGCGGTCGCTGTATACCAGTCTTTGATCACAGTCTTATCCGCAGTACCGATGATGCTGATCTCCAGGTTATTACCTGTGTGGACAAACCAGAGTTGATCGTAACTGGTACCTGATGTGAATTTGAGCACGTCTGTATTACCAACGGTGGCATCGTTTTCAACGACAGTATCGATCCCATCTCCTCGGGTGAACTGATAGGTGTCATTGCCTGTGCCGCCAGTCAGGGTATCAGCACCTAGACCGCCAATCAGGGTGTCGTTACCTGCATCACCTGTGAGTTGGTTATTGCCCGTATTACCAGTCAAGATATTGGCTAATGTATTACCGATACCGTTGATATTGCCAGTACCTGTCAGGGTGATGTTTTCCAGGTTGGTACCTAGCGTGTAGGTCACACTGGATAGCACGCTGTCAGTACCTTCTGATGCATTCTCAGTGATGACATCACCTATGTTGTCGATGACGTATGTATCATTGCCTGAGCCACCTAGCAGAGAGTCTGCACCTGCACCGCCATCCAGCGTATCGTTACCTGCGCCGCCAGTGAGTGTGTTGATGGCACTGTTGCCAGTTAATACGTTATCTAGGGTATTACCAGTGCCATTAATTGCTGTTGTACCAGTCAATGTGAGATTCTCTACATTACTGCCTAAGGTGTATGTGATAGCGCTCTTGACTGTGTCAGTTCCAGAGCTGGCTGCTTCTGTCACCACATCGCCAATATCATCCACGATATAGGTGTCGTTGCCTGTACCACCAATCATGGTATCAGCACCAGTTCCGCCATCAAGGATGTTATCTGCTGTATTGCCCGTGAGTTGATTTGCAAGGGTGTTGCCTGTTGCATTGATTGCAGCGGTACCTGTGAGCGTGATGTTCTCAACGTTGGCAGCAATGGTGTAGCTCACGCTGGCCTGTACAAGGTCTGTACCTTCAGCCGCATTTTCTGTGATCAGATCGGTAGCACTGTCCACCACATAAGTATCGTTGCCAGCACCGCCAATCAGGTTGTCGTTCCCTGTACCGCCATCCAGGATGTTGTTACCTGCATTGCCAGTGATGGTGTTATTAAGCGCATTGCCAGTGCCGTTGATATTCGCGGTACCCGTTAGCATCAGGTTTTCTAGGTTAGGGCCCAGGATATAAGTGATGCTAGATTGCACCGTGTCAGTACCTTCAGCGGCATTCTCAGTGACAAGATCGCCTACATTATCGACGACATAAGTGTCATTACCTGCACCACCTGTCAGCGTATCTGCGCCAGTGCCACCATCCAGAATGTTGGCGCCTGTGTTACCTATCAAAGTATTAGCCAGGGTATTACCAGCCGCGTTGATGGCTGCCGTACCTGTGAGCGTTAGATTCTCAATATTCGCTGCCAATGTGTAAGTAACACTAGATTGAACTAGATCGGTACCTGCATTTGCTGCTTCTGTGACGACATCACCTATGTCATCGACGACATAGGTATCGTTGCCCGCTCCGCCAATCATCGTGTCTGCGCCTGTACCACCACTCAGAACGTTATCTGCGCTATTACCGGTCAACACGTTAGCCAGAGTGTTACCTGTGCCATTGATTGCGGTTGTTCCTGTTAAGGTCAGGTTCTCCACATTGGTGGTCAAGGTGTACGTGATACTGGACTGAACTGTGTCAGTACCTTCAGCAGCATTCTCAGTCACAACATCACCGGCATCATCTACAACATAGATATCATCTCCCAATCCGCCTTTGAGAGTGTCTGCACCTGTACCACCGTTCAAGGTGTTATTGGCTGCATTACCGATGAGGGTGTTGGCCAGTGTGTTACCTGTGCCGTTAATGGCATTGGTCCCTGTGAGTGTCAGATTCTCTAGGTTTGCAGCCAGGGTATAGGTCACGCTTGCCTGTACAAGATCTGTACCTTCTGATGCATTCTCGGTAATGAGGTCACTGACGCTATCTACGATGTACGTATCGTTGCCAGCACCACCAATCAGGTTGTCATTGCCTGCGCCACCATCCAAGATGTTATTGCCAGCATTACCTGTAATGGTATTGGCATCAACACTGCCTGTACCATTGATATTGCCTGTTCCCGTCAGGGTGAGTTGTTCAACGTTGGCTGAGAGTGTATAGCTCACGCTGGACTGAACAAGATCGGTACCACCACCAGTCAATTCTGTAATGACATCACCTACGTTATCCACGATATAGGTATCGTTGCCACCACCACCAATCAAGGTGTCGGCGCCAGTGCCGCCATCCAGGATGTTGGCGCCACTGTTGCCAGTGATCGTATTAGCCAGCGTGTTGCCAGTGCCATTAAGGGCTGTGGTGCCAGTGAGGATAAGGTTCTCAACATTGCTGCCTAGTGTGTAGGTGATTGAGCTTTGTACAGTATCGTTGCCTGCACTTGAACCTTCAGTGACGACATCGCCAGTATTATCTACCATGTAGGTATCATCACCTGCACCACCTATCAGGGTGTCTGCGCCTGTACCGCCGTTCAGAACATTGTTGCTAGTATTGCCGGTAATCGTATTGGCGAGTGTATTGCCAGTACCGTTAATGGCATCCGTGCCTGTCAGGGTGAGGTTCTCCAGATTAGCACCCAAGGTATAGGTGACGCTGGCTTTGACCAAGTCAATTTCGGTAGTCACTGTTGAGGTTTCCGTGACAACATCAGCTACGTTATCCACGAGGTACGTATCGTTGCCAGTACCACCAATCAGGGTATCTGCACCGAGGCCACCATCCAGGATGTTATTCCCAGTATTCCCAGTGAGTGTATTGGCATCGGCGTTACCTGTACCGTTGATGTTACCAGTGCCTGTGAGGGTGAGTTTTTCTACATTGGCAGTGAGGGTGTAAGTGATGCTTGATTGGACAAGGTCAGTGCCTTCAGCAGCATACTCAGTGACGATGTCCCCTGCGTTATCGACCGTATAAGTATCGTTACCAGTGCCACCAATCAGGGTATCGGCACCTGTACCACCGTCTAATGAGTTATTACCAGCATTACCAGTAATGACGTTAGCGGCTGTATTCCCTGTACCGTTAATTGCGGCAGTGCCAGTCAAGGTAAGGTTCTCGACATTGGTGGCGAGGGTATAGCTCACGCTGGATTGGACTGTATCTGTGCCAGCGTTCGCTGCTTCGGTCACGGCATCACCTGTATTGTCGACGATGTAGGTGTCATTACCTGCACCACCGACTAATGAGTCAGCGCCTGCGCCGCCATCCAGAATATTGTCGGCAGCATTGCCAGTGATGGTATTTACTGCCGTATTACCCGTTCCGTTGATCGCTGATGTGCCTGTGAGCGTGAGGTTTTCCACATTGGCAGAAAGCGTATAGGTCACGCTAGCCTGGACCAAATCGGTACCGGCACTCGCCGCTTCTGTCACGACATCACCGATATCATCGACGACATAAGTGTCATTGCCAGCACCCCCATTCAGGGCATCGACACCAAGACCACCGTCCAGGATGTTATTACCGCTGTTACCAGTTAGAGTGTTGGCCAGTGCATTACCTGTGCCATTGATGGCTGTGGTACCAGTTAACAGCAAGTTCTCAAGATTGGCGCCAAGCGTATACGTGATGCTGGATTGAACGGTATCTGTTCCCTCATCTGCATTCTCGGTGACGACATCGCCAGCGACATCAACGACATAAGTATCATCGCCAAGCCCACCTGCCATGGTATCTGAACCAGTGCCGCCATTCAGGGTGTTAGCGGCGCCATTACCTGTCAGTACATTGTTCAATGTGTTACCAGTACCGTTAATCGCCGCATTTCCTGTCAGCAATAGGTTCTCGACATATGAAGTTAAGGTATATGTAACGCTTGATTGAACGGTATCGGTCCCTCCGGAAGCACTCTCACTGACAAAATCGCCAGTGCTGTCCACGATATAGGTATCGTTACCAGTTCCACCATAAAGACTGTCATTACCAAGGCCACCATCAAGTATGTTGTTGCCATTTGTACCAAAGATAGTGTTATTGAGAGAATTACCTGTGCCATTGATATCCGAGATGCCAGATAGATAAAGGTTTTCAACGTTTTCTGATAATGCGTATGAAACGCTGCTGTTAACAGAATCAGTACCTTCGTTTAGATTTTCTTCAACAACGTCAAGCGCATCATCTACATAATATGCATCATTACCAGCGCCTCCAAGCATTGTGTCAGTACCCGAGCCTCCATCGATCCAATCGTCTCCATTTCCACCATCGAGTAGATCACTCCCTGAGCCACCAGCTAAAGAGTCAGCACCAGCATCACCATATAACTGATCATTACCTACAGTACCGTTTATCCCGTCATTTCCATCTCCCCCATGTACGGTATCTGACGTATCACCCAGGATGACAGAATCATTACCAGAGGTCAGAGTCAAACTGTAAAGTGCAAATAGCTGCTCAACTGGAATTAATATGTCTGTAAATTGGATCTGGGTAATTCGATAATCAGACCCTATGAAATAATTCATCAAGGTAACTGAGTCACTTGCTCCATAATTCATAACCAGATTATTATCCAGTTTCTGAATGCTAGTTAACCCATTTGAAGCAACATCACTAAACTGGAGAGTGTCGACATGACCGATTGTTGTGTCGTATTGATAAATATTATCAATACCGTCGCCCTGTGAAACTATGAAAGTATCACTACCATCACCTCCGCTCATATAGTCTGAGCCCGTAGAGCCTATTAACGTATCGTTTCCTGCTTGACCAAACAAGGAGTCATCGCCAGCGCCGCCAACCAAACTATCACTGCCATCGCCTCCATCTAAGTAATCACTTCCTTCTTCGCCAAACAATTTGTCATCACCGCCATTACCATATACGTAATCGTCCCCTGCATCGGCGTAAGCAGTGTTTGAAGTATCATCAAGACCAATGGCATCATTCCCGGAACTAAGATGCAGTGGATAAATTGCTAAAAGTTGCGCTACAGTGAGTGTTGTATCAGAGAATTGAAACTGATCAACTCTATAATCCTGTACAGAGTATGGATTATAATAATTTAGCAAGGTCAGGGAATCGCTGGTTCCATACTCGATGACCAAATCATATCCAGAGTAACGCAAAGCTCTGAGTTCTGTGGAAGCAACATCTGTAAACTTGACTGTGTCTACTCGACCAATTGTTGTATCGTGCTGAGCAAGGGCATCTATTCCATCCCCCTTCGAAAACACAAAAATATCACTGCCATCGCCACCATTTATTGTGTCTGAACCAATACCACCGATAAGAATATCATTACCTGCGCCTCCGTCCAGATAGTCATTTCCAGTTCCGCCATACAGGACATCATTGCCGTCATCTCCAGACAAACTATCATCGCCAATCCCTGCATTTAATTGATCATTACCAGCCCCTCCATAAAGAGAATCGTTTCCGTCGCCCCCATCTAGCAGATCATTATCGTCCTCACCCAGCAGGATATCGTTACCAGTATCTCCATTTAAGTAGTCATTGCCAGTTCCACCGTAGAGAACATCATCCCCAGCTTGGCCGTATAGTCTATCGTCCCCGCCATAACCAAAGACAGTATCATTCCCTAGCCCCGCTAATACATTTTCTCCATTGTCAGTGAAGCCTGTTGAGTCGTCTCCATCTGTCAGGCTAATGGCATTAAGGGTTAGTAATTGATCAACTGTTAATGTTGTATCAGTAAATTGTATCTGGCTAATTCGGAAATCTGTAGACAGGAAATGATTTTGTAATACGATTGAATCACTGACTCCGTAATCAAGAATCAGGTCATTACCGCTATATCTAATTGCCCTAAGTTGAGTTGATGCCACATCAAGAAACTGCACTTTGTCAGCATGGCCAGCAGACACATCATAATTATAGATAGTGTCAATGCCATCACCCTGGGAGAAAATGTAGGTATCACTATCATCGCCACCGATTAGGCTATCGTTACCTATTCCACCCTTTAGAGTATCTGAACCTTGCCCACCCGTAAGATAATCGTCATTCGCTGCTCCAGCCAAACTATCATTACCAATACCACCATCCAATGTATCGTTATCGGCACCACCATCCAAGGTGTCGTTACCGGCGCCGCCACTTAGGCTGTCGAACCCAGTTTCTCCATATAATTTATCATCACCACCATTGCCAAGTAATGTGTCATTCCCTGCACCTGCCAGGACAAAATCTGCATTCTCTCCGAAACTCTGATTGTCATCGCCAGAAGTTAGAACTGTTGCATTGGCATTCAGGACTTGGTCCACAGTAAGTGTCACGTCACTAAACTGGATCAAATTAACTCGATAATCGGCACTCACCATGTAATTCTGTAAAATTACAGAATCGGTCGTTCCATAATCAAGTACCAGGTCACTCCCTACGGTACGCACACTTCTGAGCTGATTTGAGGCAACGTTGGTGAAGCGAACGGTGTCAGAGCGTCCTGCTGAAGTATCAAGATTATTGATAACATCTATTCCATCACCCTGAGTAAAGACATAGATGTCATTACCATCACCACCATTTAAGGTATCGTTACCAGTAGAACCCTGAAGAATATTATTGCCGCTATTCCCAGTAAGTTTGTTGCCTAGTGTATTACCTGTAGCATTTATCGCCGACGTACCCGTCAGAATAAGATTTTCAATGTTGCTGATCAACGTATACGTTACGCTTGATTGAACAGTGTCTGTTCCAGCAGATGCAGCTTCAGTGACGACATCAGCGGTATTGTCCACGATATAAGTATCATCACCTGCACCACCTACTAAGACATCGGCACCAGCACCTCCATCTAGAATATTGTTACCACTATTACCGTTAATGGTATTGGCTAATGTATTACCTGTGCCATTTAGCGCAGAGGTTCCAGTCAGTGTCAGATTTTCTACGCTAGCAGATAAGGCATAGTTGACGCTTGATTGAACAGTATCTGTGCCTGCGCTCGCTGCCTCAACAATAGTGTCCCCAGCATTGTCGACGTAATAAGTGTCGTTACCAGCGCCACCAGTTAAGGTATCTGCACCCAGTCCGCCATCAAGAATATTATTGCCGCTATTCCCTGTGATACTGTTGGCTAACTCATTGCCAGTACCGTTGATGGCAGCTGTTCCGGTAAGTGTAAGATTCTCAAGATTTGCACCTAGTGTGTAGGTAATCCCTGATTTAACAGTGTCTGTACCCTCATTGAAGTTCTCAATGATCACATCAGATAGGGTATCGATAACATAGGTGTCATTACCCGTGCCGCCAGTCATGGTGTCTATACCAGCCCCACCATCAAGAGTATTGTTTCCACCGTTTCCAGTTAACTGGTTTGCAAGTGCATTACCCGTGCCGTTAATAGATGCAGATCCGATTAATGTCAGATTCTCTATGTTGGCACCGAGAGTAAAGCTCACACTGGATTGGACTATATCGGTGCCTTCCGAGGCACTCTCTGTCACCGTGTCCCCTGCACCAACAATATAGGTATCATCACCTAGTCCGCCAGCCAAGGCATTAGCTGCTGTGTTCTGTGAACCGTCTAGGAGATTGTTTAGAACGTTACCAGTACCATTAATGGCAGCAGTGCCAGTAAGTACTAGATTCTCAATGTTATTACCAAGGGTGTATGTAACTGAGCTACGGACAGTATCTATCCCCTGATCGGCACTGCTAAAATCGTAAGGACCTATAACTTCAACAACAACATCCCCAATATTGTCTACAACATACGTATCACTGCCATATCCTCCAATCATGGTGTCTGCACCAGCTGCACCATCAAGAATATTATTGCCATAATTCCCAGTGATTACGTTATTTAGGTTATTTCCTGTAGCGTTGTAGCTTTCGTTATAGTTACCTGACGTTAACCCCATGAAAGTTAAATTCTCAATATTTGCGCCTAGGGTATAGCTACCGGTTGTAATAATGACGGTATCTGTTCCTTCATTTGCATTCTCTACAACCACATCATTTGTATCAATCGCATAGGTATCATCACCAGCCATTCCCGTTAATACATTGGAGGCTGAATTGCCAGACCCATCTAGATAATTGTTATTTGCGTTTCCAGTACCGTTAATTGTCGCAGTTCCTGTAAGCGTCAGATTTTCCAGATTCGCACTAAGTACATAGGTTGCAGAAGTAATCACAGTATCGGTACCCTGGTTTGCAGACTCGACAACCGTATCTCCGGCACCTAAGATATAAGTGTCATCTCCTGCACCGCCGGTCAATACGTTAGCGGCACCGTTTTGTGATCCATCAAGTATATTGTTGGCGCTATTCCCTGTGCCGTAGTCAGCAGAAGTTCCGTTTAGTATTAGATTTTCCAGATCGCTGGAAAGCGTATAAGAAACTTTGCTGTATACCGTATCAATACCACCAGTATCAGTAACGACATCTCCGACTTGGTCAACATAAAAAGTATCATTACCTAGGCCGCCATTCATTGTGTCTGCACCAGCGCCACCGTCTAAAGTGTCATTACTAACATCGCCAGTGATTACATTGTTTAGTGCGTTGCCAGTAACGGTAACATCATTCATATAGAATTTTGTCACTGAAAATGGAGGGTAATAATATTGGGTATCAATAACAGCGTTTTCAATGTTATTGCCCATTACATAACTGCGGCTAACGTGGACAGTATCTATACCTTCATTGTCTAGCTCAACTACGTTGTCTATAACATACGTACCAGAAGTGTTCTGGTTTAAACCATCATGCAAATAGTAAACATCATCGCCCTTCCCCCCAACCAACAAATCCAGGTATCCGTCATACTCAGTATCAATATTTGACCCTCCGTAGAGGGTGTCATTACCATCTCCACCATATAAGGTGTCAGTTCCTGAGTTACCCATCAGTAAATCGTTACCTGCAAGGCCGTAAATTATATTGGAGGCTTTATTACCTTTGATGAAATTGTCTAACTCGTTGCCCGTCCCATTGAGGGGGTCACTGATCGAATTATGATTGACTGAATAGGTGTCAGATAACAACTCAAGATTATCGATGTCAGCGGTGAGTGTCCAGTTGATCGAACTCATCACCTTATCAACGCCACCTCCCGATATAGTTTTATCACCAATATTGTCTACATAAAAGATCATGCCGCCAGAACTACGGCTGATCATTGTATCTGCACCAAGCCCACCGTTAATAAAGCGGGAACTGCTAACTAGATCATCGCTCCAACCAAGAATTACATTATCTAAAGCATTGCCAGTAGCTGAAGCAAGAGTCATGTAACTGCCGCTTAATGTCAGATTTTCTATGCCATCCTGTAAAGTATAGTATTGCTTATTAGTTACGATAGTATCTATACCTTCATTAGCCTGCTCAACGACAATGCTTTGCGAATTAGAATCTTGAACATAGGTATCGTTTCCAAGACCACCCATCAGAGTACTTCCTGGACCTCCATCCAAATAGTCATCCCCATCATCCCCATAAGCAATGGCATTTGCCGATGCGTAAATTGTATCGTTACCAACACCTCCATGAATGAGACTGCCGCCATTCAACACGTCATTGCCAGCACCACCATTTAAGGTATCCCCAACGCCTCCATTTAGTGTGTTATTGCTGGCATTACCGACGATATTGTTACTAAGGGCATTGCCTGTAAGTGTTATATTTAAGTAACCTGTAGCAGTGATATTTTCAATATTGCTAGGTAAGGTGTAAGAAACTGATGTGTGAACATTATCAATGCCTTGATTAGCAGCTTCAGTAATTACATCATTAATATTATCAACTATGAAAGTATCGTCACCTGATGTACCGACGAATGAATCCGCACTTCCATAAACGGTATTCGTAGATATATAGGACTTATTCCATACAGTTCCATCGGCGAACTCTATACGATCATTGTGGCTATTCGCTGTCGTGGCGTTGAAATAATTGGCCCAACGCATCTGATTATTACTGGCATCAACCACGACATAAAGATCATCGCCCATTCTGAACAAAGTAACATCTGTGGTTAAAATTCCACTGCCAAAGAGAATTCTATTATTTCCTTTTAAGTCATTTATGTAGTCAAAACCATCACCCCGTTTATAAATATAAGTTTCGTTGCCGACAGGCACATACGACGCATAATCTGAATAATCATCACCTACAAGTTGGTCATCTCCTGAACCACCCTCTAAGGTGTCATCTCCCCTACCTCCAATAAGGACATCTACATCAGACTGACCTGACAGGAAATCATTGCCTCCGCCGCCCCAAATGACATCGTTGTATTGACCACCGTAGATGACATCAGCAGTATCCTGGGCATATATGGTGGAAGCGCCTAATTTGGCAGCCATGAGCGCTTGTTGGCTGATACTTGTGCCGTCTGCGAATGCATAGGTTTTAATGGTTGAGCTGACTCCGTTTTCTATAAAAATAGAGTCTGTAGGACTGTAAGAAAGAATAATATCTTTCGAGCCATTATATGAGTAGAGAGATAGGTGGATGGAATCCAAGGTAATGCCGGCACCAAATACAATTTTATTATTGCCTGTATTAGTATCAATGATTCCTTCATATGCTTGGCCTAAATATCTCGGACTATCACCCAGATTGATTTGATAAGTGTCATCACCATCGCCGCCGTCCATGCGGTCAGTTCCCGCACCGCCTATCATGGTGTCGTTACCTGCCATGCCATACATGGAGTCAGTGCCATCGTCACCATAGATAGTGTCATCGGTGGCATAGCCAATAATAGTGTCATCGCCCGCAGTGGGTGTAATGAGCTTGGTTTTGATAGTGGGAATGTCCCATATGGTGCCATTAGCAAACTGTATCTGGTCTAATGCGTAACCTTCAGTTGCGAGACCATCCTTGTAAAAATATTTCTGGATAGTTACCTGGTCAGTTGTATTTTTAATTTTTACAATCAGGTCATCACCTGTTCTACTCAAGGCAATATCTGTCGGCAAAATATCAGTGCCAAATTTCAGAATATCAAGGGCAGTCCCTGATGGATTGAGTTCATAGTTCTGAATAACGTCAATTCCACTGCCTCGATTAAAGATGTAGGTGTCACCGCCATCACCACCATATAACGTATCGTTACCAGCACCTCCATCCAAGGTGTCATTGCCTGCGTAACTGGTAATGACGTCATTCCCAGCCAGACCATTGAGATTGTCATTACCAACATAGCCAAATATCTTGTCATCGCCTGTGGTGACAACCATCACCATGGCATTCACTGTGGCGGCTGTCCATGTAGTTCCATCCGAAAACTTGATCGATTCAACGGCATAAGGCGATGTACCATCATCAGTGAAATAGCCAGATACAGTAATACTGTCAGAAGTACCATTGACAGTAATAATCAACTCACTATTATCGCGCCTGACACTGATATTCGCAGGGGTAATACTGCTATCGAATACAATGCTATCAACATGACTGCCAAAGGTGTCATTATCGAAATTAACAATCGTGTCCTGCCCAAAACCTACCCCAAACTGGTAGGTGTCTGCGCCATTGCCACCGCTTAAAAAGTCGTTACCTGTACCGCCATTCAATATGTCATCACCATCGGCTCCGATAATGCTGTCGTTCCCATCTCCACCCAACAGAATATCCGCTTGGTCAGCTCCTTGAATGGTGTCATTACCGCCATAGCCGTTAATGTAATTACTACTCCCAAAAATCCCATTGAGTTTGCTAGAGCTATTAATGTCGTTAATAGTGGTACTCAAACTCGCCACCAGTGCCTGTCTAATCGGCGTACCAATCGGGTTAGCTTTACTAGCAAGTTCGTTGAGAATGCCAGTACCGCCATCCACCCCTAGTATGCGCAGGTTACTTATCAGCGCATTGAGACGGCTCAGTGCGCCTGCTGAATCGGTGGCGTAGGCTGATTCGAGTGTGGTAATAAGTGTGTCAACGTTGAAATTGACGGGGTTGCCACTACTGTCATTAGTGAACTGTACCTTGTTGAGTAGATCACCCAGTTGGCCGCGTAAAGTGAGTTCAGCACCAAAGTAGGCTTTTACCTGCTCATAGTTCTTAAGCAAAATGGCAGCAGCAGGCCCATGCGGATTAGGGTCACGCACGCCCCAGCACCATGTACCAAGATAGCTTTCTCCATACAGGGTTTCCAGAAACTCCAGCTTACGGGCATCGCCAATGGCATTGCCGTAGATCATGGAGGCACTTCGGCTGGCAGGGTCTACATCCTGCACACCTGCCCAGTAGTAGAGAATGCTGTTCAGGGTGGCATCACGTGCTGCGGGGTCGGTCTGGATGCCGTATTGGGTGACGAGGGTTTTGAGTTGGCCTGTGGTATCTCGTGCCATGGCTTGTTGCAGGCTGGTGAGGTTGCCCCAGCCATCTAGGTCAGGCATGGCGGCGATCTCGGCACTGACAGCAACGGAGGTGGTGCTGACGGTATTCATGGTGTTTTGTTTGAACCAGATGTCGTTGATGCTGCGGGTCTGGTTGGTAGTGGTGGTGTAGGTACCCAGCTCTCGTTGTTCATTGCCATTGGCGTCTAGCTGGTAGCCGATATTGCTCTGGCCGATGCCAGGGTTGCTAATGGTATAGGCGGTGCTGGTGTAGCCTAGGTTGATGCTTTGGACATTGGCCTGGGTGAGTGTCTTGAGTTCACTAATTTGACTGACGCCATCCTGGTTGGTGTCTTGCCATATCTGGAGGGTGCTGAAGGCAGTGTCTGTGCTGTCTATCTTGCCATCCTGGTTGCTATCTAAGTCGGCGAGTGCGGCAAAGCCGTTGGCGGCATTGGTGCCTGTGCTGAGTGCGGTGTTGTTGCCGAAGAGTTCACTGCCGTTGTCGATGATGCCGTTGCCATCGATATCGCGGACGAGCATGCCGTCATCGGCACTGGCCCAGGCAGTCTTCTGGGCAAAGCTGTTGCCGTCGTGGTCAAAGTAGACGCCATTGTCGAGGGTGGTGGTTTCTACACCGTCGCCATCGAGATCAAGGATGAGGGGGCTGGTAGTGCGCTCGGCCTGAGCGTAGGTTACTTGACCATTTTCGAGTGCTTTTGGAAGAGAGTTTTTAGGCTTATCAAGCGGGTCAGTGTCTTTGAGCGTAATGCCGAGGTCACCGTTCTTGAAGTTGTTGACGGTGATGGTGCCGCCGACCAGATTGGTAATGGTGAGGGTTACTGGGCCTGCATTCGGGTCACTATTGGCGCTATAGGTGAAGGCTTTAGTGTTAGGGTCGTTGTACCAAGTAAGAGCACCGTGACTTTGATTCTTACCTCCCTTGAGCACAATATCCTGTATCTTTACCTGACCTTTAGTGTCTGAATCCAGAATAGTGTCATTACCTTGCCTGTATGAGAACTGGTAGAGGTCTTCACCTGCACCGCCTTGTAACTGGTCATCGCCTTCTCCACCAAAGAGGGTATCGTTACCACTACCGCCATTCAGGGTGTCATTGCCGGCATTACCGATCAATAAATCGGCCTTGTCTCCGCCAGTGAGGTTGTCTCCCGCATCTCCGCCCAGCATGAATGAGGCACGACTCTGGTTACCACTAGCGACCATTCCGCCAGTACCGGCCTGCACATACCAATCCTGCATGTTAGGCAAGTTAGTATTAATTAACTTATTTGCTTGTGCGCCAAATGCCTGCGACTGATGATTTAAATATTGTTTGAAATAAAGGTTATAGCCTTTGGCATCACTGAGACTGCTGGCTACATCAGCTATGTCAAACTTGATACCACCAGTCAATTCGGAGAAAAGCTCTTTCGTTGAATTAGTGGCGTTGGGGTTTTCGTAGTACATCTGCATGGCAAAAGCCATCAACATCTTGCTGACATTAGCCTCTCCGCTTGCCCAAGGGCCATTGGGATCTTTCATGGTCAGGCCGCCGTCTTTGGCGAGTTTGGTCATGTCTGAGGCAAAACGTGTAAGCATGTTGTCTGCGGTGACGCTACCTGCAACACCAAATTCGTGACTCAATAATCGGCGCAATAAATCAGGCTTACTGGTTTCGGGCTTAGCGGCGTATAAGTTTTTATCATCTGCTAGTAGCGACACCAAATCGGGCAGCTTATTTACGGCATTATGAAACGCAGAGGAATACTGTATGGCTGTCATCAATCCCATGGAATGAAGTTCAACTGGCGCAGCGTTGGTGTTTCCGGTAGGAATCACATATTCTGGCCCGACTAATGTATCGCCAGGGAACCTTGGATAGTTAAGAATTTCCCCTTGGAGGTAATAGTGGGTGATGTTCTGTTCTCTGCTCGCAATCAAAGTCTGTGTTGATTGAATGGTTTGGGATTGAAGTACGTAGTTTGAGAAGTTGCTATCGGTATAGCCTTTGCTCTGCATGTAGTTATTAACAAGATTGGTGATTGCGTTATCTTGTGCTGCCATTTGGAATGGCGCTTCGTCAAATACGGTAGCTTGTTTGTTGAAATAGACCGACATGAGTGATGCCAGACCGCCGCCTAAGGAATGCCCAGTAAAAGTAATAGTGGCGTTAGGATGAACAGCTTTTTGAGTAAAATAATAATCGATGGCATCAAAGAGTTGAGTACTGGGTACCGCAATGCCAATAGCCCAGTTCAACATGTCCAGCTTATCGTTGGTGCCAGTATATGAAATCACCATCTCATTGGTTTGGCTGTTATAGAAAGCCCCTGCGGAAAACCCGGAGGCCTTGTCTGGTTGCCAACTGAAACGATCCCATCCCAAAGGGACGCCTATCAGATTCACGTCTGAAGCAGCGTAAACGTTTAATGAAAACTTCATATATTCTAATACTGAGACCATTTTTTAATTCTCCGTTATGTTGTCTTGTACTTATCTATGACTGCAATCAGGATTAGTAGGGCCAACCTGGGCAAAATGTTTGCTCCCACTATCAGAAATGTTTTCGCGTTTTTTATTCAAATTGATATAGCTCAATCCCTCGTTCTGAAAAATATATAAATTAGTTGCATGGGCTTCAAAAGTAGAAGGGAGTTTCTCTTCAATCCAGATACCATTTTGGTAAATATATTTGGTATAAATATTGCAACCTCCAAGTGCAAATACACTAGCAAATACGGTTATTTTATTTGAGGTTATATCCAAAATTAATGGGACTTCTGGCCATCGTTGTGGCGATATTTTCATAGAGTGCCATTCAATTATTTCTCCTGGTTTATCTGGGTTAGTAAACTTGAGACGATCTTCTTTCGGCTTTGAACCGCTACTATTAGACGCCCATTCATCGCCCCCAGATTCAAGCACTAATTCACGTTCTATGACGATTACTCGACCATTACTTAATTTCACTTCCTCTTTCCACTTATCAGTCCCAGGAATACAACTAGAAACAATAAAAATGACGATCGCAAGCAGGCCTATCAACTTGAGTGTTGTTGAAGTTTTTATTTTGTAGGTCATTACTGTCTCCCTGCTTGAATAAAACAACTAGAAGAAAAACCTACTTGCAAATTCCACTGAGAATTAAAGCAATGCCAGTCGGAAGAATTATCTCTCAGGTTGGCAATCATGCAGCCACCCTCTCTAGGAGACTCATATCATTTGGGTCATTCGCAGCAGGCCCATGCGGATTAGGGTCACGCACGCCCCAGCACCATGTACCAAGATAGCTTTCTCCATACAGGGTTTCCAGAAACTCCAGCTTACGGGCATCGCCAATGGCATTGCCGTAGATCATGGAGGCACTTCGGCTGGCAGGGTCTACATCCTGCACACCTGCCCAGTAGTAGAGAATGCTGTTCAGGGTGGCATCACGTGCTGCGGGGTCGGTCTGGATGCCGTATTGGGTGACGAGGGTTTTGAGTTGGCCTGTGGTATCTCGTGCCATGGCTTGTTGCAGGCTGGTGAGGTTGCCCCAGCCATCTAGGTCAGGCATGGCGGCGATCTCGGCACTGACAGCAACGGAGGTGGTGCTGACGGTATTCATGGTGTTTTGTTTGAACCAGATGTCGTTGATGCTGCGGGTCTGGTTGGTAGTGGTGGTGTAGGTACCCAGCTCTCGTTGTTCATTGCCATTGGCGTCTAGCTGGTAGCCGATATTGCTCTGGCCGATGCCAGGGTTGCTAATGGTATAGGCGGTGCTGGTGTAGCCTAGGTTGATGCTTTGGACATTGGCCTGGGTGAGTGTCTTGAGTTCACTAATTTGACTGACGCCATCCTGGTTGGTGTCTTGCCATATCTGGAGGGTGCTGAAGGCAGTGTCTGTGCTGTCTATCTTGCCATCCTGGTTGCTATCTAAGTCGGCGAGTGCGGCAAAGCCGTTGGCGGCATTGGTGCCTGTGCTGAGTGCGGTGTTGTTGCCGAAGAGTTCACTGCCGTTGTCGATGATGCCGTTGCCATCGATATCGCGGACGAGCATGCCGTCATCGGCACTGGCCCAGGCAGTCTTCTGGGCAAAGCTGTTGCCGTCGTGGTCAAAGTAGACGCCATTGTCGAGGGTGGTGGTTTCTACACCGTCGCCATCGAGATCAAGGATGAGGGGGCTGGTAGTGCGCTCGGCCTGAGCGTAGGTACTTTGCCCGTTCTGTAATACTCTCGGGGCGACATTTTTGGGTTTATCGAGGGGGTCGGTATCCTTAAGATTGATACCGAGGTCGCCGTTCTTGAAGTTGTTGACGGTGATGGTGTTACCAAATTTACTAGTAATTGTTAGAGTTACAGGCCCTGCATTAGGGTCACTTCCCGCAGTGTATGTATAAGTATGTGAGTTTGGATCACTGAACCAGGTCAAAGAACCATGACTTTGGTTTTTACCTCCTGTAAGTGGATCCGTGTAAAACGAAATATCACCCTGACTACTTCCAGTACCATTATCTTCATCAGTTATATTATCAACGCCATCACCTGGCTTAAACCAGTAATGATCCTTGCCATGCCCTCCAAACAAACTATCATTACCATGCCCCCCAGTTAGATCATCGTCGCCATCTCCACCATATAAAGTATCGTTTTCACTTCCCCCATATATAGTATCGTTCCCTATACCACCATAAGCTTTATAGGTCTTATGATCCATCATTATCATGTCATTACCCTTACCACCAAAAAACACTATGCCGTTAGTTGATGCATAGCTAGCAAGAGTTGGCATGTCTATTGTTGCTTCATCTAAGGTTTCATTGGCATCACTGCCATAAATAACTGCTCTATTTTCACTATCAAGAAATTTTATAGCCCCAGAGTTCCACAACTCATTGATTAAAGATTCCCTTTGATTAAACAAAGCAGCCACCCCATCTAATGGATGTGCTACTGGAGAGTTTTGGACGGCAGTTAAATAATCTGCATTTGTAAATGGTGAGGAGGAGTTAATGCTTACCGATCCTGCTGTAGTCACTTGAACCTCGCGGCCAATACCTGAAGGGTCGATTCTTGGTTCTAAATATAGATTTCCTAAACCAGATATAGGGTTGCTAGATTTAAAGTCAAAACCTTCGTATCCTAGACCTCCAAAATCAGGCTCTATACCGTAATTGATGATAGATCGAGTGCCATTCTCAGCCACGATAAATCTAGTCGAATCACTTAGCTTAAATGCTGTTGACTCCCATATATATGAACGTGCAAGAAAATCTGCATCTCCTTGACCATAGTCTGATTGAGTGATTTTCAACCCGTAATAATCCATACCATAAAAAGCTGCTAAATCAGCTTTAGTATAGACTCCAGCAGGAAGTACCTGACCTAATAAAGGATTGCTATTTGGATTGAAAAAATTCTGAACGATTTCGAATTTATCAATGGTCGCAAATCTACCAGGGCCAGCCATATATTCATTGATATCAACCGTAAATGGTTTTGTCACACCGCTCGCACGAATAAGACTATCACTTAGTATGTCTTGAGGCTTGGTTGTAGATCCATATAAATAAAGGTTGGTCATTTCAACGATTGTTGGAAGGCTCATAATCTATGTCTCGCTTTTATATTAATCAAATAATGAATAAAGGGTTCCACAGCTACTTATGTAGTATGAGAATTCGCTATATCCTGCTTTAATTTCATCACCAACCTTTATTTTTAATGCAATCTTTCCGGTAACAAAATATGGGGAAAGTCCAGTTAAGCAGCCCCAAGCATTTACAGTAAGCTTACCTTCAGAAACTTTTGCAACTCTAGAAACTTCACAGCAATTTGGATTTTTTTCAAAAACTTCTTCTAAGCTTGAATAGGGAACCTGGTCATAAATTTTCTTATGATCTGAATCGTTAATAATATAAACAGGAGAATTAACAGTTCCTGATATTTCGCTGCCTTCATAAAAATTGAGTAAACGACTGACGGCTATTTCTATTCGCTCGTGGTCAGATAAAAATCTGAGTTTCTGGTAACAAAACCCAAAACAATTTAGGGTTAGAAATAATAAAATCAATAATTTAATTGGATTGTTTTTTATAAAAGTCATTATTTTTCTTCTCATACAACTCTATCCGCTTGGTTAGTTTATTTTTACGGAATGGCAGCGGCTGGCCCATGCGGATTAGGGTCACGCACGCCCCAGCACCAGGTACCAAGGTAGCTTTCTCCATAGAGGGTTTCCAGAAACTCTAGCTTACGGGCATCGCCAATAGCATTGCCGTAGATCATGGAGGCAGTTCGGCTGCCGGGGTCTACATCTTGTACGCCTGCCCAGTAGTAGAGAATGCTGTTGAGGGTGGCATCGCGGGTATCGGGGTCGGTCTGGGTGCCGTATTGGGTGACGAGGGTTTTGAGTTGGCCTGTGGTATCTCGTGCCATGGCTTGTTGCAGGCTGGTGAGATTGCCCCATCCATCGAGATCAGGCATGGCGGCAATCTCGGCACTGACAGCAACGGAGGTGGTGCTGACGGTAAGCAAAGTAATTTTACTCATGAAGCATCCCTGGTTTTATCGTTATTATTTCTTATGTCAGATTTTTATCTGATCATGGCAATTAAGGTCTGCTGACTTAACTTAACCGTTTTTTTATCTAGTTATTATGCTTTTGCTTGGATGGCTAACTGCAATTGTCATGCCATGTTTCAGAATTATCAGACTTTCCAAATCCCCAATCTAATTTGACATTTATTTTGACTCTCTGCTTTTAAACTTAAGTGTATGAAACCACACCAAGTTTCTTTACATTACCTTACATTTATTAACATATCAGATAAGTGTGACAAACCCAATATTTATTTCATCATTTAAATGTTTGTTTACTATAGGTTAATCTTTTTAACCTATATGCAACTTTTGATTTTTGGCTTGCCCAGAATTGAGCATTAGGCGGCTGTTTTAGTGCAGAGGTGGCTATTTTATGAGTAGTTGATTGATGCTGATGAGGTCAGCTTCACTAAGAGTACCGACAGCAGCTTTGAGTTTTAAGCCCTGGATTAAGGTGTCGTATCTGGCTTTGATGAGGTCGCGCTTTGCACTGTACAGTTGACGTTGAGCATTTAGGATATCAATGTTGATATGGATGCCATATTTATAACCTTGCTTGTTACCCTCAACTGCAATAGCACTTGAATCTACAGCGGATTCCAATGCTTCTATCTGGGCTAATCCATTGATGATCCCTGAATAAGCTTGGCGTGCATCGGTGGCGGCTTGGCGTTTGGCTGTCTCCAATTGAGCTTGGGCTTTGTTTTTGTTGGCGATAGCTTCTATGACTTTTGAATTGGTCGCGCCGCCAGCAAATAAAGGGACAGTCACTTGCACCCCTGCACTGCTGGTAGTGGCATTGGTGGAGTAATCGCTGGGGAGTGTGAGGTTGTTAGAGGTGTAGTTCTGACCATAAGATGCAACGATATCTACGGTGGGCAAATACTCGGCACGGTTGCGATTCACTTCTGACTCTGCTGCTTTAACAACAGCTTCTGGTGCAAGCACGGCTGGGTTATTAATTCGGGCCTGCTCTATCCAAGCACCAACATCTTCTGGCTGTGGTTTGGGGATAATCTCGGTTTCTTTGAGTGAGGCTAAAGCCTCGGGAGCTTCGCCTACAATCTTCTCCAGTTCGGCCCGTTTGGCTTCTAAATCATTGAGGGCGGCAAGTTTTTGCGCACGCGCCAGATCAATACGGGCTTTCGCTTCATGCACATCGGTGATGGCATTAGTACCATGCTCAAAACCTGCCTGGGCCTGCCCCATTTGTTCCGTAGCCGCATTCATTTGTGATTCAGCGACTGCTATTGTTTCATTAGCGACCAGTACATCAAAATAGGCTTGAGTCAGCCTTAATATGAGGTCTTGTTCTGCTTGGGTATAAAGAGCATGTGCCTGAGCCACGAGATATTCAGATTGCTGGTAGGCTACATAGTTTTGCAAGCGGAATAGTGGTTGCGTAAGTTGTAGATTCCAAGCCCAAGACTGTGTGGAACGTTTGACCTGAGTGGTGCTTGTAGCAGCACTGTATTCGGTAGATGCATGATTGGCATTGTCGTTACCGTTGAGGTTAATCACTGGTAACAAGCCTGCCCTGGCTTGGGGTATCTTTTGTTCGGCAGCCTGTAAAGCATAGCGTGCTGAGTCAAAGGTGGGGTCATTGGCTTGGGCTGAGTGATAGACCTCCAGAAGATCGGCGGCCTGTAGCGTTGGACTAATCATTGCCACGATAACAATAGACAAACCATACCTTATATTTCTTCTTTTATTCACTTAAATACAAAGCGAGGCCGACATCATGATCAGATGATATCGGCCTGCCGTTTCCCCTTTAGTAATGATTTGTTACTGGTTACTTTTGTATCTTTTATATATTACTTACTAATGTTTCAGTTTACGACCAGTTTGCTGCCAGCACAGGCGCCAATTGAGCCTGATATGCAGGTGGCAATGAGGTCTGGCCCGCTGCTGGCGGAGTTAAGCCAGCCATCGCATTAACCAGGTTCTGTACCTGCGTATCAATCAGGGTGTGATTACCATCTGCTGTAGCAATCTCTTCTACATGATAGGAAGAACCGCTATACCAATCCTGAATGATCGTTTTATCGGTAGTACCAATAACACTGATCTCAAGATTGTTGTCTGACTGGGTAAACCATAGCTGGTCATAACCAATGCCAGCACCAAATTTCAGCGTATCTACATTACTAGGATCAGAATTCTGGTCCCAGTCATATACCGTATCCTGACCATCACCAGCGTTGAAAATATATGTATCATTACCTAGTTGGCCAGCAAGGAAATCATTCCCTGTACCGCCTGCCAAGGTATCGTTTCCATCAAAGGACCATATCGTATCATTGCCAGCAAACCCTCTGAGCAGGGCATCCTGATTATCTGGAGGAGTGAGGTAATCATCGCCAGATAAAGAGGATTTAAGATACTCAGTGTTCAAGTAATCAGCATCCCAGACTGTACCGTTATTAAACTGTACAGTCTCAATGCGATAATCTGAACCATAGCTCCAGTTGAGTAGAGTCACCTGATCACTGGTTCCTGATATTCCAAGAATCAGATCGCTGCCTTGCGTGCTAAAGATAATATCGGATGAAGAGATGTTTTCCCCAAAACTTAGGGTATCAGTATTGCCCGGGGTTGAGTCATACTCTCCGATAGTGTCTTGGCCATCACCGATATTAAATCGGTACAAATCATTACCAACCTGTCCAGCCAGATAGTCGTTGCCCGTACCACCTTCCAAGGTATCGTTACCAGCAAAGCCCCATAGAGTATCATTACCTGCAAAGCCCCTGACCAAAGCATCTTGGTCGTCAGGGGCAGTCAAATAGTCATCACCAGATAACAGGGCCTGGAGATACTGGGTATTCAAATAACCATTATCCCAAACAGTCCCATCAGCAAACTGGACATTCTCAATATAGTGATCCTGACCATAACCCCAGTCTGCGATTTTTACCTGGTCATCTGTTCCGCTGATTCCCAGAACCAGATCCACCCCTTGTAATGTAAAGCTTATATCTGAGGCATTAATCCCTGCACCGAAATGCAAGGTGTCAATATTTCCAGGGGTAGCATCGTAATCACCAATGATGTCTTGGCCATCCCCCAGATTAAACTTGTAGGTATCGTTACCTGTTTGACCCATAAGGAAGTCGTTGCCTGCTCCGCCTTCAAGAGTATCGTTACCGGTATAACCTATGATGGTATCGTCGCCACCCAGGCCTTTCAGGTAGGCAGGATTGTCGTCAATGGCTGTGAAGTAATCACTGTCTTCAGTACCGTTAATGACGTTGCCGTTACCTGCTCCGCCCCCGTCTCCACCATTGCCACCATCTCCAGGGTCACCTCCACCGCCATCACCACCTCCGGCTACAAGACCTTCAATAGCTACCGCGTCCCAGATACTCCCATTTGCAAACTCAATCTGCTGAAGCTTGTAACTCTGGCTAACTGTCCAGTTTTGGATCGTGATCTGATCAGTCGTGTTGGCTATACTTAGAATAAGATCGCTGCCATTGATAGTGAAACTGATATCGCTGGTTGAAATGCCTGCACCAAATTTCAATGTATCAACTGACGTAGTTGCGGTACTTGAATCGTCATAATTGTTGATAGTGTCCTGGCCATCTCCAAGGCCGAACAGATAAGTATCGCTACCACCTTGTCCGCCCAGATAATCATTACCTATTCCACCTTCCAAGGTGTCATTGCCTAGTGAACCGTAGATGGTGTCATTTCCAGTAAAACCTTTGAGCAGCTGATCATCCGTTGTATCTAAAGATAAATAGTCATCACCAGATAATTTGACTCTTAGGTATTGGTCATTCAAATATGCACTGTCCCATGAAGTTCCATCTGCAAATTCGACCTGATCAAGACGATAGTCTTGTCCATAACCCCAGTTCTGGATTGTAATCTGATCAGTTGTGTTAGCTATACTCAAGATCAAATCACTGCCGCTAAGACCAATAGTGATATCACTTTCCGATATACCTGTACCAAACTTCAATGAGTCAGTAGCTGAATCATCATAGTTGTTAATAATGTCCTGGCCATCGCCTAGATTGAATATGTATGTGTCACTACCAGTTTGCCCATTCAGATAATCGTTGCCGATCCCCCCTTCCAGAGTATCGTTACCTAAAGATCCGAAAATGGTGTCATTTCCGGCAAAGCCTTTAAGTATCTGATCATCCGTTGAATATGGAGATAAGTAATCGTCACCAGATAACTTGGCTATCAGATATTCATTACTCAGATATGTGCTGTCCCATGTCGTCCCATCAGCAAACACGACTTGCTGATGACGATATTTTTGGTCAATATTCCAGCTCTGTAATATGACCTGATCGGTTGAAGCTCCTATACTCAATATAAGATCATCACCACTAACGCCGACAGTTACATCACTAGCTGCAATGCCTGTGCCGAATTTTAATGTGTCTATTGATGTAGTAGCTAAGTCATCATAATTACTGATAGTATCCTGACCGTCACCTAGATTGAATAGGTATGTATCGCTGGCGCCGCCACCTGAAAGGTAGTCATTCCCTGCATTCCCTTCCAAGGTATCTTGACCCAGAGACCCGAATATTGTGTCATTACCTGCAAGGCCACTGATTAATTGGGCATCGGTTGTAAAAGCAGAAATATAATCATCGCCTTCAGTACCATTAACCACTGTGGTACTGCCTGAACCACCGCCAGTACCACCATCGCCTCCTCCGGAATCACCAATGTTAGCCACGAAATCTTCAATTGCAGCTGCATCCCAAATACTGCCATTCGCAAACTCTATCTGCTGAATATGATAACTCTGGCTCACAGTCCAGTTCTGGATCGTGATCTGATCGGTCGTGTTGGCTATACTCAGGACAAGGTCAGTGCCATTGATACTGAAACTGATATCGCTGGTTGAAATACCTGCAGCAAACTTCAATGTATCAACTGACGTGGATGCTGTTGCTGAATCGTCATAATTGTTGATAGTGTCCTGGCCATCTCCAAGGCCGAACAGATAAGTATCGCTACCACCTTTGCCGCTCAGATAATCATTACCTATTCCACCTTCTAAGGTGTCGTTGCCGCCCTGTCCGTAAAGAGCATCATCCCCAGCATAACCATTAATATAATCAGAAGGACTGTAAGAACTGGATGTTAAGGTATCATTCCCTGCATGAATCATTGAATTGATGTATTCAGCATTCCAGTTCGTACCGTCATCAAATTGAATTTCTCTGATCTGGAATAAACTGCCTGCCGTCCACCCCATAATGGTGACTTGGTCAGAGGTACCGTCTATTGCAAATGTTAAATCATAATTGCTGACACTCAACGATATCTGGGAAGATAAAATACCTGAACCGAACTTCAGGATGCCACGAGTCGTAGATGCAACATCCCCTGAATTATTGATGCTGTCTTGTCCATCTCCGAGATTGAACACATAGGTATCATCTCCACCGCCGCCCCATAACTCATCGTTTCCAATTCCACCAACTAAAGTATCGTTGAACTTTACTCCATTATAGGATCCACCGCTAAGCGTATCATTACCTCCAAGGCCTCTTATCTCGGCAGCATAATAAGCCCCACCCAAATAGTCATCATTCGATGTTCCCAGTATTGGGCCCGTGTTGGTTCCTCCATCTGTCAGCAGAAATGTAGCTCGCAGATCGCTGAGAGTTGGTGGCTGACTAAAACGCAAAGCCTGATCAGAAAACCAGAAACTCATAATTGAATTATCTGGAGAAGAAAAATATGACTGGATAGTGAGAACGTCGCTATCCCCGTACTTTATGACCAAATCATTACCAATTTGGTCAAGACTTGTCAGTTCGTTAACACCGACATCAAGAAACGAAATTTTATCTGAGGAGTCAGAACTGGAAATCACATCGACACCATCTCCCTTAGAGAAGACGTAGGTGTCGCTACCAGTTCCGCCATCGAGAAAGTCGTCACCAGCACCACCAATCAAGGTGTCATTCCCGCCATTTCCCAAAATAATATTATTAGCGGCATTTCCCTGAATGATATTGCTCAGCGCGTTACCAGTAGCATTTATAGCAGTGCTGCCAGTCAAGGTAAGGTTCTCTACGTAATCACCGAGGGTATAGCTGACACTCGTTTTGATAATATCGATGCCTTCATAGGCATTCTCAATTACGACATCGCCAAGGTCATCTACGATATAAGTGTCGTCACCAGCACCACCAATCAAGGTGTCATTCCCGCCATTTCCCAGAATAATATTATTAGCGGCATTTCCCTGAATGATATTGCTCAGCGCGTTGCCGGTAGCATTATTAGCAGTGCTGCCAGTCAAGGTAAGGTTCTCTACGTAATCACCGAGGGTATAGCTGATACTCGCTTTTATAGTATCGATGCCTTCATTAACATTCTCAATCACCACATCGCCAAGGTCATCTACGATATAAGTGTCGTCACCAGCACCACCAGTCAGAGTATCTGCACCAGCCTGACCATCAAGCAGATTATTGCCAGCATTTCCTGTCAATACATCACTATTGCTGGAACCAATCAGATTCTCTATGCCAACAAGGTAATCGCCCTCGGCATCCCCACCATGACTAGCTCCTGTTAGGAGATTTACCTGAACTCCAGCAGTTGAAGTTAGATAACTTGCCGTGTCTATGCCTATCCCACCGTTTAAAGTATCAGCACCAGCACCTCCGACTAATAGATCGTTGCCATTGCCGCTAGTCAGACTGTCGTTACCATCCCCACCTTCTAACGTATCGTTACCTACACCACTCGAGACAGTATCATTACCCGCCCCAGCCAGAATATGCATGTTGGCGGTGTAGGTGAAATGAGGCTCTACTGCAAAGGTATCGAAACTTACATTATCAGAATCAGAGGTCAAATTGATTGCATATGCGCCGTACAACTGCGGCAATGTAAAATATGCGCCATCACTAAAGATGAATTGATCAAAGCTTGCACCTACATTTGATACGTAAAAGCGGTTCCACAAAGTGATACTGTCACTCGTACCATAATTGATTATTAAGTTATTTCCTGAGCGTGTTAATGAGGTCAAGCTTGCCGAGTCCACATTAGTGAACTGGATGGTATCCTGATGTACGATACTATTAACAGTATTGTCTATATAATCTTGCCCATCGCCGAGACTAAACCGATAGGTATCATTGCCATTACCACCGACTAAATAATCATTACCAACGCCACCAATAAGTGTGTCATCGCCGTCACCTCCATTTAGATTGTCGTTATAACCACCGCCAGAAATAATATCATTACCATCACCACCATCTAAAGAGTCATATCCGTTTCCACCTATGATCGTATCGTTACCTGAGGCACCAGAAATTGTATTGGGCTGATCATTACCCCTAATATAATCATCACCTGTACTTCCATTGCCATCGTTCCATGCGGTATAGCCTCTTAAGAAAAGTCCAGCATTTGAGGCAGCGATACCAATTTCTGAAGTAAGTGTGTGAGTTGTTAAAAAGTCCAATATCATCTGCTGACCCTGCCAACCACTCCCACGCAAATCGGACTTTGTTGCACTGTAAAAATCTATCAAATCAAGGATTCCATCACTAGGATTTAATGCAATGCGAGCATTGAAATCGGCATTTAATTCGCTGAAATCTAATGAAAAACCTGTATCGGAGATTACTAGACCAATTTTATCTAGCATAGGCTTAACTAAAGTGTCATAGACACCCGATATATGGAGGCTATTAAAGACTGAATTCTTTAACTCATCGTAACTCTGATTCAATAAGTATTGTGCGTTATGCCAAAGAGTTAATGTGACATCATCCGTGCCTGTCGGAATTGGTTGGTAAGTTCTACCATTAAAATGTTCCATGATGGTGAGCTTGTCAACCATGGCCTGATAATCTGCACTACCAGTAATAATTCCGGTGTACCAAGTTTGCATATCGACAGTAAGGTTATGTCCAGCATATGCGCCAGTGAAAGTAGTGGCCATGGTGCTGGTATCTGACCAAGCCTTGAGAATAGCATCGATGAGTATATGCTGTTCTGCTCTGGTGGCGCTAGCAAATTGGGTCAATAAGGCTGCAAGGCTAGGTGAGAGGCTTGCGGCTTCTCGTAGATCGCGTACTTGCCCACTGCCTTGCAGGTCGGGCAAGGTTGCTGCCTGTGTTGTGAGAGGGATATGGTCCGTAAATTCCGAATTAAATGTATCTTGCACAAGATTAACGTCAGCCAAGTTGGCAGCGGTGCCTGCGGTACCGCTAGTACCGTCGCTGTAAGTAAAGGTGCCAAGGTCGGCGAGCACGTTGCCATTATTTAGCAGGGTGTTATGTTCCACACTAGTGACATTGATGCTGGCAATACCAAGAGTATTTAGGCTAGTGAGTTCGTTCGCCTGGCTGATGCCGTCCTGATTGAGGTCTCGCCAGACTAGGAGGTTATCCCAGTTATCATCGAGACTGCTGACTATTCCATCTTGGTTGGTATCCTGGTCGGCGATAGCATCAAAGCCGTCCGCAGCAAGTTGACCGTTGCTTTTAAGGGTTGCATCACCAAAAAGTTCACGTCCATTGTCTATGTAACCGTTTCCGTTTCTGTCCATCACTAACAGCCCATCACTAGGTGCGACCCAACCAGTACTAGTTTTTATACCGTCTGCATCTACATCAAAGAGAATCGGATTGGTATTAGAGATGCCTGTCGTTTCTACACCGTTGCCATTGAGATCTAAAGTAAAGGGGTCACTGCGCTGAGGAAAATTGCTAAATTTTTTGAAAGCGGTTGATACACCAGCATTAATTCCATAATTACCAAGCCTTAAATTTCTATTCATTTGCCACTCGGCCCAAAACTCTTCATCTGTCATGGTCCTTGGTGTTGGTAAATGGTCAATAACATACTCCGCCCCATACCCAAGAATAAGGCCAATACCTATTGCGGGAATTAAAGGTGCGCCTGCAAGACCTGCCAATCCCGTAGCGGCGGCACCCATAAAAGCCTTTAATGCGTCAATCGCCTGCTCTTGGCCAGCAGAGTCGGTTACCGTTTTTAGAAAATCATCGAGGCTTTTTGCCTGATCTGCTGCCTCAACAACTTCTTCAGCCAATTTTAGATAGCTCATTTTTAAAGCCTTTCTTAATTGAGATTTTATAAATCCAAACTATATAACAATAGATAATGGAATCTGAGCCTGCAAAATTTTTTTAGTCTATATCGTAATAATCAAATAATCACAACTTTCGACCTAAAGTTCCCTAAATGCCATACTCGGAATTCTCTTATGAATAGCATTGTGTTATTGCATTAAGAAAAAATAATGCCAATGTTCTAACTGATACCACCAGCATGGATATGCCTAACAACGGAATAAAGCAAGATAACCAATTTACTTACAATTTCTTACAAAAGATAATGTACCGTAATAATATGACAAAACCAATTTGCATTTGAATAACTAGGATGGATCAGTTTTGATACTGAAACAATCCGTTTAGCCTTTGGCTATCGCTGTTAAGATAAATCTACAATAAAATGATTGCGCTTAATAATGTAAATAGCGAGAGCTTGAGTTTAGTAGAGATAAAACCTTATTGCTGTTTGTCTATCATTCTAAGATGCCGTATCTATATGTGGCTACACTACTGATTTTCGGCTAGATATTTCCTGAAATATACTAAACCACTAGCAAATCTATTTAAGTCGATTATCTACCGACATACTTTATTCTTTCAAGAAGAAACAGAAAGATGAGCTCGAAGATATTCGACGGACTTTAAAAATTTTCACATATAGACATGATGTAATACAAATTATAGATTTACAGAAAACGTACCCGACAGACTGAATTCTTTCAGATCAAAAGTGATCCAAAAGAATTCAGTCTGTCGAGGGGTAATAAAGTCTGTCGGAGAAAGTTGAAGTGTATGACTAGAGTTCAGGAATACCTCTGATTGGTGTGACTTGATTGCCAGTGTTAATGCATCGTAGGTCAGACTGGCTTTGTAGTGATTCGTCAATACCCAACCTATATTGCTCTTGATATCAAGGATGACAGCCAGATCATTGAAGGTGAACCTGCGAGGTCAGACTTATGGTCACCGATCGACCTTGCCAACCCATTTCAAATGCAACATAAACAGAGTCTTTTGCAAAAGAAATCCGATGAAGAATATTCCCGAAAAATGGAATTGACTTACTCAAAAAGAGAACAAGACCAGATTAAGGCAGTGTCAAAGGAAACAGCACCAAAAACCAAAGTTGTGTCTATCCGCAAAGGCCCCTTAGATGCGAAAAAATTGCATGAAGATGCTAAATGGTTCAATGATAATTTTGACCTGTAATGCATTCTGAATACCAGAAAATTTAATATAATTTTTCGGGGGGGGGTATTGGAGTGAAAGATGAAACTGAAGTTAAAAAAATGGGGTAACTCAGCAGCCGTTCGATTGCCGAAAAAATTTCTTGAAGAGCTGAATTTAAAGATTGGTGACTCAATAGACCTGAAGATAAATGATGCATCTGTTCCTCATCCAGAATCAAAGCCGAAGTATAAACTGGCATATCTACTATCTGAATCCGCCGATGGCTTGCCCGTCATTGAGGAGTGGGAAACCATGCCACCAGTTGGTAAGGAAATCATTTAATACCAGTTGTCAGGCAGTCTCTAACGCTCTCTCAAACTTTCATTCGCATACTGTAGCAATGGGCTCAGGAAATACTCCTAACTGGTTTCAAGACAATTTTGACAAATAATTATGTGTGGATGAGTAGTACTGAGGGTTTATTTAACTAACAATTGATTGATGCCAGCAACATCAGCCTCGGTTAGTGTTCCAACAGAGGCCTTAAGCTTCAATCCCTGAATCAGGGTGTCATATCTGGCTTTGATGAGGTCACGCTTAGCGGTATACAGCTGGCGCTCAGCATTCAGGATGTCGATATTGATGTGAATACCGAATTTGTACCCCTGCTTATTGCCTTCCACAGCACTCTCGCTGGAATCCACTGCAGATTCAAGTGCTTCTATCTGCGCCAGTCCGTTAATGATGCCCGAATAAGCCTGTCTGGCATCGGTTGCAGCCTGACGCTTGGCAATTTCCAGTTGAGCCTGGGCTTTGCTCTTGTTAGCGATGGCTTCCGTGACTTTGGAGTTAGTAGAACCACCCGCGTATAGGGGTACAGTGACTTGAACTCCAGCAACACCAGTCGTTGCCTGCGTTGAATAGTCACTGGGAAGTGTCAGGTTGTTAGAGGTGTAGTTCTGGCCATACGAAGCAACAATGTCCACGGTAGGCAGATATTCAGCCCGATTCCTGTTAATCTCGGATTCAGCTGCCTGCACGATGGCTTGCGGTGCCACTACATTCGGATTATTGATTCTAGCCTGCTCAATCCAGATATTGACGTCTTCTGGTTGCGGCTTGGGGATGATCTCGGCTTCATTGAGCGATGCCAGTATCTCGGGTGCTTGTCCCACGATCTTTTCAAGTTCAGCGCGCTTGGCTTCGAGGTCATTGATAGCGGCCAGTTTCTGCGCCCGTGCTAGGTCGATTCGGGCCTTGGCTTCATGCACATCTGTGATGGCATTCGTCCCATGGTCAAATCCAGCCTGAGCTTGTCCCATTTGCTCAGTTGCAGCACTCATCTGCGATTCAGCCACCTCAATGGTTTCCTTGGCTACCAATACATCGAAATAAGCTTGAGTGAGTCTGAGAATAATATCCTGCTCTGCTTGGCTATATTGAGCCTGCCCCTGCGCCACCAGGTATTCTGATTGCTTGTATGCAAGAATGTTCTGTAACCTGAATAAAGGTTGGGTCAGCTGTAGATTCCACGCCCAGGACTGTACAGAACGTTTTACTTGAGTGCTGTTGGTCGCTGCACTGTATTCAGTAGTTGCATGATTAGCGTTGTCGTTGCCATTGATGTTCACAACTGGTAGCAGGCCTGCACGTGCTTGCGGGACTTTTTCATAAGCGGCTTGCAGGGCATATCTGGCAGCATCAAAGGTCGGATCGTTGGCTTGTGCCAGATGATAGACTTCCAGTAAATCTTCAGCCCGGGCGCTAATAGCAAACGTGAGCAACATCGCTGTTGCCAATGCGAGTCGCACTCTCAACGTTCATGCCCACTTTCATCAAGGGTCTTGGTGACTGGGGATAGCAGGAACTTGATGACACTCCGGCTACCCTGATTGATCTCAGCGATGACCTGCATACCAGGAACCAGCTTGAAGTTCTGTGCATCAGACTTAAGAACTTGGGTATCCAAAGTGATGATGGCTTTATAGATGGAAGCAGGAGGTGGCTGTTTGCCATCCTTCGAAGAGTCTTTGGATTGCTGCTGGGCATCATTATCACTATCCGCCTCAATGCGTGTGACTTCACCGTCCAGCATGCCATATTGCTCGAAGGGGTAAGGCGCTAACTTCACTTTCACATGCTGATGCGGATAGACAAAACCGACATCATCATTCTTGACCATTACTTCTGCAACCAGGGGTTCATCAAGAGGAACAATGGATAGCAATACTGTCCCTGGAGACACTACGGTACCGATAGTGTGAGTGGCCAGATCCTTGACAATACCAGCCTCTGGCGCCCGTAACTCCAGCAGGTCGTTCTTGTGCACCTGCTTGGTCCATTCCTGTTGCAGTTTCTGGTATTGTTCTTCAGCATCGACACGTTCATTCTGCAGATCACTGCGGTATTTTGAGGTGATCTGGTCAATCTGTTTCTGGGACTGACTGACTGCTGCTGCAAGACTAGCCAGTGTGGATTGCTGGGCGCGAAGGTCCTGTGCCTTCTCTAGGTAATCACGTTGCTTGTCACGAACATCGGTCTGTGGGGCATATCCTTTTTTACCCATGTCGGCATAAGCATCCGCCTGCTCTTTGGCCAAGGGGGTCACCTGCTCAAGTTTAGTCAGGACCTCCTGGGCAGAGTCATATTCACGGCGGGATTTTTCCAAGGCTTGTTGAGCTTGTGCCAGGGAGTCGATATAGGATTGCCGACGATCGTGATATTGCGCATCTACTTCGCGGTAACGGTCAATCGCGTCATCTGATTTTTTTACTAACGGCTTGCCATTGAGTTCGGCATCTATACGTCGTAATTGCAGCGCGCGAATAGCGAGATCATTGCCTATGGTCTTTGAATCTGCTTCGGCGACCTTGGTATCCATGCGCATGAGTACCTGGCCAGCCTTGACGCTTTCTCCTTCATTCACCAGTATCTCCTGCACGATACCGGCGTCTGATGGCTGGACGATTTTGACGTAATCCTTTGGAACGAGCTTGCCTTCGGCACTGGCGATGATGTTGAGCTTACCAACAAAGGCCCAGATCAATAGGATGACGAACAGCAGGCTGACACTGTACATAACTGCGCGCGGCAGACGTGCTGGCGGACTCTCCTGTATCGCAAGCAGGCTGGGCGCAAAGTCCAGCGCCTCCGGGGATAGCCCCGAAGGTTTTGTTACCTCGTTGACCATAGCCTACCTAACTCAAAGTAATCAACACAGACTTTTTAATACCCGTGTATCTAATCATCGTATTTGAGCCGTTCCGGTGCTAAGGGTTGCCCATGGGCTGATGGTCTGGGCTGCGCTGGTGAACTGTGCATTGGCAATCTCAGTTTGTGCAGTGACAACATTCATCCCAGTCAGACTACCTCGCGTACCGTAACTGTAAGCGATATCGCCACCAAGAGCTGCGGAGTCGCTACTGTTCAAATGATCGTTCAACAGAGCATTTGTAAGTGCCCAAGTCGTCATACTTGGATTGGCTACAAGAGCCTGGTTAAAGGCCGTTGCCAAAGCCTGGAAATCAAAGTTCTCCACAGCACTGTTGCTAATGACATTGCTTGACCCAGGGGCATAATCAGACATTGCAGCTGCAATGACTTGAAGATCAACGATTTTACTATTGCCTGCATACCAGTTTTGCAAAGTGATGCTATCCGTTGAACTTACATTCAGAATCAGGTTGTTTCCGCTTTTCTGTAAGGTCAGATCACTGTAGGCAAAATTGCCACCTAGAGATAAAGTATTATTAGTTCCAGATGATGCTGTCACTTTATCAAGACCATCACCTTTATTGAAGGCAATGATATTGCTCCCATTACCGGTTGTGATAGTGTCTGCTCCAATCCCGCCAATCATAAAGTTATTGCCAGAGCCTCCTGCCAATACATCGACACCGCCACCACCTATCAATATGCCATTGCCACTAGTCTTGGTGAGATGGTCATTGTTAGTGTTGCCATCCAGGATGTCGTTACCCGTACCGCCCACTAAGTTATCAGCGCCTGTATTGGCATTAATGACGTTATTTAAAGTATTGCCAGTCAGGGTGATAGCACCTGTGCCTGTACCAGTTAGATTTTTAACATTTGCAGCAGCGGTATAACTCACTGAGGTATTGATTGTATTGACATTGTTGCCAGTCGACTGTGCCTGCACCACATCAGCAATGTTGTTTACAACAAAGGTATCGTTACCCATACCACCTACCAACGTCGCAATACCAGAGCCAGCAACCAGCGTATCGTTGCCGCTGTTAGCTGTAATGGTATTCTTAAGGGTGTTGCCAGTCAGTGTCAGGTCACCTGTGCCCGTACCAGTAAGATTCAATACATTGGTAGATCCTGTATAACTGACCGAACTGTTTATGGTATTGACGTTAGTACCAGCCTTGGCTTGAACCACATCGGCTGTATTATTCACCACAAACGTATCATTGCCTGTGCCACCAACCAGCGTCGCAATACCAGAACCAGCAACAAGCGTATCGTTGCCTGTATTGGCGGTGATCGTGTCGGCCAGATCATTACCCGTCAAGGTGATGTCAGCCGTGCCAGTACCGGTCAGTTTCTTCACATTGGCAGCAGCGGTAAAACTGACGGATGTATTAATGGTATTGGTATTCGTCCCAGTAGACTGAGCCTGCAATACATCAGCCACGTTATTCACTACAAAGGTGTCGCTACCTGTACCGCCAACCAAGGTCGCAATACCAGAACCTGCGATCAATGTATCGTTGCCCGTGTTAGCGGTGATCGTATTCGCTAGATCATTACCTGTTAAGGTGATATTGCCTGTACCTGTACCTGTGAGGTTCTGCACGTTCGTAGCTGCGGTATAGTTCACTGAGGTATTGATCGTATTGGTATTAGTACCAGTGGATTGTGCCTGCACTACATCGGCGATGTTGTTCACTACAAAGGTGTCGCTACCTGTACCACCAACCAGCGTCGCAATTCCAGACCCAGCGATTAAAGTATCGTTGCCGCTGTTAGCAGTAATGGTGTTTTTAAGCGTGTTGCCGGTTAGTGTTAGGTCACCAGTGCCTGTACCAATTAAGTTTAGTACATTGGCTGGAGTCACATAATTTACCGAGGTCAGTAAGGTATTAATTCCGCCGACTTTGGCCTGGACTACATCGGCTGTATTGTTCACAACAAAGGTGTCGCTACCTGTACCGCCAACCAGCGTCGCAACTCCAGACCCAGCAATTAAAGTATCGTTGCCTGTGTTAGCAGTGATCGTGTTGGTCAGACCGTTACCCGTTAAGGTGAGGTCAGCCGTACCAGTGCCAGTCAGTTTCTGCACATTTGCAGCAGCTGTATAACTCACTGAAGTGTTGATCGTATTGGTATTAGTCCCAGTGGATTGGGCCTGTACTACATCCGCTACGTTATTTACCACAAAGGTGTCGTTGCCTGTGCCGCCCACCAGTGTCGCAATACCAGAACCGGCAACCAGCGTGTCATTGCCCGTATTGGCTGTAATGGTGTTTGTCAGAGCGTTGCCCGTTAAGGTGATATTGCCGGTACCCGTACCTGTCAGATTCAGCACGTTCGCAGCAGCGGTATAGCTCACTGAGGTATTGATCGCATTGGTATTAGTCCCAGTAGATTGGGCCTGTACTACATCCGCCACGTTATTTACCACAAAGGTGTCATTGCCTGTGCCGCCAACCAACGTCGCAATACCAGAACCAGCTACCAGCGTATCGTTGCCGTTGTTAGCGGTGATCGTATTCTTAAGGGTATTACCAGTCAGCGTCAGGTCACCTGTGCCCGTACCAATTAAGTTTAGTACATTGGCTGGAGCCACATAGTTGGTGGCTGAAAGCACGGTCAATGTGTTACCAGTTCCGTGCAGGGTATATGTGCTATTGCTACCAACAATTGTGATCTGCTCGCTGGTAGCATTAATGACCTCCCCCGTTCCACTGATATTGATCGTGTTACCACTACCACCATTGATCGTATCGTTGTTACCAGTAATAGTAATGGCACCGCTATTGTTAGCAAAATTAATGGTTTCGCCTGTACCAACTACTGTGTTGCCAGTCCCTGATATAGCGTAAGTTTGTCCAATTATCTCGCCAGTAATACTATTGTTATTCCCTGCTATCGAGATGGTGCCACTCACATAGTCTTGTATGGTGTTGCCATTACCTTGAGCAGAAAACCCGCTGCCGACATTGGTACCGTTACCTATGTTCTCGGTGTTATTACTGCCGATGACCGTAGTGCTAGTACCAGCGTCAGTAATAAAGCTATTTGAGGTATTCAGGATATTGTTTGTATCGGGGTACTGCAGACCAATATTACTTCCATCGCCCAAATTATAAGTCGTGCCACTTGTTAAAACTCCAACGACACTACCTACACCGCCATTATATGTACCACCTGAACCAAACAGAATAATGATGCTTTCCGACAATGATGCATAGTTTGAGGTATCCGTTAAAACGCTTCCACTGTGCATGGTCACACCTGTTGCAGAATTACTTGTTTGTGATAGCGTGACTGTGTTTCCAGCTGAAAGATTCATCAAATTATCACCACTGAGCGTGAGCTGATCGTTGATGCCAATATTAACCGTATTAGCTAGCTCGTCATCAGACTGCACGATCGTCGCTACTGCATTATCCCCTAAGTTAATCGTGCCACTGGCAGTAATGATTGTCGCGTCAGTACCCACCAGCGTGACTGTTCCACCCTTGCCCAAAGTGATGTTATCTCCATTACCAGCCACAGTCAGAGTATCGCTATCGCCGCCCGTGATGGTGTTATTTGCGCCAGCAATAGTAGTAATCGAACCGGCAAGTAAATTAATGATGTCGCCAGATGCATTAATTTGGGTGGTCTGTGCCCCCGCAGTTAAGCTAAGGCCACCACTTCCCACATCGTTTAAGGTTTGTACATTTGCAGAGGCGGTATAACTCACTGAAGTGTTAATGGTATTGGTATTCGTCCCTGTGGATTGGGCCTGCACTACATCAGCCACGTTATTCACTACAAAGGTGTCGCTACCTGTGCCGCCAACCAGCGTTGCAATACCAGAACCAGCAACAAGCGTGTCATTGCCAGTATTGGCTGTGATCGTATTGACCAGATCATTACCTGTTAAGGTGATATTGCCAGTGCCTGTACCTGTCAGTTTCTGCACGTTCGCAGCAGCAATATAGTTCACTGAGGTATTGATCGTATTGACGTTGGCACCTGTAGACTGCGCCTGTACTACATCAGCTACGCTGTTCACGACAAAGGTATCGCTACCTGTGCCGCCAACCAGCGTCGCAATCCCAGATCCAGCAACTAGCGTGTCGTTACCGCTGTTAGCTGTGATCGTATTGGCTAAATCATTCCCCGTTAAGGTGATATTGCTAGTGCCAGCGCCAGTCAAATTCTCGATATTGGCGCTAAGCGTATAACTTACAGTGGAGTTAACGGTGTCAACGCCTTCACCTGCGTTCTCAACCACAACATCACCTACATTCTCTACCACGTAAGTGTCGTTCCCTAATCCACCAATCATGGAATTGGCACCTAATCCTCCATCGATGGTGTCATTACCACTGCCACCAGCTAATTGTTCATTGGACGACATGCCAACCAGATTTTTACCAAGCATGGCTAATACTGGTAGTTGGAAGGATGTGCTTACTGATGCACCTGAATTATCAGTGGCTGTCAGATTAAGGCTAAGCAGGTCGCCGATATTAGAACTGTTAGGAGTGCCAGAGAGCGTCTGGGTTTGTGTATTAAAACTTAACCATGTAGGTAGAGGTGTGCCATCTGCAAGGGTAAAGGAATAGTTAAGCACATCACCTTGGTCTTCATCATTGAACAATGTTGTTGGCACGGTAAAGCTATATAAGTCACCATCTCTGGCTTGCTGACTGTCAACTGTACCAACAAGGGTCGGTGCATGATTCAAGCTGGCAATGGCATAGGCTTGCAGCGTTTCTTGATTCCAGAGAGTTCCATCTGCAAACTGAACCTGGTCAATCCGCACTGGCTGCTCTGCATTCCAATCAAGAAGCGTGATTTGATCTGTTGTACCTTTAATACTCAACAAAAGGTCGTTGCCACTAATCTTGAATCGTATGTCACTAGCTGTGATGCCAGCACCAAACATTAAGGTATCAATAGTGCCGGACTGTACGTCTGAACTTGCATTATTAATACTGTCCTGACCGTCACCAGCGTTGAACACATAAGTATCGCTACCTGCACCGCCTTCTAGGTAGTCATTTCCTGTACCACCTTCAAGCGTATCGTTACCATTATTACCGCTAAGGGTGTCATCTCCAGCTAGGCCTTGCAGTATGATACCCGTGCCGTTATAGCTAGCTGTAATCGCATTATCAGCGCTTGTACCAACAATGGTATCTGTGGAAACTGATGTGCCGTTATCGTAGTAATCGGTAGTTTTAGTCTCAACTACACCGTTTCCAAGTTGGATGTTGTCGAAACTATGTGAGTAACCATCCGATACCATTCTGGATGCCCCAGTTACCTCACCGGTCAGCTCATAGGTCGTGCTGCCCGTATAGTCGCCAAGTCCATCATAAGCAAAAGTATCAAGCTGGATTAGTGTGCCGTCAGGTGTATAGCTTGACGAATCAGCATGATTACTCAAACCATCTGCAGTCGTGTAATTACTGAAATCGGTATAACTTAACTCATTCCCACTGGCATCAAAGTAGGTGGTGACATTGAGCCCTGGACCTGGCTGAGTGTAACTGCTATAGCTTCCATCTGGATTATAACTGGTGCCGCTTGTAAATCCGCCTGACTCGTTCGTCACGAAGCCATGTGAGCCATCTACATTGATATAGCTATATCCTGGGCTATTACCATCCAGAGTAAAATTAGTAATAGTGACATTACCTTGGTCATCCAGGACAATGTCGTCGTATCCTAACTCATTACCACTCGCATCGAAGTTGGTCTTGGTATAACTACCAACGCCATTATTTGTAGCAGAGGTATATCCAGTTTCGTTACCAGCAGCATCGAAGTTGGTCGTAATTAGATTACCGTTGCCATCCTCTGCTGCCTGGCTGGAGCCTAAAATATTGCTATTGGCACCGTAATTGATGGTGACCAGAACACCAGACTCATTGGTAGCAGAATTTGAATGGGCGCCATTTGATTGATAACTTGTAGCGCTGAATACCGTGCCATCGGGATTAAAGATGTCAGTACCATGAGAACCGTTAGCATGGGTATAGCTGTCACTGATCTTGACCCCATTAACATCGTAATCAGTCGTACTCTTAGAAGCTCCATTAACAATGATTAAGCTTGAACCTAATAAATTGCCTGATGCGTCGTAATTGCTGACAGTCATACTATAATTGACACTGCCTGGGCTATTGAAGACGCCTGTGCTATATCCAAGCTCGGTTCCATTTGCATCGTAGTTAGTGGTAGTGAAGTTACCTTGCGCATCGGTATCAACCACATTGTAACTACCGTCAGCTAAGTAGTTAGTTGCATTGATAGTGCCATCGCTATTGAATACTTTATTACCATGTGAACCATCAGCATGTGTATAACTTTCGCTGATCTTGGTCCCGTAGATGTCATCAGTAGTCAAGGAGACGTTACCTTGCCCATCATTTGTTCCAGTGGCATAGCTTAGTTCTTGACCTGATGCATCGAAATCGGTCTCTGTCTCGTTGCCTTGACTATCTATTGAGATTTGTTTGCTTGATCCATCAACGTTTACGACATATTGACTGATAGTTCCTTGACTATCTTTTCCATAAGAAGTGTACCCGCCACCTGCATGGAAATCTGTACCAGAATAGGTTCCATCTGTATTGAATGTTTCCCAGCCATTGTTACCATCTGAATATCCATAGCTATACTCAAGCTTCACACCATTAGCATCATAGTCCGTTCTAGTTTGATAACCTTGGCCGTCATCCGTAGCAATGCTATAGCCTAATTCATTTCCGCTGGCATCGAACTTGATTGTAGTGGTAGTCCCATAACCATCACTAGTTGAAGTGGAATACCCAAGTTCATTGCCGCTCGCATCAAAGTTAGTTTGAGTGCTGTCTCCATGACCATCGTTGGTATAAATGATGTAGCTGCCATCAACATTATAATTCGTCTGTGTTGTGTTGCCCTGGCCATCATTAGTGAATGTGGAATAACTACCATCTGCATTATATGAAGTCTCGTCATAGCTACCGTTTACATAGTCATGGACTAGTTCAGTCACATTCCCATTCGCATCATAGTCTGTTCTGGTCTGATTTCCCTGGCTATCCGTAAATGTTGCACTGTGTGCAATCTCATTTCCGTTGCCGTCAAAGGTAGCAGAGGTTGAATTCCCCAATCCATCGTTCGTATATATATACTGATTTTGTTGATTTCCATTTTGGTCAAAATAAGTCGTTGTGCTATTACCTGGGCTGGTCTGAACCGTCGTTGAATAACGCCCATCTGCTTGGTAAGTTTCGTTAGTAAAACTTCCGTCACTGTTGTAGTTCGCTTCACCATGACTACCATCAACGTTGGTGTATACAAACTGAGTCTCAAAATTATTAGTGTCATAACTTGATACAGAGATATCGCTTTGAGCATCGATGCTGGTATGGGAATAACTGCCGTCAGCGTAATAGTTCATTGCATATGAACTACCGTCACTGTTGAAGTTCTGGCTTCCATGCGTACCATCAACATTGGTATAAGTCGAACTTAGTTCAAAACCGTAAGCATCAAAATTAGTAGTAACAACATTACCTGCCACATCAGTAGCAATCGTCGTATAACTGCCATCCTCATTGTATTGATAAGCAGCCGTAGTTGAGCTCAGCTCGTTACCACTTGCATCGTAGGTTGTTGTGGTGACATTACCTAGGCCATCGGGAGTTGCAATGGTGTAGCCCAGCTCGGCATTGTCAGCGCCATAATTGGTCGTCGTGATGACGCCTTGAGTATCGGTATAAATCTCACTGTAAGTGCCGTTCGCACGATGCAAGGTTGCGTTCACACTGCCATCTGAATTATAGATATCACTTCTGGATAACCCACTTGCATAAACAAGCAAATCACTTAATTTGACGCCATTAGCATCATAGTTTTCTGTAATCACATTACCATTGGAATTGGTGGATACATAAACGTAGCTACCGTCGGCAGCATAGCTGTAGGCCTCGCTACTACCATCTTGATAGAATGTCTTGGTGCCATTGGTGCCGTCAACATTAGTATAACTTTGGCTTGCTTTAAAACCAGTGTTATCAAAATTGGTTGTTGTAGTATTGCCCTGGGCATCCGTGGTTCTATAATTCGAACCACTCTCAGACCCATTAGCGTCATAAAAAGTAGTGGTAATACCACCAGATCCGTCATCAGAGATGACGGCAGAAGTGCCATCGTAGTAATTGATGGTATCACTCAGCTTGATACCATTCGCATCATAACCAAGAGTCTCCTTATTGCCCCAATGATCGGTGGTGCCGATAGTATAGGAACCATCTGGATAATGATCAGTTTCAACACTAGTACCATCAGTGTTGAAAACTTTATCTCCATATGATCCATCAGAATGTGTGAAAGTCTCTGTCAACAGAACACTATTTACATCATAGTTAGCTGTATCAACATTCCCATGACCATCGTCCGTTACATTGCTGTATGTACCATCAAGATGATGTATGAGTTCATTCAAGTTACCTGTAGCATCACGATTGTAAGACGTATAACTTCCATCAGCCTGATAATCCACACCAAATGAACCGCCATCAATATAAAAATCTTCATTGCCGTAACTACCATCAGCATGATGATAAGAAGCGCTTAGTTCTGAGCCATTGGCATCGAAAGTTGTAGAAGTGCTATTGCCATTGCCATCATCAGTCGCAACAATGTACTGTAATTCAGTACCACTAGGATCATAAAAGGTTCGAGTAGAGTTGCCTTGACCATCTCGCGTCGTTAATGAATAGTCCACTTCGATCCCATTGCTATCGAACCTGGTCGATGTGGAGTTAAGACCATTATCTGTGTAATAAACATAACCACCATCAGCGTCATAGTCGGTATGGTCAGAACTACCATCAGCGTAATTATGAAGAACAGATTGAATATTTCCTAAACTGTCAGAGGTCGTGGTAGTGGAGTTGCCTGCGCCATCATTGACGATCTCCACGTGATTAACCTCATTACCCGCAGCATCAAAATTAGTCGAACTAGAATTTAAACCATTTTCGGTGAAGGTTCTGTAACGTCCTAGCAAGTAATAATCAGTTCCAGAGATAGTGCCATCTACGTTGAAATATTCAATGCCGTGTGTCTCATCAGCTTTGGCATATGTTTGGTATAACTTAATGTTATTAGCATCGAAATAGGTTTTCGTAAGGGTGCCTAGTGCATCTTTGGTATAGCTACTATGGGTGCCATCATAAAGATGGTTGCTTCCGCTACTGGTTCCATCATAGTTAAAGGTATCACTGCCATAAGACCCATCTATATACGTATAGCTGTCACCGATTTTTGTGTCGCCTGGATCGTAATCAATCGTAGTGGTGTTCCCTATGGAATCAACGCTACTGATTGTATGATGAGTCTCGTAGCCGCCTGGGGCATAGTAAGTAGTTCTAGTAGTATTTTGTCCAGCAAGCGTAAGACTTTTACTAACTAAAGTGCCGTAGCCGTTATAGCCAGGATAATAAATGCTTGTGCCGGGAGCTCCTGGGGGGAGATATTCTACAGTTTGCACTGTAATATCGCCTTGAGCATTGGAAGTCGTCACGACCTCTTTTTGTATGTTGATACCAATTTCATAAAAATTTGGAAGTTCCAAGGGATAAAACTCTTTCGTTACAACTGATGAAATAACGGTATTACCTGTGTACCTTGCTCGAACAACATCTTCAGTGTTGTTCACTTCAAAAGTAGAGTTGCCACCATAGCCAGACATATTGGTTATACCAGCCCCAGCAATAAGAGTGCTTTTGCTACCAGCGGAATAAAGGCTATCATTGCCAGCTCCTCCAACTAAAGTATCATTATTGCCAAATGAATAAATGCTGTCATTACCAGAACCTCCAGTTATGGTAATGTTAGATCTTGTATCAAATATAAAATTGCCTGAACTGGTTGCTACAGTTGATGGAATTGTTGCGGCTTGCTGAATTAATTGAGCTAAGCTTAGTGTAGTACCATCCGCAAATTGAAATGAATTAACATTTCCAGCAGATGCATAATTATCAGCAAATGCATTATCAATCGTAATAGACTTTCCGCCCGCCATTGAGATAAGCAAGGCTGGGTTCCCATCACTTCCCAGCACCGCTGTTACTGTCAGACTAGCAAGTGTCACATCAGGTGTTAGGACCAGATTGGAATCTGTTATGAGAAACTGGGAGTACTGGCCAAGCTGTGGTGTAGTATGTGGAACCTCAATATTATTTACCCCGTTTAAAGCATAATATAAGTTCAGAGTGTATTTTTCATCAAATGTATAGGTTAAGTTACTACCATTAGCGAAGTTATAAACACCCTTCACTGCATAACCATTATTAAATACATCCGCCCCGTAAGATCCATCTGCTTTGGTCCATGAATCATTAAGTTGTATGGGATCCTCAAATTGATAATGGTTGAGTTGTGAGTCATAAGTCTGATGAGTTGTATTTCCGTGACCATCATTAGTGTAGTCTGTAGAAACACCGTTAGAATAATATGTGTGGCCATAACTTGAACCATTCGCATTAAACGTATCACTGCCGGTTATTAGCCCGTTGACATAGGTATCACTTAATTTAGTACCGTTAGCACTGTAATTAGTAATTGTTTTAACTGTGCCATTACCATTGCTAACCGTCACAATATAACTTCCATTCGCACTGGTATTCGTATCCTGATAGCTACCATCTACTTTACGGGAATATATATCAGAAGAACCATCGGCCTGATGTGTTCTACTACTTGAAATTGTGCCGTTCAGATAATGATTTTCTGTATGCCAATAACCGCTGGAGTCAGAAGCGGTAAATGAAGAAATAATACCATCCGAATAATATGTAAAAACCTGTGTGCTACCATTCTGGAAATTGACAGATCGACCAGTGACTTCCCCCTCCGAGTCATAATCAAGTGAAGAGGATGTTTCTCCAGCATATAAAGCCTGTTGATATGCACTATAGTTAAATTCAGGGCTATTAAAGGGAGCGAAAGTCCCAGAATATCCACCAGGCCCTGTAACAACTTCCGTTCCTGACCCATCGAAATTTGTTTTAATAGTGATGGCAGGTCTGTCATTTTGGTCAAACTCGACCAACAATCCAGAACCATCACTAAAAGTAGTTTTACGATAGCCAATATGACCATTAGAAAGATAGCCAGTGCTAATGGTGGATCCATCTGAGTTATTGACAGTTTTGACTGTCTCATTGGTGGGAGTGATTGGGACAGTGCCATATTCTAGCGTCGTAGATTCCCCATTAAGATCAACGGTAGTTACGCTATACGAACTGTCATCGTTATAGGTTGTACTAATACTTGTCCCATCCGCATATATCTCAGTATCAGACGCCACATTATTATTAATATCGTAGGTTTTATATGAATATTTATCTGCGCCATCGGTAGCAATTGATGTAATACGGCCTGATCCATCGTCGGCATATTCAATATTGCTAGTCGAGCCGTCAGCATTCTCGGTGAACTTAGACAGTATATTTTTATTACCATCTTGGGTAATGAGAACAGCGCTTCCATTTTGATTAACTGTTGTCGATGTACTTACACCAGAGCTAGCTTTCGTATCAACCACAGAAAAATCAGTATATACATAGCCTTCAACACCGGTATCCAGGTCAGTATATTCGCCTTCAAGGTCACCATAACTGTTTTTGGATTGAGTGCCAAGTTGAGTAATCAGGCCATTGCTGTCTGTAGTTGTAATTGTCTGATTACCGTAGTCATTACTAATTGCAACAAGCTGACTATTATCAGATTCATTTTCAACGAACTCACTATCGTCGTTTAATGCGTAGGTATTATTATCTCCAGTGACCTCTACATGTGCGCCATCATCAATAACGAGAACATTACCTCCGCCAGCAAGAGATACTTCACTTCCCTCGCCAAAATCAAAAGTGTCATTGGAGCCATCGATAAAATATCCGGAACCATCTACAGAAAGGTTATCTCCTTCACCCAGATAGACTGAATTATCGTCACCGGTAAGATTAATGCTACTGTCATCTCCAAATGAGAGATTGTTATTACTGCCATAGAAAATTGTAGAATCATTCGTACCACCCACAACCGTTTCATCGCTACCATTCAATGACAACGTTGCATCATCGCCCAGAGTTAGGTCGTTGCTATCACCCCAGATTTGAGCATTAACATCATCGCCAAGATCAATGGAGCTATTGGTCCCATAAATTGAAGCATTACTACCATTATTTAATGTAATGTCGCCGTCGCTAACATTAGCAACATCATCGTTGCCACCAATAAATAAGTTACCGTTGCTCAGGTTTGTGCTGATCGAATTTCCATAGACTGAAACATCACTTCCATCCGCACCGTTAAATGTGCCACCGTCTCCATACAAATTGACGCTGGAGTTTTCTGTTAGGTCATTAACGGTAGAACCGGATGCCAGGGAGTCCGTAATGTGTGAACCAGTTTGAGTTACATTGTCCCCAGACGATATATTCACGGTGAGATTATCGCCATCAACTACGAAATCTTGATTCGATGCGCCAAAGTTGATTGTGCTGGTATTAGAATCGGCAGAGTCACTAGCCACATTGATTTGCAAGCCACCACTGCTAGGATTGTTTGAGGTTAAACTGCTATCAATTGTAATGTTGCTGCCAGCTGCCGCATTAAAAATTGCACCGCTTGAATCACCTGTAAGTTCAATATTTGCATCTTGTGACGTACTGATAACGCTAGAACCAGCTGCCAAGTTATCTGTAAGATCAGTTCCCGACTGCGTAACAGTATCCCCAAATGACATATTCAATATGTCATTATTTCCAATAATTGTTGCTGTGGTATTAGCATCACAATCAATCGAAGAATTATCAGCATTAACAACTTCTCCAACACCACCAAGAACTTGATGATAGACATCACCATTTGGATCAAAAAAGCTAGTATTTTGACCCAAACCATCCGAGGTTGAAGAAAACACAGACCCGCTCAAATCGCTTTCTAATTGCACTATTGCGCCATCATCACCAAGTAAAATCAGTTTTCCGTCTACCGTCAATGGCGAAAATCCTTGATCAAGATTAGATGCTTTGTCTTGGATTATCTGCGCAAGCGCATTTCTGGCATCATAGTTGACATCGGGCTGATCGGGACCTGCAAGTTGCTCAAAGGGATAGACTGTTGAGGCTAAAGCTTGAGAACCATCATATGTACTGGGATCTATGCTAGAAGATTTATCTAGGTCATCTAGCTGCTGTTTTTCTGAGGCATTACCAATTCCACCAGTAACTGTCGAGCATGCAAGCGATGCTAGGCCAGAGAGCATAAGGTCGCAAGGATTCTGGACTGTTGGATTAAAATTAACTGTTTGATTGAGATGTTCATCTAGGTATTCATTTATTGCAGCACTCCCAGGAATGTGTGATGACACTTCGTATCCTGCAGACGCTGTCCCTAGATATGTTCCATTAGAAGTTCTATCTAAATCAACTCTTGCAAATAAGCCACCTTTATCAAACTCTAAACTTGCGTCAGATATTTGATTTCCGTTTTGTACACTAAAACCTACTTTAGCGTAACCGGCATCTAGTACGAATCCACCAGTACCATCGCTGCTGACAGTTAAACTAGATCCCGCCAATTTGAAAGTACCAGCTAAAGTTTGAGATGATGCATTATATGTAAATGTGGATCCATCATCAGCAGTGTAAGAGACAGTGGAGGTCTCTGTATTAATAGAAACTTTTTGCCCGCCAAGAGAAACATTAATCTGATTACCTGAAATAACTGGATCTGCCATATACCCCCCAAATTTGTGTATATAAATTTCTGAAAATATCTTTTAATACAATCTACTTATCTCTTGTTAATTTACATTTCGAACTAATATTTTTACCTCACCAGAATCTAATACCTGAAATAACCCTAAATCATTTACGCCATATAAATTCCCGTAACTGTCCGCTTTTAATATAGATACAATTCCTAAATCTTTATTATTTTTTCGTCGTTCTTTTGTGTTGCAATCTACATGCTCATTAACGAGGCTCCGCAGTTCAATTCCAGAGTGGTCAAATACGCGAATTGATCCAAAACTTCCCAGATACAAAAGATTATTTTTGCCCAATGCCATACTTAAGGGTTTGCAAAAATCAACGTTACTATCCCTCACTGGTAAAGTTATTACCTGATTCTTATCATTCACTTTTCTAACTACTCCGGCATCTAATAAGTAAATATTATTTACAGAGTCGGGTTGAACAGAATTGATGGATATGAACTTGGCATCTCGGCCTACACCATCAAGTATTTCGTTGCTATTGATGTTGCCTACCAATGTTAAAACGTCTCCTTGCGGTGATACACGTCTCAATGTATTTTGGTCTGCAACATACAAATTTCCATCAAGTCCCATAGTAATTTTGACCTGATAACCCCAGAAGCTTGCTTGTTTGCCAACACCATCTAGATGACCCATTACATTTGAAGAACCAGCTAGGGTTGAAACACTGCCATCCGCCTCAATTTTGCGGATCATGTGATGATCGTAAAAATATATATTGTTATTTTTATCAACCTCAATTCCATATGGATTGAAAAGATGAGCCGTTTCTATCTTTCCGTCATTGCATCCATACTCCCCTGATTGACCAGCAACTTTCATAACCTGCCCATCAACACTCAGCACTCTAATGGTGTGATATTTCTCGTCAGTAAAGAACAAATTCCCATCTCTATCAAAAGCTATATCTCCAATTGAACCAATTCTTGCAACATCTCTGGGACCATCAATTTCTTTTAGGTTTTCATTAAACAAACCACTATCCCCACACGATGAGCCTGACGTATCTTTTGCAGTAGGGCTAGATTGGTAAATCGGTAGTTTACTAATAGCGTAAAGTTTATTTAATCTTGAGGAAGGTGAGCTCGTTAAATTGGAACTGTCGGCTGCAATTGCAAATGAAATCACTCCAATTGATAAAAAGCCAGCAATAGTAAATATGTAAGATAAACGCCTAATACAGAACATCTACATCCCCTAAATGTCAGAATAGATATAATTCACCTGACGTAAAAAATTTATTGAGCCTATTGTCATATAAACAATTTAAAGACTAAAAGCCTGTACTTAAGCATGCTCCCGTTGCAAATCTGTAGTCTCTGTCAGGGTCTTTTGTCCTATTCTAACCACCTCATCCACCATCAGATTCCTGGGTAAGGCATGCGTAATAAAGAGCATGGATACCTTGCCTTTGAGCTGGTTGATTGTGTCGGCAAAATGCTCTGCAGTAACACTGTCTAGGCTGCTGGTCGCCTCATCAAAAATCAGTATCTTGGGTTGCTTGAGTAGCGCTCTTGCAATCGCGAGCCGCTGCTTTTGTCCGCCAGACAAACCAGCGCCACGTTCACCAATTTCTGTTTGGTACCCCTGTGGGAGTGCTTCAATAGTGAGGTGAATTTCCGCCATCTTGCAGGCATGCACCACTTGGTCGAATACTGCATGCGGATTGGCCATCAACAGGTTTTCATAGATGGTGCCGGAGAACAGCACTGTCTCTTGGGGTACAACTCCGAAGTAATGACGGAGCTCATTGGCAGACAAATAGCGGATGTCGTTGCCGTCGACTTTGATGATGCCACCTGCAGGCTGGTAGAAGCCTTGCAGTAATTTGGTCAATGTACTCTTGCCAGAACCGGAAGGACCCATGATGGCCACTACCTTTCCGGAGCCTACTGTTAGGTTAAAACCTTGGTAAAGATATGGCAGGTTATCGGCATATCTAAAACTCAAATCCTGGATATCGATCTGGCCTTTGCCTTCACGCACGCGGGTAGGAAGAATGGAGTAGGGTTCGGTAGGCGCATTCATGATGTCGCCAAGGCGTTGCACAGAGAGATTTGCCTGCTGGAATTGTTGCCACAAGCCAACCAGACGGAGCATCGGTTGAGAGACTTTGCTGGAGAACATCTGAAAGGCGATCAACATACCGATAGTGAAGTCAGTATTGTTCATCACGGTATATGCGCCAATGACCAGAATGAGTAAGGTCATCAATTGCTCTAGGCCATTGGATACTACGTTATATGTATTACCGATTTGGCGAACAGAGAACCCAGCTCGCATGTATTCAGCCAGGTAATCGCTATAACGGGATTTGAGTTGCGGTTCCATCTGTAAGCTCTTCACAGTTTCAAGACCACTGACATACTCAGTCGTAAATGCTTGGTTACGCGCACCGAGCAAAAACTGTTCATTGAGTTTGGCTCTGAAGATTGGTGCCACAATAAAACTCATGACAGCAATGACGCTGATAATCCCAAGTGCAATACAAGTAAGCATTACGTTGTAGTAAAACATAATGCCCAGAAAAATCAGCAGGAATGGCAAGTCTAAAATCAAGGTCACCGCAGCGCTGGCAACAAACTCCCGTATGGTTTCTACCCCATGCAATCTGGCAGCAATGACGCCCGTCGGGCGATGCTCAAAGTAGCGCGGCGGGAGTTTGAACAGGTGCTCAAAGACGGAGGCGCCCAATACGGCATCTACACGATTACCAGTATGCAGAATCAGGTATTGGCGTACCCAAGAGAGCAATGCCGAAAACATCATGAAAATGGCAAGCCCGACACCTATGACAATCAAAGTACTTTGTGTGCGGTGAACAACTACTTTATCAATGATGACTTGAGTAAATAAAGGGGTGCCTAAAGCTAGCAGTTGAATGATTAGGGAAGCGATCAAGACATCGCGCCACACCCGCTTGTGCTTCATCAATTCAGGGATAAACCAATTGAACCCAAATTTGGTTTTACCAGCATTCGCTCCATCAGGATCCTGAATCTCTTTGGATTCGAGTGCTAATTGGAAAGCAGCACCCGCATACCGTCCAGCAAACTCTACTTGAGTGAGTGTCTTAGGTTGGTTCGTTCCAACTTCGAACAGGACGATACTCTCGTGATTTGCTTGAATCACAATCGCTGGATGTGTTGTTTTAGTTGGAAGCAAAACAATCCCAGGCATATCAGCCGAGGAATCCACGTGTTGAGGGATATCAGGAGTAGCTGTTGCCAATACAACGAGGCAAGGAAAATTGAAATGACTAACTTGGTCAGCATTAGTATCGTGCCGTTTTATTCTGAAACCTAACGCACGAGCTGCATGAATGATGGAATCAGATGTATATGGGGGAGGAAATTGCTTAATCAGTAATTCTGCATCGAACGGCTTTCGATTTAGTGCGCAGAAACTCCCCATCACCCAGCATATGTCTTCAACACTGAATTGAAATATTGGTGATCTCACTTTAGAAGGCCAGCCCACGAATCCTTTAGCGAATTTGTATAGCTTAGCCTGCATGAGACTAATGCTTTCCCGAATCGATAAGTGAGAATAGAGAATTATTAATTTTCATTATTATTCTTACAATTAAGAATCAGCCTGAAAGATTTATATATTCCTCAGGCAAAATCATCTAGTCGATTCAGAAAATGCATCAACAATTCAGTCCTAAACGCATCAAAATGACAATGGTTTACATAAGCTAAAAATTAATAGAGCTTTAATGATTCACTTAAACTAACGGATGCTCAGTCAAACAAGATGTCTCGACGAACTTTATTCTTTTGAGATGAGTTATAACGATGAATTCTTGAATGCTCGACAGACTTTAGTAATTCTCATATAAAAATATGAATTAATATAAATCATGTACTTAGCAAAAATGCTTCCGACAGACTTAATTCTTGAAGATCAAAAACGAATTACTTGTAGAAAATTATACGAATAGCAGGCAAAAAGAAGCCGCATAAATGCGGCTAAGAGAGGAGAACTTATTATTTGGAGATTTATATAAGCTATAAACTTATAAAGCTTTAGCTAACTTACAAACGGTTGGCGTAATACTCAACAACCTGTTGTACGTCGATTGGGAACGGTACATCTTCAGGTGCAGGCATGTGCGCAACTTTTACAGAAAGCGCTTGCTCATTCCATGACAGCCACTCTGGGCGGGTCAATGGCAAGTTACCCAATGTCTCAACAACGATAGGCAATTTTGCGCTTACATCTTTAATGCTGATTTCATCACCAGCGCGCAAGCGAATTGAAGGAATGTTCACCAACTTGCCGTTTAACTTAATATGGCGATGTGAAACTAATTGACGTGCTGCAGCGATGGTTGGTGCAAAGCCAGCGCGGAATACAACGTTATCTAAACGACGCTCAAGCAATTGCAACAAGGTATCGCCAGTAGGCTCTTTACCTTTACGTGCATCAACAACCAGGCGACGCATTTGTTTTTCTGACAGGCCGTAGTTGAAACGCAGCTTTTGCTTTTCCATCAACTTAACGCCGAAGTCAGACTTCTTGCGACGGGTATTCTTCGCGCCATGCTGACCCGGTGGGGTTGGGCGTGATTCGATTGTTTTGCGTGACAGGCCAGGCAAATCAATACCAAGTGCGCGCATTTTTTTAAGACGTGGTCCAGTGAATCTTGACATATTAAAACTCCTTCAATTGTTTACATTTGGTTGATTAGCAGGCTGACCTGACTAAAATTCTCCTGCATCGCAACAACGCTTTACAGCAATTCTGCGATGGATGGCTTGACGCCATCACCATGCTTAACATGGCATACCTAGAGCTACTTGATTACATTTAGCCTAAACATTGGGCATAAATTTAATCAAGCCAAAGATTATATAACAAAAAGCCTGTATTCACCAAGCTAGAAAACACTGCTAACTTGATGAATACAGGCTTTAAGTACTGCCTTTAACTAAAAATTAAGCAAGCAAGCTATTCATCCTGCGTACAAAACTTGCTGGGTCTTCAAGTTGACCGCCCTCAGCCAGCAACGCTTGATCAAATAACAAGTGCGCCCAATCTGTAAACCTTGCTTCATCTGAGACGTCATTCAAACGTTGCACAATCGCATGTTGCGGGTTGATTTCCAGCGTAGGTTTGCTGGCTGGCGTCTTCTGTCCAGCGGCTTTTAGCATACGCTCAAGATTGCCCGACAAATCATTCTCGCCGCTGACCAAGCAAGCTGGTGAATCAGTCAAACGATGCGTCACACGGACTTCATTCACTGTTTCGCCCAATGCTGTCTTGATTTTCTCAATGAGAGATTTTGATTCATCTTCGATTTTCTTTTGCTGCTCTTTCTCAGCTTCATCTTCCAGCGTACCTAAATCAAGGTCACCTTTGGCAACTGATTGCAGTTTTTTACCATCAAATTCAGTCAGGCTGCCGAGCATCCATTCATCCACGCGGTCTGACATCAACAAGACTTCAATGCCTTTTTTGCGGAAGATTTCCAGATGTGGGCTGTGTTGCGCTGCAGCAAAACTATCTGCAGTGATGTAGTAAATCTTGTCTTGCCCCTCTTTCATGCGGCTAATGTAGTCTTTAAGCGAGACCACTTGTGCCTCAGTATCAGCCAGGGTGCTAGCAAAGCGAAACAGCCCTGCGATTTTCTCTTTATTAGAGAAATCTTCGCCAACGCCTTCTTTTAAGACTTTGCCAAACTCATTCCAGAAAGCGCTGTATTGCTCAGGTTTGTTTTCAGCCAAGTCTTCCAGCAGGCCCAGCACTTTTTTCACAGAGCCAGCCTTAATGCCATCAATATCCTTGGAATGCTGCAAAATCTCACGGGAAACATTCAGCGGCAAATCTGAAGTATCAATCACACCGCGCACAAAACGCAGGTATTGCGGCATCAGTTGTTCAGCATCATCCATGATGAACACACGTTTTACATAGAGCTTGATGCCATGCTTACGCTCGCGGTCATATAAATCAAACGGGGCTTTGCTTGGCACATAAAGCAGTGAAATGTATTCCTGCTTGCCTTCTACGCGGTTATGGCTCCAAGCCAATGGGTCTTGGAAATCATGGGATACATGCTTGTAAAACTCGACATACTCTTCGTCTGTAATATCGTTTTTAGCACGCGCCCACAATGCTGAGGCTTTATTGACGGTTTCATCTTCATCAGTTTCAACTTGTTCTCCATCTTTCCATTCGGATTTTTTCATCACAATTGGCATGGTGATATGGTCAGAATACTTGCGGATAATGGATTTCAGTTTCCAGTCATTGAGAAACTCATCTTCACCTTCACGCAGATGCATCTGAATCTCTGTGCCGCGCGTCGCTTTCTCGGCAGTTTCTAGGGTGTAATCACCCTCGCCTGCTGATTCCCAGCGCACAGCTTGCGTATCGCCAGCGCGGCGTGTTGTCAGCGTTACTTTGTCGGCGATGATAAAAGCCGAGTAGAAACCAACACCAAACTGGCCAATTAGATTCGCGTCTTTTGCTTGGTCACCACTGAGTGACTGAAAGAATTCGCGCGTGCCTGATTTGGCAATCGTACCAATGTTATCAATCACCTCTTCGCGGCTCATGCCGATACCGTTATCAGAAATAGTTAAGGTACGAGCTTCTTTATCAAAGCTGATGCGGATTTTAAGTTCGCTGTCATTTTCATACAGACTGCCATTGGCTAAGGCTTCAAAACGCAGCTTGTCAGCGGCATCGGAAGCATTGGAAATCAGCTCCCGCAGCACGATTTCCTTGTTGCTGTAGAGCGAGTGAATCATCAGTTGTAATAGCTGTTTTACTTCGGCCTGAAAACCTAAGGTCTCTTTTTGTGCAGTAGCTGTGGACATGGTTTAAATCCCCTGGTGTTGATTAAATACAATATTTGGTTAAAAACGATAGAGTGTTTGATCACTCGATATAGTTATACAAATTGGGATGCCTGCAGAAATTTCAAGAGCTTTTATTCTTGGCTACCTTTTCAGGCTTCAGTTTATACAGGCTAGCTGCTTGCCATAAATACCAACTGGCAATTGAGCGATATGGCGACCAAGCTAGGCCTATCTCATTAAACGCTTTAGGCGTTGGCTGTTCAGCAAGTGATTTGAGTAATCGATACCCTTCACGCAAGCCAAAATCGCCCACTGGCAATACATCCCAACGCTCTAGGGTAAAAATCAGCAGCATCTCTACAGTCCAGCGCCCCACTCCCTTTAACTTCACCAGACGTTCGATTAATTCTTCATTACTCATCAATTGGCCATCGGCCAGGGTAGGTACCAGGCCATCTTGAGTTTTCTGGGCAATCTCCCGAATAGTCGCCACCTTGGTCGCAGAAAATCCGCAAGCGCGCATCAATGCAGGGTCTGTTGCCAGTATGCTGGCAGGAGCAGGAAATGCCTGATCCGGATACATCGCCAGCAGCCGACTCAATATGGCTTCTGCTGCCCGACCATGCAATTGCTGGTAAGAAATGGATCGCACTAGTGCCTCGTAAGGCTCACGGTTAGGCGTAGTCTTTAAGCCACAATCGCCGACCTCGGCAATGAGCCGTGTCCAATCGTCATCGACGGCAGCAAGATGCTGCATAGCTGAATTAAAAGTTTGCATCGCGTTATTGTGGCCGAGTTTAAGGCGAATCCGCCAGCGCTTTTCTGAACGTCAGATTAATGCGCTGCTCACCGAGCAGTGGATGCATGCTAGTTTTTAGCGGCGCAATACCATGAAAATTAAATCTGGAAGTACCGCCCCATACAACGACATCGCCGTGCTCTAGTTTAAAGCGTTTGGCTTTATCAGTGCGCTGCAGGCCCCCAAACATAAAGGTTGCAGTCAGCCCCAGCGACACTGAAACAATTGGCGCGGTTGCATCCTGCTCATCTTTGTCTTGATGCAAGGCCATGCGTGCGCCAGGCTCATAGCGATTAATCAGGCAGGCATCTGGCACAAAATCCTGATAGCCCGCAGCCAGCGCCGCAGATTGGGCGATTTGTAAAAATACCTCAGGCATTGCTGGCCAAGGCAGGCCAGTTGTAGGATCTATTTCAGAATATCGATAACCTTTGCGGTCTGTTACCCAGCCAGCTCTGCCGCAATTAGCCATGGCCACTGACATTGTGTAACCGCCAGGGGTGACCATATGACGAAAAGGCGCTTGTAGTCTCACTGCCTCAATCGCATCTAGTAATCGCTGATCGAAGCCTGATTCGAACCTAGAGACAAAGCCCTGAAGCAAGTATGCGCCGTCGGCTATTTTTATGGGTTCTGATTCAATGTAGAGCGCTGCTTGCATTGCAATTCTTTAAATACTTTCTAACCTGCCCAGCAATGAGGCTGCCGATGATTCAATATCACCAATCTGCGCCTGACTGAATCGGGCTACATTTTTAGCCATGAGCGCGGTTCTTGGATTGCGGGCAAACGTCTCATAATGCTTGATCAAAAAATGCCAGTAGAGCGTGGTGTAAGGGCAAGCATCTTCGCCAGTCTTGACCTCTGGTTTGTAACGGCAGCCACTACAATAATTACTCATGCGTTTGATATAAGCCCCAGACGCCACATAAGGCTTGCTCGTGAATCGACCGCCATTAGCATACAGCGCCATGCCCGCCACGTTGGGCAGTTCAACCCACTCGACCGCATCTACATACACCGCCAGATACCAAGCCTCGACTTCTCGCGGATTGATTTCCGCCAGCAAGCCGAATAGACCAGTCACCATCAAGCGCTGAATATGATGCGCATAGCCATACTGCATAGTCTGGCGGATGGTCTGCGCCAAACAATTCATTTTTGTCTCGCCAGTCCAATACCAAGATGGCAATGCCCGCTGATGCTGATAATGATTAGCTTCGGCCATCTCAGGCATATCCAGCCAATAGACTCCACGGATGAACTCGCGCCAGCCCAGTATCTGCCGTACAAAGCCTTCCACACTGGCCAGTGGCAGGCCTCTGGAGTGATACGCCGCTATGCTCGCCGAGATCACTTCACGCGGATTTAACAATTTAAGATTAAGCGACGAAGCCAGCAACGAATGCCAGAGAAACGGACTAGAAATCAGGTCACCCTGCCACATGGCATCTTGATGAGGGCCAAATTCAGCGAGCCGGTATTGGATAAAATCATCCAGAAGTTTCAGCGCCTGTTGATGGTTTACTGGCCAGCAGAAATTAGCCAGGCTACCTGGATGCTTTGGGAAATATTGGGCAGTATCGGTAAATACTGCACGGGTAATGTCATCATGCTGCCAGACTGGATTTGCAGGCAGGTTTTGTGGGCCATGACGGCCAAATGACTGGCGATTTTCATCATCGTAGTTCCAGCTGCCGCCCTCGGGCTCACCATTTTTCATGAGCACATCATGCTGTTTACGCATATAGCGATAAAAGAACTCCATGCGCAGGCTTTTGTTTTTGTCAGTGCCTGCCCAACGTCTGAAATCAGCGCGACTAATCATGAAGTGGCTGTCATCGCGAACGGCTAATGGGGTCTCAGCCGCCAGTGCGCATTGTTCAATCATTTGCAAAACGCGATATTCACCAGGTTCGCAAATGATGACTTTTTCAGGCTTCAACTCATTTAGCTTTGCACGCCAGGCATCCTGCAAGCTGGCAAAATCATGCTGCCCCAGCTTGAGATAAATAGGCTGCATACTTTTTTCAATTAGGAGCTCGGCAAAATGGCGCATAGCCGCCAGGAATAAGGCAATGCGCGCCTGATGGCTCCAGACATGGGTCGCTTCACCAACTGTCTCGACCATCAGTATGCGGTCACGTGTCGCATCAAAACCATCGAGTGCAGGGTTATCAAGGGTAAGCTGGTCACCCAGAATGATGATTAGGTGGCGTATAGACATATTTAGCTTTGAATGGGTTTTGATTTCGCACTACGTCTGCAAGACTCAGAGCAGTATTTCACCGCTTCCCAGTTACTCGCCCAAGCTTTGCGCCAACTCATCTCACGCCCACAACCCAAGCAGGGTTTGGCTAGCAGGTAAGATTTATTGCCTTTGAAAGTGCGAGCAGAGGTCATAGCTTGAGATGACCTCTATTTGCATGTACTAGTTCAGCAATTGCTTTAGCACAAGTGCGGCAGCGGCCATGCCAAACGGCGCAGTGACGCAAACCGATGAGCCATAACCAGCACAATTGAGGCCGTTCAATGCTACATCCGTCTCGCAGGCAGCTTCAGGCTTTTGCACTTGCTCATCCGAATAGACTGCCTGGATATTGAATTTTGTTTTTTCACCACGCGGAAACCCGTGGTCGCGCCGTAACGAATTGCGCACCTTCGCCAGCAGCCTGTCGCCAGTGACTTTCGCCAGATCAGCGCTTTGAATGCGGGTTGGGTCTAGCCTGCCACCTGCGCCACCTACGATAATCAGTGGAATGTTTTGCTGGCGGCAATAAGCGGCAATGGCAACCTTGGCGCGGGCATCATCAATCGCATCCAGCACCACATCAAAACCACTACCCAGCATAGTGGCTACATTCTCTGCCGTCACGAAGTCTTCTACCTGCTGGACTTTGCAATCTGGATTGATGCTGAGGATACGCTCGGCCATGGCCGTCACCTTGGCTTTGCCAAAGGAGCCGTCAACGGCATGCAGCTGGCGATTGACGTTCGATTCCGCAATATTATCCAGATCAATCAGGGTCATGTTGCCAATCGCATTGCGCGCCAGCGCCTCGACTGCCCAAGAACCAACGCCACCAATGCCGATGACACAGACGTTGGCCGCTTGAAACCTTGCCAAGCCTTGTTCGCCATATAGTCGGCTGACACCGCCAAAACGTCGGGCTACATCGACGGTATCTATATCAACTTGGTTCTGGTGAGCATCCATCAATGACATGCCTCACTTTTAACGTCTTCTACAAAGCTATCCAGCCCATCAATCGCACAATCATCACGCTTCACGGCCTTGGTTAGCTGCTGGATCTGTTTAACATAGCTTTTCACTTGCTTGCAGAGCAGACCGCCATCATCAATATCCTTCTGTATCTTGTTCTGCAATTGCTCAACTTGCGAGAGGGTATTGGCGCAACGCGTATCTTTCTTTAGCTGCTCTGGTGTTTTGGGAATGGAAGGCTCATCCGAGGCTTTGCAGAATTTGTTAGCCAGGGTCTGGATGGTTGCAATCTTGTCAGTATTTGCTGGCGGCTGCGGCGTATCAAATACGCTGACCAGTTGATCATCTTTAAGCTTGCTCATCCTCACCACCATAAAGCTGTGGTCATTACAGTCAAACGACAAGGTGCTGAGGGTAATATCACCAGCTTCAGCATCATTAGTATTGCTGGTAAACGGCACGACCTTGGTATGCGCGATAAAACGGCTACCATCCTGACTGCGCCTGATAGATTTACGGTCATAGAAAACTTCGGCAATTGCACTCTTGCCGATGGATTGCCATTCTATTTTTCCTGATGGAGGCTCATCTAATGTAGTTTCAGAGGCAGAATCAATTGGCGTAGACTCTGCAAGCAATGGAACAGCAAGCAGAGATGACGGTTCATTTGCTGCATCCTGCGCAGGCTCATCAACTGGGCAATACGCTTGTTTCAGCTGGTCTGGCATACTCCCAACACCGATAGCTTCAGCTGGTCGCGCTTTACTGAAACCGCCGACCAGTTTGCCCTGATCGTACTTACGGCCATTGGTATAGCTGAAGATATTGGCTTTGCAGTCTATCGTCATAGTAGTCACCCATTCAACCTGGCCATCTGGCGGGAGCTTGTCCTTGCCAGCCTCTGTTTTTGCCTGCGCCTGACTTTTCTCAATGACTTTGGTAGTGATATTAAAAATACTGTCAGGGCTAATCCACTGCAAAGAATTGGTATCCACCTCATGCTGCCCGATATCGCTGACGCCTAGCGACACCCATTTCTCGGCATCCTCTGCATAGCCACTCAGGCTGTAACTTAAAATCAGGAATAAGACGGACAAAAATCGAGGCACGCCCAGCTTCCGATTCAGGCTTTTTCGAGCACAACAAAAGCCGCGGCTAAGGCTTTTTCATCGCTAATCGATAAATGTTGGAAAGCGATACCTTTTGCATCCAGAAATTCTTGTAACGCTGGCGCTAAATCCAGCACTGGTTTACCAAGATCATCGTGGCCTACACCGATGTTCTCAAAAGTCGCTGGTGAGCGTATGCCTGTGCCAAGCGCCTTGGCAAAGGCTTCTTTTGCAGCAAACCGCTTGGCAAGAAAACGTGCTTTGGTAGTAGAGAGGCTGTAATCCTGCCACTCTTGTTCATTCAACAAGCGCTGGGCAAATGCATCGCCAAAACGTGCCAATGAATCCTCTATGCGCGAGACTTCAACAATATCAGTACCGATACCGTAAATCATGCGCAGGTGCTTTGATATTGATTAACCATGTGCTGCCTGTACCATCAATTGCTTCATTTCGCGTATCGAATATTCCCACCCCACAAACAAGGCATGGGCGACGAGAGCGTGGCCTATATTCAGCTCTTCAATATGCGGAATGGCGGCAATTTCATGCACGTTATGGATATTGAGGCCGTGGCCAGCGTTAACAATCAAGCCAAGCTTGAGCGCATGCTCAACCCCTTGTTGAATGCGGGTTAACTCATGGCGCTGTACGCTACCCGTGCTATCGGCAAACTTCCCAGTGTGCAACTCAATCACAGGCGCACCTGCGGCTTTTGCGGCGTCAATCTGTGCAATATCTGGCGCAATAAAGAGCGATACACGAATGCCTGCATCGGCCAGTTGATCGCAAACGTCCGTGATTTTATCCAGGTTGCCAATGACATCAAGGCCGCCCTCAGTCGTGCGCTCTTCGCGCCTTTCAGGTACCAGACAGACATCTTGTGGTTTCACTTTTAGCGCGATTTCCACCATTTCGTCGGTGACCGCCATTTCGAGATTCATCTTGGTTTGCAACAGCGGACGCAAGGCAAATACATCTTCATCACGGATATGGCGACGATCTTCGCGCAGATGGATGGTAATGCTATCGGCACCAGCCTCTTCGGCACGCAAGGCAGCCTGCACAACGCTGGGATACTGCGTACCACGCGCATTGCGCAAAGTTGCCACATGGTCAATATTCACGCCCAATTTGATGAATCTAGGTTTTATCATAATTCTTGTAAATCGATTAAGAGTTGTCGGGTATAGAGCGGCTTATCACCTAAATAATGCGCCAATAACACGCGCATCAATTGTTTGCTTTGCTGCTGTGTCTGGGCATCTGAATAATCGTCATTCGCCATATCCAGCAGGGTTTTACCCAATAATTGTACGCCGTTTTGCTGATTAAATTGTGCATGCTGGTGTGATGCCCCAACTTCAGCAATATAAAAATAAGCTTTATCGGCAAGGACTAACTGATCATTGGCATCTTGATTGAGCGGAACCGCGTAACCCATCTCCTGCAGCATCTTCAGCTCAAAGCGCCTGAGCGTAGCCGCATAATTTTTATCAGTGGCTAATATTTTAAGCGTCTGGGCATAGTAATCAAACAACAGATCATGGCTATCTTCACGCGGCAACAATCGCAACAAAAGCTCGTTCAGGTAAAAGCCGCACATCAGGGCTTCGCCATTTAATAAAAGCAAACCTGAACCCCATTCCAGCGAATGCAGAGTTTTCAACTCAAGCTTACCTGACCAGGTAGCTGTTAATGGCTGGAATGACTGCAACATGCCACGCATCGCTGAACGGGGACGACGGGCCCCTTTTGCAACGGCGGCTACCCGTCCGAACTCACGGCTGAATAGCTCGACCACCAAGCTAGTTTCTTTGAACGGATAAGTGTGCAGCACATAGACTGGCTGGTTATCTTGACGATTATTGCTGGTCGTGCGAATGGTAGCAACGGCCATGATTCAAATTGGGATTGAATACGGGATTGCGGAAACTGGAGTTAAGTCAGATTGAGTCGAAGACAAGGCATAAAACCGAAGACAGTACAATGAGTACGGCAAGGTTTTATAACGCAGTATTCGGCGCAATCTGACTTAACTCCTAGTAGCCAAGGCTTTTTAGGGCGCGTTCATCATCCGCCCAACCACCCTTAACTTTTACCCAAGTCTCCAACCAAACCTTACCGTCAAACAACTTCTCCATGTCTTGACGTGCTTCAGTTGAAATCTGCTTGAGCTTCTCGCCGCCCTTGCCGATCAACATGGGCTTCTGGCTTTCTTTATCGACGATAAATGCGGCATGGATGCGGCGCAGCTTGCCCTCCATCTCGAACTTTTCAATTTCCACCGCGATGCCATACGGTACTTCATCGCCCAAAAAGCGGAATGCTTTCTCACGTAATAACTCAGCGGCGAGAAAACGCTCATTACGATCTGTCAGTTCATCTGCACCGTAAATCGCAGCTTGCTCAGGCAAGTGCTGGCGTATGCTTTTTAGCAATTCATCAATATTGAGATTTTTCTTGGCGCTGACTGGCACAATCTCAATGAAGGGGAATTCAAGATCAAAATCCTGAATCAGCGGCAAAATATTGCCTTTGTCACCCATCAGGTCAAGCTTGTTCACCACCAGCAAAACTGGTTTATCTTTTGGCAATAGCGCCAGTACCTTGCGGTCTGCATCGCCAAGATGCATAGGTTCGATCACAAACAAAACAACATCAACTTCAGTCAGTACCTGTGTGACCGTTTTGTTGAGTGATTTATTGAGCGCATTGATATGCTTTTGCTGAAAACCTGGCGTATCTACAAACAGAAACTGAGTATCTTCTGTGGTGTGAATACCGAGCAAACGATGTCGGGTAGTTTGCGCTTTGCGCGAGGTTATGCTGAGTTTTAAACCCAGAATATGGTTGAGCAAAGTTGATTTGCCAACGTTTGGTCGCCCGACAATGGCAACCGTGCCACAACGAAAATCGGTTGGCGTATTCATACTTAATGCTCCTTAACTACTCATGTTGCTGCGACTTTTTTGTGGATGGCGTATTGATGAGTTGCACATAGGCCAATTCTGCTGCTTTTTGCTCGGCGATACGACGGCTCGCACCCTCTCCACAAGTGATCAGATCAAGCATGGGAATATGACACTCAACCTTAAATAATTGCTCGTGCGGATCACCTTCTACATTGACCACTTCATAGCTAGGTAATGCCATTTTTCGACCCTGCAAATACTCTTGCAGCAAGGATTTAGGATCTTTATCAATAGACTTGGGATCAATTTTTTCAAACAAATCGCTATAAATTCTGACCACGAACTGCTCTGCCGCTTCAAAACCGCCATCAAGAAACACCGCACCAATCGTGGCTTCCAGAGCATCGGCCAACACTGAAGGACGACGCCAACCCGCGCTTTTGAGCTCACCTTCACCGAGCTTGAGCGATTCCCCAATATTGAGCTTGAGCGCAATTTCACCCAGCGTCGCTTCTTTCACCAGTTGCGCACGCAAGCGACTCAAGTCGCCTTCATCTAGCCTTGGATAACGCTGATATAGTTGATGGGCGATGATGCAGTTGAGCATACCATCACCCAAAAACTCCAGCCGCTCATTGTTAATGCCGCTGAAACTGCGGTGCGTTAGCGCCTGCGTTAACAATGCTGGATGATGAAAGTCATGGCCAATAAGCCGAGCTAGGCCCGTTTGTGACATAACAATTATTGGGTCGGCTGCGATGGATTGACCAAGTGTGATTTACCAGTTGAGGCACTGAAGTCAAGCAAAACACTAATATTGGCAACTATCGGTACGACTTTTTGATACTCAATACTAACAATTTGTTTGCCTGAATCATCTTTAGTCACTTCCAAATCGCGACCTTGAACCACCTCAATACTATCTATCGTGGCAGATCGATCAAATTCATCAGCTATATCTTTCTTGGTCATATCAGCAAAACTAGCGTCGTTGCCAATTTTAGTCACAGCATTTTTGACGTTGAAATACTCTAAATATGCTGGAGCAAGTTTCATCGCGATGATCGCAATAAACAACCCAGCAGCAATCATGAAAACTAAACCAATAAATGTAATACCACGCTGTTTGTGCATGCTACGTCTCCAGTAAATAGTGCATCAATGTCAGTGAATCAGTGCTTAGTGAATGACTGTACCAACTCTGCTGAAACTATCAAAATTCCACCAGATGAAAAACGCCCTGCCGACCAGATTATGCTCTGGCACAAAGCCCCAGTAGCGACTGTCTTTGCTGTTATCTCGGTTATCACCCATCGCAAAATAGCTATTGGGCGGTACTTCTGCTTCAAAGTCTGTGATAATGCTGTTGTCATCAATCAAAATATTGTGTTTTACATCGCCTAGTTGTTCAAGATAACGCTTGGCATACACCATATTAAGCCCTGCAGACGTATATTCATAATCATCCACATAGTTTACATCCAGCTTCTGTCCATTGATGTAAAGCTGTTTGTCGTGATAACTGATTTTGTCGCCTGGCAAGCCTACTACGCGCTTGATGTAATCAATAGATGGGTCTGGCGGATAGTGAAACACAAACACGTCGCCGCGCTTAGGGTGTGACACATCAATAAACGTATTATTGAGGATAGGCACACGTAATCCATAGTTGAATTTATTCACCAAGATGAAATCACCTGCCAGCAAGGTTGGCATCATGGAGCCAGATGGAATCTTGAATGGTTCGACAATAAATGAGCGAATCAGAAAAACAACCAGAATCACCGGGAAAAAGCTTTTAGAGTACTCGACCCAGATTGGGTCAGCTTTACCAACAGCGACCCGTTTTTTGCGAAAAAACAGGCTATCTGCAAGCCAGATAAGGCCAGTCACGGCAAGCACTACTAGCATGAATAATGCGAACATCATTTGTCTTCTACCCTTAATATGGCCAAAAATGCCTCTTGTGGAATCTCTACGTTACCTACCTGTTTCATGCGTTTCTTGCCTTCTTTTTGCTTTTCCAGCAATTTCTTCTTGCGTGAAATATCACCACCGTAGCATTTTGCCAATACATTCTTACGCATGGCTTTCACTGTCTCGCGCGAGATGATATTGGCGCCGATGGATGCCTGAATCGCCACATCGAACATCTGGCGCGGAATCAATTCACGCATCTTAGAACAAAGCTGTCGCCCACGATACAAACTGTTGGCACGGTGCACAATGAGTGATAACGCATCCACCCGCTCACCGTTTACCATGATGTCTAATTTGACCAAATCTGCTGCACGAAACTCCAGGAATTCATAATCCATGGATGCATAACCGCGCGAAACAGATTTGAGCTTATCAAAGAAATCCAGCACCACTTCATTCAGTGGCATTTCATAAGTCAGCATGACCTGCCGCCCCATATACTGCATGTTCTTTTGCACACCGCGCTTGCCATTACACAAGGTCATCACTGGGCCAACATAATCCTGTGGCATGAGCAGATTGGTCGTGATCATCGGCTCCCGGATTTCTTCAATGCGTGAAGGCTCAGGCAGGCGCGATGGGTTTTCTATCTGCACCGTTTCGCCATTTTTGAGCAATAACTCATAGACTACCGTAGGCGCAGTGGTAATCAAATCCATATCGTATTCGCGCTCTAGGCGCTCTTGCACGATTTCCATGTGCAATAAACCCAGGAAACCGCAACGGAAACCAAACCCAAGCGCAGTCGAGTTTTCTGGCTCGTACTGCAATGAAGCATCGTTCAGCTGCAATTTCTCTAGTGCAGTACGCAACGCCTCAAACTGATTGGACTCGACTGGGTAAAGGCCTGCGAATACTTGTGGCTGCACCTCCTTAAATCCTGGTAAAGCTTCTATAGCCTGATTGTCCGCTAACGTCACGGTATCACCCACTTTTGCGCTGGTCAGCTCTTTAATGCCAGCGATAATGAAACCTACTTCACCCGCAGATAGCGCTTCTTTTTGCAAGGATTTGGGCGTAAATACACCGACTTGCTCACAAAGATGCACAGCCTTGGTAGCCATCATCTTGATCTTGTCTTTTGGCTTCAATACGCCATCCACCACACGCACCAGCATGACTACGCCCACATAGTTATCAAACCAAGAGTCGATAATCAGCGCCTTAAGTGGCTTGTTAACATCTCCTTTGGGAGGAGGTACATGAACCACTACCGCCTCAAGTACGTCGCGCACGCCTTCACCAGTTTTGGCTGAACAGCGCACCGCATCAGACGCATCAATGCCAATCACGTCTTCAATTTCTTGAATCACACGGTCAGGGTCGGCAGATGGTAAATCAATTTTATTCAACACTGCCGTGACTTCAACACCCAAATCAATCGCGGTGTAGCAGTTGGCCACGCTTTGTGCCTCAACGCCCTGCGATGCATCAACCACCAGCAAAGCGCCCTCGCAAGCTGACAATGAACGGCTGACTTCGTATGAGAAATCCACGTGCCCTGGGGTATCAATCAGATTCAGTTGATAAATCTCACCACTCAACGATTTGTAGTGCAAGGCGGCTGTTTGCGCTTTGATGGTAATGCCGCGCTCACGCTCCAAATCCATAGAATCAAGCACTTGCGACTCCATCTCGCGATCAGACAATCCACCGCAGAGCTGAATAATGCGGTCCGCAAGGGTAGATTTACCGTGATCGATATGGGCAATGATGGAGAAGTTACGAATATTTTTCATGACAATCTATTTTGGTTGCTGGCTTGGCTAACTTAAAGTAGCCAAGCTTAAATATTAAGACTATTTTGAATTCACTTTATACGTATATAGCCTAAGTAAAATTCACAACAACAAGGGCGCCGAAGCGCCCTGAAGTCAATAGCAATCGAGTCGGATTTTACAGTAAACAGGCAACCCACGCATCTTTATCATTGCCGCCAAGCTTGATACGAAGTTACCTGTTTAAAGTCAGTTAAATGATCGGAACACCATGCTAGATTTATTTTGCATCCGCAATTTTGATTGGCACATACAAGGTATCACCTTCACGCATGATCAATAAAGCCACTGTCTTACCATTAGCAACGGCAGCCAATTGCTTATTAAACTGATCTAGGCCCTGAATATCGTTATTGTTAATACCCAGCACCACATCTCCCTTGCGAATACCAGCTGTTGCTGCAGGGCCTTGTGAATTAACAACTAGCAAGCCATTTTTGTCATTCAGCTTTTTCTTCTGTTGCGGTGTCAGCTCTTTCAATGTCAGACCAATACGGTTGATTTCAGGCTTGGTAACACCTTTAGGAGATGAGTCAGCCACTTCATCTTTATCTGCAGGCATCTCGCCAACCGTAACCGTTAAAGTCTTCACTGCGCCTTTACGTAAAACTTCAACTGGCACAGCTTTACCTGGCTTGGTAGCGCCTACTGCACGTGGTAAATCAGATGAAGTGATGATGGGTTTACCATCAAACTTGGTAATCACATCACCTGCCTGCAAATCTGATTTCTCGGCAGGGCTACCTTTTTCTACACCAGCCACCAGCGCACCATTGGTGCTTTTAAGGCCGAATGAATCCGCGATATCTTTATTGATTTCCTGAATCGCAATGCCTAACCAGCCGCGCGTTATTTTACCTGTGGCTTTCAACTGGTTTGAAACATCAATCGCTACATCAATCGGTATGGCGAAAGACAGCCCCATATAACCGCCAGTACGACTATAAATCTGGGAGTTGATACCGACTACTTCGCCCTTCATGTTGAACAATGGGCCACCTGAATTACCAGGATTGATTGCCACGTCAGTCTGGATGAACGGCACAAAATTCTCTTGCGGCAAGGCGCGCCCTTTAGCACTGACGATACCTGCAGTCACGGTGTTTTCAAGCCCAAATGGGGAACCGATCGCAATCACCCATTCGCCAACGCGCAATGCGGTAGGGTCGGCAGCGGTAGTGACTTTGGGCAAGCCTGTTGCTTCAATTTTGATCAAGGCAACATCAGTCCTGCGGTCTGCACCGATGATTTTGGCTTTGAACTCACGTTTATCTGCTAGCTTGACCAGCACTTCATCAGCGTCTTTCACCACATGTGCATTGGTCAATATATAACCATCGTTGCTGATGATAAAACCTGAACCTAACGACTGAGACTTGTAATCCTGCTGTGGCTCTTCCTGTCCACTAGGCATGCCTGGCATTCCAGGAATACCAAAACGCTTGAAGAATTCATTGATTGCGGGATCGTCTGGCAAATTACCAAATGGAGAACCTGCGTTGGGATTGGCGTGCACTACCTGAGTAATACTGATATTGACCACTGATGGGCCAAGCTTCTCTGCCAGATCAGTAAAATCAGGCAAATCTTTTGAAAATGCTGAGCTTGCAAAAAGCATCAAAAAAGCACTCGCTGCAATGATTTTTTTTACCATTCCATTCACCTTACTAAAGTTTGATTGAAAAACTACTACCCAATTGATTAACGCTAAAAACTAAAAAACGTATACAAGGATTTTAAATACTAGCAACTGAATATGACTGATGAGAGCCTAAATATATCTCTATTGAAAATTACTTTTTGAATGTCACTGCGCCAGCTATTTGGGTCACAGTGGCTTCTGGGACTTCACCCACAACCACAATCTGGTGACCGTTATTCGTGTTTGCATAAAAATTGGTAGCGCCCATGGCTGTGTGACCTACTTTGGGCTCAACACCCTTGACCAAAGGTTCAATAAATAGAGACACTGAAGCCAGTCCATCTGAAAAAATCAGCTGGGTTACTGGATATGATTTTCCGGGCACCATACGGGTGACTTGATCGACTTTGCGATAGCCGTCTGGCAAATTAGTAACTGCCCAGGTGTTATCGTCAGGAGTGATATTTTTAGCTGGACTATCTTCCATCACATATTTTTTGTCATGGTCAATATTTGGCTGAAACCAATCCATATTCTGTGAATTAAGCAAGGTCAACTGACTAAATGCGATTTGCTCTGTTGGCTCATGGCGTTCATTGAGGGTTTGCGATTTGATCAGCAAGCCGTATTCACGATCAGTCCATAGCTTATAGCCGTAGCGATATTGGTCACGAGGCTCCAAGATAATCAATTGGCCATCACGGCCACCCACGCGCTCTATCCCAGCAAGCTTGACTGTATAGCTGGTCTTGATTAAATCCATATTGGATGGCAACAATGCAGGGAAAAGATTTTGGCCACGCCGTTTTTCAATCACGACTTTTTCATTGCGTGGACTAAATATCACCACATCTTTGCCTTGGCTTAATACTTCACGCGGCATGCCATCCAGCACCACAATACGTGCGTACTCGCCTTGACCATAATTCATATGGGTGATTTGTACTGACCTGCCAGAAGCACCAGACTGATAAACAAAAATACCTTCATAGCTAAGCTCACGTGCAGCTTGTGAGGCTTTTTGCAAAATCAACCAAGGGTTTTGAGTAGCATTAGTGTTGGGTAAAACAGGGGTTTCTTGACCAGCAAGCGTTGCTAAAGGGTAGGTAATTGCTAGATACTTGGCTGCAAGCAAGCAGCCTAGCAAAAAACGTTTCATTAATTACCGCTCTCAGAGTAAGAGGCTGGCTGGATGTAATACGCAGTGCTGCTCGGTGCCATCGATTGATGCGCCAACAGATATTCTGAAGCTACGTTTTGTGCAATCTCAGCAGGCGCAACATCTACATGATTGTGTACTTGCTGTTGCAATACGACCCATCCAACGAACATAACCGCAGCCACTGAAGCCGCCAGTGACCAAGCGGTTGAGGTTTTGGTAAACCCTTTATTAGCAGGAGCATGGTTGCTTGGGGATAAAACACTGGGTTCCTGGTCTAGCCTTTGCATGAAACGCTCATTAAAGTCTGCCTTGAATACGGCGTTGCCGCGCATCACATCACCAATCAAATGGTAAGTTGCCCAACTTTCGGAGGTTTCATTTTTTGCTTTGAGCGCAATGAATAAATGGTCTGCACTTTCTACAGGCAGTTCACCATCTATCAAAGCTGAAATTTGGTCTTTCATCATCACTCCTATACATATTTCTAACTCACTCAAGCAGGCATCAAGCTGACAAAAATCTAGCAAATGCTGTGCCTAAATACTTACAATTTAAATTTACCAGCGCTTATTGTCTGGTGTATCAAGCAAAGGCCTTAATTTAAGCGCAATCGTTTCGCGCGCACGGAAAATTCTTGATCGCACTGTGCCAATTGGGCAGTTCATCAAGGTAGCAATTTCTTCGTAGCTCAAACCTTCGATTTCTCGCAGGGTAATAGCTGTGCGCAATTCTTCTGGCAGAGCAGCAACGGTCTCATTAACCGTTCTGGCGATTTCCTTGGTCATCAACTCTGTTTCTGGTGTATCCATAGTGCGCAGCTCATTGCCATCTTCAAAATTTTCGGCATCTTCAATTTCAATGTCGTTAGACACGGTAGGCCTGCGACCCATTGCAACCAGATAGTTTTTAGCGGTGTTAATGCCGATACGATAAAGCCATGTGTAGAAAGCGCTATCACCACGGAAATTAGGGAGTGCGCGATAAGCTTTAATGAAAGATTCTTGCACGACGTCTTCGACTTCAGCCTGATCACGAATCAGACGAGAGAGTAAGCGACCCAGTTTGCGCTGATATTTTTCCACCAGCATGCCGAAAGCACGCTTATCGCCACGCTGTGCACGCTCTACCAGCGCTTGATCTATTTCACGATTGCCCAACATATTGCTGCCTGCTACCGCTTGGTCCGCGGCAGAAGATTTAATCTCCGTCTGCATATGATTCGTTTTCGGAGTATAACCCTGCAATGTTGTGTCAACGAAATTAAAGCGTGAAAATTCGCTTATATTCTCACCGATATTTTTAGCATTTATCACTGCACATCCTCCATTTACCTATTGAACTAGCACTGATTAACTCGGCTCGATCTTAGGGCTAAATTAATCGCTATGTTGGCTAGTAATTTTTATTGACTGGCTTACTTTTTCTGACAGTTATACACTCACAAAAGTTCATCGCTTCGGATTAATAGGCAGCATATGCAGCAATATGACGTACTGATTATTGGTAGTGGTTTGGCTGGGCTGACAACAGCCTTAAAAGTAGCAGAACATAAGAAAGTTTGCCTGGTAAGCAAACGTACGATTACCGATAGTGCCAGTAGCTGGGCGCAAGGCGGCATTGCGGCGGTATTAACCGATGACGATTCAATCGAAGCCCACATCCAAGACACCTTAATCGCGGGCGCAGGCCTGTGCGATGCCGCTGTCACCCGCATGGTGGTTGAACATGCCCGTGAAACAGTAGAATGGTTGATTGAGCAAGGTGTTCCGTTCACCAGGGAAGACGACGATAGCGGTTACCACTTGACGCGAGAAGGCGGCCACAGCCACAGGCGCATCATCCACGCTGCAGATGCAACAGGCCAGGCGGTACAGAAAACACTGGCGCAGAAAGTGCGAGAGCACAAGAATATTACGTTGCTTGAAGACCATATTGCAGTTGACCTTATTACGGCAGGCAAAGTCGGCATGGAAGGCAGCGAATGCCTTGGTGCATATGTCTTGGATAACACTTCTGGCAAGGTACTCACGATTGCCGCACAGCAGACTATTCTCGCCACTGGTGGCGCTGGCAAAGTCTATCTTTACACCACCAATCCAGATGTCAGCACAGGCGATGGTGTTGCCATGGCATGGCGCGCGGGCTGTCGTGTTGCCAATATGGAATTCATCCAGTTTCACCCAACCTGTTTATTTCATCCACAAGCAAAATCATTTTTAATTACCGAAGCCGTGCGTGGCGAAGGCGGCATACTCAAACTGCCTGATGGGAATGCATTTATGCTGGCGCATGATCCGCGCGGCGAGCTGGCACCACGCGATGTAGTGGCCCGTGCCATCGACTTTGAAATGAAAAAACGCGGGATCGATTGCGTCTATCTCGACATCTCGCATCAGCCTGCTGACTTCATTATTTCGCACTTCCCCACCATTTATCGTCGCTGCATGGAGCTCGGCATAGATATCACCAAACAGCCTATCCCTGTAGTGCCAGCTGTGCATTTCAGCTGCGGTGGCGTCATGACTGATCATCAAGCACATACCGATATACCAAATTTATATGCCGTAGGCGAAGTCGCCTGCACGGGCTTGCACGGCGCTAACCGCCTAGCCAGTAACTCACTATTGGAATGCATGGTGTTCGGCCAAGCCGCCGCGCGCGATATTCTGGCACAGACATCTAGGCCATTTGTAAAGCTACCATCGTGGGACGAAAGCCGTGTGACGGATGCTGACGAAGAAGTCATCATCACCCATAACTGGAATGAACTCAGGCGCTTTATGTGGAATTACGTGGGCATTGTGCGTACCAACAAGCGGCTAACGCGCGCCATGCACAGGCTAAATTTGCTACGCGACGAAGTACATGAGTTCTATAGCAATTTCCGCATCAGCAACAACCTGATTGAGCTACGTAATTTATTGCAAGTGGCCGAATTGATTGTCAAAAGCGCAATGGAACGCAAAGAAAGTCGCGGCTTGCATTACAGCAAAGATTATCCTGACATGCTGCCAGAGGCGATTCCCACTGTGCTTGAGCCGTCAAACTATTACAGTTTGCTCGATAGCCATCATGGTCATGGTGATTTATTCGATGAGCCAGAGCATCAAGAACCAAAATTTGAAAAGAAAATCGCCCTTGCCAGCTAGGTTTTACATCAACTCAGGTGGCATTTCAATCGGCTTTAATCCATCTGAGATCAAGCTATAAGCTACCCAGAGGGCAATCAGCGCATAGATAATTTTAGGTAACCAATCAGCCAGCAATTTTTCTCTTTGCAGCAAAAATGCTGATTCCTGTTGGGTATAGCGCATTAGCATCTCAGGTAATTTGCCCGCGGCTTCACCCGTTTCAATAAAATGCATTGCAGTTGCAGACTTGAGAAAAACAAGTTTTTGCATTGCTTGGCTAAATGTTGCCCCTGCCTTTAAACGCAAAGCAGCCTTACTTAATTCCGCCTTGATGGCTGAGTCTGCGACTGTGGTAGTAGCCATCGCATGGGCTTGTCGCATCGGCATACCCGCTTCTAACAACAATGCCAAACTTTCAAAATAATCTCGCAAATTGCGTTTGATATGCAGGCTGCCAAATACAGGTAACCGCCTGACTAACTGGTGAGTTGCATCCTTGATGGGTAATAAGGAAATCACATGCAGCCAGTATCTTGCATAAAAAATAAGTGAAGCAGCCAAAGTGATAGTAAGCAAAGGCACAAACACCTGGCCAATATATCCACCCAATGCGCCATTGATCAGCTCGGGGATGGGTTGTATCAAGATTGAAAGCACCAGCATCAACACTGGCAATGCCAACTTTGATCTTAGCTGCCGGGATTGAATCGCGCGAATCGCATAATAATCGGCCAGTTTTTGATAGGTGCTAGCAGGGCTACCCGCCGCCATGGCGACTCTGATCAAGGTAGCTTCAAACGGCGTAAATACGCTAGCCTCTTCACCAGCTTCAGCAAAATCAATAGAAGCTTTGATATATTTACGCATCACACTCAAGCGCTGATTCGTTGTACCTGGCAAACGTAACAAACCCAGCGCCTGTGTGAAAGGCAAACCTGCCTTTTCCATAGTGGCCAGCTTTGTAAAAAGCTCTGCACGAGTTTGAAAAGATAAAGTCAGGTGAGGCACGGCTATAAACCTCTCAGCCCAGCCATGCTTATCACCTTAAACGTGCAAGCCAATGTTAACGCCAAGGTACAACATCAATAATTTTGATCTGGTCACCAGTGTGTGCATCAATCACAAACGCCATTTCGGCTTGCGAAGTACGTATAGGTAAAAATGCAAAGTCAGATTCTGGCCGCGCCTGCGATTTGAGAAAACTATCAACTACCGGGATATTGTTTTTATTAATGGCACGTAAATCAGAGAGTGGCTTAGCTTTGGCCAATATGTTTTGCCACTGTGAATCATAGCTCACATATAACCTAGGGAACTGCTGCCAGTCTGCGCCAACCAAAGCTCCTGCCAGAACATCATCTTTGTCTTTTTGTGTAGTCGGCGCCGTTGCCGCAACGACAACTGGCCCTGTTAGTGGAAAACTACGCCATTCTGGATTTTTCGCCAGTGACAGCTCTTTGGGCTGTATATCGACGACTGAGGCAACCTGAAACTGATCATTGGTAAATACCGTGAAAACGGGACGTGCCTCAAACATTACATACAAACCATAACTCAACGCCGCAGCTTGGAACAAACCAATGACGGTTAAATCAAATTTCAGGCTTTTTTTGCCCGCCTTGAATACACACAAAGTCAGCAAAGGACCTAGACATACATCCACACCAGACATGATGAACAGTAAACCGCCCCCGCCCATCAACTTGAAATACATGCCTGGATACCATAAGCCGAGCATGAGCGTTAATATAGAAATTACAATAGTCAGGCTAATCAGCAAATGTATGCCAGCGGCGCGAAATCTAGTCATTGAGGCCTCGTCACACTAAACGTTAGGGCAAATATTTTATCCAAAGAGGCGATGATTTTTCAATATCTCTTAATCAATTTTTATACTGTTTGAGATACGAAGTTTGGCATCTTCAGAAAGCCGAATACTTTCATTGTTTTCAATCTGCGTTTTATATCGCCGAACTGCCACTCTGATGAGGCTAAGTTGCCTTCTGAAAGTCGTACACATATCGCATAAGAGCAAATGAAAGCGCAGGCTCAATCGCTCACGCACCGTCAATTGACGGTCTAGTGATTGCGAGATTAGTCGGCTTGCTTCTTTACAACTCAACATGTCATTAACCTGATTTTATTCATCATTCGATTGGCTGCTGGCGATTGCTAGCTCAGCCAGTTCAACTCCATACATTTACGCAAACTCATGCGGGCACGGTATAACATGACCCAAGCATTGGTCGCCGTAATATCGAGCGCCTTACAGATTTCTTCGTTGTCTTCTTCTTGCACTTCACGCAGCATAAAGAGGCTGGCCAGTTTTTTCGGCAGGCGATCCATACACGCTTGTAAGGTAATAAAAAACTGCTTTTGCTCCAGATCATTTTCTGGCACATCCCACTTTTGCGGAGCTTCGTCCCAATGACGCTTATCGCCCGAAAAGAATTCATCCATGCCTGGCTCATCAGGCAAGTCTTCGCCTATATCTTCCATGGGTTGCTCGCGCACTTGTTTGCGCATGAGGTCAATAATCTTGTGTTTGAGTATGCCTGTGAGCCAAGTACGGGGTGCAGACTTACCTTCAAAAGACTGATTCTGGATGGCAGCCAGCAAGGTTTCTTGCACCACATCTTCAGCTTGATGCGGATCACGCAAGCGTGCCAAGGCAAAGCGGTAAAGGTAGTCACCGTGCTCAGTCAGCCATGCGTGTTGTTCACTCATACTTCACCTTTAATTTTGTGCTGATAATACCCATCGATTAACGGGCCTTTGCTTGCATGCAAGCCAGATAAGCCTCAGCATCTGGCTGCGAGCCTTTGCGCTGGGCTTGCCAGATGGTTTCTGCGAGGCAATCCATTAAATCATGCTGAGCAGCAGCCGTGTCGTCATATTTCTTTACGAGCGCCTGATATGCGGCAGATATTCCTGGAGGCTGATTAATGGCAATCTGCTCAAGAATCGAGAGATGCAAGCTCATATGCAAAAAAGGATTGGTTTCGCCCATTTCAGGAAAATACTCCTGCTGCAAATAATGATCGGGAGCATCTAGCGCCTTGTGATATTCAGGGTGCATTTGCATGACTTGTAAGGCCAATGATTCAAGGTCAGATAATGCCTGATGATGCTTGAATTTCGCCCATGTATCAAAAAAGAATTGTCGCACTTGGTCACGACTGGGGTTAAACAAAGCCATTATCTAATTAACCTCTTCATCTTTGGACTGCAAATAAAGCGAGCACTGCAGAATATTGCAACAACTCGTTAACGCCGTTGATGGGCGCAATTTCGCCATTGCCGTAGAAGCCAATCAAAGGCATGTCGGGAAACCGCTGCTTAAGCACAGCCAAATCACGGTCTATACCATCATAAAAATAAGGGCCGCGGCCAAGACAAGAAAATAACATGCCGAAATCTGGCTCACTATTCAAATCTCTTACCAGATTTTCTGCCGTCAGTTTGAGGTCAACTTGTGCTGCCTCGACTTCACGCAAACCCCAGCTTAAATATTGGCCTGTTTGCGGCATTTTTGCCAAAGTCACTGAAGCATCTTCTTCATTACCACTCACAATCGTGCTTAATTGATAATGACCTGCCTCAATATCGGCCACTGTATCGGCGGTCACTGCCATCAGCAAGTGTAAGGGCAAAGTCTCTTCTGGTTGGTTTGTATATTGTTGATATACGTCTTCTAAAACGCTTAATGCAGGCTGATCGGCAAGCTGAATAAGATCATGCTCATTCGTCTCAGTAATAAGTTGTGGCTCACTCAAGATATGCAAACCATGGCTGGTGCCAACCTCAATTCTCACCCCATTGATGAGGGTTTGTGTGTGCCCCTCAGCAACGCCTTTAGCATTTTGCCATACAGAAAAAGGGCCTTGACCAATCACATCGCCGGAAACTCCACCAAACCTCTGGCCCGCGGCAGTAATCCAGTTGGCATTGATGGCGTTCGGCGCAGTAAGTGCGAGGATGAAAATGTTGGCCTCATTATTGGTGTTAGCCAAAGCTTGCAAACTAATATTTCTGGAAAACACCATCGCCGCAACGGCTGGCGCATCAAGTACCCAGTCTTCTTGCGTAAAAATACCAGGGGCAGAACAACCAATCACTTGCGTACAACTGGCGGCTTTTGCTGCTGCACGAATTGCTGGGAGTGGGTCGCTGGCAAATTCAGAGGTAAGAAACAGAATAACCGCATTAGCAGTAGTAATCTCTAATTGTTGCATGGCCTTGCCCACCGCTTCAGTGGCTAATGCAGGGTCAAGCACATGGCCGATGGCAAGACCTGTAGCGACTTGTTTCATGCAACGACCTTGCCTTTGAATTCACATAAATCAAGAATCACGCATTCATCGCATTTAGGTTTACGCGCCACACAGGTATAGCGACCATGCAAAATCAGTAAATGATGGGCATCTTTCATATAGGCTTTAGGTACGATTTTCATGAGTTTGTTCTCAACTGCCAATGGCGTTTTTCCGCGCCCTAATCCTGTCCTATTTCCAACCCGAAAGATATGGGTATCTACTGCGATAGTAGGTTCCCCAAACGCTGTATTCAAAATCACATTGGCGGTTTTTCGGCCTACGCCAGGGAGGCTTTCTAGCGCCTCGCGAGTGCGTGGCACTTCGCCACCATAAACCTCAATCAGGCGTTCACAGGTCGCCAATACATTTTTGGCCTTGCTGTGATATAGCCCTATGGTTTTGATGTATCTTTCCAGCCCTTCAATACCTAATGCCAATATTGCGGATGGTGTATTCGCCACAGGGTATAACTTGGCCGTGGCGATATTCACCCCTTTATCTGTCGCCTGTGCAGATAGGATCACCGCGATTAAAAGTTCAAACACGCTATTGTGATTGAGTTCGGTTTTGGGTGCAGGAATCGCAATGCTTAGCCTGCGAAAAATCTCTTCACTTTTCTCTTTATTCATTTGCTGTTACTTTTTTGTGATTAAGTGAACGCTGTTTGCGCTCTTGCAACTCACGTCTTGCCCGAAAAAGTTTGAATTCATATCGGCTTCTGGCAATCGCCGCCGGATTTTTCTCAGGTGAAATTTTGGGCAAAAATATAGCAGAATGCTCAGCATTAAAACTTGAGTTACATTGATAATCAAGACTAGATGAATTCTCCACTGCTTGCATGCTGATGCAATCCACAGGGCATGGCGGCAGGCATAATTCACAACCCGTACACTCTTGCGCAATCACTGTATGCATCTGCTGCGCAGCACCGAGTATGGCATCTACAGGGCAAGCTTGGATGCACAAGGTACAGCCGATGCAAACTGCGTCATCAATCACCGCCAGCATCTTAGGCCTATGGGTTCCATGCTCAGCGTTAAGCGGTTTATATTCCACATGCAACAATGCCGCCAAAGCACGAATGCCAGCTTTGCCACCTGGCGGACACTGATTGATACTGGCTGCGCCTGCAGCAATGGCTTCTGCATAGGGTTTGCAGCCAGCATAATGGCACTGTCCGCATTGCGTTTGCGGCAAAATGCCATCAATCATTTTCACCAGTAAAGGTGTTGCAGGCTTAAAAGTGATCATCGCTATCGTTGTTTGCGTAATGCGCTAGATTATATCCGCTTAAATCTTATCTTCTTAAACCATATATTCTCAAATAGTCTGATTGTTGACGATGGTTTCGGCATCAGCCAGTTTCGGTTAAAATGTTTTGATTTAATTCACGGGTCAGGTTACTCGGGTCAGGTTACTCATGCTGCAAGGCAGTCTTGTTGCCATCGTCACTCCTATGCATGCGGATGGCGGCTTGGATATCAACAGTTTACGCAAGCTGATCGACTTTCATGTCGATGCTGGCACCGATGGTATTGTGATTGTCGGCACCACTGGTGAATCACCAACAGTAGATGTTGAAGAACATTGCCTGCTGATCAAAACCACCATTGAGCAAGTAGCTGGCCGTGTGCCTGTAATCGCTGGCACTGGCGCGAACTCAACACGTGAAGCCATAGAACTTACGCAAAAAGCCAAAACATTGGGCGCAGACGCCTGCCTGCTGGTTGCCCCTTATTACAACAAGCCTACGCAAGAAGGCTTGTACCAACACTATCGCGCAGTAGCTGAAGCCGTTGATATTCCGCAAATACTGTATAACGTACCTGGTCGCACTGGCTGCGACATCCTGAATGACACTGCAATCAGGCTCGCTGCAATTCCAAATATTATTGGTATTAAAGACGCCACTGGTAGCATTGAACGCGGTACTGATTTACTACTGCGTGCACCAAAAGATTTCCTAATTTACAGTGGCGATGATGCCAGTGGTTTGGCACTGCTGTTACTTGGCGCGCATGGGGTTATTTCTGTCACGGCAAACGTTGCGCCAAAGCTCATGCATGAGATGTTTGTCACTGCGATGACTGGCAAGGTGCAAGAAGCACGAGTGATCAACGCAAAATTATTTGCGTTGCACCAAAAACTATTCATAGAAGCCAACCCGATTCCCGTGAAATGGGTGTTGCAAGAAATGGGCTTGATCGGCGCTGGTATTCGTTTGCCGCTGGTCACATTGTCTTCACAACATCATGATACTTTGCGCAAGGCAATGGCTGCTGCTGGCCTCTGACAATACTTTACATATTGAGTCATCGCCAAAACAAGTAATTACAGTTTAAAATCAAGCTCTAAATCCAGACTTAATCAATTAACACATATTAAATACTATATAAAAGTGAAGAGAATCGTAAAGTGAAGAGAATCGTAGAGTTGAAAGAACGCATGCCAAGAATTACTCCGCATTCCACAGTGATGAGAAACATTGCACTCGCCTCGCTCTTCGCATTTGGCCTCTCGGCTTGTGACTCTATTCCATTCATTGATACATCTTCTGATTACAAAGCGGCTGGGCGTGCCCGTCCACTTGAAGTGCCACCTGACCTGACCTCAATCTCAAGCAGCGACACCTACACAGTGCCTGGTGGCTCCACCACTTACTCTAGCTACAGCCAAAATCAAGCGGATCAAGTTGTCGGCGAGCCAAAGATTCTTCAAAACCCAGACAACGTAAAACTAGAGCGTGCAGGTTCGCAACGCTGGTTGGTAGTTCAGGCTGCGCCAGAAAAAGTGTGGCCAGTAATTCGCGAGTTCTGGTCTGAGCTTGGCTTTGCTGTACGTGTTGAAAACCCTGAAACTGGGGTGATGGAAACAGAATGGGTAGATCCATCCAGCCTGACCAAAGACGACAACGGCAATTATCTGGACAAGTTCCAAGGCTGGTTAGATAAGCTGAATACCCTACAAACGAGACAAAAATTCCGCACACGTCTTGACCGCGGTAAAGACGACAACACCACTGAAATTTATCTTAGCCATCGTTCAGTCAGTGATGCTCAAGATGATGGCAAGGAACGCACTGTGACTACCCTCGGGACAGTAGAGGGTGGCTATAAAAACCCATTGGCTCGCAGCAAAAAAGAAGAAGCCCGCGCCGACGCTGAAGATATTGATGCAGAGTTGATGCGTCGCCTGATGGTTAGACTTGGCGTGGAAGAACAAAAATCACGTTCAATCCTCACCACAGCAAGCACTGAAATGCGCGCAAAACTGACTAAAGATAGCGATGGCACACTTAACCTGATCGCGAATGACCCATTTGACCGTGCATGGCGTCGTGTAGGCTTGGCACTCGATAGAATCGGCTTTGTGGTAGAAGACAAAGACCGTTCTAACGGTTTGTTCTACGTACGCTATTCAGATGTGGATATAGACGATACGCCACCACCAAAAGAAAAAAAGGGCCTACTCGATAAGCTGAAGTTCTGGGGCGACGATGATAAAAAGCCTGCTGAGGACAATACTGACACCGCGGAACCAGTAGTCGCTAAAAAAGATGAGAAAAGCCTTGCTGACAAGCTTAAATTCTGGGGTGGTGATACCAAAGACAAAACCAATCCAGAAAAACAATATCGCATCAGTATCGATGAAAATGATGGCGGCACTTCTTCAACGATTAGCGTAGTTAACAAGGAAGGCAAGCGCGTGAAATCAGCCACCGCCAATCGCATCATTAGTTTGCTTTATGACCAGTTGAAATAATGCGATTCGCTTCCCTCGGTAGCGGTAGTGCTGGCAATGGCTTGTTAGTTGAACACCAGCAAACTACGCTACTGATGGATTGCGGCTTTGGTATACGTGATTCGGTAAATCGCTTAGAACGTCTTGGGGTTACGCCAGAGTCGCTCACTGGCATTCTGGTCACACATGAGCATGATGACCATGCTGGCGGTGTATTCAAATTAGCGAATAAATATCGCATTCCCGTCTGGCTGACCCATGGTACTTACAAAATGGTCGAACGGCTTTTGCCTGACAACCACCAAATTGCCATTCATGTGATTGATAGCCATCAGCTATTTTCAATAGGCGATATTCAAGTCCAACCTTTCCCCGTGCCACATGATGCGCGCGAACCAGTGCAATATGTATTCAGCAATGGTGACAAAAAGCTAGGTGTACTCACCGACACTGGCACTTCTACACCTCACATCGAAGCAATGCTGAATGCATGCGATGCTCTCTTACTTGAGTGTAATCATGATTTGGATATGCTAATGAATGGCCCTTATACATGGACATTAAAACAGCGAGTCAGCAGCCGACTAGGGCATTTAGATAATCAAAGTTCTGCGGGCATTCTGGATAAAATAGATACAAGCAAATTACAGCACCTGATTGCTGCGCATTTAAGTGCTAAAAATAATTCGCAGGCATTAGTTAAAAAAGTACTGTCTGAGGTATTAAATTGCGAAGAGGATTGGATAGGGATTGCAGATCAGGATGTTGGATTTACATGGCGACAAATTGCCTAGCAAAAGAACCTAAAACTAGCTGAAAATTAAGCGTTACAAAAACAAAAAGCCGACTAAAAGTCGGCTTTTTGTTTAAGCATTACACAAGCGCCAGTAAATGGCGCTTAGTATTACTTAGCGTCAGTTGCTGGAGCAGCTGGAGCGTCAGCAGCAGGTGCAGCTGGAGCGTCAGCGGCTGGAGCTTCAGCAGGAGCTGGAGTAGCTTCAGGAGCTGGTGCTGGAGCAGCAGGAGCTTCCATTGCTGGAGCTTCAGCAGGAGCTTCTTCTTTAGGACCACAAGCGGTAAGACCAAGAGCTAGCAGAGCAGCGAACAGTACGGAACGTGTCATTTTTGTTTCCCTTAACAATGAAGTCGATAAATTTTAAAGTTCTTTACGACAACGCCCTTTGGCGCTACCGATTGCAGAAAATTCTACCATCTCCGAGAAAAAAAACCAGCCTTTTTCTGCAAGTTAGTTTAGTTTTCTTGAAATTGTCTTAATTCTGCCTATTTTGCAGCCCAAACAAACAAGAATCTGGCGTTTAAAGCCACTTCCAAGCGCTTTCATTCTTCCACTTTGATCATGAGTCTGGATTGTTGGCTAGCACTGCTGCCTTGGCCACTTAAAATAGCGCGGCTGACATTATCGCGTGTTTGCATAGTGCCACCAAGATCGAACCATTGCCCAAGCGTCACGCGCACAACGGTCGACAAGGCCTGAAAATCAATAACATCACCGCTGCTTATGCTTGAAATCCGTGGGCTGACCTCTAATTCAACTTGCCCGCCAATCATACGAGGCCTGACTGCAAACCCTGTCGTAATGTCTTGGTAGACTGTAGCTTGTTGAACATGCGCATATTGCTGAGTCCATACAACCCACTGTTGCGTAAATGGTACAGATTGCCCTACACGAATAAATGCACTGCCGCCATCGCTTACCGTAATAAATTCACTGCCTGATTGGCTGATAGCATTTTGCTGTTGCCCAATATCAATCTCTAGGTTGTCTTGACCATATCCTCTGCTAGGGCGGCCAAGATTGATATCTGTGTTACCAATTCGCGCATTACCACTTACCCCAGCCTGATTGCTATTGCTCTGACGCATATCTTCATGGCTGATGGTAATACGCAGGTTTTTTCTAACACTATCGAGCGTTGCAACGATCTGCTCGATCATCGCCATACGCTCTGGCGAGGCACGCACTAGCAACTGGTTATCAATGCCACTCACATTACCGTCATCGCCCACCATAGGCTGGATAGTAGGGATCACATCTGACGCAAATCGATGTTGTAGGGTAATAATATTGAATTCTAAGGCCTGCGCGCAAAGGCAGTATAGAAAAAGGCAAAGAAAAATACTCACTCTTTTAAGCATCATGCGGCCTTTTTACAAACCCAAACTGGTGGGCGAAATTGTGTGGCTAGTCGCTTGTAGCAATTCTTCGAATCGCATATTCAGCATGGCCGACGTATCAATATCATTCAACGCATATTTAAACCGCGCCTGATCAATGTGAAACCTGCGGATGTAGTGCGCCTGATCAGCAATCACAAAACAATCCTTAGCCACTTTAGCCTCTTCATTAGTTTGATACACCGTCATGCTATGGCCGTAGATTTCAAGCAAGCCGAAAAGGCGCGGACAAGACTGCATAAAGTAGGATGCATCATGCACAATCACTGTCAGCTTGTTAGTTCGACTCTTTGCCAAAAAAGTGCGGATCAACTCCGTACGCTTGATGCTTGCATAATCGCCGCGGGCTAAGTCCTGATCAAATATCAGCAACTCACGCTCAGCCTGCGCAATCACAATATCAATCGCTGCTTGGTAATCACGCTCTCCTAACAATATGGCGTTCTGGGAAAGTTGATCATTGCTTTCATCCATAGCAACTCCTATCTCTTTTTGCTCTCTACATAGCCAGCCAAGTACCAGTGATAAAGTATTTGAATCAGTGTGTCATCCTCAATATTAGCCAATTCAGTGGATGAAATAAAACGCTGGTCAGCCAGTTTCTTCAAAACATCTGAAGAATCCTTTGAAAGCTGGCAATGCTCTCCATTCATAAAAAAACTTTCATCATGAAACAACATCTGGCTTTTAAGACTTAATTGCAGACCATATTTTCTTAATCGATCAATAAAGGTTTTTTCGCTAATTTTAGCGGATGGCTCAAATACCACGTCTGGCTTGGGCTCCGATAAATAACGCCCCAAAAACTGAGCGACATCTGATTCATCCCATTTAATCTGCTGCAATATCGCACTGACTTTTTGCGTCATGGATGGGCTGATTTCTGCGGGGTGCGTTTGCAACCCCAAATCATCGTCAGCATACATACCTTCGAACTTCTTAGTCTCCTGTAAATAAGCCAAAAACTCACTCGCCAATTCGGCCGCAGAAGGCGCACGGAAACCGATTGAATAGGTCATGCAATCACCCATGGCAATGCCCCAATGGGCAAGCTTGGGTGGCAAATACAACATATCTCCAGGCTCTAGCAGCCATTCCTGCTGGGTTTCAAAGTTTTGCAGTATGCGCAAAGGCGCATCTGGCACTAATGTATGGTCATCCTGCTCACTAATGCGCCACAAACGCTGCCCCTGCCCTTGCAGCAAAAATACATCATACGAGTCCAGATGCGGGCCAACACCGCCACCATCAGGTGCATAGCTCACCATCAGGTCATCCAGCCGAGCATGGGGAATAAAATTAAACAGGCTCAACAATTCAGCCGCTTCTGGCAGATGATGATTCACACCTTGCACCAGCAAGGTCCAATTCTTTTTGGGTAATTTCAGGAAATCATCTTCATCAAAAACACCATGTTTCACCTGCCATTTTTTAGGCTGTTGAATGACCAAGCGCGATTGCACATCATCCTCGCAAGCCAATCCAGCAAGCTCCTCTGGGCCTAATAGACCTGTAAATTCAGATATAGCGCCACGAATCAGCAAAGGCTTTTTCTGCCAGTATTCTGCCAAAAATTGCTCAGCGCTGATATTGCCGAGTAAGGCCAATGGCTGAGCGTTAAATGCTTGGGTTTCAGGTGTTTTTTTCATGTCAGTATCATAGCGCATTGCGAATTATGGATAGAAATAGGTTAGAATTTAACCCAATTCATTGCCACAAGAAACATATGCTGCAGCTTGGTTCACATGCCCCGGATTTTTCATTACCAGATGCTGACATGGAAATGTTCAAGCTCTCCAAACTGCGCGGAAAGAATGTTGTCCTCTATTTTTACCCCAAAGATGACACCCCTGGCTGCACCTTGGAAGCCATTGAATTCAGCGACCTTGAGGATGAATTCATCAAGGCCAATGCATTGGTAGTAGGCGTCAGCAAAGATGATTGCATTAGCCACGCCGCATTTCGTGATAAACACGGTTTGGCTGTGAGCTTACTGGCCGATAGCGAAGGTAAAATCTGTGAGAAATACGGCGTTTGGCAGGAAAAAGAAAAAGATGGTATTCGCAAAATGGGCATCGTCCGCTCTACTTTTGTGATTGATAGCACGGGTACACTGCGCCAGATGCAATATGGTGTTGTTGCCAAAGGCCATGCGGCCGAAATACTCAATTTTGTTAAAACACTCTAAATTTAAGGTACTTAGACCATGCAAATCTCTATGAACACCGTTGTCTCCATGACATATGAACTACGCAACTCTGATGGCGAAGTGCTCGAATCAAGCCAGGAGCCTGTGACTTACCTGCATGGCGGCTACGACAATATTTTCCCGCGTGTAGAAGAAGAACTACACGGCAAGTCAGTCGGTGATGTGGTTGAAATCACGCTTGAGCCAGCCGATGCATTCGGTGAATACGATGAAGAACTGGTGCAAATCGAACCAGCTACCGCATTCCCTAGCAAAGACATCAAAGTTGGCCAGCAGTTTGAAGGTGAAGACGATACTGGCGAAGTGATTCTCTACACCATCACCAATATCGAAGACGGCAAAGTAGTCGTTGATGGCAACCACCCATGGGCTGGTGAGCGCGTATTATTCAAAGCAAGCATTACTGCGGTGCGCTCAGCCAGCAAAGAAGAAGTAGAGCACGAACATGTCCATGGCGCTGGTGGGCATCATCACTAATTTGTAGCTCAGGCTCCAATGTAAAAAAGCACTCTGATGGGTGCTTTTTTATTAGCTGCAATCTGCAGGATATTTCTCAGGAACTCACTAATCTAACTCTTTGAACATCACCAACGCATCTATATAGCCAAGAGCTGGGTGATTGAATGCCCGAGGTAATATTCCTATAGTATTAAAACCAATAGATTTCCATAGTGCTACCGCACGAACATTCGAACTCACCACAAAATTAAACTGCATGGCTAAGTATCCCTTGGACTTTGCATACTCCAATGAGTGTTCACACATCTTGCGTGCTATCCCACGGCCAGATGCATGTGCTGCGGTGATATATCCACAATTGCATACGTGACTACCGCCACCTGCCTGATTAGTTCGGATGTAATACGTACCAAGGATATCGCCATCTTGTTCCAAGACAAATATTGTTTTGTCAGGGCCAAACCAGTAGTCGATGGCAGCGCCTCTACCTATATTTGAATCTATAGCATAGGTTTCACCTGCTCGAAATACGGGTTCGATGATGGACCAGATTAAGGGTTTATCTTTTTCAGTAGCAATTCTGATGTTCATTTTGACTCTTCATTGCACGTTAGAAACCCACAGCGCACTCTATTCAGATAGCAATATCTGCTTTATAAACCAGAATAAAATAAAGGCCACATCTGGGCAGATTAACAAACCTTGCCTGATGCAGCCTTAGAACTACCAACGGGGAGATGAGTAGTTATGGTTACTTTAAGGCCACTTTGTAAGTGGTTTATGTCGCTGACGTAACAATCCGTATATTTGTGTAAAAGAGTATTGCTGGAGAATACTTGCTACTACAGCAATGTTTTGAGCTTATATAGCATCTCCAACGCCTGTTTAGGCGTCAGTTCATCAGGCTCTATCGTTTCCAGTTCGCTGATTACAGGGTGCGATACTAGCTCTGGTACTTGTTCAGCAGAGACGAACATATCGCCTTGTGCGCTTGGGCTTTGCTGGGCAATCTGGTTGAGTTCGAGTTGCGCCAGTTTGCGCTTGGCAGAGGTGACCACAGATTTGGGAATACCCGCCAGCTGGGCGACTTGCAGGCCGTAGCTTTGGCTGGCTGGGCCTTCTTCCACACTGTGCAAAAATACAATATTGCTGGCGTGTTCAACCGCATCCAGATGCACATTGGCGGCCTGTTTGTAGTCTTCGGTGATTCTGGTCAGCTCAAAATAATGGGTGGCAAATAGCGTGTAGCTACGGTTTTTCTCTAGTAGTTGTTTCGCTACCGCCCAGGCCAGTGCCAAACCATCAAAAGTAGAAGTGCCGCGACCGATTTCATCCAGCAATACCAAACTATGTTCTGTGGCGTTGTGCAGAATATTGGCGGTTTCGGTCATTTCCACCATGAAGGTGGAGCGACCACCAGCGAGGTCATCCGATGCGCCGATGCGGGTAAAGATGCGATCTATATTACCGATTTTGGCAGTAGCTGCAGGTACAAAACAGCCGCAGTGCGCCAGTAACACAATCAGCGCCGTTTGCCGCATGTAGGTGGATTTACCGCCCATATTGGGCCCGGTAATCAGCAGCAACTGGCGATAAGGCGTAAGCGTGACATCGTTGGCGATAAATGGCTGCGCAATCTGCTCAACTACGGGGTGACGACCAGCAGTGATGGCAATGCCAGCCTCGCTGGTAAACTCTGGCTGCACATAATTCAAGGCATTTGCACGTTCGGCGAATGTGTTGAGCACATCCAGCGCGGCAACACCGAGGGCATTTTTTTGCAAGGCGGCGATGTAAGGCGCGAGTTGATCAAGTAGCAAGTCGTAAAGATATTTCTCACGAGCCAGCGCACGATCATTGGCAGAGAGCACTTTGTCTTCAAACACTTTGAGCTCTGGCGTAATAAAACGCTCGGCATTTTTAAGTGTTTGGCGGCGGCGATATTCAGCGGGAGCAGACTCCGCCTGCGCGCGGCTGATCTCGATGTAAAAGCCATGCACGCTGTTGTATTCGACCTTGAGATTATTGAGGCCAGTACGCGCTTTTTCTTCAGCCTCAAACTTTAGCAAAAACTCACCACAATTGGTTTGTATGCTACGCAGCTCATCCAGTTCAGCATCAAAGCCATCGACGATCACCCCGCCTTCACGCAATACGGATGAGGGTTCTGGCTTGATGGCGCCTTGGATAAGCCCGATTAATACTTGTGGCGTTTCAATCTCTTCTGCCAGTCGCTTGAGTAATGGAGATGTCGTATTTGCGAGCGCGGCCTGCAACAAAGGTAGCTGACTCAAGCTCTCGCGCAAACCAGATAAATCGCGTGGCCTTGCGGTTTTTAATGCAATACGCGCGGTGATGCGCTCGATATCGCCTATTGGTCGCAATAGACTTCTTAGCGATGCATCATCGCCAAGCAAGATGCGCACAGCTTCATGACGGGCAGTAATATTGGCGTGATCGCGCATTGGGTGATGCAACCAATGTCGCAGAAGGCGCGCACCCATCGCAGTTTGCGTGTTGTCTAGCAGTGAATATAAAGTCGGTGAAGATTCACCGCGTAAAGTCTGGTCAATTTCCAGATTACGTCGAGTGGCGGCATCCAGCTGAACATAGCTGCTAGATTGCTCCACCGAAAGGCCGTTGATATGTGGCAAGGTCGTGCGCTGGGTGTGCTTGATGTAGTCCAACAAAGCACCCGCTGCGCTGATGGCAGGGCTTAAATCGGCACAACCGTAGCCGTCAAGATCATAGGTGTTGAATTGTTTGGTTAGGCTTTGCTTGGCGGAATCGAGATCAAATTGCCACGGTGCTAGGCGCTTTTTAGGGCATTTAACAGCATCCAACGCGGCATGCGAAAAATCATCCGCATGCAGAATCTCCGCTGGGCTAATCCGTTCCAACTCTTGTAAAAGCAAGCCTGGTGCGATTTCATTCAGCACAAACTGACCAGATGCGAGGTTGATGCGTGCCAGCCCCAGCAAGCCTTCAACCGCATAAATCGCGAGCAATAAATTATCGCGCCGCTCATCAAGTAAGGCGCTATCAGTGAGTGTTCCCGGAGTTAATATGCGGGCGACTTGCCGCTCTACAGGGCCCTTGCTGGTAGCAGGATCGCCAATCTGCTCGCAAATCGCGACCGCTTCACCCAGCTTGGTCAGCTTGGCTAGATACTGCTCTGCAGCGTGATATGGCACACCCGCCATCTTGATCGGCTCGCCATTCGAGGCGCCGCGCTTGGTGAGCGTAATGCCCAGAAGGCGCGAGGCCTTTTCGGCATCTTCATGGAACAACTCATAAAAATCGCCCATGCGATAAAACAGCAGCATATCTGGGTACTGCGCCTTGATGCCTAAATACTGGCGCATCATCGGTGTGTGCTGTTCACCACTCCCTGATTTATCGTTTATTTCTTTGTTTTTACTCAATGATTTACTTTTCACTATTGTCAGAGACGAGCTCATCTGAACCCATGTAAACCCAACATTTTGTAGCCCATGAGTAACCCAGAAAGTTTTTAGGTTTCCCGTAGCAAAATTGGGCTACAAAATAAATTATCTGAGAAATTAATTCGAAAGATTGAAATTGTAGTGAATTTTACTTTAACCTGGCATTTATGAGTGGACTATTACAGTCGATGTAGCCATCAGCTCAGATTGAGTTAGCTCTAGGTAGCTACTTTCGCGGTGGACATTACTTAATTCTGCTGAAACTTAAATATCAAGTTCCGGGGAATACGCAAAGATCCAATCCCCATAACTTTTTTTGTTCTCGAATAACTTATAAATCGGGCGGAAATTTGCCACTTTATAGGGGATTCCACCGCTAAGGCTATAAATGCCCATAATGCCGCCACTGGGGCTTTCTAGCACGCCCCAGTTTTTTTGGCCTGTCATTGGGTCACTGTAAATTTGCCTTAAATATCGCTTGGGGATAGGGAAACGGTCATCTTTTAGCAAAGCTGCTAATGACCGTGGATATTGTTTGATTGGGCCAGGGGTCTGCTTGTAATACTGACCTATTGCTAATCGCATCTTGCTACCTACTTTTAGTAACTCTTGCTCACGATCATGTTTACGCGCTTCGCTCCAGAGTGCGCCAGCCTCTCCAAGCATAATTCCCACGATTAACAACATCACCAAAACTCCAAGCAATATGGCGCCAGACTGTGCATGCGGGTTCTTTCTGCTTGCTGCAAACTTACCAATCAGCATAGTTGCTACCATCCTGGGCTATAGCTGGAGAACCGCTGTGAATGTCATAAATAGAACCATTAACTTCAAGGCTAACTGGCGGCGTAACCACCCAGGTACTGTTGCTGCCAGTGATAGGGTCTTCTGGTATCGTACGTAAATATTTCTTGTTGACCAGATCATCCAAAGTATCCGGATAATTACCAGTATCACTGTAGTACTTATCTATGGCATCCCGCATTCCTATCAGGTCATGCTTCAGCGTGGTTTCTTTTGAGCGTTCCACGGTTTCAAAATACCTGGGCGCGACCATACTCAGCAGCGTAGCGATGATCGCCAACACCACCAGGACTTCTATCAAGGTGAAACCCTCGGCAGTATTAAAGCCAGCATGTTTGTTTTGCATCACCATGCGCTGTATGGCCGATTATCTAGGCCCATCTCTTTAGAATAAGAATGCACGTCATACACGTCATTGCCTTCTTTGGGTTCCTCAAAAGAACTGGCATAGCTGCGCTTCATCCAGGTTTGTTCTGCAGATAATTCGCTGTCACGAGCAAAAGGGTCACGGGGAATTTGCCGCAAGAAATAGAGTTTTTTCTTCTTTGGGTCTTTGGTATTTTCAACGCCTTGCACCAGTATCTTTAGTGATGGTGGATAGCCAGTGATATTGGCGTTGCGACGAATCAGGCCATCATCGTAAGCCTGTTTGTAGGCATCAATCGCATCACGTATCTGCCATAAATAGCGCTTCAACTCCTGTTCTTTGCTGCGTTTTACAGTGAGTTGCACCACAGGCGCGGCGGCAGTGACTATGAGGCCAAGAATCACCAACGCCACTAATAGTTCGATGATTGTAAAGCCTGAGACTTTGCTTTTAACTGCTTGCATATCAAGGCTTGGTGCCGCGATTATTGGGGTCTGCAACCTCTTGAACTGGTTGCATGACTGAATCAGCAAATGCTTTATCGGCCTGTGCACGGTCAGCCTGAATTTCCTGCGAGGTTTGCACAGGCACCACTTGCAGACTCACTGGCGCTGCCACATCTTGCTGCTTGCCCGATTTATTTACTCCGCGGTTGGCATCAATGCCTGATGGAAAGGTGGTATAGACCGAACCCACTGGACTGATATTGCTGAGAATGCGTGGCGTAATGAGCAGTACGATTTCCTTTTTCTGCTTGGTGCTGTTTTTATCGGCAAATAGGCCACCGATCAATGGCAAACCAGCCAAACCTGGAACCCTATTAGAGATGTATTGCTTGTCATCCCTGAACAAGCCAGCCAGCACTTGGGTTTCACCATCTTTAAGGCGTAGTACGGTATCAGCATTGCGGGTGCCTATGGTATAGGTCACAGTGCCAGAGCTTGTCCGTACTTGCCCTGTTTGATTACTGACTTCGAGGCCCACCTTGATGGAGACTTCATTATTGAGCAATATAGTCGGCTCAACATCCAGTTTGATCCCCACCTCAATATAGCTGACCGATTCAGAAACAAAACCAGTGGCATTGGCAATACTGGTAATAACGGGGATTCTGTCTCCAATATGAATCTTGGCTTTTTCACGATTTTTTACCCGGATATGTGGATTGGCCAAAAGATCAGTATCGGTATATTGATTCAACAGATTAAGCGCCAGCACAGGGTCGCTAATACTGAATACGCCAAAGCCGGAATTGAAATGTTGTAACTCGGTAAAGGTCAATTGCCCTGGTGTAGCGGCACCAGTCCCTGTGCTGGTAGTTGATTGACCTTTGACGCCGACGCTGACCTGATTGGGGTAAGTCATGCCCAAGGCTTCCAGGTTTTGGCGATTGATTTCCAGCACCTCTACTTCCAGCATCACTTCTGGGTCGGCCAAGTCTTGTGAGGTGATCAGCTTTTCTGCCGTCTTGATTGCGTCAGCAGTATCGCGCATCACTAGGGTGTTTAATTTCTCATCAATATAAATGTCCTTGGTTTTCACCACGGCCTTGACCATATTCATGGCGCGCTTAGCATCAATATTACCCAGGTAAAAGCTGCGCACGAATAACTCCTGATACTCCTGGCTACGGCTATTCGGGTAGATCAGCAAGGTGTTATCGTTCAGCACTTTTTTCTGTAATTGATTGGTGGTGAGGATTACTTGAATAGCATCTTCAATGGTGGTGTTTCTCACATAAATACTGATACGCTGGTCAGAGCGTAACTCCTGATCAAACGTAAAATTAATATTCGAAGCGCGGGAAATGAACTCAAAAACAGATTTGATTGGTATATCTTTAAATTCCAGCGTGATCGGTTTTTTGAATGCGGATTTGATTTCAGGTGTAGCTAGCTGCTTATCTATGCGCTGCTGTTCAATACTTTCGTACAAAGCACGCGCAGCCTGATTATTACTATTTTCGGCCAACACATCGCGAACGATATTTTGTGCGCCATCCAGGTCATTTTTGATGAATAAAGCTTGCGCTGAGGCCACCATTTTTTCATGCTTCATCCCTATGCCTAGCAGGCGTTCGCCTTCGAGTGCCCGCTGGTTTTGCGGGTTCTTCTCAAGCACTTGCTGATAAAGGATATCCGCATCGGCCCAGCGACGTTGCAGACGCAATTGATCGGCATTACTCAGTCGTTGCGCCTGCTGGTTATCCTGCTGATGCTGCAGATAGCTACGATATTCAATATTGTCAGGGTTATCCGCCACCAGCTGCTCTAGCTTGGTGATGCCTTCATTTGCCCGACCCGTATTGATCATGGTCTTTGCCTGCTCAAATAGCGGATCATCTTTTTTAGTGGGGACTGGTTGCGTAGCACAGGCTGTCAGCGTCAGCAGTAATAAAGACGTTCGTACCAGATTTAATCCACGGGCTTTGCTCAATTACTTTCTCCAATATCTAATGTGGCATCCATTTTTAATGGCAGGTAGCTCAGCAGCATCTGCGGTGGGTGGATGCTCTTAATACGCCATACCTGATCGATGACATCACCAATATGTACCGCCAGATTTCGTTCGCCTTCGGTCAAAAACACCATGTACTGGTCTCCCTCCATGAGTTTGCCTGCATACAGAAATGGCAAGGGCGGCATTTGTGGAATAGAGGCAGCAGAAGCCTGGGCCTGCATTTGCTCTCTGGCAGAGTGATCTAGGCTAAACAGGTCGCGTGGCTCAGTTGTGATTTGTGGTCGCTCTAATCCGCTAAATGCAGAGCTAGCGGCCTGTTCAGTGACAACTGGCTCAAGCTGTGCAGCTCTCGGGGCTTTTATCTCTGTGGAATGAGCGTGACTAGGCACTAATAAAGCCTCAGCTGGCTGGCCATCACTGCTTGCAACCCAGGCTGTCGCAGCGAGCGTGCAAACAAGTGCTATCCATATCCAATTCTTTTTAGCTGATTGAATGTTCATAGACTTTTACATAGCCCCACGAACGTTATCAGCAGTGGTATAAATAGAAAAACGCAATCTCGCTTCAACTTGTTCAGGGTTAGCTTCATCCCGCTTGAAACTGATTTCGCTCAATGCCACATTGGGCAGTGTATTCAGTACCTGAATGACGAATTTACGAATATCCAGATAGCGCCCGTGCATGGGCAAGGTCATTTGGTAACGTGTAAAAATAGCAGATGGGTTGCGCGCTGATTGGTATTCTGATTTCTCAGGTTCCACGCCCTGATCATTCGCCATAACCAGAATCTGTTGAAAGGCTTTTGGTGCTTGGTCTTCTGCGGGGAGTAACTTGTAGAAAGCATTTATGGAGGTTTGTGGTGAATTATCTGCTACATAATTAACCTGCTTTGGGCTTGCTTCACGTAGTGCTGCCTCGTGCTTGAGCTGCTCAAGCTGACCTTGTTTGGGTAATAGCATTGCCAGGATCAGAACAGCGCTGACTAATAAGAGAACCACACCCAGCAAGGATTGCCAGCCTACTAAACGTGTCCGATACACTACCTCAGCCCAAATGGCGGCGACCTTCAATGCTGCCATGTCGCCTCAATCACAAAACTAATCGGCAGCTCACGTCCGTCTTCGCTACGTTCATGTGTTAATAAAAACACATGACTGAGCAGTGACTGTTTTGTGAGCGCTGCAACGTAGTCAAACATGTCTTCAGTGCTGGCTGATTCAGCGGTAAGACGCAGTTTGTGTTGCTTGGGGTTGGGCTCAACCGTGAGCAACCTGACTTGCGGCATTTTCAGGCTTTCCAACATGCTAAATAGCTCATCCCATGGCAGCTTTAATTCGGCAATTGCGCCTTGCACCGCAATGAACTCATCACGTTTAGTTGAGTTCTCCTTACCTTGTAAACTCAACATATCACTGGTGATGCGCGGATGCTGGGCTTGATTCATCTCCAATTGCAGCTTGCTAATCTGTGTACCAATCTGTTGCAAGCTCACAATCACGATTGCGGTAACAACCACTCCAGTGATTAACAAAAGTAGCGTCCAAGGGCTTTGTTTAATCGCTGGCTGGCCGTGATCCAACTGGATATTTTTAAGCGATTTCATCATGTGATACTCAGGTGCGAATGGCTTGCTGGCTAATTGAATTGGGAGCTGAGCTAGCTTCCCAGCTGTCATTTTCAACACGGATCATCGGATGATCGAAGTTTTGAATAAGCGCTAGATTTTCGCTAGCTGAACCATGAAAACCGCGCGATACAAATACTGGCAGATCAGTGCTATCCAATCCACAGATGACAGATTCGCGCTTGATCAATGCACTGATTTGTTGAGCCATATCTGGTTCGGCCGCATAAGTTTTAACCGATACGAATGCACCTCCGCTAATCAGCGCAATACATAAACGCCCTGTTTCAAGTAGCACGAACCAGGTGGAATTTTGTGCGGCGGGAATTACGTCTTGCTTGGTTAGCTGATTGATGGCGATCATCAAGTGCGGTTGAATGTGCTGGCAATCCAGATTCACCTGCGTCATGACATCGCGTATAGCCGATAACAATCCCTGATCAATACCGCTCGCCAAGGCAGGCATATTCAACCCTGCGTCACTCATACGTAAATCCCACGACTTTGTAGATTCGCCATAGGCCAAAGTAAAGCAATGTTTTAGATAAGCCTGCTTTTCAACAGCGTTATTCAGCAGGCTATTCCAGGGAATCACCGCATAACGCACAAAATGATTCGATAACACAATCGTTGGTTTTACATCTCGCCATTGCGCGCCTTGCAATGCCAAACCAAGCGCAGCAATTGTTGATGTCCACTGATTGCCATCGTGGATTGGCGCGCATGGAATCACTGCTTGATGCAACACGCGCTTCTTGAATCTTCCAGTCAACCTCACCAAGGTAAGTTGTTGCGGATGGAGGAAAATCTGCACTTGGTCTTTTATGAGAAATTTGGACATAAGCAATTTAAGCGAGCGAAGTAACACGGTTGATCTCCTGTAGCGTAGTCTCACCGCGTTTTACCAATGCCAGTGCGCCTTCACGCATCATGCGCGTACCGTTAGCGCGAGCGGCTTCTTTTACTTTGCGGATGGGTTCTCTGCTCACGATAAGCTCACGGATTTCATCGTTAAAGCAGAGCAATTCAGCCACCGCTTTACGGCCTTTATAGCCAGTGCCGTGGCACTGCCCGCAGCCTTGCCCTTTGCGAAAACGGTATTCTTTAGAGGTTTCTGGCGTCAAACCTGATTTGAGAATTAGCTCTGCGTCCGGCTGATCATCCACCGCACAATGCGGGCAAATAATACGCACAAGGCGCTGAGCCAAAATGCCGTTGATGGCCGAAACAAAGCTATAGGGATCAACCTGCATATTGGTGAAACGGCCAATCACGTCAAACACATTATTGGCATGTACCGTGGTAAAGACCAGATGCCCAGTGAGTGCCGATTGCACGGCAATCTGTGCCGTCTCGGCATCGCGAATTTCGCCGACCATGATTTTGTCTGGGTCATGGCGCAGAATTGAGCGCAACCCGCGCGCAAAGGTCAGGCCTTTTTTCTCATTAACGGGAATCTGCATGACACCTGGTAACTGATATTCCACCGGGTCTTCAATCGTGACGATCTTGTCCTGGCCATTATTGATCTCGGAGATGATGCCGTAGAGCGTGGTAGTTTTACCGCTACCAGTCGGACCAGTCACCAGCAACATGCCGTAAGGCTCTTCTGCCAATAACCTGAAGCGCGCCATGATGGCTTCATCAAACCCGAGTACGTCCAAACTCAAACCACTGGCTTGGTCACTAATCGCTTTGCGGTCGAGAATACGCAGCACAGCATCTTCACCGAATACGGTAGGTATGATGGAGACCCGCAAATCCACTTCGCGACCCTGCACAATTACTTTAAAGCGGCCGTCTTGCGGCACGCGGCGTTCGGCAATATCAAGTTCGGACATAACCTTGATACGTGAGATGGTCTGTTCAGCCTGCACAATGCCCGCCACACTGCCCACCATATTGAGCACGCCATCAATGCGGTAACGAATCATCAAGCCGAGTGCATCAGTCTCCATGTGAATATCGCTAGCACCCGCTTTCAGGGCATCGTACAAAGTTGATCTCACCAGCTTTACCACTGCACTGGTATCTTCACTTATGGACTTCAGCGAAATATCTTCGATACCGATTGTGCTGGTTTGCGTAGATTGATGTTCTGGCAAAATGCCATCCATCGCCCGCATGCCCTCCTCAAAACGTGAGAGATAGGCTGCCAAGTCTTTACGGTGGGTAATCCCCCAGATCATGGGCTCCGTGATCAGTAAATCCATTTTCCCCTGCAAATAGCTGTCGAAGGGATTACCACACACCATGTGCAACAGGCCATCTTTATTGCGTAACGCAACACACTCAAGCTTACTTGCCTCGCTAAAAGACAACAGCTCAAAATCAGCCGCCATCGCATACAGTTGCAGCGCGCCAAACACGCGGTAATGCATCAGTTCGCCAAGCGCATTGATAAAGTGGTCAGCACTCAGGCCCGACATGTCTTCCAGCACATCCAGCAAAGGTTGGCCACTCTGACTGGCAAGACGTCTGGCCGATTCAACCTGGGCGACAGATAGCGTCTTGCCCATGTCAGCATCCATCTCTGTAACCATCAGGTCCGCTGAAGGGGTAACTATCACTGTATGCTCCCGGCAAGATCAAAAATCGGCATATACATCAGCACCACGACTACTCCGACCACCAAGCCGATAATCACCATAAGTAAAGGCTCAAGTAAGCGCGTCAACCAATCAACCGCGCGCGATATTTCTTCATCATAAAAAGCACCGATGCGTTCCATCATCTCGCCCATGCTGCCAGTGCCTTCGCCCACCCTCAGCATGCGTAATGCCACTGAAGTCGTCATGCCATGTTCTTCCATCGCAGATGAAAGCGACTGACCTTCACGCACTTGTTGCTCAACACTTGCGAGGCTGACACGCAGCGAAGGTTGTAATAAGGAAGAGACCATCTGCATGCCCGTAACCAGAGGAATACCACCACGCAATAACATACCCAGCGTGCGGTAAAAACGTGCCAGTTGATAAATACGCCAGGTCTCGCCAAATACCGGGATTCTAAGAATTTGCACCATCGCTGCCCGTCGCATGCTTTGCCTGCTGAGTAGGAAAGCAACAGACGCAGCAATCAAAATAGCGCCAAGCAAAACGCTGCTTCCGTGGTTTTGCAACAACTGCCCCCAGGCCAGCAAAACTTGCGACATGAAAGGCAAAGTAGTACCCGCGCTCTCGTAAATGGCACTGAATTTAGGGATCACGTAAGTCAGCAAAAACAAGATGACCAGCCCGCCAACCGCGAGCAATAAAACTGGATATATGGATGCCGTCACAATTTTCTTGCGCACTGCATCCACCTGCGACTGGTAGGTAACATGTCGGCTAAGGGCTTGTACCATATCGCCCGTGCGCTCGCTAGAGCGAATCAAGGCCACATACAGAGCGGGGAAAACCGCAGGAAATCGCTCCAGTGCGCCAGACAAAGGCAAGCCTTCAAACAAGGATTTCATGACTTGTTCCAACACTGTTCGCGATTCGGCTTGGTGCTCTTTTTCTGCGAGTGCTTCTATGGATTCAACCAAACTCAAACCAGAGTCCAGTAAGGCCAGCAATTCCTGACTGAACAACATCAAATTGAAATGCGAACGCGCAAACGGTTTAAATACAGAGACCTGGCCTAAAGCTTTGGCTGCCAGAACGCTATAGCCCTGTGCTTCGGCCAATAGCTGGGCCTGCAAAGAGTCGGTCGCATCCAGCGTCAAAGAAGCGATCTCTGCGCCACGCGCTACTTTCAGTTCAAATTTCATCGTCCACTACCTCCTCTCCATTCAGGGAGAGGGCTGGGGTGAGGATGGGAATGTGCCCATAAAAAGCCATGAGTGGAAAAGCCATCACTGCCAATTCACCACGTCAGCCGACTCATCGCTGCCGCCTGGCTGGCCATCTTTACCCCAAGACCATAGGTCATATTCACTGTGCTCACCTGGATATTTATATTGATAAGCCTTGCCCCAAGGGTCGTTTGGTACTGCCTTCTGTAAATAGGGGCCTTGCCATTTAGCCTCGTCAGAGGGCGCTGCATTTAAAGCAGCCATGCCTTGCTCTGTATTCGGATAGTGACCAGTATCGAGCCGATATTGATCTAGCGCCTTGCCCAGTGCATCAATCTGCGCGCGTGCTGTCTTAACTTCAGACTTACCAATTTGCGCAAAGTACTTAGGGCCAACGTAGCCAGCCAGTAACCCGATAATCACCATCACAACTAATAGCTCTAGCAGGGTAAAACCATACTGTTCAGCGTTTCTAAGCTTGTTCATTAACAACTTCTCCTAATCTTGCAAGTTCGTGATTCACTTGAGTAATGACTTCGGTCCAGTTACCTCGATTGCTCTGCCTGAATAAAGTGGCGCTTGGATACCAGGGAGAGTCCGTTCTCTCATGCAACCAGCGCCATTCCCCAGCAAAACACAGCAATATCCAGGTAGGTTTGCCTAGTGCACCAGCGAGATGAGCTGGTGCGGAATCTACAGTGATGACCAAATCAAGGGCGCTCATTACTGCAGAGGTTTCATCGAAATCAATCAACTCTTTATCCAATATGCGAACATTGTTGTGTGGCTTAAGCTGGTCACGCTCCTGTGCTGCCAGGTCTTGCTGTAACGTGACAAACTGGATCAAAGGGTTCGCCAAAATCAGTGGTATATATTCGGCTAGTGCAATTGAACGATTGCGATCATTTTTATGGCTTGAATTACCGCGCCAAACTAGGCCCACAGTAGCCACTGATGCTGAACTCAGTTGTTTCTTCCAATAACCAATACGCGCTGAATCAGCAATCAGATATGGCGTGGAATTAGGGATAGCTGCCTCAGAGAACGTCTTCATGGCTAAAGGCAGGCTCATGACTGGAATACGGTAGTCAAGATGCTCAGAAAAAACATTGCCTTCAAGTACATGAGCGCCTTGAAAGCTTCGGCTGACTAATTTACTTAATTGCGGCGGTGATTGAATCCAGCATTCCACGCCCTGCGCTTCCAGTAAATTAACGTAACGCAACATCTGGATAGCATCGCCAAAGCCTTGCTCAAACTGAATGAGCAGTTTCTTGCCTGCGATGGATTGATCTCCAAGCCATTGCGGATAGGATGTAACGGGAAGCTGTGTTGCGCCCTTTAATTGCCAGCGCATTTTGTAATCATGCCAACCATTTAGCCACTGACCATGCAACAGATAGATCAGACCACGATTCCATTGTGCTTCAGTAAAATCTGGCTGAATTGAAAGCGCTGATTCATATTGCTCCAAGGCCTCATCAAACTTCCTGAGTCTTGCCAATACAACACCAAAATTGTAAATCGCCCTTACATAGTCAGGCTTGATTGCTAATGCTTGCTGGTAGCAAACAATCGCATCTTCAACCTGTTCAAGTTCGTTGAGTGCATTTCCCCAACCGTTGTAAGCATCAGCAAAATCGTGATTAATGGATAACAGGCGTTTAAAGCAATCAATAGCCCGATCATACTGACCGACATCAATCAATGTATTACCCAGGTTGTTGAGCGCAATGAAATGATCTGGCTCTATAACTAGCGCTTTATTGTAAGCAGCAAAAGCCTCTTCAAAACGCTCCACTTCACTAAGTGCAACCCCCAGAGAATTATGGGCATCTGCAAAATCGGGGTTAATTGATAATGCCAACTCATAGTAAGGTAAAGCTTCATCAAAACGGTTAAGCGCATTCAGTGCATTGCCAAGTTTGAAGGCAGCTTCCACGTCTTGTCTTATTGCAAGCGCATCTTTATATGAAGAAATTGCTTCGTCAAATCGCCCCTGTTCGTTGAGGATATTGCCCAAGGCAATGTGCGCATCTGCATAATCCGGCCTAAAAGTAATCGCATTTTTAAACGATTCAATAGCCAGTTCTGTCAGCCCGAGTTCTTTACGCGCGACAGCAAGATTGTTGTGCGCATCTGCAAAATTCGGTTTAAGCCGAATCGCATGCTGATAAGCATCCACCGCCGCCTCAAAGTTCTTTTGTTCACCAAACGCAATCCCCAAGCCGTTATATGCCTGGGAGAAATCTGGGTGCAACAATAATGCTTGTTGGTAGCATGCAATTGCTTCATCTGTACGCTTCGATACATTAAAAACATTGCCCAAATTATTATAGGCATTCGCATAGTCTGGTTTGATGGATATCGCCTGTTGATATTCTGTAATCGCCTCATCAGAGTGGCCTAATTCTGAATAAACGTTACCTAAGTTGTAATGAGCTTCTGCATGATCAGGTTTAATTAAGATTGCCCGCTTGATTGAAGCCAGACCTTCTTGATAATTCTGCGTACGAATATAGGTCAATCCCACAAAATGCAAAGCGTCAGCATGATTAGGTATTTTCTTTAGAATTTTTCTGTACCCAGATCGTGCTTCCAGCATTCTTCCAGCATGAAAAAGCTGTAAAGATTGATCAAACAGGTTTTCTAAGGATTTAGACATGGTTAGATAAGTTTCAATAAATACACTTGGTTTAGAAACCTAGCGCTCAAGCAACCAGCGCTAGGTTTCCTTATGGCAATTACATCAGGTGAGATTAGTAATTGGCATTTGAAGAACTGCTTGGTACAAAACCAGTTGCAGTGATTTCAACCAGATCCGCTGTTTCTTGCCCAGACTGACGGAAACGCAAAGCACCAGCTAAGGTCAAACCATGTTCTGTACCAAGGCCATCAGTATAGAACCCTGTACTATCACAAGTAGCCTGTACATAGTATTCAGCAGATGAAGCTCTGGATGATCCGTCAGCATCGGCATAATTGACATCCGATGCGAACTCAACCCAATTGGTTCTGACTTGCGCAGATTGTTGTGAGGCTGTTGGTGTACCCATTGAAGTATTCCAAGCCGTAGTCAAACCATTGATAGTACCGCCAGGAATACCTGCACTTGTTGGTGCAGACATAGTTAAAGGTAAATCAATATAGCCCGCTGCCACTGTGACACCAGTGGCATCACTAGGATCAGCACGATGCTGTACTGAGGTAAATGACCGGCTAATGCGGAAAGCCACATCATCACCACTAGACGAAGTTGAATAGTAACCAGCAGAAAGTGCATTCGCATTATCTAGCGCTGCAAAACCACCACGTGCAATACCGTTCACCTCGAAAGTATCGACACCAGCATGACTATTCGTCCAATAATCAGTATTAGTCAAACTGATACGGGTACCATAAATACAACTAGTCTTGGCAGCATTACGCCAAACGTAATCCTTGACAGTACCAATCTGAATGGTTGAGCCGCTAGTATGTGTGGTATCACTAATCTTAAGGGCGCTAGTGCTGGAATCTACTAATGTATAGCCAGCGACTGGAGTAGCTGTAGAACTTGTTGGGAATACTGCGCATGTGTTATTTGCAAGGGTTGTAGGCCTGACAGTTGGATTGGTACTTGTATCTTCAGCTGAACCAAAGTTCCCCGTCGTGTTACAAAGAGTAGAAGCCGTGGTGCCGCCTGAGACCGTGAAACCAGCGGCAGGCAATGACACAAAACCTGTCGCCATCGCTTGTGCTGAGGCTAAGCCCAATGCCGCCATTACTGCTGCTTGAATTAAAGAGTTTCTCATTACATTCTCCTAAGTATTACAATAAGCAGGCATTTGTGGCTGCCCGCAACACCAATTTGACCGTATCGCTCGTAGTGACCTGCAAGTTCTATTGATTGATAACCGCCAAATTCGTCAACCCGGGTAGCCGCAATGCCCACCTAGGGTAATGAACACACTTATTTCCTATCTGGTTCAAACTCATACCGCACACTTATCCAGGCTGCCCTCGGAGCGCCTGGAGCCACAAAATTAGTGCTCTGCCAGTCATTTGAGTTGTAGTTATAGCCGCTCACACCAATAGCCCCGTTAATGGATGGAGAGAATGGGTTAATACCAAGACGTGAAGCGCTGTAATAGGTTTTATCAAAGACGTTGTTGAGTAATAAAGTGGCTGACCAACCATGGCCGATGTCATAACTGGTACTGAAGTTAAACACAGCATAGCCGCCATTTTTGCCGCTGGTGGTGTAGTTCTTAACTACAGTGACAGGAGTAGGCGTACCTGAACTATTATCAATATAGGTATAAGACTTTGTCCCTATTTGATGCTCGTTATTCTCGTTACCGCGAGCGTAAGATTCTCCATGAGCTACCATATTCATGCCCACACGCCATTTATCGGTGACTGAATAACCTACGCTGGCATTTATGTTGTTCAGTGCAATCCCTGGCATGCGGTCACCAGGATGTATGCTTTCCATACCATAGTCGCCATGCGTTGGATTCTGATCAACGGAACTGTTATCCGCACTTGCTAGCGTGGTATTGGTTTCAAAGGTAGCGTCAGTCAATGAATAGTTCAGCTTGAAATCAAATTTATCGTATTTGCCACTAATACCCGTTTCAATACCTCGGCGACGCGTTCTTCCTATGGTGTCAAAAAAGTTTTTAGTGGCGGTATAGCTGACAAAGTAGATATCATCGGTCAGGTTGGTGTTATACATACTGGCGTTCCATGACAGGTTTTCATTAATCTTGCCGCGAGCACCCATTTCAAAAGTACGAGCAACGACTTGAGGCAAGTAAGGATCACCAGACAGTGAATTTGGCAATGTGCATGAAGTATTACCAGCCAAGCTAGCAGGTTGTATCGCTCCATTACTGCCAAGCGTTGGTGTACGGTCAAAAGCGCAACCTAACTCAATCGCAGAAGGCGTGCGGGTGCCTTGGTTCCAATTGGCATAGACATTCAGATTATCTGTTGGGGACCAAGTGGCACCTAGAGAAGGATTAATCTTGTGGTAATTGAATCGCTCCTTGATATATGGACCAAAAAAAGCATCAGGATTTGTGGCTAGTTGATTTAATGCTGGATTATTCAATAAATATTGGTCACACGAATCCAGTCCTGAGCCAGTGCATACTAGGTAGTCAAGGTAACTACTCGTCACATCTGTTACATTAGTTCCTGCAGTGTCTTTTCTTGTCCGCATATTGGTCATAACGGTACTGTAGTTATAACGAGCGGCTACATTGAAGTGAAGGTTGTCTTTAGGTGAATAAGTCTCGCTGAAGTAAAGACTGCGAGTATCACTGCTACCATTGAAATCATTATTGCGGATGGGCGCTGAAGCGGCGGTGTACTCTGCCCCAATATTAGCTGGGTCTAGATAGGCATTGCGGGTGGAATCCAGCAGGCCTAGTCTTTGTGAATTGGTATACGTGTCAGTAGCGTGATCAAGAGAGCTACCAATCATGAACTTATGCTGATCGGTGTTCCAGTTTAGCTGAACCGCACCGCCTTTCACTAGCTGGCTGATGCCGATGTCGGAAATAATAGCCGTAGGTGTGCCATCAATATAGCCAGTGCCAGTGCCGCCAGCGGCGTATTTGCCATCTCTTGGTATGGTACTACCATTGGCATCAAGCTGCTGAATCTGGCCACCAACAAATTGAGTTGAGGCAGAGTTTATGCTATTGGCTCCACACGTACCTGTGAGTGGATCAACATTTATTGGATCGGCTGGAATAATGTAAAGCTGGATAGGATTGCCATTTAAGGTTGCGGTATAAAAATTACCATTACCAACCAGTTGATTCCATGTAGCCCCACCTGAATAAAAATTTGTAGCGTAATACTGCGTAAAATCTGCGTTGTTGTATGTACCAGCCGCCCCGCCATTTGCACCATGAATATAGTTAGCATTAATTTGCTCTATGGCTGCTAAATAATCAGCGGGCACGGTTAAGTCAGTGCCATTGCCAATAGATTGACTCAAGGTTGCAAGCCCGGCCCCATTTAATCCTCCAAGCAATTGACCAGCAGATATGGTGCCATTATCAATGGCTCTGGCTAAGCTAAGATCGCCATTACCTGCAATCGCATTGATTGCCCCGCTAGTTACAACATAATAATTGGGTACGCCATTCGTACTGCCGTAAGCACAAACTGCATTTTCCCCTGGGAGGGGCCGACGCGTGGCAACATCTTTGTTACTGAAATCGGTATTTACGTCACCTGTAGAAGACTTGCGATCACTTTTTCGGTTATAGATTTGCCCTGTGATATTGAAGGTATCGGATACCTGGAATGCACTAGCGATCTGGAATTGCAATAGTTTGTTCTTGGTATCATCTGGTGAGGTATAAACACTGCTATTGCTTTGGTTATACATCTCAATTGGTATCAGGCCATTGCCTACCAGATCATTCCATGCATATAACATGCTGCCATCGAGGCTTAACTTGTCATTCCTGTAACTGAGTTTGCTGAATATCTGGTTGACCTTGGATGGTGAGTTCTGGCGCCAGCCATCTTCATTAAACAAGTTCAATGCCACAAAACCAGCAACATCTCCATGACTGCCACCAGCAGAAAGTTGGAATTGTTTACGGCCAAATGCACCAGTGAGCATATCTGCCTGTACACCAGGATCATCAAAACCATTCTTGGTGCGCATGGACAGCGCACCACCCAAGGTACCCAGACCAAAGATAGGATTGGAACCAGGGAAAACATCTATACCCGCTAAAGCATTCATGGGAATCATGTCCCAATTCACTACATCACCAAATGGTTCGTTGACGCGAATGCCATCCAGAAACACTGATAAACCTTGTGGCGTGCCTAATTGCGGACTGGCAGTAAAGCCACGGTAAGTAACATCCATTTGAAATGGATTACCTTGATAGTCATTGACGTTCACCGACTGCAACTGGGAGTTCATCAAATCAGAGAGACTAATGGAGTGTGCATCCTTAATTTGTTTTGCAGTGATGCTTTGTACATTGCCAGGGATTTCATCCTTGGTTAATGCCAGACCAGGCATGGGGCCGATCTCGGTATAGCGTTTGGCGCGGATATTGATGTCGTCCAGATGCAGATCAATAGCGCTGGTGTCTTTAGTTGGCTCAAACGCACGCTTAATAAGGGTAGTTGTGCCTTCTGTACTTGCCTCCAAGCCAGTGCCTGCCAATAGCTTGCGTATGGCCTCAAAGCTTTCCATACGACCTTTAATCGCTGGAGCGGTAATACCTTCAGTGACTTTGCTATCAAAGGCAACACTAGCTCCTGTAGCCTTGGCAACCAATTTGAGGGAGTTGGATAATGGCTGTGCGGGTAGATCTAAATCAACTGGTGCTGCTATTGCTTTAATAGAAATAAAGCAAATTAATAAACCAGTAATTACGAAAATACTGACTACGATAGCTTTATATAAGGCGCTTAGCCTGCGCATTGATAAGTGCATTGTTAGGTATCCCAACCATTTTTATAGTGACTGATACCTACATGACTGCCTAGAAAGCCAAACCCTGATGTCTATTTGAAAAATATTTTGATGATTTCTGTCTGGGCATTGCGGGAAGCGAACTATCCTTCGAGCTTGAAATTGAGAGGGATCACCACAGTGAAAGATTTGTTTTCCAGCTTGCCTTTCACAGGCAATGCGTTGGCTGCCTTTCTAAGAGTCTCCAGTGCTGCATCATCCAGCACCTGATGGCCACTCCCTGATTCCATAATGGAAACGCTGATCAGTTTTCCTTGGTCAAATCTGGCAATCACCTTTGCTCGCCCCTCCCAATGGCGGCGAATCGCTAGTTCTGGATAATTCTTATTCTTGGATATCCACTCATAAAGCATTTGCCCATAACCATTCCATGCTTCTGTCGGGTCGGCTTCTTCACTATGTGTGCTTTGGGATTTATTAGCGGAAGTGACTGATGTTTCGCTAACGTCAGCTTTTGCTTCTGCGGGGCTTGCCGCTGGAGAGTCTGTTGTTATAGATGGTTGCTGGCTCTGAGAGCTATTGCTGGGCACAACAAAATCTTGCTCATGAGCAGGCATCTCTTTAGCCATAAGTGGCTGAGAAGGTTTTACCTGTGCAGTTTTAACCGGGACTGGTTTAGCTTTACTGATTTGAGGCTCTTGCTTAGTTGGAATAGGTTCTGGAGGCGATATAGATGACGCTTCTGATTTTGCTGCAACTTGGGTGAGTTCTATCTCAAACAAGATAGGAGGTTTTACGGGCACATGATCCAAATGAGACCAGAGAAGTAGAACAGCAATATGCATGGATAGCGCGATACCAAATGCAGGCAGCCGCCGATCTGGCTCTACATATTGCGCCCTTCTGTAGCTCATTCAGTTTGCATTCTGAATAAGTGCGAAGGATATAGATGTGAGGTTTGCTCACATAGGTTTAGAAATGCAGGTAATTCCATAGCAGGTAATTCACACCAATATTCTGGCTGTTGATACCTGTATGACGCATAAAGTGAAAAAATCCTGATGTCTGGTCTAGATTATTTAATCATTTTTTACCGATAAGCAGCGTTTGGTTATCGGTTTGCTCAATCTTGATGGGTGAAATTTCAGGTAATAGCGCTAAAAATCTTTCTGTATCTCTTACCTTCATCACTGCAGTCACATGGGGATCGCTGTGCCGAGTGGTAATAGATTTAATAGGTATTTTGCGATAACGCGATAATGTTTCGGAAATCTCTTCCAGGCTGGCTTCATCAAAAACCAAGGTGCCATTCTGGAAGGTAAACGCATCAGCCGCATTACGTTCAACACGTTGCGGCATTTCACCTGGTTTCACTTCGGCAACCTCTCCATTATGCAAAACAATTGGCGTCAGGATATTGGCCCCTGTAGAGTCTTGTGCTTCCACCCTTACGCTGCCATGGTCAACGCTGACACGAACCAAACCATTTAATCGATTAACGACGAAGTGGGTGCCTAGCACCGTGATTCTTGCATGCCCGCTATCAATAACAAATGGCCGTGATGGGTCTTTTGCCACGTCAAAAATGACCTCACCCTGGCTAATTTTTGCAGTTCGCCTATCGCGGTAATAAGTCACTTCAATATTGGTATTGGCATTGATAATCAGCTTACTGCCATCGGCCAGCACTTGTTCCTGCATCTGGCCTACAGGAGTAATATTGGCCACCTGAAAAACTGGCCTTGCAGCCCAATCCTGCCAAAAATGGTATCCAAACAAACTCACACCGAGCACGACCATAAAATGTACAGCGCGATTAGCTAGCTGCTTAAGTTTCTTGCTGCGCTCATCACGCAATTCATTAGTTTTGCGCTCCATGATGTCCGCAAGTGACTGGATTTTGGCGGTTGAATCAAAATCCTCCCACACCGAAGAAACAGCCAAATACTCTTGGGCATGCACAGGATTAGCCATCAACCACGCTTCAAACTGACCACGATCTGGGTGATCCGGCTCTGTATTTTTAATGCGGAAAAACCAGCGCGCAGCCGTCTCCCTTAAGCTTTTAATATGCTTAGGGCTGATGTTTATTTGCTGTACCGTCTGTGACATTTTTATTCGACTAATTGAGAAGCAAATCGCGGGCACTGCGTAAATCGACCAAGGCTCTTATTACATGCCGCTCAACCATATTCACACTAATGCCCAATTTATCTGCAATCTCTGTTTGATGGATGCCTTCGATGCGGAACAGCCAGAAAACTTCTCTACATTTGGGTGGCAAACAATCAATGATGCGCTGTAATGCCTGCAGTCGTTGCTGTAAATCAGCTAAATGTTCTGGTGACGGGGAAAAGGCATCTTCTATCTGGTGTGTAGTGATTTGATCGTTCGAGTCACTTGAGGTCTCAGGTGTTTCCATCAGAAAGGGAACAAAGCGCGCCATCTCTCGATAGTTATCTGCGAGGATATTCTTAACCACTGTACGCAAATAGGCATGGGGTTGAGTAATACGTTCTGGATTTTTGGTTAATGCAAACCGTAGAAGTGCATCATGCAGAACATCATAAGCAAGTTGCACACAAGAAGTTTGCCTGCGTATACCAGGGAGCAAATCTGCATAGGCCCAACTGAGATCCAAACCATACCAGAGCATATTGTTAGTTCGAGAAGAAGGTAACTCTATAGTCGTTAACATAGAGTTAATTATTCGGCGACCAGAAATTTTGTTACATAGGTATTCATCTTTGGAGAGCCCCCTTAATTTGTAATTTCTTTATTAAATGCAATATGCATACCCAGATATTTATTTAATACAAGCCATTGTTTTATTATGATTATTTATAAATTTGCATTGGGCCGAAGAATCTAAGCTGGGTACTTACAACCACCAGATGGCTACCAGCAACCATATCTAAAAACCCCAAATAAGCTCTTGAACTACAGCATGTACTTTCGATGTCTTTTAAATTTTGAGCTACCTGACTATAAGGTTGCAGATAGCCTGATGCATGGGAATAACTCCATAAAACAACAATGAGTTTTTCCTAACTTGATTGGGGCTAGTGAGGTATGTGCGATCGCTATTAATTGCGATCATGTAAACGTTGGGAGATTTTCGTGCTGGGAATATTCGGGAGTTATTCCTAGATGAAATTACGTTTAATTCACATGCCAGAAACATGATTGAGCAATAAGGTGATGTACTCGAATAACCTATCCGACATATTCCTCTGGAGACTTTCACATGCAGCAACCTCTTATCAAACTTGGTCTGACTAAAATTCTAATCTTAAGTATGGGGATGATATTGACCCCCTATGCAATGGCGGACGGCAAGGGGATTGCTTATGTTTCCAACCAAGATGGTGGTGTGCAAGTGATTGATCTTGAAACCATGGAATTCACAGGCAATGTTGATATTGGTGCAAAAGGGCCGCGAGGCATTGGTGTGACTGATAATGGCAAATGGCTGGTGACCGCAAATAAAGATGATAGCAATATCTCAATTGTGGACACTTCTGGTGCTACCCCACCTAAACTTGTCGTTGTCGGCAAAAATCCTGAGTTTGTTCGCATCAAGGGTGATCGTGCTTACGTCACATATGAACCCAGCTCTAAATCGGGGCCGCCAAAGACAGGGCCAGACGCAGCTAAAGACGATGATGACGATGACAATATCCCTGGGCATATTGCGATTGTTGACCTGAAAAAAGGTAAAGTGGTCATGGATATCGTCGGTAAGCCTGAGACTGAAGGCTTGGAATTTACCAAAGATGGCAAGAAGATGGTGGTGGCTAACGAGTCCGATAACTCACTCACAGTGCATGATCTTAAGACTGGCAAATTGCTAAAAAACATCGCCGTAGGTAAATACGGTAACCGTCCGCGTGGTATCAAGAACTCCCCCGATGGGAAGATATATGCGACCACGCTGGAGCTATCCAACAAGTTACTAATCTTGAATGATAAGTTTGAAGTGATTAAGGAAATCCCTACTGGTAAATTTCCTTATGGACTAAGTTTCAACCGTGCAGGAACAAGAATCTTTGTTGCGACAAACAAGGAAAAAGCATTACAGGTTTTTGACGCACAAACCTACGAGAAAATTAAGGATATTCCAGTTGGAGACCGCTGCTGGCATTTCAGTTTTACACCAGATGACCAGCAAATACTGCTGGCTTGTGGCAAATCGAATGAAATATTGGTAATTGATGCCAACAAACTGGAAGTGACCAAACGCCTTGCTGACACACAAACACCCTGGGGAATCGTGACTTATCCAAAATCCATGGGCAGTATTGACCGCCCTTGATTTATTTGGCGTGAGTCACCCTTGAATCACGCCATAACGGATAGCAAGACGCACTAACTCAACTGGGCTATTGATGCCCAGTTTTTGTTTGAGCATGGTCTGGTAATTGGCGACTGTTTTTTGGCTGATATTAAGGGTATCCGCAATTACTTCTATTGCACCGCCTTCAGCGAGTAGCCTGAAAACTTCGAACTCACGGGCAGATAATCGCTTAATAGGGTCTTCCTCTCCAGAGAGGGATTGCAATGCAATTTTCTGAGCGATAGAAGCGCTAAGATAGCTGCGGCCTGCATTTACCTCACGGATACCACGCACCAGATCATCAGCCGCGCCTGATTTTGCAACATAGCCTCGGGCACCAGCGGTGAGTGCCTGAGTAGCAAAGGTGGCATTTTCATGCATGGAGAAAATGACAATCCGTGCAGCCGGATAACGTGCCAGGATACGGCGAACAGCCTCTAAACCACCCATGCCAGGCATGGACATATCCATGACCAGCACATCGGGCAGATGTTCACCAAATATCTGATAGGCCTGCTCTCCACTATCGGCTTCAGCAATGACTTCCAAATCATCACTCTGCTCAAGCAAGCGGCGCAAACCTGAGCGCACTACGAGATGGTCATCAACCAAAATAATGCGAATGGGCACACTCATTAAACAACCTCTGTGGTTAATGGAAGGATCACTGCGACAATTACACCTAAGCCTGGGCCGCTGGTTAAATTAAAAATACCGCCCAGGCCTTCAACTCGCTCACGCATGCCTGCGAGGCCAAAGCCCGTTGCAGTAGTCTCAGCTCCGAATCCGCGCCCATCATCGTTCACAATCAACGTAATCTGGTCATTGGCATTTTCTACCTTGATATCAACACGGCTTGCTTCTGAGTGACGGCTAATATTGGTCAAACATTCCTGCACGATGCGATATACGGTGATGCTTGCTGTTTCGTCCAACATTTCAAGCGGACCTGAGATATTCACATTAGTTTTAATATGATGATTCCGATGTCGCCAGGTATCGATCAGATCGCGTAACGCGGCATCCAAACCCAATTCATCAAGAACGCCAGGACGTAAGCGCTGCAACATATCACGCACGATATCCATCATCTGCCTTGCCACCGAATCGATGGCACTGGCACTCTCGCGCACTGCATCTAGCTGTTTGGCATTGAGGATTGCTGATGCATCTACGTGAATTGCGGTGAGGTATTGACCGATCTCATCGTGAAGATCACGGGCAAGATTTTTTCGTTCATCTTCTTGCAAACTAATGATCTGCTGAGTTAGACGATGGTTATTCTGAATGCTGCTTTGCAGTGTTTGCGCCATGGCGTTGAATTTTGTACTGATACCAGTCAGCTCTCGCAAGCTGAACGTAGGTAGGCGTGCTTGCAGATTTCCTTGTTCCAGCTCAGAAAGTGCGGTCATGATGGCATCAACGGGACGAAGTGCGCGCCCTACTGCCCAATAAATCATGGCATTCACTGCTACGAAAAAGATAGCCACCAGAAAAAGTAAGCCCAGAGTGTCGTGCCAGATTTCTGCAATTTCATACGACGGATCAGGCGTGATTACTAACTCACCAAGCACACGACCATTGATCGTCACCTTTCTATGCGTCGGCTTCATGATAGGTGCCACCATATCTACGGCACGAACAAACCACAACGGCGTGACCTCTTCCTGAGGTGTAAGTGGTGCACTATTGCTGTCACTCAACTTACCGAAGGCATCGAAAAACTCAATGTGTAAGTGACGAACGTTATCCAAACTCTGCAAACGGAAAATGGACGTTTTGTTCCCATACGGGTCTTTTAGCGTAACGCCATTCGCCCAGTCGTAATCAGACGTGTAATACAGAATCTCTGCATCCAGTAAATGCAGGGCTAACAGGGTTGTAGATTCCACTTCTGCACGTACATCATCACGGGCATTGCGAATCATCAGAACAACGCCAATCAGCAGGATCAGGCCCAGTAATATGGTAATGATTAGATTAAGACGGAGTTTAAGGCTCATTGAGCTAAAGCCTGCAGAACAAAGAATCGTTTTAGTGGTAAATCAGCAAGTCCGATTATTTTAATGGTTTCCTACTAAACCGACATGGGAGAAAATCCCGAGTAGTGAATTTACTGAGATAAGTTGTGAGATATTCCCATTGATAGAGGTGATGGGCTCCCTCACTACATCAGCAGATAAAAATTAAACTAGTTCCTGCAATTCAAGCTCTCTCCAATTTATTTGAATCGCTTATTCATGATCTCCCTCCAACGGCGCAGCAATGCGCCGTTTTTTTAATATAAACATATCGTGTGACCACATTCTAGTAGCCCATACGTAGCCCAATTAATAATTTATATATACAAACTATTGATTTTATTACATAAAATCACACACCACCGATACTGGCGCATCATCGGCGTGTGTTGCTGGGTATTATCGGTAGCCATTTAGACTATAACTAACTACAGTTCGACTGAATCAGCTTTAGCGGCTGGTTTTGTTTTGAGTCCGTCAGTTAAATGTGGTGCCAATGTCTGCAGAATCTGCGCAAACACTTTTGGATTGCCTGCAACAATATTGCCGCTATTGATCCATTCTTCGTTGCCTTCAAAATCGCCAACAATACCGCCAGCTTCCTGAATCAGCAAAGCACCTGCGGCGATATCCCATTTTGAAAGGCCAATTTCCCAAAAGCCATCGAACCAGCCTGCGGCTACGTAAGCCAAGTCTAGTGCGGCAGAGCCGGGACGACGCACACCAGAGCTCTTTTTTACCATATCCTTGAACATGGCAAGATAGGTATCAAGATGCGCAAAATCACGGAATGGGAAGCCAGTGCCTATCATGGATTCTTGCAACTTGGCGCGATTGCTCACGCGAATACGTTTATCGTTTAGGTAAGCACCGCGGCCACGGGTGGCGGTGAATAGGTCATTGCGGTTTGGGTCGTAAACAACGGCTTGGGTCAGTACGCCTTGCTGCATTAAGGCGATTGAAATTGAGTATTGTGGAAAACCATGCAGGAAATTGGTGGTGCCATCAAGCGGATCGATAATCCAGACATTTTCAGCATCGGTGCGGTCATGTCCGCTTTCTTCACCTAAAAAGCCGTGGTCTGGGTAGGCATCTTGCAAGGTCTCAATAATGGCCCGCTCTGCGGCTTGATCCACTTCAGTAACAAAATCGTTATAGGTTTTACTGCGCACCTTGAGTGCGCCTACATCTTGTGAGGCGCGCGTGATAATACTGCCTGCGCGGCGCGCGGCTTTTACTGCATTGGTCAAAATAGGATGCATAGATGGTTTTCCACGTTGGCTAACTTGCGTTGATTTTCGGCATTTGACTGCGCACACGAATCAGCAAGAAGCGCTTTTAAAGAACTGTTAAAATAGCATTTTAAAGCTTTATGCCAATACAACCAAATAGACAATTCACTTAATAAAATGCCCAGCCAATTGCAATCCTTAAATAATATTCGCATCGTGCTTTGCCAGACTAGCCACCCAGGCAATATCGGCGCGGCTGCGCGGGCGATGAAAACCATGGGCATTACCAATCTGGTATTGGTTTCGCCTGACAGATTTCCTCATGCCGAATCCAATGCGCTGGCTTGTGGGGCGGTTGATTTATTGGAAAATGCAACGGTATGCAGCACACTTGAAGAAGCATTAGTCGGCTGTGCTGTTGCCATTGGGTTAAGCGCGCGTAAACGTAATTTGTCGCATGAACTGCTTTCTGTGCGCGAAGCGGCAAAACAGACCGCAGTGATTGCGCAGAACCAGCCTGTAGCTTTGGTGTTCGGCACAGAAATGAGTGGGCTATCTAACGCAGAGCTGGATTTATGCCAGCTACTGGCGATGATTCCAACTAACCCAGATTTTTCATCGCTGAATGTCGCAGCAGCTGTGCAAGTAGTCTGTTATGAATTGCGAATGGCAGTATTAGAGAGTGAGTCAGCCAGTGTATTATCAGTCACAACGCCTGAGCAGCCACTGGCAACTAGCGACGATGTTGAAGGTTTTTATACGCACCTTGAAGAAACCTTGATCAAAATCGGCTTTCTTAATCCCAATGAGCCGAAAAAATTGATGCAGCGTGTGCGACGAATATACGCACGCGCACGGCTTGAGAAAGAAGAAGTGAATATCTTGCGCGGTATTTTAAAGCACACGCAAGCGCCCCGCAAAGAACAAGCCCTACAAGCGAAAAACAAAATAGAAAGCGTTTAAGCAATGTTTAAACAGATTAAAGAAGATATTGTAGTCGTATTTGAACGTGACCCTGCGGCACGCACTGAATGGGAAATACTCACCACTTACCCTGGCGTGCATGCGCTAATTATCCACCGCTTATCGCACTGGATTTGGACGCATCGTTTCTATTGGCTAGCTAGACTTAGCTCACATATCGCTCGCTTTCTCACTGGCATCGAGATTCACCCAGGTGCAACCATAGGCAGGCGTGTATTTATCGATCATGGCATGGGCGTTGTCATCGGTGAAACCGCTGAAATTGGCGATGATTGCACGCTTTACCACGGCGTTACACTAGGCGGCACATCATGGAACAAAGGCAAGCGCCACCCTACTCTCGCTAATGGCGTGGTGGTCGGCGCTGGCGCGAAAATCCTGGGGCCTATCATCATTGGTGCTGAAGCCAAGATTGGCTCCAATGCGGTTGTGGTCAAAGATGTGCCTGCTGGCGCTACCGCAGTTGGCATCCCTGCCCGTATTATTGATAGCGAGAAGCCACAAGCCATCGATCATCTACCAGATAGCACCAACTTTGTTGCCTATGCAGTATGCGAAAGCATGAACGACCCGATTGTTAAAATTGTCTACAGCCTGCTAGACCGAGTTGCCAAGCAAGATCTGCAATTGCAGCAAGCATTACTCGAGCTAAAACAGCTGGGCGTTGATGTGGAAACTGACGCCGAAGTGGGCAAAGCTTTCGATGTCAACTCACTGAAGAACTCCTAAGCGCAAGGCTTAGAGGTCATTTCAAAACACTATTAAACACTTGTTTAATTAAGATTGAACTCGCAGTTTAAATAGTTGACTAAAGTGTTAAGGTATTATAAGATTATCGCCTGAAATGAGCCGTCAAATATAGCTTTGAAAGACTAAAAGCTAAGGTTACAAAGCAATTCGACGGCTTACATAATCGAGTTAATGTTTTCAAGCAGTTAAATCGAAAAATACTCCCGAATACTCAAGCTTTAATTTTGTAATGACTTCGTTCAGGAAAATAGACTGAAATGCGATTAACGACCAAAGGTAGATTTGCCGTCACAGCCATGCTCGACCTCGCACTCAATGAGGTAGATAAGCCTGTCACGCTCGCTGGCATCAGCGAGCGCCAAGGCATCTCATTGTCTTATCTTGAACAGTTATTTAGCCGCTTACGTCGTGGTGGCCTAGTTAAAAGTGTACGCGGTCCTGGTGGCGGTTATCGCATTGCAAAAAAACATAATGAAATCTCGGTATCGCAAATCATCAGTGCTGTAGATGAGTTGATTGATGCCACCAGTTGCGGTGGCGAAGAGAATTGCCATGATGACCGTCGTTGTATGACCCATGATTTGTGGTCTAGCCTGAATATAAAGATATTAGAGTATCTCTCAGGTGTGAGCCTCGCAGACTTAGTAAAGTCACAGCTTGAAGGTAGCAAGAACATTTTCGCTGCACGCCCTGAATTACAAATACAGTGCGTAAAAGTGCAGAAACAAGTTGAGCCAGCAACGGCTTAACTAGCTGAATATGACTGAAGCAGTTTATTTTGATAACAATGGCACCACGGCACTTGATAGCCGTGTACTAGAAGCCATGTTGCCTTATATGACTGCCCAGCCTGGTAATGCAACCAGCCGCCATGTATTTGGCCGCACGGCAAGGCAAGCGATTGAACGAGCAAGAGAACAAGTGGCTGATGCTACAGGTGCGCACCCTTCGCAAGTGATATTCACGGGTAGCGGCACTGAATCAGACAACATGGCGATTTATGGCATTACCGCTAAAAATGGCCATCAGAAAATTGCCATTAGTGCCATAGAACATCCTGCCGTTACTCGGGCAGCGCAGGCATTGAAGTGTGCTGGCGTTAAAACAGAAACAATTGCTGTTGATGCAAACAGTTTTGTTGAACAGAGCGCATTAGAAGAATTGTTGGCAAAAAACAAACTTGCCGATGCAATTGGCCTGATATCTGTAATGTTGGCCAACAATGAAACTGGCGTGATTCAGGATATTGCCAAACTGGCAGAAATCGCCAAAAGCCAAAAGGCGTTCATCCATACCGACGCCGTACAGGCACTCGGCAAAATGAAAGTCGATTTTGCAGACCTGAATGTGCATGCCATGAGTGTGTCATCACACAAGATCAATGGCCCACAAGGTGCTGGCGCTTTGATACTGGATAAGCGAGTAGATATACAACCACTGCTTTACGGCGGTGGGCAAGAAAAAGGTTTGCGTAGTGGTAGCGAGAATCTGGCTGCGATTGTGGGTTTTGGCGCAGCATGTGAACTGGTTAGCCGCGAATTAATCCAACGCGTTGGCAATGTACGACAACTGCGCGATAAATTAGAAGTTGGCCTGAAGCAGTTAGGCGCTGTGATATTCGGCAATCAGGCTGAGCGTTTGGCGAATACGAGTTTTTTTGCGTTCCCAAATATTGAGGGCGAAACGCTGGTGATGGCGCTTGATCGTAAGGGTTTTGCAGTAGCGAGTGGGTCAGCCTGCTCCAGCGACAGTACTGAACCCAGCCATGTATTAATGGCAATGGGCATAGATGAGGATTTAGCACGCGGTTCAGTCCGTGTGAGCCTGGCGAATAACAACACCAGCCAGCAAATTGAAGATTTTTTACTCGTACTTGAAAACGAGTTATCACGTTTGAGAAGATTAACTGCAATTGCAGTGTGAGGAAGTAAAGATGAGCGTACATACCCCGATTTACCTGGACTATTCAGCCACAACGCCAGTGGATAAGCGTGTTGCTGAAAAGATGATCCCGTTCCTGACCGAAGATTTCGGCAATCCGGCATCGCGAAGCCATCCGTTTGGCTGGACAGCAGAAAAAGCCGTTGAAAACGCCCGTGATGAAGTGGCGAAACTGGTGAATGCTGACCCACGCGAAATCGTGTGGACCTCAGGCGCAACAGAATCAAATAACCTTGCGATCAAGGGCGCCGCAAACTTTTATAGCGCTAAAGGCAAACACGTCATTACCATCCAGACTGAACACAAGGCCGTGATTGATGCTGTACGCGAACTTGAGCGCGTTGGTTTTGAAGCGACCTATTTAGCCCCTGAACCCAATGGCTTGGTTGATTTAGATAAATTCCGCGCAGCGATTCGTCCAGATACAGTTTTAGCATCCGTCATGCTGGTCAACAATGAAATTGGCGTGATTCAGGATATAGAAGCCATCGGCAATATCTGCCGTGAGAACAATGTGATTTTTCACGTAGATGCAGCGCAAGCGACTGGCAAAGTAGCCATTGACCTGGAAAAACTGCCAGTCGATTTGATGAGCTTTTCAGCCCACAAAACTTACGGCCCTAAAGGCATAGGTGCATTATATGTGCGCCGTAAACCACGCATCCGCATTGAAGCGCAGATGCATGGTGGCGGCCATGAGCGCGGCATGCGTTCAGGTACGCTGGCCACCCACCAAATCGTCGGTATGGGCGAAGCTTTCCGCATCGCTCGTGAAGAAATGGAACTGGAAAATGCCCGTATTCGTCGCCTGCGTGACAGATTGCTCAGCGGCTTGGAAGAGATAGATGAGGTGTATGTGAATGGTGATATGAAACACCGCGTGCCGCATAACCTCAATATCAGCTTTAACTTTGTTGAAGGTGAATCACTGATTATGGCTGTGAAAGACATTGCGGTTTCAAGCGGTTCAGCTTGTACTTCTGCCAGCCTGGAACCATCTTACGTGCTACGTGCATTGGGGCGTTCTGATGAGTTGGCGCATAGCTCGATTCGCTTCTCAATTGGTCGTTTTACGACTGAAGAAGATATTGATTACACCGTAGCACTGATGAAAAGCAAGATTGGTAAATTAAGAGAATTATCACCTTTGTGGGAAATGCATCTTGAAGGCATCGATCTAAGTAAGGTTGAATGGGCAGCACATTAAAAGTTGGCTTTTGCTGGCATCAGCAATTTTTTAATATTTTAAGTTTTTAATAAAAATTAATAGGCAAAGCAAAATCTAGGCGGCAAGGCAAAGACAGTACGAATAGTACGGCGAGCCGAAGCCAACAACGAGTTTGCAAAGCATATTAATTTTAAGGAGTACTAAAATGGCTTATTCAGATAAAGTTTTGGACCACTACGAAAACCCACGGAATGTGGGCACTTTGGACAAAAATGACCCGCAGGTCGGTACTGGCATGGTTGGCGCACCAGCTTGCGGCGACGTCATGAAACTGCAAATCAGGGTGAATGATGCTGGCATTATTGAAGATGCAAAATTCAAAACCTATGGTTGCGGCTCTGCGATTGCATCAAGCTCACTCGTAACAGAATGGCTTAAAGGCAAATCGCTTGATCAGGCTGCTCAAATCAAGAACTCTGCGATTGCGGAAGAGCTTGCTTTACCGCCAGTGAAAATCCATTGCTCAGTGTTGGCTGAAGACGCTATCAAGGCAGCAGTAGCTGACTTGAAATCAAAGCAAACGGCTCCAGAAACCACCACAGTTTAAGCAATTATTGAGGTCAATATGGCAATCACAATGACAGAAACTGCCGCAGAGCGCGTGCACAAATTCCTGGCCAATCGCGGCAAAGGCATTGGTTTGCGCTTGGGCGTTAAAACCACGGGTTGCTCTGGCATGGCTTACACGCTTGAGTTCGTGGATGACCTGTTGCCTGAAGATGTAGCTTTTGACAGCCATGGCGTTAAAGTGATTGTTGACCCAAAAAGCTTGGTCTATATCGACGGCACAGAGCTGGATTTCACCAAAGAAGGCCTGAACGAAGGCTTCAAGTTTAACAACCCTAACGTTAAAGACGAGTGCGGCTGCGGCGAAAGCTTTACGGTTTAAGTGCTGGTGCGGGCGCTGTGCAGAATTTGTAAGTAATGACTATGCAAGAAACTAGGCAAGACAGCGACCTTAACTATTTTGAACTGTTCAATTTACCTGCCACATTCAGCGTTGACTCCCAGCTACTAGATATCAACTATCGCAAGTTACAGAGCGAAGTGCATCCTGATCGCTTTGTAACTGCCAGCTCAGCTGAGCGCATGAAGTCGATGCAAATGGCCACGCTTGCAAATGATGCCTACCAGACGCTAAAACAGCCGCTGTCCAAGGCGCGCTATCTTCTCAAACTGGCAGGCATAGCTACTGACGAAGAAAACAATACAGCCATGCCAGCAGATTTCTTGATGCTGCAAATGGAGTGGCGCGAAACCATAGAAGATGCGCGTAATGCCAAAGATATTGATGCGCTGGATAACCTGCTGAACGAAATTGCGCAAAATGCCAATACCCTGCAGCAAACCCTAAAAATCGCTTTAGATGAAACTAACGATTTGGAACTAGCTGCGGACACTGTGCGCAAACTGAGCTTTATAGAAAAACTGCGTGAAGATGTCTCGCAAAGTATAGAAAAACTAGAAAACTAAATATGGCTTTATTGCAAATCGCCGAGCCCGGCATGAGCACCGCCCCCCACCAGCACAGGCTGGCTGTGGGCATTGATCTTGGCACGACCAATTCGCTAGTCGCTAGCATCATCAGCGGCTTGAATACTGTACTGGAAGATGAATCTGGCCGCAGCCTGCTGCCTTCTGTCGTGCATTATCAGTCGAATAAACAAATAGATGTCGGTTATGACGCGCTTGCCCAACAAAGCCAAGACCCTACCAACACCATATCCTCAGTCAAGCGTTTCATGGGCCGTGGCCTTGAAGATATTGCCGACAAGGCACACATGCCGTACCGCTTTATCAATACGCCAGGTATGGTGCAAATTGAAACACGCGAAGGGATCAAAAGCCCAGTAGAAATCTCTGCTGAAATCCTCAAAGTATTAAAAGAGCGTGCTGAAAAATCTTTAGGTGGTGAACTCACGGGGGCCGTGATTACTGTCCCAGCCTATTTTGATGACGCACAGCGCCAAGCCACAAAAGACGCCGCACAACTAGCAGGTATCAATGTACTCCGTCTGCTTAACGAACCAACAGCAGCAGCGGTGGCCTACGGCCTGAATAACGCTGCTGAGGGCACTTATGTCATATATGACTTGGGTGGAGGCACGTTTGATATCTCTATATTGCGCCTGACCAAAGGGATATTTGAAGTATTAGCCACCAATGGCGATTCCGCTCTAGGCGGCGATGATTTTGACCGTGCGATTTTTGATTGGGCCTTGCAAGAAAGCAAGCTCAGCCAATTAAATGCGGAAGACAGTCGCTCACTACTTACCCAAGCACGCGCCGCCAAAGAATGGTTAACCGATCATGACGAAGCGCATATCAAGCTAACGCTTACTAATGGCGAAACGATTAGCCTAGCACTTAGTCGTAGCACTTTTATTGCGGTTACACATCCGTTGGTAAGTAAAACGCTGGCACCAACACGCAAGGCTTTGCGTGACGCAAGCCTCAGTATTGAAGATGTCACAGGTATTGTCATGGTGGGCGGCGCTACACGCATGCCGCATGTACGCGAAGCAGTTGCCGATTACTTTAAACAGCAACCACTGGTGAATCTCGACCCAGACAAAGTGGTGGCACTTGGCGCCGCTATTCAAGCAAATACGCTAGTCGGTAACCGTAATGAAGATGATTTACTGTTACTTGATGTTGTTCCCTTGTCATTAGGTCTGGAAACCATGGGTGGCTTGGTGGAAAAAATCATCCCGCGCAACTCCACCCTGCCAGTGGCGCGCGCGCAGGATTTCACTACATTCAAAGATGGCCAAACCGCCATGAGCATTCACGTGTTGCAGGGTGAACGTGATTTGGTGACCGATTGTCGCTCCCTCGCCAAGTTTGAATTACGTGGCATACCGCCGATGGCGGCTGGCGCAGCGCGCATTCGTGTGACCTTACAAGTTGATGCGGATGGCTTGCTCTCAGTCACCGCGCGTGAACAAACCACGGGGGTTGAAGCTAACGTTGTAGTTAAACCGTCTTATGGGTTAAGTGAAGAGCAGATCACGCACATGCTGCAAACCTCATTTGGCACAGCAAAACAGGACAAGGAAGCACGGGCGTTGCGCGAGGCACAAGTAGATGCGCAACGCTTGATTGAAGCCATTACTGCAGCCTTGGAACAAGATGGCAATTTGCTGGATGCGCAAGAACTTGCTGAAATTAACCAGCCGCTGGAAGCATTGAAAACACTGGTGCAAGCACAAGATGCTGATGCAATTGTAAAAGCCATTGATATACTTAACGAAGCCACTCAAAACTTTGCAGCACGCCGCATGGACGCATCAATCAAGCAGGCATTTGCTGGGCAAGACTTAAACAGCCTGCAGCTGTAATATCAACCAAACACTAGAATAGATAATAGAAATGCCAACAATCACCGTACTGCCTCATCCTGAACTCTGCCCTGAAGGCGCCAGCTTTGAGGCGAAGACTGATCGCTCAATCTGCGAGAACCTGCTTGAACAGCATATTGATATTGACCACGCCTGTGACCGGGTTTGCGCGTGTACCACTTGCCATATCGTCGTCACACAAGGCTATAACTCACTGAACCCAGCAGAAGAAAATGAAGAAGACTTGCTGGACCAGGCATGGGGATTAAAACCAACTTCGCGCTTATCTTGCCAGGCCAAAGTAGAAAAAGAAGATGTCGTGATCGAGATACCGCGCTACTCAATCAACATGGCCAAGGAAGGCCATCGTTAAGCCTATTGCGCGTCTTGAATCATCTTGCTATTGAGCCGCCTTGCGACATTCACGCTCTTTAACAGATCGTAAAAATCATCAGATGATATCGGCTCACTGAAAATAAAACCCTGCATCTGGTCACAACCCTTGCTAGCGAGAAATTTCAACTGGGATGCAGTTTCCACCCCTTCCGCCACCACGCGCATATTCAAGCTCTTGGCCATCGCAATCACTGCACTGGTAATCGCCATATCATCAGCATCGTGTGGAATATCCCGCACAAATGAGCGGTCAATCTTGAGAGCATCAATCGGGAACTGCTTGAGGTAACTTAACGAAGAATAACCCGTACCAAAATCATCAATCAGCACATGCGCACCCAAATCACGGAAATGCTGTAGAACATCACTGGCACGCTCTGCATTCTGCATAATCATACTTTCTGTAATCTCCAGCTCCAGGCAACCCGCACTTAAGCCACTATCTTCCAGCGCATCCGCAATGACATCTTTTAGGCCATCCTCACGGAATTGCCGAGCTGACAGGTTGACTGCAACACGAATAATATCGGCACTCACCGTCTGCCATCTACGCGCTTGTTTGCAGGATTCCTGCATGACCCAAGCCCCAATATCAATAATCAGACCAGTCTCTTCTGCCAGCGAAATAAAGTGGATAGGCGAGAGCAATCCCAACTCAGGATGCTGCCAGCGCAATAACGCTTCAGCACCTATGATTTGCTGCGTTTGCAAATCAACTTTGGCTTGATAATGCACAACGAATTCATTGCGTTCCAATGCACGCCTCAGCGAGTTTTCCAGGGCTAACAGTTCTACACTGTGTGAGTTATTCTCGGCCGCATAAAAATGGAAGGTATTTTTTCCGTTTTCTTTAGCGCGATACATGGCCACATCAGCGTTTTTTAGCAATGAATACATATCGGTACCATCTTCAGGATAGACGGTAATGCCAATACTGGCGCTGATATGCAACTCTTGATTAAGCAAAATAAAAGGCTGCCCAAGCACGCTCATAATTTTGCGGGCGATTGAGGTCAGGTATTGGGTATCTGCAAAATCTTCCAGTAATATCACAAATTCATCACCGCCCTGCCGCGCGACCGTATCTGATTCGCGCAGACACCCTTGTAAACGCCGCGCCGCCTCTTGCAGTAATAAATCACCAGCGTGGTGACCCAAGGTATCGTTAATGACCTTGAAGCGGTCAAGATCAATAAACAGTACGGCAATCTTGCTCTGGTTACGTTGAGCTCTAAGTAAAGCCTGCTCCAGGCGCTGCTGCAATAAAGCGCGATTAGGTAAGTGCGTTAACGCATCGTGATTTGCCAAAAACTGCAAGCGCTCTTCTGAAAGTTTGCGCTGTGTAATATCGGTAAAAACAGCCACATAATTCTGTATGACGCCTTGGGTATCAACGATTTTGCTAACCGATAACCACTCAGGATAACTCTCGCCACTCTTGCGTCGATTCCAGATTTCACCTACCCATTGCCCTGTATTTTCTATGGTTTGCCAGATAGATTCGTAAAAGTGGGGCTCGTGTAGATCACTACTTAACTGTATTGGCTTTTTCCCAGCCATTTCTTCACTGCTGAATCCTGTAATGTTTTCATAAGCCTGATTCACTTCCAACACATTGAAGTCGGCATCCGTAATCACAATGCCTTCTGCCGTGTGCTCAAATACCTGATGTGAGAGGCGCAGCGCTGCTTCAGCCTGCTTGCGAGAGGTAATATCCATCATCACCCCAACTAACTCTAGCGGCCTGATTCCGTGTTTATCAGGGATGACTTTGACCATATCGTGTATCCAGACTACACGACCATCCGCAGCAATCATTCGATAATCAAAAGAATGAGCATTCAGCAGGGATGACTCACTTATACAATAATCAACGACCCAATCCTGGTCGTCTGGATGTATTTTTTGCACCCAAAAATTGGGGTTGGTCGTCCACTCGTCAATCGGGTACCCGAGTATGGATTCAGCTTCCTGGCTCACAAAAGTGAACGCCCCGCCTGGCTTGGCGCGCCAGACAATTGCGCTAACTGACTCTATCAGCTCACGGTAATCCTGCTGGCTTTGCATCAAGGCTGCCATGGCTTTTTTGCGCTCGCTAATATCAATCACCAGCACCACAATTCTGTTGCTACCATCACGCAACGATGCAGCGGCGATTTCAATCGGGATTGAATCACCATTTTTTGCAAGCCCTATTGATTCGTAACGCTCGGGTACATCTTCACCACGCATTCGTTTCTGGTGTATGTCCATGAGCTTATTGCGCTCTGACGGATGTATCACAATAAAACAGCTTGAGCCGATGGGAATATCACCTGGCTCAAACCCACCGATACGCCACAAAGCATCGTTGATGTAGACGATTTTGGCATCTTGTACGATCATCAAGCCCTCGTTGACATCGGCCTGCGCCTGCATCAATGCATCGTAAATATCACGCTGCTCCTTGAGTGTTTCATCTGCCCTAACCCGTGCAGCATTGATGCCAGAGAGCACATAGCCCAAACTTGAAAATACCAGCGTAAATATCCAGAAACCCACCATGCGTGTTTCTGCATAATCATTCGCAAAAAATCCAGAATGATGCGCAACGCCCCACAAGCCAGCCAAAATCACCAGCACACTGACCAAAGCCACACCGCGCTGATTAAAACTCAGTGCAGCCCACACCATCAGAGGAAATAAGAGAAATACTTTAGGTTGTAACATCAGCCATTCTGGCATTTGAATCGCGCCCATCATCACCCATATGCATCCCAATGCCAGCAAACTCGCCAGTATGATGGCCTCAATGACCTTGGAAATATTCCAGCGTATAGGCTCAAAGCGATAAACGGCTAATACTGCAGGGGTAAATAAGAGATAACTGAGGGCATCTGTCATCCACACACAGCTAAATTGCGTGTAAAGCTCAAATGAATCTTTAACGCCTGATTGTGACAACAAAAGCGCACTTACAGCGGCATGCAAAGGAGATACGATAAACACTGTGACAGTGACCAACAGTGCCAGATCACGCACCCTTGAAAACGCTTGGTCAAACCTGGCGAAGCGTTGCAATAAATAATAAGCGAATAATGTTTGCAAGCCCTGAGCTAAAGCCATGCCTGTAGTAGAAAGTAACGCAAGCCCTATCCCCTGGGTTTGAGCTGTATCAGTAAGATGGGAAGCACCCGCTTGCACTGCCCAAGCACCAATCAAAACGCCAGGCCAAATGCGAAAGCCAAAAACCAGAAGTGCCGCCAGAGCAATGCCTGTGGCAGGATTAAAAAAAGTAGCCCAACTGGTTGGATTAATTAAAGTGGAACTGCTTAATACCTCAGCGCTCGCAAATAAACTGTTGCCGTGCGCTGCAAGCCAATAGATAAAAGCCAGAGAGAATACGTGCAAAAGATAAGGAAATGATAAAAAGCCAGGCTTTTCAGGGGGGGCGATATACATGGTTATTTTTGTTCTTAGCCAAATATGCACATACTGCATTAAACCATAAAAAAAGCCCCTAACTCACGCTAGGGGCTTTTCAATCAAACTTTTAAATCACTAACAATTTTGCTTAGAACTTGTATGTCAAATCCAATTGCAGCAATTGGTATTTATTTAAATCAAGACCAATATCACTTGCCGTACCTGATGTTGCTAAGGCACTATTTTTACGTGTAGCAGAAGCACCTGTAACATCAACAAATACGTTGCTACGCAAGTTATAGGTGGCTTTGGCAACAACACCCTTCATGTTGACGCGTGAGTCCATCAAGTCTGAATCCACCGCATTTTGGTCAACTGCATAAGTACCCACATCTTGCCACCAGAATTTTGCTTGCCAATCACCCTTGGATGGTTTTTTGTCTTTAGCTGATGTAATGCCTGCACCCAACAACCAAGCGGTGTCATCATTTCCTGCAGCGGCAAGTTTTTTTCCTGTAGTCGTGTTGGCACCAACAGAATTAATAGCTGCATTAAAGCGGTCACTGCCTGCAGTGTTATATACATAGTCGCCAAAAACCTTATAACTTAAGTCACCTGCAGTCTTAAATTCAATTTCCGCAGGAATTTCAATAGTCTGCAAATTGTTAGTGCCACTGTTAGCGGCTACAATTCCCGTACTAGCGCCAGTTAAAGAAGGCACAAAGATATTTTGGTTACTATTGTTACCGTTATTTTTATTGTTGCTATAAGTCGTGTAAGTAATTGCAGCCTTAGCAGAAACCATATCGGTGATAGGAAACTTCAAGCCACCTTGGAAAGCCAAAATGTTGTTGGTGTATCGATCTCCAGAAGTCGACAATGATGGATTACCCACATTAGAAAAGTTCTTGTAGTCACCAACGTATTGTGATTGCACAAAATTACCGAAGAAGTTGATTTTGTTGTAATCGTAGCTTACTTTTTCAGCAGCACCCTCAAACGTTAAATCACCGTCCCATACCATACTGGTAGTGTAAAGCGGATTCTTGATACGACCCGCCTCAACAGCTAGCCAGTCAGTCATCTTCCAACCAACCATAGCGCGCTTAACGTACAAAGTCTCTTTGTTATTTGCGCCATTAGTTCCATTACCACCATTACCAAACGTAGCATTGTCAGAGCGACCACCTGGACCCATCGCAAAGGCCAAATCAGTATAAAAATCGTCTGCTTTGGTCTCTACACCAAAAGTCAGCTTATAACGACCTCTAGATCTCTCTTCCTCACCAAAAATACCAGCACCCGCACCAGCCGTACCAAAACCACCGCCCTTGCGATATTCTTCACGCACACGTACATCACCATAAACTGTTGCATTATCAATTGCGTCACTAATCGTTACACGTGCTGCTTTTTTCACTTTCTTATCGGCTGCTGCAATATCGTTTTCACGACCTTTTAGCAAAGGCAATGCCTCTTCTTCAGTCAGTACGCCCTTTTTAACTAAAGCATCAACAAGGTCAAATGTTGAATCTGCCATTGCGCCCGCGCTAAAGCTCAATGCTAGCGCGCCTGTTACGGCAATGAATACGCCGCGTAGTTTCATACTCTTCATGTGGTCCACCCCTAGTTAATAAATAAATTGGTAAAGTTGCTTTCAACCCGAGTGGATTTTGCGGATTCAATGTGACAAATTGATGACGAAGATTGAGATATGGCTATTTTGTTGCAGAAATACAACAGGCCAATAATGGATTTGTAGACCTAAATATTCGTTGTGAAATCACGATATTTAGATGAGTGATTTTATAGACCGAGTATTAAAAAAATGTGTTGTGACTTCTTGATTCAGCAACATCCACCAACGCTAGACAATAATAAAAAAGCCCCTTTCGGGGCTTTTTTATTCAATCGCGTTTCTTAAAGAAATCTAGTTCTCAGCCCGCATATGTGGAAACAAGATCACATCACGGATACTTGGACTATCAGTCAGCAACATCACCAAACGGTCTATACCAATGCCACAGCCGCCTGTAGGTGGCATGCCGTATTCAAGCGCGCGAATAAAGTCAGCATCGTAATACATAGCCTCATCATCACCCGCCTCTTTTGCAGCTACTTGCGCTAAGAAACGGGCAGATTGATCTTCTGCATCGTTCAATTCAGAAAAACCGTTTGCGATTTCACGGCCTGTAACAAACAGTTCGAATCGCTCGGTAATTTCAGGGTTTGCATCTGATGCACGTGCCAAAGGTGAAGTTTCCACTGGGTAGTCAATAATATAAGTCGGCTTCCACAATTGGCTTTCAGCGGTTTCTTCAAATAGGCTTAATTGCAATGCGCCCAAGCCAACATGATCAAACGCTTTTACACCAAACTTTTTAAGTTCTGCACGCAAGAAAGCAGCATCGCCAAGCTGCTCTAATGTGTATTGCGGCGCATATTTTTGAATTGCGCCAGCAATTGTCAGGCGTTGAAAAGGCTTGCTTAAATCCAGCTCACGGCCTTGATATTGCAGCACCGCTGAACCACATGCTGCAATCGCAGCGGCACGAATACAATTTTCTGTGTAATCCATCAACCACTGGTAGTCGGTGTAGGCTGCGTAAAACTCCATCATGGTGAATTCGGGGTTGTGGCGAACGCTCAAGCCTTCATTGCGGAAATTACGGTTGATCTCAAACACACGCTCAAAACCACCAACAACCAATCGCTTGAGATAAAGCTCAGGTGCAATGCGCAATGTCATTTCCATATCCAGCGCATTGTGATGTGTCTTGAAAGGCTTGGCCGATGCGCCACCTGGAATTGGGTGCAACATTGGCGTTTCTACTTCAAGGAATTCATTCTGTAACATGAAGCCACGAATAGCCGAAACGATCTTGCTACGCGTGATGAAAGTCTTGCGCGTTTCTTCAGACACAATCAAATCAACATAGCGCTGGCGATATTTGGTTTCCTGATCAGCCAGGCCATGAAATTTCTCAGGGAGTGGGCGCAGTGATTTGGTCAGCAAGCGCAGTTCAGAAACCTTGATAGACAGCTCACCCGTCTTGGTTTTGAACAGCACGCCTGATGCCGCAACAATGTCGCCTAAATCCCAATGCTTGAAATCTTCGTAAATAGTTCCTGGCTGGCCTGCTGCAGCAAGATTATCTTTGGAAATAAACAATTGAATACGGCCAGAACCATCTTGTACGGTAGCAAAACTGGCTTTACCCATTACACGTTTCAGCACCATGCGGCCAGCAAGGCTCACAATCACTGGTGTGGCATCAAATGCTTCATTCTCTTTATCGCCATGTGCAGCATGTAAATTGGCTGCATGGTCTGCAGGTTTGAAATTATTAGGGAAAGCAACGCCATTAGCCCGTATGGTTTTAAGTTTTTCACGGCGCTCGGCAATCACATGATTTTCATCTTGTACTGGCATTTGCTCAGATGGATTTTGCTGTTCACTCAATTGCTATACTCCCTGCTTCAAACTCTCGGTAATAAATGGGTCAAGGTCGCCATCTAGCACGCCTTGAGTGTTGCCAATTTCTACATTGGTACGTAAATCTTTAATACGTGATTGATCCAGTACATAGCTACGAATCTGGTGACCCCAACCAATGTCGGTTTTGGAGTCTTCCAGCGCCTGCTTTTCTTCGTTACGTTTACGCAACTCTAGCGCGTATAACTGCGCTTTTAGCATATTCATCGCCTCGGCACGGTTGCGATGCTGAGATCTATCGTTCTGACACTGCACAACCGTATTCGTTGGAATATGCGTAATGCGCACAGCGGAATCTGTCTTGTTAATATGCTGCCCACCAGCGCCACTGGCTCGGTAAGTATCTACACGCAAATCTGCAGGATTGATTTCAATCTCGATGGAATCGTCTACTTCTGGAAATATCTGCACACTGGCAAATGAGGTATGGCGCTTGGCGTTTGAGTCGAATGGAGATTTGCGCACTAGGCGATGCACGCCATTCTCAGTGCGCAAAGTGCCGTAAGCGTAATCACCAGTGATTTTAATCGAAGCGCCTTTGATACCAGCGATATCGCCTTCAGACTCTTCAAGTACTTCAACCTTAAAGCCTTTGCGCTCGCAATAGCGTAGGTACATACGAAACAGCATACCTGCCCAATCCTGGGCTTCTGTACCACCACTGCCAGATTGAAATTCGATGAAACAATTGTTGGGATCCATCTGGCCGGAGAACATACGGCGGAATTCCATTTCAGCCACACGCTTTTCCAACGCTTCGCTGTCGGCCTGAACGCCAAGTAAGGTATCGTCGTCGTTTTCTTCACGTGCCATTTCAAAGAGCTCGCGACCATCACGTAAACCAATCTCGACTTCGGTGAGCGCTTTAACCACTTGCTCTAGCTCGCGTTTTTCTTTGCCTAGCTTTTGCGAGCGCTCATTGTCATTCCATACCTTGGGGTCTTCTAATAACTGACTGACTTCTTCCAGGCGTTGTTGCTTGGTTTCAAAGTCAAAGATACCCCCGAAGTGCATTGTTACGCTCAACAAGGTCAGTTAAACGATTTGAAATAAGATTGATGTGTTCCGGTTCCATTGATGCAACAGCCTTCTTGCCTAGACTAAATCTAAGCTTAATAAAGATTAGTTTTTAAGTAGCAAGATTATACATCAAAGCGTTACACATACCTCTCAGTGCTAACGCACAGCGCGGTGTAAATATCGGGCATAGCGTGATTAAAGAATTCGTCACAATAGTGTCATAATTAGCGATTATGCTTCAGGCTGGTTTTACAGGTCGAATTTGGGTTGTTTTAACTCTAGCTAGACACATTTTTTTGCAAAACAATCGGGAGAAATCAATGCAACTTTTAAACCGTACGCTGAAATGCACACTAGCTGCAGTCAGCTTCACAGTGGCCACCAGTGCTTTCGCAGTCGATATTACTGGCGCTGGCGCAACATTTCCATACCCTATTTACGCTAAATGGGCTGAATCTTACAACGTTAAAACTGGCGTTAAATTAAACTACCAATCAATTGGTTCTGGCGGTGGTATCAAGCAAATCACTAATAAGACTGTTGATTTCGGCGCATCAGACAAGCCTTTGAAGCAAGATGAGTTAGATAAAGCAGGCCTTATGCAGTTCCCAACAGTAGTTGGTGGCGTTGTTCCAGTAGTAAACATTCCAGGTATTGAAGATGGCGTCTTGAAATTAAATGGCGAAGTATTAGCTAATATTTTCCTGAAAAAAGTGACCAAGTGGAGCGATGCTTCAATCAAAGCATTGAATCCAGGTGTTGATCTACCTGATTCAGCGATTACTGTAGTTCACCGTTCAGACGGTTCTGGTACCACATTCGTGTTCGCTAACTACTTAACAAAAGTTAGTCCAGAATGGAATGATAAAGTAGGTGCTGACACTTCTATCCAATGGCCTACCGGTATTGGTGGTAAAGGTAATGAAGGCGTAGCTTCATACGTTCAACGCGTTAAAGGCTCTATTGGTTATGTTGAGTTTGCCTATGCAAAACAAAATGCACTGCCTTTTGTTACATTGCAAAATAAAGAAGGTGAATTTGTTAAGCCTAGCATCCAGAGCTTTCAATCAGCAGCTCAATACGCTGACTGGAAAAATGCTCCTGGCTTCTACGAAATTCTGACCAACGAGCCAGGTAAAGCAACATGGCCAATTGCAGGTGCTACCTTCATCTTGCTGCAAAAATCACAAGATAAGCCAGAAAATGGTAAAGAAGTGCTTAAGTTCTTTAACTGGGCTTACGCCAACGGTGGCTTGATGGCTAAGGGCTTGGACTATGTTCCTATGCCTGCTGATGTAGTAAAGCTGATTCAGGCGCATTGGAAAGCAAATCTCAAAGCGGCTGATGGTTCAGTAATCGCTGCTGAGTGATGCATAAATAAGCATGTCCTCCTATAATGACAATCAAGAGGAAAAGTACGTAGGGGGAGATGCACTCTCCTCCTCCGCACATTTTTCATTACAATCAAAATCTAACGAGTCAAATGTGATGTCGAACTCAAACCATAAATTCAATTCAGGTGCTTTCTTCGATAAGATTTTTAGAAATAGCACCATGTTTTTTGCATTTGTGGTGTTCAGTGTGATATTTGCCATTATGGCTACGCTAGTGGTTTCCAGCCTGCCAGCACTTAAAGCGTTTGGTGCTGGTTTCTTCTTTAGCGATACATGGAACCCAGTCACTATACAATTTGGCGGTCTGGTTCCAATTTACGGCACATTAGTCACTGCAGCTATTGCAATGGTCATTGGCATACCAGTGAGTTTTGGTATTGCCATGTTTATTACCGAGCTTTGCCCTAACTGGTTAAAGCGTCCGCTTGGTGTCGCAATCGAATTACTAGCAGGCATCCCAAGTATTATTTATGGTATGTGGGGCTTATTTGTGTTTGCACCTTTATTTGCAGATTATGGTCAGCCATGGATTAATGATCACCTTGGGAGCTTGCCATTCATCGGTGTCATTTTTGCAGGCCCAACCATGGGTATTGGCATGCTGACGGCAGGCATTATTCTGGCGATTATGGTGATTCCATTTACATCCTCTGTAATGCGAGACGTGTTTGAAGTGGTGCCACCATTGTTGAAAGAATCGGCATATGGTCTTGGTGCAACCACTTGGGAAGTTCTAAAGAACATCGTGTTGCCATACACCAAAATCGGTGTAGTGGGCGGCATTATGTTGGGCTTAGGGCGTGCATTGGGTGAAACCATGGCAGTCACTTTTGTGATTGGTAATGCGCATGAGCTCTCAGCTTCGTTACTGATGCCAGGCAATACTATTTCATCCGCGCTAGCTAATGAGTTTACTGAGGCGGTTGGTGATGTATACACCTCATCACTGATTACTTTGGGTCTAACGCTATTCATCATTACATTCATCGTGCTGGCATGCGCAAAACTTCTACTGATCAAGCTTGCAGCGCAAGAAGGTAAACAATCATGAGTTCATTTAATAATACACTTTACTTCCAGCGTAGGATTACTAACGTAATTACAACTGCACTTTCAGTCTGTACCGTGGCGTTTGCACTGACATTTTTAGTGTGGATATTATGGACGTTATTTAGCAACGGTTTCAGCTACATAAGCTTGGATGTATTTACCAAAAATACGCCTCCTCCTGGTAGCGCAGGTGGCTTGCTGAATGCGATTTTTGGTAGCTTGTACATGGTGCTTGTTGCAACTTTAATTGGCACACCAATAGGCGTGCTTGCTGGAACTTATCTGGCTGAATACGGTAAAGCTGGCTGGTTAGCGCCTGCTACTAGATTCATCAACGACATTCTGCTTTCAGCACCTTCAATCGTAATCGGTCTATTTGTTTATGAAGTCGTAGTGCACCGGATCGGCCACTTCTCTGGATGGGCGGGCGCGATTGCATTATCGCTGATCGTACTGCCAGTGATTGTGCGTACCACAGAAAACATGCTGCAGCTTGTCCCTGGGAGTTTACGTGAAGCAGCTTCAGCCTTGGGTTCACCACAATGGAAAGTCACCACATTTATTGTGTATCGTTCAGCTCGTGCAGGCATGTTGACGGGCTTGCTGTTAGCCGTAGCTCGTATCAGTGGCGAAACTGCGCCACTGTTGTTCACTGCGCTGAATAACCAGTTCTGGAGTTCAGACATGAACGGCGCAATGTCCAGTGTCGCCGTGGTGATATTCCAGTTCGCCATGAGCCCATATGAAGACTGGCAACATCTGGCTTGGGCTGGCGCATTGCTGATTACTTTATTCGTACTTGGCTTGAATATTCTTGCCCGTACCATTTTCCGTCCTGGCCCTATTTCGAGCTAATTTAGGAATTAATATGTCTACTACTATTGAAGTACCAAAAATTGTCACGAACAACCTGAATTTTTATTATGGCAAATTTCATGCGTTGAAAAACATCAATCTCAACATTGCCTCAGGCAAGGTCACTGCATTCATTGGCCCTTCTGGCTGTGGCAAATCAACTTTGTTGCGCACGTTTAACCGCATGTATGAGCTATATCCAAAACTGCGCGCAGAGGGTGAGATTCTACTAGATGGTCAAAACATTCTTGATGCTAAACAAGACTTAAATCGACTAAGAGCCCGTGTTGGCATGGTATTCCAGAAACCTACGCCATTCCCCATGTCGATTTATGACAACGTTGCTTACGGTATCAAGCTGTATGAAAGGCTTTCTCGCGTAGAGATGGACCAGCGTGTTGAATGGGCATTGAAAAAAGCTGCATTGTGGAATGAAGTGAAAGACAAGCTAAACCAGAACGGCGCGAGTCTTTCAGGCGGCCAGCAACAACGCCTGTGCATTGCACGCGGCATTGCGGTAAAGCCAGATGTCTTATTGCTGGATGAACCTTGCTCTGCACTTGACCCAATCTCTACAGCGCGTATCGAAGAGTTGATCAACGAACTGAAGTCTGAATACACGATTGTGATCGTGACCCACAACATGCAACAAGCTGCCCGTGTGTCTGATTCAACCGCCTATATGTACTTGGGCGAACTGATTGAGTTTGGCGATACTGACAAGATATTCACCAACCCAACCCGTAAAGAAACTGAAGATTACATTACAGGTAAATTCGGTTAATCAATCAGTATGGTTAATAGCTCCGAGTATTAGCAACATAATAAAAAGCCAGACTTGTTCTGGCTTTTTATTTTTATAAAGTCTAGCGAAACCTGGCTGAGTCCAATATCTTTCATCTGTGATATTCTGGCGCAGTTAATTCAACACCAACTCACAAACCACCATGACCAATGCCAGAGGGTTAACCAGATGAATTTAAAAGTAGCGTTTAGCGCATTCGCGCTGGTTTTAATCGCAAGCCACAGCAGCTTAGGCTTGGCAGCGGACACCTATAAAATAGACCCGAACCATACTTACCCCAGTTTTGAGGCAGATCACTTTGGCGGCCTTTCTGTCTGGCGTGGCAAGTTCGACAAAACCAGCGGCAACATTACCCTTGACCGCGATGCCAAGACAGGCACAGTGGATATTGTGATTGATACCACCAGCATAGACTTTGGCCATGACAAGATGAATGAGCATGCCAAGTCTGAAGATATGTTCAATGTTGAAAAATTCCCAACAGCTAATTACAAAAGCAAATCTATTACTTTTAAAGATGGCGTACCAGCTTCAGTAGAGGGTGAGCTGACCTTGCTGGGCGTGACCAAACCTGTGACTTTGACCATTAATAAATTCAAATGCATAGACCACCCGATGCTCAAACGTGAAGTGTGTGGCGCTGATGCATCTACCACATTTAATCGTGCTGATTTCGGCCTGACATTTGGCCTGCCGAGATTTTTGCCTGAAGTGAAGCTTTCCATACAAGTAGAAGCCATCAAACAGAATTAAAACGAATATCGTTGGAGAAACCAGTTTGAGAAGTATTCTAATCGCCAACCCGAAAGGGGGCAGCGGTAAAACCACCATCGCTACTAATCTGGCAGGCTATTTTGCAACGCGTGGCAAGCACGTGGTGCTGTCGGACATGGATAGGCAGCGCTCTGCCCTGGATTGGCTGGAGCGACGCCCAGACAATGTTGCGCTAATTCACGGCTTGAATGGCAGGGGCAAGCATACTGATAGCCTAAGCGCTGACTGGACCATTATTGACTCAGGCGCAGGCTTGCATGGCGATAAATTAAGCGATGCAGTGAAGCTTGCTGACTGGGTCATTGTGCCGATTCAGCCCTCTGCTTTTGATATCGGTGCCGCTGAAGATTTTTTGCAAATACTGCGGGATGAAAAAGCCGTGCGTAAGGCGCGTACATTTGTGGCTGTCGTTGGTATGCGTATTGATAGCCGCACCCGCTCGGCACTCAAGCTACAAACCTATCTAGAAAAAAGCGGATTCCCCATTCTGGGCAATTTACGTGACGCGCAAATTTACCCATTGGTGGCCGAGCATGGCCTCAGTATTTTTGATATGCGCCCCGCGCAAGTTGCACGTGATTTGCAACAATGGGCACCGCTGCTACATTGGCTCATTAACGCTGACAGCCATGCAAAATGAGGCGCAGCATCAGCCTGGCCTGAATGAAATAGAACTAAAGCTACGGATTGCAGAAGTTGATGCACCCACTTTATTCAAGCACCCCAGCATTCAAAAAAGTTTATTTAGCCCGCCACAGACCAGAAGACTAATCAGCGTCTATTACGACACACCGATGCTGCAATTACTTGACGCTGGCATCAGCCTGCGCGTGCGCAGCATGTCTGGCGGCTGGTTTCAGGCGGTAAAAAGCACGGGCAGCTCTGTAGCCGGCCTGCACCAGCGTATGGAGTGGGAAGATATTATCTCAGGCCCAGAACCTGATTTTTCTAAAATCACCGAACCAAGTCTCGCCGCAATATTTGCTGACCTTGAACTACGCCAAGCACTTAAACCGATTTTCACTACCGATGTCAATCGTACAGAGTGGCAACTTGCCTATGAAACCAGCCAGATAGAACTGGCACTTGATATCGGCAAACTGATTATTCACTCCCAATCTGATAAAGCAATTGCCACCGAGTCAGATATTTCCGAGATTGAGCTTGAATTAAAACAGGGCAATCCAAGTGATGTGTTTACGCTGGCCATCGCCTTACAACAAGATATTCCATTAACGATAGAAAACACCAGCAAGGCAGAATATGGCTACGCGTATTTCCGCTCAATACCTTTTAAATCAGCTGCATCTGTGCCACCCAACAACCATTTAGAAATCCCTTGGGATTGTCTGCAAGCGTTACAAGATGGGCTCAAAAATTCAAATGACGATACGCCAATCCTTATAAAATCAGCGGCCAATCGATTAAGTCATTTGATTACTTCAAGTGCTAAAAACGAGCAGAAATTGTTATTATCAGAGTTGGAATGGCTACAAGAGCTGTGCGAAAAGACCTCTGAAAACGAGCAACTGCAAGCCGCCATTAACAGCCAGCGCTATCAAGGCTTGCTACTCAAGTTAGCTGCGTGCTTACTAAAATAAATAATTGATCCAACTAAATTTACGCTTATGTAACTTCGGTTACTGAAGATTGTCATAAGGGCGAAGATACTTGAGTTTGGCATACCTAAAAGTATCTCTTAATTAAAATAATACTTATACAAATTCGGTGGAGAACAATCATGAAGCGCTTTAATTTATCGGCATTATTAGTTGCAATTACACTTAGCTTATCTGGTAACCTTTTTGCAGCAGAATTTAACAAGAACTGCACCACCAGCTTGGGCAATAAATTAGTCGTACCAACAGATTGTTCAATCAAAACCGAATACCAAGGCAAGACTTATTGCTTCGGCAGCGAAGGCTCAAAAGCAGCTTTTCTAGCTGACCCCAAAGCCACCATCATGAAAGCAGAAGCGTTCTACGATAAAAAGCCAGAAATGGCCATGCCGATGGCACAGCCAGCTGAAGAAGCCAGCCGCGACAAAATCACACAAGAACAAGCATTGGTCATCATCAATAGCAAAACCTGCGATCTATCCAATAAAGATTTAGGTTACCTCGAGTTCGACAAGATGGATTTGCGCCATTGCAAAATGGTGAATACCAGCTTTTTTGGGGCTTATTTACGAGGCGCTGATCTTAGCGGCACCAATATGCAAGGCGCTTACCTCAATCTGGCCCGATTGGAAAACACCAATTTAAGCGGTGCAGACTTAACCAACGCGATTATCTTTCAGGCGATTTTTGATAAAACCAATTTCAAAGGCGCCAACCTCACCAATGCTCGCATGATAGGTACGCTGGGCGCTGTCGATATTAGCGATGCTAACGTTAAAAATGGCAAATTCGGCTTGGATGTAGGTAATCAACCAATGGGGCAAATGAAGTTTGATTCTGTAGGCGGCAAGTTTGCTAATACCAACTTTGCAGGCGCTGACCTCAATATCGCCAACTTCAGCTTTGCTGATTTACGCAATGCCAACTTGAGTAATACCAACCTTTACCGTGCCGATTTAAGCCAAGCGGATTTAACTGGGGCAGACCTCACAGGCGCTAACTTAACGGATGCCATTGTGGATAGCGCTACATTCAAAGATGTAAAAGGCTTATCTAGTGTTAAGGGCTGGGCGACTGTTAAAGGTAAGTGCCATGACTGCCAGTCAGCCCTGAATAACAACCCTAATAAAGAAGCTGAATATACTGATGCCGAATTAATCATCCACGCCAAAGCAGAAAAGCAGGCTTTAATGTGTGCCAATCTGGCACAGATGAAGCAAAGCGCTGCGGTTCACTAGCTCAAGATGGCCGCGGCCTAGCGATACCCAGCCTTTTTGTTCAAAGCGCTTAAGTTGGCGGCTCACTACTTCACGCGCAGTACCAAGCTCATCAGCAAGCTGCTGGTGAGTGCGAGTAATGTTGCCGCCTTCAGAATCCAACAATAACTTAGCAAGGCGAATCTCAAGATTCTGGAAAGCGACTTCATCAAGCAATACAATTAAGTCGCTGATGAGCGCGCCATAGTTATTCATCACAAATTGGCGAAACACTGCGGACTCAACCATCAATTGATGAAAGCTTGCCGCTGGAATCACCACATCACGGATGTCTTTCTCGACCACGCTTTCGGCAGGATAATCGCTGCGGCCAAGTAAGCAGGTAGTGGTTAACACACAGGTTTCACCAGCACCAACGCGATACAACAGAATTTCTCGGCCGCCAGCGGAGATTTTATAAACCCGAGACTGCCCCGCAAGCCGCATAACATAAGCGTTGCAGGGCACGCCCTCTCGATACCCAATCGTACCCACTAGCGCCTCAACCATGCGCGCCGATTTACTCAACAGCTCACGCGCTGAAGTTTCCAGCCCAGCGAGATCAGGGAAAATATCTAGCCAGGATAGATCCTGACCTTGTGATAAAGATTGCATCACTGCTCCTCAGTAAACAACACGTTGATCGTGTTTTATTTTTTTCTTTCAGTTAGCCGATAGGTTTAATCAAACACTCGGCCACGCAATGATTTAACGGCTGCGCGATGCGCCTTGCCTTCAAGCCGTTTACGAATGTGGCTTCGGCTTGGCCTGCTGGGCAATCGCAACTTTGGCAATACTGCCACACTATTCACCAGTTCATGCAGGCGGCGAAACGCATCTTGATAATTCATCTCGCGGCTGCGATAAACTTGGGCTTTGATGACGATAACACCCTCACGCGTAATCCGCTGATCTCGTAATTCCAATAAACGCTGCTTAATCTCATCGTCTAATGATGAAGCCGTAATATCAAAACGCAAATGAATTGCGCTAGATACTTTATTGACGTTCTGGCCGCCGGCACCCTGCGCTCGAATGGCGGTGATTTCAACTTCAGCATCTGAAATGGTGACCACGGCCAATTTAGATGAATTCGCGCTTCAGCAAATCAAACCCGAAAGCGACACCAAAACCGTTTGTCTCTGTAGTCACCGCACCCAAGCCGCCTTTACAGCTATAAGAGGATAAATCAACGTGTACCCATGGAATATCACCTTCAATAAATTTGGCTAAAAATCTTGCGGCGAGGGTGTGGTCTGCGCCACCTTCAAGGGTGCATTGTTTGATATCAGCGATATCGCTTTCCAGATCATCTTCATAATCTTCGTCAAACGGCAAAACATATACGCGCTCACCGGCCTGTATGCCAATATCCACGGCCTTGGTAAGTAGTTCTGGACGGTTACCGATAATGCCACTGGCGCGATTGCCTAGCGCCACGTACATACTGCCAGTGAGGGTTGCGAAATCCATGATGAATTCAGGTTTCTCGCGTGAAGCCAAGGTGAGCGTATCCGCCAACACCATGCGCCCTTCAGCATCGGTATGCACAATTTCTATGGTGGTGCCGTTTAATGCGGTGACTACATCATTCTGTTTATATGCCAAAGGGCCAATATGATTTTGCGTGATAGCCAGCCAGCAATCTATTTTGATGGGTAGCTTTGCCTCTGTAGCAGCTTGCAGAATACCCAGCGCAACGGCTGAGCCATTCATGTCTTCATGCATACCATGCATATATTTTGCTGGCTTGAGATTGTGCCCGCCTGTATCAAAACAGATGCCCTTGCCTACCAAAGCAATATGTTTTTTTGCACCCTTGGGTGAGTAGGTCAGATGAACAATAGCGGCATCTTGCGGATCAGACCCTTGCGCTACCGCAACAAAGGCACCTGCACCTAATTTACGCAGCTTCTTAAAATCGAATTCTTCATGTTGCCAGCCATTGGTTTTTGCCAGCTTGGCGATTTTTTCACGGTAAATAGTGGGCGTCAGTTGGTTGGGCGGCAAGATGCTGAGTTGTCGGGTTAATAAGTTGCCTGCAGCTTTTGCCTGAATGTCAGAAAATGCTTTAGCGTCAGCGTAGCCAAACACACTGATACTTTTCAGTTCACGTGCCTTCTTAGCAGATTTTTTCTTGCTATTCGTTAACGCAGTCGCATTGACTGCCGCAACATAGAAGGCGTCTTGTGCTGTATGCCGGCGAACTGACTCATCACCAAACACAGCAATGGCCAATGCCTGCGGCTTTTCGTCCAGCAAAGGTTTAATAGCTTTACGTAATTGTGTGTGACGCTGAAATGGTGAGAGCTTTTCTTCAAGCACTACCCAACTTGCCATGGTGCCCTCTGGCAAATCAAATGTGATCGGAGTCTTAGCCAAGTCAGAATATTTTGTATTGCTGCGCTTGAGTCTGGCGTCTAATAAATCACTGAAGGGCAGGCCCTGTGGGCGACCAGCTGGCAAGACCAGCACGATATGTTTAAACTCAGATAGAGATTTTTCATCTGCTGGCAAGGCAGATTGTTTCAGTTGTAACGACATAACATCCCTTTAGCAATCATTAAGTAACTCAAAAGTGCGACAAAAGCGCATCAAGAACATTCAGTAAACTTGACCAAAATAGGCAAAAAAGCCAAACTACAACCTTTGCCAGCTACCAAAAGTGAGCGGCGCAAAGAGATTGACTAATCAACCAGACTGAACACAAAGTTTTAGCAAGCAGATTTGAGGTTGATTATACCCATAGCCCCGAATCTTAAATATCCTGTCTAGGATTTCCTAGCAAATAGACGACAGCTTCCCGGAGACTCACACATGGCATTAACCCCCGATATTGATCCTCAAGAAACCCACGAATGGCTCGATGCTATCGCAGCGGTACTTGAGAACGAGGGACCTGAACGCGCGCATTTCTTACTTGAAACCCTGATTGACAAGGCAAGACGCTCTGGCGCCTACCTGCCTTACAACGCAACGACTGCTTACGTAAATAGCATCCCCACCAATCTGCAGGCGCCATTAGCTGGCAACCCTGAGATGGAACGCCGCATCCGTGCGCTGGTGCGCTGGAACGCAATCATGACGGTATTGCGCGCCAATGAGAAATCGCCTGGTGTTGGTGGTCATATTGCAAGTTTCCAGTCTGCTGCTACTTTATATGACGTAGGCTTTAACCACTTTTTCCGCGCTGCCAATGAAAGTTTTGGCGGCGACTGTATTTATTTCCAGGGTCATTCCTCCCCTGGTGTTTACGCACGTGCTTTCCTTGAAGGCCGCATCAGCGAAGAACAGCTTGATAACTTCCGCCAGGAAACTGGTGGCAAGGGCATTTCCAGCTACCCGCATCCATGGCTGATGCCAGACTTCTGGCAGTTCCCAACCGTATCCATGGGTCTAGGTCCTTTGGCTGGTATTTATCAGGCACGCTTCCTCAAGTACATTCATGATCGCGGCATTGCGGATACTTCAGACCGTAAAGTCTGGGTATTCTGCGGTGATGGTGAAATGGACGAGCCTGAGTCACAAGGCGCTATTTCACTAGCTTCACGTGAGAAACTGGATAACTTGATTTTTGTCATCAACTGTAATTTACAACGCCTAGACGGCCCAGTGCGCGGCAATGGCAAGATCATCCAGGAACTGGAATCCAATTTCCGCGGTTCTGGCTGGAATGTGTTGAAAGTGATCTGGGGCTCTTACTGGGATCCATTGTTGGCGATGGACAAAGACGGTCTGCTCAAAAAACGCATGGAAGAATGCGTGGACGGCGAGTACCAGAACTTCAAGGCCAAGGGTGGCGCTTACACACGTGAACACTTCTTCGGCAAGTACCCTGAATTGAAGGAAATGGTAGCCGCCATGAGCGACCAGGATATCTGGCGCCTGAACCGTGGTGGCCATGATCCGCATAAAGTGTATGCAGCTTATGCCGCAGCGACTAAACATAAAGGTCAGCCTACCGTTATCCTAGCCAAGACCGTCAAGGGCTACGGCATGGGCGATGCAGGCGAAGGCCAGAACATTACCCACCAGCAGAAGAGCATGGATATCGACTCACTGAAGAAATTCCGTGATCGTTTCGACCTGCCATTAACTGATGAGCAAGTCGAAAGCCTCTCGTACTACAAACCTGCGGCAGATTCACCAGAGTTGCAATACCTGGCTGAGCGCAGCACCGCGATGGGGGGCCATGTGCCCAAGCGTCGCCGTAAAGGTAATGAACTGACCGTGCCTGAGCTATCAGCATTCGAGAACATGCTGGGTGCAACGGGTGACCGTGAAATCTCTACCACCATGGCGTTCGTGCGCATCCTCTCCACATTGGTACGCGATAAGCAGATCGGCAAATATGTGGTGCCTATCGTGCCGGATGAAGCACGTACTTTCGGTATGGAAGGCATGTTCCGTCAGCTAGGCATCTACTCTTCAGTAGGCCAGTTGTACGAACCTATGGACTCTGACCAGGTGATGTACTACAAGGAGTCTAAAGACGGCCAGATTCTGGAAGAAGGCATCAACGAAGCTGGCTCATTCGCTAGCTGGTTAGCCGCAGCAACCTCGTACAGCGTGACCGGCGTGCAGATGATTCCGTTCTACATCTACTACTCCATGTTCGGCTTCCAGCGAATTGGCGACTTTGCCTGGGCAGCCGGTGACTCACGTGCGCGCGGCTTCTTGCTAGGTGCTACCGCTGGTCGTACAACGCTAAATGGCGAAGGCTTGCAGCACGAAGATGGCCATAGCCACCTAATGTCTGCCACCATCCCCAACTGCGTGTCTTACGACCCGACATTTGCTTATGAACTGGCCGTGATTATCCAGGAAGGCCTGCGCCGCATGGTGCAGAACCAGGAAGATGTTTACTACTACATCACCCTGATGAACGAGAACTACAGCCATCCAGAAATGCCTAAAGATAGCGCTGAAGGCATACTCAAAGGTATGTATTCTTTCAGCAAATCAAAAGCCAAAGGCCCCAAGGTACAGTTAATGGGTAGCGGCGTGATCCTGCGCGAAGTGATTGCTGCTGGCGCATTGCTGGAAAAAGACTGGGGCGTATCCGCCGATGTCTGGAGTGCTACCAGCTTTACCGAGCTGCGCCGCGAAGGCATGGATGTAGAGCGCTGGAACTTGCTCAACCCTGAGAAAAAACAGAAAGAAACCTATGTTGGCAAGTTGCTGAGCAAGGCTGAAGGCCCAGTGATTGCTTCTACTGACTATATGCGCTCATTTGCCGACCAGATTCGCAACTTCATCCCCAACCGCTTTGTTGCACTGGGTACTGATGGCTATGGCCGCTCTGATTCACGCGAAGCGTTGCGTAGTTTCTTTGAAATTGATCGCTACTACATCGTATTAGCCGCATTGAAGGCGCTGGCAGACGACGGCAAACTGCCAGCGAGCAAGGCGACTGAAGCTATCAAGAAATATAATATTGATATTAACCGTGCTAACCCAACCACTATTTAGTGCTGAACCACGCTAGTGGCTTGGTTTAACCTTTAGTTGAATACTGGAAACGATAAAAACATGGCAATTAAAGAAGTTCTCGTCCCCGATATTGGTAATTTTGATAGCGTTGATGTGATTGAAGTGCTGGTGAAAGCTGGCGATGTCATTGCTAAAGATGACTCGCTGCTAACATTGGAGTCTGACAAGGCATCTATGGACATCCCTGCGCCATTTGGCGGCACGGTGAAGGAAGTCAAAATCAAGGTAGGCGACAAGATCAAGCAAGGCGTGTTGATCCTGTTGCTGGATGCTGCAGAAGGCGCAGCAACAGCAGGAAAACCTGCGGCACAGCCATCAACCACACCTGTGGTCTCTGCGGTCAAAGTTGATGACAAACCAGTTGCCATTCCAGAGCCTAGCCTCAAGGTCGCTGAAGTACCTCAGGTCATACAGCCAAAAGCAACACCAAATCCAGTCGCGGCAACTGCAGTAGGCGCTTCAGGCAAGCTCGCTCATGCGAGCCCTTCAGTGCGCAAATTTGCACGTGAACTGGGCGTGAATTTGGCGCTAGTCAGTGGTAGCGGCAGCAAAAACAGGATTCTGCAAGCTGATGTACAAGCCTTTGTTAAAGGCGAGCTCGCAAAACCGCGCTCCGAAAACAGTGGTTCAGGCCTTACAACATTGCCGATGCCAGTGATTGATTACAGTCAGTTTGGTGGTACCGAGATCAAACCATTGTCACGCATCAAGAAACTTTCTGGTGCTAACCTGCATCGGAACTGGGTCACTGCACCGCATGTTACGCAGTTTGATGAGGCTGACATTACCGACCTGGAAGATTTTCGTAAATCCATGGTGGCCGATGCTGAAAAACGTGGCGTCAAACTGACACTGCTGGCTTTCCTCATGAAAGCCGTAGTGAATGCATTGCGCACCTATCCTAACTACAATGCCTCACTTTCACCAGAAGGCGATAGCCTGATCTTAAAGCAGTATTACAACATAGGCTTTGCCTGCGATACACCAGATGGCTTGGTAGTGCCCGTGGTGCGTGATGTGAATACCAAGGACGTAATGGATATTGCACGTGATTTGGCTGACCTCTCCGCCAAGGCACGCGAACGCAAACTTAAAGTGGAAGAAATGCAAGGCGGCTGCTTCACCATCTCCAGCCTCGGTGGTATCGGTGGCACCATGTTCACGCCGATTATCAATTGCCCAGAAGTGGCGATTCTAGGTGTGTCACGCTCCAGCTTCCAGCCAGTTTATGATGCAAAAACCAAGAGCTTTGAGCCACGCCTGATCTTGCCGCTATCGCTCTCTTATGACCATCGCGTGATCGACGGTGCAGATGGCGCGCGCTTTACCAGCCACTTGCGGATGATGCTATCCGACGTTCGCCGCTTGCTGCTCTAAAGTATTAATAACTCAAGCCATTACAAATAAATGCAGATAAAGCCTGAAAGCAGGCTTGTTTGTTAAGGATAGAACATGAGTAATTTAGTTGAAGTATTAGTGCCAGACATCGGCAATTTCGAGAGTGTCGATGTGATTGAAGTACTGGTAAAAGCTGGCGATGTGATCGCAAAAGAAGACTCTCTGATTACGGTAGAGTCTGACAAAGCGTCGATGGATATCCCCTCTTCCCAGTCTGGCACTGTAAAAGAAGTTAAGATCAAAGTAGGCGATAAAGTGGCTAAAGGGTCATTAATTCTGCTGGTTGAAGCAGAAGCCTCTGCAACAGCTACTCCTGCAAAAACAGAAGCTCCAGCGCCTCAAGCTGCAGCAGTTGCCGCACCTACGCAAGCAATCGTGGCAACTGGCAGCAGCGATATCAATACCCAAGTCGTTGTCTTAGGCTCAGGCCCTGGTGGCTACACTGCTGCGTTCCGCGCCGCAGACTTAGGTTTACAAGTTGTTCTGATTGAGCGTTACGCCACGCTAGGTGGTGTTTGCTTGAACGTAGGCTGCATTCCCTCCAAAGCGCTATTGCATACAGCCAAAGTGATCACAGAAGCTGAAGAAACCGCACATCATGGCGTGAGTTTTAGTGCACCCAAGATTGACTTAGATACCCTGCGCAACTGGAAAGCTAACGATGTGGTTGGAAAGCTCACTGGCGGCTTGGCAGCAATGGCCAAACAACGCGGCGTAACCGTAGTTACTGGCCTAGGTAAATTTACCAGCCCGAATCAAATTGCCGTTACTGGGGCTGACGGCAAAGTCACCACTGTAGGTTTTGAGAATGCAATTATCGCCGCAGGCTCACAAGCCACCAAATTTCCAGGTGCGCCAGAAGATGATCGCATCATGGATTCCACTGGTGCGCTGGCGCTGGCCGACATTCCTAAACGTATGCTGGTGATTGGCGGCGGCATCATCGGCCTAGAAATGGGCACAGTATATGATGCTCTTGGCACTAAGGTCAGCGTGGTTGAATTCATGGATGGCCTGATCACTGGTTGCGACCGTGACCTAGTGCGCCCTTTGCAGAAGCGCATGGAGAAACGCTTTGAAAGCATCATGCTTTCAACCAAAGTCGCCAAGATCGAAGCCAAAAAAGACGGCATTCATGTCAGCTTTGAGGGCCAAGGTGTTGAAAATGGTTCTGCACCTAAAGATGCTCAACTTTATGACCGTGTACTCGTGTCTATAGGCCGCAAACCAAATGGCAAGAATATCGGTGCGGAATCAGCTGGAGTAGCAGTCGATGACCGTGGCTTTATCGCCGTGGATAAACAGATGCGCACCAATGTGCCTCACATCTTTGCCATCGGTGACATCGTCGGACAGCCTATGCTGGCACACAAAGCCACTCATGAGGGCAAAGTTGCCGCAGAAGTGATTGCTGGCCACAAGGTTGAGTTCCAGGCTATGGTGATTCCATCTGTGGCTTATACCGACCCTGAAGTGGCATGGGCAGGCATCACGGAAACTGAAGCCAAAGCTAAAGGTATTGAGATTGAAAAAGCCTCATTCCCTTGGGCCGCCAGCGGTCGTGCCCTTTCGATTGCGCGTACCGAAGGCAGCACCAAGCTGATTTTCGATAAAGAAACTCATCGCGTGATTGGTGCTGGCATTGTTGGCGTAAATGCTGGCGAATTACTGGCAGAAGCCGTACTTGCCATTGAAATGGGGGCAGATGCGCATGACTTGGGTTTAACCATCCACGCGCACCCTACCTTGTCTGAAACGATCTGTTTTGCTGCCGAAATGAAGGAAGGTACGATTACCGACCTGTACATCAAGAAGCGCTGAGAAATTACCCAGCATTACATCTTAAACCCCAGGGACTACTAAGTTGCTGGGGTTTCTGTTTTTACAGGAGCTGCTTTGACCACTTTAGGTTTGGCAACTTTTTTAGCAGCTGGTTTCGGCTTTGTAGCAGCAGCGACTTTAGGTTTAGCGGGTGCTTTGGTAGCAGGCGCTTTTGTTGTTGCGGCTTTTGCTGGTGCTTTAGGTTTAGCTGCAGCCTTTTTGGCTGGCGCTACCTTCGCGACTTTTGGTGCAGGAGTTTCAACAGCAGGTTTTGCCTCAGCGCCCTCTAATACTTTAGTAATCACGCGTTTGCCAACAATCACGGCGGCGGCTAGTGCTACTTTTTTTAATACTGTCTTAAAAATTCCCATGCTAACTCCTATTGGCAAGATACCGGTTTAAGTTCACTACCTGCAAAATCTGGCTTGAGTTTATTAATCTCCGACGCCATCTCTGGCGACACATGATTGATTAACAAACTGGCCTGACTTTTTTCGTTGTTACGCACGCCTTTGACTGCTGACCTGACACCACGCGCTTTTAAATCTTCTAACAGTTTAGCTGCTAATTGCTCATCCTTAAAGACACCCAGTGAAATGGCATTACGCCATTGCGGCTCTTTTACGATAAAACTCTCTTGCACGCCCAAACCAGTCAACTCTTCCAGCTTGGCCTGCGCGGCCTCTGGCGACTTCAGCGGTGGCACATAAATCCAGTATCGCACAGATTCAATTGAGGTCACTTGCTTCATAGTAGCTTCTAGTGAAAACTTGGTCAAAACATTGCGCGCTCTTGGCAGGTTGGCTGGCGAGAAACTGCCCCATTCATAACAGCTATAGACCACTGGGGGCGCTTCTGTAATTGGCATTGATGGTTTGATTTCGACACCCATATCACCCTGCTTAGGCATGTCATCCATCTCTTTCTGCGTCAGCAGAATGATTTTTTCGGGATGTAAATCAGTGCCCTGACTGTGCACAACCGCTGGTGTTTGGCTCAAATTGAAATAAGCCAACATGAGTACATTGAGTAATAACAGTATCCATAACAACCACTTCATACAGGTAAACCCTCAGCAAAAGAGCGCTCTAAAAAATACAAACCTTTTAATACCAAATGCTCGGCAAGTACCAGCTGCTTTGCGTCGATGAGCAATTCTGATTGCAAACATTCAATCAATATTGCTGCATCGCCCCCGCTCACAATGCAGAGTGGCGCGAGTCCAACATGCTGCTCTAACTTGTTATACATAGACTTTACAGCCCCTGCCATTGCACTAAGCGCACCCGAGTAGATTGCACTATGGGTATTCAGGGGAAACCTTTGTAAATCGCCAGATTGCACATCTAATGTCGATAAATCTGCCGCCTTTTCAAGCAGGCTTTGTTGCATTAAATGCAGGCCGGGTAAAATTAAACCGCCCAGGAATACGCCTTGCATCGTTTTATCTATATCGAGTGCGTCCAATGTCAATGCCGTGCCTGCGTTAATCACCAATGCTGGTAATACATAGTCATGTCTCACTGCAATCATCGCCAGCCAGCGGTCACTCCCAAGCTTTTCTGGCGACTCATAACGATTAAGCAAATTAGCTGCTTGTTTGGTCGGCACTACCCAACACTGACTGATACTAAGTTGCGCGAGCTTAGCCTTGATTACGGTAGCAAGCCTTGTGCCTGCGACATTAGATATGACTGCCTGTTTGCACGCCTGCCATTCGTGCGGAATACATGCCATCAGGTTCTCATATTGCATCAGCTCACTATTGAGCCAAACGCCGTTTGACTGCATAGCGCCTTGAGCATCAAACACACCCCATTTAGTGCGCGTATTTCCTGCGTCGATAGCTAATATCATATGAGCCCTCGCAGGCTGATCTCACCTGCAGAAAAGCGCTGCTCACCGCTATCAGTATTCACTAGCAAAATGCCATCTGGCGCTACACCATTTACTACACCATGCAACTCGCTACCATTTGGTAAAAGCAAGCGCACAGGCTTATTCTGGTAGGCATGATATTGCGTCCACTCGGCACGCAGATTGGCAAAACCATGGTGTTCAAAATCATGCAAAACGTGACTCAAAGATTGCAATAGCAACGCCAGTAATTCATTTGGATTCACATCTTGTTGCGTAGCGCTTTCCAGATCAATGACTGGCTGATCTATGCAGTTGCGTAGCTCCTGTGGCATACGCAGATTGATGCCAATGCCAATCACTGCGGCGCTCGGGCCATCCATATCGCCCTGCAACTCAATCAAAATGCCTGCCAGTTTCTGGTGGCCGATCAATACATCATTCGGCCATTTCAATTGAGCAGACGCTATACCCAAACCATGTAATGTGCGGATCAACGCCACACCAACAGCCAAGCTCAGACCAGATAAAGCAGCAGCGCCAGACTGAAATCGCCATAACAAAGAGAAAGTCAGGCTGTTGCCAACCCCTGATTGCCAGAGTCGCCCACGCCGACCACGGCCGCGCGTTTGCAACAAAGCAGCAATGCAGGTGGCGCCTGCTATATTTTGCGCAGCTTTTTCCATGAGGTAGGTATTGGTCGATTCCAACTGGTCGTGAATCTCAATATTAAAAGCGCTTTGCTGCTCGCCCAGCGCAGTGATGACACTTGCCCTATCCAGCAAGTGCACTGGTGCTGGCAAACGATAGCCTCGGCCGCGTACAGAGAAGATCGAGACACCCAAAGTCTCAGCTTCTTGCAGCGCATTCCATATGGTTGAGCGCGTTACCTTAAAATGCTTAGCCAACGCCTGACCTGAATGAAAACGGCCATCGGATAATCGACGCAAAATGGGGAATGTGAGGCTGTGTGTCATCTATGCAATGCTTAAAAATTACTTTTATTCGCTAATGTTTTTCAAACCAGATATTAGCACAGCAGCAAGCGCCCACTCATGGGGCTGCACGGTGTAAAATGATGTAACTTCATTTATGCATATTGATATGTCAGCCGATAAAACCCCGATTCCTCCAGCCTCAAATTTCATTCGCAATATTGTTGAACGTGACCTTGAACATGGCACCTATGCTAATCGTCCGTGGGCAGGTGCGCCAGGGGATGCAGCACAACAGACAACGGGCACGACAGACCCGGCGAAAATACGCACGCGCTTTCCCCCTGAGCCTAATGGTTATCTCCACATCGGCCACGCCAAATCCATCTGCTTGAATTTCGGCTTGGCGCGTGATTATAACGGCGTGTGCCACATGCGGTTTGATGACACCAACCCAGAAAAAGAAGAACAGGAATACGTTGATAGCATCACTGATGCCGTACGATGGCTGGGCTTTGGCTGGAATGCCTTTGGCAGTTCACACCTGTATTACGCCAGCAATTATTTTGACTTCATGTACCGCGCGGCTGAATACCTGATTGAATCTGGCAACGCTTATATTGACCAACAAACCGCCGATGAAATGCGCGCCAATCGCGGCACGCTCACCGAGCCAGGTAAAGATTCGCCTTGGCGCAACCGCCCTGCTACGGAGTCGCTACAATTATTCCGCGAAATGCGCGATGGCAAACACGCAGATGGCAGCATGATTCTACGTGCCAAGATCGACATGACTTCGCCCAACATCAATATGCGCGACCCTGCCATCTACCGCATTAAACGGGCTACGCACCACAACACTGGCGACAAATGGTGCATCTACCCGATGTACACCTTTGCCCACCCAGTAGAAGATGCACTGGAGCGCATCACCCACTCCATCTGCACGCTGGAGTTTGAAGACCAACGCCCATTCTATGACTGGCTGCTTGAAAACCTGCGCGATGGCGGCCTGATTGCTGACCCACTGCCTAAACAATACGAATTCGCCCGCCTCAACCTCACTTACGTTGTGCTATCAAAGCGCAAGCTGATTGACCTAGTAGAAGGCCATTACGTCTCGGGCTGGGATGACCCACGCCTGCCTACGTTGGCTGGCGCACGCCGCCGTGGCTACACACCGGAAGGCTTCAGGCTGTTTGCAGACCGCATTGGCGTGAGTAAAGCAGATTCATGGATTGAATACACCATCCTCGAAGACTGCATGCGCGAAACACTGAATGAAAGTGCCGAACGTCGCATTGCTGTGCTCGATCCGATCAAACTGGTAATTGATAACTACCCTGAAGGTCAATCAGAAGATTGCTTCGCTCCCAACCATCCACTCAAACCAGAGCTGGGCAAGCGCACTGTACAACTCTCCAAAGAACTCTGGATAGAGCGCGAAGACTTCATGGAAGAGCCCACTAAAGGCTATTTCAGGCTAGTCCCCGATGGCTTGGTGCGCCTGCGCTACGGCTATGTAGTCAAATGCACGGGCTTTGAAAAAGACGCCGCAGGCAATGTCACCACAGTACATTGCGAATACCTGCCAGACACCAAATCTGGTACACCAGGTGCCGATGCAATCAAGGTTAAAGGCAATATTCACTGGGTTTCAGCCGCCCATGCCTATGCTACTGAAGTACGCCTGTATGACCGCCTGTTCAAAGAAGCACACCCCGGCGCCGGCGATAGGAACTATCTTGACGACATCAACCCTAACTCCATCAACACCATCACCGCACAACTAGAGTTGGCGCTGAAAGATGCAAAACCAGAAGATCGTTTCCAGTTTGAGCGTCATGGGTATTTTGTAGCGGATCAGAAAGACAGCGTTGCGGGAAAGCCTGTGTTTAATCGTACCGTGACTTTGCGGGATGCTTGGCAGAAATGATCTATCAACCATGTTAATAATTTAGAGCTTTATATCTTCTAAGGCGCTATGTATGGCAATCACTAAATGGTTACATTTAGAAGAACGCAGAGGCGACCAATGGCTATTGCCGATTTATTCAGCAATCAGTAATGCTCAATTTGAAGGAAAATGCAAAGCTATTGATATAGATACAAGAGAAATGGGTGTGTACATTTCCACAAAGCTCAACATAATTACTCATGTAATTATTAGGATGAATGAGGGTGTCAGCAAAATTCATGAAAAAATAAAAGATCATGAAGATTTACATGTATTCACAAAATTACAACAAGGATATGCATTCCCTATAGATGATCCTCTCAAATATCAGTTAATAGCAGATATTGAAACATTCTTGTTCCAGATGAATGCCACTTGGGAGTTGATAAAAAAATTTATTGCAAAAATCTATACTCATGCAGGTTATGCAACATCGAGAAAAAACTCTGCCCCTATAATAAAAGTAGTTCACGAAAATAATAATCAAAATACAGATTGGTTTCCTTTATTGGATAAAAATAGAAATTTTATTGCGCATGAAGGAGCAATCTACTTAGCCGTAGATGTATCAGATCAGGACAATTGGGATTTGTTAATAATTAAGAAAAACTTGATGGACTTTGAACTGAAAGATTTATTCTTCACTCAATCTGATCTAGTCAATATCTACCAAGGATTCTTAATAGCAAAGTCATTAATTCAAACAGATTTAATTGAACTGTATCAATAATTAACCCAGCTAGATAACGAAACTTACCAATGATCAAACATATAGAACTAAGTAAAGCCTATCGCCTGCTTAACCATGGCCCAGTGGTATTACTGTCAGCAGCACATGAGGGTAAGCGCGATATCATGGCCGTAGCGTGGAATATGCCGTTGAATTTTAACCCTGCGCAATTATTGGTCGTGCTGGATAAAACCAGCAGTACACGCAAGCTGGTAGAGGCTTCAGGAACCTTTGCGATTTCGCTGCCTACGCGTTCGCAAGTCGACGTGATCATGAATGTGGGCTCAATCTCGGCTAGTCAGTTGCCGTCACAGGATAAGTTTTCACACTGGAATTTATCAGTCACGCCAGCCACGCATATCAATGCGCCATTGCTTGATGGCTGCGTAGGCTGGCTGGAGTGCAAGGTGATACCCGAGCCGCATAATCAAGAGACTTACGATCTGTTTATTGCTGAAGTCGTGGCGGCCTATGCTGATGAGCGTGTTTTTTCAAACGGGCGCTGGCATTTTGATGACCATGATCAACTGCGTACGGTGCATTACACCGCTGGCGGTGCTTTTTTTGCGACGGGCGAGAGTTTTAATGTAGAAAAGGCTGCGACAAGTTAAGCGCAAGTGATCCAATAGCCAGCTTTTAGCTGGCTATTTTTTTGTGCTGGTTTTGCCAGACTTTTTAACAACGACCAGTTCAGGCTCTGGCAGCGTAAACTCCAGAAGATGGTCTTTAGCTTCAATATGTTGCTCGATCGTTGGCAATTGATCTGTGGGTGCCAGTTGTTGGAACCGCTTGGCTGGCGGCGTATTCATTTCTAATGGTGGGAACTCCAACGTTTCTGCCGTGGCTATGGATGCCTCAGAAAATGGGTCTGTATCTTCGTCAGCACTGATATCAGGCTGTACTACTACATTGCTAGCTGGCAATGCTGGCTCGGCATCTGGCGCGTCTGAATGCATGTGTTCAATATCGTAAAGTGGATTTTCTGAATCAAGTTGTGAGCCAAGAATAGCTACCTTGCCCCAAATCACTACATCTTCTTCAGCGCCGCGCTCAGCGGCCTCTTTAACCGCTTTTGCGTAGCGCTCAAACGAGGCAAGATCGTGTCGGCCAGCATAGATCACCAATAATCGATATGAGAGCTCATGGCGCTCTGGCGTGCTTTCCAAAGCATGGGTCAATATGCTTTCGGCTTGCTCGTCACGGCCGTAAGAAATATAGATTTCTGCCTCGACTAATGGGTCGATCTCATCAATATCAATGATGGTTTGATCATGCGGATGCACAGCTTGTGGGAGCGACTCATGCTGAGTATTGACGGCATCTTCATCAGTAGAAGTGACTTCTTGGCCGAATATCGTATCTGCATTTTCTAGCGTGGATTTTGAGGCTTGAATACTGCCAAATACACCCTCTTGTAAGCGCCGCATTTTAGCTTGGCGGCGCTTATTCAATAAAAACACCAACAGAAAGATGCTCACTGGAATCAACATGCCGATGAATATCCACTGCAAATTGCTGAACAAATTTTGGGTAAACGATGGTGGTGTGATGACGGGTGCAATAGCTGGCACTGGAACTTGTGGCGTCGCGACAGATAGCGCAGGCGGAGGTGTTAAGGGGTCTGCTGGTGGAGGCACTTCACTAATAGCAGACTCTACAGGAACCGCCGCAACTGGAGGCTGTGCAACCGAGATGGCGCTTTGTGCATTTGGGGCGGACTGGTTGATACGCGCCTGATTGTTATCCTGCTCATCGCTTTTTGGGTTTGCATCACCTGGCGATATTTTGAGCACATAACCAGCATTAGCATCTGCTGGTTTAGTTGAAATATTTGAGGTATTTTTTGCTGTTGGCTTCACTTCATTACTATGCGCATCAGTATCCGCACGGGTTAACTGTGTGCCCGAAATATCGGGAATACGCAGCACTTGCCCCGCTTTAAGCTGGTTAATATCACCATCTAGGAACGCATCAGGATTCGCTTTATATAAAGCGGCCATGACGTGTTTAAGGCTGATACCTGCAGGCTGGTATTGCTGAGCGACTTTACCGAAAATATCGCCTTTTTGTGTCAGGTAAGTCTGGGCATCACCCGACGCGACTACTACTGACTTGGTTTCTACTGGCTCTGGCTGAATGGGCTGCACATGGCGCTTGGCTTTTACTGGTTTTTCTGCGAGCTGCTCTGTAACTTGCGAGCCTTCTGTAGCCTTATTTGAACCGCTAGTATCTGAACCACCAGACTCCTCACGGGCAGCTCTTTTTCTGGCTTTAGCTGATGCTGCTGGCTGGGCAGCAGATGGGGCTATAACATTCGACGCACCAGATGGATTAATCATCTCGTAAGTACGCGATGCAACAGCTGGTTGATTGGTGCTGGTTGGTAATGGATTACCATCGTCACCTAGCTTGCTGTTAGGCGGATCAAGCAACATGGTGTATTGCCTGACCAAGTGCAAAGTTTCAGAGTTAACACTGATTAAGAGCTCAAGAAATGGCTCATTGATTGGGCGTGTGCTGGTTAAATGCAGAATCCTCACACCATCTGCACGCTGTACTGCGTTGATTTTAATACCTGTGGGAACAACACTGTCTTGCAATCCGGCCGCTACATATTCATCATTATTAGCGATGCGTGCTGTTAACGAAGGTAGCTCATCTGCACTTGTCTCGACTAGTTCGATGTCGGCATCCAGCGTTTCACCCAGATAAGACTTCACTTTTAACTTACCTAAGCCTGCAGCATCTGTGATGGCAGGAATGAGCAAACACATAAACAATACGATATGTAGTTGTTTACCCAACTTTTTGGCAAAAATGTAGAGCGAGATCATGAGTCGATTAGTTCTTGTTTATAGATCTTTTGTTGTTTTAATAGGCACTCATTCAATACTGACAAGTGGTTAACTATTTAGTTTAAGTCATCAGTATTACTAATATTCTAAGGCTTATTACGATATTGCTGTAAGGAATATGTGCTGAAGCCCTGTAATAGCAGCATAGAACATGCCAGAAGGCACGGTTGAACAAACTTGCTATTGTTAGGTCAAGCTTTCTATAAACTGGCACGAATTACTATCAAACTACGATAATTTTGATAAATTTTGTAGTAAATGAATGGCTTTCCTGAGAAAACGTCAATATATCGAATAATCCATGCTGGGAAATCGACAATCATGTTGAAAAGCACGCCAGCAGAAACGCGCTATTATTCAAATATAGACACAACCCTTATAGACGATGACTAAAGATGAAAAAAAGTAAAAAACATAAAATCGGCATGGCTCCAGGCTCACTCGTTTACATGGGCGATATCACTACGGAAAAACCGACATTGAGCCTGATTGATTACTGCGAAGACCATCTGCACGAAAAAATGATAGAAATTGCTGACCTCGCCGACATCAAACCAGATGAAAAAAATAAAATCTGGCTGAATTTATCAGGCATTCAGGATCCCAACTTTATTAGTGAAATAGGCAAACAGTTCAATCTGCACCCTTTGGTACTTGAAGACATTTTAAATACTGACCAGCGACCAAAAGTAGAGAGTTATGGTGATTACTTATACATCGTGCTGCGCAATTTTGAGTTTAAACGCTCTGGCAATTTGTCTTCCAGGCAAGTGAGCTTGATATTGGGCAAACATTTTGTGCTGACATTTCAAGAGCAAGTGACAGAGTGCTTTGAACCTGTATGTGAGCGTCTGCGCAATGGCCGAATCCATATTCGGCAGGCAGGAACGGATTATCTGGCCTATGCGCTGATTGACGTGATCGTGGATCAGTATTTCAGTATCATTGAAGATATTGGCATCCATTGCGAAACGCTTGAAGAGAAGCTACTACGCAAACCATCCCCTACTCTGCTACAAAAAATACAGGTACTGAAGCGTGAAAGCATGGAGCTGAGGCGTGGCGTGTGGCCTACACGTGAAGTCATCAACAATCTGATTCGTAATGATGAAGGCTTTTTTGAGGCCAGCACCGTACTTTATCTGCGCGACATATATGACCATGCCGTGCATGTGATTGAATCGCTAGAGGCCGTGCGTGACCTATTGGCGGGCATGCTCGATATCTACCTCTCAACCATTAGCAATCAGTTGAACAAAGAAGTGCGCGCGCTGACGGTAGTGACCATGATGTTCATGCCAGCCACGCTGATTTCAGGCATATTTGGCATGAATTTCGACAAAATGCCATTGCTTAAAGATACCTTTGGTTTTTGGATTGCAATCGGCATCATGGCCTTGATTGCTATTGTTATGGGCTTACATTTTTTCCGTATGCAGTGGCTAAGCCGTCGTGGTATCTAACCAGCTCAGGCAGGCTTAATCTTTTCAGCATATTTTGCACGTATCTTGGCCACCTTGGGCGCCGCCACTGCCAGGCAATAGGGTTGGTTAGGATTCTTGGCAAAATAATACTGGTGATAATCCTCTGCTGGATAAAAAGTCTCCGCACCATTAATTTGCGTGACAATAGGCCTCGGCCATAGATGTTCTGCATCAACGCGAGCAATCACCGTTTTGGTGATTTCGCGTTGCTCTTCATCCTGACAAAAAACGGCTGAGCGATATTGTGTGCCAATATCGTTCCCTTGCCGATTAGGGGTTGTTGGGTCATGTGCCAGGAAAAATATCTCGAGTAATTCTTCAAATGATATTTTTTCATCATCAAACGTAATCTTGATGCCCTCCGCATGGCCGGTATCACCATTACATATCTCTTTGTAAGTAGGGTTTAAAGTATGGCCGCCGATATAGCCAGAGGCTACACTCTTAACGCCTATTAATTGTGTAAATACAGGCTCGGTACACCAGAAACAACCGCCTGCAAATATTGCGACTTTTTCACTCATTTCATTACTCTCCAATCATGTGCATACAGGTATGATATTAGTCAGACCGATTAGTGCAATCCTTACGCTTTTAATTTTTATTATTCGTCATTCACTATTATTTGAATCCATATATACATGCAGCTAGGCGCTTTATACGTTGATTTTAATTCTTACTTTGCTTCGGTAGAGCAGCAGGAAGTACCACAGTTACGTGGCAAACCAGTTGGGGTTTTACCAGTGATGGCTGAAACCACTTGCTGTATCGCAGCGAGTTATGAAGCCAAAAAGTATGGCGTAAAAACAGGCACTAAAGTGCATGAAGCCCGCAAACTTTGCCCCGAGATGATATTTGTGCAAGCTCGGCCGGAGCTATATGTAAGGTATCACCATAAGCTGATTGATATCGTTGAATCGTGCACACATGTTGAAAAAGTTTTATCCATTGATGAAATGGTGTGCAAACTTACAGGCAGCCAGCAGATATATGAGAATGCCCTAGCGTTAGCGCAGAAAATAAAATCTGCATTGCGACAGCAAGCAGGGGAATATATTCGTAGCTCCATCGGCATTGCGCCCAATACATTCTTGGCCAAACTAGCCTCTAATATGCAAAAGCCTGATGGATGTGTCGTTTTACAAGCGCATGATCTGCCAGAGAAGCTTTACCAGCTACCGATACGTGCTTTAAGCGGTATAGGCAGCAAGATGGAGCAAAGACTACAGGATTTTAAGATTGATTCCATGCAGGCATTATATTCAGCGAATCGCCAACAACTACGCGCAGCCTGGGGCAGTATTGAGGGTGAGGTGATGTATGAAAAGTTGCGTGGATTCGAACCAACTGAACGTAAAAATCCTAGGCGTAGCTTAGGGCACTCTCATGTATTGCCTCCTGACTTGCGCAACCCAGAAGCATCAATTGCCGTACTCCACCGCTTATTACAAAAGGCATGCATGCGCCTCAGAAGTTATCAGCTGCAAGCAACCACTGTTCAAGTGCATATTAGATTTATCAATCGTGAAAGCTGGGCTAACGAAAGTGCGATTGCACCTACAGACGACACATTAATACTCACACAGGCGCTAGAACAGATATGGAAGACCTACCCTGCCAATAGATTTATCCCACTTAAAATCGGTGTTGTACTTAGCGGATTGGTAGAAGAAGGCGTTCGTGCGCTAGATTTGTTTTCACCACAATTTCACGCTCCGCAATTGCCTGCAAAATCAAAATCGTCACTAAATAAAGCATTAGACAAGCTCAATATGCGCTACGGCAAAAATACGGTATATTTTGGTGGTGCCCACAATGCTATTGGTGATGCTCCTATGCGTATTGCTTTCAATCATATCCCTGACCTTGCCATTGAAGATGATGGTGTAGGGACACGTAAACAATGACAAGAATCGCCGTATTCAATCAAAAAGGCGGGGTAGGCAAAACTTCTACTGTACTTAATTTAGCAGCGGCTCTGAACATCAGTGACAGCCCTCCCTTAGTCATTGACATGGATCCTCAAGCGCATCTCACCAATATGCATGCGCAAGCACCACAGAGCCCAAATCAAAGCCTGTTCTCGTTCTATCAAGATAATAAACCCCTGTACCAGCTTGAAATAGACTGGAGTCATTTGGGTCGACTGATCCCATCTCACCGTGAACTCATCAAGGTGGACTCTATATTTGGCAAGGGCCCAGCGGTTCTGAATAAGCTTAAACTAGGTCTTGAAGCATCTGATAAGCAATGGTCACCACGTATTACCTTGATTGATTGTTGCCCTTACCTTGGCGTGCTTTCACTTAGTGCTATCTTTGCTGCAGACCTGCTGATCATCCCTATCGCTTCAGACTTCCTGTCACTACAAGGCGCGCAAAAAGTTGAGCAAACATTGAAAGCTTTAGAGCCTGTCCTAAAGAAACGGGTAAACAGGCGATATTTGATGACTTGCTACGATAGAAGACGAAAAATGACATTTGATGTGCATGAACAAGCCAAAGTCAGCTTTGGTAATGACGTGTGTGAAACTGTGATTTCAGAAAATGTGGCTGTTGCAGAGAGCCCGCAATACAAGCTAGATGTGTTTCGTTACAGCGCCTATAGCACTGGCGCGCAAGACTACAAGGATTTACTGAATGAACTCATCAATCAAGAATTGTTGGATATCAGACTAAGTATATCTTCGTAGCTTGAAGTCGAATTGCGCTCTGGGCTTACGACGCGGGTCTCAAGAATTTCACAATGCCGATACATCTGCTGCAACTTACGTTGCGCATCTTCTTCATCACGGCCATAAATCTGCAAGTTATCTACAATCGCACCGTTACGGCTACGAATCTGATAAATGTATTTTGTAATCAAAGGAGCATGCATAAATATGATTCTCTATAAGACCTTACAATCAATATAGAATAAATAGTTTACAAATACAAGCTATCTCATTGTATTTAATAATCTCATCATATAAGTGTCAATTTTGAGAACTTACATCTCTAAGTCCCGAAAATGAAAAAACCCTATCAGATCACTGATAGGGTTTTTTGTATAAGAAGCCTGGCGTTGACCTACTTTCGCATGCGAAGAGCATACTATCATTGGCGCAGAATCGTTTCACGGCCCTGTTCGAGATGGGAAGGGGTGGTTCCAATTCGCTATGGACGCCAGACATAACCGGTAAGTGCCTGAGTGTTCACGAGAGTTATCCCGCTTAGGCCTCAAGCCCAATTAAGCTGTCGCTTTGACTGAACAATTTGTTCAATCTAGCGTGAAGCTGTATCACCATCACTGGTTGCGCATTAAAACGCGGATACAACTGTCTGTAACAAACAGAAGAAGTAAAGTTTTTGTATTGCAATTGATTGCGTTGCTTTAGAACAACAACCTTAACTTTGCGATTCATTTACATGAACTCAAGTCTTAAGGTTATAGGATCAAGCCTCACGAGCAATTAGTATCAGTTAGCTTAACGCATTACTGCGCTTCCACACCTGACCTATCAACGTCCTGGTCTCGAACGACTCTTTAGCGAGCTTAAAGCTCGGGGAAGTCTCATCTTGAGGCGAGTTTCACGCTTAGATGCTTTCAGCGTTTATCTCTTCCGGATTTAGCTACCCGGCTATGCCATTGGCATGACAACCGGTCCACCAGAGATCCGTCCACTCCGGTCCTCTCGTACTAGGAGCAGCCCCCCTCAAACTTCCAACGCCCACGGCAGATAGGGACCAAACTGTCTCACGACGTTTTAAACCCAGCTCACGTACCACTTTAAATGGCGAACAGCCATACCCTTGGGACCGGCTACAGCCCCAGGATGTGATGAGCCGACATCGAGGTGCCAAACTCCCCCGTCGATATGAACTCTTGGGAGGAATCAGCCTGTTATCCCCAGAGTACCTTTTATCCGTTGAGCGATGGCCCTTCCATACAGAACCACCGGATCACTATGACCTGCTTTCGCACCTGCTCGACCTGTCCGTCTCGCAGTCAAGCAACCTTATGCCATTGCACTATCAGTACGATTTCCGACCGTACCTAGGTTACCTTCGCACTCCTCCGTTACTCTTTGGGAGGAGACCGCCCCAGTCAAACTGCCCACCATACACGGTCCCCGATCCAGATAATGGACCTAGGTTAGAACCTCAACAACATCAGGGTGGTATTTCAAGGTTGACTCCACGATATCTAGCGACACCGCTTCAAAGTCTCCCACCTATCCTACACAAATCTTGTCAAAGTCCAATGTAAAGCTACAGTAAAGGTTCATGGGGTCTTTCCGTCTAGCCGCGGGTAGATTGCATCTTCACAAACATTTCAACTTCGCTGAGTCCCGAGAGGAGACAGTGTGGCCATCGTTACGCCATTCGTGCGGGTCGGAACTTACCCGACAAGGAATTTCGCTACCTTAGGACCGTTATAGTTACGGCCGCCGTTTACCGGGGCTTCAATCAAGAGCTTGCACCCCATCATTTAACCTTCCGGCACCGGGCAGGCGTCACACCGTATACGTCCACTTTCGTGTTTGCACAGTGCTGTGTTTTTATTAAACAGTCGCAGCCACCTTTTCACTGCAACCCCATCGAGCTTCGAGAGCAAGTCTCTACACTCTACCGGGGCGCACCTTCTCCCGAAGTTACGGTGCTAATTTGCCGAGTTCCTTCTCCCGGGTTCTCTCAAGCGCCTTAGAATTCTCATCCTGCCCACCTGTGTCGGTTTGCGGTACGGTTTTTATGTAACTGAAGCTTAGTGGCTTTTCTTGGAAGCTTGGTATCAATCACTTCGTGCACAAGTGCACTCGTTATCACGCCTCAGAATTGACCCTCCGGATTTGCCTAAAGGATCTCCCTACACGCTTGAACCACCTATTCCAACAGATGGCTGACCTAACCTTCTCCGTCCCCACATCGCATTACATAAAAGTACAGGAATATTAACCTGTTTCCCATCAGCTACGCATTTCTGCCTCACCTTAGGGGCCGACTCACCCTGCGCCGATGAACGTTGCGCAGGAAACCTTGGGCTTTCGGCGAGGGTGCTTTTCACACCCTTTATCGCTACTCATGTCAGCATTCGCACTTCTGATACCTCCAGCATTCCTCACAGAACACCTTCGCAGGCCTACAGAACGCTCTCCTACCATGCATACATTCCGAAGAATGCAGCATCCGAAGCTTCGGTTACGTGCTTAGCCCCGTTACATCTTCCGCGCAGGACGACTCGACCAGTGAGCTATTACGCTTTCTTTAAAGGATGGCTGCTTCTAAGCCAACCTCCTGGCTGTCTGTGCCTTCCCACTTCGTTTTCCACTTAGCACGTCATTTGGGACCTTAGCTGTCGGTCTGGGTTGTTTCCCTCTTGACCACGGACGTTAGCACCCATGGTCTGTCTCCCGTAATTGAACTTCTCGGTATTCGGAGTTTGCAATGAGTTGGTAAGTTCTTATGAACCCCCTAGTCATAACAGTGCTCTACCCCCAAGAGTTATATACGAGGCACTACCTAAATAGTTTTCGGAGAGAACCAGCTATTTCCAAGTTTGTTTAGCCTTTCACCCCTATCCACAGCTCATCCCCTAATTTTTCAACATTAGTGGGTTCGGACCTCCAGTACCTGTTACGGCACCTTCATCCTGGCCATGGATAGATCACTTGGTTTCGGGTCTACACCCAGCAACTATCGCCCTATTCGGACTCGCTTTCGCTGCGCCTCCCCTATCGGTTAAGCTTGCTACTGAATGTAAGTCGCTGACCCATTATACAAAAGGTACGCAGTCACGGAACAAGTCCGCTCCCACTGTTTGTATGCATACGGTTTCAGGATCTATTTCACTCCCCTCCCGGGGTTCTTTTCGCCTTTCCCTCACGGTACTGGTTCACTATCGGTCGATTACGAGTATTTAGCCTTGGAGGATGGTCCCCCCATGTTCAGACAGGATTTCTCGTGTCCCGCCCTACTTGTCGTTATCCTAGTTCCACAAACGGGTTTTCGTATAAGGGGCTATCACCCTCTATGGCTGGACTTTCCATTCCATTCTACTAACGCGTCTGCTAAAAATAACAGGCTTTTCCGGGTTCGCTCGCCACTACTTCCGGAATCTCGGTTGATTTCTTTTCCTTCAGCTACTTAGATGTTTCAGTTCGCTGAGTTCGCTCTATTTATCCTATGTATTCAGATAAAAGTACCCTTGCGGGTGGGTTCCCCCATTCGGACATTCCCGGATCAAAGCTTGTTTGCCAGCTCCCCGAGACTTTACGCAGGCTACCACGTCCTTCATCGCCTGTAATCGCCAAGGCATCCACCATATGCACTTATTCGCTTGATCCTATAACGTTAAAACCTGAGCCCTTTTACGGGTCCGCTAAACAACGGTGAAGTTGCTAACTCGCCTTACTCAGTTTCGCGGCAGGGAGTAAATCTGCCAGCTATAGGTTTTCTAAAGCATTACTTCCAACAATACCAAGCAGATATTGTTGAACTTGAAATAACCGTCTTATTACCAGCCTAGTTAGAGAACTAGGCCAGAACTTAACGCGTTAAAACATTTCGATTTTGCAATCAATTACTACCCATTTTGAACACACGAATCTCATCACAAGTATTCATGTGCTCACTTTACTTCTTCCATTTTGTTAAAGATCAGACTAACGCCCTAAGACGTTAGTGATCAATGCTCATCACAAGCATTGATCACTAACTACTTACACTAATTGAATGGTGGAGGATGACGGGATCGAACCGACGACCCCCTGCTTGCAAAGCAGGTGCTCTCCCAGCTGAGCTAATCCCCCATTTGAGGCTATCTTCATGAGGAATCTGGTGGGTCTGGTTGGGCTCGAACCAACGACCCCCGCCTTATCAAGACGGTGCTCTAACCAGCTGAGCTACAGACCCTCGAAGTCTTGTCTTTGAGGACCAATCTTTTAGTGTTGCGCTATTTAAACAACCGATAAGTGTGAATGCTTGCAGCCAAGGATTTTTCTCTAGAAAGGAGGTGATCCAGCCGCACCTTCCGATACGGCTACCTTGTTACGACTTCACCCCAGTCATGAATCCCACCGTGGTAATCGTCCTCCTTGCGGTTAGACTAACTACTTCTGGTGAAACCCACTCCCATGGTGTGACGGGCGGTGTGTACAAGGCCCGGGAACGTATTCACCGCGACATGCTGATCCGCGATTACTAGCGATTCCGACTTCATGTAGTCGAGTTGCAGACTACAATCCGGACTACGATCGGCTTTCTGAGATTGGCTCCCCCTCGCGGGTTGGCAACCCTCTGTACCGACCATTGTATTACGTGTGAAGCCCTGGCCATAAGGGCCATGAGGACTTGACGTCATCCCCACCTTCCTCCGGTTTGTCACCGGCAGTCCCATTAAAGTGCCCAACTAAATGATGGCAATTAATGGCAAGGGTTGCGCTCGTTGCGGGACTTAACCCAACATCTCACGACACGAGCTGACGACAGCCATGCAGCACCTGTGTTACCGTTCTCTTTCGAGCACTAAGGAATCTCTCCCAAATTCGGTACATGTCAAGGCCAGGTAAGGTTTTTCGCGTTGCATCGAATTAATCCACATAATCCACCGCTTGTGCGGGCCCCCGTCAATTCCTTTGAGTTTTAATCTTGCGACCGTACTCCCCAGGCGGTCTACTTCACGCGTTAGCTGCGTTACTAAGAGATTTTACTCTCCCAACAACTAGTAGACATCGTTTAGGGCGTGGACTACCAGGGTATCTAATCCTGTTTGCTCCCCACGCTTTCGTGCATGAGCGTCAGTGTTAACCCAGGGGGCTGCCTTCGCCATTGGTATTCCTCCACATCTCTACGCATTTCACTGCTACACGTGGAATTCTACCCCCCTCTGCTACACTCTAGCCTTGTAGTTTCAAACGCAGTTCCTAGGTTGAGCCCAGGGATTTCACATCTGACTTACAAAACAGCCTGCGCACGCTTTACGCCCAGTAATTCCGATTAACGCTCGCACCCTACGTATTACCGCGGCTGCTGGCACGTAGTTAGCCGGTGCTTCTTATCAAGGTACCGTCATCCTCACCCCGTATTAGGAGATAAGTTTTCTTTCCTTGCGAAAGAGCTTTACAACCCGAAGGCCTTCTTCACTCACGCGGAATGGCTGGATCAGGCTTTCGCCCATTGTCCAAAATTCCCCACTGCTGCCTCCCGTAGGAGTCTGGACCGTGTCTCAGTTCCAGTGTGGCTGGTCGTCCTCTCAGACCAGCTACTGATCGTCGCCTTGGTAGGCTTTTACCCCACCAACTAGCTAATCAGATATCGGCCGCTCTATTAACGCAAGGTCCGAAGATCCCCTGCTTTCCCCCTCAGGGCGTATGCGGTATTAGCTAACCTTTCGGCTAGTTATCCCCCATTAAAAGGTACGTTCCGATATATTACTCACCCGTTCGCCACTCGCCACCAGGAGCAAGCTCCCGTGCTGCCGTTCGACTTGCATGTGTAAAGCATTCCGCCAGCGTTCAATCTGAGCCAGGATCAAACTCTTCAGTTTAAACCTAACTATTACTTAATTTTGACCCTCTTGCGAAGGTCTGTATGTCGCTTTTGCTTAATTCACTCAAATGAATCTTCAGTTCGTCGCTTTGGCTATTGCTAGCCCAAGCTTCTTACAAAGTTCATTCAAGGTGTTAAGACTTGTATCTTGAGTGCCAAGTAACGCAAACTCTCCTGTTAAACCTGCACAGCGCCCTTTAACAAGCACCGCACAAATAACATCAAGCCGTTAAATGACTGCCTCAACTACAAGCACTCACACCTATCGATTGTTCAATTTTTTAAAGAGCGGTTATTACTATTTCAAGCGTGACTTATGTCAGAACAGTTTGGTTGCGGGGACAGGATTTGAACCTGTGACCTTCGGGTTATGAGCCCGACGAGCTGCCAGACTGCTCCACCCCGCGTCCGCTTCGTTATCTAGTTAAATACCTAGCGCCGAGAAGTGAGACTATAGCAAGGAAGCTTGAATATCGTCAAGCCTAATTTGTGAATTTCATTAGGCTAAGGAGTAGATTTTCTTGCGAATTCAGAGCAAAAAACCAAAATAAATTCATTAAAATCAACCCACTTAAATAAGTTAAAAAGTAATGAATAAAAGCATCAAATTATTGCAATTGAACAAGGGCAAAACTTAATGTCTTTAATTTATCCCGGCAAAGTGCTGACGTACTTGTATCAAGTCATGCTCAGTATCAACACCCGTGGCTGGCGCATTATCTGTAATTGCAACGCTGATTTTGTAGCCATGCCATAAGGCACGTAGTTGCTCAAGAGACTCTAGCTGCTCGATATTGGCAGGCTGAAGGGTTGCGTATGTGTTGAGGAATGAAGTGCGGTAGGCATAAATGCCAATGTGTCGATAATGCTTTGCATCTACAGGTAAAGGTTGATTCCCTGCAAAAGCATCGCGTGGATATGGAATCGGCGCGCGGCTAAAGTAAAGTGCATAACCTGCTTGATCCATCACCACCTTCACCACATTAGGGTTAAGCAACACCACATGGTCATGCAGTGGATGACTTGCCGTTGCAATAGAAGCATGAGGATGTTCTTCAAGGTTGGCAGCGACTTCCCTTATCAGATCAGGATCGATTAAGGGCTCATCACCTTGCACATTCACTACAATTGCCTCATCTGGCCAACCAAAAATCTTGGCGACTTCCGCAATACGATCTGTTCCTGATGCGTGATCTTGGCGTGTCATCACAGCAGAAAATCCGCAGGCATGTACTTGATCAGCAATTGCCTGATGATCAGTGGCTACCGTCACCGAGGCTGCCCCGCTAGATAAGGCTTGTTCGAACACGCGTACCACCATCGGCTTACCAGCAATGTCGAGCATTGGCTTGGCTGGCAAACGGCTATTGCCGTAACGTGCGGGAATGACTACATGGAAGTGCAAACCTACACCTCTTCTTCAGCAGCCAATTTTCTGGCTTCGTCTTCCAGCATCACTGGAATACCATCACGTATAGGGTAAGCCAAGCGTGCAGAGCACGAAATCAACTCCTGCGCTTCCTTTTTATAAATCAATGGCCCTTTTGTGACCGGGCAGACCAATATTTGAAGTAATTTTTTATCCATAGATTCTATCCTGCTTGTTATTTACTTAAAGCCTTAAACATGGCTAGTTTACTCATAATCAACGCAGTCAGACGATCTTCCACAATCGCCTCTACTGGCAAAAACCACCAGTTATCTTTTGCAAAGGGTTGACATTTTACAGCGTCTTTTTCCGTCATCAGTATTACTTCAGCGCCTTGAATTTGCAAATCCGCCACCTTAAAAGCGTGATGATCTGAAAATACATGGCGATCAAACCGCAAACCAAGATTCTCAAGTTGCTGAAAAAAGCGTTGTGGATTACCGATGCCAACGACCGCATGTAATTTTTTTCCTGCAAAATCCTTTGCAGTAGCAAACTGTGTATCATCGGCTAAAGATTGAAACTGCTTGCCCTGCAACGACATACCAAAATGATTGGCTGCAGAATCCTGGGTAGGTTGACCACCATTAAAAATCACGGCATCCACTTTTTTCAATCGATCCACCAATTCGCGCAACGGCCCTGCAGGTAACAAATAGCCATTACCAAAACCCCGACTGGCATCAACCACAACCAGCTCAATATCGCGCTTCAACCGATAGTGCTGCAATCCATCATCGCTAATGATCACATTACATTTCGGGTGAACTTGAAGCAGCTTTTGCGCAACCGCAATACGGTCGCCCCCCACCCACACTGGGCATGACGCACGCTTAGCAAGCAGAACAGGTTCGTCGCCTACCAAGCCAGGATTGCTATCTGCATAGACTGGGGAAATTTTGCTGTGGCTGGCCCCATAACCGCGACTGATAATCGCAGGAGAGTATCCTGCATGAATTAGCTGCTCTGACAACCATAGCACCAGCGGTGTTTTACCTGTGCCGCCAATATTGATATTGCCGACAACAACAACAGGCACAGGGAGTTTGTAAGATTTAAAAAGCCCGAGCTTATAAACTACTCTTCGAAAATATGAAAGAAATCCAAATATCCACGAGAGTGGTATTAATAGAACATGCCAGACGCTAAGGCCATACCATCTGCGCTGCAAAGCCTCTTTAAACCATGCGTTGATGGAGGTCGCCATAATTTAATGGAATTGTTTTTGATACAGCTTTGCGTAATGCCCATGCGCCTCAAGTAGCGAAGCATGTGTACCGCTTTCGATGATTTCACCTTGCTCTAGCACCAGTATGCGATCTGCATTCTCAATAGTTGAGAGTCGATGTGCGATAACGATAGTGGTTCGATTGTGCATCAAGGTATCTAGCGCGGCCTGCACATGTTGTTCGGACTCTGTATCAAGCGCTGAAGTGGCTTCATCGAGCAAGAGTATGGGTGCATCTTTCAAAATGGCACGGGCAATCGCCAATCGCTGCCGTTGACCACCAGAGAGGCGTACGCCGCGATCACCGATCTGGCTATATAGCCCATTTGGTAATTGCTGAATGAACTCCCAAGCATGTGCAGCTTTGGCCGCCGCAATCACTTCAGCCTCACTCGCATTACGCAAAAGGCCATAGGCGATATTATTAAATACTGTGTCATTGAAGAGAATGACATCCTGGCTGACCAGCGCAAATTGCTGACGTAGATTTTTGAGAGTTAAAGTACGTACATCAACACCATCAAGCAGCAAATCGCCAGCTTGCTGCTCATAGAAACGTGGCAACAGATTCACCAGGGTGGTCTTGCCGCCGCCGGATCTGCCTACCAATGCAAGCTTTTCGCCTGGTTTAACGCTAAAACTCAATTGATTCAGCGCTGGGCGTTTTGCGTTTTCATATTGCAGCGTCACATGGCGAAACTCGATTTCACCTTTAGCACGGTCGACTGTTTCTTCACCGCCATCAACCTCAGGCACGCTATCCATTAGAGAAAATATACTCTTAGCCGCAGCGAGACCGACTTGCATATCTTCATTCAAGCCCGTCAGGCTTTTAATAGGTGAAATCAACATTAGCAAAGCACCAATAAATGCAGCGAATTCACCCGCAGTAAATTTGCCGACTGCATAATAGACGACAAAGCCCAGAGCCAGCGCGGCTAGAAGTTCTACAACCATACTATTGATGCCCGAGATTCGTGCCAATCGTATTTGCATGTGACGATTTTTACCTACCGCATGACTAAATCGCTGAAACTCATAGTCAGAACCGCCAAATATTTTCACCATGCGCTGGCCTGTCACAGCCTCTTCAGCGACTTGGGTCATCTCCCCCATAGACTCTTGTACCGTGGTACCAGCCTCTCGGAGTTTAGGTGACATTTTCTTGAGATACACCGTCATCAGCGGCGCCATAATGGCGAAAATCAGCGTCAAGCGCCAATCCAGATAAAGCATATAACCGAGCATACCGATAATCGTCAGGCTATCTCGTACTGCGCTGACAGCCGCACTGGTGCTCGCTCTGGCCATTTGCTCGGTATCAAAAGTAAGCTTGGAAGTCACAATCCCAGCTGAATGCGCATCAAAAAAACTCACAGGTAAGCTCATCAACTTGGAAAATGCATCACGACGTAAATTTTCGACAACTCGACGCCCTACCCATCGCATAGCAAAATTGGATAAGAACCCAGCGACCGCGCGAATCGCCAATAGACCGAATAACATAAGCGGCAGGATACTGAGCTTGGCTGAGTCTTGCTTCACAAAGCCTTCATCCGTCACCATTTTGATGGTGGCGAGAAAACCAGTATTAGTAGCCGATAAAATTACGAGTGAAACAACACTCAATGCAAAGACCACCCAATAGCGGGTAGCATATTTGATTAGACGCAGATAAAGCGTCTTTGCGTCTGAGATTGGGGCATTCATTTCAGGTTGGGATGTTTTCTTTGACATACTTTTTAGTGGTTATTAAAACGACAAGAACACATCATTTTGATGTGTTCTTTCAATGCGCAAGTGATTCAAGAACAAACAAAGCCAAGTAATAACATGGCTTTGGATATTAAGAGCCCGATTTGATTTGAGTAGCAAAAGTGATGTGAGTGAAGTTTTCCTGACGGGCTGCTTCCATCACATTCACTACAGACTGATGAGTGCTATTACCATCTGCATTAATCACGATAGTTGGATCTTTACCATCAGGCACGGCACGGCGCAATGCCTCGCCTATGCTCGCCACATTGGGGTCAGATAGTGCAGTGCTGTTCACCGAATAATGTCCTGATGCATCAATATCTACTGTGATTATCAGCGGCTTTTCCTGTTGCGGATTAGCTTCAGCCGTCGGCAGATTAATCTGTAGTTCGCTCACACGTGAGAAAGTCGCGCTGACGACCAAGAAGATGATGATGACCAACAGAACGTCAATCAGTGGCACTAGGTTCATTTCCAGATCTTCGTGCTTTTTTCCGCGTTGAAAATTCATGTCTAGATGGCCTTAATAATTATTTACGAACGCCGTGGATGATTTCAACCAGCTTGATTGCCTGTTGCTCCATTTCGATGATTAAACCATCAACCTTGCCGCGGAAATAACGATAGAAAATCATCGCTGGCACAGCCACCACAATACCGCCGGCTGTGTTGTAGAGCGCAATTGAAATGCCGCGAGCAAACTGTGCAATATCATGGCCTGTAGAAGTGAAGGCGCCGAACAATTCCACCATACCGATGACGGTACCAAGCAAACCAAGCAAAGGGCTAACTGTAGCAATAGTTCCCAGAGCCGTAAGATAACGATCCAATTTGTGAGCAACTGAGCGACCAGACTCTTCAATGGCCTCTTTCATGACTTCGCGTGGCGCATCTATATTGCTCAAAGCACTGGCAAATATTTCACCGAGTAAAGAATGCTGCGCCAATTTGTCACAGGCTTCTTTGGTAATGCTGCCTTGGCTTAAGCCTTTTTGTACTTCTGGTAGTAAATTACTTGGGGCGACGATGTCTTCGCGCAAAGCCCAAAAACGCTCAGCGATAATCGCCAAGGTCACTACAGAAGCGAATATCAGAGGCCAGATTGGCCAGCCAGCCGCTAGAATAATTTCCCACACAGAAGTGCTCCTAAAGGTTCTATAAATTGCCGCTACTTTAGCGCGCGGGCAGATTTTCAGCAAGCACGCCTTATATTAATCGCTGGCATTTACCTTTCTTAACAATCGGTGACCATTCACAACCATAGTGTTCTTCGGTAACTATTCGCTTTGAGCAGTCCAGTAGTGTTTTGCCTGTTGCCGCCATCGTTGAATGATGATGCCCTGCTTTTCAGTAAAATCGAGCAATACCGCGCCATCTTGGTCTGAGCGATATATATGACTACCTATCGCCTCATATTTATCTACGATTTGCACTTTAGGATGCCCAAACCGATTAAGGTAACCGACAGTAAAAACTGCAATTGCTGGCTCAACTGCGGCAACAAACTATGCCGTAGGCACTGCGAAGCAGTCTTAAACAACATTGAGAGACAATATTATTTAATTGATTAAGTGCTACCGTAGGTATGTCATTAAGAGTGTTAATAGGCTTTGCTATTATTAATGCTCAATCAATAGTCTTTTTGAATTAAGGTTTCGATAATGAAGAAAAATAATAATTTGATGCTTTACTTAATAGCACTTTATTTGCTGTTTACATTAGTTGGATGCACGACATTTCCGACAGAAGCACCCACGTTTAATGCTGATTCAATAGCTAACTTAGGGATCAAGTCAGCAGAAATTAAAGCACAAGAAAAAGCATTGTTCGGTGTGACATCACTTGATTCGACTGTCGCAGACCTAAGACCAAGTTATGTCATTCAAACAGGTGATGCACTTTATTTTGTGACTTGGAACGAAGGGCTTAAGCAATATAAGAAAGAGCTATCTTTGCCGTTAGGTCGTATCAATAGTGTTGCTTTGGTTAGATATGGAACGTTCGGACACATAAGGCAGGTTCACATAACGACTGATTCAGAGCTGGTCGTAATGAGTTTTACTGTGGGTGAGAATGAAATCGCTGAGAAGGCATTTTCGACACTAGCTGATGCTGGTGTGAAAGTGTCGGAGAAGAGTCAGTTTGTCAGGGGTGCTAATGATAGCTTAGTTATACCTTTATTTATTTCGAGATAGTAAGAATCAGCTATAAATGAGGGTAGGCTGGTAATCTATCAAACCAGCATTTACCTTTTCAATTTGTTTGGCCTGTTGCAAAGAGCCTTTTAAGGACTTCTTTAATATGACTTTATCAGCTTCTGACACTGCATTTTGAATAGCAATTTTTTTATCACGTATTGTTTTATGCTGTTCATTGGGTAGTAAACATTGATTATATTTGACAATTACGCCTGTGAGTTTTTTGGGTGCATAAGCCGAATAAGTTATGGTTTTTTCAACAGACATGCTCAACCCATAACTAAGAATCATTTTACGAATTTCATACAAGAATGCTCTATTTGCTTGTGAGCCAGATATGGTTAAGTCGTCGACATACAAAGTAAAGCTGCAGCCTGCGGAATTTGCATGTGAGTGAATTTGGTCAAAGAGTTTTTTGCAGGCAAAGAAAGCAACATAACCACTAATCACGCTGCCTGTAGGTAAATGCTTTTGTTGAAAGCAACAAATATTTGCCAATATCTCCGCAATATCTTTGGCACATTTAAACTGTTCGACAAACATTTGTTTAACCATCTGTTTGCTGATACTAGGGAAATATTTTGATATGTCTGTCTTAGCGACTGGATGAATGCCTTTATGTTCATAAGCATTATCTACATATGATCTAAACTTCTGAGAATAGACATAATCAGGAACTCGAATTCGAGCTAAGTAGTAGGCGATTTTGCCGTGCACTACATTAAGCAATCCAACTGGATGCTGTATTGGTCTATTTTTTTTATTTAGAAAAGTACGGTAACTTCCATCTTTCAGTAGCCTATCAAGTCTGTTTAACTTGATATTTAGGCGTTTCTCAAGTTGATTAAGCCCAACAATACGATATAGAGGCGACTGATCAATTGAGTATTGCTTATGCATTAGTCACCAGATCAGTTTCTTCGATCCATTCTAGTAGCTTCAGAACCTTGTCTGCAGCAGCCACTTTTAATTTATCGGTTGGCTTGTAAGGTTTCGCCATTTCTTCTGAAAATAACAAAATGGTAGACACTGGCATTTTGAAAGTTTCGGAATATTTAGTGAGAAGCTCTATCGGCGGAGTTTTGACACCCTTTTCAATTTCGCACAAGTACGTATTCGAAATCTCAAACTTTTTAGCTAAATCAGTTTGAGTATATTGGTGGTATGTTCGAAGCAATTTTAAAGCACGGTTTAACAAAACGTATCCTTTTAGAGAGTTGGGGTGCTGACTAATGCAGTGAATCAATAATACGTAAAACTAAAACAACAAAACGTAATAAAAGTGCTAAAACTTGAATTGTTGTCGGACTACGTAAAATCGACTTCAGTTTACTAATCAACCAATGCCAAACGGTATGCTTCAAATTACACATGGTAATTCTCCTTGTTGTGCCACTGACAACAGTTGCCAGTGGTCGTTGTCCACAATAAGGAAGAGCTATTGGCAAATTTTTACCCCACTACTAACAGCACGTTTGAATAGTTGTCTTCAAACGTGCTTATGCCGACTCATATATCGTATTACATACTGCAATCTGCGTAATGCGACATGTGAGGGACATACATTAGAGTCAAAGACTCCACAGTCAGTTACCTGACCCATACAACACAACGAGTTATGCTCTTTAGCTACATGAGCATTAAAACTCAATTAAGATAGAATGTCAAAACATTATTCGCTATTAGCGAAATATATTATATTTATAGCGAGAAATATTAAGATTTGGGGAAATCAGAAAGCTGGAGAATCGCCCAGCAAATGGCAAAATATTTGAGAAGCCATCAATCAATTTCCCTAAACAAAAAACCCCAAAGAATGGGGTTTTTTGTTTATTACGCTAAAGCAATTTCAAACTGCAATTGTTTAAGCACTTTACGCATATCGGGAAAACAATTACGTACTATTGACTGAATTACGCTTGTATCAGCAGACAGACCCTCGTTCTCAAGTATTTGCTGCGCCCTAACAACCATTTTTTGTCTCAGTAAGAGATCACCACTGTTAAATGTGAAATCAATTGGATGAAGACGTGAATGCAATGCGGCAGACAATTTTTCAGGATTATTTGCAGTGAACACAAACATATTACCGAATGACATTTTTTCAATAGTATTACGCAGACTATTTTGAGCATCAGGTGTTAGTGCATCACTTTCATCCATTACTATTACTCGGAAGTCACTGTAAATAGACGGTGTCATAGCAATTTTTTCAAGCGTTTTTATTGAATCAATGCCTCTGAACATAGAACAATTTGTTTCATAAAAATTGTCATGTAATAAACGTGCAGCAGTTGTTTTACCAGTGCCAGGATTTCCGTGAAAAAGAAGGCTTAACCTTTGTTTTGAGTCACGCATTTTGATTAATCGAGACATAGTGCTGTCAGGCAAAATCATGTCTTCGAGCTTTTGTGGGCGATATTTCTGCGCCCAGTCAGTTTGATTAACTAGGGCGTCCATGTTTAAACCACGCTTTCTGCAGTTAGTTGAAGTTCAGCCAACATATTTTCGAGTATTTTGCTAAAAGCGACACTGCACTTTGCACGTTGCTGGTAAGCATCTACGAATGTTTTAAGTTCCAGTACTTCATGTGAGGTTGGCGTATTTTCGAAGTGAATTGCAATGCAATAACGATTGTCAGCTAATACAGTTTGGTTGCTAGTTGGTAAAGCTGGAGAATCAACAGGCGGCTTTGGGTTCTGAATGGAACTTGAAGGCTTATCGGTAGTTGCATCCACAAGTTTTTGCGCTTCTGCGCCAGTTAGTGAAGTGCTGAGCTTTTGTTGTAAAGCGAGGCTAGTAAAAGCGTCATCGCTAAGTGCTGCAAGTATGTAAAGGGTGGTCCAATTACTTGGTAAATTTACTGCGTGTTGCATAAATAAGTCGGCTTTTGAGCCAATTTTATTTAATTTAACTAAAGCTTTTGACTGGCTATCAAAGCGAATCTGCGAACAGAAAACTTGGTAGTCGGCAGCAGGTAGCTTTTTTGCAGCAACGACAATCTTAGCCATTTCAATGACTGATTCTGTTGATTTTCGCGAAAAATTATTGAAGCTGGTAGCTAAATTTTCTGGGCTATGAATTGGTGATTCGGTTGGTATTGTTACAATTTTATCACTAGTGTTTAACATAAGTTTCTCTCTATAAATTAGTAAGTTACATTTTATTAGTTATTGAAAATTGACTTGAGTTACAAGCCAACTGATATTTTATATGTTTGATATATAAACACTATTGCACTTTGAAACGTAACATATCAGGTGTTAATATTACTTATGACTTGGATACCTGCCTTTTCTTATCCGCCACCTGATTTCTCTTTAACTGACCCTGCGGAACGTTTGAAAAATTGGGAAAATTGTATTTACTATTGGTGGTATGAGTATCTGAAGTGCAACGATGCATATGAAAAATGTTGCGCCCAAAAACGAGACCCATTTTCTCAATCAAAACGACATAAATTGGATAAGCTTTATCATCATATGGGGGACGTTCATTCACTGACATTTGAGGATTGGTGGAATTTAACTCAACGTGGTAATGAGTTGTTTTCGGAACGTGGTTTTAATGACTACTTCACTGTGATTGATGACTACGATGATCTTCTGCCACATGAATTTAACGAAAAAGATGACTTAGTTTTTATTAGAGTTCCACTTAGAACGCAATCGAAGCGCTCATTGAAACAGAGCTTTAGTCAGCTATTAGATGAGCTGCACAGAGGGAAACAGGGGAAACGTACACTAAAGACATCTCAGGCTCTGTATAAGGTGCTGGGAAGACCTAAGATTAAAGCTTTAAAGCTTCATTTAGATATATATAAATTCTGGACGGAAAATCATAAACCTTATGGTGAAGGTATGCCTGATTGGCGGATTTTTCAGGAGTTTGATTTATACACTGAAGATAATAGAGAAGAATACTCAGTTGAAGACCCTGATTCGACAAGTAAATTAGTGATGAGCGTGATAATTAGTCGGCATTTGAAACGCGCAAAAGCCTTAATTAAAAATACTGCGTTGGGGCGTTTCCCTGACTATCAAAATTAAAACTGAAGCAGGCTCATATTGTGAACATGGTTCTATTTGGAACCATGTTCTAAGTATCACGAATTGCATAATGATCTATTGAACGATATTAAAACTTCTTAGGGTCTTAATTAACGGCTGCATTTGCGTCTATTGTTCATATTCATAGAATAGGTAATAAAAAAATGACTTTGAAAATTCAAGGTGGGCGATATCTACTACTAAGCAGTCTTTTAGCATGTCATTTAGCCTTTGCTGGTGATCTACCTGACCCTTTAATTACACCTGGTGCAATTGATTCAAGTATTACTCAGGAAAATATACAAGAGACAGTATGCGTCAAAGGTTATACAAAGACGGTGCGACCACCCGCGTATTACACCAACAAGCTGAAGAAATCGCAGCTAAGAGAGTATGGCTTTGCTGATCAAAACCCTAAACACTATGAAGAAGACCATCTCATTCCACTGAATATCGGTGGTGCACCAGAAGACAGATTGAACCTGTGGCCTCAGACTCGCATAAGTGAATGGAATGCATCTAAGAAAGACGTATTAGAACTGAAGTTGTATAAACTGGTTTGTGATGGCAGAGTGCCTTTAGCAGAAGCGAGACAGGCTATGGCAACCGATTGGATAAAGGCATACAAGCAATACGTACAGAAAACTGATTGAGATAGTCTAATAGGATGTTGTAGAATAAAATCATAACAATTCCCTTGTTATGATTTAAATTTAGAAGTTTAAGACCCCGTAATTGGGGTCTTTTTTTATTCGATAATCATAAAACACTATAGATCATTTGCCTTCGTTTTGCCCTTTTGAGCTTCTGCCGATAATTTACTAGTATGGGCTGCATCGACATAAACCAGTTTCATAAAGCGATCCAGTGTTGGCACAGCAGAGCTAATGTCATTCGTCAAAAAGAAAACAGAGCTATGGTTGGTCGCATAAAGACCAATTTGTCCCGCTGCAAAGGTTATGACAACTTGATCCAATTGCGCTTTATTAAACGCTGAAATTTGTTCATCAGAAACATTCTGGGTCATCCCATACTTATCTGCTAAACCTTTACCCAGAGAAACGTAGCGCTCGTTATTAAATTGCCCCAAATTTAATTCGACGGCGACAAGTTTGCCGTTTTCAACGTAAGGGATAAGTGTTCGCTTCTCAGACATAAACTCAATAGTGCATCCGCCACCAATCAAAGGATTCGCAGAGTTTGCTAACCATTGGTCAACTATACCTGAATCGAAGGTAGCTACTTTGTCGTCGAATGCTTTTCCGTCTGCCTTCACTTGAACGAGTTGTTGCTCTAACTCTGCGGCGTTTGGATGTGCATTAGGGGCTAACTGATTTAACTCTCTTTGTTGCTGCTCATAATCTATAAAATCCTGTCCACCTAAAGCTACTTCGTTATTATGTGCATTGATTAAACATCTATCATGTAAGTAAGTAGGCTTTGAATCGCAATCGTTAGGAATTGGTGGGTGGTTATTTTGATACTCAGTAATCGATTTCTGTAATTCGGCGATTCTGATTTCCTTATTGGTTCGCCCTTGTAAATCAGCTTCTAATTGCTTTACTTTGCGTTCAGTAAAGTCGGATGTAAAAGTCGCTTTATAGTTATCAATACATTCAGGTAGTTTTGCAACATCACTTTTCGACATGCCAAACACAAAATCTTTATAGCCAGATATGGCGCTCGATGCTGCACTCGCAGGTTCAGCAGGCGAGCCAGTTTCATTATTCGCTTGTTCACTCGCTTTATTACACCCCGTCAAACTAGCCAATACCAGTATTGGAAACACTACATTATTAATCATTTTTCGCCCTTTTTATTAGTCTTATTACCTGTATGAATAGTTAAATTCTTAGGTATTGCAGTAGGCCAATGAAATCAAAGGGAATGTGTTGAGCAAAGTTTCAGTAGGAAAGGTATTACCTATGAAATTACACTCAACAAACGAAAAATACGTGTATTGGGGTCAATATGGCACAGGCAAAGTCACTATCAGAAGTTGAGTTAAAACGCGTTTTGGCAGTAGCGGCAGCAGGTCGAAATGCAGCGCGTAACAAGGCAATGGTATTGCTAACGTTCTACGCAGGGATGCGAGTTGGTGAAGTCGCAGCGCTTAAATGGAAGGACATTAAGGACGGTGACGGCTCAATCAAAAACGAGATACGGCTCAAAGCGGAGCAGACCAAAGGCAAACATGGCCGCACGATTATGGTCGGTGAAAAACTCAGAAAAGAGCTTTCGACATACGCGGAGCTAGTTAAATCAACGGACGATACTAAGCCAGTGATTTACTCGCAACGTAATAGAGACGGGTTCAATTCAAATACGCTGTCACAAGAGTTTAAAACGCTCTATAAAAAGGCAGGTATCACAGGTGCGACAAGCCACAGTGGGCGCAGAACGTTTATTACGACATTGGCAAACAAGGGGGTTGGTGTTCGAGTGCTGATGTCTTTAGCTGGGCATCGCAGTATTACAACAACCCAGCTTTATATCGACATTAACGATGAGATGAAACGCAGCGCAGTGAATTTGCTATAGCTGCTTGTGATAGCCAGCGAAACTCGTGTAACGTTTGGCTTATGTTGTTGTAGGGATTCAAACAGTTATCTCGTTACAACGACTATTAACTATTTTCTTAGGTATTTTGTTTACCAATCATTTTCGTTTTACTGTGTAATAAATCAATAGATAGTGATGAGTCCATACTGATCTTCAAATATTTACACAAGTTTTGTTTTTCTTCGAAACTTGTATGAAATAAGTACAAGTGGAATACGCCCAATGATTGAAGAATAGTAAAAGCAAAGGCATTTGGTTGAAGGTCTTCGGATAACTTTCTTATAGTATCCATTGGAATCTTTCCTGCCTGTGTGAGCTTAGTTGCGGCATAAAGAAGTTTTTTAGCATTGGTCGGGTCTTTTTTTACATATGCATCTAAATCTTCTTCTAAAGATTCAGTATTAATATTTTGTGCGGATTTGATTATGAAGTTAGTAGAAACTAATCCTAATAATCTAAATGCAAATTTTCGTGCGGCCTCTTTTTTTCTTGCTGCGTCTAATTTTTCTTCAGGGTCATCAATTAAACCTTCGATTGATTTAACAAGAGCCTCAGGGTCTTCCGTCATTATTTCTATAATTCCTCGGATAAGCCTTAATGGCCCACTTACCACTTGATGCAATAAGTCAGATTTAACCGTTTTTTCTAGTGATCCATAATAATTCTTCAGTATTTGACCCAAAATTTCTGCAGTGCGAAGCATAAGATTAATTTTGCCTATGAATTTCAAATCGTTTGTGTCTGAATCTTCATAGTCATGTTGTTCATTTGTATCCTGCATTTCTCGCAGTTGCATTTGATTCAAGTGAACATTTGGAGCTTCTATCAATATCCCTGTAACTGAATCAATCAAACTATTTAATACATCAGTATCCCCGTTAAACTCCATTGCCTTGTATTCAGGGAAGCAATTTTTTAAGACGTTCGCTACTTGATCGATTACCCATGTGTCATTGCTATGATGTGTTAGAAACAATACCGAATGCGCGTTTGCTCTACGATTTAAGTTTGAACACCAATCCCCAACAATTTGTTTGACCTTGTTGTCAGGATGGCTTAAATGCTCTGCTGCATACATACCTACAAAGTAATAATAAATATAGGGGTAGGTAAAACTATAATAATCATCTTGTCTGGTTAATATTTTTGCTGCCGTTAGTAAATCTAATCGTTCTTTAAGTTGTACCGTAATATATTTATCGGAAAAGATACGGTTGAACTCATTTAACTCGCTCAGAGAAGCCTGATGTATTTCGGTTGTTGAATAAAGCCACGCCAGATTTGCCAAATAATTAAAAAGCTCGTTAAATTTATCAGGCTTCAGCCCGACATCTTTAAGACTTTTGGTAATTAAATATTGGTAATAATAGGCAAAACTACTGTTCTGCAATTCGCTCTGCTGGTGCTGGTCTGCGCTCAATAACAGAATGAGTAAATAAATTGGTTGTGAAGGAACTAGGTTTTTACCAACGACAGTATTTAAGATACTTTCTACTTGATGTACTTTCTTGTCGTAATCCTGAAGATTTGAAATGTCACTGCATTTGCACCATTTCCTCACTAACTGAAGTCTTAAACGTAAGTTAAATCTCAATAACTCATATGTATCGTATGGTTTTAGAATTTCTGCTGCATCTGGGGTTAAGAGTTCTGTTACTTCAAAGCCAATGTCTGCAGTTATGACAAATGCAGAAAAATGTTTCTCTAAATACTGTAAAAGCTTAGCTACAAATTTAGGGCCGCCTTTTAGACGGTCTAAATCGTCGATTAAAATTACCCGTTTTGATTTCTCTGACTGCTCGAAACAATTTACGTCAACATATTGTTGTGCTGCACAGCTTCTTAATGCCTTTAAAATGTCTGTGTCTGTGAATGCATTAATTGATGAAGCTCTTAAATATAATGGGAACAAACCTTTCAAATGACATTCTTTGAACATTTGATAAAGTAGAACTGTTTTTCCAGCCTTCTCTTCTCCGATAAACAATAACTTTGTGCCATCATCAATTTTACTGATTAATTTTTCAGTTGATGTAATAACAGCGGTATTGCCAGGATGACATCTATTTCGGGCATCTGGATATACAAATACATCGTCTAAATTGATTTTTTGTGTGAGGTGAGAGAAGTTACCGCCAGGGTCATTAACTTGAGCTAAAAATTCTTTAGAAACTTTACTTTTAACGACAATATTCTTTTTGTCATCTGTAAATTCCCGAATTTTAGGATTGTCTACCTGAATAATGTTCCCATTAATTATTTCAAACTTATTCTCAGTTACTATTTGCTCTGCAGATTTAAAATCTAAAATTGAGAAAGTTGGAATTGCGCTTCCATGTGGTTGCAATGCTCCCGCTTCAAAATAAACTGTGTCTCCTGAGTCATTATCTAAAACAGAGATGTTAGTTACGTGCTCGTGTCCAGATAGAACAAAATGCGCTTTGCCCTGAAGGCATTTCCTAAAATTTTGGTATGTATTTTGTTCATACCAATTAAACGGCTGATGTAATAGTACAAATCTTAGGTCTGCTGGTTGCTCAAATAGCTGTTCATAGTCATTTACAGGATAAATTAACTTACCTTGTTCCTCTGGTATTTGTGACATCCAGGCGCCGTTTAAAAGAGAAAAACGTATTTTTTGGCCTGTTATTTCAACTTCAATTTCTTTCCATAACTGATCACTATAAATTGGAACAATTTCCAAAATAGTTGATTCAAAATCAAAATAATTTTTTTGTGCTTTGGTACAGTTAGCTACGATTTCGCTATCTTTTGCCAATTCAGGATTTGCAATTATTGATCCAATAATTGTTTCTCTTACAGAATCTATAGGTTTTAATACACAATCGTGATTCCCAGGCACAACTAGAATATTTACGGGTACTTCCGTTTCTGCGGAAACTAGTTCTTTTATTCTTGTAAGAAATTCCAGAGCTATTAAATATTGTGAATGTGAACCACTATAAGCAATATCTCCTGTAACTATAATAAAGAAAGCATCACATTCTCGAGCTGATTGATAGCAAATCCTGGCTATCTCATCGTTAAAGCCTATTATGAAATTTTCTTCATCTGAGAAGTGTATATCGCTTAGGTGAAGTATCGAAATTTGCATTTCGTTTCCTTATTATTGTTCAATCTGTTATTAAGTTTCTGATTCTACCCGACTTTTTATTCGATAGACTGACTAGGAATGTTTAACCTATGAAATTAACATTTGTTCAGGTACAGCCTGCTATGGCTGAATTACCTGAAGGAATTGTAAATGTCATTACTACAAGCATTAAAGATCGTAACAAGCAAACGACCTACCCAATTAACTCCAATTCAACATCGCCGTAACAAGCTAATCAAAAAGCTACATGAACAGTCAGAATGCGCTAAAGCGAGGGCTGAAGGTCGCGATTGCTCATTTAAACGTTATCGCACACTAAAAAATAAAGAAACTGGTGAACGTACGCAAGTTGAACAGCAATATAGTATTAAACAATGGTGGTACACCAATGATGAGGGTAAGACTATTTTTGAAATTCGATATGGCAGTCGTTTAGTAGAAATTGCTAAAGGCAAAACAGGAGTGGAAATTGATAGCCCTGAAAAGCTAGTTGAAACAATTGACCTGCTGAAACGAGCTATTGAAGCAGGTGAATTGGATGAGGGCATCAATGCTTTGGTTGGTGCTTTTGGACGGCAGATTAAGAAGAAATGATGCGTGCAGGAAAGTTGCATTGAAAAGAGCTTTCCTGCCAAATGTAAATCATCTTTAAGTTTCAAAAAATACGGCAACAGCCAGAGTGACTCCAGCACCAGCAGCAAAATAAGCAGCCCATAAATTTTCATTCGCTGAAAGAATTGCGAAAGATTTATAATTTTCTGGAGTCAAATTCTCTAATAGTCTTAACTGACTCTCTGCTGATACTTTCCAAAGCACACCAGAAAGTACGCTCATAGATGCCGATATTGCAATAAGGCTTTTCCTTATTCCTTCATTCATTATGTGTTCCTAATTGTTGATATAAATAAATTCAAAATTTGAATAACTCAATAGATACCTTTGGGTGTAATTCAATTAAAAATTCAAGTAGTGTTTTACGCATTTCTTTTTGGTTATCGGCGTAATGTGCCTTTCGATGATCATTAGGACAAATTGCGACTACATTCCATTCTTCATCTGCTCCATTTTCCGATAATGGAACAACGTGGTGAGTCTCTAAATATATTGAATCCGAAGCAGTCTTAAATCCTTGTTCACCACAATACTCACAAACTCCTTTTGCGCGTTTTAAAACGACATCCCTAACTAATGCTGACCTAACGAAAACTGATCCGACTGCTTCTAGTTTCTTCGGGGAAGTGAATTGATCGATATATTGAATATTGTTTAATGAGTCAGCTGCAATATCAGTGTTTACGTCAGGCTCATCAGATAATGGCAATACATTACGCACTAGTCGAATGGAGCCTGAATCATCATAGCTATGCATGTACCAAAATGCTGTGTCTAATTTTCGGAAATCAACTTCAGAGCGGTCAACTCCGACTTCACTTTTGGATCGGGTTTTGCCTTCTAGTATGATGACTCTTACAGGTTGATTCGTTCGAAAAGCCCTTTGAAGAACTGAATCAAAACGGCGAGCTCTTTTGGCTTGTTGTCTCGCACGAGATTTAACATCTCTGGGTTTCGTTTGATCAATAGCAATCCGATCTAAACTAAGCGCAAAATCCCTAAGGTTGTCTTCATATTCAATCTGACCATCTATCATTTCTAATGACGAGTGCCAAACGCATACTAAAGATGGATTTCCTTCACCACCAAATGCCCACTCAAAACTGTATGCTGGATTAGATGCAGGATTTTTGACGACCCTACCATCATTGGTATATCCCCAATTGCTTATATCAATACCAGCTTCAGCAACTAATTCAATAACGTTTATTGCATTGGTTGGCTTCAATTCATCTAAAACGGAGCTTGTAATCATTTGAGACCTCTATCATTTAGAAACCATAATTAGTTTACAACACGGATTCACTAAGGTAGCTTTCTGATTTTAGGGTCAACATATCGAATATATAAATGTCACCATATGCAACTGCATCAATAGATCAATGGCCTGATATAACTAATCAGCTGATCAGCGACCACCCACTTCATCCAGCCGAAATTCTCGATATTGCACAAGTATGTTGGGAAAGCGTTTGGGAAACGCAAATTGGCTCTGGCTCTACAATAATAAATCTCATCGAAATAAGTCCGCCAGCGACTGTAATTGGTTATTTTTTTGAAAAGCTATTCGCTAAAGAATTGGCCAGAAGATACCCAGCCGAATGGAGAGGTGGTGTCACTGGTAATGATAAAGATTTAGTATGTATTGCTGATAATCAAAAATCCATTGAGATTAAAGCTTCTGGTCAACTAGGTTTGAAAATATATGGAAACCGAAGTTATGGACAGGAAGCAGAAAATGCTCACCTGGTGAAGAAAGATAAAAGTGGCTATTACATTACAGTAAATTTTTATGCCAATGTATTGACGTTAGTCAGATTCGGTTGGATTGATGCTTCAGATTGGCAAGCGCAAAAAGCGGCAACAGGTCAGATGGCTGGCTTAAATCCTAATGTCTATGAATATAAGCTATTACCTTTAAAGGGAAGATATGCTCTTAATGCGCCAATTGGGCTTCTAAGTGGGATTGGTCCTAAACTATCTGGGGAATTGCAGGCAATTGGAATACGACGAGTTATTGATCTGATTCAGTATGATGGCGAAGCAAACAAGTCATTATTGAAAGCGCAAAAAATTGCTCTAACGTATGAAGACCTATTCGCTAAAGAGTTCACAGAGGCTTTTGATGAACCTCAGCCTCCACCAACTTTAGTCGCTGATCAATAAACGAACAATAATCTTTTCGGATTTCAAAACCAATTACAGCCCTACCATTACGTATAGCACTTTCTGCAGTAGTGCCTGAGCCCATAAATGGGTCAAGTAATAAGTTTGATGGATTGGAAAAGCCTTTAACGATTCGATTTATCAGGTCTAAAGGGAACTGAGCTGGGTGAGGGGTTCGTTCGGCAGATGCGCGATTTTCACCAGAAGTAATTTTTGCAATTTGCCATACATCTGATGGGTTTTTGCCAATTGTGTTACATCTTAATTTGCCATTCTTTTTCTGATTCGGATACTTAACATCAGGGTCTCTAATCTCATCGAGATTAAAGGTGTAATTCTGACTATCTTTTACGTACCATAAGAATTTCTCATTGCGTGGTGAAAGGAATTTTTTAGCTGCGACACCAGCTCCGTAATTCCATATGACTTCCTGAATTAGGTAGAATGGAATTTTATCCCATAGCAAATATGTGATCGGTATTGCCTTAGCTTTATTCTCTAAGGAAATATATCCCAGATTTAACCAAAAAGCCCCATCAGGTTTAGTCACTCTGTGAACAGCTTTAATCCATTCTTCACACCAGTCAATATAGGATTGCGTTGATAGGATTTTTTCGTATTCTTTACCAATATTGTATGGTGGGGAAGTAACTACGAGATCAAACAACTCTGGAGGCAATTCATTTAAAGCTTCTAAACAGTCTGTGTTGTAAATCGCATAGTTAGCACCCCTGCACATAGGGCTACCCAGCACGGAGACGATTGACTCAACCGCGCTACTTGGCAATCTGGATAAATCGTTCATTTAGATAGCTTCATAAAAAATGGAATTATACTTTCAATTTTTAATTAAATAGCAGGCTTAGGCTCTTATTCATAACTTACATGCCTATTCAGGACGTAATTTATTCAAATATTCCTCTTCGGTTACTAACTGTCTGTTTTCTCGTACTCCATCTTTTGAAATCGTCGTAACCTCCATATTTTTAAATAGAATCGTCATAAATCTGTTTTCTCGACTGTTGTTTTTATCATAATGATCAAAATATTCGTGAAGTCGACTTTCAGCGAAACCCTCATCCATCATTTTTTTTGTCAGATCATCTCTTTGAAATCTTGTGTATAAGTTTCCACCGGGATACAAAGCAACTTGATGAATAGCACGTTTGATCCTTTGCGCAATTTTGATTCGTAGGTCTCTTAGCTCTTCAGCCTCCAAATCTTCCAATTTATTAAGCAGCTCATTCATCGCCTGCTTTTGTAATAAATTGCCTGATTGCTCTTCTATTTGAATACTTATTTCATGTTCTAAAGATGCCTGTCTGTCTAACAATATAATTTGGGTCTTTTCGAGCTCCGCTACCCGACCAATTATTGAACTAAGCCCATCAACTTGGCCTGATTCGAGCAATCCAACTAGTGCGGCCAATTTAGGCTTATTTTCAGCAATTGCAGATTGCACTTTGATTAGTTCAAGTTGGACAGTCTCCAATAATGTGGCCGCACTGCCTTTATTATTCAATATGTCAGCAAAATCTACTGATTTACAAAACTTTAGAATCTGTTGTTCGATATCTTTATAGTTCCAAATAATGTAGTAGCAGCCTCGCCCTCTTCTGCCAGTACTGCATCCGACAAATTTCTCACTATGAGTTGTTCCATCCCTCTTTCTTTTTGTATGCGCTCCCATATTCATTCGCCCACCACAGTAGCCACATACAAGAAGACCAGAAAAGAGATTGCTTAGTGTTTTACCTTTACTTGCACCGCCTTTTGTCTGTCTCTCTTTCCTAAGTGAGTTAACGTACATCCATTCTTCTTTTGTCATTACAGCAGGGAAGTAATCTTTAATTGGGTCTCCAAAAGCGGCAATAGAACCATCACGCTGAGTATTCATTTGAAACTCGCCATAAATGGCGGTATTGGTAAAAAGCTTCTGAATATAGGATTCGTGCCAACCATCCGTTTTGTTAGAAAAGTTCTTAACTTTCTCTGAGTTTAATCGTTTGACGATGGTGCCATTCCCTAAGCCATCTTTCGCCATTTGAAATATTAACTTTACAGTTTCAACATGTTCAGGAATCAGCTCAAATCCGATGTTGCCAGCTTTTGGCCGCATCCAATAAGGGCAACGAGCAGTTAGCCTCTTATTATCAATATTGGTACGCTTTTGATCCCACGATGCTCGAATGCGCTTACTTTTTACTGCCGACTCCTCAGTTGCCCGACTCATAATTGCAATAGATATAATTAGATTCGACCAATTATCATTGGTGGTTTCTCGGCTATATACCTGCCCATCAGAAAGAGTAACGATGGTAATTCCAGCAGTGAGTATTCCAATAAAAACAACCAATGCATCTAATACCTGTGCACGTGATAACCGATCTAAACTTTCAACAAGTAGATAAGAGCCAACTTTTATGCGGCCAGATTCCACTAGCTTTAAAAATTCGCCAAGTGCACCCTTTGTGATATTGGATTTGTCATATGCAGATAGACCCAAATCTTTAAAACTAAATTTGGTGTCTATTGTTAACCCGTGTTGAGCAGCATAATTCTCAGACAACTCAATCTGTCGCCTTAACGAATCGCCTTTGTTTTGTTCAGCACTCGAAAATCTAATGTAGGAATACGCTATAGCCATTTTTTATCTTTCAAAATATAGCTACATGATATTACGTTTTGACACTTACCAAATACTCATTAAATGATTTGTGCCAGTTTTCAGGAATATTTGCCAATCACTCTGAGAAATGCCACTTTCGTCACCGATTGCCAATGCACGCAGCACGCTTTCATAAGGCTGATTAGCCAACACACGCTGCATGCGCGCACGGATATCTTCCCGAACCGCCTCGACGATATAAGCTGGCCGCATCACAAAATTACTGAGCTTTTGATTATCGTCATCTTTACGCACGTAGCCTGTTGCGCGAATGTTGTGCTCCAGCGCCCACATTTCAAAATCGAAGCCATGTGGGTTTGCAGTGCCATGTGGTTGTTTGAGTCGCACAGTCAACTTCCAGCGTTCGCCCGCATGAAATAAGCTGGTTGGTTTCTCGGCTGGTGCGTTGCTTCCAAACTCGGTGCTGTATTGCGCCAATGAAATATGGGTGGGGACTTTAACGGCTTGATTGCGAGCATCGTCTTGGGTTAATACACGTTCAACATCAAACTCAAAGCGGTCACTACGCTCAAGTTGTTGCGGCATACTGGCGACTACGCCGATGATTTGGATATTCTTGCCCTGCCAGTCTGATGGCAATGCATCTACTAAACTATGATGCGCGTATGAAGATGCCCAAAAGAAACCTGCAGCAAAAGCCGCTAGAAGCAAAAAAGTATTTTTAAAGAATAGGGAGTAAGGGCGTGAGGTTCTTTGAAACAGAAATGAGAGAAATAAACATGGAACCAGCAGCAATGCCCAATAAACACTAGGCAACTCAGGCAATTGCTGTAATACCCAGACACCAAAGACAAACATCAGTGCCAGATAGGTCATAGGAAACTAAACCAAGAAAAAGCTAAGCAGGATTGGCAATCAGCAAGCCATCCTGGAGGCTATATTGTCTCGTCAACTTGCCCGCGAGTTCTAGGTCATGCGTCACCACAATCAGGCTGACGCCTTGCTCACGGTTTAACTCTAGCAGTAAATCAAATACGATATGCGCAGTATGGCGATCTAAATTGCCAGTAGGCTCATCGGCCAATACGCATTGTGGGCTGGTCACCAAAGCACGGGCGACTGCCGCACGCTGGCGCTCACCTCCAGACAATTCGCCAGGCATGTGTTCCAGCCTGTGTTTGAGGCCGACTTTAGTGAGAATCTCGGCAGCCTTTTCAAGCGCTTGTTCGCGCGGTAATCGACGAATTAGCAGCGGCATAGCCACATTCTCGAGCGCTGTAAACTCAGGCAAGAGATGATGAAACTGATAGACAAAGCCTAGCGACTGGTTACGCAACTCACCACGTTTAGCTTCACTCAAGGTTGCTAACGGATACCCCAACACACTGACATCACCTGCACTCGGCGCATCCAGGCCACCAAGCAAATGCAGCAAGGTACTTTTACCTGAGCCAGATGTACCGACAATCGCCACTTGTTCACCCTGATTGACTTGCAGATCTATCCCATTAAGAACGGCAACATCCAAACCTGCATAGGTTTTCTGCAAATTGTTGCAGCTAATAATGGCAGGCTTACTCATATCTTAAAGCCTCTGCTGGATTAATCTTAGAAGCGCGCCAGCTAGGGTACAAAGTAGCCAGCAAACTTAAAACGAACGACATTCCCGTGATGGTTAGCACGTCAGACCAGAGCAAATGCGAGGGCAATTCGCTGATGTAATACACGTCTTTTGCCAGAAACTGCACACCAAACACATGCTCGATAAACGGCACAATCACGTCAATATTCAGCGCAATCAGCACGCCGCCGATAGTGCCAAAAAATGTGCCTATCACGCCAATCAACGCGCCTTGTACAATAAATATCTGCATGATGCTGGCTGGGCTTGCCCCTAGCGTTCGCAGGATGGCAATGTCTGCGCGCTTGTCAGTGACTGCCATCACCAACGTTGAAACAATATTGAATGCAGCGACTGCAACAATGAGCGCCAGAATGACGAACATGACACGTTTTTCCATCTGCACGGCGCGGAAGAAATTGGCATGTTGCTCCGTCCAATCCGTGACGAAGAAATTACCTTTATCGCTCAATTGTTGCGTGATTTGGCGCGAAACCTGCGGCGCTAAAAATAAATCATCAAGCTTGAGCCGGACGCCTGAAACATCACTATCCATGCGGTAAAGCTTAGCGGCATCGTCCATGTGGATCAGTGCCAAGCCTGAGTCATATTCATACATCCCGACCTGAAACAGGCCAACCACTTTAAATTGTTTGATACGTGGCACCAAGCCTGTTGGCGTGAACTGACCTTGCGGTGAGAGCAAGACTACTTTGTCGCCCATGAATACGCCTAGCGATTGCGCTAGCTCTACACCCAGGATAATCCCAAATTCTCCTGACTTTAAATCACTCAATTTGCCAGCGCGCATACTGGCACCCAAATCGGCGACTTTATCTTCATCTTCAGGCAAAACACCGCGAACTATCGCACCCTGAACGGCCTGACCATAAGACAACATGCCTTGCGCCATGATGTAGGGCGCGACTGCTTTAACGTGCGGCGCGTCTTTAACCTCAGCTGCCACATGCTGCCAATCCTGCAGCACATTATCGGGGCCAGTAATCTGCATATGAGAGGCCACGCCAAGTATGCGTGAGCGCAGTTCTTCCTGAAAACCATTCATGACGGAGAGCACGACGATCAGCGCAGCAACGCCAAGACCGATGCCGATCATGCTGGTGAGGGAAATGAAAGAGATGAAGTGGTTACGGCCCTGGCCACCCTTGGCGCGGGTGTAGCGTAAGCCGACAAATAATTCGTATGAAAAAGTCATGCGGCATTCTATCTTGAAATTAGCGCTGCCCCAATCCATTTAAAGCCGTGCACCTAAGCTTTTAAAATTGATAGGCGAAAAAGCCTAGATCAATCACGTCAGATCAATAGCCGTCTGTTAAAATTACGCTATGTTTACAGGAATCATTCAGGCCGTAGGCCAAATATCAACAGTCACTTCCATCGGAGAAGACATCAAGCTCAGCATTGGCACTGGCAGCCTTGACATGTCAGATGTCGCACTTGGCGACAGTATCTGCGTTAATGGCGTATGCCTCACCGCGATAGAGTTTGATGCGCATTCGTTTAAAGCTGATGTTTCAAAAGAAACCTTGAGTTGCACCGTTGGCTTGGATACCGAGCGCGCAGTCAATCTGGAAAAAGCCTTGCGCCTTTCTGATCGACTTGGTGGTCATCTTTTGAGCGGTCATGTGGATGGCGTCGGGCAGATCGTACGTTTTGAGCCAGTTGAAGCCTCAATGCTGCTTTCTGTGAGAGTGCCGCACTCAATCGCGCGCTATATCGCGGTAAAAGGCTCCGTGGCAATTGATGGGGTTAGCCTGACTGTAAATAGCGTAGAAAAAGACACGTTTAGCGTGAACCTGATTCCACATACTCTGGAACATACCTCGCTAAAAAGCTTGGGTATTGGTAGCCGCGTGAATATCGAAGTCGACCAAATCGCGCGCTATTTAGAGCGCATGGCACAATGGAATAATGAAGATGAAAGCGCTTGAACTCTCAAGTGATCAAAAGCAATGATTAGTTCTACCGCAGAAATTATTGAAGACATCCGCCTAGGCCGCATGGTCATTCTGGTGGATGAAGAAGACCGTGAGAATGAGGGTGATCTGGTACTTGCAGCCGAGTTTGCTACGCCAGAACACATTAACTTCATGGCCAGATTTGGTCGTGGCCTGATTTGCTTAACGCTGACTGAAGAACGCTGCCAGCAACTCGAATTACCGCCGATGGTACAAAAAAACGGCGCACAGCTCGGCACTGCTTTCACCATTTCAATTGAAGCCGCCACAGGCGTCACCACTGGCATCTCAGCCGCTGACCGCGCCCGCACCATACAAGTCGCTGTCGCAAAAAACGCCAGCGCGAAGGATATTGTCAGCCCAGGCCATATTTTCCCATTATCAGCTGAAGATGGCGGCGTGCTAGTCCGCGCAGGCCATACAGAAGCGGGTTGCGACCTTGCCGCACTGGCAGGCCTTGAGCCAGCCTCCGTCATTTGCGAGATACTCAAAGACGATGGCAACATGGCGCGGTTGCCTGATTTAATCGAATTTGGCCGACAGCACCAGATCAAAATCGGCACCATTGCTGACTTGATTCGTTACCGTAGCCAGCATGAATCACTGGTAGTGCGCGCTGCTGAGCGCACCATACAAACGCCTTACGGTGAAATGCGGCTGATTGCATATGCCGATAAAATCGCCAATGAAACGCATCTGGCATTAGTCAAAGGCACCCCAAGCGCCGACAAAGAAACTTTAGTACGCGTGCATGAGCCACTCTCTGTGTTCGACTTGCTCGATAGCTCGAGCAACTCACATTCATGGAACACCTTAAAAGCCATGCAAGCCATACAAAAAGCGGATGCTGGCGTGATTGTATTGCTGCAACGCAATGAAAACAGCATGGATTTAATCCATAGAATCCAGCAGGCAGATGAGCCTATCCGCATCAAGCAAGACCTACGCAATTACGGCATAGGCTCGCAGATATTGGTGGATCTCGGTGTAGGTAAAATGCGCTTGATGGCAACACCACGCAAGATGCCGAGCATGGTGGGTTTTGGACTAGAAATCACAGGCTACCTAGAAGCAGAATAAGCACTAAAACATGGGCCAGATTTCCTTGGCTATCATGATGATTGTTATGAGATAATAAGCACTGTGGAAAATGTAAATCTTACTGGTCACTTCCTAATCGCAATGCCCGCATTGGAAGACCCGCATTTCGCAAAATCTGTCACTTATATCTGCGAGCATAATCCAGATGGCGCCATGGGCATTGTCATCAACCGCCCTACCGACATGACGCTCAATGCCTTGTTCGAGCAAATCAATATTAAATTAGAAGATAACCCAATTGCTGCAAAGGCTGTTCACTATGGCGGCCCTGTGCAATCAGACCGCGGTTTTGTGCTGCATCAGCCTGCAGGTAACTGGCAATCATCGATCACCATCCAGGGTGATACTGCCCTGACCACATCCAAAGACATTCTTGAAGCGGTTGCCAATGGCACAGGCCCTGAAAAAATCCTCATCACGCTCGGCTATGCGGGTTGGGGGGCAGGTCAGATTGAGCAAGAGATGGCAAAGAACGCCTGGCTGTCAGTTGAGGCGAAAGACTCCGTGATTTTTGATACAGCAAGCGCAGAAAAACTCAATGCAGCCATGGCTTTGTTGGGCCTTGATTTCGCTAAGCTATCGGAAGATGTTGGACATGCTTAAAGCTAGCGCAACTCCACAGACCTGGGAAAACTAAGCGCATGCAAACTAGCATCAAAGCCATCAATAATGAACCTGCCATACAAGCCCAGTTAAATGGGCAAGGCACTGTGTTGGCATTCGATTTTGGCGAAAAACGCATAGGCGTAGCACTTGGCGAACACATGCTGGGGATTGCCCACCCACTGACCACCATTAATACTGAATCCAACGATGATCGATTCAAGCAGATTGCCGAATTGGTCTCAGAATGGAAACCTGCTTTACTGGTAGTTGGCCTGCCGCTATCGCTTGATGGTGAAGAACACGCAGTCACCCTGCTTTGCAAAAAATTTGCGCGCCGACTAGATGGCCGTTTCAGTCTGCCCGTTGTGATGATTGATGAGCGTTTAAGCTCCATAGAGGCTGAAAGCACGTTAAAAGAAATAGGCATTACCGGGCGTAAACAAAAAACTATGATTGACCAAGTTGCAGCACAACATATTCTGCAATCTTATTTTGACCATATGGCACAAGAAAACCAGATGAGCGCAAACCTGCAAAAAGGCCAGCATCAATGACCATCACGCTTCCAGATGCTGAGTTACTGTTTAAGCAGCTAGTAGAAAAAATTAAGCCTCTAATCACCGCAGATACCGCATTAGTGGGTATTCACAGCGGCGGCGTGTGGCTATTAGAGCGGCTTCTGGCTGAACTGGGAAATGACGTCAAGCATGGCACCCTAGATGTGTCGTTCTATCGTGATGACTTCAACCAGCGAGGCTTGCATGCTGAACCCAAGCCATCCAATATCCCATTTGAGGTTGAAGGCAGCCACATCATCTTGATCGACGATGTGTTTTACACTGGCCGCACCATCCGTGCTGCCATGAACGAGCTGTTTGATTATGGTCGCCCTGCCAGCATCAGCTTGGCTGTGCTAGCCAACCGTGGCGGGCGTGAATTACCAATAATGCCGCAAATCAGCACCTTTGATATTGACTTGGTAGCAAACAAAAATCTGCAACTACTGCGCCATGATGATGGCCGTTTTTACCTGCAACTGGAAGAAAGCGATTAATGCACAACCCGCAACTCAGTGATGATGGCAAGCTGAAACACCTGCTATCGATTGAAGGCCTGCCGCGCAACATATTGAACCAGATTCTGGATACGGCGGAATCATTTGTCGGCGTTGCCGAACGTGAAGTGAAAAAAGTCCCCTTATTACGCGGCAAGACTGTCTGCAATATATTCTTTGAAAACAGCACGCGTACTCGCACTACCTTTGAAATTGCAGCCAAGCGACTGTCTGCAGATGTCATCAACCTCAACGTCAATACCTCGTCGCAATCTAAAGGCGAGACCATATTGGATACGATTGACAACCTGATTGCTATGCATGCCGATATGTTTGTGGTGCGGCACGCGCAGTCCGGCGCAGCGCACTTTATCGCGCGTCATGTTGGGCCACATATCAATGTGATCAATGCTGGTGACGGCCGTCATGCACACCCTACGCAAGGTCTGCTGGATGTATTTACAGTGCGTCATTACAAGCCAGACATGCATAATTTGCGGGTTGCGATTGTGGGCGATGTGCTGCATTCGCGAGTGGCTCGCTCTGAAATACACGCGCTCACCACGCTGGGCGTGCCGGAAGTGCGCGTGATTGCCCCTAAAACCCTGCTACCCCAACATGTAGAAAAACTGGGCGTGCATGTCTATCACGATATGCGCGAAGGGCTAAAAGATGTGGATGTGGTCATGATGCTGCGCCTGCAAAACGAGCGCATGAATGGCGCGCTGCTTCCAAGTGCCCAGGAATATTTTAAATGCTACGGCCTCACACAAGAGAAACTGGATTACGCCAAGCCCGATGCAATCGTCATGCACCCAGGCCCGATGAACCGCGGTGTAGAAATTGACTCTGCCGTAGCCGATGGTAATCAATCCGTAATACTGCCACAAGTGACTTACGGTATTGCCGTGCGTATGGCTGTCATGAGCATTTTGGCTGGGAATTCGTGATGAATATACTGATAAAAAATGGACACGTGATTGACCCCAAAAATGGCCTGGATGCCAAGCATGATATTTATATTGCTAATCACAAAATCGCAAGTGTAGGCAAAGCGCCAGATAGCTTTATCGCAGACCAAACCATAGATGCAACAGGCTTAGTGGTTTGCCCAGGATTAGTCGATTTATCCGCACGTCTGCGTGAACCAGGCTTTGAGTACAAAGCCACTCTGGAAAGTGAATTACAAGCGGCTGTAGCAGGTGGCATCACCAGCTTGGCATGCCCACCAGACACAGACCCCGTGTTGGATGAGCCTGGCTTGGTTGAGATGTTAAAACATCGTGCCAAACAGTTAAATCTAACTAATGTTTATCCGCTAGGCGCACTCACCAGCCAATTAGCTGGCAAGCAGATTACCGAGATGTGTGAGCTAGCTGAAGCTGGCTGCGTAGGGTTTTCACAAGCAGATACTGCGATTATTGATACGCAAGTACTATGGCGTGCCATGCAATATGCGGCTACTTTCGGCTTCACTGTCTGGCTACGTGCTGAAGAACCCTTTATGGCAAAAGATGGCGTAGCGCATGATGGGGAAATTGCTGCCAGACTTGGGTTAAAAGGCATTCCAGCAGCGGCTGAAACACTTGCGCTGGCGGCTATTTTAAGTATCGCCAAAGAAACTGGCGCCAAGGTGCATATCTGCCGCTTGTCTTGCGGCGAAAGCATAGCGATGGTGCGCGAAGCCAAGAAGCAAGGCTTGCAAGTGACTTGTGACGTGAGTGCTAACCATCTGCATTTGACTGAACATGATATTGGTTTTTTTGATGCGTATTTTCACCTTAAACCACCGCTACGCAGCCAGCGTGATAAAGATGCACTGATTGCAGGGCTAAAAGACGGCACGATAGACGCGACCTGTTCAGACCATACGCCAGTAGATGATGATGCGAAACTCGTACCGTTTGGCGAGTCGGAAGCCGGCGCTACGGGCCTTGAGTTGCTGTTACCACTTACCCTGAAATGGGCGACTGAGAACAAAGTTAAACTCGTTGATGCCATCACCCGTATCACGCTAGCACCTGCTAGCATTCTCGGCATTGATAGCGGTCATTTGAGTGTGAATGCCAACGCGGATATTTGCATTTTTGATCCAGAGCAATACTGGAAAATAGAGTCTAAAGCACTACTCAGCCAAGGAAAGAATAGCCCGTTTTTAGGCTTGGAATTAGCGGGGAAAGTGCGGTATACCTTATTGAATGGGCAAGTTGTTTACCAAAACTAACGCTTAAACAATGCCCAGCCCATCAAGCCCTTCAGCCATATTCTTATCCTGCGCGGCGCGGCCTTCAAGCTTGATCTTGAGGCGCACATCGTTCACTGAATCGGCGTTACGCAAGGCGTCTTCATAACTAATATCGCCTGCTTCGTATAGATCAAACAGTGATTGGTCAAATGTTTGCATGCCAAGCTCGCGTGACTTGGACATGATTTCCTTGATTTCATGTACATCGCCCTTGAAGATCAAGTCTGAAATCAATGGCGAGTTCAACATCACCTCAACTGCAGCAGAGCGGCCTTTGCCGTCCACTTTAGGAATCAAGCGTTGAGAAACAAAGGCACGCACGTTGAGGGATAAATCCATTAATAATTGTGCACGGCGCTCTTCAGGGAAGAAGTTGATAATACGATCTAATGCTTGGTTAGTACTGTTTGCATGTAAAGTCGCCATACACAGGTGACCTGTTTCAGCAAAGGCAATCGCATAATCCATGGTCTCGCGATCACGAATTTCACCAATCAGGATCACATCGGGTGCCTGGCGTAATGTGTTTTTCAATGCTGCAAACCAGTTTTCCGTATCCACACCGACTTCACGTTGCGTAATGATGCAGTTCTTATGGTCATGAATATATTCAATCGGGTCTTCAATCGTAATGATATGGCCGTAGCTGTGTTCGTTCCGATAACCAATCATGGCGGCCAGTGAGGTTGACTTACCTGAACCCGTACCGCCCACAAATATCACTAAACCGCGCTTGGTTAGTGCAATGTCTTTAAGTACAGATGGTAGATTGAGCTCCTCAAAATTTGGGATTCTTGATGTAATAGTACGGAATACCAGACCAGTAGAACCTCGCTGCACAAAGGCATTGACGCGAAAACGCGCCACATTGGGAATGCTGATGGCAAAGTTACATTCACGCGTCGCATCAAACTCTGAAGCCTGTTTGTCATTCATGATGGAACGCGCGATTTCGCGGGCATGCTGTGCACTCAAGGCCTGATTGGTGACTGGTGTCATCTTGCCATCGATCTTCATTGCGGGCGGAAATCCTGCCGTAATGAAAAGGTCAGATGCTTTTTTTGCAATCATCATGCGCAATAAATCAAAAACGAATTTTTCTGCCTGGCCTTGATCCATGGTTCTACCTTGAGATTGTTGCTATCTTTATTTGACCAACTGAATTAACCACCAAATGCGTCTTTATTAGCGGCCTTGGAACGCGCTTCAGCATTTGAAATGACATTACGACGCACCAAATCCAACAGGTTTTGATCCAGCGTTTGCATACCAACGTTTTGTCCCGTTTGAATAGCGGAATACATCTGCGCAATCTTATTTTCGCGTATCAAATTACGAATCGCTGGCGTACCAATCATGATTTCATGCGCTGCAACTCGACCTTGTTCATCTTTGGTTTTACATAAGGTTTGCGAGATTACTGCACGCAGTGATTCTGAAAGCATCGAGCGTACCATTTCCTTCTCGGCGGCTGGGAACACATCCACCACGCGGTCAATGGTTTTGGCAGCTGAACTGGTATGCAAGGTACCGAATACCAAGTGACCAGTTTCCGCAGCGCTTAACGCCAAGCGGATAGTTTCCAGATCGCGCATTTCGCCAACCAGAATCACGTCAGGATCTTCACGCAGCGCTGAACGCAAGGCATTTGAGAAAGAAAGCGTGTGCGGGCCGACTTCACGTTGGTTGATCAGGCATTTTTTCGAGGTATGCACAAACTCAATCGGGTCTTCAACTGTAAGAATATGGCCAAATTCATTTTCATTCACATAATCAACCATGGCTGCCAATGTGGTTGACTTACCTGAACCAGTTGGGCCTGTCACCAGAACGATGCCGCGTGGATTTTGTGCGATTTCCTTGAAAATCGGCGGACAGCCGAGCTGTTCCATAGAAAGAATCTTGGAAGGAATAGTACGGAATACCGCACCAGAGCCGCGATTCTGATTAAACGCATTGACGCGGAAACGTGCAAGATTGGGAATCTCAAACGAAAAGTCACATTCCAGTGTTTCTTCATACACCTTGCGCTGGCCATCATTCATGATGTCGTACACCATGTCGTGTACTTCACTGTGATCCATTGATGGCAAGTTGATTTTACGGATGTCGCCATGTACCCGGATCATTGGTGGCAAACCTGCTGATAAATGCAAATCTGATGCTTTATTTTTGACCGAAAATGCAAGTAAATCAGAAATATCCACAAGCTGCTCCTGTATAATTTTTAGCTAGTATAGCGATGAGTGATGACAGATTATGAACACAATTGCAGACCGCTTGCAAGCAGTGCGCACCAGCATAGCCAAAGCTGCGTTAAAAGCGGGTAGAAATATAGATACCGTAATACTTTTAGCGGTGAGTAAAGCACATTCTGCTACCGCTTGTCAGGAGGCATTTGCATCTGGCCAAAGACATTTTGGAGAGAACTATCTGCAAGAAGCCATCCAAAAACAAGCTGATTTAAAGAACCTGCCCATTACCTGGCATTTTATCGGGCCGATACAAAGCAATAAAACCCAACTCATCGCCCAACATTTTGACTGGGTACATGGCGTGGATCGCCTAAAAATTGCAGAAAGGCTGAATGCAGCACGCCCTGAAAACATGCCGCCGTTGCAAATCTGCATCCAGATCAATGTAAGCAACGAAGAAACTAAAAGTGGCGTTTCGGTTGAGGATGCACCCATGCTTGCAGATGCCATCTCAAAACTACCACACCTGAAATTAAGGGGATTGATGGCCATACCCGCGCCAACTAATTCCGTTGAACTGCAACAAAAGCAGTTTAGAATAGTGTCACAATGTTTTGATGCCTTGGTCAAACAAGGCTATGCGATTGATACCCTATCTATGGGAATGTCGGATGATTTTGAAATGGCCATAGTCGAGGGCGCAACGATAGTACGCATAGGTTCAGCAATCTTTGGCGCACGTAGTTATGCCAGCTAAATTTCGCCTAATAGCAGCAAAACTTACCAATTAGTCACAATCCATAAAAAGACAGATATTCATGAAAATCAGTTTCATTGGTGGCGGTAACATGACACGCGCTTTGGTCACCGGGCTCAAGCAAAATGGTTTCAACACACAAGACATTAATGTGGTTGAACCCGATGCAGAAAAGCGTGCCCAGCTTAAAGCTGAATTTGGGGTCAATGTCAGCGAACAGTTGCCCAGCGTAAGCGCCTCTGATGTGATTGTGCTCGCGGTCAAACCACAGCAACTACGTGATTTATCTATATTTTTGGGTAGCCTGTTGAGCAAGCAACTGGTTATCTCGATTGCTGCTGGTATACGCACCCATGATTTAGCGCGCTGGCTGGGTGGTTACCAAGCCATTATCCGCGTCATGCCCAACACGCCAGCACAGATTCAAGCGGGTATTTCAGCTTTGTACGCCATGCCTGAAGTGAGCGCAACCCAACACCAGCAGGCTGAACTCATATTAAGCGCTGTCGGCAAAGTGTTGTGGCTGGATGATGAAGTCAAAATGGATGCAGTAACGGCTATCTCTGGCAGCGGCCCCGCCTATGTGTTTTACTTTATAGAAGCCATGCAGCAAGCCGCATTAGAACTCGGGTTATCGCAAGATGACGCCCGTAACCTGAGCCTGCAAACTTTTATTGGTGCCAGTCAGCTTGCCATGCAAAGCGATGAGAACCCTGCTACTTTGCGTAGTCAAGTGACGTCAAAAGGTGGTACGACTGAACAGGCCATATTGACGCTAGAAGCCGCCTCGGTGAAATCCGCAATCATCAAGGCAGCCAAAGCAGCGGCTGAGAAATCTGCCGATCTCGGCGACATACTGGGTAAGGATTAGATTAAATGATTGTTAACGCATTACAATTTTTGCTGCAAAGCATTGTCGGCATGTTTGCGATTATCGTGTTGCTGCGCTTTTACTTACAATTAGTCAGCGCACCGTTTCAAAACCCTGCCAGCCAGTTTGTAGTGGCTTTAAGTAATTTCATTGTAAAACCTACTAGGCGAATCATCCCAAGTTGGAGAGGCTTTGATTTATCCACGCTATTGTTGGCTTTAATTGCTGAGTGGATTGTCGAGTTTGGCTTGCGTTGGCTTGCAGACTTCCCTTTCCTAGTGGCTGGAACTGGCGTGTGGGTTGCACTTATTGGACTAGCTATCACTGACATCGTGAAGTTGAGTATCTATATCTTTCTTTACGCTACCGTCATTCAGGCGGTATTAAGCTGGGTAAACCCATATTCGCCTGTCGCACCAGTTCTGGATGCACTCACTCGCCCGCTGCTTAAACCACTCAGGCAATTTATACCTCTGATAGGTGGCTTTGATTTGTCGCCGATTGTAGTTGTCATCGGTGCGCAGTTAATAATCATGTTATTCGTCATGCCACTGGAGCTATATTTTTCCAGAATGTTTTAGCCCTTACTACGCTGAATAAGACAGCTTATTTCTGCTGTTAGCACGCTCTTTTCGATCAATAGTTGGCGAATAATTTAATTAGCAGATGAATGGCTTTTTCACCAGATAAACGGTTGATGTATGGCACTCTGACTGGAAATATCACGATAGAATACAAATAGTGCTAAAAAACAGTGTTTTTGATGCAATTTTCTTGGTGTTTTTACTCAATTTGATTTAGAGTTAAATCTAAATTTATAAATAATAATCAATAGTCTATGGTTCGCAATCGATACGAACCAAAATCAGGGGTGAGAGGCAGGGGATTATGAAGATTACAGTCTTGGTAAAACCGTCAAACCAGCCATTTGCTCCCAGTAATCAGGCGTTCAAAAATAAGCCGCGATGAATGAGTGCCGACTTACTTAACCAAATAGGTGCATTTCAGATATGGCGGGACGATGTTTCGCAGACCATCTCTGATTATCGTGATTGGCTAGACGCCACTAAAACCGCTGATGCCTTGCAGGACTTACGCCTGTATGACATGTCAGAGACGCTTAAAAAAGATCAAATTGTATTAGCGTTCGTCGCCGAATTTTCACGCGGCAAAACTGAAACCATCAACGCGCTATTTTTCTCAGACTTTAATCAACGCCTGTTACCTTCCGACCCTGGCCGCACGACCATGTGCCCGACTGAGATATTCTGGTCTGACAAAGAAGAACCGTGTATCAAACTATTGCCGATTGAAACGCGCAAAACTGACGATACACTGACCTACCTAAAGTCCAACCCGAATAATTGGACCAAGATACGCTTGGATCTGAATTCACCCGATTTGATGAAAGAAGCTTTTTCTACCGTCGTACAACAAAAAGAAGTGTCTTTAGATGTCGCGCGCGAACTTGGCCTGTGGAACGAAGAAGACATTGTCATGGTGCAAGCGCTAGCCTCTAAGGGCAAGGTGGATATTCCTGTCTGGCGCCATGCCTTGATTAATTACCCACACCCTTTACTCAAAAGTGGCCTGGTGATTCTAGATACTCCAGGCCTGAATACCTTGGGTACTGAACCAGAGCTCACTTTACGTATCATCCCCAATGCGCATGCCGTGATTTTTCTGTTAGCGACTGATACAGGTGTGACCAAGTCCGATATGCAAATCTGGACCGATTACATCCGCAATCGCGCAAGCCGCAAAATTGCAGTGTTGAACAAGATTGACATCTTGTGGGATGACATGAAGACAGCCGACGAAATCGCCGCCATGATTCAATCACAGATAGATGATACGGCGCGCCAGCTTAAACTGCCGACTTCACTGGTACTGGCAATCTCAGCTCAAAAAGCCTTGGTAGCAAAAATCAAGAAAGATGATGCACTGCTTGTGAGAAGTGGCATCCAGCAAGTGGAGCAATTGCTTGCTGAAAGTGTGATTGGTGCCAAACATGAGATTTTAAGCCATACAGTCATCAACGAAACTACCAACATGCTTAAGGCTTCACGCAAAGTCGCTCAGCAGCGGCTTATTGCAACGCGCGATCAGGCCTTAGAGCTAGAAAGTCTGCGTGGCAAGAATACAGGCGAAGTACAAGCCATACTCTCGAGAGTAGATGCTGACCGCAGACTGTATGAAGGCTCTGTTAGAACCTTCAATGTCGGCAGCCAGGAAATTAACAAGATTGCAGAAAACTTGCTGTCTCAGTTAAATCAGGATTACTTGAATACACTGCTTGAAATGAGCCGTGAAGAAATTGGCGATAGTTGGACTACGATAGGATTGAATCGCGGTCTCAAATCGCTGATCAAGCAAACGACTGAATTGGGCGACAGAATCACGCTGCAAGGCTCTAATATCAAAAAATCTGCAGATGAGCTTTACGAGTTATTTAAAAAGGCCCATGGGTTTGATATTGGGACACCTGCTCCACTTTCTATGGATGGCTTTAATCAGGCCATGCATGGCCTGGATAAACTAACGGAAGAGTTCTGCAACAACCCAGTGAATGTGATGACCGAAAAAAGGTTTTTGGTGAGGAAGTTCTACCATCATATTGGTGGTGAGGTGCAAAGCATATTTGCCAGTGCTTTTAGAGAATGTGAACAGTGGTTCAATATGGTGCTTAAACCACTCAAGCAACAGATTGCCGAGCATAAAGTGATTTTGGATCAGCGTACGCAATCATTGATGCAAGCCCATCAAGACCAGCAAACATTACAAGCTAATCTTGATAAGCTGACCAAAGAATTTGCTCTGCAGAAAGAACAAAGCGCACAACTCGACCAGATGCTGTTAAAACTAGTGAAAGCATCAAAATCAGTTGCGGTTGAAACCACTGCGCCTCAAAGCTCACCAGCAACCGTTGCGCCTGAGTTTATGGATACAATTAAGCTTAATAAATCGCCACTGGCTGATCACCGCGTCACTGTTTAATCCACAAACCTGACTTCAAACAGTTACTCTTGTACAGGCTTTACATCACCGCTTTTTGTCTATTCTCAACCAAGATGATATTGAATGCATCTTGGCCATATTGGTCTTCAATTTGCAGTGAAATTGGCTTACCAATAAACTCAGCCAAGTTGGCCAAGCTCTGTGATTCTGTACTTTGCAGCAAATCAATCACTTTCTTGGCAGCATGTACCCGCAATTCTTTGGCATCAAACTCACGCGCCTGACGCAAAATTTCACGCAGAATCTCATAGCAAACGGTTTGTGCTGTTTTTAATGCACCACTGCCTTTGCAGTAGGAACATGCCTCACACAAGATGTGCGATAGACTTTCTCGCGTGCGCTTTCTGGTCATCTCTACCAAGCCTAGCGCCGAAAACCCGCTAACACTGATTCTTGTTCGATCACTAGCTACAGCTAGATTTAACTCAGCCAACACGGCTGCACGCTGTTCATCATCATCCATATCGATAAAATCAATAATGATAATGCCGCCTAGATTACGCAATCTAAGCTGACGCGCAATGCATTTACAAGCCTCGATATTGGTTCTGAATATGGTATCTGCGAGGTTGATTCCACTTACAAAACCACCGGTATTCACATCTACAGTGGTTAGTGCTTCAGTCTGGTCAATGATCAGATAACCACCAGACTTCAGCTCCACTTTTCGCGACATCGCTTTAGCGATCTCGGCTTCTACATTGTATGTATCGAAGAGTGGGCGCTCACCTTGATAGTGTTCAAGCAGGCTGGCATTAGTGGTTGTATAGCTAGTTGCAAAGGCTAATAGCTGCTGAAAATTCTCGCGCGAATCTACTAAAATACGTTTGGTGTCGGTACTTGCCACATCACGCAACACGCGCATACAGAGATTTAAATCCTGGAATACTAAGGTGCGTGTTGCGGCGCTTTTACTGGCAGATTGTATGTTTTCCTCAACCTTATGCAGATACGCAACATCAGACTTTAAGTCGTCATCAGTAGCATCTTCGGCCATGGTGCGAATGATGTATCCACCTTTGTGATTTTCAGGCAGCAGCTTCACCAAGCGATCACGCAATTTTTCGCGCTCGGCTTCATCTGCAATCCGTTGTGACACGCCAATATGGTCTTGTTGCGGTAGGTAAACGAGGAAGCGGCCGGCAATACTGATTTGCGTGGTGAGCCTAGCCCCCTTGCTGCCAATAGGCTCTTTAATCACTTGCACAATCAGTGATTGACCTTCGCGCAGTACATCCTGAATATTCTTTTGAGTTTCGCCTTCGTTACAATCCACCACATCAGCCACATGCAGGAAAGCCGCGCGCTGCAAACCAATATCGACAAACGCAGACTGCATGCCCGGCAATACACGGCAAACCGTGCCGCGATAAACATTACCCACCAAGCTGGAAGAACTCTGCCGCTCAACATGCAACTCTTGCACGATGCCATTTTCAATAATGGCAACGCGCGTCTCCTGCGGAGTGTAGTTGATGAGAATTTCTTCAGTCATAACAAATAGATGCCTGCTTGTTTAAGCAATTGGCTGGTTTCAAAAATCGGCAGCCCCATCACACCAGAGTAACTGCCATCAATTTTTTTGATAAATGTACTGGCCAAACCTTGTATGCCGTAAGCACCAGCCTTGTCCATAGGCTCACCAGAAGCCACATAAGCGTTTATTTCCTCATCTGCCAACTCAGCGAATTCGACTTGAGTAGAAGATAAGCGACTAAACGTACCTTGGGCAGTTAGTACGGCCACGGCTGTATGCACGTAATGCGATTGACCAGACATGCTTTTTAGCATGGCAACAGCATCCTTAGCATCTTCAGGCTTACCCAGAATGCGCCAACTGTCTGATTTTGGATCATGCAGCGCCACAGTCGTGTCGGCTGCCAGTATCGGCAACACAGGCAATGCGTTGTTTTTTACATAGTTTAAACATGCCAAAGCCTTCTCTTCCGCCAACCGAGTCACATAAGCATCAGGTAATTCAAATGCTTGTACTGACTCATCGATATCTGCTGGCAACACTTCAAAACTGACACCTAATTGCGCAAGGATTTCTGCTCGTCTAGGCGACCGAGATGCAAGATAAATTTTTTTATTCATTCTAAAAACGCTTTTTGCTTCAAACTGTTGCATTAGGCCACTTTAGCCAATTTGAGTCATATGCAACAATCAGAATCAAATCGTTACAATTTATTAACAATTAACTGGATATTAACTGATTGCACCCTACTTCAACAACCAGTTTCCAATTTAAAAGAATCGATTTAAGGGATATTTATGCATGAGTGGTCTGCTTTAACCAAAATCGGCATTGCGCTGTTCGCTATCGTCAACCCAATAGGGATTGTTCCTATTTTCATCAGCGCCACTGACGGATGGAGCAAACAAGAGCGGTCAAGAACAGCCAATACGGTAGCTATCACAGTCTTTTTCGTGTTATTGATTTCGGCTTTTCTGGGCGACCAGATTCTTGATTTTTTCAGTATCAGCATTCCATCGTTTCAAGTCGGTGGCGGCATTCTATTAATGTTAATTGCCATCTCCATGTTGCACGGCAAGCTTACCCACAGCCGCCAGACGCCAGAAGAAGCGCAGGCCGTTTCAGAGCGCGAAGTAATTGCAGTCGTCCCACTAGCAATACCGCTGCTGGCTGGCCCTGGTGCTATTAGCAGCATGATTATCGCGGCGCAGCAAAATAGTAGTTTTGTATGGCATTTATCACTGGCAATCCCTGTCTTTGTTGTGTGCTGCCTAATATGGGTCACGCTAAAACTATCGGTCAGGATCGGACAAAAACTAGGCACTATCGGCATCACCATCGTCACTAGACTGATGGGCTTGATACTCGCAGCCATGGCCGTTGAATTTATTGCGCATGGCTTGATTGGGCTGTTCCCTAAACTTGCAAGCTAATTAGGCTTGCGAGTTAATAATGCAAGCTAGTCTAGTTAGCACTTGCTCTGTAAAATATGCGTTTTAATATAAAGCAGCATCAATGATCTGGAAGCCCAACACTACGGTAGCTGCAGTTATAGAAGTGGATGGAAAATTTCTACTGGTTGAAGAAGACACAACTGATGGCATCCGACTTAATCAACCAGCAGGACATCTTGAAGATGGCGAAACACTGTTGCAAGCGGTAGTTCGTGAAGCACAGGAAGAATCAGCCTACACCGTTCAGCCAGAAGCACTGCTAGGCATCTACCAATGGCGATTGGCCGAAAAAGATATCACCTATATGCGCTTTGCCTTTATTGCTAGCATCATTGCGCATGATGACAAACAAAAACTGGATGCGGGTATCATTCGTGCGATCTGGATGGATGCAGATGAAATCAAAGCCAATCAGCACAGACTGCGTAGTCCGCAAGTATTAAAGTGTGTAGAAGACTATCTGGCAGGACAACGTTTTCCACTCAGTGTAATTACACATATACCGCACTGAAATAAAATGAAAAAAACTCATGGCTAAACAAAAAGTAGTGGTCGGCCTCTCTGGCGGCGTAGATTCATCAGTCACTGCCTTGCTGCTAAAAGAGCAGGGTTACGATGTCACTGGTCTTTTCATGAAGAACTGGGAAGATGACGACACCGATGAATACTGCTCGTCCAAGCAAGACCTGATTGACGCCGTTTCCGTCGCCGACAAAATCGGCATTGAAATCGAAGCCGTCAATTTTAGTACCGAATATAAAGACCGTGTATTTGCCAACTTTCTTTCTGAATACAAGGCTGGCCGTACACCCAATCCAGACATTCTGTGCAATGCCGAGATCAAGTTTAAAGCATTCCTCGATCACGCCATGGGCTTGGGCGCCGACCTGATTGCCACTGGGCACTATGCCCAAGTGCGCGAAAAGAATGGACTGTTCCAGTTACTCAAAGCAGAAGATGGCAGCAAAGACCAAAGCTATTTCCTATACAGGCTGAATCAGGCGCAACTTTCAAAAACCCTGTTTCCGCTAGGCAAGCTGCTAAAACGCGAAGTCCGTGAGATTGCGCGCAAAGCTGGGTTGATCAATGCCGAAAAGAAAGACTCAACTGGTATTTGCTTTATTGGCGAACGCCCTTTTCAAGAATTTCTCGCGCGTTACTTACCGCGTGAACCAGGTGAGATGCAAACACCTGAAGGCAAAGTAGTTGGCCAACATGAAGGCTTGATGTACTACACGCTGGGTCAACGCCAAGGCCTGAAAATCGGCGGCTCAAGGGAAAGTAATGGTGAGCCATGGTTTGTAGCAGCAAAAGACATGGAGAAAAATATACTCACCGTAGTGCAGGGCCATGAACACCCTTTATTGCTTAACGATGGCTTGCAAGCCAGCCAGTTACACTGGATAGCAGGCCACGAACCTGAAACGCATTGGGTATATGCAGCCAAAACACGCTATCGCCAAGCCGATGCGCCGTGTGAAATTGATGCACTAAATAACGACTTCACGGAAATCAAATTTGGGCAGAAGCAATGGGCGATTACGCCTGGGCAGTCAGCTGTGGTTTACGAGAGCCAGGTTTGTCTAGGTGGCGGCATTATCACTGCCGCCATTTAGCGCTTAAACCGGGGTGGTATCGGCGAAGGCTTTGCGCTTCATCAACTCAGCATAATGCCTTGCCAAATTTGGATATTGAGCCGCCAAATCGATTTCAGGCATGCGTAAAGCCAAGTAACCAAGCATGCAACCCAGTGAAATATCCGCAAGACTGAAACTATCGTCCACGCACCACTTGCTGTCACCAAGCTCTTGATTCAAGGCAGTCAATCCGCGCTCTACTTTGCCATGTTGTTTCGTGATAACTGTCGCATCTTGTTTATCTTCAGGCCTGCGACTTTCTTGTATAGCTAATATCGCTGCATCGCAGACACCATCTGCTAGTGCTTCCCAACGCCTAACCTGTATTTTCAAGGTGTGGTCTTGCGGAATCAGGTGTGCGACTGGAGTGCGGTGATCAAGATATTCAACGATCACGCGAGAGTCAAATAGGCTATCGCCGTCATCCAGAATCAATACGGGAATTTTACCGAGTGGGTTATGCTGAGTGACTGGGGAGTCAGTGGCGGCCAGCACCACAGGTACCATCTCGATTTCAATACGTTTTTCACTAGCGACGATGCGCACTTTGCGTGCATAAGGGCTGCCGAGGGAGTACAAAAGTTTCATAAAGTTGATTTCATCAAGAATTGAATTAGGCTTGAGGGCTTTAAGCTATCGATTAGAACCTAGTGCACATTATAATAGAAATCATGAGCAAACAATTGTTAAGCAATCTTTCGGCGGAACTTCAAACGGCATTACTCAACAACGTAAGAGATGCGCTGGCAGAAGACATATCTACAGGCGATTTAACCGCACAACTCATCCCTGCCACACAAATAGCTCACGCCACATTGATCAGTCGCGAGAATGCTGTGATCTGTGGCTTGCCTTGGCTCGAAGCCTGCATAGACCAAATTGATCCTACAGTGAGCATTCAATGGCATATCGCCGAGGGTGAAACCGTTGAGCCCAATCAAGCAATATGTGAGTTACAAGGCAATGCACGCAGCATATTGACTGCTGAACGTGCAGCACTTAATTTTGTGCAGTTGCTTTCAGCGACCGCTACACAAACCAGACTATATGTTGATGCAATCAAAACGACAAAGGCGCGTATTCTGGATACCAGAAAAACATTACCTGGATTACGTCTGGCACAAAAATATGCGGTGACTATTGGCGGGGGATTGAATCAACGACTCGGGCTATATGACGGTATCTTGATCAAGGAAAACCATATTGCTGCGGCTGGCAGTATTGAAGCTGTGTTAAATGCTGCAGATGAAGTCAGAAAAACATCGGATACTAATATTACAGTGCAAATAGAAGTTGAAAATCTGCATCAACTCAAAACCGCGCTGGATGCCGGCGCGAAGCTGATATTGCTGGATAACTTTGATATCCCAGCATTGGCTGAGGCCGTCAAATTGAATGCAGGCAAAGCCATTCTGGAAGCCTCTGGTGGCATCAATCTGGATAACGTGCTGGCCATCGCGCAAACTGGCGTGGACAGAATCTCGATAGGGGCCATCACTAAACACGTAAAGGCCATAGATTTATCTTTACGTTTTAAAGAGATAACGCTTTAATTAGAATAGAATTTGAGTAAGTTAACCATTGAGAGACTGCGCGCATGAGTAAATCAGCCACCATCGTAAAAACACTTGAGGGGAAATTAACCCTTGGGGACGTATTACGCTTGCTGGTGAATGACGGCCTGATCGACAAAGACCAAGCCGAAAAACTCTATAAAGATCGCAAAATGGATAGCACCAATTTGCACCCGATTGTGATTATCGGCGAGCAAAAGTGGAAAAACCTCTCTGCACCTGCAAAAACCCTGACCGTTGAAGCACTTACCATCTGGCTGGCCAAGCATGCTGATCTCGATTATTACCATATTGACCCACTGAATATGGATTTTGGGTCTATTGCTAAGGTTGTCTCAAAAAATTACGCCGAACGCCTCAAAATCATGCCCGTAAAAGTGGGAAATGAACAGGCAACCATTGCAACTGCGGAGCCTTTCCAGATTGACTGGATTCCTGATCTAGAGCGTATTCTGCGCATGAAAATCAAGCTGGTAGTGGCAAACCCTTTGGAAATCACACGCTATTTGCCTGAGGTTTATAACCTTGCAAATTCAATCAATGTAGCCACTATCGCCAAGGCTGGCCAAATATTAGGTGTACAAAATTTCGAACAGTTAGTTGAGCTAGGCAAAAACAAGAATCTGGATGCGAACGAACAGCACATCGTCAATATTGTAGACTGGTTGTTCAAATATGCGTTTGAGCAACGCGCCAGTGATATTCATTTAGAGCCACGCCGCACGCTTGGTGTGATGCGTTTCCGTATCGACGGCGTGTTGCATCAGGTCTATCAACTACCTTCCACCATCATGAATGCCATCACCAGCCGCATCAAGCTACTGGGGCGCATGGATATGGTGGAAAAACGTAGGCCGCAGGATGGCCGTATCAAGACCGTCACCGCAGAAGGCTCGGAAGTTGAGTTACGTCTATCCACCATGCCAACAGCTTTTGGCGAAAAACTGGTGATGCGGATATTCAGGCCAGAAATTATCGTTAAGAACTTTGTTGAGCTTGGGTTTTCTCCAGAGCAGGCAGCCCAGTGGAATGATTGGACGCATAACCCAAATGGCATCATCCTAGTTACTGGTCCTACAGGTTCTGGTAAAACCACTACGCTGTATTCAACGCTCAAGAACCTTGCAACTTCAGAAGTGAATGTATGTACGGTAGAAGAGCCGATAGAAATGGTAGAGCCTGCATTCAACCAGATGCAGGTTCAGCCGAACATTGACCTCACGTTTGCGCATGGTATCCGCACGCTTTTGCGACAAGACCCAGACATCATCATGGTCGGCGAAATTCGCGATCTGGAAACTGCCGACATGGCGATTCAAGCAGCGCTTACTGGTCACTTAGTACTATCGACCCTACACACCAACGATGCCCCATCGGCAATTACCCGCTTGCTTGATTTGGGCGTACCTTCGTACCTTATTCAATCAACACTGCTAGGCGTGATGGCACAGCGTTTGTTACGTACACTTTGCCCTAATTGCAAAACACCATACGCAATGCCTGAACATGAGTGGCATGATCTGATCAAACCCTGGGAAATGCCACCGCCAGCCAATGCTCATGGCAAAGTCGGCTGTATGGACTGCCGGAATACGGGCTATCGTGGCCGTAGTGGCATCTATGAGATGCTCTCCGTTACCCCTGAAATCAGAAAGCTGATTACACCAACAGCCGATTTAGCAAAAATCCGTACACTGGCTTACAAGGAGGGTATGCAACCCCTCCTCATTAATGGGGCGGAAAAAATCGCAGCAGGCATTACTACCATAGAAGAGTTACTCAAAGTTGCTCCGCCACTTGAGGATTAACGTTTTAAAGACAAGTCTGTAATTACCAATACGCGGTTAAAACACAGTATTAATAGCTTCAAGTAGTCTAGCAATCCAAACTTTGCCTCAGAGGCAGTCCCATCCACGTCATCCGAAATCGGTAAATAAAGACGATTTAAACACTATCAATCTTGACCAAATACCCGCAAACGGTTACTGTGCAGGGTTCACCAACATCAGCAAAATTAAGTCCGATTTATGGAAGACCGCAACACTCAGATCACTGGCGCAGAGATCGTCATCCGTTGCTTGCAGGAAGAAAAAGTCAAGTTCGTGTTTGGCTACCCTGGCGGCGCGGTACTCAACATCTACGACGAAATATTCAAGCAAGATTCATTCAAACACGTACTCGTGCGCCACGAGCAGGCTGCTGTGCATGCAGCCGATGCCTACTCGCGCTCCACAGGTGAAGTCGGTGTTGCACTAGTCACGTCTGGCCCTGGCGCTACTAACGCAGTGACTGGCATCGCCACCGCTTATATGGATTCAGTACCTATGGTCGTTTTAAGCGGCCAGGTGCCTACCCCTGCAATCGGCATGGATGCTTTCCAAGAAGTCGACATGATCGGCATCACACGCCCGTGCGTGAAGCATAATTTCTTGATCAAAGACATCAAGGACATTGCGCCGACCATTAAGAAGGCGTTTTATATCGCTGCCACTGGCCGCCCTGGGCCTGTAGTGGTTGATATCCCTAAAGACATCACCCAACAACTTTACCATTTTGATTATCCAAAATCGGTAGAGATGCGCTCATACAGCCCAATATTGAAAGGCCATACTGGCCAGATCAAAAAAGCGGTCAAGCTAATGCTCGAAGCTAAACGCCCTATGATCTATAGTGGTGGTGGTGTGATCTTGGGCGATGCAGCAGATCAACTGATCAAGTTAACTCGCCGTTTAGGTTCGCCTATCACCAACACCCTGATGGGTTTAGGTGGCTACCCTGCAACGGACAAGCAGTTCCTTGGGATGCTAGGCATGCACGGCACGCTTGAAGCCAATATGGCCATGCAGGAATGTGATGTGCTGATTGCGATTGGTGCGCGTTTTGATGACCGCGTGATTGGCAACCCTGAACACTTTTTTAGTAAAAACCGTACGATTATCCATATCGACGTAGACCCGTCTTCGATTTCGAAGCGCGTTAAGGTTGATATTCCTATCGTCGGTCACGTACAGTCTGTACTCGGCGAAATGAATGAGTTACTTGATCTGGAGAAGACACCAGATACACAAAGGCTGGAATCATGGTGGAAACAGATTGAAGAATGGCGTAGCAAGAAATGCCTAAACTTTGATCGTACCAGCGACATCATCAAGCCCCAGGCCGTTGTGGAAAAACTTTGGGAAGTCACCAAAGGCGATGCCTTTGTGACCTCAGATGTTGGTCAGCACCAGATGTGGGCTGCGCAATACTATAAATTCGACAAACCACGTCGCTGGATCAACTCGGGCGGCTTGGGCACGATGGGCGTTGGCTTACCTTACGCGATGGGTGTTCAGTTAGCACATCCTGAGGCACAAGTTGCCTGCATCACAGGCGAGGCTTCTATCCAGATGTGCATACAGGAGCTATCAACCTGTAAGCAGTTCCATCTGCCGATCAAGGTCATTACCTTGAATAATCGCTATATGGGTATGGTGCGTCAGTGGCAGGAGTTTTTCTACGGCAACCGTTATTCAGAATCATATATGGACGCGTTGCCTGATTTCGTGAAACTGGCAGAGGCTTATGGCCATGTTGGCATGCGCATCGAGAAACCATCTGATGTTGAAGGCGCTTTGAAAGAAGCCTTTAGCCCCGCATTGAAAGAGCGCTTCGTCTTTATGGACTTTTTAACAGACCAAAAAGAAAACGTGTTCCCTATGGTACCGAATGGCAAGGGCCTTTCTGAAATGATCTTGGCTGAAGAGTTATAAGCAGAATACTAAAATGAAACATATCATCTCATTACTGATGGAAAACGAAGCTGGCGCGCTTTCACGTGTGGCCGGCCTCTTTTCTGCGCGTGCATACAATATTGAATCACTGACCGTGGCGCCCACCGAAGATGCCACGTTGTCACGCATGACCATCGTCACCTCCGGATCGGACGAAGTGATCGAGCAAATCATCAAACAGCTCAACAAGCTGATTGATGTGGTCAAGGTGCTGGACCTGAATGATGGTCGACATATCGAGCGCGAGCTCATGCTGGTCAAGGTCAAGGCAACTGGCGTTTTCCGCGACGAAATGAAGCGGATTTGCGATATTTTCCGTGGTCGTATCATTGATGTTGCTGATGGCAGCTACACCATAGAGCTCACGGGCTCGGGTAACAAACTGGATGCTTTTTTGGAAGCTCTGGATAAAACCGCTATTTTAGAGACAGTCCGCACTGGTGCTTCTGGCATTGGTCGTGGTGACCGTATCTTAAAAGTTTAAAACCACACAACTATTAAATCTAAATAACTACGAGATTTGTTCGAAAGGTAAAGCATGAAAGTTTATTACGATAAAGACGCTGATCTGTCTATCATCAAGAAGTTAAAAGTCACCATCATTGGTTACGGCTCACAAGGCCATGCCCACGCGCAAAACCTGAAAGACTCAGGCGTTAAAGTCACTGTTGGCGCACGCAAAGGCGGTGTTTCATACGCGAAAGCTGAAAAAGCTGGCCACAACGTAGAAGAAATCAGCAAAGCCGTTAAAGGTGCTGATTTGGTAATGATTCTGTTGCCAGATGAAAACATGGCACAGATTTTTGAAGCTGAAGTTGCACCTAACCTGAAAAAAGGCGCTGCGCTTGCTTTCGCTCACGGCTTTAACATTCATTACAACCAGATCATTCCGCGTGAAGATCTTGATGTGATCATGATTGCACCAAAAGGGCCAGGCCACACTGTCCGTTCTGAATACCTCAAAGGCGGCGGCGTACCATCACTGATCGCTGTTTATCAGGATAAATCAGGCAAGGCTAAGGACATCGCCCTTTCTTACGCTGCGGCCAATGGCGGCACAAAAGGCGGCGTAATTGAAACTGACTTCCGTGAAGAAACAGAAACCGATTTGTTCGGCGAACAAGCAGTACTCTGTGGCGGCGCGGTTGAGTTAGTTAAGGCGGGCTTTGAAACCTTGGTGGAAGCTGGTTATGCGCCAGAAATGGCCTACTTTGAGTGCTTACACGAACTGAAGCTGATTGTGGATCTGATGTATGAAGGCGGTATCGCCAACATGAACTACTCTATCTCAAACAATGCTGAGTATGGCGAGTACGTTACTGGCCCTAAGGTCATCAATGATGAATCTCGCTGGGCAATGAAAGAAGCTTTGGCCAACATTCAAAATGGCGAATATGCGAAGAAATTCATTCTGGAAGGCCGTACCAACTATCCAGAAATGACCGCACGTCGTCGTTTGAACGCAGCACACCCAATCGAACAGGTTGGCGGCAAGCTACGCGCGATGATGCCTTGGATCAGCAAGAACAAGCTGGTTGACCAATCCAAGAACTAAGTATTAAAAATCGTTCCGGGCTGGATCTCAGGGACTGCAGATATCTGTAGTGTCTGGTTCCAGCCCTTTATTACTTATAAATACCGGATCATCATGCCAAGACTTGCTGTATTAACCCAGTACCTATTGCCCAAGCAAGCTATTAATGTACTTGCTGGAAAAGTCGCTGGAGCGCATGCTGGTAAAATAACTACCGCTATCATTCGATGGTTTGTTGGTCGCTATCAAGTCAATATGCAGGAAGCTGCTGAACCTAATATTGCAGCTTATTCAAGCTTCAATGAATTCTTTACCCGGGCGCTACGTGCCGATGCCAGGCCAATTGCCAAAGCCGATTTCATCTGCCCAGTTGATGGCGCAATCAGTCAGTTTGGCGATATTGAGTTAAATCAAATTTTTCAGGCTAAAGGCCATTATTACAGCACCGAAGCCCTCCTCGCTGGTAACCAACCTTTGGCTGATTATTTTATCGATGGTAAGTTTGCAACGCTGTATTTAAGCCCTAAAGACTACCATCGCATACACATGCCATGCGCTGGTCGGTTGAAAAAGATGAGCTATGTACCAGGCTCACTATTCTCGGTAAACCCAGTGACAGCTGAGGGTGTACCAGGATTATTTGCGCGCAATGAGCGTGTGATCTGCGAGTTTGAATCTCAACATGGCAAGTTTGCCTTGATTCTAGTTGGCGCAACGATTGTGGGCAGCATGGAAACAGTTTGGCACGGCGTCGTTAATCCGCCACGCAGCCGCGATATACGCACTTGGGAATATGCAGATCGCGCCATCAATTTGCAGCAGGGCGAGGAAATGGGCAGGTTTTTGCTGGGCTCTACTGTCGTATTGCTTTACCCAAAAGACGTGTTGGCATTCAACACAGATTGGCGTGCAGGCAAAACAGTTAAGCTTGGTGAAGCAATGGCGAATTCGCTTTAAACCCCAGATTCTAATGGTAAGAATCTGGGTGAAAAGTTAGGCTCCGCCCACCGTAATCACGTCAGGATGGCTTCGGTGCTTCTTTCTTTCTTCCTGCGTAAGGTGTATAGATAATTCATTGAGTGCAAGCTTATAAACTTCACGCTTGAACTCAATCACATTGTCCAGTGGCACCCAATACTCACTCCAACGCCAAGCATCGAATTCAGGGTGCGAACTCGCGCGTAAGGAAACATCGCAATCACGACCAGTCAGCCGCAGCAAAAACCATATCTGTTTTTGGCCTTTATAGCTGCCGCGCCATTCTCTTTTTACCCAGTTTGAAGGCACGTCATAGCGTAGCCAGTCACGTGTGCGGCCCAGAATTTTTACATGTTCCGGGCGCAAGCCTACCTCTTCCATCAGTTCCCGATACATAGCCTGTTCAGGCGACTCACCTTGCTTGATGCCACCTTGCGGGAACTGCCAGGAATGTTCACGAATGCGCTTACCCCAAAACACCTGATTGTTGCCATTACATAAAATAATGCCAACATTCGGGCGATATCCATCGCGATCTATCATGACATTACAACCTTAATAATATTGTGTGATTTTTTCACACTTCGGCCTGTAATGAAAGTCAGGAATGCAATGCATGCCTCATAATCGTGCAAATGTCCTTAGAATCTAGCCTTGACGCTGTTTAGCAAGGCCTTTTATACTGTTTCGTCAACTGTTTGCACAATCACTCGTTTATTGAATACGCCTTAACTTAATATCCAACTTTTGAATCTCAAACTCAATCCTGCTGTTTCGCTTAATGTTTATTTGTACCTGCTGCCGCTAGCGATACTTATCACATTGCTATGCACTAACAGCGCACATGCCGGCAATCTGGCATTCATTACGAATCAGGCCAGCAATGATGTATCAGTGATTGATATTGACAATAAAACCTTGCTTGCCACCGTTGCCGTAGGCAAATCTCCGGTTGGTGTTGCTGTATCAAAATTGAATCAGCGTGCTTACATCTCAAACGTTGAAGGCAACTCTGTCTCAGTGATGGATACCAAAACTTATCAAGTGATAGATACGATAGACACAGAAGGCTCACCCGTTGGACTGGTCATTTCTCCTGACAATAATGTGCTCTATGCCGCAGACTGGTATGAAGACCGAATTTGGGCGATTGACCTTAACAACACCAAACAAAAACGTGAGATACAGGCTGGCAAAGCCCCTGCAGGTATGGTTGTGAGCCCTGATGGCAGAAAATTATATGTTGCAAATCGCGATAGCAACGATATTGCAGTGATTGATACAGCAAGCCTCGCAACCCTATCACGAATAAGAGTAGGCCATCACCCGTATGGGCTTGCCTTAAGTCACGATGGGGCTGAGCTATATGCAGTCAATGTCTATGGCAACAGCATTAGTGTGGTCAATACCAATACTGAAGAAACACATAGCATCCCCGTAGGCAAGCACCCTTACTGTGTGGTCGCAAACCCCAATGGGCAATACGTCTATGTGAGCAACACACAAGATGACACTATTTCAGTCATTGATCTCGCGCAAAGAAAAGTGATTGCCACCATATCCGTGGGCGGATTCCCTGAAGGCCTAGATTTTGATGCTAAAACACAACAAATTCTGGTCGCCAACTGGTCAGATAACTCAGTTTCGGTGATAGATGCATCTACTAATAAACTAGTCACGAGTATAGCTACGGGCAATCAAAGCCGCGCTTTTGGCCAGTTTATTCTGGAATCATCACATTGATTTAACTTACCCCATCAAGGATACTGTGACATTGCAATGGGATTATTGATTTACGTTAATTGCACTAATAAGTTTTACCTTTATCAACTGGAGAAATTTGTATGAAAAAGATTCTTGCGCTATTAACACTGGCCATTTTGCCACTTACTGCTGCAGCACACGGCCCATCACCACAAAAGGTTGAGGAGTCTGTTGTAATCAAGGCAGATCCAGCAAAAGTATGGGCGCTAGTCAAAGATTTCGGCAACTGGCAAAAATGGCATCCAGCAGTCGTATCAACCAAGCTGGAAACCAAAAAAGATGAAGACGGTACTGATGCCACTTTCCGTACAGTCACCCTTAAAGATGGCGGCACGCTTTATGAAAAGCTCACTGGCATTGACGACGGCATCATGAAGATCAAATACGAACTGGAAAGCGGCGCTTTACCTGTATCTGATTACTATGCCTATGTAAGCGTAAAAGCCGGCCCTGGCGCTGGTGAAACAACAGTCACCTGGTTTGGGCGATTTTATCGCGTTTACAAACTAAACCCACCAATCCCACCAGGTCAGGATGACGAAACAGCAATCAATGCAGTTACTGGCGTTTACCAAACCGGCCTGGCCAACCTCAAAAAAGTCGCTGAAGGCTTATAATTCGCCATACGAATATGCTAAAGTGCCAATGACATTTTTTGTCATTGTGTATGTAAATGTATGTTAAGTATTACTCAGCTTATTTTTATAAGTTAGTATCAGTACATAGGGTAGTATTATTTATTACCAATTAAATAATACTTAACCTTAACGGTTAAACAATTAATTAAGTAAAGGGGTTCTTATTATGAAACAGATTCAAAAAGGTTTTACGCTAATTGAACTGATGATCGTAGTTGCGATTATCGGTATTTTGGCTGCTGTAGCAATTCCTTCTTACCAAGATTACATTACACGTGCTCAAGTTTCAGAAGGCTTTGAGTTGTTGGCTGGTATTAAGTCCCCAGCGGCTGAATTTGGTGCCAATACAAATTCGTGGCCAGGCCTGATAGCACAAGCGTCTGGAGCAGCTCCTGCAGTTTCTGAAATTGCAGTTACTATGGTGGGTAAATATGGTAGTGTGGCTCCTACTATTGGAGGTACATATCCAGCTGGTACCATTACATACAATTTCTCAACTGGTCGTGCCTCAGGTACAGCGGCAGGAATTGTAACAGCTGACGGTGGCGGTGGTTGGACATGTAATAACGCAACTGCAACTACGGTGCTCAGCAAATATCGTCCACAAGCTTGCAGATAATGTTTAAAACTTGTTGTTACTAAAAATAAAAGCCCCTAATGGGGCTTTTATTTTTAGTAACAACATATATTTAGGAGATAAAGCATTTATATTAATCATTCACCCAATGCTCTAGTCTAGCTAAAACCTGTTGAATCACTGGTTGCCATGTATAACGTTGATCTTGTCTGAATAAAAGCGCAGTCGGGTACCATGGGCTATCATGCCTGTTAGTCAGCCAGCGATAATCAGAATTGTAAGCCAGCAATATCCATACTGGTTTACCTAGCGCCCCAGCCAGATGTGCTACTGCAGTATCCACAGTAATCACTAAGTCAAGCTGCATAATTAAGGCCGCAGTATCTGCCATATTTGAAGTTAAGTGCATTTTATCAATGAGCTTTATGCTATCAGGCAAACTACCTTGAAAATCTTTTTGCAGACTCCACCACTCCACTTTATTAAATCCCATTAATACTGGTAGTAAATCAACTGGGATAGAACGTCTTTGGTTACTGGCAAGCACCTGATTACCTGTCCAAGCAAAACCAATACGCTTTTTAGTGTTTCTATCTCCAGTGAGCGCCTCCCATTTTGTTAGATAGTCATGCGTGATATTAAGATAGGGTAGCTTATTCGGAATAGTATCAAGCGTAGTATTAAAACGCAGTGGTATGCTCATTGCTGGAATTCTCACATCATGTTTAGGAATCTCATCGCATGACACTTCTAAATCTTCTGCGCCTTCTACCATTTTTGCGATTGTAACGAGCGGCTTGTGGATATGAATAACAATACGCTTAAACTTTGGTTTTAATAGAGGAATATATCGCATACACTGGATCATATCTCCTAACCCTTGCTCACCATGTACAAGCAATATAGATTCAGGCATGTCCATGCCATTCCATATATCAGCCGTATACTTTTTCTGGTCTTCTCGTGCGACCTTCAACCTACTCTCCAATAGTCTCCAGCCCTCTTGCAGCTTTCCTTGTTTCAGATACACAAACCCTTGAGTCAATTGTGACTCAAGGTTATCTGGATTTAACTTTGCGGCGAGCTTGGCAGCTTCTAGTGAACAATCCAGCTCACCCATTGAAAACAGCAACTCTGCCTCTTCGGCAATTAGGGAGTCATCTTCCTGGGCAGGGTAGGAAAAAGCGCGCTGTAAAGCTACTTGCGCTGCCGTCGAATCGCCAGACTCTGCCAATAGCAAAGCATAATTGACCCAACCCAACCTGTGATAAGGTGCAAATTCAAGCCCAACACTCTGCACCTGCAACCCTTTTTTAATATTAAATGTTTCCCATAAAAGTGAAGCGAATTTGTAAGCGACCTCGGGATTAGTGGAATCAATACGCCAAGCTTCATCAAAATACTCAATAGATTCTTGATGATTTTTATAGTCTGCCGCAATGCATGCTAGGTTATAGTAGGCACCAGCATCATTTGGATTGAGCACAAGCGCTCGTTTGTAACAAATCCTTGCGATTGCAGCCCTATCAAGCAGTTGATTGGCAAGGCCCAAGTTATACCAAGCATTTACCAAGTCAGGTTTTAATACTATCGCTCTCTCAAAAGCAAGTTTTGCATTTTCATAATCATCTTCAGCGTAAGCCACTCTTCCAATAGCCAAATAATGCTCTGCCTCAGACATTAAATCTCTTGAAGGCGCTAATAATGCTGTGCAACGCAATTCACCATCAGCGCTTGCAACCGTCTCAAGAGTAGTTGCCATCTTCAGAAAAACTTCATCCCAATTACGGCTTCTAGTTTGTCTAAATAGTCTTGCTGTGGGATACCAAGGATTATCTTCGCGCTCTAAGAACCAGCGATGATCTGGAAAAAATGGTAATAATACCCAGACGGGTACAGCTAGGGCGCCTGCTAAGTGAGCAACTGAAGTATCTACAGAAATCACCAAATCGAGCTGGCTCACAAACGCAGCAGTATCAGCAAAGTCAGTAATATATTCTGTAAAATCTATCAACTCCGCACCTTGAGGTACATCTATTTTTTGTTCTGATTGTGGGCCTAATTGCAAACTAAAAAAAGCCACATTTTTCACATCGAATATCGGCGCAAACTGAGATAATTTAGTTGAACGGTTATAGTCCCCTTTGAATACTGCTCCACCTGCCCAGACCAAACCTACTTTAAGTTGATTTGCCCATGGCTTCAAGCGTTCGTTCCAAGCCTTGATTAGCGCACTCTCAGCGCTTAAATATGGTACCGCATTAGGTATAGTCGCAAGCTCTGTTTTAAATATCATGGGTAGAGACATGATCAAAATCTGGTAGTCTGCGTTAATCACCTCCTCGATAGAAGATGCTAATGTAATATCAGGTACCGAACTAAATAAGCGCTCTAGATTAGGATTGCATATCAAAATTACTTTATCTACACGCGCTTTGAGTAATGGAAGATACCGCACAAAATGTATGGTATCCCCCACGCCCTGTTCAATAACAACCACCAGCGTTTTATCCGGGATGGGGGCACCATCCCAAAATGGCAATGGAATCAGGCGACTGGTATGCAATATACTGTCCTTCATCTGCTTGTCGATTGTACGAGCCTCGTAGGCTTGCCACCCTTCCTTATAAAAACCTAATAATAGAAACGCCAATGCCTTATTTACTTCTGCGATTGTGTTTTCTGGGTTTTGTAGTTTGAATAGTTCTAACACCGTAATGGCTTCTACAAACTTGTGATCTCTTAAGTAATGCACTGCATCATTCAAGTGCGTCGCTTCAGGCGCCAATTTATCCACGATACTTAAGTGATATGCAATTTCTTCGTCTTTGCCATACAAATGCGCACAGATGTGCATCATCTGTCTGTGTGCGTCAACCATTTCAATATCACAAACTTTTAAGCCTAGCTGCTGGGTCTCGTAAGCCTCGAGAAATAGACTTTCGGCCAATTGGGTACCAGCAAGCCCGAAATAACCATTAGGGTTCTTTGAATTTATCGCCATGAGCTTATTGAATATGTTTTTTGCTTCAGTATAATTTTTTGACTCGAGATACATCATGCCAAATTCATACAGCATGTATTCATTTCTAGGCTCTAAATCCAGTGCTTTTTTAAAAACGATTTCGGAGTCGCCAAATTGGCTAATATCTGACAAGCAGACGCCTTGTTTACATAATAATTTAGCATCATCTGGTTTGAGATTTAGCGCTTTTGCATAAATAGTTTGTGCTTCTTTTCGCCTTTGCAGACTAAAGAGAAGATCGGCAAGCTTGATTAGTGCATCTAAATTATCGGGTTGAAGTTCAATGGCCTGTTCAAGATAGCTTACCGCTTGAGAAAACTTATTTAATGCAATGCTGGTCAAGCCTAAACCGAGATAGCTATCAGCACGATGCGGCTCTAGCTCAAGCGCTCGTAAATAACATGTTTCAGCCTCCTCTGGATTTTTACCTTTGAGACAAACACCTAGCAATTCCCAAACCTCAGCCTGATACATATCACTTAAAAGAAAATCTCGCGTCAACACCTCCGCTTCTTGCTCTCGTTCAGATAAAAGTGAATCTCGTATTTCTTGAATTTTGGCTTTATAAGCCACTAAATCCATAATACGATTTTTTGACTTCTTGGCTGAGGCCTGTGATATCTTATTTTTTAATGACGCAATCCAACTATTCATTCTGAGATTATTCCGTTATCGATTGTATTGATGGTGCTGACTTACCGAATCCCTATTATAAGAACATTTATAATAAAGATTCGAGAGATTATGATTCGGTTTATTACTTATCAGGTGCGAACATGTTGGGTTGGTTAAGAGGACTATGGATTGGCAAAAAAAAACAGGAAATCTTATCAAAAGAATTAATCGAGGAATCTATCAACGTAGATGAAACAATGCGCTCGGGATTTGCGTTACACGAAGCAGGTAAGTTTACTGAAGCATCAGAGCTATATCAAAAAATCCTAGAGATTGACCCGAATCACGCGGACTCACTATATTTCTTAGGGCTGATCAGACAACAGCAAGGTAATCGCGAAGTTGCAATAGATCTAATTAAAAATGCAATTGAAATTAATAATACTGAGCCTGCATTTCATAAATCACTAGCATCTATCTTAAATGAGCTACAACTTAAAATAGCGGCTATCGAAAGCTATGAATCAGCACTAAATCTTGACGCTAATGATGTAGAAGCTTTATTCGCATTAGGGTCTATATATGAGGAGGTGGGGCAATTAGGAAAAGCTGAAGAAAAGTTGCTGTTATGTTTAAAGATTTATCCAGATTTCTGGCAAGCACTTAATATTTTAGGCGAAACTTATCTTCAACTTGGAAATGTAGAAAAAGCTGTCGAGTTACTTAGAAAATGTCACGAACTGAATCCTAAAAGTCCGGCACATTTCAGTAGTTATCTGTTCTCACTGAACTTCCATCCCAAATTTTCTGCGGATTATATATTTTCAGAACATCAACGTTATGGGAGTTTGTATTGGACTAATCAGACTGAGATTTATAATAAAAACTATCAAGTAAACCAGAAGCTACGAATCGGATACGTTTCTCCCGACTTCCGCGCGCATCCTGTATCTCGTTTTATTATTCCCGTCCTAGTGCACCATAATCGTGATGAGTTTGAAATATATTGCTATTACAACTACCCAAAATCAGATGATGTAACTCAGCATATAAAAATATTGGTCGATCATTGGAGAGACTGTGCCAATAGGAGTAGCGAAGATTTAATTAGTAAAATACGAACTGATCAGATTGATATACTAATCGATTTAGCTGGCCATACATCGAATAACAGTCTGGAAGTCTTTTTAAGTAAACCAGCACATATTCAACTTACATGGCTGGGTTACATCAATACAACTGGATTAAGCACAATCGATTATCGGATAGTTGACGCTTATTCAGATCCTGTTGGTATCACGGAGAAATTCCATAGCGAGGCATTATTACGACTGCCGAATTGTCAGTGGTGTTATCAAAAACCTAGTCAGTTGATTAATGTATCGGCTTTGCCTGCCCTTACTTCAGGCAATATTTGTTTTGGCTCATTAAATAGATTTACTAAGTTGTCTTCAAAGATACTTGATCTATGGGCAAGACTATTGATTGAAATACCAGAATCAAGACTAATGATTGTAGGAATCCCTCATGAAAAACATCTAGATATATTCAATCATTTTGATACTTTCGGTATATCTAATGAACGTATAGAACTGTATACGCCTGTTGGACTAGACCAGTTCAGAGAATTACATCACCAGATTGATATAGCATTAGATAGCCATCCATATAGCGGTGCAACGACAACCTGCGATTCCGCATGGATGGGGGTTCCGACTTTAACACTTGTTGGAGGGACATCTATATCGCGAAGTACTTCCAGCATACTACTTAACTTGGACCTAAACGATTGGATTGCACATAATGAAAATGAGTTTATTACATTAGCAAAAAAACAAGTTAATGACTTAGACAATCTCTCAAAATTACGCGCCAATTTAAGAGGCATCCTTGAATCTTCTCCAATCATGGATGCAGCAAAATTTACAGTTGATCTTGAAAAAGCTTACCGCGGAATATGGGTAAAGAAATGCGCCGAAAATTTATAATTGATTTGAATTGACTAAAGGCGAAGCAGTATTTGCTTAGTTAAGCTATCAACAATATCAGCAGCAAATCCAGCCTCCAATAGTTTCCATTTAAAAGCGTTACCTAGTTTTGCTTTCTTATAAAAGTTCATACTATGCTCTGATTTAAACTTATCAATCTTACGTACCATCTCATTGAGCACTGCTCGTCTGTTTGCTTTTGATATTACTCTCTGATTTTCTTCTTCTACTAACGGGATTCTTCTTGCAAAAAACTCTGCCAGCGACTCCCCAAACTCTACTGCTTCTTTAGCGTTCAACCACTTGATCACAAAAACTCTCCAATAATCTATATTTAATGCTTAAACTTTTGATCCTCGAGTTCCACCTTGTAATACTTGTACCCTAAACCCCTGCTCAACCAAAACAAAGGCCGAGGCTGAACTGCGTCTGCCTGTCTGGCAATAGACGATATATTCTTTTTGTTTATCCAAAGTCGGAATCAAGCTGCGCAGTTCGTTCAAGGGAATATTAATAGCTTTGGGAAGATGATCAAACTGATATTCAGAAGGAAATCGGACATCCACCCATATTGAACCATTTGCTGTGAGTTTACGGGCTTCTTCCATAGTAATCTGGCTGATGAGGGGCGCTTTTAATAACTCAATGAAGTCTGTTTTTTTCAGCTTGAGTAATGCCCCTTCAGTTTTCATGGTGATGGTTGCATTGCGCTTATTATCTGAGACCAGCGCCTCTTCGCCAAAAGCATCCCCCGCATGAAGTTCAGCCAATATAGTAGGTGGTTGGCCAGCTTCTGTAATTCTGCTGACGACTGCTGTGCCATTTTCTATTAGATAGTAATAATCACCTTCTGCACCTTGATGAATGATGACTTGACCTGCCTTGACATCAACTGAAGTCATGCGATTAAACATTTCTTCTATATTGGCTGAGGGCAAACGGCTAAAGACCCCCGTTTGCAATTTGCTAGCACTGAATACACCAGTGTCACCCATCCAAGAAGTTGCTGCTCGGGCGGGCTTTGCTAATGAATGACCAGCATTATCTGAAGTTTTTGTTGTATCCGACTTTTGTGCTTCATTTGTGGAAGGCTTCTCAAAATCTGAAAGCTGATCCCAGGTCATCATGATATCTAGCAGGTCAAGATCAATACGAACTATCTCAATGTCTGTCAGCGCGATGGCCTCAACAAGCCCAGCACTTGCATCTACGGCGTGTTTAGAAGCTTCACTACCGCCGCGCATGATTTTCTTATTGCCATTAGCGTATCTCAGACCAAGTTCACCACTTAACAGATAAAGCGCTTGTGCCGCTTTACTTACATTCATGCGAAATGGGTTGATGTCCTTGCTAACTTTTTCTACAAAGCACAAACCAGCAAGCTCCTTCAATCGCCCGGGGGATAGCGTTGATATTGGTTGTAACTGATCAATGATGCTGGTTTCTATAGATGCCATACTGGATAAAATTCTTTAGTTAATCTCACAACTGAAATACATGTTGGTTTTGTAATGCCTTTGGCTTGAACTCATGCTTACTTTGTTCAATTTCTTGCATAATAACTTCGCCTTCACCTGGCTTCAGGTGCGTGATATAAATTTCGGCTGCTCGTGTCAATTTATTCAGTTCATCAAACAACAGGGATGGACATAAATGTTTTGAAATCTTGGCTAATTCAATCTCACCATTGCTAAAAGCGGTTTCAATAATAAGATACTTTAAATTTTCGATGGCATTCACATGTTGCCAGAGTTTATCGCAAGTGGTTGTATCCCCAGTGAATACCAAGCTGCTTTCTCCACTATCAATATGATAGCCCACTGCAGGCACTACATGGTTCGCTGGAACTGCTGTAATGCTTCTTTGGCCCAATGTAGTTACCTCGCCAAGCTTGATTTCACTGTATTGTAGAAAAGCTTCTTCTGCATTTGGAATCACATTAAAATCAGGCCAGACTTTCCAGTTAAAAATATGCTCCTTTAGCACCTTGATTGTTTCTGCCGTAGCATGCACTGTGACAGGGTCAGTGCGCAAACCCATCACGGTATCCATGAGGAATGGGATAGATACAATGTGGTCAAGATGCGAGTGGGTAACGAAGATGTGATCAATCAACAATAACTCATCTATCGTCAAATCACCAACGCCAGTGCCTGCATCAATCAATATATCCTCATCAATCAATATAGAGGTTGTGCGCAAACTATCGCCAATACCGCCACTACACCCTAGTATTTTTACCTGCATTCGCGCGGTTCCATTTGATCAGTGCTTATAAATTGATAGTACTGCTGCATATATATTAAATTCATCCCTATTATTTTGACTGATGAGTGAATACGCCATCCCAATCATCGCCAGGCGGGTTTGCTCTATAAAACGCCACGCGTTCAAGATACATTGGGTACAAGTAACGATTTGGATATTGGTTCTTCAGATTGATGAATTGCAGCTCTGCGATATCCCAATTCTGGGCACGATATAATTTCAGAGTCTCTCGATAGAGTTTGAGTTCATCTTTGATGGCTTTGTCTTCTTTTCCTGCTTCACATATGGGCTCAAATATGGTGACTGGCTTATCTTTACCTTTAACACGTACCAGATCTAGCTCACGGTAAATATATTCAGGTACTTGTTCTTTAGTGTATTCGCTCACAATGATATAGACGCCATAGTTTTTGGTTAGGCTTTCAAGCCTAGAACCTAAATTCACTGCATCACCCATCACGGTATAAGCCATACGGAATGATGAACCCATGTTACCCACAGTCATCGGACCAGTATTGAGACCAACACCTATTTTGATTTCTGGCCAACCGCGTTTTTTAAATTCCTCTTGTAATACTGATAGGCTATCCATCATGCCCATTGCAGCATCAAGGGCATGTTTAGCGTGCTGCACATCATGCAGTGGTGCTCCCCAGAACGCCATAATGGCATCGCCCATGTATTTATCAATCGTACCGCGACTGTGATGGATCACATGGGTCATCGGCGTTAAAAATTCGTTCATGAGTTGCGTGAGCTCTTTAGGCTCTAGCCCTTCAGAAATAGTGGTAAAACCACGCACATCTGAAAACAATACCGTCAATTCCCGACTTTCGCCTTCTAGACTAAATGCATCGGGGTCTTTGGACATCTCGTCTACCAACTCTGGTGGCACATATTGCCCAAATAAACCAGCCAACTGACGTTTACCACGCGATTCGACAAAAAACCCATACGCCATATTCAGCACATAAATAGCAGCAATCATCAGCAATATTGATGCCAATGGCAGTACCAGATTGCCAAACTGCCAAACAATCAGATTAAAAATAATGCTCAAGAAAAATACAGCAAAGGCAAGTGCTGTCGCCATGACTGGGTTTAATACGGGCAACAATATAGCAAGCAACAGACCTGTTATTAGAATGAGCACAAACTCAGCGCCCATCGTATATGCAGGTTTTTCTTTAATATTCTGATCGAGAATGCCTGAAATCATATTGGCGTGAATCTCAACCCCTGGATAAATGTTCTGTACAGGTGTTGCCCGCAAGTCCATCAGGCCTGGGGCTGTAGTGCCAAGCAACACGATTTTGTTGTCCAAAACTTCTGCAGGGACTTTGCCTGTAAGTACGTCGGTAGCAGATACATAGGGGAAACTACTTTGTTTTCCACGATAGGGGATTAGGGCTGCGACATTAGCATCTACAGGAATTTGCCTGTCACCAAGCTTTAACCATTCCAGACCTGCGTATTTGCTGCTAACGCCTAAACCCTCAGCAAATTTGGCTTCAAGCTTGGGATTACCTAATGCAACGCGGGCAACAGCGACTGACAATGCCTCATATAAATTATCTTTATATTTAAGCAACATGGGCACTTTGCGCGATATACCGTCTTCATCAGGGTCTGGGTTAAAGTGGCCAGCGGTGTATGCGTTTTTTTGCAATACATCAAGGTTTGCACCAAAGCCTGCCACTTCGGTGAATGGAATATTTTTACCTTTAAAGCTGCCATCCACAAATGAGGCTGTTGGCAATAATCCCACACTTTCATCTTTACCGTTCTGGCTAAAGTAATAACCAAGCACCACATTTCGGCCTTTGAGGCTATCTGCAAATACTTGGTCGTAATCAAGCTTAGGCCTTAATTCATCAATAGTACGCTTGAAAAGATCATCACCACTCAGGTATTTGCTTTGAATCTCTTCTATGCTTTTAAGGCCAGAACTATCGTCTTTTTCAGCAAATACAACGTCGAATCCCATGACTTTGATTTTATATTGATCAAATAGCTTATCAACAAGGCTGGCAAGTTTATTCCGCCCCCAAGGCCAGCGCCCTTGCTCCTGCAGGCTTTTTTCATCAATATCGACAATCACGATGCGATTATCTACTGTGCCTGGCATCATGAGGTTTAAGCGCACATCGTAGGTAAAATGGTCTAGGCGCTTAATAAAGCCCATGTGCAGTAAGTCAGTAGTAGTGAGCAAGAATAAAGCGACTACCGCAAGACCTAAGCCTATACGGATAAGATGACGAGTGAATATTTCAGGAAGGCGCATAAGTTGTTCTAATAATTGTAAAGCCCTGATTTACATCAAGCATATAGCAAAATCATAGCATATAACAACCATACGAAAATTCAGGTGGGATATTCGGGCATAATCGCCTGACTGACGGTTGATTTGATACATAAATTTATTCAAAACAAGCTACAAAAATAGTGGGGGTAATTCATGTTGGAATCTCTTGTCATTGAAACTTCGGCAGAAATAAATGCCAGCGTTATCTGGCTACATGGCCTAGGTGCCGACGGCCATGACTTTGCGCCGATTGTTGAAGAGCTAGGCATTCCCAATATGCGCTTCATATTGCCACATGCACCCGTGAGGCCAGTCACCATTAACAACGGCCATGAAATGCCCGCATGGTATGACATATATGGCTTGAATAACGATAGCCAGCAAGATGAATCAGGCATACGCGCGACCGAAACCAAGATTGCCGAATTGATCGCACATGAATTATCGCAAGGTATTCCAGCTAACCGTATTGTAATTGCAGGGTTTTCACAAGGCGGTGCCATTGCCTTGCACACAGCGTTACGCTACCCGCAGCGATTGGCTGGGTTATTGGCACTATCTACTTATTTACCGCTTAAATCCACGTTGCTGGCAGATAGGCATGCTGCTAACCTTGATCTACCTATTTTTATGGCGCATGGTGAATTTGATAGCGTGATTACATTGGCAACCAGCCAAGCATCCCAAGCTGTGTTGACGTCGGCGGGTTATGTTGTCGATTGGCATGAATATGCAATGGCTCATTCAGTGTGTGCAGAAGAAATTGACGATATACGCAATTTTCTAAGCCGTATATTGGCTTAATTCAACCTTCATTAATTAGAAATGCGAGATAAACTGCTGATATCGCGCTAAAATAGTAGAAATAATAATAAAGCTGGCGAGGGGATGATAAGTCGTCTTCGTAATGCTGGCATTTAAACCATATACCAACCATTATTCATGCCTAAAAATACAAAAACCGCTGCCTCTAATATTGAAAACTCTGGTTCGGAAGACAGGCCGAGTTTCGATACAGCACTTTCTGAGCTTGAGTCACTTGTGCAGCAAATGGAATCTGACCAGATGCCACTTGAACAATCCCTAGCTGCCTATAAACGTGGAACTGATTTATTACGTTTCTGCCAAAAAACGCTGGCAGATGTAGAGCAGCAGGTGCGTATCCTTGATGATAAAAATCAGTTGCAAACTTATACAGATAGCGAAGATTGAGTTATCGCAATGACTGACTTTACTACCTGGGCGCTGGATATTCAGCAGCGTACCGAACACGCACTTGAGCAACTTCTACCGAAGGCAAATATCGCCCCTCAGCGCCTGCATGACGCCATGCGCTATGCACTGCTCGGTGGCGGCAAGCGAGTCCGGGCATTGCTGGCGCATGCCGCTGGTTCGCTATGTGACGCAAATGCTAACAAAGTAGATATAGCTGCCAGTGCTGTAGAGATGATTCACGCTTATTCCCTAGTACATGACGACATGCCCTGCATGGATGATGATGATTTACGCCGCGGCAAACCTTCGTGCCACAAACAATATGATGATGCGACTGCGCTACTGGTTGGCGATGCGTTGCAAACACTGGCATTTCAGACCTTGGCAACAACAGAGCAAAACCTAGATTTCACCCCTGAACAACAACTCAAAATGCTCTCAACACTTACAATTGCAAGCGGCTCACGCGGCATGGCAGGTGGACAGGCAATTGATTTAGCTAGTGTTGGTAAAGAGCTGACGCAACTTGAACTTGAATATATGCATATTCATAAAACTGGGGCTTTGATCCGCGCAGCCGCCCTGCTGGGTGCTTACTGTGCAAATCAAGAAGACAAAGCAAAAATCGCCGCTATCCAACAATATGCTGAAGCAATAGGTTTAGCTTTTCAGGTAGTCGATGACATTTTGGATACTGAAGCAGATACAGCAACGCTAGGCAAAACTGCTGGCAAGGATGCCGATAGTAATAAACCTACTTATGTCACTATACTGGGCATCACGCGTGCCAAAGCCTTGGCCAATGAGCTTTACGAAAATGCACTTGCTGCACTCAAACCCTTTGGAGAGGAAGCTTTGCGTTTGAGACAGCTAGCCCAATTTATTATGCAACGCAGTTTTTAAAGACCGCTTTTAACCACCATGTACCCATTATTAGATACGATCAATTCACCTGACGAATTAAGACAACTTGATCGCAAAGACTTACGCGAGCTGGCAGAGCAACTGCGTATGTTCTTGATTGATAGCGTCTCTAAAACTGGCGGCCACTTGTCATCAAATCTAGGCGTAGTCGAGCTCACAATTGCATTGCACTATGTATTCAACACCCCTGATGACCGTCTGGTATGGGATGTAGGCCATCAAACCTATCCGCATAAAATACTTACAGGCCGACGTAAAGCCATGCAAAACCTGCGTAAACCAAGCGGGATTGCAGGCTTCCCCAGGCGCAATGAAAGTGCTTATGATACCTTTGGTACGGGACACTCAAGTACATCAATATCAGCCGCTCTTGGCATGGCGATTGCTGCCCAGTTAACAGGCTCTGAGCGTCGCGCTGTAGCGATTATCGGCGATGGCGCCATGACTGCCGGCATGGCATTTGAAGCATTGAATAATGCCGGGGCGATGGATGCAAACTTGCTCGTCGTGCTCAACGATAACGATATGTCTATTTCACCTAACGTTGGTGCACTGCAACATTATTTAGCCAAGCTTCTATCTGGCCGCTTTTATGACAGCGTACGCCGCTCTGGTGAAAAAATGCTGGGTGTGATGCCACCCGTTCTGGAATTCGCAAAACGTGCTGAAGAACATGTTAAAGGCATGGTGACGCCAGGCACTTTATTTGAGGAATTCGGCTTCAATTACATTGGGCCCATTGATGGCCATGATCTGGATGTGTTGGTTACCACTTTAAATAATATTCGCCATCTAAAAGGGCCACAGTTCCTGCATGTGGTCACACAAAAGGGGCGTGGTTACGAGCCTGCAGAGGATAATCCCGGTAAGTTTCATGGTGTTGGAAAATTTGACCCTGCCAATGGTTATGAAGCGCCAAAATCCAGCACTAAAACCTACACGCAAGTATTTGGTGACTGGTTGGTCGATATGGCGGCAAAAGATGAGCGACTGATCGGCATCACACCTGCGATGTCTGATGGTTCAGGCCTGAATGCTTTTGCCGAAGCCTACCCAAAACGTTTTTTTGATGTGGGCATTGCTGAACAACATGCGTTGACATTTGCAGCAGGCATGGCGTGCGATGGCATGAAGCCTGTCGTGGCCATCTATTCCACATTTCTCCAGCGTGCTTATGACCAACTGATTCACGATATTGCATTGCAGAACCTGCCTGTCGTATTTGCAATTGACCGTGCCGGCCTAGTAGGGGCCGATGGCCCAACCCATGCAGGCAGTTTTGATATCAGCTATATGCGCTGTATTCCCAACCTCATCATCATGACACCGAGCGATGAAAACGAATGCAGGCAGATGCTTTATACCGCCTATATGCAGAATGGCCCAACTGCAGTGCGTTACCCACGCGGCGGCGGCACTGGTGTAGAGATTAAAAGCGAGATGCATGCACTGCCGATTGGCAAAGGTGAGATACGCCGCCAAGGCAAGAAAATTGCGATTCTTGCTTTTGGCAGCATGCTCAAACCAGCACTGGAAGCTGGCGAACAGTTGAATGCTACCGTCGCCAATATGCGTTTTGTGAAGCCGCTGGATATTGCCCTGATTACCGAATTAGCTGCTAGCCATGATTTATTGGTCACGGTAGAAGAAAACGCTGTCATGGGCGGTGCAGGCGCTGCTGTGATTGAAGCCCTGCAACATATCAACCAGAAAATTGCGACCTTATCGCTAGGTTTGTCCGATACATTTATTGAACATGGCGTGCATGAAACCATGTTGGCAAACTGTGGTCTAGATGCTCAGGGCATTATTGCTGCAATTGAGAAAATATTAACCTAGTGTTATACTCAAGTATTAAAGTTACATCATTTGCTTGAGTAACCATTATCGAGAATCTAAATGAACCAACCCATATTACCTACGATTGAAGATGTCCAAAATACCCCAGATATACGCCATTTGGCGATTGATAAGGTGGGCATCAAGTCAATCCGCCACCCAGTCAAAGTCAAAGATAAAACAGGTGGCGTGCAACACACGGTAGCCATGTTTGATATGTATGTGCATTTGCCGCATAACTTCAAAGGCACCCATATGTCTCGTTTTGTTGAGATTCTCAACATGAATGAGCGTGAGATTTCAATTGAGTCTTTTGAGAGTATTTTGCGCGAGATGGTGAAACGTCTTGAGGCCGAATCTGGCTATGTGCAGATGACATTCCCATACTTCATCAACAAGGCAGCGCCTGTATCTGGCGTGCAAAGCTTGCTGGATTATGAAGTTAGTTTTATTGGTGAGATTAACCAAGGTAAGTTTGATATTACGGTCAAGGTCTTAGTGCCTGTCACCAGCCTTTGTCCTTGCTCGAAGAAAATATCTAACTATGGTGCGCACAATCAGCGTTCGCACGTAACGATTACAGCACTCATCAATGATTTCATCTGGGTTGAAGACCTGATCCGTATTGTTGAATCACAAGCTTCTTCAGAGCTCTACGGTTTATTGAAGCGTCCAGACGAGAAGTACGTAACAGAGCATGCTTACGACAATCCAAAATTCGTTGAAGATATGGTGCGTGATGTAGCAGCACAGTTAATCGCCGAAAAGCGCATTGATAAATTTGTGGTGGAGTCAGAGAACTTTGAGTCTATCCATAATCACTCAGCTTACGCATTGATTGAGAGCGATAAGCGCATAAAGAAATAAGCTGAGTAACCAGAATAAAAAAGCCGCATCTGTATGCGGCTTTTTTATTGTCTCTCGAGGTGAGGCCTTTCAATACTTCTTGGTCAGCGTCATTGTGGTTGCATCTCGCTTCATATCCATGCGATTAAGGGCAGTCATACCCAGCAACACGACTGATGGCGAGCCGCCTTCAAGCACTAGCGCATTCACCTGATTCAATACCAATCCGCCAATTTTAAGGGTATTGATGACTACATTGTAGCCAACCACAGTACCGCTTGCGGTTTCAAGCAACTCCTTTTTGCCTCTTTTGTAATCAAGCCCAGCATAAGCTGCATCACCACTATTCAGCGCAACAGCGGTTGCTCCAGTATCTACAAGAAACCTCAACGAAGCGCCGTTCACATAGCCATCTGCAAAATAATGCCCCGCAGAATCGGCATACAAGGTCACATTTCCAGCACTAGGAGAATTTCCACCAACCGAGGCCGCTTGACCCATGCCCAGCTCTTTCTGCTTACCCTCAACCTCAAATACCGCTTTGGCACTATCGGCTGAGATCAGTTTTACGCCTTGCACTGTTTGCCCAACAGAAAGCGTTTGCGGCTTACCCGCATTGATAATGACCACTGCCTTGCTACTAAAAAGACCAACCACATTGATGCTGGTATCCGCAAAACCGAGCGTCGAGATTGTGGAAAGAAGCAAAAAAACGTTGAATTGGATGAGTAATTTCACTAAGTTCTCTCTAAATACGATTGATTAAGCGCTATGTACTTGATTCGATATTGCGCCATGTTTTGGCATCATGCATGCGAATAAAACAAAGCCTAGCATAGCGCAGCAGGCGGACAGCGTAAACGTCCAACTTGGGCCCAGCGACTCCCAGCAGAATCCGCTCATCATGGCGCCAAATGTTCCACCTAGTCCGTAAGAAACACTGGTGTATAAACCCTGCCCCTTGGATTGGTGTTTGCCTTTGAAATAATGATGCGTGAGGGCAACTGCGGTAGCATGGTAGGTGCCAAATGTAGCCGCATGCAGGGTTTGCGCCAGTAAAATCAACATCCAGAAATCAATCGCCCAACCGATGATTATGAATCGCACAAAAGCCAATAGTAGGCTAGCCAGCATAATATTGCGCAAACCAAATTTGGCGGTCAGGCGAGGCATGTAGATAAATATCAAAATCTCACACATGACGCCCACACCCCAAAGCCAGCCGACTTGAGCTGCCGTGTAGGCGTGGTCTACCAGATAAATCGAGTAGAAGGTGTAATAGACGCCATGTGCCGCAGCCATACTAAAACAAGCGGCCATTAAGGCAATGACCTGTGGCTGCCGCATGATTGTTGCCAGACTGCGGTGTTCAGTGTGAGGTTTTAGAAGTTTGGGTTCAGGGAGGTTGATGGAGCAGGAAAAAACGCCAACCAATAAGCCCAATATGACCCAAAGCAACGATTTGATAGTCGTGTGCTCAACAAGATAGCCAAGCCCAACAACAGCAAGAATAAAACCTACAGAACCCCACATGCGAATATGTCCATAGCGGCCAAACTTGTCGCCCAAGTGCCCCATGGTCACCACTTCAATCAGCGGTAATGACGCACTCCAGAAAAAACTAAGGGTAATCATGACCGCGAACAGCCAACCAAAAGACTCGCCGAAAAAGACACCAACGTAAGAAACCAGGCTAAGCCCTGCCAGCAACTGGATAAGCCTGACGCGCTGCCCGGTGTGATCGGCCACCCAACCCCAGACCCCCGGCGCAAAAATACGGGCAATCTGAAATAGCGACATCAACGTTGCAATTTGAAAAGCCGTGAAAGCGAGAGATTTTAAATACAAGCCCCAGAATGGGCTGAATGCACCAACAAAACCAAAGTAGGCGAAATAAAAACCAGATAATCGCCAATAAGGGAGTTGCTTCATCAATAGTGTCCGAGGCTTGAGCCTCTATAAATTAGATTTGCCTAGGTATTGATGACATCAGCACATTGCGCCCTGTGCCTGAGCGCATGATCCATCAGCACCAACGCCAGCATGGCTTCGGCAATCGGGGTTGCACGCACACCAACGCATGGATCATGACGGCCATTGGTTTGCATGGTCACGGCATTACCTTGCTTGTCTATCGACTGCCTGCCTTGTGGAATACTAGAAGTTGGCTTGAGTGCGATATTGACCGTGATATCTTGCCCACTTGAAATTCCACCCAATATGCCGCCTGCATGGTTGCTGGCAAAGCCTTGAGGCGTCATTTCATCACTATGCACAGAGCCGCGCTGTGCCACACTGGCAAAGCCTGCGCCAACTTCAACACCTTTAACAGCATTGATGCTCATCATGGCATAGGCAATCTCTGCATCCAGCCTGTCGTAAACTGGCTCACCCCAACCCACTGGCACGCCTTGCGCAATCACACTGATGCGCGCACCAACTGAATCGCGTTCAGCGCGAATCTTATCCAGATAGCTTTCTAACTCAGGAACAATCTCGGCATTCGGTGAGAAAAATGGATTCTGGTTAACGAAATCCAAACTTTGGAATGGAATATCGATTTCGCCCATCTGGCTCATGTAGCCATGAATAGTCACACCATAACGTTCAGACAACCATTTCTTGGCAATTGCACCACCCGCAACACGCACTGCGGTTTCGCGAGCACTTGAGCGACCACCACCACGATAATCGCGAATACCATACTTTTTCCAATAGGTGTAATCGGCATGACCAGGGCGAAAAGTATCGGCGATATTGCCATAATCCTGGCTGCGCTGGTCTTCATTACGAATCAGCAAGCCGATAGGCGCGCCTGTGGTTTTCCCTTCAAACACACCAGATAGAATCTCGACGGTATCAGACTCTTTACGCTGCGTGACATGGCGTGAGGTACCAGGTTTGCGTCTATCCAGCTCAATCTGGATGTCGGCTGCTGTCAATGCTAACCCTGGTGGGCAGCCGTCAATCACGCCACCTATGGCTGCGCCATGAGATTCGCCAAATGAAGTCAGGGTAAATAATGTGCCGATCGTGTTGCCAGACATTTCAATCTCTTAAAGTAAATAATTTAATTAGCTATGAGTCTACCATAAGCCAATAGTGCTATCGGCTCGGGTACCAGCAAAATCAAGGCTTCAAACCTTGAATCCAACGCTCATAAACACCATGTGCAATGCTATTTAATTGAGCGATTCTGTTCTCAAGATCATGCTGAATTTCTGCTACTTGCAACACACCTGGACTAGCGCTCGATTCTGCGATCTCTTTCTCACCATTTTCGCACCAGGCATTGACCAACTCTTCAGTCATCTCTATGTGGCACTGCAAGGCCAGATGTTTACCAATCGCATAAGCTTGATTCTCACAATATTGACTGGCAATTAAATGCGTGGCGTTTTCTGGCAGCGTAAATGTTTCGCCATGCCAATGAAAACTGTTGAATTTATCCAAGTCGCCAAACCATTGCTTCGCTACTGAACTCTTGGTGACACTCACTTCACCCCAACCGATTTCCTTGACTGGATTACTGCCCACCACCCCGCCAAGCGCTTTGCTGATGAGCTGTCCGCCGAGGCAATGCCCTAACACTGGAATATCTAAACTTACAGCCTCACGAATCAACTCAAGCAGATGCGGAATCCATGGCAGAGGGTCGTTCACACTCATTGGGCCGCCCATAAAAACAATTCCACTAAAAGCCTTGGCTGAAGGTGGCAATGGCTCATTCTCATCCACTTTTATTGACTTCCAAATAATACCTTTCTCAGTCAAAAACTTGCCTAAGTAACCTGAGCCTTCGATCTTGGCATGTCGAAAAATAACAACTGGCTTCATAACGCTTTTTCCTACATTTATATAATTAAGATTTAACCTTAAATGGTTAACGATTACTACGTCATTTCATGTGTTAACTACTAGCTTTCAATAACTTTCAACTCACCTAATTTCAGTCCATCAAGCGAATGCTGCCCAACCGCATACCTGATGAGGCGCAAAGTCGGGAATCCAATTTTTGCCGTCATGCGTCGTACTTGGCGATTTTTGCCTTCGCTAATCTTAATCTCAAGCCAGCTAGTTGGTATGGACTTACGCTCGCGGATAGGAGGGTCACGTAACCAGAGATTCGCCGGCTCTTCCATTATTCTAAGTTCGGCAGGCTGTGTCACGAAATCCCCCAGATCAACACCTTTTCTCAAAGGCGCTAACTCTTCATCGCTCGGTACACCTTCAACCTGCGCCCAGTAAATTTTTGATTCTTTATACTTTGGGTGCGCAATTCGATGTTGAAGCGCACCATCATCAGTTAGAATAAGTAAACCTTCGCTGTCAGTATCCAAGCGGCCTGCTGCATAGACATTCGGAATGCTCACAAAGTCTTTAAGTGTTGGGTGCGACTCATGCGCGCTGAACTGGCAGACAACACCATAAGGTTTATTGAACAAAATTAGCATGCAAATTGCTTCAACATAATTTTCTAATTGGGATGAATTACATGTCTACAAAAATCGTCGTGCCCAGTCAGGGTGAAAAAATCACTGTCAATGCGGATAATTCATTGAATGTGCCAGATAACCCGATTATCCCATTTATTGAAGGTGATGGCATTGGTATTGATATCACGCCGCCCATGATGCAAGTCATTGATGCGGCCGTGAACAAGGCCTATGGCGGCAAACGAAAAATTTCATGGATGGAAGTATATGCAGGTGAAAAATCCCTCAAAGTCTATGGTGAAAACCAATGGCTACCTGAAGAAACCATGCAGGCGATCAAAGACTATGTCATTTCAATCAAAGGCCCGCTGACAACGCCAGTCGGTGGAGGCATCCGCTCATTGAACGTGACTTTGCGCCAAGAGCTCGATTTATATGTCTGTTTGCGCCCTATCCAATATTTCACTGGTGTGCCCAGCCCAGTTAAAGCACCTGAAAAAACTAATATGGTGATTTTCCGCGAAAACACAGAAGATATTTATGCTGGAATTGAATGGGCAGCAGGTAGCGACGAAGTTAAAAAGGTCATCGCATTCTTGAGTGATATGGGTGCACGCAAGAAAATACGCTTCCCAGAGTCATCAGCCATCGGCATCAAACCCGTATCTATCGACGGCAGCAAGCGCCTGATTCGCAAAGCCATTGAATACGCCATTGATAACAATCGCAAATCGGTCACGATTACCCACAAAGGTAACATCATGAAATTCACCGAAGGTGGATTCAAAACATGGGGTTATGAGCTGGCTAAAGAAGAGTTTGGCGCGGTCGAGATTGACGGCGGGCCTTGGTGCAAGCTACCGAATGGCATCATTATCAAAGACTGCATTGCCGATGCATTCCTGCAGGAAATTTTGTTACATCCAGAAGATTATGATGTGGTAGCAGCGCTCAACCTGAATGGTGATTATATGTCTGATGCCTTGGCAGCTCAGGTTGGTGGAATTGGCATTGCCCCTGGCGCCAACCTCTCTGACACTACAGCAATGTTTGAGGCCACCCATGGAACAGCACCGAAGATTGCGGGTAAGGATATTGCTAACCCAAGCTCATTAATACTTTCAGCAGAAATGATGCTGCGTCATCTGGGCTGGGTTGAGGCTGCTGATTTAGTCATTTCAGGCGTAGCAAAAGCCATTAGTGCCAAACGCGTGACTTATGACTTTTCATCACAGATGGAAGGTGCGACCAACGTTTCAAGCTCAGCATTCGGCAGCGAAATCGTCAGCCATATGTAGCGTTATTGAAACCACCTAGAATTAATGCACAAAAAAAGCGCCGAAGTTTTAACTTCGGCGCTTTTCTAAAGATTCAACAATCTCAAATTCAAAAGAATTCTAATTAACTAGGCTTTTTGAATATTTGACGCTTGTTTACCTTTTGGACCTTCAGTCACGTCAAAGCTTACGCGTTGACCTTCTTTAAGACTCTTATAGCCAGCTTCAACAATCGCAGAGAAGTGTGCAAATAAATCATCGCCGCCATCATCTGGAGTAATAAAGCCGAAGCCTTTAGAATCATTAAACCATTTTACGGTACCAGTTGCCATTTCAGACTTCCTTACTAAACATAAGGGGAGGCGACCCCAAAAGTTTGTACTTCAAGAACTTAAGTCGGTAGTGCCGGCTACTATGAGCTCGAATTTCAAACGCCTAGCCAGATTTTTACTTGCGTTATTTAAATAAGTCAAGGATTTTTATGATTATTTTAAAAAAGATAATCCCACTATTAAAAGTTTTCTTGAATTATGCTGTTAATTGTTGATAATTAAGAAAACCTTGCTTAAAGCAGTTCGATACAAGCCACTAAAAAAATGCTATCTTTGCAAAGAAATGATGGCTTAGCATGAAGCTTGCATACTTTCTTATTAGGTTTGGTTTTAATAGTGCATCATCGCTCACCATGAGCTTGGGCATTTAATTCTGGGAAATCATACTATTTAAATGGCTACTACATCTTTACCCAATAAACTCGGCGGACTTGCAAGAATGTTAATGCAAGAAAAGCTGCTTTCAGAAGATGAAGCCAATGCCATCCAGACTTTAGCGCTATCACAGCAATCAACCTTTGTTACCCAACTTGTAAAAAGCAAAAAAATCTCAGCCATTAAAGTTGCAGAAACTGCTGCCAACGCTTTTGGCTTTCCACTATTTGATTTGGACGCATTAAATATAGATTACGTCCCCGCTAAAGTCATTGATTCCAAGCTGATGCAGTCTAGCCGCGTCATGTCACTACAAAGTCGCGGCAATACACTATTTGTGGCGCTGTCAGACCCAACTAATCTACATGCATTAGACGATGTGCAGTTCCAAGTAGGCATGGCGCTTTCTCCTGTAGTGGTTGAGGATGACAAGCTCAGCAAGTGGATAGACAAGATCGTAGAGTCCAGCGATACCAGCTTGAAGTCTATGGATATAGGCGATGGTGACTTTGACCTAGATATTGAAACTGACAGTTCTAGCGCTGAAGCAGATGCAGCTACTAGCGCTGAAGTTGATGATGCCCCGGTCGTTAAATATATCCAAAAGATTCTCTTAGATGCTATCAATCTTGGTGCATCCGATATTCATTTTGAACCATATGAAAAGTTTTACCGAATTCGGTATCGCGTTGACGGCATATTAAAAGAAGTAGCCCAGCCACCATTGGCAATTAAAGAAAAAATGGCTTCTCGTATTAAAGTCATCTCAAGCTTGGACATTGCCGAAAAACGTGTCCCTCAAGATGGGCGAATGAAATTAGTTTTGTCCAAAACCCGCAATATTGATTTTCGGGTTAGCACCTTGCCTATGATTAATGGTGAGAAAATCGTGATGCGAATTTTGGACCCAAGTAGCGCCACCCTCGGCATCGAGGCATTGGGCTATGAGCCTGCACAAAAAGAAGCTTTACTGAGTGCAGTAAGCCGCCCATATGGCTTGGTCTTAGTAACTGGCCCTACTGGGTCAGGTAAAACTGTTTCGCTTTATACCTGTTTGAATATTTTGAATAATCCAGGCATCAATATATCCACGGCGGAAGACCCTGCTGAAATCCCACTGCCGGGCATCAATCAAGTTAACGTTAACGATAAACAAGGCCTCACTTTCGCCGCCGCATTAAAAGCCTTCTTGCGGCAAGATCCTGATGTGATTATGATCGGCGAAATACGCGATCTTGAAACTGCTGATATGGCTATTAAAGCAGCATCCACAGGCCATATGGTGCTATCTACGCTGCATACTAATGATGCGCCATCAACCCTTACTCGCCTGATGAATATGGGCGTTGCCCCGTTCAATATCGCATCTGCGGTTTCACTGATTACCGCGCAACGTTTAGCTAGGCGTTTATGCAAACATTGTAAAGTCCCGATTGATGTGCCGAAAGAAGCTCTGCTAAGTGTCGGATACACCGAGGCAGATTTAGATGGGAGTTGGCAACTATATGGCCCGAAAGAAGGTGGCTGCGACATGTGCAATGATGGCTACAAAGGACGCGTTGGCATTTATCAAGTCATGCCTATTTCAGAAGAAATGAGCCGTATCATCATGAAAAACGGTAACGCGATTGATATTGCCGACCAAGCTAAACGCGAAGGCATAAGTGATTTACGAAAATCTGGTCTACTTAAAGTAAAACAAGGGCTCACTTCGATTGCAGAAGTAGAGTCTGTTACCAACGAATAATAGTTAGTCATTAGCTGAGGGATTGTTATGGCCGTTCAAGCCACTAAAGAAGTGACCTATGCCTGGGAGGGCACTGACAAAAAAGGCAAACGCATCAAGGGGGAGATGAAGGCCACAGGTGAGGCTTTTGTTAATGCCACCTTACGTCGCCAAGGCATCACAGTTCTCAAAGTAAAAAAACAAAGCGGACTTAAAAGTGGCGGTAAAGTTACGGAGAAAGATGTATCTCTGTTCACCCGACAACTAGCTACGATGATGAAATCTGGCGTGCCTTTGCTACAGGCGTTTGACATTGTTGGAAAAGGTCATAACAACCCAGCAGTTTCAAAACTACTTAGTGATATTAAAGGCGATGTGGAAACAGGAAGTAGCCTGAGTCAGGCATTTCGTAAATACCCACTTTATTTTGATGCGCTATATTGCAATCTCGTTGGTGCGGGTGAACAAGCGGGCATTTTAGATTCATTACTTGATCGATTGGCCACTTACAAAGAAAAAATAATCGCGATTAAAGGAAAGATTAAGTCTGCCCTATTCTACCCAGTGTCGATTATCGTGGTCGCCTTTGCCATTACGGCAGTAATTATGATTTTTGTGGTGCCTGCATTTAAAGAGCTTTTTAGCAGTTTTGGCGCAAACCTACCAGGACCCACACTATTCGTGATGGGAATATCTGACTTTTTTGTCAGCTACTGGTGGGCAATTTTTGGATCTATCGGCGGCGGCGGCTGGTTTTTCTTCTATACTTGGAAACGATCAGAGAAGATGCAAGGCACGATGGATAGACTGTTGCTAAAACTACCTATATTTGGCGAGTTAATCAGAAAAGCAACAGTTGCTCGATTTGCGCGTACATTAGCCACGATGTTTGCGGCGGGCGTACCGTTAGTGGAGGCTTTGGATTCAGTGGCAGGAGCTGCTGGCAACCGTGTTTACTATGATGCCACTAAAAAAATACAGAGTGAGATTAGCACTGGTACAAGCCTGACCGTAGCCATGCAGAACGTAGAGATATTCCCTAATATGGTACTGCAAATGGTTGCCATCGGTGAAGAATCGGGTGCACTAGACTCAATGTTGGGGAAAGTGGCTGACTTTTACGAGGGTGAAGTAGATGACGCCGTTGACGCCATATCAAGCCTGATGGAACCAGTGATTATGGTAGTGCTAGGAACATTGATTGGCGGTTTGGTCGTCGCAATGTACCTACCAATTTTCAAAATGGGTTCAGCAGTTTAACCTTACTTTTTATTACTTGGCTGACCGCTCATAGCCTTCTCAATATCTTTTGCTGGGTAAGCGCCTAACATGCGCTTACCATCTGCAAATATAAGTGTTGGCGTGCTGGTAATGTTGTACTTTTTGCCTAAGTCTGCAATTTTATCTATCGGCGTATCGCAAGTAGAAGTGGTTTTAGGCAACTGGCCGTTATCGATCCAGTCCTGCCATGCGGCGGCTTTATCTGGAGCGCACCAGATAGCCCGGGCTTTATTGCCAGCGTCAGGGTGTAGTTGCTCAAGTGGATAAAGGAAGGTATAGACCGTCACGTCAGTGATATTCACCAACTCATTCTGTTCTAAGCGCTTGCAGTAAGGACAATCTGGGTCTGAAAATACCACCAGCTTTCTACTGCCATTGCCTTTAACTACCTTAATCGCTTGGTCAAGTGGCAAACTTGCAAAATCAACCTTCGTAAGTTCCTCCATACGCGCACCCGTAATATCGCGCTTGGTTTTTGGATCGATCAGACGACCTTCTGTAATCAAAAATGATAGTTTCTCATCTGCATAAAGAATCTGGCCATCAATAAACACTTCATACAATCCGCCAAACTGAGTTTTGGTAATGCTTTCGATTTTCACTTTAGGATAAGTTGCCTCAATTGCCTTACGCAAACTGGCTTCATCCGCAAATGCAGAACTTCCGATCAAGCTAGTTAATAATGTGGTCAATAAAACGCTTTTGATTTTTTTAATCATGATGATCCTGAGATTTAATTACCTGAAATTTTAAATAACTGCTTGCTTAATTAGATACTGCTTAAGCGTGGGTTGCTGATTGACCCATTCTAAGCCAAAACTGCGTAGCTTTTTCACAAATGGAATTGAGCTACCAAATAAATCATGTAAGCCGTGTGTGACTGATTCTAGGGCTAATACATCAGCTTTCCTTGCCCGTGCATATTTACGCAGCAACATAATATCGCCAATATCTTGCTTCACATTTCGTTTTGTTAACACATTATCAAGTTCAATCACATCTCGAAAACCAAGATTCACGCCCTGCCCCGCGAGCGGGTGAACCTGATGGGCTGCATCGCCCAGCAAAACCACCCTATGCTCAACCACGCTTTCAGCTTTCAACTTTGCAATTGGAAATACCTGGGGCTGACCTATTAAACTCAGCTGGCCAAGGCAATGACCACCAGCTTGAGCTACTTTCGTGGCAAGCTCATCTGGAGACAATTGGCTCAAACCTTTTGCCTCTTCAGTTGACCAGACGATCGATATTTTATGATCAGGAAGCGGCAACCATGCCAACACGCCATCTGCATCAAACCACTGGCGCGCGATATTTTGATGAGATTGTTCAGTAGCAAAATTGGCGACCAATGCCTGTTGTGCATAGAGTTCGCGATTAACAGTGATTCCTGCTTGAGCCCTAACCCATGAATTAGACCCATCGGCTGCAATAAGCAGTTTGCTCTTAAATAGCTGGCCTGAACTTGTTGCGACAATAGCGAAATCATCAGAGAATTTGAGTGAAGTGCAATCAGCGCCAGTTTCAATATGCACAGCAACACTTTGCATCTTTAACCAGAGCGCCTGCTGTAGCAATCGGCTTTCAATGATATCGCCCAGACTATTTAAATGAGCTTCATATGAGGAAAAATTGAGTGGCTCCCGATCACTATCTGCCCAAACCTGCATATTCTCTATTGGGCAAACTCTACTAAGGTCAAGAGTATTCCAAACACCTAGCTTTTTTAACCAATTACGATTACCAGGAGTGATTGCGTAAATGCGCGCATCCCAATCATGATCATCTTGGGTTGGCGGATTAAATACTGGCGTTAGCCTATCCAGCAAGGCAACGCTTAATCCTTGTTGCGTCAAAGCAATCGCAGCAGCAGAACCCACCAGCCCACCACCCACGATCACAACATCAAATTCTTTTGTCAGGCCTATCATTGTTTAGCCTTGGCTACCAAAACTCATTTTACTGACAAAATGTTGTTTGGCAGGCTTTACAAAATCCAGCAATCCAATCGCAAGCCCACGCGCAGGACTGATGCCGATCAAATCATTGGAAAATAAATTCACCATAAAATCAGTGATGAGCATCCCTCTTTTAGTGTCCGTTTTACGGCCGCGCTGATAAGCCGACAGCATGGCTTCATTGCCAAGCTCATCCATAGAGCTTGCCGATATTGCTTGTGCCAGCTGCCAGGCATCGCGCATGCCCACATTAAAGCCCTGTCCTGCGACTGGATGCATAGTTTGTGCTGCATTGCCAATAACAGCTAAGTGCGGCGCAGTGACTTGCTCAAGATAAGAAAGCTTAAGCGGAAAACACAAGCGCTTTTCTACCTTCAAAAAGTGTCCAACACGATCACCAAAATGGTCATGTAACTGATTTAAAAAAGTAGCATCATCAAGCGTCAATAGTGCCTTGATATCATCAGTTTTTCCAGTCCAGACCAGCGAGAAATCTCGCGCTCCATTTGGTAGCAAAGCCACGGGACCTGATGGAATAAAACGTTCATAGGCAATATTGTCATGCGGATATTCAGCGCTCACTTTAGTCACCAGCGCATCGTGCCCATATTCCTTAGTGTTACGTTTTAAGCCTTCTATTTCACCCAATCTTTTGCCGCCGTCGGCCAATACGACTAATGTGCTTTTATACTCGTGGGCAACATCCTCATGCTTGAACACAACCGAGGCTTCTCTGGTACCAGGGCTAATCGACTCAGCATTGGCACCATACAAAATATTCACTTGCGGTAATTTAGATAGCGCATGATCAAGTGCAGCACTTAAATCACCATAAGCAACCACATAGCCAAGAGCATCTTGCTCATAGTCTTGCGCCTTTAGCCGTGAGCGGCCGAGACTACCGCGCTGGGAAATATGAATAGTATGAATAGGGGTCACTTTACGCTTGAGTTCAGCCCAAAGCCCAAGTCGTTCAAGAATCAGGCGGCTGCCGTAAGACAGCGCCAACGCGCGCTGATCTGCATGCGCGGCACCTTGCGGCCTTGCTTCTAATAGCGTGACGCTGAGGCCAGATGCTTGAGGCGTCCAATGCTGTAACGCCAAAGCGAAAGTTGCACCAACAGGACCACCACCAACAATCAGAATAGACTCACTCATCGTTGCATAATCGCTTCTATATCAGCGACGGTTTTAGGCGCAGATAAGGTGAGTATCTCGCAACCTTGCTCGGTGACGAGGGCATCATCTTCAATACGAATGCCGATATTCCAGAAGTGCTCAGGCACATTATCTGCAGGCCGCACATAGCAACCTGGCTCTACCGTCAACGTCATGCCTGCCTCAAGTTTGCGCCATTCACCATTAGCCTTGTATTCCCCCGCATCGTGAACATCCAAACCCAGCCAGTGCCCAGTGCGATGCATATAAAACTGTCGATAATCGCCAGACTCCAGCACCGCTTCCGGGCTGCCTTTGCACAAGCCAAAATCAATAAATCCACGAATTAATACATCCAGCGCCGCTTCATGTGGAGCGTTCCAGTGACTGCCTGGTTTCACTTGTGCAATAGCCGCAGCTTGTGAGGCTAGCACCAATTCATACAGGTCTTTTTGGGCTGCACTGAATTTCCCGTTGACAGGGAAAGTACGAGTAATGTCTGAAGCATAACCATCCAGCTCACAGCCTGCATCTATCAACAACAAGTCACCATCATTGAGTTTTGCATTATTGGCGTTGTAGTGCAGCGTGCAGGCATTCGCACCACCAGCCACGATTGACGTGTAGGCCGCCGCCTGCGCGCCGTTTCGGTAGAACTCATGCAGAAACTCAGCTTCAATCTCAAATTCCATTTTATTAGGCTTGGTGACTTGCATCGCACGTTGATGCGCTATTCCAGCAATCCTGCCTGAGCGTCGCATGATATCTATCTCGTAGGCTGATTTATACAAGCGCATTTCATCAACTAATTTACGTATATCAGCGATTTCATCTGGCGCGCTAATACCCGTGCGACCTTGCGAGCGGAGCTGGTTGAGCCAGCCAGTCATTCGAGCATCCCAGCTTGTATCAGCACCCAAGCTGTAAAAAAGTTTGGGCTGATTCGCTAATAACTTGGGCGCAATTTCATCTAACTGATTAATGGAATAAGCTTCATCAAAACCAAATTCTTCCAACGCACCAGCGGGGCCATAACGAAAGCCATCCCAGATTTCGCGCTCCATGTCTTTATCACGGCAGAACAAGACACTCTTTGGTTGATCGCCGCCAATTAATAGCAATAATGACTCTGGCTCTTTAAAAGCTGTCAGATAGTAAAAGTAACTGTCAAAACGATATGGATAATGACTATCGCGATTTCTTATAGACTCTGGCGCAGTCGGAATGATAGCCACGCCCTCGCCCATAAGCTTGATGAGCTTTTGCCTTCTTGCCTTAAATTCTGCGATGTCTATTTTCAATCTTTACATTCACTGTTCTTGAATAAATATGGTCTTAGCATTTCAAACTAAAGTCACTATTGATTTGTATGCAAACTGTTCATTAGGTTCAGTCGCGTATCTAATTCGGCTAAGCGCTCAGGCGTACCGATATCATGCCACACACCTTGGTAATGTTCCGCTGTCACCAAACCCTTAGCAATCGCTTCTTTCAATATAGGCGCTAATTTGGCGGCCTCTCCACGTATGACATTCTGAAACAAATCGGGATGATAAACACCGACACCTGAGAACGTCAGTTTGGGCTGACCTTCTACCAATAATTTTCCATCCAGGTAAGCAAAGTCGCCATCTGGATGCTGTGGTGGATTATCTACCATGATCAAGTGAGCTAGATTTGAATACGCCCCATTTTCTGGATTCAAAGCATCGGTTAATTTAAAGAAATCTATTTCAGTAAAAATATCGCCATTCACGACCAGAAAAGGTAGGTCGCCTAACAAGGGTAATGCTTGAGCAATACCGCCAGCCGTTTCTAGCGCTGAAGTTTCTGGGCTGTAATGAATAGACAGCCCCCACTGATCACCGTTACCAAGTGCAGCTTCGATCTGTTGCCCCAAATATGCGTGATTAATGATGACCTCGCTGAATCCAGCCTTAGCCAAGCGCTCCAAATGCCAGACGATCAAAGACTTACCGCCAACCTTCAATAGTGGCTTAGGTGTATGGTCAGTCAAAGGCCGCATGCGTTCGCCACGGCCTGCAGCAAGTATCATCGCTTTCATTTAGAACGTATATCCAACCTGTGGAGACTGGCCTTGCAGCTCATCCAGCAGTCTCAGCATAGGCCTCAACTCCACATATCTTGCGCAGACTCGGCGTAGATACTCCATCACCAATGGCATATCTTTGAGATAAGCATCCTTGCCATCACGATGATACAAACGCGCGAATATTCCAAGCACCTTGATATGACGCTGTGCGCCCATCCATTCAAAATCACGGTAAAAATCACCAAAATCATTAGGCACAGGAAGACCTGCCTTTTGTGCGGATTGCCAATAACGTATCGTCCAATCCAGCACTTGTGGCTCTTCCCAGGCGATATAAGCATCTTTAAGCAATGACACTAGATCATAGGTGATCGCACCATAGACCGCATCCTGAAAATCGAGAATGCCTGGGTTCTGCTCACAGACCATGAGGTTGCGCGCATGGTAATCACGGTGAACGAAGACTTGTCCCTGTGAGAGAATATTTTTATTGAGTAGGGCAAAAGTATTGCTCAAAACAGCAGCTTGTTTTTCATTCAAAGTGAGCCCCAGATACTTTAAAATATACCAGTCAGGGAATAATTGCATTTCACGACTTAGCAATTCTTCATCATAATCAGGGAATGCGTCTTCACGGCTCGCAAGTTGTAATTGAATGAGTGCGGCGCTTGCATCTGAATATAGCTCTGGGGCGCTTTCATCATTGAGTGCGCTCAGGTAGGTCGTGTTGCCCAAATCGCTCAATAATAAAAAACCTTGGTCTAAGTCTTGCGCAATCACTTTAGGCACATTTAGGCCAGCAGCTAGAAACACTTCAGCAGCATGTACAAAAAGCGCGCAGTTTTCTTGGGGTGGCGGCGCATCCATAGCAATAATGGTTTGGTCATTGTGCCCGATTCGGAAATAGCGACGAAAGCTCGCATCAGCAGATGCTGTTGCAAAGCTATAATCACGGCCGCCCAAAACGCCAGCCAGCCATACATGCAAATACTGAATTCTGCTATCTGTCACAATTGCATCACTGACTTGTTGTGCTAATTTATCTGCTTCCATTTTCACCACGCGTCGTCCCTAACCAATCATTACGATGTAAATCTAAAAAACGATTCCATTAAATTCAAAGAGCACAAAATTATTTCACTTATAATTCAATGCCAAAGCCGAAAACACCTGAATTTATGGATTGCCTAAACCACGAAATTATGCGATTTTATCATCCATAAAGAAACACGCCCCACACTTTAAAGTCTGCATAAAAATACTCACCGTGAAAATTCACTCAACCACATTAGCTATATGCCTTATTTTCACTGCTTATGGCTCGGCATATGCAGAACAAACATCCGATACAACAGAGGCTATCAAGCCTATCGTTGACGCAGAGACTAGTCCAGATAGCGTGGTCATCGAAGGTGACCAATTACAGATACAGATGAATCGTAAATTCAAATCCATCGGCAATGCAGTATTGCATCAGCAAAAACAGGATATTTACGGCGATACCATTGAGTACGATATTGAAAATAAAGAATTGCATGCCATTGGCAATGTGCGCCTAATCACTAGCGGTGGCAGTGTAACTGGCCCTGAATTACGCATGCAGCTTGAAGAAAGCACAGGCCGTATTGATGATGCCAAATTTAGCATGAATAAGGCCCTAGCACTCCCCTCTGCCAAGAGCTCTAATTTAGCAATTGATCAAAGTGCGAGTTTGGTAGGTGCAACACAACAACTCAGTAGCCCTTCAAATGATCAGCCATTACCCTCTGCGTCCAAGCAGCAGAATGGAGCACGCGGTGATGCAAGAGTCATCTTGCTTGAGGGCGAAGATAAGAAGCGATTCAAGCATTCACGCTACACCACTTGCGATGCCAATTCAGACGATTGGTACATTAAGTCTAGCGATCTGGTCATTGATAATTACACCAAAACAGCAACTGCACGTAATGCTGTTGTTGAGTTCCAAGGTGTACCTATCCTTTACACACCATGGATTGACTTCTCTTTCTTAAATCAAAGAAAAAGTGGCTTGCTAACTCCGACAGTTGGCACGACCAGTAAAAGCGGATTTGAAGTGCTTACTCCGTTTTATTGGAATATTGCTCCCAACATGGATGCCACGTTGGCAACGCGCTACCTAAGCCGTCGGGGCCTACAATACCAAGGTGAGCTACGCTATGTCACAGAGACATACTCTGGTATTGATAATATTGAATATTTAGATAACGACGACACCACAGGCAAAGCTCGCTACTACGCAAAACTCAAACATACCCAAAACTTTGGTAATGGCTGGTCTGGCGGATTTAGCGTAGAAAAAGTATCTGATAATCAATATTTCTCAGATTTAAGCACACGGATTACAGCGACTAGTGTTGTGAACTTACCGCAACAAGGCTCATTAAGTTATGTAGATGATGCCTGGAATTTTAACGCTCTAGTGCAAAAGTACCAGACACTTGACGGTGTATCTTTTCCATATGAACGCCTACCTCAGCTAACGCTTACCAGAAATGATGACTTCGGCTTACTGAGTAGTAACGTCTACTCACAATGGGTCAGCTTTAATCGAAATTCTAGCGCACCGCTCACCACGCTTACACCCAGTGGGGCATCTATCAGCACAGCGGTAACTGGAAATCGATTTGTGGCTTATCCAAGCATCAGTCTGCCGATGGCACAACCTTACGGCTATATCACGCCTAAATTAGGCGTGCGTTACTCAAGTTACAGTTTAAATAATAGTGCTTATTCAGTGACTGACGCGAGTGGAGTAACGACCGCAGGAAACTATGAGTCAACCAGCCAGAGCATTCCAACCTTCACGCTTGATAGCGGTCTCTTTTTTGACCGCAATGCGAGGGTTGTGAACAATTCATACACGCAGACTTTAGAACCAAGACTTTTCTACGTATATATTCCATACAAAGATCAATCTATGCTGCCCGTGTTTGACTCATCAGACTCAGACTTAAACATGGGTTCGTTGTTTCGTGAAAATCAGTTCATCGGCAATGATCGAATAAATAATGCCAATCAACTGAGTTTAGCAGTGACGACCCGTATGATTGACAATAAAACGGGGGAGCAGCGTTTGGCAGCATCCTTAGGACAACGCTTTTACTTTGACGATCAGAAAGTATTTATCCCTGGCACACCAGTTCGCTCTGGTAACTCATCTGATATTGTGGCCGCACTCACCGCTAAACTTTTGAGCAAATGGAGCGTAGATGCCGCATGGCAATTCAACACGGATACTGGCAAGGCGGTTAAATCCAACATTGGCACACGCTACAGCCCTGAACCTGGTAAAACATTGAATCTAAGCTATCGCTATACAGAAAATTTCCTTGATCAAATCAATGTTTCTGGACAATGGCCATTGACTCCAAACTGGTATGGCTTGGCACGCTACAATTATTCATTTAAGGAAACTCAGCCGATTGAAGGCTTGGCTGGGCTTGAATATGATGCAGGTTGTTGGGTAGCCCGTGGTGTATTCCAACGTGTGTCAACTGCAACAGCCAATGCCAACTACGCGATTTTCGTTCAGCTTGAATTAGGTGGTTTAACTTCCATCGGCTCTGACCCACTCTCCCTGCTTAACCGCAGCATTCCTGGCTATACCAATAGCAGCTTGATTCCCAATTCCGTTCAGCAACCCACTTATTGAGTATTATGTCCCCCAAATTCTTAGCTACACGCTTTCTATATGCTGCATTTTTGGCAATCACTTTCTCAACCGCACTCCATGCAGAAGAATCCAAAATTGACCGCATTGTGGCGGTGGTTGATCAGGGTGTGATTACTGAGAATGAGCTGAATGACCGCATTCGTATTGTGACCACTCAGCTTGAAAAACAAGGCAACCCACTGCCGCCCCAGGCTGTATTACAGAAGCAGATTCTTGAACGTCTAATCAATGACCGCCTACAGCTGCAATACGCTGCACAGACTGGATTGCGCGTGGATGATGCACAACTGGATAAAACTGTTGAGCGGATCGCTGACCAAAACAAAATGAGCGTGCCTGACTTCCGCCAAGCGCTTGCCGCTGAGGGTATCGGCTATCGCAAATTCCGCGAGGATATTCGTAACGAAATCATCCTGGCAAGACTGCGTGAGCGCGAAGTAGATAACAAAATCAATATTACTGAAGCTGAAATCGACAATTATTTCACCACACAATCATCGCAAAATAATGAGGCTAAGGATGAGTACGAAATCTCGCATATCCTAATTCGTACACGTGAAGACAGCAGCCCTGAGGATTTACAAAGATTACGTACCAAAGCTGAACAAGCGCTCAAGCAATTGCAAACGGGCACTCCATTTTCTCAGGTATCTGCTAGCTTCTCAGATGCTCCCAATGCATTGGAAGGTGGTGCCTTAGGTTGGAAAAACAGTGGTCAGATTCCTGCACTATTTACTGACGCGCTGAAACAATTGCAACCGGGGCAATTAACCCCAATATTACGCAGTCCGAATGGCTTTCACATCCTCAAGCTCACCAATCGCCGCGGTGGGTCATCGCCAACCGTCATCCAGCAAACGCATGCACGCCATATACTGATTAAGCTCAGCGAAGTCGTCTCTGAAAGTGATGCTAAACACCGCATGGATGATATTAAAGAACGGCTGGATAATGGTGGTAATTTTGCCGACTTGGCACGCCAATACTCTGAAGATGGCTCTGCCTCAAATGGTGGTGATCTCGGCTGGCTGAACCCAGGGGATACCGTGCCTGAATTTGAAAAAGCCATGAATGAGTTGAAAGATAATGAAATCAGCCAACCGATACGCACACCGTTCGGCTGGCATATTATTCAAGTGCTAGAGCGCCGCAATCAAGATATGTCCAAAGAATCCGCACGCCTCAAAGCGCGTCAGGAAATCCGTACACGCAAAGCAGATGAAGCCTATCAGGACTGGGTACGTGAACTGCGTGACCGCGCCTTTGTTGAAATTCGGCTAGAAGATAAATACTAGTCGCCGCTATAGACTCGTGCCTTGAGCGCTCAAAATCATCCTCGTATCGTCGTCACTGCTGGTGAGCCCGCAGGCATAGGCCTGGATTTGTGTGCCATGCTGGCGTGGAAAGCTATACCAGCGAGCATCGTCGTGATTGCCGATCACAATGCATTGAAGAACCGAGCCACGATGCTGAGCTTAAGCTTGCAAATTCAAGATTTCAAGCATGGTGATAGCATCCCGCAACATGCAGGTAATGGTCAATTGTATGTATTGCACCAGCCAGCATCAGCGGCCGTTTCTGCTGGAGAACTCAATCCAGTCAATAGCACTTATGTATTAAAAACCCTGACTACGGCGATTGATGGCTGTGTGAATCATGAGTTTGATGCCATGGTCACAGCCCCAGTACACAAGGGTGTCATCAATGATGCAGGCATCGCATTTACAGGCCACACCGAGTTTCTGGCCGAATACACCGACACATCTCAAGTGGTGATGATGCTAGTTGGCGGCGGCATGCGCGTGGCGCTTACCACTACGCACCTGCCACTCAATGCGGTGAGCGCTGCGATTACTCAAGAAAGTCTGGAAAATACCATCCGCATTTTGCACCATGACTTGGTCACTCGCTTCGGCATCAAAACTCCGAAGATTCTTGTTGCAGGGCTTAATCCTCACGCTGGTGAGAGTGGTTATCTAGGCTATGAAGAAATCGAAACCATCACGCCAGTACTTGAGAGGTTACGAGCTGAGAACATGCAACTGATAGGCCCATTACCCGCCGATACGCTCTTCACGCCACATCACCTTGCCAATGCAGATTGCGTATTAGCCATGTATCACGACCAAGGCTTGCCTGTACTCAAATATGCAAGCTTTGGCGGCGGCGTCAATGTTACGCTTGGCTTGCCCATTATTCGCACTTCAGTTGATCATGGCACTGCGCTAGATTTAGCGGGCAAAGGCAATATCGAAATCGGCAGCCTTTTAGCTGCGATTGATTTAGCAATCGAACTCGCTCAAAGACAATCAACTCAATGAAACACATCGCCAAAAAACGCTTCGGCCAAAACTTCCTTACTGACCAGAGCATTATTCACAGCTTGGTTGAAGCGATAGACCCGAAAGCCCAAGATATTCTGGTTGAAATCGGCCCTGGTTTAGGCGCGCTCACCCAGCCGCTCACTAAAAAAATGCCGCACTTGCATGTAGTCGAGATAGACCGTGACATTATTGCCTGGATGCAAAATCACTATAAAGCAGGCAGCCTCACGATTCATGAGTCGGATGCACTGAAGTTTGATTTTTCCAAGCTGGGTGAAGCTATTCGAGTGGTTGGCAACCTGCCCTACAACATATCAACGCCCATCCTGTTTCACCTGCTTGATAATGTAGCCAATATCATCGACATGCACTTCATGCTGCAAAAAGAAGTAGTTGAACGCATGGTAGCAGCACCATCCACAGCCGCTTATGGCAGGCTATCCGTGATGCTGCAATATAGGCTTCAGATGGATTATCTATTCACCGTACCGCCAGAGGCTTTTGACCCAGCACCAAAAGTAGAATCGGCATTTGTAAGAGCCGTGCCACATAGCACCCTGCCATACGTAGCAAAGGACGAAGCCTTATTCGCAAAAATCGTGGTCAATGCGTTTGGTCAACGTCGCAAAACCTTGCGCAATACACTCAAAGGGCTGCTGGACGATGAAGGCTTTGCCACACTTGCCATAGACTCACAATTGCGTGCCGAGAATATATCCGTGGCGCAATTCGTTGCCATCGCCAACCATTTAGCCTGATATAATTTGCGTTTTTATTTCACACAAAACACTCGATATGAGAATCATCTTATTAGGCGCTCCAGGCGCTGGTAAAGGCACCCAAGCCACCCACATCAAAGAAAAGTACAACATCCCCCAGATTTCAACGGGCGATATGCTGCGCGCTGCGGTAAAAGCAGGTACGCAACTTGGCCTAGAAGCCAAGAAATTCATGGATGCAGGTGGTTTAGTACCCGATGAAGTGATTATCGGCTTAGTCAAAGAACGCATCAAAGATGCTGACTGCCAAGCAGGCTTTTTGTTTGATGGCTTTCCGCGCACCATTCCACAGGCTGAAGCCATGAAACAAGCTGGTGTTGGCATTGATTACGTGGTGGAAATTGATGTTCCTGATGAAGCAATCGTAGAGCGCATGAGCGGCCGCCGCTCACACCCTGCTTCTGGCCGCACCTATCACGTTAAATTCAATCCACCAAAAGTAACGGGCAAAGATGACATCACAGGTGAAGACTTGGTACAGCGTGAAGACGATAAAGAAGAAACCGTGCAGAAGCGTTTACAGGTGTACCACGAACAAACCAAACAGCTGGTTGGCTACTACTCCAATTGGGCGAACTCTGGTATTGGCAGCGCGCCTAAATATGTGAAAGTGAATGGTTTGGGCGACATGGAAAAGATACGCGACAATATCTTTGCTCAATTAAAATAATCACTGCTTACTTACTTCGAAAAAGCCCGCATTGCGGGCTTTTCTGTTTTAGTACTCATGCCTATGTTTTTCCAGCATGCGCTCAACATGGCTTGCCGCTTCAAGGTATAATTTTACCTTTATAAATCATTACAAAAGCGCCATTCGTCATGCAGCAGCAGTATCCATTTCGCGAAATAGAAAAAACCGCGCAAACCTTCTGGGAAACCAACAAAACATTCGCCGCGAGTGAAGTTTCAGACAAACCCAAATACTACTGTTTGTCGATGTTTCCCTACCCTTCTGGCAAGCTGCACATGGGGCATGTACGCAACTACACCATCGGCGACGTACTGAGCCGTTTTCATCGCATGCGTGGCTATAATGTGATGCAACCTATGGGTTGGGATGCCTTTGGTTTGCCTGCTGAAAACGCTGCTATCAAGAATGAAACCGCGCCTGCAGCCTGGACATACAGTAACATCGAGCACATGAAAACCCAGCTCAAGCAGTTGGGCTTGGCTGTAGATTGGGATCGCGAGATTGCCACCTGCAAACCAGAATACTATCGCTGGGAACAATGGCTATTCACCGAGCTCTTTAAAAAAGGCCTGATCTACAAAAAAACCTCAACAGTAAACTGGGATCCTGTTGACCAAACCGTGCTGGCCAACGAGCAAGTGATTGATGGTCGTGGCTGGCGCTCTGGCGCAGTGATTGAAAAGCGTGACATACCGCAATACTTCATGAAAATCACGGCCTATGCCGATGAGTTATTGAGCGACCTCGATAAGCTGGACGGCTGGCCTGAGCAAGTCAAAACCATGCAGCGCAACTGGATAGGCAAAAGCTTTGGCTGCGAAGTCGAGTTCCCGATTGTTGGGGGCGAAGGCAACTTAAAGGTTTACACCACACGCCCAGATACCCTAATGGGTGCAACTTATGTGGCTGTTGCAGCAGAGCACCCACTAGCTACGCAAGCTGCGCAAAATAACCCAGCCCTGCAAGAATTTATCGCCGAGTGCAAACGCGGCAGCGTGGCAGAAGCCGATGTAGCTACTGCTGAGAAAAAAGGCATGGATACAGGGTCATTTGTGACGCATCCACTCAATGGCGAACAACTACCAGTTTGGGTCGCCAACTATGTGCTGATGGGCTATGGCGAGGGCGCTGTGATGGCGGTGCCAGCGCATGATGAGAGAGACTATGCGTTTGCAAAGAAATATCACTTACCATTCAAAGCTGTTATTTCTTCAAGCAGGTGGAAAGGGGCTGAATTAGATACAGTTGGTTTATTCGAGCAAGATGGTAAAACCAAAAAAAACTACCCTCTAATAACTAATAAAGAAAATGGTGAAGTATTAGCTTGGGCATTATGGAATGAAGAATTTTCAGATCATGGAGTGTGCATTAACTCTGGCGAGTTTAACGGCTTAGATTTTGATGCTGCATCTTCCGCAATCGCTGCAGTATTAAACGCAAAAAATCTGGGCAAACGGCGCACCCAATATCGCCTACGCGATTGGGGTATCTCACGTCAACGCTATTGGGGCTGCCCTATCCCTATCATTCACTGCACAAGCTGTGGCGAAGTGCCTGTGCCAGCAGATCGATTACCAGTCGTGCTACCCGAAGATGTAGTGATGGATGGTGTTGGTTCGCCAATCAAGAAAGACCCATCATTTTACGAAACCACTTGCCCAACCTGTGGTGGCAAAGCCACTCGCGAAACTGATACGCTGGACACCTTCTTTGAGTCGTCATGGTACTTTGCCCGCTACGCCAGCTATGACTGCGATACAGCCATGGTGGATGAACGTGCCAATTACTGGTTGCCAGTGGATCAATATGTAGGCGGCATTGAGCATGCGATCTTGCATCTGTTGTATGCGCGCTTTTTCAACAAGTTGATGCGTGATGCGGGGTTGCTGAAGAATGATGAGCCATTCACCAATCTGCTGACCCAAGGCATGGTGCTGAAGGATGGCGCCAAGATGAGTAAGTCCAAGGGCAATACAGTCGATCCGCAAGCGCTGATCGATCAATATGGTGCTGATACCTCACGTTTATTTATGATGTTCGCTGCACCACCAGAGCAAAGCCTGGAATGGTCAGATGCTGGTGTTGAAGGTGCGCACCGCTTCTTGAGACGCTTATGGAAAGCCGTGTTTGAGCATGTTGAGCAAGGCTTGGTCAGCAGCAGCATAGTCGGCGAATTAAACGCCGAGCTTAAAACCTTGCGCCGCCAATTGCACCAGACCATAGAAAAAATCACTGACGATTACGCACGGCGCCACTCTTTCAACACCGCGATCGCCTCGGTAATGGAACTGATGAATGCACTCGCTAAAATTGAAAGCAACGACCCGCAAACCCGTGCATTGCGTCAAGAGTCATTGGAAGCTGCTGTGTTATTGTTATCGCCAATTGTGCCGCATATCAGCGAGGCGCTATGGACAGAGCTTAAACCAGGCAGCAGTATTCTGGATGCTAGCTGGCCGAGTGTAGATGCGTCTGCATTGGTACAAGATGAAATCGAATTAGTCATACAAGTAAACGGCAAACTGCGTGGCAGCCTCACTGTGAGCCGCACAACGGAGAAAGCCGAGATTGAGAAGCAGGTAGTTATCCAGCCTTGCGTGCAAAAATATCTGGAAGATGGCGCAACTGTGCGTAAAATCATTGTAGTGCCGAACAAACTCATTAACGTCGTCGTGGGATAACACGTATGCATATGCTTAAATTTAACCACCTTAGATTCACCCATTTATGGATTGCAATTTTTGCATTGACGCTTGCTGCATGCGGCTTCCAGATGCGCGGCATGGCAGACCTGGCCTTTCATACGCTATATATCAAAAATAACTCCCTCAGCATTTCTAAAAGCCTGAAGAAAACGCTAGCGGTCAATGGGGTGACCATCGTCAATAATCCAGAAAAAGCAGAACTGATGCTGGAACTGATGGATGAATCGACCCAAAAGAAGATTCTGTCTCTGAGCGGTGGCGGTCTGGTTCGCGAGTTTGAAATATACTATCGGCTGAATTTTCGCCTGCGCGACCCTATTAACGAGCTATGGGGCCCAATGCAAACGCTTGAAGCGCGTCGTGACTACACCTACGATGATACGCAATTGCTAGCGAAACAATCTGAAGAAGGTGCTCTTTATGATGATATGCGTAAAGATGTAGTCAATGAGCTATTACGCCGCCTCATCGTACAAAAACCTAAATCAGCAGTTTCGCAATAAATCCATTCAGCGGAACATGCAATGCGTTTGCAACCACAACAACTGCTTAAACATTTAGAAGGCGGCTTACAACCGCTTTATGTGCTGGTAGGTGACGAACCGCTTGCGCAGGGTGAGAGTCTGGATGCGATTCGCGCCGCTGCGCATAAACAAGGCTTTGAAGAACGCACCAGCCTGATTGTAGAGCGCAGTTTTAAATGGGAAAGCTTAAAAGAGTATAGCCAGTCGCTGTCTTTATTTGCCAGCCAGCGTTTGCTGGAAATCAGCATTCCATCTGGCAAGCCGGGCACTGAAGGCAGCAAGGCACTACAAGCGGTAGCCGATAAAGCGATACCTGATACGACGGTAGTCGTGATTCTACCAACCCTGGATCGCGATGGTAAAAATAGTGCATGGTTTTCTGCCCTTGAATCAACCGCTGTGACCCTCACATTGCAAGAAGTAGAGGCCAACCAGTTACCGCAATGGATTGCGAAACGCTTGGCGCAGCAAGGTCAACAGACTGACGATGAAACACTGGAGTTTCTTGCGCATCAGGTAGAAGGTAATCTGCTTGCCGCCCATCAAGAAATACAAAAACTGGGCTTGCTGTTCCCAGAGGGCGAGCTAAGCGCGCAATCAGTGCATGAAGCCGTACTTAATGTATCACGCTATGACGCGTTCCAGCTTGGCGAAGCCGTGCTAGCTGGCGATGTTGACCGCACTGTACGAATACTGCAAGGTTTACAAGAGGAAGGTGCACAGCCGGTGGCGGTGATGAACCCGCTACTATGGGTGATTCGACCTTTAGTGCGAGTGAAGCAGGCGGAAGCCCGTGGCGAAAATGTGGCGAATGCGATGCAGCAAGCCCGCATTTATGGCGATAGGCAAACGCTAGTACGCCGTGCACTTACACGATTGAGTTTACGCCAATTGCAAGCTGCACAACTGAAACTGGCCGAGATCGATAAAACCGCCAAAGGCCTGTTACGCGGCAATGCATGGCTTGAGATTTCGCGCCTGTGTTTCGGCTTGGCAAAAGTTGGCGCGCAAAAACGCAGTCATTAACAGTTACTCAAGAAATTAATAGAGCATTTCGGGAATCATGATGGATATCAAAGCATACATGCAGAACATGGGCAAAGAAGCTAGAGCAGCTTCTCGCCTAATGGCACGTGCAGACACTGTCACCAAAAACTTGGCGTTGACCACAATCGCCCAAGCAATCCGTCGTGACAAAGCTGAGCTGCTTGCTGCCAACAAAGCTGACATGGAAGCCGCACGTGCTAATGGGCTAGAAGCAGCCATGCTAGACCGTCTGACACTCACTGAGAAATCCATCGCCACCATGGCAGAAGGCCTTGAGCAAATCGCGGCATTAGCAGATCCAATCGGCGAGATCAGTGACATGAAATACCGCCCAAGCGGCATTCAGGTCGGCAAGATGCGCGTGCCTTTGGGTGTCATCGGCATTATCTACGAAGCACGCCCAAATGTGACGGTAGATGCCGCCGGGCTATGTATCAAATCTGGTAATGCGACCATTCTTCGTGGTGGTTCAGAAGCCATTCAATGTAACCGTGCGCTGGCGAAAATTGTCCATGAAGGCCTGAGCGCTGCTGGATTGCCAAGCTCGGCCGTACAAGTAGTTGAAACCACAGACCGCGCTGCAGTTGGCGAGCTCATTACGCTCAAACAATATGTCGATGTCATCGTGCCACGCGGCGGCAAGAGCCTGATTGAGCGTGTTTCAAAAGAGGCCACTATCCCTGTCATCAAGCATCTGGATGGCAATTGCCATGTGTATGTAGATGAAGATGCTGATTTTGCCAAAGCAGTGCGTATTCTTGAGAACTCCAAGGCACAAAGACTAGGCACTTGCAACACGGCCGAATCACTCTTGGTAGCGCGCTCTGTTGCTGCAGAAGTATTACCAACTCTCGCTGCCATGCTCACTAAAAACGGGATTGAGATTCGTGGTTGTGCGGAAACTCAAGTGATTCTGCCTGAGGCTAAACCTGCCACCGAAGAAGATCATTACACCGAATACCTGGATGCGATCATCTCTGTAAAAGTCGTCGCTGATGTGGATGAAGCGATTACGCACATCAACCAATACTCCTCGCAACACACCGAAGCGATTGTCACCGAGAACTATACCCATGCACGCAAATTCTTGCGTGAAGTAGACTCCAGCTCAGTGATTGTGAATGCCTCTACCCGCTTTGCCGATGGCTTTGAATATGGCTTGGGCGCTGAAATCGGTATCTCTACAGACAAGCTGCATGCACGTGGACCTGTAGGGCTAGATGGCCTGACTTCACTCAAATACATCGTATTGGGTGACGGGCAAGTACGCGCTTAATACATGGCTGAAAGAGTATTGATTGGCATGATGGGGGGCACGTTCGACCCCATCCACTTTGGTCATTTGCGCATGGCGCAAGAAATCTCTGATTTGCTCGCATTAAGTCGCGTGCACTTTATTCCCTCAGCCACGCCGCCACACAAGACACAGACTACTGTCTCTGCTAAGCACCGTACAGCAATGGTCAATCTGGCGATTGCTGATAATCCTCAATTCAAGCTGGATTTAAGAGAGCTGGAGAGAGAAGGAGCGTCTTACAGCATTGACACCCTGCATAGTTTGAGGGCCGAATTAGGTGATGAAGTGTCGATCTGCCTGCTGTTGGGTAGCGATGCTTTCATCAAGCTCAATACATGGCATCGATGGAATGAGTTATTGAATGTATGCCATATCGTCTTGGTACAACGACCACACACCAATATACAAGAAGCGCTGCCCGAAGAGTTGCAGGCGGTGTTGCACAACCATTATTCTGAGCATATAGAAGATTTGAGTTTGACGCCGTCAGGGCATATCACCATGCAGCCCATCACTGCGCTGGATATTTCCGCGACTGCCATTCGTGAAGACATCAAGCATGGCAGAAGCCTGCGTTATTTGATGCCTGAGCCTGTTATTAGCTATATCCAGTCCAACCAGCTATACATCTAAAGCAATCAGCCCGAGAAAAACATTGCCTCGAATTGCCTGGCTGGAAGAGGCTTAGAAAACCAATAGCCTTGGCCGTAATCGCAACCTGCTTCGAGTAATAAATCTCTCTGCGCGATGGTCTCAATGCCCTCGGCAATGACTTTCATACCCAGCTTATGCGCCATCACGATAATGGCCTCACACAAGGCCATGTCACTTGAGCCAGGCTTGATATTGGAAGTAAATGATCGATCAATTTTTACGTAATCAATGCTGAATTTCCTCAAATATGCGAGTGATGAATAACCCGTACCAAAATCATCAATGGCTATTTCTATGCCTGCATTGCGGAATACTTCCAGTTGTTCTACCACCACATCTCTGGCGTCTAGTAATAAGCCTTCAGTAATTTCCACGATAATACTTGAGCCGTTCAGCCCCAATGAGCCTAGGTACGCTGCCCAGGTAACACAGCTCTGGTTGGCGCTTCTAAATTGCACTGGAGATTTGTTCACACTGATCTGAAAATCAGGCTCAAATGCTCTCCAGCTTAAAACCTGGTTTGCTGTTTGCTTAAAAACCCAATCGCCGATTTCGTTAATCAGGCCTGTGTCTTCCGCCACTGAAATAAATTCAAGAGGGCTCACCACACCACGTTCAGGGTGATGCCAGCGAATCAAAGCCTCGGCTTTATAAATCCGATTAGACGCAAGTGCGACAATAGGTTGGTAAAACACCTCGAACTGGTTGTCTTTAGTCGCCTGGCGTAAATCAGTAATGAGTTGCTTGCGCTTCAATGCATCGGCTTGCATCCCTTGGGTAAAGTAGTGGTAGCAATTGCCGCCTATTTCTTTTGCCGCATACATGGCTTGGTCTGCGCTTTTGAGCAAGGCTTCAATAGCAATGCCATCATCTGGGTAAATACTGATACCAATACTGGCGGTGATATACACCGATTCGCCGTCTATCTCAAAAGGCTCCGCCAGCGTTTCCAGTATGTTTTGCGCAATACGTTCAGTGACTTTTTCACTTTCTGAATCGTTTAAGATCACCGTAAATTCATCCCCGCCTAATCTGGCAACGGTATCCATTTCTCGCACGCTACCAAGCAAGCGCTGTGCGGCTTCTTTGAGTAACAAATCCCCTTTGTCATGCCCAAGCGTATCGTTCACTTCTTTGAATTTATCAAGATCAAGAAACAATACCGTGACTGTTTGATGCGCACGGTTACTCTTTTTAATCGCTTGATTAAGCCGATCTATGAATAAAACCCGATTGGGCAAACCAGTCACCGGATCGTAATGGGCTAAACGCACAATTTCGGCTTCGGTTTGTTTGCGCGAACTAATGTCGGTATGAATGCCGATTTTGCGTACGGCCTTGCCTGTCAAAGGGTCCCTGAAAACCTTGCCACGGCTTAATGTCCATTTCCAGCTACCATCTTTACATTTGAGCCTGAACTCAGAATGGTAAACCTCAGTCCGGCCCTGGAGATAATCTTCAATCTCTTTCACTGCCTGCTCAAGATCATCTGGATGCATCAGCTGACGACCGGCCTGCGGCGTTGGCTCTAAATCATTCTCGTCATAGCCATATATCTCACGCCATCTAGCTGAACGAAACACCTGGTTGGTTTCAAGATCCCAATCCCATACACCATCGCCGGAGCCTTCCAGTGCAAATTTCCAGCGCTCTTCACTCGTTTGCAGGGAACTCTGAAACACTGCGTGTTGATTAAATGTTTTACGCATCAGGAAGAACAGCAATATCGCGGTAAACCCAATGAAAGCCCAGCCCTTGAATATGCTGTACTCAGTAAATTTCTTAGGGTCGGGAATAATGATTGCGAGTATTGAATCGCTGAAAAATATCCAGCCCATGCCAAAAACAAGATAGATCAGCACAACCCGAAAAACCATGACGTCTATTTTTGCGAGTTTTTTGCTAAGGAGACTTTTCACTGCAACGACCTTTTGCTGATTGATAGAACTACTGCGTCTATTTTACAGTGCAAAATTAGAATTTAAGCAAAGCTAAAGAACTAGCTTTAGGGGTCTATTCAAATTGGCAGTTTGCTTATTAACGCTGGAGTATTCTGGTGAAGTGGCTGTGGGCTCCACGGAACCATACCCAAATACGGTGATTTTATTTGTAACTTTAGAGTGGCGATATTTTCTTCAAACACAGGCATATCAGGGTCTAGCTGGTTAGCGACCCAGCCAGCCAGTTTCAAGCCCCGCGACTGTATAGCTTCAACCGTCAACAAGGCATGGTTGATACACCCGAGCCGCATACCTACCACCAAGATAACGGGGATATTGAGCTTGACCGCTAAATCGGCCATCGTGGCATGGTCGTCTAATGGCACACAGAAACCGCCTGCGCCTTCCACAATCACCACATCGGCTAGCGCGCTTAATTGCATAAAAGCATCGGCAATCACATCAAGGGAAATAGTCGCTCCAGCTTGTTGAGCCGCAATGTGCGGGGCAATTGGCGGAGCAAAAGCATAAGGGTTAACCAGCTTGACTGGTGCCTGCACATTGCTAGCGGCAATCAGTTGGGTCACATCTTCATTCACAAAGTTACCATCGACCAGTTCACAGCCAGCCGCGATGGGTTTCATGCCAAGGGATTTTAAATCCTGCTGTGCAAACTGATACACCAGCGCGCTGGCAATCAGGGTTTTGCCAACCCCCGTATCGGTGCCCGTCACAAAATAAGCTTGCTTCATGAATGGTGGCTAATGCGGATTAACTACGTGGACGAAAGGTGATTGGCGCAACGCCATCATCGAAATGTAGCTTGGGTTCGGGTTTCCATGCATGGGCATAGACCACTTCAAAAGTCGCTGGCAATTTACCGCTAGCTTGCCGGAATTGTTCGTAAGCTTGCGTCAATTTCTGTAAAAACCCACGACCCTGCAAGCCACGTCTGCGGCCTTGAGCCGAGTTATGCGCGCCGATCGCCTTGAGGTCGCGCATCACGCCCATCACATCATCGTAAGTGAGCTCAAACCGCTCAACATCCAGCACAGGCGCTGTGTAACCAGCACGCATAAGCGCATCGCCAATGTCGTGCATATCAATAAAACGACTGACATGAATGTAATCAGCATCCACATTTGAAGCCTGGCGTAGCTCTTTCAAAGTATCAGGACCAAAGGTACTGAACATGAAAAGACCGCCTGGCTTTAACACGCGATGGCTCTCGGTAAATGCAAGATCAAGGTCATTGCACCATTGCACGGCCAGATTAGACCAGATCATATCCAGGCTCTGGTCTGCGATAGGCAGTTGTTCGATGTCTGCGCAGACTGCTTGCTGCTTGACCATGCCAAGTAAACGCAGCACCGTTGAGTATTGTGCTGCCGTCTTTTTCAGCATACTGGTTGCAATATCCAGCGAAATCACCTGACTTTTGCTATAGCGCTTGCCTAGCTCAAGGCTGGCGTGCCCAGTACCACAACCTGCATCCAAGATAATCTCTGGATTAATTTTGATTAAATCCAGCCGACTGAACATACGCTCGCGCACTTCAGTTTGCAGCACGGCAGCGGCATCGTAAGTTTGCGCCGCACGGTCAAACGAAGCACGTACCCGCGCTTTATCAATCTGGTAAACGTCTTGTTCTATTGCTGGTGTGATGCTTGGTTTCATCTGATTCTAACTAGGTATTCAACTTGATTGCTGGTGCTGGCTCGAGAAACTGCACGAGCGTTTCAACAAACTGGTCAGCATGCGACAAAAACGGCGCATGTGAAGCACCTGCAATCACGCGTAAACGTCCGAATGGCAAATGTTGCGCCATCCAGTGTGCTGCTTGCACGGGGGCTAGCGTGTCTTTGTCGCCATGAATCAGCAAGGTCGGCCTTCTGATGTTTTCCACTTCTGTGCGCAAATCATTATCGAGCAATATATTCAGGGCTTTTTGCAATGCGCTCATGGTTGGCACTGGCCGCTCTTCAAAACTGGCACGCAGCTGCTTGATGGTTGCTCTGGCATCTTCTGAACGCATGCATTGCAGGGTTAAGAATTTGAGCAAGGTGGCTTGATAATCGTTGCTCACATCATCGGCAAAATGACGAAATACTCGGCCATCAATACCATCTTGCCAATCTTCACTATTCACAAAGCGTGGTGTGGTAGAAACCAGCACCAATCGGCGCACCATATCGGGCTGCAACAATGCAATAGACATGGCAACCAGCCCGCCAAGCGACCAGCCACAGATATCAGCATTGGCAGGCAGCATTTCAGCCACTTTCTCCGCCACGGCCTGCAAATGATTAGGCTCAATAGGCGGACTAAAACCCATACCCGGCAAATCGATAATATGCAGATTGAAATGTGGCTCAAGCTTTTTGATGATGGGGTGCCACACTCCACCATGCATACCCCAGCCATGAATGAGCACCAGATTCTGCTTGTTATTGGTGGCTGCTTGATTCGCATCTGCTGGAAATTTTTCTACATACAGGCTCATGCTGGTAACTCCTTTTCAGCCTGGTGCAGGGCAGCAATCAGCTGCCTCACATCCTCTTCGCTGTGCGCAGCCGAAAGTGAAATCCTGAGCCTTGCCGTGTCTTTTGGCACGGTAGGCGGACGTATCGCTGGCACCAATAAACCCTTGGTGAGCAAATACTCACTTAACGCTAAAGCATCATGATTACTGCCCACCATGAGGGGCTGTATCGCTGTGATGGATGGTGCAAGTTGCCAGCGTTTTAATTGCAAACCAGATTTCAACAAGCTAATTAAACGATGCAAATGGGCGCGTCTGCCATAATCCTGCTCAATCACTTTAAGCGAGGCCCGCAAGGTAGTAGCGATCGCAGGCGGGGTAGCCGAGGTGTATATGTAGGTGCGAGCATGTTGTACCAAATAATCAATCACTACCGCATCTGCCGCGACAAATGCGCCAAACACACCTGCAGCTTTGCCTAGCGTTGCCATGTAAATAATGCGTGGTGATTTGAGATCGAAATGCTCAAGTAGTCCAGCACCCTTTGCGCCCAGCACGCCGAATCCATGCGCATCATCCAGCAACAGCAATGCGTCATATTTTTCGCATAGAGCAAGTAGTTCAGGCGCGGGGACAAGGTCACCATCCATACTGAATACTGCATCGGCTAATATCATTTTGCGCGGCGCATGGCTGGTTTTTAGCATGCCTTCTAGCGCTGCCAAATCATTGTGCGGATAACGGTGTAACTCTGCACGGCTGAGTAAGGCTGCATCATTGAGACAAGCATGGTTGAGCTTGTCGGCAAACACCGCATCACCGCGCCCCATCAGAGCAGTGACCACACCGATATTGGCCATATAGCCAGTAGAAAACAACAAGGCTTTAGGCAAGCCAACAAACGCGGCAAGTGCAAGCTCAAGCGCTTCATGCTGAGCGTGATGGCCAGTGATGAGGTGTGACGCGCCGCTGCCGACACCAGCCTCCGCCGCACCTCGCTGCCATGCTTCAATCAAGTCTGGATGATTCGCCAGGCCAAGATAATCATTGCTGCAAAATGAAATAACGGCCTGGTCGTCACACTGAATATGCGCGGTTTGTGCGGTTTGCAACAGGCGACGACGGCGAGTTAGTCCAGCCGAAGCGCGTTCATCGAGTTCGGCCTGCAGGCTGGCAAATAGTTTATCTGACACTGGCGTGGAATTAAGCGGGGTGTATGCCCAGTTTGGCGAACAATTTTTTATCAGTTTCAGCTTCTGGATTGCCAGTGGTCAGCAGCTTTTCACCGTAAAAAATCGAATTGGCGCCAGCAATAAAGCACAGCGCCTGTATGCCTTCGTGCATGCTCTGGCGACCCGCAGAAAGGCGGACATAGCTCTTAGGCATGGTGATTCGTGCCGCTGCAATGGTGCGCACGAACTCAAATAGCTCCAACTCTTCAGTGCCATGCAGCGGAGTGCCTTCAACTTGCGTCAACAGGTTGATCGGCACGCTTTCTGGTGGGCGCTCCATGTTAGCCAACTGCGCCAACAAACCTGCGCGCTGGTTACGAGATTCGCCCATGCCGATAATGCCGCCGCAGCAAACGTTGATGTCAGCATCGCGCACACGATCAAGCGTATCGAGACGATCTTGATAAGTGCGGGTGGTAATCACATCACCATAGAATTCAGGCGCGGTATCCAAGTTATGGTTGTAGTAATCAAGGCCAGCATCTTTCAGCTGTTCGGCTTGGCCATCTTTCAACATACCCAGAGTAGCGCATGTTTCCAGACCCATCGCCTTTACTTCGGCAATCATCTTGAGCACTGGGTCAAGGTCGCGCTGTTTCGGGCCGCGCCATGCAGCGCCCATACAGAAGCGGCTAGCGCCACTTTCTTTCGCGGCACGTGCTGCGGCAACCACATCCTCCAGCGCCATTAAATCTTCGTTCTCAACTTCCGTATGGTAGCGAGCGGCCTGCGGACAGTAACCGCAATCTTCGGAACAACCGCCAGTTTTGATAGAGAGCAAGGTGCTTACTTGCACAGCATTTGGGTCAAAGTTTTCGCGATGTACCGTTTGCGCGCGATGAATCAAATCGCTGAATGGCAACTCAAACAAAGCAACAATCTCAGCCACGCTCCAACGTTGTTCTATTTCAGGTTTTTGCATCTGGTTGTTTTTAACTATCGCGCTGGTATCAATCACGGTTTCAAGCATCGTTTTTCCTTGAGTATAGGTACTTTAAATTTGTTAGATATTTAAGGCGAATTATTCAGTTTCTAATTGCATTTCTTGCCATGGTTCACGCTCGGCTCTCATAATGTCGCGAATAGCTAAGGGAACTACTATTAGAATGCCTGCAATCCAAATAATAATTGCCAGACTCCAGTAGCCACCCGCCCATTTAGCCAATTGCGAACTAAAATTGTAAATAACAACGATAGTGCCTACTAAGCCATAAAAACGGTAGCCAGCAGGAATTAGATAATCCCTAACTCTTTGATTGGGATGATTAGCAACAGCTGCATAAACAAAAATTGAAGCAGCTATCCATATAAAAATCAGAACAGGGATGACAACAGCAATACTGGAAAAAAACGCAAACGCCTGTGCAGAGCGCATTTGTTGTTTCGCAGAGATGATGCTTGTCGTCATGCCACACCTAGCTTCGTATATGTGTATAAAGCTGGATTATACCTTGTCAACCAGAAAGGCCACAATTGTTGGACAGATGGTTAAAATTTAATCAACTCATATTCCCACAAGCTTGTATGCTTTGCGCTACAAGTGATGGCGGCGAGTTAGCCATTTGCGGCGATTGTCTTGCAGATTTACCCCGACACATTACAGACCAATGCCCACAATGTGCCTTACCAGCCTATCAAAACCAGCTATGCGGCCATTGCATCGCCTCGCCACCTGCATTTGATGTCACACATGCCTTGTTTCGCTACGAATTCCCAGTTGATGCCATGTTGCAACGCTATAAGTATCAGCACCTGCTCAACATGGCGCAAACCTTTGCGCAGATGATTATTACCGATTTACCTAATGCCAATCTACCCGACCTCATCATACCCATGCCTTTGCATCCGCTGCGGCTGAAAGAACGCGGCTTTAACCAATCTCTCGAGATAGCTCGCATAGTCGGCAAATCACTCAATATAAAAGTAGATACGCAAGCATGCAGCCGTATCAAGTCTTCGCCGCCACAAGCCAGCCTGCCATTGAAAGAGCGCGTAAAGAATATGCAAGGCGCATTTACCTTCAACACGCAGCTAGATGGCCTCAATATTGCCCTGATCGACGATGTCATGACCACAGGCGCCAGCCTTAACTCGTTAGCGAAAACAGTCAAAAAAGCAGGAGCGATTAACGTAGAATGCTGGGTAGTTGCGCGCACCCTGCCAAGATGAATCTAAATTAAAAGCCTGAACATGTTCCACATCGTCCTTTTTGAACCAGAAATACCGCCCAACACAGGCAACATCATCAGGCTATGTGCCAATACTGGCGCACAGTTGCATCTGGTTAAACCACTTGGATTTACGCTGGAAGACAAGCAACTCAAACGTGCAGGACTGGATTACCACGAGTTTGCAACGCTGAAAGTCTATGAAAATTGGCTTGAATGCAAAGCCGCATTGGCTGGTAAGCGCTTATTCGCACTCACTACCAAAGGCAGCACGCGGCATACCAAGATTGCGTTTCAGCCAGACGATGTATTTGTATTTGGCCCAGAAACGCGAGGCCTGCCTGAAGAAATACGCAATGAATTTGCCCCTGAATATCGGCTACGCTTGCCGATGCTGCCTGACAGTCGTAGCCTGAACTTATCTAACTCCGCCGCTATATTGGTGTATGAAGCCTGGCGGCAGAATGGGTTTGCGGGTGGGAGTTGAGTAACTGCAATAAGTAGCGCTAAAGAACTAAACAGTCTCTGATTTTTGCTCACGTCCGAGCAAGTCTTCAACCGCAGCCCTTGGTGATTTTCCGTGTGAAAGCACTTGGTCTACCTCGTAGGTAAGCGGCATATCAACACCCATTTGCTTGGCACGGCGAATGACTTCACGTGTCGTGTTCACACCCTCTGCCACATGACCAAGATTTTTTAGAATATCTTGCAACGATTTACCCTTGGCGAGTTGCAGCCCAACTTCGCGATTACGCGAATATTGGCCTGTACAGGTCAAGATCAAATCACCCGCACCTGCCAAGCCCATGAATGTTTCCTTTTGACCACCAAGGCTTGCGCCAAAACGTGTCATCTCAGCCAAGCCACGTGTAATGAGCGCTGCACGGGCGTTGTTACCAAACTCCATACCATCGCTAATACCAGAGGCAATCGCCATCACGTTTTTCAGTGCGCCGCCAACGGCCACACCAGCCACATCGGTACTGGTATATACACGGAAATTGCCGCCGTGCATTATCGCGCCTGCTTGCGTGGCAAACCCTTCATCGTTGGCCGCTAACGTAATCGCGGTGGGTAGGCCACGCACTAATTCAGCGGCGAAGCTAGGGCCTGAAAGCGCACCCCAAGGATAATCTGCGCCTAACTCTTCAAGTGCGACTTCATGCGGCAATTTAGCGGTCTCTGGCTCCAGGCCTTTGCTGGCCCAGATGACAGGTAGCTGGCAACCAAGGTTTTTGATATCTTTGAGTATCTGGCGAAAGCCAGCAGTAGGAACAACTGAAAGGATTAAATCAGAATGCGATAAAGCGGGTTTAAGATCGCTCTCAACCGCAAGATTATCATTGAACGGGAAGTCGCCCAGATACAGCGGATTACAACGTGCTTTACGCATGCCAGAGACATGCTCGATATTGCGCGCCCACAGTGATACTTGATGACGCTGGCTGATTTGCATGGCCAGTGCAGTACCCCAGGCACCTGCGCCTAATACTGTGACTTTCAATCAGATACCCCAAACAGATGCGGCGAGCACGTAGCCGACAATGCCATCACGATGATGCACCTTGACCCAACCATTGCTGGGTGGCTCCATCAAATCCAATGTGACGTCTTTTTCAAGTTTGCAGAGTATGGCTGCAGATGCATCGGCAGATTGCCTGATTTCAGCTTGATCCACATTCACAAGTACGCTGCGCTTGGTGGTGAGTTGCTTCGCATCAATCCAATTCAGGCTACCTTGGCGATCCCGTATTTTGACCCAGTCACCCAGATCCACAATCACTTCGACCGGGTAACCCTGGCCAATCAGGAACAGTTTTTTACCCTGTGCCGATGGCACATCGTAAAGAATGGCCTTGGGAACTGAAACAGTGCGGTAATCAATCGCTGATGCGATGGCTGGCATCAGCGAGATAACTACTGCGACTGCAACAAAAAACCTTGGGCTTATCTGCACGATTAACTTAAGGTTAATTTAGTGTGTAGTAGCTTCAGGTTGCTGCTTTTGTTGCGCGTAAAGCGCTTCAAAATTGATTGGGTTGAGCAGCACAGGTGGGAAACCAGCACGTACCACGATGTCTGAAACCGCTTCGCGAATGTATGGGAACAGGATATTTGGGCAAGTCACGCTCAAAATTACTTCCAGGTTTTCAGCAGGGATATTACGCACTTGGAAAATACCCGCTTGGGCAACTTCAACCAGGAATACGGTTTTGTCTTCAATTTTTGAAGTCACTGTAACTGTTGTCACTACTTGGTAAACGCCTTCATCAATCTGCGTAGTCGCGTTTGAAAGCTCGATACCAACTTGTGGTGCTTCGCGCTGGATGAAAATCTGTGGCGCATGTGGAATTTCTAAAGACAAATCCTTGATGTAGATTTTTTCGATGCCAAAACTAGGGGTTTGGTCTTGTGCTGCTTGTTGTGCTAAATCGTTCTCTGCCATGTCTCTTCCTAAAATCGCTCAACCTGGTGGTTTGAGCTGGGTTATTTTTGCTTTGGTTGGTGTAATTACTGGTTTTCTTTTGAGACCGACATTCTAACCGCTTATGGTATGTTTTTAAACAACAAAGGCTCTAATCCACCAGCTAAATCAAGCGCACGCAAATCATCAAAGCCGCCGATGTGTTGATCATCAATATAAATCTGCGGCACGGTACGACGACCTGTTTTTTCCATCATCTCAATGCGCAAGGCGGGCTCGAGATCCACACGGATTTTATCGATCTCTTTTACGCCCTTATTCGTCAATAGGCGTTCGGCATTATTGCAGTATGGGCAGTAGGCCGTTGTGTACATTTTAACGTGCGCCATGATTAGCTCTTTACGATAGGCAACTTTGCTTGCAACCATGTATTAAGACCGCCTTTAAGGTTATGCACCTGGGTGAAAGCGCCTTTACTGAGCACGTCACAAGCTTTGGCTGAACGCACGCCACCCTGACAATGCACCAGGATTGGCTTGCTTTTATATTTTGCCAGCTCTTTTAAACGGTCTGGCAATTGCACTAGCGGAATATGCTTTGCATCTGGAATATGGCCTGCCGCAAATTCAGCATCGTCACGCACATCTAGTACCAAGGCATTTTGGCGATTGATTAGCAATACTGCATCTACCGGGTTGAGGTTACTGCTACCGCCGCCAGCAAGGGCTGACTTAACATAAGGCCAGAGCAACAAACCAGCTGAACCAACGGCCAAACCAAACCAGATAATATTATGTTTCAGAAATTCCAGTTCCACAGATGAAAGCCTTTCAATGAGGTGAGTAGCGTGTGTTTGAGACACGCCAGCGAATACAAGATTCTGCGTGCGCGGCCAATTATTCGCAAGCTGTGTTTCTATAAGGTGAAAGATGGATGCTTTCGCGACAGATTCAATAGCGTTCCATGCTGAAATTACGCATGGTTGATGTAAATACTTCTAAAATATTTCGTATAAGTTGTTCAATCGCTTTAAAATTAGCCATTAACCGCATTACTCTGGAATAAATACCTATGAACGTCACGCCCGTGATCCTGCTGATTCTCGATGGTTTTGGATATCGCGAAGAAACCACCGATAACGCCATTGCCCAGGCCAAGATGCCTAACTGGAATAGGTTGTGGAAACAATATCCGCACACCACGATTAACGCCTCTGAGAACTTTGTCGGCTTGCCGCATGGGCAAATGGGCAACTCTGAAGTCGGTCATTTGAACATGGGCGCGGGGCGTGTGGTTTTCCAGGATTTTGAGCGTATCAACAATGCCATCGCTACTGGCGATTTTTACCAAAACCCAACTTTGCTTAAAGCGGTTAACACGGCAAAAAATGCGGATAAAGCCCTGCATATTTTTGGTCTACTGTCTGATGGTGGCGTGCATAGCCATCAGGAACACATTTATGCCATGGTCAAAACGGCAGCAATGGCGGGCCTAAGCAAGATTTATATCCATGCGTTTCTGGATGGCCGCGATACGCCACCAATCAGCGCTGGGCCATATATCGAGAAGCTCGAAGCAGCATGTGCAGATATTGGCGCGGGCAAAATCGTGAGCGTGACTGGCCGCTATTACGCGATGGACCGTGACAAACGCTGGGAGCGTGTTGCTCCTGCTTATAAAGTGATCACCGAAGGTATAGGCGAATTTACTGCGCCAACTGCACAATCAGCGCTTGAAGCAGCTTATGCGCGTGGCGAGAACGATGAGTTCGTCAAAGCCACAGCGATTGTCAAACCAGGCGAAACCCCAACGCATGTTGAAGATGGCGACGTCATCATATTCATGAATTTCCGCTCTGACCGTGCACGCCAACTAACGCAAGTGTTTCTCGATGATAGCTTCGATGGTTTTGCGCGCACTGTACGCCCAAAACTAGGCGGCTATTACACGCTGACTACCTATGACAAAAACGACATCAAATCCAAAGCTGTATTTGGCCCGGCGACTTTAAGTAATAGCCTGGGCGAGTATTTATCAAACCAAGGTTTGACGCAATTACGCATTGCCGAAACCGAAAAATACCCACACGTCACATTCTTCTTTAACGGTGGCGAAGAGCAAGTATTCGCAGGTGAAGACCGCATCATGGTGCCGTCACCGAAAGTGGCGACATACGATTTAAAACCTGAAATGAGCGCTTTTGAAGTCACCGATAAACTTGAAGAAGCGATTCTCAGCAAAAAATATGATGCAATCATCTGCAACTATGCCAACTGCGATATGGTGGGCCACAGCGGCAACCTGCAAGCGGCCATCAAGGCCGTTGAGGCAATTGATATTTGCATTGGTCGCGTAGTCGCCGCCATGCAAAAAATAGGTGGTGAAGTCATCATCACCGCTGACCACGGCAATGTGGAGTTGATGCAGGACGTAGCAAATAACCAGCCGCATACGCAACACACTACCAACGTAGTGCCTTTGCTATACATAGGCCGCCCAGCCAACATGGCGAGCACTGGCGCACTTTCGGATATTTCACCTACATTGCTCAAGCTTATGGGTTTGGCACAACCAGCTGAAATGACGGGGCACGCATTGGTCACATTTACGGCAACTGCTGGCAGCGCGCATGTCTGATTTTTTGCGGCATTCATGCATTGCCGCCATCGTTTTTTCTTTGTTAGTTGCTAGTGGGCAAGTGATATCGGCTGAAAGCACGAGCACTACCAAAAAAACCGCACTACAAAAAAGTAGTTCGCAAGACAACAAAAAACAAACGACTAAAAAATCAGACGCAAAAAAAGATGAAGGAAAAAAACAGGTAAAGAAACCTGCTGCTGAGAAAGCAATCACGCAAAAAAAATCCTCATCGTCCAGCAAGCAATCCCCAGCAAAACAAGACCCAAAGAAAACAGATGTTGAGCAACCCAAAGAAACGCTCAGTCAGATACACGCTCGCATTGAGGCCTTATCCAAAGAACTGGATACCAATACTGAAGCGCATGCCGATGCCACCGATGCTTTAAAAGAAAGTGAGCAATCGATTAGCGAGACCAATCGAAAACTCTATGAACTAAACCAGCAGCAGTCGCAAAACCGTAGCTCGTTAACTACCTTGCAACAGCAAAAATCACAGCTTGAATCCACCATACAGCAGCAAAAAAAACTGCTGGGTGCACAGTTGTACCAGCAATATCTGAGTGGCCAGCAAAGTTACTTGCAGGTGTTATTGCAACAACAAAACCCCGCGGCCATTTCAAGGCAACTGCAATATTTTACGTATGTGTCACAAGCACGCGCTAAAGCCATCGCCAGCATGCAAAAGAACTTGGGGAAAGTCGCCCAGTTGAATGACCAAACGGCAGATACCCTCAAACAGATTAATGACCTTAAGGCCGATGAGGAACAATCACGCAAAGCGCTACAAGCAGAAAAAGACTCACGTAGCCAATTACTTAAAACGCTCTCTGCCAAGATAGATGCACAACGCAATGAGATCAGTAAACTCAAGCGTGATGAAAAAAGCCTGTCTGATTTAGTTGAACGGCTGGCTCGCGCAGCGGCACAAGCAGCTGCCCAGGCCGCTCGTAAACCAAAACCGACAAGACCAGAACCTGCAGATAACACCAAACCAGAGGTTGCGCCAACTAACCAGCAGCCAGTTGCTCGCAATGACACCTTACCGATTCCAGGTTTTGATGGCGGCAACTTCGCTGCTTTGCGTGGCAAACTCAACCTGCCAGTGCGCGGTGACGTGACGAATCGCTTTGGTGCATCACGTGAAGATACAGGGGTTTCGTGGAAAGGCCTCTTTATCAAGGCAGTTGAGGGTGCAGAAGTTAAATCGATTGCCAGTGGCCGCATCGTGTTTGCTGACTGGATGCGCGGCTTCGGCAACCTGATCATTGTGGATCACGGTAATGGCTATATGAGCCTATACGGCAACAATCAAGCCTTGCTGAAAAAAGCAGGCGATTTGGTTAATTCAGGCGATACGATTGCGGCGGTGGGCAATACTGGCGGCAATCAGGATAACGGTTTGTATTATGAATTACGTTACCAAAGCAAACCGCTAGACCCATTAAGCTGGAGTGTTGCGCGCTAGTTTTTTATTTAGACAGCTTTATTCACCAAGCAGGTGCAAAATCACTCGCCGCTGCGCCGACATCAGGCGGTGTTCATACAGAAAAATCCCCTGCCATTGCCCTAGTGCAATCGCTCCATGCACTAATGGAATTGAAAGACTGGTCTGCGTTAAGGCACTGCGTACATGCGCTGGCATATCATCGGGCCCTTCTGCGGTATGAATAAACAACGGGTCACCATCTGGTACTAAGCGGGCAAAAAAGCGCTCCATATCCACCAGTACATCAGAATCATAATTCTCGTTAATGAGTAAACTCGCCGATGTATGCTGGATATAAAGGGTTAGCAGCGCAGTTTGCAAGCCCGAATCTTTCGCCCAAGCAATTACCTGCGGCGTGATGTCGTACAAACGGCGACCATTGGTTTTAATACTTAGTTGATGTGTATATTGCTTCATCGCGTTGATCTCTTGGATTGAACTTGTCTTTTGAATTGAATCGTCATCAAAACATGACTATATCAGCATGATTATTGCTTGCTGCATCTTTAAACCAGATTTGGACTGTTTATGGTTATCCATTAAACTGGTTAAATAATAATATTCTTAAAATAATCATCAAGAAAACCAATTTAATGCTGTTGCGCTATTTCCGCCGAAATAAAGAGCCCACTCACTTGCGCATTTTGCGCGATGTGCCGCTGTTTTCAGGCCTGCAATGCCATGAGTTGATTACACTAGATAGCTTGCTGCACCAGCGCAAGTATGTCGCTAATGAAGTCATTTTTGACCAAGATGAAGAAGGCCAGGCGATCTACTTCATCCTCTCTGGAAAAGTCGAGATTTTCCGCAAAAACCGTGCTGAGCCAATTGCCTCACTAGACACGGGTGAGTTTTTTGGCGAACGTGCATTATTACAAAATGTCTCTCGCGTAGCGCAGGTTAGGGCTGCTGAAGATTGCGTCCTAGCTGTACTTTTCAGGGATGACTTTTTAAGCCTGCTACATACACACCCGCAAATTGCGGCGCAAATTACAGAACATAACAGCCTCATCAATGCACGTGTGCAGAGCGAGTTTGAAGTCGTTTCGCCAGAAGTACTATCTAACCCACATAACACGCCAGGCATCATTACCTGGGCAGGCATCATCGCTTCAACTTGCTTGCTATTGCTGATATTCAAAAATATTTTGTGGCTGATCGTGCCTTTCCTGCTGGCATTCATGCTCTATTACCTGATGGCACCTCTAGCTAAAAAAATGGTGCAGTCAGGGTTAAGTCAACAGTTTGCTGCCCACTCGCTTAGCGGCGCATTGCTGCTGCTGATAGGTCTGGCGGTGCTGCTGTTCTACCCACTAACAATAGCCCATGCCGCTGATTGGCAAATTGCCCTGACCCGCTATTTATCTGGCGGCGCAATGTTGCTCGAGCAACTACTGCACGGCTTACAACAACAATTCTCATTTTTGAACAGCACCCATTTTGGTAATGACTATTACCAAGAAGTCAGGGATTTTTCTGAGCATTTTTCAGATAAATACCTAGCTAATATCGTATTTGGACTGGCCGCTTGGCTGCCCTCATTGCTGCTTGCCCCGCTGATCAGTTTTTTCCTGCTGAAAGACGGCGCATTTCTGCGCAAGATGGTTGGCAATACAGTACCGAATGCTTTTTTTGAAAAGACGCTGTATCTGTTCCATGCAGTGGATCGCACCGCACGTATGTATTTTCTTGGCCTGATTAAAATCGCAGCGCTGGATGCATTGCTGTTGAGCCTGGCATTCTGGATTCTCGGCATTACGCCAGCTCTGGTGCTGGGCATATTAGTGGCCGTACTAAGCTGGATACCTTACCTTGGTCCGTTAGCGGGATTCGCCATTGTGATGATGGTAGCCGCCTCAAATGACCCAGGCAACCTGCCGCTTTATTACTCCATCATCGGCGTATTCATCACCATGCGGATTCTGGATGATTTTGTATTCCTGCCTATGGTGGTCGGCAAAAGCCTCAAGATTCACCCATTGCTCACCATCATGATGTTTCTGGTCGGCGAGTCAATCGCAGGCGTGCCTGGTTTGATGCTAGTGATTCCACTGCTCGCCATTGTGATGGTGCTAGGCGAAACGCTAGGCATCATCCTCACCGATAAACGCCTGCAGGCACGCCATAAATTTGCGCAAAAACTGCGCTGGCAGGCTGCCAATCATGGGCTGGAGAAGTGATGGAATTTATATATTAAGAAGCAAAATCAAATAAAAAAGCAGAACTTTATGTTCTGCTTTTTTATTTGGCTTTACTTTTTACTTACCAATGACGCCTGTAACTTGGTCTATAGTAAAACGAAGGCCCCCACCCACCACGATAACCGCCATATCCCCATGGGTCATAGTAATAACGGGATTGGTAATCGCGGATGATTTGCTGCTGTTCCAGCCTTTTCTGGGCTTCGCGGCGATTGATTTCGTCCGCTACGCTATCCCGTACAGATTGCTCACGCGCCTGATGAATGTAGTCCAGTACTTTGGCATCTACACCCTTTTTACTCAGATCCAGAGTTTGTGATGGCGTCAGGTCATATTGCGAATTGCTAGCCTTGATTTGCGCAATCAACTCATCCGGCGGCGTAATCTTGGAGAGACTCACTAGGTCATCCAGACTGATGGTGGGCACTGGCTTGGGCATAATACGATCAAGCTCTTCAGGTGAAATACGTTGTATCTCTGCTTGTTTTTGCGGCGTAGAAGCGCAGCCTGTTAGCAGCATTAATGCTGCTAACAGGCTGCCAAACATTGAAAGTCTGAGTAATTTTTTAACATTCATTGCCATCTCCTACGCTAAAGTCTTCTAGCCAATTATGACCACTAAACTTTGCTAAAGTGCATTTTTCCGCCTTTGAAGTCCACCTTGATCGTGTCTTTCGCAGCAAAACTACCCGCCAGAATTTCTCGCGCCAAAGGGTTTTCAATCTCTGACTGAATCGCGCGCTTAAGTGGTCTTGCGCCATATACCGCATCAAAACCAGCACTCGAAATCTCAGCTAGTGCAGATGGCGTTACTTGCAATTGCATATCCAAGGCAATCAGGCGATTGGTCAGGTTTTGCAATTGAATACCTGCGATGGACTTCACTTGTGCTTCGCCCAAGGCATGGAACACCACGACTTCATCAATACGATTGATGAATTCAGGGCGGAAATGCGTTTTCACCTCACCCATTACTGCAAGCTTGATCACTTGATAATCATCGCCTGTCATGTTTTGGATCATCTGGCTACCAAGGTTGGAAGTCATGATTATGACCGTATTCTTGAAATCGACTGTACGACCTTGGCCATCAGTCAAGCGACCATCATCCAGCACCTGCAACAGCACGTTGAACACATCTGGGTGCGCCTTTTCAACCTCATCCAGCAGAATCACTGAATAGGGTTTGCGGCGCACGGCTTCGGTCAATGTACCGCCCTCTTCATAACCTACGTAGCCAGGAGGCGCGCCAATCAAGCGTGAGACAGAATGTTTCTCCATAAACTCACTCATGTCGATACGAATCAGGTGATCTTCACTATCAAACAGGAAGCCAGCCAATGCTTTAGTCAGTTCAGTTTTACCAACCCCTGTTGGCCCCAAAAACAGGAACGAACCGTAGGGACGATTGGGATCAGACAAACCTGAACGCGAACGACGGATAGCATCGGAGACCAAGCGCACAGCCTCATCCTGGCCAACCACACGCTCATGCAGCTTATCTTCCATATTCAGCAGTTTTTCGCGCTCGCCTTGCAGCATTTTGGACACAGGAATCCCCGTTGCGCGGCTTACGACTTCGGCAATTTCTTCGGCGCTTACCTGAGTGCGCAATAGCCTGTTTTTAGAGGGCGCGCCATTAGCCTCTTCATTTGAGGCGGCTTTCAACTGGGCTTCTAACTGCGGCAACTTTCCATACTGCAACTCGGATACTTTTTGCCATTCGCCTTTGCGCGTGGCCTCTTCCATCTGCTGCTTGATTTTCTCAATGGATTCCATGATGTGTGCGGAGCCTTGCACCTGCGCTTTTTCTGCACGCCAGATATCTTCAAGATCAGCCGACTCTTTATCCAGTCGCTTGATTTCGTCTTCTATCAGGGCAAAGCGCTTTTTAGAGCCTTCATCTTTTTCACGGCGTACTGCTTCGCGCTCAATTTTGAGTTGGATCAAACGACGATCCAGCTTATCCAGCGCTTCGGGTTTAGAGTCGATCTCCATACGCACGCGTGAAGCAGCCTCGTCGATCAGGTCAATCGCCTTGTCTGGCAAGAACCTATCGGTGATGTAACGATGTGATAACTCAGCCGCTGCAACAATCGCAGGGTCTGTAATTTCAACGCCATGATGCAGTTCGTACTTTTCCTTAAGGCCACGTAGAATCGCAATCGTCGCTTCAACATTCGGCTCATCCACCAACACCTTCTGGAATCGACGCTCTAATGCTGCATCTTTCTCAATGTATTTACGATATTCATCGAGCGTTGTTGCACCCACGCAATGCAGCTCACCGCGCGCCAATGCTGGCTTGAGCATATTGCCAGCATCCATCGCACCTTCAGCTTTGCCCGCACCCACCATGGTGTGTAATTCATCAATAAATACGATGGTCTGGCCTTCATCCAAGGCCAGTTCTTTCAGCACACTTTTCAGGCGCTCTTCAAATTCTCCACGGTATTTTGCGCCCGCCAAGAGTGAGGCCATATCGAGAGATAACACACGTTTGTTTTTAAGTGTTTCAGGCACTTCGCCATTCACAATACGCTGTGCTAAGCCTTCAACAATGGCAGTTTTACCAACACCAGGTTCACCAATCAGAACAGGATTATTTTTGGTGCGACGTTGCAATACCTGAATGGCGCGGCGAATTTCATCATCGCGACCAATCACTGGGTCTAGCTTGCCTGCACGAGCACGCTCGGTGAGGTCAACTGTATATTTTTTCAGTGATTCACGGTTGCCTTCAGATTCTTGATCATTCACTTGGTCGCCACCGCGCACCGCCTTGATAGCGGCATCCAGCGCTGACTTATTCAAGCCTGCTTTTTTCAATAGCTTGCTGGCTTCACCTTTGTCGTCTGCCAGTATCAGCAAGAACACTTCACTCGCAATAAAACTATCGCCTAGTTTTTGGGCTTGCTTATCAGTGAGATTGAGCAGGTTGGTAAGGTCGCGCGAAATAGAAACTTCGCCTGCGTTATTTTCAATTTTTGGCAGTTGGCCAAGTGCTTGTTGTAGCGAGGATTTTAGCGGCTCGATATTGACGCCAGCTCTGGCAAGCAGTGATTGCGTACTGCCATCTTCTTGGTTCAGCAATGCTGCAAGCACATGTTGTGCTTCTATGCTTGGGTTATCGTTACCGACAGCCAGACTCTGTGCATCATTCAGCGCCTGCTGAAACTTGGTCGTAAGCTTGTCAAAACGCATGGTATTCTCCAGATAAAAAACGAGTTATCAATAAGGTGGGGGAGCATTGATTGAATTCAAGTTGCGAGTAAGTTACCCCCTTAGTTTTACATCAGCATAACTGACATTTCAAGCAGACTGAGCCTGCTTGAATCATCTTAATTTCAAAGTTAATAATTTTCTTTGATTATCATCAAAGTTTTCTTACTATTTCATCTGAGTTTTGCCTTATGATGAGCATCGGTGCGGTAAGCAGACCCATTTGATTGTTGAGTTTAGTTTTATTATTACCACTAATAAGAACATATAAATACGTAATCTAGCCATGAGCAAAATCATCACTATCAGAAACCCATATTGCGAACATGAAACCTAGCGATAAGTTACTCATTGAGCGCGTGCTAGCAAGCCTTAACCGAGTCGCGGTGGTGTTTGCTGATGAGGCGTTAAATCTGCATTACATCAACCCTTATGGTTTCGAGTTATTTGATTTAGCAGTACCAGACAATCATTCCCCTGAACAATCAATATTCAGCACAGATACTCCAGTCAAATTGCCAGATGCTGTGATTGAACGTATTTCTCACGAAATCAGCCAACACCAGCATGACTTTATTGCAGAATTTAACTTGGGCAAGCAAGGTTCTGCTGAGCAACAAAAAATCCTGCAATTTTATATCGCGCCCCTGCCCTCACTCCTTGGAATATCAAGCTTCTCTGACAACCTGAAGAAGAACAAAGCCACCCAAAAGCCGGGCTATCTATTTCAGGTCTATGACATCACCGAATCTGAAGCCACAGGCAAGCGTTTGCAACAGGCAAAAATCGCCTTTGAGAGCGCAGCTGAAGGCATCATGATCATGGACGATAAAACCCGCATTATCGCCATGAACAAAGGCTTTACAGATATCACTGGCTTTTCTGAAGATGAAATGATGGGTGAGATTCCCAATGTGTTTCATGGCGAAAAATATGACGCTGTTTTTTACCAGTCGCTATGGCACAACCTCAAGTATGAGGGCTACTGGCGCGGCGAGTTATGGAACACGCGCAAGAATGGTGAGCAATATTCTGAGTGGTTAACGCTCACTACCGTTAAAGACCGTCAAAATAATGTCGTTAACTATGTAGGCGTGTTTGCTGACATATCCGAATTAAAGCATTCGCAAAACCGTCTGAATGAACTGGTGAACCACGACTCACTCACAGGCTTGCCTAACCGCACCTTGTTGAATGAGCTGTTGAGCCATGCAATTAAACGCGCCGAGCGCGAAGAGAACCAGTTGGCTGTGCTGTTTATTGATCTTGACCGCTTTAAGGCAATCAACGACAGCCTTGGCCATCAGGTAGGCGACAAGTTGTTATACGAAGTTGCAAACCGTATCAAATTAGCAGTGCGAGAAAGTGATGTAGTTGCACGGTTAGGTGGTGACGAATTTCTGGTCATGATGGACATGATCAAACACAAACAAGATGTGGAATTAGTCACCAAGAAAATTATCAAGGCATTACAAACTGAATTTGTGATTGATGGACGCGACCTTTTCATAGGCGCCAGTGTGGGAATAGCGCTCTACCCAGAGCACAGCATTGAAGTAGATGGCCTGGTGAACGCCGCAGATATTGCGATGTATCACGTAAAGAACAGCGGTAAAAACAGCCATTGCTTTTACTCAGCTGACTTGAGCAAGAATGCCAACGAGCTGTTTATGATGGAAAACCATCTGCGTCGCGCATTAGAACGTGATCAGCTTGAAGTGTATTACCAGCCGCAAGTACGGATTAAAGACGGCAAGATTATTGGCGCTGAATCGCTTTTGCGCTGGCGGCATCCTGAGCTTGGCATGGTATCCCCAGCCAAATTCATACCGCTTGCAGAAGAAACAGGGCTGATTTTACAGATAGGCGAATGGGTGTTGCGTGAATCGGCGCTGCAGGCCTCGCGCTGGGCACATGCTGGCTACGATTTAAATCGGGTTTCGGTGAATGTGTCGGGCGTACAGATACAACGCAGCAACTTTGCAGATACGGTGTATGGCGTATTGATAGAGACAGATTGCAACCCCAGACTGCTAGAGCTGGAAATCACTGAAAGTACAGTGATGCACAACACAGAGTTTGTGATTAGTGTATTTAACCGTATTAAGAATTTGGGCTTGAAACTGGCGATTGATGACTTTGGTACAGGCTATTCATCGTTATCACATTTAAAGCGTTTGCCATTAGATAAGCTTAAGATTGACCAGTCTTTTGTTAGAGAGTTACCAGGTAATGCGGATGATGCAGCGATTGCCAATGCTATCCATGCGATGGCAAACAGCCTGGGCTTTAACGTGATCGCAGAAGGTGTAGAAACTGAAGCGCAAGCCGCATTTTTACTGGATATGGGATGCGAAATAGCACAAGGTTATTTATACAGCCGGCCAGTCACTGCGACTCAATTTACAGCACTATTAGAGGCAGAGCGTGTGAAAAATAAAACTGAGTAGAATTCACAAGCAGAACGAATAAGGAAAAAGATTTACTAACTCATACAAAATATATCATCGAAACAATTGCCTATTGCCGCACAGACAAAACCAATAATACTAAAGAACTATTATGCCTAGCTCGCAATATCATTTTATAGACATCAGCCAGATTCGGATTGGCTTGTACATCCATCTGGATTTAGGCTGGATGGATCATCCGTTTACCTTCAGCAATTTCAAAATAAAAGACACAGAACAACTCGCTAAAATCAGGGAAACTGGCTTAAAAAAGTTACGTTATGACCCTAAGCGTAGTGATTGCGAACCATTGCCTGTAGGTTCATCGCCAGAACATATCGCCATGCCCGCTACGGAAGATGTAGAGCGCACCAAGCAAAGACGTCTGCGCGAACTGCATCTGGCGATTGATGAGAGTGAAAAAAAGTTTTTACTCGCTACGCAAACCGTGCGCCAAGCCCTGCGTAACCTTGAAGAAAAACCTCAAGCTTCGATTGAACAAGCACAGCAGTTGGTGAATGACATTGCGCACAATGTGATTACAGAACCGGATATTGCAGTACACGCAGTGAATGGTAATCGCTCTGCTGATGAAAATTACCTGCACCCGCTCAATGTGACGATGCTAAGCCTCATGCTTTGCAAGTCTTTAAGCATGATAGAAGCTGACGCTAAAGCCATAGGCATGGCCGCTATTTTTCATGACATTGGTAAAGCCAAAATTGCGGATGCTATATTGCTCAAAGAAACGCCACTGGATGAAGAAGAATTGGCCGAAATGCGCAAGCATTGCGAATACGGCGCACAAATGGCCAAAGAATCTGGGCTCTCAGAGCGGATAGGTCGCGTGATTCTGCAACATCATGAATATGCAGATGGCTCAGGCTACCCACATCAATTAAAAGGCACCGATATTGACCCACTGGCAAGGCTGATTGCTATTGTGAGTGCCTACGACAACCTGTGCAATCCCCAACATGGCGGCCATGCCCTCACGCCCTACGAAGCGCTGAGCCACATGTTTAGCCATCAGCGCTCAAAGTTTGATGAGTGGATACTCAAGCAGTTTATTAAATCACTGGGCGTCTATCCGCCAGGTAGCGTAGTACAGCTTTCCAATGGCGCGCATGGTATCGTGATTTCGGTGAACCCAAATAAACCGCTCAAACCTTTTGTCATGGTGCATGACCCAGATAAAGAACGAGATGCACCACTGGTGATTGATTTACGCCAAGAGCCATCACTCGCCATTAATCTATGCTTGCGGCCACATCAATTACCACCAGAATCGCTCATATATCTCAACCCTCGTCACCGAGTAAGCTATTTTATTGATAAAGATTTAGCCGCTGGCAGGTCTGCGTAATCAAACCATTACCAGTTGCGGCCTTCATCTTCCGAAGTAATGCTAAAGGTTTCTGCTTGGCTATTTTGGCTGGCATAACCATTTAAAGTCACTTGCTCATTTTTAACCGTCAATTGCAGCACATCAGCATTGGCTTCACTGATACGTTTAGCTGGTGTTGATACCCAGGCTTCACCATCCATGCGGCTGTAATAGACACCAGGTTTGTCATTAAGCATCCAAGCTAGATGCCAACCCCAGTCACCACCTTGAGCGATGGCAACAGCTTTGTAGAAGCAAGATTGTTCGCTAGGCTTAGTTAAATTGGGCTTACCAGAATATGTGACGCGTTTGATTTCTGGTTTCTCAATATTAGTCATCACCAAGTCATGCACACCATGCTCAAACTCATACTCTTTAAAAATCAAAGTTTGACCATTTGCAGCCTGCACTTTGGCTTGTGGGCACTGCACGCTTTCACCAGCAAGTGTTTTATCTGCAGCGAGCAAAATATCCAGCAATAGCAGAACGAGCAGATATTTTTTCATCGCGGGCTTCATTGTTAGATTAAACATTATTGTTCTGTATTTTAGCTATACTTCGGTTATTGAATCAGCATGATTTGCTAGATAAAAAATCATGCTAAAAGTGCCAAGTGCACTCGGTAAAATATTTTTGTATCAACACCCCTGCCACCACAAGAAAGGAAAAGAGCGCTGCCCAGCAGTGCTCTACAAATGGGCGGTAATCTGTTACTCATTGTTATAGCGTTTTTATTAGTCGTATTAAATGGTTTTTTTGTAGCCGCCGAATTTGGCTTAGTCAAATTACGGCAAACTCGCGTAAGAGCGATTGCCAAAAACTTTGGCTGGCGCGGCAAGATTCTCGCTAAAGTACATGGCAACCTTGATGCCTATTTATCTGCCTGCCAGCTCGGCATTACCTTGGCATCCCTGGGTCTGGGATGGATAGGGGAACCTGCTTTCGCCAAACTGATTGAGCCTTTGATGACTTATGCAGGGGTAGATAACGAAAAAATCCTCCACGGCCTCTCTTTTGTCATTGCATTCTTTACTATTTCTTATTTGCACATTGTCATTGGTGAGTTAGCGCCCAAGACACTTGCCATTCGCATGGCCGAAAAAGTAGGCCTGATCACAGCGCCTGGTCTCTATGGTTTCTATTGGTTGATGTACCCTGCGATTTGGGGACTCAATCATAGCGCTAGCTTTGTGTTGCGATTATTGCACCTTGATAACGTGAACCATCAGGACAATCACTATACCGCTGACGAACTCAAGCTGATCTTACGCAGCTCGCATGCGGACGATAAATTCAGCCGTGAAGAATGGCGCGTGCTAGCGCAAGCGATTGATTTCCGCGAGCTGGATGTGGCTGACTTAATGCAACCTATTCGCGAAGCCGTAGTGCTATCTGCCGAAGACTCATTAGAAGCCAATATAGAGCGCATGCTGCAACACCGCTACAGCCGTTACCCATACATGGATGCTTCTGGTGAGATTACAGGAGTGATTCATATTAAAGACCTGTTTCTAGCGTCGCAAAAAGCTGATGAAGATGAAGCCGTTGAACTGGAAAGTCTGTTACGACCAATTCTAACCGTATCGCCAGAGCTTCCTGCTACCGAGTTATTTCGCCAGTTTCAGCAAGGTGCGCCGCACTTTGCGATTGTGAGTTACAAAGGGGGTGAGCCACTCGGCTTCATCACTATTTACAATTTACTTAGCGCACTCGTGGGTGAAATTCGTGATGAATTCCGCCCGCAACAGAATGAATGGCGCAAGCTGGATGACGGCTCATTACTCGGCAAAGCCAGTTTGCCTATCCCCACCCTGGAACGTACGCTTGGTATTGATATTGAAGATATTGAATCAGCTGAGGCCGATACGGTAGGCGGCCTTGTGCTCTGGAAACTAGGTGAGATTCCTGAAGAAGGCCAAAAAGTGAGCTTTGAGCAATTTGATATCGTGATCAAAAAAATGATTGGGCCACGCATACTTTTAGTACGCGTTTATCCTAAGCAAGAGCAAGATATTCAGTAAGTTTTAGTTAGATTAGCTAAGCTCCAGTTTGGAGCTAAAGCTTCAACTAGCATCTAAACTGCATACCAATAGCTAATATTTATCATAGCAATTAAAACAATTGATTTTTATTATTGTGCAACCTTGCCTACTATCTGTTGAAGCGCCAAAACGAATACGCTTCACAAGTGAAATATTCATTGGCTAAACTTAAAACCAGTTGATCCAGACAGGAGAAAAACATGAGCAAAACAACTTTAACCACATCCGTTGGCGCACCAGTGCCAGACGACAATAACAGCATCAGCGTTGGTGCGCGTGGCCCACTCACTTACGACAACCATTACTTGTTTGAGAAACTTGCGCACTTTAACCGTGAGCGCATCCCCGAGCGCGTAGTCCATGCTCGTGGTACGGCGGCTTACGGCACATTCACAGTGACTAAGAGTTTGAAGGATTACACCATTGCCAGCTTCTTGCAAAATGTTGGTCAGCAAACCGAAGTGTTCTTGCGCTTTTCAACTGTCGGTGGCGGGCAGGATTCTAGCGATTACGCTCGTGATCCGCGCGGTTTTGCGGTCAAGTTTTATACCTCTCAAGGCAATTGGGATATGGTCGGCAATAACACGCCAGTATTCTTTTTGAACGACCCGATCAAGTTTCCAGACTTTATCCATAGCCAGAAAAAAGATGCGCGCACCAATTTACCTAACCCTGTCAATGCATTCGAGTTCTGGGCGAATCATCCGCAATCATTGCATCAGATGACGATTTTGATGTCTGACCGTGGTATTCCATTGTCATATCGCCATGTGCATGGTTTCAGCTCACACACATTAAGTTTTTATAATGCCAAGGGTGAGCGTTTCTGGTGCAAATGGCACTTCAAAACCAATCAGGGCATCAAAACCTTGACCAATGAAGAAGCCGCAAAAATGCCAGCCAACGGCGCACAAAAAGATTTAGTGGATGCGATTGACCGTGGTGAGTTTCCATCATGGAAAGTTGAAGTACAGATCATGACAGAAGCCCAAGCCAAGACTTACCATATCAACCCGTTTGATTTGACCAAAATCTGGCCTTACAAAGATTTCCCTGTCATTGAAATCGGCAAGCTTGATCTCAATAAAAATGTGAATAACTACTTTGCCGAAACCGAGCAAGTAGCGTTTGCACCCAGCAATTTTGTGCCTGGTATCAATGCATCACCAGACAAAATGTTGCAAGGTCGTTTATTGGCTTATCAAGATGCACACCGCTACAGAATCGGGGCGAATTTCAACCAGATTCCAGTGAATGCAGGCAAGTGCCCAGTCAACCATTACCAGCGTGATGGCGCGTTTGCTGGCATGGGTTGCCCAGTTGGTCACTCAAGTGACCAAGCCAGCTATACTAATGCCGCTCATACAGTGAGTGCATCTAACTTCTACCCAAATGACAGGGCAGCTACAGGCGCGCCAGTGCCAGCACCAGAAGTGGCCGTACCGCCAATGCCAGTGTTGGAAGACGCATGGATTAAGGCTTACGACCAAAGTGAAGAGGATTATCACTCCCAGGCTGGTGACTTATTCCGCATCATGAACGATGACCAGAAGCAGCAATTGTTTAACAATATTGCTGGCGGCTTATCGCAGGCCAGCAAGTCGATTCAAGAGCGCATGTTGGCTCAATTTGCAAAAGCTGACCCAGCGTATGCAGAAGGTGTGAAGAGCGCCATTGCTGCGATTAAGTAATTAAGCTGTACTACCATAAAAACAAAGCCCGCAATTGCGGGCTTTGTTTTATTAGACTAGATCAATCGTTAGAAAAGCGCTGCTCTAACCAAGGGTCAGCCTCGTTGTGGTATCCACGCTGCTCCCAAAAACCTGGCCTATCTTCGGCATGTATCTCTATAGATTTCAACCATTTTGCACTTTTCCACGCATAGCGTTTAGGTACTACCATGCGCACAGGTCCGCCATGCTCGGCGGTCAAAGGGTGACCCAATACACTATGCGCAACAAGCACATCATCATCCAGCAAGGCTTCAAGCGGCAGATTGGTGGTGTAGCCATCGTAGCTGTGTAAAGTCACATATTTAGCCAGTGGCAAAGGTGCGGCCTGCATGAGCAATTCGCTGGCGGAGACGCCCTCCCAATCCATATCAAGCTGTGACCAGCGGGTGACACAGTGAAAGTCTGAAACATCCTTGATTTGCGGCAGCTTGCGAAACTCACCCCAGTCTAAAGACAGTGGATTTTCAACCAAGCCAAATATGCGCAGATTCCAATTAGTGGTGTTGATATTAGGACGGATACCAAGATCAAGCACAGGGAAAGTGGTCACGCGCGTTTGACCAGCAGGAATGCGCTCATCATTGCTTGGCTTGCTGGGCTTTACTCCCTGCAATTTAGCTTTCACAGCAAGTGCTACCTTGCCTGCGATCATTTTCTTCCAGTCTGGCATTCGGCTTCCTTTTTCTAGGTGGGCACTTTTTGCTTTTTGAAGCTATCCAGCAACAATAACATCACGCCGCCAGTAATCGCCGAATCTGCCATATTGAACGCAGGCCAATAGTAGGTTTCATAATGGAAAAACAGGAAATCGACCACATATCCCAAAGTCAGTCTGTCATACAGATTACCCAAGGCACCGCCTAATATCATCGCCAGCCCGAAACAGAAAAGCTTTTGGGCTGCATGTTTACGCAGTAGATAAATGATTACGACAGAGGCAAACAGCGCAATCGCACTGAAGAAAACGCGCTGCCAACCGCCAGCCTGGCTTAAAAAGCTGAACGCTGCGCCCTGATTGTGATAACGAACCAAGTCAAAAAACGAGGTGATTTGCACATGGTCGCCATACTCAAACGCCTGAACCACTAGGTGCTTGGTATAGAGATCAATCACTATCACCACTGCGCTCAGGGCCAGCCACCGCAGAAAATACTTATGCATATTTTCGTGGCTCACCAGCACCAAACAGATTGCTTAAACAACGACCACAGATCGTTGGATGCTCAGCATGCGAACCAACATCCGCACGGTAATGCCAGCAGCGGTCGCATTTTCTATATTTACTAGGAGTCACCTCAACCTTCTGCTCTCCTTGGTGCACAGTTGCTCGCGAAACTAGCAATATGTATTTTAGTTCATCCTCAAAACTAGCAAGGCTTGTATAAGTATTACCAGTTCTCCAAATATCAACTTCAGCAGCTAATGAAGAGCCAATCTTACTTTCTGCACGTTCATTTTCAATTAGCTTATTAATTGTTTGTTCACGCAGGTTTCTAACAAATTGCCATTTAGCGATTTCGTCATCATCTAGCTCATGTTTTGGCAATACATACCAAACCTCCTCAAACACAGTTGCATCCTGATTCAAGCCCAACGTCTGCCAGATTTCATCTGCAGTAAAACTCAGAATCGGCGCCATCAAGCGCATCAACGCGTGAGTGATATGGTACAAAGCGCTTTGGGCCGCACGTCTTGGATGTGACGTTTCGCCAGTGGTATAGAGGCGATCCTTTAGTATGTCGAGATAGAAGCTACCCAAATCTTCAGAGCAGAAAGCAACAAACTTTTGCACAGCCAAATGGAATTCGTAACGGTCATAATCTGCCAGAATTTCAGCCTGCATTTTCTCGGTCAGCACTAGTGCATAACGGTCTATTTCCAGACATTCACTGACAGGTAACAAGTCTTTACTAGCATCAAAATCAGCTAAATTAGATAACAAGAAGCGCAAGGTGTTACGTATACGGCGATAACTATCAGCAACACGTTTCAAGATTTCCTCAGAAAGAGAAATCTCTCCTGAGTAATCAGTAGATGCAATCCAGAGGCGCAACATATCAGCCCCCAAGCGGTTGCAAATGTCCTGTGGTTCGATGCCGTTACCTTTTGATTTCGACATCTTGTGGCCTTTTTCATCCACGGTAAAACCATGCGTCAGCAATGCCGCATATGGCGCATGCCCATCAATAGCACAATCAGTCAACAGTGATGACTGAAACCAGCCACGATGCTGGTCTGAACCTTCAAGATAAAGGTCTGCCGCTGGCCTGCCTTCAGCTACCCGTTTTTCCACTTCGTCTTTATAAGCTTCATGTGAACGCAACACTGCAAAGTGCGTAGCACCGGAATCAAACCAAACGTCCAGTGTGTCGGTCACTTTTTTGTATTGCTCGGCATTTTGCGGGGCATGCTGTGCCAAGAAGGCAGTACCATCCAGGCTAAACCAAGCTTCAATGCCCTGCTGCTCAACCTGTAAAGCTACTGTCTCGAGCAACTCCAATGTCAATGGATGCAATTCACCGCTTTCCTTATGCACAAACAATGGCATAGGCACGCCCCAGTTACGCTGGCGTGAAACACACCAGTCTGGCCGGTTTTTGATCATGGCCTCTAAACGTGCCCGACCCCATGACGGATAGAACTCTGTATGGTCTACTGCATTGTTTGCATACTCGCGGAGGGTTTTACCAGATACGCCTTCTACATTCATACCGATGAACCATTGGTGAGTGGCTAACTGCATCAATGGGGTTTTATGACGCCAGCAGTGCGGAAAGCTATGGTTCAACCTGGCGCTAGCTAACAAAGTGCCATTGTCCCGCATCACAGAAAGAATGACCTTATTTGCCTCTTGCCTTGATAAACCGCGAATTGCTTCAAGCTCAACCAAGTCGCTGGTGAAGAATTTACCATCACCCCCAATAAGGATTTTTGGCTTTTCATCGGGGAAATTAGCACGCATCACCAACCAATCATCATTGCCATGCGCCGCTGCGGTATGCACTAAACCAGTACCCGCTTCAGTTGTTACATGCTCCCCCGTGATGATAGGCACTTGGCGCTTATCGAATGGATGATTCAACAATAACTTGTTTAATGTAATTCCTTTGGTAGTAGCTAATACTGTGTAGTTTTCTTCACCATATCTAGCGAGCGTAGCTTCAGCTAAATCATGGGCAAGAATCATCAGCCCTTTGCTAGTTTGTATCAAATCGTAGTCAAAATCAGGATGCACGCTGACCGCCTGATTTGCTGGCAATGTCCACGGGGTAGTCGTCCAGATAACAGCATAAACATTGCTTGTGACTGGCACACTAAACACTTTACTCAACGCTGTGTTATCTGCCACTGTAAAACCTACATCAATCGCCGGTGAGTTTACATCTTCATATTCCACCTCAGCCTCAGCCAATGCCGATCCGCAATCCACACACCAGTGCACAGGCTTGCTGCCCTGATACAGATAGCCATTTTTATATATCTCGCCCAAAGCACGCATGATATTGGCTTCGGTAGTGAAATCCATGGTCAGATAGGGATGATCCCAGTCACCCAGAATGCCAAGGCGAATAAAGTCTGCCTTCTGCTTCTCTACTTGCTCAAGCGCATATTCACGGCATAGTTCGCGAAACTTTGCGGCAGGGATATTCTTTCCGTGCAATTTTTCTACTACCAACTCTATGGGCAAACCATGACAATCCCAGCCGGGCACATATGGCGCATCGAAACCAGACAGGTTTTTCGACTTGACGATGATGTCCTTAAGTATCTTGTTTACTGAGTGTCCGAGATGAATCACTCCATTGGCGTAGGGAGGGCCATCATGGAGAATAAACTTACCCTTAGGCGAGTTCTTGCGCGCTTCACGAATACGCTGATATACCTTTTTTTCTTGCCACTGTTTCAGCCATAAGGGCTCACGCTTGGCGAGATCGCCGCGCATGGGGAAAGGAGTTTCAGGCAGGTTCAGTTTATATTTTGCTTCATCAGTCATTTAAAATCTCAACACATTCTATGGTTGTCATTGCCATCAGGCAGCAATGACGGAATTATGAAAATCTCTAGCCACTCGCGCATCCAGGGAAATTTGTGCCTTTAAGGCTTCAAAGTCAGGGAATTTCTTCTCATCACGTATTTTGTGCAAAAAGCTCACGTGCACGTGCTGGCCATATAAATCAGCATCAAAATCAAACAGGTGAACTTCAAGCGATAACTTTGGAATACCTGCCACTGTTGGGCGCACGCCCATATTGGCCACACCAGCATGCACATTCAGCGCCGCATCGGTCAATTTTACAGCATACACACCCGTTAGCGCAGGCCGTTCGTGCCGCATATGCACATTGGCTGTAGGGAAGCCCAATTGTCGGCCACGCTTGGCGCCATGTACGACTTTGCCACTGATGCTGTAATTGCGGCCAAGGAATGATTTAGCTTGTAGCAAAGCGCCCACTTTCAAGGCATCGCGAATACCTGTACTTGAAATACGCACATCACAAAACTTCACTTCAGGCACGCTGATGATGTGAAACCCCGCATCGCGTAAATCGACTATTCCGCCGTGGCGCTTGGCGCCAAACCTGAAGTCATCACCGACCAATATTGCCTTTGCATTCAGCGCAGTTTTAAGAATGTCTTGCATGAATGATTCTGCAGTTATCGCCGAAAAACGCTGGTTGAAGCGGCAGATATAGATCTGCTCTACACCTGCATCAGCAAAAAACTCCAGTTTTTCGCGTAGCGAGGTAAGACGCGCAGGCGCTTGCTCTGGCGTAAAGAATTCACGCGGATGCGGCTCAAAAGTCATGACGACAGACTTCAGATTTTGCTCGTGAGCAGTATGCACAAGCTTTGCAAGCAAAGCTTGATGTCCAAGATGCACGCCATCAAAATTGCCAATTGCCAATGCACTTGGGGCAATTTTAGCTGGGCCTGAAATATCTTCAGGGAAATGACGATGTACCTGCATAACTAAGCCACCGTGCGCCGCGTAAAGTCTTTAAGGCGAAAGCCTAATAGCCACAACATAGCAAAGTAAACAACCGCGCCCAGCGAAACCAGCGCTGTTAGCCTAGACAGTTTTTCTACTAAGCCATATTTCAACCAAAGCGCATTCGCGCCTGCTCCGTAAAACAATATGGCGGCCATTATGCTTACGGCAACTAGCAGCTTGAGCAGAAATACGGTCCAGCCAGCTTGTGGTTTATATATATTGGCGCGGCGCAGATGGTAATAGAGCAAGCCAGCATTCAGGCAAGCGCCCAAACCAATCGCCAGTGCCAGACCAGCATGTATCGGCAACTCCGCTTGCTTAAATGCATAGTAAAACAAGATATTCATGAGCTGAGTAGCAGCCAACGTGAAAATGGCAATTTTCACTGGGGTTTTAATGTTCTGCCTTGAATAAAATGCGGGGGCGAGTACTTTAACCATGATTAGCCCTAGCAGGCCTAGGCTGTAAGCAACCAAAGCATACTGTGTCATGAACACATCCTTCTCCACAAAGGCCCCGTATTTAAACAGGCTAGCAACCAAAGGCATTGAAAGTACGGCTAAAGCGACACTGGCTGGCAAGGCAAGCATAAAGGTTAAACGCAAGCCCCAATCCATGAGATGCGAGTATTCGCTATCATCTTTATCGGCAAACGATTTAGATAAGCTTGGCAACAGCACTGTACCCAATGCCACCCCTAATATACCCGTCGGAAACTCCATCAATCGATCGGCGTAATACAGCCAAGAAACACTACCCGTGACCAGAAATGAGGCGAAAATCGTGTTAATCAACAATGATAATTGGGAGATCGAAACCCCAAAAATAGCAGGCCCCATTAGCTTGAGTATGCGCCAAACGCCTTCGTCATGCAGATTCAGGCTGAACCTCGGCATAAACCCGATTTGCATGAGGAACGGTATCTGGAACGCCAACTGCAATACGCCGCCAGCAAATACCGCCCAAGCCAGCACCTTGATCGGCTCATCAAAATATTGCCCAAAAAATAAGGCTGCGACGATAAAACTAAGATTGAGCCAAGCAGGCGTAAATGCTGGCACTGAGAATTTGCTATAGGTATTCAGCACACCGCCAGCCAATGAAGTCAGCGAAATGAAGAAAATATAAGGGAATGTAATCCGCAACAAATCGACTGTAAGCGCGAATTTATTGGCATCTTTCTCAAATCCTGGCGCACTCAGATATACCACCCAAGGCGCTGCCAGCATGCCGAGTATGGTAACGACAATGAGCGCAAGACCAAGTAATGTTGCTACATGGTTAATTAAGTCATGTGTTTGCTCTGTGCTGCGTGTTTTTTTATATTCCGCTAAAACAGGCACGAATGCTTGTGAAAACGCGCCTTCGGCAAACATCCGACGTAAAAGATTGGGGATTTTAAAGGCGACAAAGAACGCGTCAGTATAAGCGCCAGCACCGAAGATGCGTGCAATCAGGGTATCGCGCACGAAGCCCAAAATACGCGATAAAAACGTCATACTGCCAACAGCAGCTAATGCTTTTAGCAAATTCATTCAACACACATCATAAGAGAGTCTTAAAATTATAAGGTTAGCTTAAAACAAAGCGGGATTAGATTCGGTTAAGTGCTTTAAACAACTGTTGATTTTAACATGACAGTCACACAAGCTCTAATAGATACCTTGCAAACAATCCTAAAAAACGCTAATATGCTCGGCTTCGTATTTTATAACTCATTTAGGAAAAAACATGGCCAATAGCGCACAAGCTAGAAAACGTGCCCGTCAGGCAGTAAAGCAACGCGCTCACAACGCTAGCTTGCGCTCTGCCCTGCGCACTGCTGTTAAAAAGATCATTAAAGCTGTTGAAGCTGGCGATAAAGTCGCTGCCCAAGCTGCTTACAATGAGAATGTAAGCGTGATCGACCGTATTGCGGATAAACAGATTATTCACAAGAACAAAGCTGCTCGTCATAAGAGCCGCCTGAGTGCTTCTATCAAAGCATTAGCTGCTTAATAGAACTACCAGAAATAAAAAAGCCGAACTTGATGTTCGGCTTTTTTATTGTCCTAATTCAGGAAAATTCCTAAAACTAAACACCTATCCCAAGCACTGCTCGAGCCGTCATTGCCTGACTAAGGGCAGTCTCTGCTTTATCGGTGACTACCGTAAAGTGACCCATCTTACGGCCGGGCCTAGGCTCATGTTTACCGTATAGATGCAACTTAAGTGCAGTTCTGGCAAATAGCTGATCCCACTCAGGTTCGCCATCTTTCCAGACATCGCCCAGAATATTCACCATCACCGCCTGGCTATGCAGCCTTGCATCGCCAAGTGGCAAGCCAGCAAGCACGCGCACTTGCTGCTCAAACTGATTGGTGATGCAGGCATCAATCGTGTAATGGCCCGAGTTATGCGGTCTTGGCGCCATTTCATTGACCAGCAATTCACCATCGCAGACAAAGAATTCCACGCCCAGCACGCCAACATAATCCAATTTTTCAGCCAACTTAATGGCGAGTTGTTGGGCGCGGCTTTTAATAATCTCACTACCACGAGCGGGGACGATGCTGACATCCAGTATGCCGTTCAGATGCTGATTTTCAGCGGTAGGGAAGGGAGCAATTTTGCCTTCTGCATCACGCGCCAGAACCACAGATACTTCATAATCCAGCGAGAGCATTTTCTCTAGCACACAGACTTCCTGCTTGAAACTGGCAAATGCTGCGACCGCTTCCGCCTGTGACTTGACCCGTGCTTGGCCTTTGCCATCGTAGCCAAAACGCGCCACTTTAAGAATCGCGGGATAAATCGCATCATCATCTGCAGGAATATCGCTCACCTGATTCACCACTACAAAAGGTGCCACTGGCAGCCCAGCATCACGGATGAAATTCTTTTCAAGCACACGGTGTTGAGCAATTGCGACCGATTGCGCGGCTGGCCTTACAACAGTTGCTTGCGCCAGATACTCCATTGTGGAAGCTGGCACATTCTCGAATTCGGTCGTGACTGCGGCACAGGTCTGCGCCATCTTTTCCAGCGCTGCTTGATCAGCATAATCCGCACATAAATGCACATCGGCAATTTTGCCTGCTGGGCTATTCTTATCAGGGTCTAGTACGGTAACGCGATAGCCCATTTCGTGGGCAGCAATCACAAAAAAGCGGCCGAGCTGGCCGCCGCCGAGCATACCCAGCATGGCCGGGGGGAGAATCAATGCATTAGAACTCAAGGCTGCTCCGTCAATGTCATGTTCAATACTTTTTCAGTTTGCGTATTACGGAATGTGACCAGTTTTGCCGCTAGTGTAGCGTCACTAATCGCTAATATTGAAGCGGCGAATAAACCAGCATTGGCTGCCCCAGCTTCACCAATAGCAAAGGTGGCAACTGGAATACCTTTGGGCATTTGCACAATAGACAGTAGGGAGTCTTGACCTTGCAGATGTTTTGAAGCAACAGGCACACCCAGCACAGGCAATGTAGTTTTTGCAGCAACCATCCCTGGCAAATGCGCGGCGCCGCCAGCGCCAGCAATAATGACTTTAAACCCTTGGTCGATGGCATTTTCAGCAAACTCAAACATTAAATCTGGGGTACGGTGCGCCGAAACCACTTTGGCTTCGTAGGTAATGCCAAAATCAGCCAGCATTTTTGCAGCCGCTTGCATCACAGGCCAGTCGCTATCTGACCCCATGATAATCGCCACTTGTGGCTGATTGTTTGTTTTTTGTTGTGACATAGTCGCTCCCAATTCAGAACCAGATTTATGCGTGCTTGCTTAGGCTTTGTACAGGCTTATATTAGAATCAAATTATCTCGGTGTATCAACTCAGCTTCATCAATATAGCCAAGAATACGTTCTATTTCACTGGATGGTTGGCCTAATATCCGTGAGGCTTCAAGCGAAGTATAGTTGACTAATCCACGGGCTATTTCATGGCCTTGTGCATCGACACAAGCCACTACTTCGCCACGCTCAAAACTACCCTCTATTGCAACCACGCCAATTGGCAACAGACTTTTACCATCTTGCGTCAAAGCCTTGACTGCTCCATCGTCTAACACAACTCTACCAGATAAGCGCAAATGATCTGCCAACCATTGTTTCTTGGCGAGTGTCTTGATTTGGCCTGCACGCAAATGCGTACCTATCAATTCACCATTTGCTAAACGTATCAACACATCATGTTCACGGCCAGAAGCAATCACGGTATGAGCACCACTGCGAGCAGCACGCTTGGCTGCCAGTATTTTAGTGAGCATGCCGCCAGTACCTACTGCACTGCCAGCACCGCCTGCCATTTTTTCAAGCTCTATATCACCAGCCATGCCTTGCTGGATAAATCTGGCATCTGCATGTTTACGTGGATCAGCAGAATATAGACCAGGCTGATCTGTCAGGATCACTAGCGCATCGGCATCAATAAGATTAGCTACTAGCGAGCCTAATGTATCGTTATCGCCGAAACGGATTTCTTCGGTAGCCACCGTGTCGTTCTCATTGATAATCGGGATCACACCCAAATCCAATAAGGTGCGTAAGGTACTACGTGCATTGAGATAGCGCTTACGGTCTGCCAGGTCTTCGTGCGTTAAAAGAATTTGGGCGGTGTGCATGCCATGCAAGCTAAAGCAGCTTTCGTACATTTGCACCAAACCCATTTGCCCAACAGCAGCAGCAGCCTGCAACTCATTCACTAAGGTTGGGCGTTTTTTCCAACCCAAACGCTGCATGCCTTCTGCCACGGCGCCGCTTGAAACCAGCACCACGTGTTTGCCCTGTTTAACGATACGTGCAATTTGGTCAGCCCAGGCCGCAATCGCTTTTTGATCCAGGCCTTCGCCATTATTGGTAACGAGGCTGGAGCCTACTTTTACGACCAGATAATTGGCATCAACCAGCAGCGACGTCATCTTGTTGCCCTGAAGTTTGGGTATCTAATTCTGCATCTCTTGTTTGCTCGAGGTGTTCCATAATCGCGTAAGTCAGCTCTTTACAGCCGATTCCGCTGATTGCAGAAATCGCAAACACACGTCCTTCCCAGCCAAATTCTTTAACGAACGCTTTCACCTTATCTGAAACATCAGCAAGCATATCGACCTTATTCAGCACTAGCCAGCGTGGCTTGGTATAAAGGTCTTCATCATATTTTCTAAGCTCTTCGATAATCGCACGTGCCTCTTTAACTGGATCAATGCTCTCATCAAATGGCGCAAGATCAACTAGATGAAGCAGCAAACTTGTGCGTGCCAAGTGACGCAGGAATTGATGCCCAAGCCCAGCACCTTCAGCGGCGCCTTCAATCAAGCCTGGAATATCGGCAATCACAAAACTGCGGTTGGTATCCACACGGACTACGCCCAGATTAGGATGCAAAGTCGTGAATGGATAATCCGCTACTTTAGGTTTGGCGGCAGAAACTGAACGAATGAAAGTTGATTTACCAGCGTTAGGCATGCCAAGCAAGCCAACATCGGCAAGCACCTTGAGTTCAAGGTAAAGCTCAAACTCTTCGCCTGGGTCACCTTTGGTACATTGACGTGGTGATCGGTTGATACTGGATTTGAAGTGGATATTACCGAGGCCGCCATTGCCACCTTTGGCTATCATGACTCGTTGACCGTGCTCAGATAAATCCACCAGCATTTGCTCACTGGCTTTGTCACTAATAACGGTGCCAACTGGCACACGCAACAACATATCTTCGCCACCCGCGCCATAGCGATCAGATCCGCGACCATTTTCGCCACGCTGCGCACGAAATACACGGCTGTAACGATAATCTACCAGCGTATTGATATTGCGGTCGGCCTCAACGATGATAGAGCCGCCACGGCCACCATCGCCGCCGTTTGGCCCACCCATAGGCTCATATTTCTCGCGGCGAAACGTAGCAACGCCGTTGCCGCCATCGCCGGCGTAAACTTTAATGGTGGCTTCGTCTATGAATTTCATAATGAATCACTTGAGCCTGTCTTTATTTTTGAGTGCATATTCTAAAACGCACCCTGTGAAACAAAAAAGCCCTACCAAACAGATAGGGCTTTTTGATAACTTGATCGCTTACTTAAGATGGGATGATATTAACCAGTTTACGGCGCAAAGCACCTTTAACCGTGAAAGCTACTTTACCATCTACTTTTGCAAACAAGGTGTGGTCTTTACCCATACCGACGTTTTCGCCTGCATGCATACGGGTACCACGTTGACGAACAATGATGCTGCCAGCTGAAATCACTTGCTCACCAAACGCTTTAACACCTAAACGTTGTGAGTGTGAATCGCGACCGTTGCGGGAGCTACCGCCTGCTTTTTTGTGTGCCATTTCGAGTCCTTTATTTAGTCAATCTGCTTTAATTAAGCAGTTGCTTCTGTTTTTGCTGCCTTAGCGGCTTTGGCTGGCTTAGCTGCTGTGCTAGCACCAAGTTCACCAATTTGGATTTCAGTATAAGACTGACGATGACCTTGGGTTTTACGATAGTGCTTACGGCGACGGAACTTAAAGATCATCACTTTATCGCCACGACCATGCGAAACCACGGTTGCTTGCACAGTTGCGCCAGCAATCAGAGGTGCACCAATGGTGACATTATCGCCATCAGCCAGCATCAATACTTGGTCAAGGGTAACGCTGCTACCAACTTCACCGATTAATTTTTCAACCTTAAGCTTTAAGCCAGAGGTTACGCGGTATTGCTTACCGCCCGTTTTAATTACTGCGTACATGTTCAGCCTCGTTCGCTACACATTCAAATGAATCAAGCATTATACGGATAATTCAATTCTAAGCAAACCAAAATATGCGGATTTTCTAACATAATCAATGCATATCCCAGACCCCGTGCCGCCTTAAGCGAGATATGGGCAAAATCGATGCTTAACAAGCCGGCAATTAAGGCTATATATAATGATGACTAGATCATGATGAGTACAAGCCTTGCCTGTTGCTCTATGTTAAAATTATTGCAATTTCTTCTGGTAGATTTTTGTGTCCTCAGCTTTTAATCAAGCCTGTATTGCCGCAGACATGGAAGCGGTTGATGCGGTCATTCGCGCCTCCCTTCATTCTGATGTGGCACTTGTTAATCAAGTGGCCAATTACATTATACATAGCGGTGGCAAGCGTTTAAGACCCGCACTCGTGCTGCTATCTGCAGGTGTCTTCGGCAAAATAAATCCCCAACATCATTCACTAGCTGCAGTGGTTGAGTTCATCCACACCGCGACCTTGTTGCATGATGACGTTGTTGATGAGTCTTCAAAACGCCGTGGACGTGCTACCGCAAATACCCTGTTTGGGAATGCTGCGAGCGTATTGGTGGGAGATTTCATCTATTCACGTGCTTTTCAGATGATGGTCAGTGTGCAAAATATGCGCGTGATGGAAGTGTTGGCAGAAGCCACCAACATCATTGCCGAAGGTGAAGTATTGCAACTGCTCAATGTGCATGATGCCGATGTCACTGATGAAGCTTATCTCAAAGTGATCCACTACAAAACGGCCAAACTGTTTGAAGCAGCCACTCGACTCGGCGCAATTATCTGCAATGCCACAGAGCAAGATGAGCAAGCACTTGCAGAGTACGGCATGCGTTTAGGCACTGCATTTCAGCTGATTGATGACGTGCTGGATTTCAGTGGCGACTCAACAGAAATCGGCAAGAATCTTGGTGATGATCTAGCGGAAGGTAAACCGACACTGCCCTTACTATATGCAATGCGCCAAGGTACCGAAGCAGAGCGCGCTGTCATTCGTAACGCGATTGAGCATGGCGGCCTTGAACAGCTAGACGCTGTGATGCAAGCTGTCCATGAAACAGGGGCTTTGGAACACGTAAGAAAAGTTGCTCAAAATGAGGCTGAGATTGGTTGCGCAGCAATTGCGCATCTGCCTCACTCGGAGTTTCATCAAGCGCTGATTGATTTAGCCAGCTTCGCAGTACAGCGAAACTCTTGACGCTAATTAATTCAGCGTAATAAGCTCGCCGCTGTCAGCGCGATAGTAGCTGAGGTGAGCACATTCACTGGTTGCTGTGGTCAGTGCGCCTTCAAATATTGCGCGTCCATCTACATCCACCACAGCATAGCCAGTGTGGTACAAAGTGACTTCCGCATTTTGACGACCCTGACGCATGGCAAAGGTCATATAGGCATCATCTTCCTGCTCATCGTAGACCTGCCAATCATCACGGCCTGTCAATTGAGACATCCATGCAGGTAAATCCACCTCAACTCGGCAAACCACTGGCGTATCCCAAGATTGTTGCTGGCTAATCTGGATCGCGTCTGCATGAAGATTTTCGCTGTTAATCACTTGCTATCCTTTCAAAGGTTTGTCACAGCTTTAATTGGTGCCTGTTTTGCATAATTCAAGCGGCATACTTTATTGCCATACTTATATATCGGTGCGATGATGACAAAAGTTTAATGAATTGAGAAAAAATGCCAGATTTTATTGTTGACCTTGTCGAGCTGTTCAAAGAAATGCCGACTCTATTCATTATTTTTTCGGTCACTTTCGGACTCATGGTTGGCAGTTTTTTGAATGTTGTCATTTATCGTTTGCCACGCATGATGGAGCTTGAATGGCAGCGCAATTGCGCCGAGTTACAAGGCCAAGAGAATCAATCATCCGCAACTGAGCCAACAGTAAGTCCTAAATTCAATTTGGTAGTACCGCGCTCCGCATGCCCCAGCTGTGGCCATAAAATTACCGCACTTGAAAACATCCCGATCCTCAGTTTTTTGTTTCTAAAAGCCAAATGTAGCGGATGCAAAGCTCCCATCAGCATTCGTTACCCACTGGTTGAATTATTCACAGGGGTATTAATAGGATTAGTCAGCTGGAAATTTGGTTACTCAAGTGCCGCATTCGCAGCCTGGATATTCTGTTTTGCTTTAATCGCATTAAGCTTTATTGACTTAGACACATTTCTTTTGCCAGACAGCATTACGCTACCATTGCTATGGATTGGCATTCTGTTTAACTTGAATGGTGGCTTTACCGATATTCACTCTTCGATTGTCGGCGCAGCAGCTGGTTACCTCAGCCTATGGTCGGTATATTGGCTATTCAAGCTAGTCACAGGCAAAGAAGGCATGGGCTATGGTGACTTCAAATTGCTGGCCGCGATTGGCGCGTGGTTTGGCTGGCAATTACTGCCTGCTTTCATCAATCGCGGGGTCAATCATCGGCATCGGTATGATTTTATTGGCCAAACATGGGCGCAATGTGCCGATTCCGTTTGGGCCCTATTTGGCCCTTGGCGGTATTGCCGCTCTGTTCTTTGGGCCACAGCTCGCAAGATTATATTTAGGAGGTTGAGTCATGTATGTCATTGCATTAACTGGTGGTATTGGTGCTGGTAAAAGTGAAGCCGCAAAAATATTTGCCTCTTTGGGCATACCTATTGTCGATGTGGATGTGATTTCGCGACAACTCACCACCGCAGGCCACCCAGTCATGACCAAAATAGCAGACGCTTTTGGTAGAGACTTTGTGACTGCCGATGGCGCACTTAATCGCCCTGCCATGCGCGAACGTATTTTTGCTGTTGATGCAGATCGCAAAAAATTAGAATCCATATTGCACCCTGTAATTCACGAAAAAGCCTTACAGGAACTTGATAAACATCGCGACGCGCCTTATCAAGTCTTGGCGATTCCACTGTTTTTTGAGACCAATCGCTACAGCGGCGTCGTCAAACGTACATTGCTGGTAGATTGCGAAGAGGCTCAGCAAATCAGCCGTACCATGCAACGTAGCGGTATGACTGAATCGACTGTACGCTCGATTATTGCATCACAGGCTTCACGTAGTTATCGACGCGCGTTGGCAAACGATATCATCGACAATACGGGCACTTTTGAAGAGCTCGCAGAAAAGGTCAAAGAAAAGCATGAAAAATATATGCAAGCTTGCGTGGATAGTGAATAAATCCCATAATCTAGTGCTATATCAACAAGCAAAGTAAGCGCCCGCACGTGCCAAGCTACGACTACCCCTTCAACGAACGTATCAGGACGCTACTGCGCCTTGAAGACTTATTCTCAAAAGTCTTGTTCAACGTTGAAGCTGGCCATGAATTCAACCATCACTGTGCCCTGCTATCTATATTCCAGATACTGGATGTGATTGATCGCGCCGAACTCAAGGCAGACTTGTTACAAGAATTAGACCGCCAAAAAATAGTGATGAATGGGCTACTCGGTAACCCTTCGATTGCAGAAAATGTGTTGCGCAACGTCATCAGTGAAATTGAGACGACTTCATTAGCATTGCGCAGTAACGCCATCAAGCTTGGGCAAACATTGCGCGATAACGAATGGCTGATGAGTATCAAGCAACGCGCAGGTATTCCAGGTGGCGTATGTGAATTTGATTTACCGTCTTACCACTTCTGGCTAGGGCTTGATGCGGATAGGCGCAAGGACGACTTTGATATTTGGCTGAAACCCCTGCTACCTATTTGTGATGGCCTGCGGATTATCTTGCAGATTTTAAGAGGTAGCGGTGTCACTACTAACCTAGTAGCCTTTAACGGGGCTTATCAGCAAATGCTGGGTGGCACAAAACCAGCGCAGATGTTGAGAGTTGAGTTGAGCGATGATGACAAATGTTTCCCTGAAGTCAGCGCTAACAAATATGCGATTAATATTCGCTTCAACAAACTAGATTTCACCGAACGACCGAAACAATGCGATGTGGACGTTAAATTTACGCTCACATTGTGCAATCTCTGATTAAACCTTTAAGTCTTATATCCATCATGCAATCCCAATTAAAACTCGCTAAACAACGTATCGTTACCTGCCCACAATGTAGCGGCCCTTCAGTGTTCAGCCCAGAAAATACTTATCGGCCATTTTGCTCAGAACGCTGCAAACTGATTGATTTGGGGCAGTGGGCGACAGAAAGCTATACCATCGCAGAGCCAATTAAACCTGGCGACTTAGATATGCTGGATTAGTTTAATGACCGCTCAATAAGTTAAAGCAAAGGCTAACAACCATGAAAAACTTGATGCAATCCGTAGTTATAACAATCGCAGCCATGGCATTCTCAGCGACGGTTTCAATGGCTGCCGAGCAGAACGACCCCTCTATTAACGTACATCAAGCATGGGCTCGTGCCACAGCACCAGGGCAAGATGTCGGGGCGGCTTATCTGATGATCGTTAGCAAAAAAGACATTACCTTAGTCAACATCACCACAGATGCCGCAGAACATACGCAGATTCATAGCATGACCATGGACAATGGCGTGATGAAAATGCGCGAACTCGAATCACTCGCCATACCTGCGGGTAAGATGGTCAACCTTGCGCCTGGTGGCATGCACCTGATGTTAATGGGGTTGAAAAAGCCATTAAAAGTGGGCGGGCAATTGGCGCTGACTTTGCAGTTTAAAGACAATGCGGGCAAGCTAAGTAGCGTAAATATTCAAGCGCCTATTCAGGCTGGCGTAACCGAGCCTGACCACCACTCGATGTAAATGAAAGCTGATAACGCTTGGTTGCGTGCGGCTTTGTGATCTCAATATCAACCAGCCAATCACTTCGAGATTGCACACAAATCGGCAAGATGATTTCTGCAATCCAATTTTCTGGAGATTGCTGTAGAAATCGATAGCGATTCAAGCCCATCTGCATCCCTACCATCGCAAAACTAGCAGAGACACCCTGCGCATCAACGGTTTGTAAGTACAAATGGAATGGTTGCATGACCTGTGGTTGGCGATCAAACCTAATGTGTACGTCATCAACATCACAACCACGTACTAAATCATCACAGGTCACATGCTCAATCGGCACATCGTTGAATGCAGCCCGAGAATATTGTGATTGCACATAATAAACTGCGACTAGTGCAAAAATGAGTAAGCAGCAGGCCGCAGCTTTAACTACCCACTTCAGTCGATTAGTCATTGCCTGATATCCAAGCAGCACGCTGCATTGCAATACCATGCGCACCATGTTGCCATGCAGTCAATAAATGTTCCTGCTGCATGCCGCCAAGGGCATAGACTGGCAAAGGATAATCAACGAGATAATTGCTAAAAGATGCCCAACCCAGAGTATCAGCATCAGGATGGCTTTGCGTTGCTAATACTGGAGATAGCAGCACAAAATCCAATCCAAGTTGCTTCGCGTGCGCCAATTCCAGCTCATTGTGGCATGAAGCGCCAAAAATCATGCCCTCTGGCTTAGTCTGCATTTGCATCAACTGATGGCTATTGATCTGCACGCCATCCGCCTCTAATGCCTGCGCTAACTCAACATCTGAATTCAGTAACACTTTAGCGCCATAAGGTTTTGCCAGCGCAATCACTTTGCTGGCAAACGTTCTTAGCGCTGCTTCAGATAGCTGTTTTTCGCGCACCTGTATCATTCGCAACTCCTTATCAAGTGCGGTTTGCAGGCGTTCAAAAAAGACTGCCTCACCAAGCTCTTGCATATTGGTAATCGCATACACATCGGGCAAACAAAGCGCACTCAGGATAGGTGCATTAGCAGGTAACATGGGGCTGACATTAAGGCCGTAAGGATATTGCCATGACAATATCTGCCCCTCGCAACCTTGTGGCTCACCCGACCAATCACGTACCATAAAAAAATGCAGATTTACCTGGCGCTCGGGATAATCAAAACTTCGGGTAAGCCATGGATAGGCTGCTAAGACTTCAATCCCTAGCTCTTCTTGCAATTCGCGCTTCAATGCAGCTAACGCACTTTCCCCTTGTTCGATCTTGCCGCCTGGAAACTCCCACCAGCCAGCCCACGGCTTACCTTCTGGACGTTGCGCCAGCAACACCTGCCCATCTGCTCGCCGCAAAACTCCTACGGCGGCGTCTACCGTTTGCCGTGTACTCAAGTCGTTTGTTTCTTTGCTGTTTTAGTAGCTGTTTTCTTATTCAGCTTTTTGGCTAATCCAGTACGGCCTGCATAGTCACGCGCAAACTGGTAAGCCACACGGCCGCTACGTGCGCCGCGCGTATGCGAGAATGAAAGTGCGGACTGGCGGATTTCATCCGTCATCTTCTTGATGCCATAATGCTTGAGCCATTGCTCTGCCACGCGCAGATATTCATCTTGGTCAAACGCATAAAATGAAAGCCAGAGGCCAAAACGTTCGGAGAGCGAAACCTTTTCTTCCGTGGTATCGCCTGGGCGGATTTCCTCACCCACGTACTGCGTCTCAAGATTTTCAGACATGAATTCGGGCATCAGGTGGCGACGATTAGAAGTCGCATACACCAGCACGTTATCGGAGGTAGCAGAAATGGAGCCATCTAATACAACTTTCAGGGATTTATAGCCTGGGTCATTTGCCTCAAAAGACAGGTCATCACAAAATATAATAAAGTGCTCTGGACGATTTCTTAGCTGAGACACAATCTCTGCAAGTGCCACCAAATCCTGCTTATCTACTTCGACCAAACGCAGGCCGTCCTTAGCGAATTTACCAAGCACTGCTTTGACCAGTGAAGATTTACCCGTGCCACGTGCGCCCGTTAATAGCACATTATTAGCGGGCAATCCGTTTACAAATTGTTCAGTGTTGCGAACAATTTCAGCTTTTTGTTCGTCTATATTGCAAATATCGTCCAACTGAATCATGTGCGGATGCGGCACCGCTTGCAGATAGCCATGTCGGGCATTGTTTGCCTGGCCACTATTCACCCAGCGCCATGCAGTAGCAGACCAATCTGTCTCAACTGGTGAAGGCGGCAACAAAGCATCTAGGCGTGCAATGAGAGATTCAGCGCGACTAATTAATTGTTCAAATTTTTTCATTTTTAGAACTACCCACCATTATTTTTGCAACGAACATCAAGACGGCTTATTAAGTGCGATGCTTAAGAACGATAGTCAGCATTGATTTTGACGTAATCATATGAAAAATCACACGTCCACACAGTGGCTTCAGCACTACCGCGATTAAGTACTACGCGCACCGTGATTTCTGGCTCTTTCATTACCGCTACGCCCTGTGCTTCTTCATAGCTAATGGCACGTCCACCGTGTTCGGCAACCAGCACATCCCCCAGATAAAGCTGCAGCGTATTCACATCCAGATCATCAATCCCTGCATAACCGATTGCAGCCAAGATTCGGCCCAGATTCGGATCTGAGGCAAAAAATGCGGTTTTAATCAATGGCGAATGTGAAATGGCGTATGCAACTTTCCTGCATTCGGCTTCATCTCGGCCGGCCTCAACTTTGACAGTCATAAATTTAGTCGCGCCTTCACCATCACGCACAATGGCTTGGGCAAGCTGTATTGCCACTTCGGTAATGGCTTGCCTGATGACCGCATAATCGGTGTTGTCTGTGGTAATTTCAGCGAGGCCTGATTGACCTGTCGCCATGATGATGAGCGAGTCATTGGTCGAAGTGTCGCCATCGACCGTGATGCAATTAAATGAACGATTCACTGCATACTGGATAATGTCATCAAGCGTAGCTTGGCTGATGGCAGCATCGGTCGCAATATAGCCCAGCATGGTTGCCATATTTGGGTGAATCATGCCAGAGCCTTTGGCGATACCCGTAATCGTGATCGTTTGGCCGCCCAGAAAAATCTGCTTTGATACGCCTTTAGCCACAATGTCTGTGGTCATGATAGCTTCTGCCGCACGCAACCAGTTATCTTCACGCAAATCAGCCACAGCTTGCGGCAAGCCAGCTAATATGCGATCCACTGGTAAAGGCTCAAGTATCACACCTGTTGAGAATGGCAAAATGGCTCCCACTTCACAATCCAGCAATTCAGCTAAAGCAACACAAGTTTGCTTGGCACGATGCAAACCCTCTTCGCCCGTCCCAGCATTGGCATTGCCAGTATTCACGACTAGTGCAGTAATTTCTTGCCTGGCTGGCGATTGGGCAAGATGTTCTTTGCATAAAATAACAGGCGCTGCGCAAAAACGGTTTTTGGTAAAGACGCCCGCGACTTTTGTGCCTGGGCTTAGCTTGATTACCAGCAGGTCTTTGCGATTAGGTTTCTTGATATGTGCTTCAGCAATACCAAGCGCCAAGCCTTTCACTGGATGCAGTTGCTGTGCTTCTGGGGCTGATAAATTCACAGGCATAATGGGCTCTCAACAAACGAACAAAGATAAGATTTTACCCCATTCATTCTTCATCACCGCATTCATATGGCTACTGAATGTGAAAGGTTGACATTAGGGCATGCTGTGGTACTGTTTTGGCTATATAAAATTTCTTGAATAACAGACGCTTATGTCACCACAAGCGCTAAATCCGCAACCATTAAGGTAGCTAATGAACACTCCAGACAAAGAGGCCAAAAGCTTGGCCGAAATGGGCAATAAGCTAGCCTTTACCAAGAAACTGCAAGCGGTCACTAATAAAATCCACGCCACGCGCAATATTGATGAAATCATCATTGAGGTCAGCGAAGATATACGCGCCTTGTTCGAGGCAGAACGGCTCACTCTTTATGTGATCAGCGCTGACAATACGGCGATTGTGTCCAAAGTAAAAACTGGTCTCAATGAGTTCAAAGAACTCAAATTACCAATCAATGCGCAAAGTATCGCAGGCTATGTGGCAGTAAATAGTACAACTGTGAATATCGCTGATGTATACGACGAGCAAGAGCTTGCAAAAATCAGCCCAGAAATTCGTTTTTTAAAAGAAGTCGATAAAAAAACAGGCTTCCGTACCAAGCAAATGCTGGTGTTTCCTATTTTAGATGCACAAAACAATACTCTGTTAGGTGTCGTACAAGTGATCAACTCACTTACAGGATTGCCTTTCCAAAGTGTTGCCGAAGAAGGCGCAATCGAGTTGGCTAAAACCCTGGCAATTGCCATGACGCAACGTCAGCAGACCACGAACCTAGTAAAAATAAAATATGATCTACTCGTATCGCAAGGCATTATTTCAAATGGAGAGTTAGAGCTTGCGCAACGCTCAGCCAGAAAAAAAGGACTTGATCTCGAAGACGTGCTCATTGAAGAGTTTGAGGTAAAACCAGCAGACATCAGTAAATCTATCTCTGCGTTCTTTGGCGTTTCTGTTGAACCCTTCAAACACGACCGCATGAAGCCCATGGATTTATTGAAACCGCTCAAGCGAGAGTACGTTGAAGCCAATGGCTGGTTACCGATAGATGATACTAAAGAAGATGGTTTGGTCATTCTGACCGCAGATCCAGAGCGCATCAAAAGCTCGCATATTGTGAGCAATATATTCCCTAAACATAACAAAATTAGCTACCGCACATGTTTATTGCGTGACTTCAAACTCACTGTAAACCAGTTCTATAGCGCTAGCGGCATGACCGGCAATATCGGCGATATTTTATCCACAATGGATGAAGATGATGACGCAGGCTATGGCAGTAGCGGCGAGGATATGTCAGCTGCCAGCGATAATGAGTTGGTGCAGTTGGTCAATAAAATCATTATTGATGCTTACAATCAAGGGGCTTCGGATATCCATATTGAGCCCTACCCTGAAAAGGGAAAAACTGAAATCCGCTTTCGTAAAGACGGCACATTGGTCAATTATATTGAAGTACCGCCAAGCTACCGTAACGCATTGGTAGCACGCATTAAAATCATGTGTGACCTTGATATTTCCGAAAAACGTAGACCGCAAGATGGGAAAATAAAATTCAAACGCTTTGGCCCGCTGGATATAGAGCTGCGCGTCGCAACCATTCCAACGGCAGGCGGTATTGAAGACATCGTCATGCGCATATTGGCGGCAGGCAAGCCGATACCGTTGGATAAACTTGGCCTTTCGGCACATAACAATGCCAAACTTAAAGAACTGGTTGCCAAACCTTATGGCCTATTCTTCGTCTGCGGCCCTACAGGCTCTGGCAAAACAACTACACTGCACTCTGCGCTTGGTCATATCAATACGCCAGAAACTAAAATCTGGACCGCTGAAGACCCTGTTGAAATTACGCAAAAAGGTCTGCGTCAGGTACAAGTTAACAAAAAAGCTGGGCTGGATTTTGCCATGGTCATGAAAGCCTTTTTGCGCGCTGACCCAGATGTAATCATGGTAGGTGAAATGCGCGACAAAGAAACAGTCGCGACGGGCATCGAAGCCTCACTCACAGGCCATTTGGTATTTGCCACGCTGCATACCAATAGTGCGCCAGAATCCATTGTTCGCTTGCTGGATATGGGGATGGATCCGTTCAACTTTGCCGACGCGTTGCTCGGCATTCTGGCTCAGCGGCTTGGTAAACGTCTATGTGAATGCAAAAAACCCTATACACCAGCGGCAGATGAACTCAAAGCCATGCTGACTGAATACTGTGTTGAGCTACAGAACACGATGAGCTGGAAAAAAGACCCTGAGGGTAGTTTCAAAGCGATTTACCAAACCTGGCAAAAAAACTTTGCTAACGAAAAGGGGCAATTCACGTTATATAAAGCAACAGGCTGCGACAAGTGTAGCAATACTGGCTATAAAGGCCGTGTAGGCTTGCATGAGCTGATGGAAGGCACAGATGCAGTGAAGAAAAATATTCAGGAACATGCCCGGGTTGCTGAAATGTTTGCTACGGCACTGGAAGATGGCATGCGTACCTTGAAACAAGATGGCATTGAGAAAGTGCTTCAGGGCATTACAGATATGAAACAGGTGAGAGCGGTGTGTATTAAGTAGTGATAGTTATTGTTGCTACTCTAATCAAAGAGTGATTGCTCACGCTCTGATAGTTTAGTCATCACATCGCTACGTTGGGCATTCGTCATATCCCACCATTGCGCAATTTCTTCAATATTGCGATAACAGCCTTCGCATAAACCACTGACTTCATTCATTGCGCAAATGCCAATGCATGGCGATTGTATTTCTTGCATTGTTAAATTCTTAATCTGTAGTTATCTGAATAAGCTAGTTAGCCATACCGCTTTAAATATTAACGTAGACTACCAACATAACGACTAGGAGGTGGAGAACCACCGCCGTCATCATCGTCCGTGGGCTCTTCATATCGAGGTTTTGGCGGAGGCTCTGGTGCCATTGGTTTAGGGGTTACAGCTACAGGCGCAGCAGCGACTGCTGTAGCAGCTGTGCCACCGCCACCAAACATCAACCCCTCGTACAAATCAGCATAATGGGTTAAATCCTCTGCGCCCTGCTGCCGCGCTAAACTCAGAATCGCTTTTGCATATTCTTCGTTTTTGCTCATCCACTCAACGTCAATCACCCGGTTTGCGACGCGTCGCATGGTGACATAAAGATGTGCAGCGACAGCAGTTTTGTCAGAGTCACTCATTATTAGGCTAGCCTTTCAGCATGTTGCGAAATATCAAGACCATCCTGTTCGTCTTCTGGATTAACGCGCAGTCCGATCGTCCAATCAATGATTTTCAGGATGATCAAGCTACCAATACCGCTATACACCAGCGTGACCAGCACGCCTATAGATTGCGATATCAGGCTACCCTCACAATTACAGATTGATTTGCTGGCAAGTACGCCTGTCAGTAACGCACCAACAATACCGCCTACACCGTGGATACCAAACACATCCAAGGCATCATCTGCGCCAAGAATACGTTTAAGCGCAGTTGCACCCCAGTAGCAAAATAAACCAGCAGCTACACCAATGATAAGTGCACCTTCAGTATCAACGAAACCTGATGCTGGCGTAATCGCTACCAGGCCAGCAACAGCACCAGAGCATGCACCCAACAAGGTAACGCGTGATTTTCTAACCCATTCGATCATCATCCAGGTTAATACTGCCGTTGCGGTAGCGACTTGTGTCACCAGCATTGCCATACCTGCACGACCATCAGAAGCTACTGCAGAACCTGCATTGAACCCGAACCAGCCCACCCACAGCAATGAAGCGCCGATCAGGGTGTATACCAAGTTATATGGAGGGAACGGTTCTTTACCATAACCGCGACGTGGGCCCAATACGTAAGCGCACATCAGGCCAGCAATACCTGCGTTGATGTGAACGACTGTACCACCTGCGAAATCAAGCACACCTTGGCTGGCAAGCAAACCTGCTGGCTCCCATACCCAATGTGCGATTGGTGCGTAAATCAGGATAGTCCAGAATGACATAAAGATCACCATGGCAGAGAATTTGATACGTTCAGCGAATGCGCCTGTAATCAACGCTGGCGTAATAATCGCAAAGGTCATCTGGAACATGACAAACACTGATTCTGGAATCGTTGGAGCAATATGGCTAACAGTCAGTTGGCTAGTCTCTTTCACGTAAGCAAGACCATGTAACAACAAACGGTCCAGGCTACCGATATACAAATTGTTAGGCGTAAATGCAAGGCTGTAACCAATCACCACCCATAGCACGGTAACAATGCAGCACACAGCAAAACTCTGTAAAACGGTAGAAAGTACGTTTCTCTTGCGTACCATACCGCCATAAAATAACGCTAGACCAGGAATCGTCATCAGCAACACTAAGGCTGTAGAAGACAACATCCATGCAGTATCACCAGCACTGATTTTGTCAGTGCCTACCATTGAAGGCTCAGTGGTAGAAGCTTCACCAGAAGCAGGTGCTTCGGCGACTGCTGGCGCAGGAGTAGGTGCTGCTGTTTCAGCCGCCACTGGGGCAGGGGCTTCAGTTTCGGCAGGTGGCGTTGCGGTTGCGTCGGGGGCTGCATCAGCGGCTGGTGCCGCAGTCTGCTCTTTAGCGGCTGGGGGTGGCGTATCTGCAATTGCATATCCCGATGTCAATACCAGCCCATTCAAGATTAGCGCGAATGAAATCCACTTTTTAAACCCATTTACATTCATAAATTACCCCGTATGTTTCAATTATTTTAGTTTAAGCAGAAACTGATTTTTTCTACTTAGCTTGATACATGCAGCCAAACTTTAACAGTAACATCACCTGATTATTATTGTAACTTCGCAAGTGCAACCTTCAATTAATTTAGCTTATCAGTTTAGTTAACTAGCAAGTCACATACCAACCATCATTGCTTAACTATTTCACGAACAATTTTGGCGCGTAGTCACTGGCATACGATGATTTAGCCGCTGTCGCTAGCGCTTGCTCAATCGCAAGCGCACTTGCAGGCTTGCCAATATTATCATCCAGCCAAGCTTTCAAATGGCCAAACATCGTCTTCAATTGTCCTGCGCGATATGACCTGGTTTGCACTGTGCTTCCTGTATCAACCAAGTTGATTAGTTGTTGTTGCTGCGCTTCTGACCAAGGCAAATGGCTGACAACTTCTCGAATAAAGTCACGACATTCAAGACCAGTCGTTGCGCTCTGCTTATCTACATGCTCCAGCACTGCCAGTAGCAATACTTGAAACGTCTGGAATTCAGGCGTAATAGTGGCGGTGTCGCCATAGTTCGCTGCAGGTGTGACAGGCGCAGCAGCCACAGGAGCGGGCTTACTCAATGATTCTAATATTTCGCTGGCTTCCGATTGAGCGGTGATTGGCGTAGCTGTTGGTGCCGATTCAGGTAATGGGGTCAAGTCACCCGACTTTGCAATGAGCGCACGATTAATAGCCTGGCTCAACTCACGTTGCGCTTCTATTTTCCCAAACTGCGTACATACATCTCTGACATACACATTTAAACCACTAAAGACTGATTTGGATTGACTGGCGTTCTCATCCCAAATCGCAAGCGCAGCAAATGCTTCGGCTTCCGTCAGCACACTACAGAGGCCATGATAAACGGCTCTACGCTGGCGTAATGTTTCTGGGTTTACCTCTTTAGTTTGCATGGATGTGACTAACTCGCTCAATATAATAAATTCTGGATATTCAATTTATGCTTGCTCTATAAAAGAGCGATAGCTCATATCTGGTGCACTTAACGCCGACCAATACAAAGCCTAGCAAAGTTAAAGGCTATTAAACCACCAAAAATCTTAGCTAGCAGAACTTGTTTACACTCGTATGACGCATACGCAAAACATGTGCCAAAAAATTTTCTGCCCATGAAAAAAGCCTAGATCGCTTACGCGATTAGGCCTTTTTTGCATATACGTCTTTTTACTTAGATTTAGCTTTGAGCCTCAAAACTCAGGACCCAACATAAAAATTTAAGATAAAGCCCCGTGACATTGTTTATATTTTTTACCAGAACCACATGGGCAAGGGTCATTGCGCCCTACTTTAGGTGTTTCACGAGTCACTGGCTGTGCAGAAATATCTGGCATTGCTGACTCATCAATTTCCGCCTGAGCAGCCTCTTCATAGCCAGCATGCTGGTATTGCACATTCTCCAGCTCTACTGGTTTTTCAACAGCCTCAACATCCGCTTCATTGTTCACTTGTACCAGCATGGTGACCTGTGTCACTTCACTTTTCACTGTGTTGAGCAAGGTAGCAAACAGCTCAAAGGCTTCGCGCTTGTATTCTTGTTTTGGGTTCTTTTGCGCATATGACCTCAGATGAATACCTTGTCGCAAATGATCCAGCGCAGCCAAATGCTCACGCCAATGATTATCAATAGCTTGCAGCATCACAGCACGCTCAAACTGACGCATGACATTTGCACCAGCACGCAGTTCTTTGGCCTGATAAGCTTCTTCCGCCGCTGATTGCACATGCTCACGCAAGGTTTCTTCGTGCAAATCTGGGTTGTCGTCCAGCATTTTCTGCAATTGCAGTACCAAACCAAACTCTGATTGCAGTGCCCGCTCTAATGCAGGTACGTCCCACTGCTCTTCAACACTACCAGGCGGAATATACGTTGAAATCACGTCATTAATGACATCGCTACGCATGGCCGTAATCGTTTCGCCAACATCTACAGCTTCAAGCAACTCATTGCGCTGCTGATAAATCACTTTACGCTGATCATTCGACACATCATCGTATTCTAATAACTGTTTGCGGATATCAAAGTTGCGGCCTTCAACCTTGCGCTGCGCATTTTCAATCGCACGTGTGACCCAAGGATGCTCAATCGCCTCACCCTCTGGCATTTTTAGGCGTTCCATAATGGCTGAAACACGGTCAGAAGCAAAAATACGCAGAAGCTGATCTTCCAACGAGAGATAAAAACGACTAGAACCAGGGTCGCCCTGACGGCCTGAACGGCCACGCAGTTGGTTATCTACACGACGGGATTCATGGCGTTCAGTACCGATGATATGCAAGCCGCCTGAAGCCAAGACTGCGTCATGTCGATGTTGCCACTCTGATTTAATGGTTGCGATCTGCGCTTCTTTTTCAGCATCAGACAAAGCATCGTTCGCACGTACCAGCGCGATATCAGGCTCAGGATTACCGCCCAGCACAATATCAGTACCACGGCCTGCCATATTGGTAGCAATCGTAATCATGCTAGGACGGCCAGCCTGCACGATGATATGCGCTTCGCGCTCATGCTGTTTAGCGTTAAGAACTTGATGCTCCAGACCAGCTTTGGTCAACAGCGCCGCAATCAATTCTGAGTTTTCAATTGAAGTGGTACCAACTAACACTGGCTGACCACGTTTCTGGCAATCTTTAATATCCTCAATCACCGCTTGATATTTTTCTTGCGCGGTACGATAAACCTTGTCCATCTGGTCTTTGCGCTGCATGCCTCGATGGGTAGGAACAACAACTGTTTCGAGGTTATAAATCTGGTTGAATTCGTAAGCTTCCGTATCGGCTGTACCTGTCATGCCCGACAATTTTTCGTACATACGGAAGTAATTCTGGAAGGTAATAGAGGCGAGGGTCTGGTTTTCTTTTTGAATCGCTACACCTTCTTTTGCTTCTACAGCCTGATGCAAACCATCTGACCAGCGGCGACCAGTCATCATACGGCCAGTGAATTCATCCACAATCACAATTTCGCCATCACGCACTACATAGTTCTGGTCACGATGGAATAATGAACGAGCACGCAGCGAAGCATAAAGGTGATGAATCAGCGTAATGCTGGCAGCATCGTACAAGCTTGCGCCTTCAACCAGCAGCCCCGCATCGGCCAACAATTGTTCGGCATGTTCATGACCAGCTTCTGAAAGGATTACTTGCTGGGCTTTTTCATCTACCCAGAAATCGCCTTCGCCTTCTTCTTCTTTTTGTGCCACTAGTTTGGCTGCAACCACGTTAATCTGCGTGTACAAATCAATGCTGTCATCGGCTTGCCCTGAAATAATCAGCGGCGTACGGGCTTCATCGATCAAGATTGAGTCAACTTCATCAATCAGGGCGTAGTTCAAACTGCGCTGAACACGCTCTTCTGCGGTATAGACCATGTTGTCGCGCAGATAATCAAAACCAAATTCGTTATTAGTACCGTAAGTAATATCAGCCGCATACGCTTGCTGTTTTTGGTCATGCTGCATCTGTGAAAGATTGATGCCGACAGTTAGACCAAGAAAGTTATAAAGACGCGCCATCCACTCAGCATCACGCTTTGCCAAGTAATCATTAACCGTGACCACATGCACGCCTTTACCTGAGATCGCATTCAAATAGGCAGGCAGCGTTGCGACCAAGGTTTTACCTTCACCCGTACGCATTTCAGAAATCTTGCCCGCATGCAATACCATGCCGCCAATCAACTGCACGTCAAAATGGCGCATTTCCAATATACGGCGACTGCCCTCGCGTACAACAGCAAAAGCCTCAGATAACAGCTGATCTAATGTTTCGCCCGCCAGATAGCGTTGCTTGAATTCTTCAGTTTTAGCACGTAACTGCTCATCGCTGAGCGCTTGCATCGCGGGCTCAAGATCGTTAATGGCTTGTACGTTTTGTGCGTATTGTTTGACCAGTCTATCGTTACGACTGCCGAATAGTTTTTTGAAGAACGTGAATAACATGAAAGAACACCGACTTTCCGCGCAATGCGGAAACCTCTAGGTTAACTTGGAAAAATGTAGGGAATATGACTTGTTTTGCAATACTCTAATTTGATATTTATGCTCTATTAATCTAACGCTTACCTTATTTGGGGGTCATTGCCGCCTGATTCAAGGTCAAGTAACTACGCGGGTCTAAAGGCGCGCCATTCAACCTTACTTCAAAATGCAAATGAGGCCCTGTAGAACGGCCTGTATTGCCCACTTGCGCAATCATTTGCCCCTTCTCTACGCGGTCTCCAGCTTTTACCAACATCATTGAAGTATGGGCATAACGTGTTTCAAGGCCTGAACCATGATCAATCTTGATTATTTTACCATAATCAGGCGTTTGCTCGGCGCTTGTAACAATGCCGCCAGCAGCAGCATAGATGGGCGTACCAACTTCCGCCGTAAAGTCCAAACCTTCGTGAAAGGCCATCTTCCCGGTGAATGGATCAACGCGCCAACCATAGCTGGATGAGTTATACGCGCTATTGACTGGCATGGTGTTGGGGATGGCATTTTTCTGCATACTTTGCTGTACCAGCAAGGTTTCAAGCATGCTCAAGCGATCACTTTTATGCTCGACCTCCAACATCAGTTCATTTATTTTTTCATTCAATTGCTGCTCGGTTAGCCCATACTCTTTGACTTGCGGACCACCTTGGCCTGGTGGCAGCAATTTGCGACTTGGGTCTGCCATGCCTGAATCCTTGCGCTCAGCATCTTTATCCTTGATGCCTGCCATCGTTGATAAACGGTCACTTTGCGCATCCAAACGCATCACGCGCGCCTGTATTTCGCCGAGTTGGATAGCCAAGGCATCAATATGCTCTTGCGAATTAAGTAATGGGATATGCAGTGCGGATGGGATGAGTGATTTAACTCCTTGGTGCTGGGAGTTTGATTGTGGCAAAATCAGTAATACGGTAAAAACAATCACTAGTGCCAGTAGGAATGCCAAGGCTGCAATCAATTGCGGCAGCGTAAATACTCTGGGCTTGGCCATACTGTTAGATACAAAAATAATATTCAAGCAATTCCCCTTGTTGGAGGTTTTAAGCGTGCGGCAAATCAAAGCTTTATTCAAAGACAATGCCGAGCTTTTGGCCTTATCTGGCCAAGCGGACAGTTTGACTGCCTCGCAAACAATCTGGAACACTATCGTGCCCGATGCGTTGAAACCTCATACACAAGCGGGCAATGTAAAACATAAGCGTTTAACGGTTTATGCAAATAACGGCGCAGTAGCGGCAAAAATTAAATTGTTGCTACCAAGCTTACTGACCAAGCTGCAAAAACAAGGTATCGAAATTACTTCAATTCGGGTTGAAGTGCAAGTGCAATCTACCGTGCGCCTCAAGCCCAAAAAACAGCGCTTAGTCAGCCCAACTGGTGTGCAGTGCCTGAGCGAACTGGCTAAAAAGCTTGGTGATTCGCCATTAGGTGAAGTGTTGGCAAGACTTTCAAACAGAACTTAAACTTTCATCAAGTATCATCAGGGCACGTCGAAAGAATCAAACCATCTTGCAACTATCTCCACGTATTAACCTCCTATTTACCCATTCCTGTTTATTTTATTTTGGTAGTTTTAACGAGTGATTGACACAGACTTCTTACTTTACTTTGGCGCGGGTGCTTTTACAGGCGTGCTCTCTGGCTTGCTAGGTGTTGGTGGTGGCACTGTGATTGTACCTATCCTGGTATTCATATTTACCGCACAGCACTTTCCTGATGCTTACATCATGCACATGGCACTTGGCACCTCGCTGGCCACCATCATCTTCACCTCAATGTCATCGGCACGTGCCCATCAACGTAAAGGCAATGTGGACTGGCAAGTGGTCAAGCGTATTACGCCAAGTATTGTAATCGGCACTATCATTGGCGCCCTGTTAGCAGCCCAGATGCACAGCTTCTGGCTCAAGGCTATATTCGCGGTATTCGTCTTGGGTATTGCCACACAAATGATCATGAATTTCACTCCCAATGCACAACGAAAAATCCCAGGCAGCATAGGGATGAATGGCATGGGCGGATTTATTGGCGTAGTCTCCAGCCTTGTTGGGATTGGTGGCGGCACAGTGACTGTGCCTTTCTTGATTTATTGCAATTTTAATCCCAGGTTGGCAATCGGCTCATCTGCCGCCATCGGCATCCCAATCGCCATCACGGGCACCATTGGCTATATCTATTCAGGCTTCTCAGTGGCTGATTTACCTGCCTATAGCTTGGGGTTTATCTATCTGCCAGCATTCATCGGCATTACAGTCACCAGCATGCTAACAGCCGCATTCGGCGCAGCGCTTGCGCAAAAGCTAGCTACCCAAACACTGAAACGAATATTTGCAGTCCTGCTCTATATCGTCGGCTTTAAAATGCTATGGAGCCTGTTTTGAGCAGTCTGTCGGAAACAAAATCAGTCATTGAGGTTGACGCGCTTTTTAAACAGTTTGACCAAGTCATGGCCGTCAATGGCATTAGCTTCAAAGCAGAACGTGGGCAGACTACGGCTTTGCTAGGCGGCAACGGCGCAGGAAAAACCACCACGATTGCCATGCTGCTTGGCCTGCTGATACCAAGCAGCGGTCGCATCACCATACTTGGCGAAGATTTATTATTGAATCGCCATCGCTTGCTGCACCGCATGAATTTCTCATCGCCTTATGTCGATTTGCCACAGCGACTCACCGTGAAAGAAAACCTCACAGTCTATGGTCATCTGTATCGCTTGAAAAATCTCAAATCACGCATCGCGCAGATTAGCGATGAGCTTAATCTGGGTGAGCTACTTAATCGCCGCTATGGGCGCTTGTCAGCAGGGCAAAAAACTCGCGTTTCACTGGCTAAATCACTACTGAATGAACCCGAGCTTCTATTGCTGGATGAACCTACAGCGTCACTAGATCCTGATACCGCCGACTCCATTCGTACCTATCTTGAACAATACCAGCAACGCACAGGCGCGAGCATACTACTGGCCTCACACAACATGACTGAGGTAGAGCGTATGGCTAAACAAGTCATCATGATGCGAAAAGGAGAGATCGTGGATTCAGGCACGCCAGATTCGCTGGTAGCCAAATATGAAAAGAATTCGATGGAAGAAGTGTTCATTGATATCGCACGCAATGGTGAGATGAGCGATACAAGCAATAAGGATAGTCGCTGATGTCTGTGCAAGATATACCGTTCTCACCACGCCGCATTGGAGCGATTGTACTGCGTCACTTATACCTGATGCGCACCTCCTGGCCACGGCTGGTCGAGATGGTGTATTGGCCAACCGTACAAATGGTCTTGTGGGGGTTCATCAGCGTATTCCTGCAACATAACAGCAGCTATATTGCACAGGCTACGGGCGTGCTGCTATCTGCGGTATTGCTGTGGGATGTGCTGTTTCGTGGGCAACTTGGCATCGCGCTGATATTTCTGGAAGAAATCTATTCGCGCAATCTGGGGCACCTCTTTGTCAGCCCGCTACGCCCAGGCGAGATGATCTGCGGCCTCATTATATTGAGCCTGATACGCACGCTGATAGGCGTTGGTGGAGCATCCATTGTCGCCATTCCACTATTCCACTTCAATGTATTTGATATGGGGCTACCGCTAATTGCCTTCTTTTTCAACCTAGTCATCATGGCATGGGGCATAGGCTTGGTGATTGCAGGTGTGTTGCTAAGATTTGGATTGGGCGCAGAAGGTATTGCTTGGGCCGCAATCTTTGCACTGCAGCCTATTTGTGCTGTGTTCTACCCAGTCTCAACTTTGCCAGCCTGGCTACAATCCGTGGCTTGGTGCTTGCCAGCCAGCCATGTATTTGAAGGCATGCGTGAGTTACTGTTTAACCACACGTTTAACAACGAACAACTCATTACTGCCAGCCTGCTAAATATTGTCTGGCTGGGCGCTGGCATATTGATATTTCTGGCATTCTTTAGAGCAGCAAGAGAACGTGGATTGCTACTGCAAATCGGCGAGTAAAAATGAAAGAGGCCTCTAATCAGAGGCTTCGTTCATTGTTTAAGAGCTGGCTTCTAATAGACTATTTAGCTCTTTCCACACTTGCCACAATCTCAGCATTCGCTTCTTCAACACCTTGCCATTCGCCAACTTTGACCCACTTACCCTTTTCAAGGTCTTTGTAGTGTTCAAAGAAATGGGCAATAGGCGCCAACTGGAATTCAGGCAGATCTTTGTAGCTCTTAATATCTTTGTATTGTGGGCAGATTTTATGGACTGGTACAGCCAGCACTTTGGCATCAATGCCAGACTCATCTTCCATGGTCAGCACACCGATGGCACGGCAACGAATCACGACGCCTGGCTGCAAAGGGATCGGTGTAATCACCAGTACATCGGTTGGGTCACCATCCAGTGAAAGCGTTTGTGGGATATAGCCATAGTTACATGGGTAATGCATGGACGTGCCCATGAAACGATCCACGAATACCGCGCCAGACTCTTTATCCACTTCAAATTTAATCGGTTCACCACGCATCGAGATTTCGATGATGACGTTGAAGTTATTCGGGATATCCTTGCCGGCTGGCACATTATTTAAAGACATGACTAATCCTTTTTACTTGGTGGGTATTGTTTGGTTGATTCAAAAAAAACAGGATTTTACGCTAAAGGTACGAATTTGAGGCTTTCAGTATCGTAGGCGCTCATTTCGCCGCTGACGATATCGAAATACCAGCCATGCAATTGCAAAGTGCCTTCCTTCAGTCGCGATTTGATCCAGGGGAATGTTTGCAGGTTTTCCATCGAGACAATGATGCCGCCCATCTCACAGGCACAAAGTTTGTCGGTCTCCCAAGTATGTGTGTGGTCGGCATGCACACGATCCGCCGCACGCTTGGCCATACTCACCCAAGGCATGATGAACTCGCCTTGCATGTCATCAGGGATACCTTCAAACAGGGCTTTGATACCACCGCACTGCCGATGGCCTAGTACGATAATGTGCTCCACATTTAAGGCACAAACACCAAACTCAAGCGCAGCACTCACACCGTGATAACCGCCGCCCTTTTCATAAGGCGGCACCAGATTCGCTACGTTGCGCACAACGAATAAGTCACCTGGTTTGCTATCCAGCACAATCGCTGGGTCAGCACGTGAATCAGAACAGGCGATCACCAGTGTGCTTGGTTTTTGACCTTGCGCCAGTTCGGCAAACAGTTCGCTATCATTAGCAAAGTAGCTGTCATGGAAACGTTTGTAACCTTCTATAAACTTTTCGATCATGGATTTAATTTCTCTCTCATTCAGTTACTTAATCTTTAAGATACAAAAGCCTTACCCGTAAGACGCTCATAAGCCTCTCGATACTTCTCGCCCGTTTTCAAGGCCACGTCAGCTGGTAACTCTGGTCCGGGGGCAGTTTTATCCCAACCCGAAGCCTCTAGCCAGTCACGCACATATTGCTTATCAAAACTTGGTGGATTTTTACCTACAACATATTGATCGGCGGGCCAGAAACGGGATGAATCTGGCGTGAGCACTTCATCGATTACGTAAAGATTACCTGCATCATCCAGCCCAAATTCGAACTTGGTATCGGCAATAATAATGCCACGTGTGAGCGCATACGCTGCAGCTTCTTTATATAGCTGGATACTGGCTTTTGCGACTTTTTCTGCAAGCTTGTCACCAAGTATCAGCGCACATTTCTCCAGCGTGATATTTTCATCGTGGTCACCTACTTCAGCCTTGCTAGATGGCGTAAAAATAGGCTCTGGCAGTTGCGATGCTTCTTGCAAACCTGCAGGCAATGGAATGCCACAAACGGTGCCGCTGGCTTTATATTCTTTCCAGCCCGAACCTGCAAGATAGCCACGTACGATGGCTTCAATCGGCAATGGCTTGAGTTTCTTCACAACCAAAGCACGTTTACCTAACTGGGCTTTTTCGGCTGGGTCAGTCACCAAAGAGTCAGCTGAAACACCAGTCAAATGATTGGGAATCACATGCTTGAGCTTCTCAAACCAGAAGTTGGCGATTTCAGTGAGAATGGCGCCTTTGTCTTGAATCGGTGTAGGCAAAATTACGTCAAATGCAGAAAGCCGATCTGTAGCAATCAGCAACATTGTGTTTGCATCTACATCATAAATATCGCGTACCTTGCCTTGATGAATCAGTGGCAGGCTTTTAATGCTGGATTGTTTGAGCGCTTGTGACAATTCAATATCCTGTTTTATTGTTTGGATTGGAGGTCGGTACCATCAGTGTAGGGGAATTTCACATGACCAAAACGCACGATCAATATCGCCATGGCAATAAGGAAAATAGAGCCAGATAGCGCCATAATGCGCCATGCGTCTAGATCTGCGACATCAAGCACCAGATACCGTGCAAGCGCAATAATGCCGATATACAGTGGGTATCGAACAGGTAAATTGCCCGAACCAAGGTAATGGTTAAGCATGGACATCACTTCGAGATACAGGAATAAAAGCAGAAGATCGCCCACGCTAATCGCTCGCGCTTCCCAGATATGAAATATGGCCTGAAACACCGCGAATATGGTCGCGCCAGCAATCACAATCAGAACCACTTGCTCAACGATACCTAATCCACGCTGGGTTACTTTGCTAAATCTGTTGGGTATCATGTTTATCCAGTAGCTGGCTTATTAATGCCGCAATTATACATCATGGCATAGGCAGTAAAACGAGCAGCCTTTTGTACTAGAAATCTAACTTGCATTCATGAACACATGCCCTCATGTAATGTTTAATATTCATTTAAAAAGGAGTCGTCATGGATTTACAGCTCACCAACAAACTCGCCTTGGTTTCTGGCAGCACAGCAGGCATAGGCTTTGCGATTGCAGAAGCGCTAGCAAATGAAGGTGCCAGCGTCATCATCAATGGTCGTACTCAAGCAGCTGTCGATACAGCAATTGCAAAACTGAAAGACGCCAAAGGTAAAGCATTCGGTTTTGCTGGCGATCTCAGTCAGGCCGATGTTGCAAATGCATTGGCAAAACAATTTCCGCAAGTCGATATTCTGGTGAATAACCTCGGTATTTTCGAACCCAAGGCATTTCTGGATATTCCTGATGAAGACTGGCAAAGGTTCTTCGATGTCAATGTCTTGAGTGGCGTTCGTCTATCCAGGCTATTTCTACCAGCAATGCAGGCCAAAAACTGGGGACGGATTATCTTCATCTCTAGCGAAAGTGCCATCCAGATACCTGAAGAAATGATTCATTACGGTATGACCAAGACTGCGCAAATATCCGTGGCGCGAGGTTTGGCTGAACTGGTTGCTGGTACTGGCATCACCGTTAACAGCGTATTGCCTGGCCCAACCAAATCACGCGGTGTTGGCGACTTTGTCGATACCTTGGCAAAAACAGAGAACAAGACAGCGGCTGAATTTGAAAAAGAGTTCTTTGAAAAAGTACGCCCTACTTCACTCATCAAGCGTTTTGCAACACCAGAAGAAGTCGCAGCAATGGTTGCTTATATCGCCAGCCCGCTCGCATCAGCCACGACTGGCGCGGCACTGCGCGTAGATGGTGGAACGATTAAAAGCGCTTTTTAATTAAAAGTATTTATAGCTGAAGCCCTGAATTGGCGGCTATTTAATCACTGCCGCCAATTCGCCCTTTTTATAGCGCACTGCCATCTGCTCGCAACTAATCGGCTTGATCTTGCTAGCCCAGCCTGCTGAGCCAAACGCCTCATAGCGTGCGGTGCAGATGCCTTGCATGGCAGTAGTTGCCAAGCCCAAATATTTGCGCGGGTCGAAATCGGCTTTATGCTGCTCTTGCGAAAAGAATTGACGCAAAGAGCCTGTCATTGCCATGCGCAAGTCAGTATCAATATTGACCTTGCGCACACCATGCTTGATACCTTCAACGATCTCTTCAACTGGCACGCCATAAGTCTGGTGAATATCGCCACCATTCTGGTTAATGATTTTTAACCATTCCTGTGGCACGGATGATGAACCGTGCATCACCAGATGGGTATTGGGCAAGCGAGCATGGATTTCTTTGAGCCGCTTGATGGAGAGCACTTCACCTGTGGGTGGTTGCGTAAATTTGTAAGCCCCATGTGAAGTACCAATCGCAATGGCCAATGCATCCACGCCAGTTTTTGCGACAAAATCTGCGGCTTCTTCTACGCCAGTCAATAATTGCGAGTGGTCTAACTTGCCGACTGCGCCGCCGCCATCTTCTTCACCCGCCAAACCTGATTCAAGCGAACCAAGCACACCTAGTTCAGCTTCTACGGAAACACCGATGGCATGGGCAATCTCCACCACTTTTTTAGTCACATCTAGATTATATTCATAACTTGAAGGGGTTTTTGCATCCTCCATCAGCGAGCCATCCATCATCACGCTGGAGAACCCTGAGCGCATGGCCTGGATACAGACCGCGGGCGATGGACCGTGGTCTTGATGCATGACCACTGGAATATGCGGATAAGCCTCGATAGCTGCAGCGATTAAATGCCGTAGAAATGGCTCACCCGCATACTTTCTGGCACCAGCCGAAGCTTGCATAATCACTGGGCTATCACAGGCATCTGCCGCCTGCATGATGGCATGGATCTGTTCCAGATTATTCACGTTGAATGCTGGCAGGCCATAGCTGTGTTCCGCAGCGTGGTCTAACAATTGCCTTAATGAAACGAGCGCCATAATGAATCTCCTTTAACCAACATTAAGCTCTGAAGTTATCTGGAGCGATGTTCGCCCACTTTGATGATCTTCATCGTATTCGTGCTACCCGCTGTACCAATCGGTTCGCCTATTGTCACCAGAATTAAATCCCCTGATTCGACCGCTCCACGGTTCAATAATTGCGTTTCAGCTTCTGCCAATATTTGATCTCTGTCGGTACCGATGTCCATACGATATGGATAAACGCCACGATACAAGGTCAGTTTTCGACGTGTAGATTGCTCCGGAGTCAGTGCATAAATCGGTACATTATTATGAAAACGCGAAAGCCAAAGCACCGAAGCACCAGACTGCGTAAGTGCAACAATCGCTTTCACCTTGAGATGGCGGGCGGTATAGACGGTTGCCATCGCAATCGACTCATCAATAAATTTAAACTCATCATTGACCAGATCACGCGGATTATTGATTTCATAAACAGTTTCAGCTTCTTTACAGACGCGATGCATGGCAGCAACCGATTCCACTGGATACAAACCAGCAGCAGTCTCAGCAGAAAGCATCACAGCATCCGTGCCGTCTAGTACCGCATTGGCCACATCGGAAACCTCTGCGCGCGTAGGAATTGGGTTGCTGATCATGGACTCCAGCATCTGCGTTGCAGTAATCACCACTTTGTTCTGCGTGCGCGCCATACGTATCATGCGCTTTTGCAAGCCTGGCACGGCGGCATCGCCCACTTCCACGCCTAGATCACCGCGCGCAACCATGATGACATCTGCAGCATCAATAATCTCTTCCAGCGCATCGATGGCTTCCGCACGTTCTATTTTGGCGACGATATGCGCATGACCGCCCGCGGCGCGCACTAAGCTGCGTGCCAGTCGCACATCATCGCCACTGCGCGGGAATGAAATGGCAACGTAATCCGCATTCAGCGTAGCGGCGGTTTTAATGTCTTCGCGGTCTTTGTCTGTCAACGCTTCTGCCGCCAAGCCGCCGCCTTGCCGATTGATGCCTTTGTTATTAGAGAGCGTGCCGCCAACTATGATGGTGCAATCAATCTCTGAGCCTGATACTGATTCCACCCGCATGACGATGCGGCCATCGTCCAGTAGCAATACAGTTCCAGGCCCCACTTCAGAAGGCAAAGTCTTGTAATCCAGTCCGACCCGATGCTGGTTACCTAACGGGCACTGGGCGTCCAGAATGAATTTATCACCTGCATTCAACAGGATTTTTCCATCCTCAAATTTTCCGATACGGATTTTAGGGCCTTGCAAATCGCAGAGCACACCAACGGAACGATGTCGTGCATGGGCAAGTTCGCGCACCAGTTGTGCACGGTCAATATGGTCTTGTGCTGTGCCGTGGGAGAAATTCAGTCGCACCACGTCAACGCCCTCATCCAGCATGCGCTCAAGCACTGCGCGCGAGTCGGAAGATGGCCCTAATGTTGCGACAATTTTGGTTTTACGTAACGCCATAACGCCTCATTTTAAGATGTTAGTTAAGACCAATAAACCAGACTAAAGTGACATCAGAATTAATGAATATAAAAACAGAATAGTCCAAAAGAAAAAAGGGGACGAAAATCGTCCCCTTTATCATAGCCCTTCAGCGCTCAAACTAAGTCACTCATTAACCTAGTGCACGTTGCTCAAGAATTTCTACTGCTGGTAGCTTTTTACCCTCAAGAAACTCAAGGAAAGCGCCGCCCGCTGTAGAGATATAGGAAACATCATCGTAAATATCATACTTCTGGATGGCGCAGATGGTGTCGCCGCCGCCAGCCAGTGTAAATGCCTTGGTTTTGGCGATTGCCATGGCAATCGTTTTAGTGCCTTCACCAAACTGGTCAAATTCAAATACACCAACTGGGCCATTCCAGACCACAGTGCCTGCTTTTAATATAATCTCTGCTATTTCATTAGCAGATTTTGGGCCAATATCAAAAATCATGTCGTCACTGGCCACGTCATCGGCATCTTTGGTGACTGCAGGTTCGTTTGCATCAAATTTCTTGCCACAAACCACATCTACCGCAATCGGCACAGCCGCACCACGCTTGGACATTTTCTCCATCAACGCTTTAGCGGTGGGCACCAAGTCATCTTCACTTAATGACTTACCAATAGGATGACCTGCTGCTTTGAGGAATGTATTAGCAATACCACCGCCAACTACGAGTTGATCGACTTTCTCGGACAAGCTTTCCAATACGGTCAACTTGGTTGAGACTTTTGAGCCGCCCACAATTGCGACCATTGGTTTTGCTGGGTTAAGCAGCGCTTTGGTTAAAGCTTCCAATTCGCCAATTAACAAGATGCCTGCTGCAGCTACTGGTGCAAACTTCGCTACACCATAAGTTGAGGCCTCGGCACGGTGCGCGGTACCAAATGCATCCATCACGAATATATCGCAGAGTTTGGCATACGCCTGCGAGGTTTCATCGACATTCTTTTTTTCGCCTTTGTTGAAGCGGCAATTTTCCAGCAAGACGATCTCGCCATCAGCCACTTCAAATCCGCCATTCACCCAATCTTTAATCAGGCGGACAGGTTTACCAAGTTTGGCACTTAATACATCCGCTACAGGCTTGAGTGAATTTTCTTCAGAGTAGATGCCCTCTTCAGGTCGGCCAAGATGCGACGTCACCATGACTTTTGCGCCAGCTTTGGCTGCAAATTCGATTGTCGCCAAAGATGCCGTAATGCGGGCATCTGAGCTTACACAATTATTTTGAATGGGCACATTGAGATCCGAGCGGATAAACACACGCTTACCCTTGAGATCAAGATCGGTCATTTTAATTACGGACATGGTCTTTACTCTCGGAGTTAGGCGATATGTTGAACAAGGCGCATCAGGTTGCAGGTATAGCCATATTCGTTGTCATACCAGGCGACCACTTTCACGAATGTTGGATCAAGTTGAATACCAGCATCTGCATCGAATACGGATGGACAGGTTTCGCCACGGAAATCGGTAGAAACTACTTTTTCTTCTGTATAACCAAGCACGCCTTTAAGCGGGCCGCTTTCAGAAGCAGCTTTCATCGCGGCGCAGATTTGCTCGTAGGTTGCTTCTTTATTGAGCTCAACAGTTAAATCGACGACAGAAACGTCAGAGGTAGGAATACGGAAAGCCATACCCGTGAGCTTTTTATTGAGCTCAGGGATCACTTTACCGACTGCTTTAGCAGCGCCTGTAGAAGACGGAATAATATTCTCAAGAATACCGCGGCCACCGCGCCAATCCTTGTTGGATGGACCATCAACAGTTTTCTGTGTGGCAGTAGCCGCATGTACTGTAGTCATCAAACCACGTTTAATACCAAAGGTATCATTCAACACCTTGGCTACTGGCGCCAAGGCATTGGTGGTACAGGAAGCAGCAGAAACAATGGCTTCACCCTTATAAGTGCCATGATTCACGCCATAGACAAACATCGGGGTGTCATCTTTGGATGGGGCAGATTGCACTACCTTTTTAGCGCCTGCATCGATGTGCTTCTGGCAGGTATCAAGCGTCAGGAAAAAGCCAGTACATTCGATAATGATATCGGCACCCACTTCATCCCATTTCAGGTTGGCTGGGTCTCGTTCTGCGGTCAGGCGAATAGTCTTGCCATTCACCACCAGATTGTTTCCACTCACAGAAACATCGCCCTTGAACTTGCCGTGTACCGAATCATGCTTAAGTAAGTAAGCCAGGTAATCTGGCTCGAGCAAATCATTGATGGCAACTACCTCAATATCAGTAAAATCCTTGATTGCTGCGCGAAACACCATGCGACCGATGCGGCCGAAACCATTGATACCCACTTTGATTGCCATTTGATTTCCCTTGCCCTGATTCAATGAATTGAGATGATTATAATTATGCAGCGAATATAAAATAAATGCGCTTTAAAAAAACGACCATGCTTATAAAACATAAAGGCACCCACGGGTGCCTTTATGCTCAGTAATTACTGCAAATAACGCTTACAGAACTGATTTAACTGTCTTAACTACGTTCTCAACAGTAAAACCAAATTCCTTCAGAAGTACGCCACCAGGAGCTGATTCACCAAAGGTGTCGATACCAACAACAGCGCCATCCAGACCTACATACTTGCGCCAGAAGTCAGGGTGAGCAGCTTCAACAGCCACACGCTTAACACCTGCGGTCAATACGCTATCCTTATAGGCTTGATCTTGACGGTCAAATACGTTGGTAGATGGCATAGAAACCACGCGCACCTTGGTACCAGCAGCATTCAACTCAGCAGCAGCTTTCACTGCCAAATCAAGTTCTGAACCGTTAGCGATGATAATGACATCAGCCTTGCCAGCCACATCAGAGAACACATAACCACCCTTGCGGATCAGGTCAAAGTGCGCTGTGTCGTGCTTGATACCAGCGACATTCTGACGGCTCAATACCAGGCTTGAAGGACCATCTTTACGCTCAACAGCCGCTACCCATGACACTGCTGTCTCGGTAGAGCTACCTGGACGCCATACATCCATACGAGGGATGTAACGCAGGCCAGAAGTATTTTCAACTGGTTGGTGAGTTGGGCCATCTTCACCTTGACCGATAGAATCATGAGTCAATACAGCAATGGTGCGTTGTTTCATCAATGCAGCCATACGCAATGCGTTCTTGGCGTAGTCTGAGAACATGTGGAAAGTACCGCCGAATGGCAGCAAGCCACCGTGCAATGCCATACCGTTCATGATTGCGAACATACCGAATTCACGCACACCGTAAGAGATGTAGTTACCTGGCTCTTTAGCAACCACATGCTTAAAGCTAGGGGCGCTGGTCAGGTTAGAACCAGTCAAGTCAGCTGAGCCGCCTAGGAATTCAGGCAGGATTGGCGCCAATGCGGTAATCGCATTTTGTGAAGCCTTACGTGTAGCAATGCCTTCAGCTTTTTCGTTGGTAGCAGCAATAAACGCATCAGTTGCTGATTTCCAGTTTGCTGGCAAGTCACCTGCCATACGACGTTTGAATTCTGCTGCTTCAGCTGGGAACGCTTTTGCATAAGCTGCAAATTTAGCATCCCATTCGCCTTCAAGCTTAGCGCCCTTGGCCTTGCCATCCCAACCTGCGTAAACGTCAGCAGGGATTTCAAATGGAGGATAGTTCCAGCCGATAGCGGCACGGGTTGCAGCAACTTCAGCATCGCCCAGTGCAGAACCATGGCAATCATGGCTACCTGATTTGTTTGGTGAGCCTTTACCAATGATAGTTTTGCAGCAAATCATAGATGGCTTGTCGGTCACTTTTTTCGCAGCGTCAACAGCAGCGCTGATGGCAGCTGAATCATGACCGTCTACTGATTGGACATGCCAGCCGTATGCTTCAAAGCGCTTAACGGTGTCATCAGTGTACCAGCCTTCAATGTGGCCGTCGATCGAGATACCATTGTCATCCCAGAATGCAATCAGCTTGCCCAGACCCCATGTACCAGCTAGCGCACATGACTCGTGGGAAACGCCTTCCATTAAGCAGCCATCGCCGAGGAAACAGTAGGTGTAATGGTCAACGATATCGTGGCCTGGCTTGTTGAACTGGTCAGCCAGTAATTTTTCAGCCATCGCAAAACCAACTGCATTGGTAATACCTTGGCCTAGTGGGCCAGTGGTGGTTTCAATGCCAGGTGCATAACCATATTCAGGGTGGCCTGCACACTGTGAATGCAATTGGCGGAAAGTCTTGATCTGGTCCATCGGCAGGTCGTAGCCTGTCAGATGCAGCAAAGAATAGATCAACATAGAACCGTGGCCGTTTGACAAGATGAAGCGGTCGCGGTCAGCCCAGTTAGGGTTAGTTGGGTTGTGACGCAGATGGTGATTCCAAAGTACTTCTGCGATTTCGGCCATCCCCATCGGGGCGCCTGGGTGTCCAGAATTAGCTTTCTGAACTGCATCCATTGATAGTGCACGGATGGCATTGCATAAGTCGTTACGAGTTGCCATTACATTCTCCACGTTTATAAAGTAAAAGGTAACTTGCCGACCACTTAAGATTGCAGTCAGGAAAGGTAACCCCGATTTTGAGTGCCTACTTGAAATTCATCGGATTCAGGATGTTGCGACCGATTATTTGATACTTTTCTGCTGTATCGCCACGCATTAAATATCGGTTTTTCTTATAAATTCAGACGCGAATTATTGCTCAGTTAGGCATTTTGAGCAATACCGCAAAAAACCAAGACCTGAATTCTATCAGGGTTAATTTATATTAGGTATAGCTAGCGTGAGATTGATGCTGGAATGTGGGACATTGATACGAGAATCTGAAAGATTCGAGTCGACTACCAAGCAAACCCTAAAGCAAATTAACCTTAAAAAAGCTCTATATCGCCTTCAATTTTATTTTCTTGCAACAAGCCGGCCTCAACAAGCTCTTCATAATTTGAGACCTGATTACGCCCATGATTCTTAGCGTAATAAAGTGACACATCAGCTCGGTCAATAATTTGTGATGAAACATCATAGCCAGATATTTCAGTAAAGCCTGTACTGATTGTCACCTGACCAACCTGCGGGAAAGGAAATACTTCAATCTTGCCCCTGAAGCGCTCGAGCACCATTTTCATCTCATCAATATTGCGGCACTCAAACACGCCGACAAACTCTTCACCACCAAAACGGAACAACAAGTCTTTATCGCGCAAATTTAGCGTCATCAACTGTGAAAAACGCAGCAAGACTTCATCCCCAACCAAATGGCCGTATTGGTCATTCACATTCTTGAAGTGGTCAATATCAAAAATGGCAAAAAACTGTTTATGCTCGCCATGATCTTCTTCACGATTACTCAGGTGCTGGATACGCGTAATGACCTTGCCAATTTTGCGCTCAAAGGTTTTACGGTTAAGCAGGCCCGTTAATGTGTCGCGCTCATTGTCATTCATCAGCTCCATAAAGTTCTGGTAAATCTGCAGCAGCATGCCCGTGACTTCGCGGAATTGTGACTCATGCTCTGGTGACTGAATGGCTACAACGGCTACTGGCTCATTTTTGCTACTTTTAAGCGGGTAAAGCATGACCAAGGCTTGGCCTTCATCTTGGTATTCGCAGGCATTACCCGACTTGATACATTTCTCTAGCGCATGCAACAAAGGCCGTGGAATGATTTCCTGAAAAGGCGCGCCATCAATCAAGGTGGCGGAAAAGATGTGTTGCTCAATATTCAATGCGCGATAGATCACCACCGCACCTGGCGCCACCAAATCAAACAAAGTCTGCGCCAAGGAGATTTCAAGAGAGTGTGTCTCTCTTTCACCAGTGAGTGTGATCAACTTGGATAATACGGATTTAATACTAGGTGATTGCAAAATAGTTTTTTTATGCTTTTTTAATTAAAATTAATGGATATGTGATGAATGATGGTGATGCTTACGCAAACCCACATTCTTATTTATATTACATTCCCTGAATCCATCTTCGCTGCCTAGTTTCTAACTAGCAAGCACTATGCCTGACTTTCACTTCTCCATTTGATTGAGCATCCCATACTTGCAATCTGCTCACGCGGGCCTTGGCCAGTTTCTGCAACCTGCTGCATCGCCTTGAACAAATCGCGCGTACTTTCAGGCGCAAGCTCTTTACGAGACTCATCAAAACGACCTCGGTACTGCAACTCTAGTTTGGCATTAAACCCAAAAAAATCAGGCGTACAGATTGCACCATAGGCTTTAGCAACGGCCTGCGTTTCATCTAAAACATAAGGAAAAGAAAAATCAAATTCGGCAGCGATTGCCTTCATGTTATCGAACGAATCTTCTGGGTAATCGGCCACATCATTGGACATAATCGCAATGGTATTGATACCCAGCGCCTTTAACTCACGCACATCTGATACCAAGCGCTGACGGATAGACTTTACGTACGGGCAGTGGTTACAGATAAACATGACCAATGTGCCTTTTTCGCCCTGTATGTCGGCCAGCTGCCAATACTGATCATCGGTGCCAAGCAGATTGAAGTCAGGCGCTTTCCAGCCAAAATCACATACAGGTGGTTGAACACTTGCCATCTGTTTAACTCCTTACCATTCAATACAATGACCCGAACATTACATGCAACGCTTTTAATAGTAATCTAAAATACACACTCCCAATACATTGGCTGACAGTTTTTCGATATTTTTGACTAACTATTGGCATTCAACTGGATATTTAAATGGCGACCCCAAGATTTTATTGTCCCAAAAAGTTTTCGACAGGTAGCAACCTTGAGTTACCCGAAAATGCAGCTACGCATGCAGCTAGGGTATTGCGTATGCAGGCAGGTGACAAAGCCATCTTATTTAACGGCGACGGCTTTGACTATCTAGCCGAACTGACTTCTGTCAGCAAGAGCCAAGTGGGTGTCAAAATCATTTCCAGTCAACTTATTAGCAATGAATCGCCTTTAAAGATTACCTTGCTGCAAGGCATCTCAGCAGGTGACCGTATGGATTTCACCATACAAAAAGCCGTTGAGATGGGAGTGAGTAGCATCCAGCCAATCTCAACCCAACGTAGCGTGGTCAAACTATCTGCAGAGCGCGCAGAAAAACGCATTGAGCATTGGCAAAACGTCATGATCTCAGCTTGCGAACAATCTGGTCGCGCCATTGTTCCTGAGATTGCAGCACCCGTTTCATTGGCACAGTGGTTCAGTAAAAAACCCTCTTTTGACTTGGGTATTACCCTCGCACCGAGTGCTACACAAAGCTTGAAAGAGCTGTCCAAACCCACAGGCAATATTTGTTTATTGATAGGCGCAGAAGGCGGATTAACTGACGATGAGATTAATCTCGCCAGCTTACAAGGCTTTAAACCTGTGACGTTAGGTAAGCGCATACTTCGCACAGAGACGGCAGCTTTGGCGGCGATAGCAGCCATGCAGACTTTATGGGGTGATTTTTAAACTGCTATACGAAGAATTGGTAAATCAGCCAAACATTTAGTGCTGAGATCAACACAAACAAACTCCAAGCCAGCATTTTAGCCAACCAGCCCGTCGCAAACTCGCCCATGACGGCACGATTCCCCGTCAATTTAAGCAGCGGGTAAATCGCAAATGGTAGTTGCATACTCAGCACCACTTGGCTCAACACCAATAGCTTGCCAACTGCGCCCTCGCCCCAGACCAACACACCAATAAGCGCTGGAATCAATGCCAAAAAACGGGTGATTAAGCGGCGCTGCCAGCATGGGATTTTCAGGTCAAGGAAACCTTCCATAATCACTTGGCCTGCAATGGTGCCAGTGAAGGTTGAGCTTTGCCCTGCCGCCATTAGTGCCAAACCGAAAATGATGCCCGCAAATGCCGAGCCGACAACGGGGTCTAATAAATGGTAGGCGTATTCTATATCCGCCACACCAATATGGCCGTTGGCGTGAAACGCAGACGCTGCAAGGATCATGATGGCAGCGTTGACGAAGAATGCCAGGCTTAGCGATACCAGGGTACCAATCGTTGAAAGCTGAATCGCTTCGCGCTTATCTTCAATACGGTCACTGACCACACGCGTTTGCACAATTGACGAATGCAGATATAAATTATGCGGCATGACTGTCGCGCCTAATATCGCCACTGCCAGATAAAGTGACTGCGTGTCAGCAAGGGCATGCAGTGAAGGAATCAAGCCTTTGGCAGCCATCGCATAATCTGGTTGAATCAATATTAATTCAATACAAAAACACAATGCAATAGTCAAGATCAGCCCGAGCACAATGGCCTCCACCTGGCGAAAACCACGCCCCTTCAGCCCAAGCACGATCAAAGTATCAAATGCCGTGAGTAAAACCCCGACCAATATGGAGCAGCCAAATAAGAGATGAAATGCCAATGCGGTACCTAACACTTCGGCCAAATCACAAGCAATAATGGCAAGCTCTGCCATTAACCACAGTACCTTTCCTACGCGCGGGCTGTAGTGCTCACGACAAAGCCTTGCCAGATCTTTCCTGCTTGCAATCCCCAACCTCAAACACAAGGTTTGCAGAAATATAGCAATCAGGCTTGAAAGCAAAATGACAAATAAAAGCCCATAGCCATACCGAGAACCAGCCTCAATATCGGTTGCCCAGTTGCCTGGGTCCATATAGCCAACGGAGACCAGCAAACCAGGGCCCGCAAATTTAAGCAGCTTTTTCCAGAACGACGTGCCTGCTGGAATATTTATGGTGCCACGCACTTCAGACGGGCAAAATGGTGCCGTGGCGGTGCGAGGTAATCTATTGAGGATGGCTTGAAACATAGAGATTTGTCATGAAGGTTTAAAATATAGACGCGATAATGAATATGCGATTTATAGCATTTATTCAAGGCAAATAAAATTAAGCCAGACAAAATCTCGCCACAATTAATATGCTAAAAACATGAATTATATTTTGCCAAATATGCATAATATAATTAAAATATGCTTTTAATACATAATTTGGCGCAAGAATAATGTCTGTTGGATTAGCAATACGTAAACGTCGCAAATCGCTCAACCTTACCCTGCAGGCACTGGCGCAACTGGTCGATGCCGATAGCGGCAATCTTTCGCGCATTGAGCGTGGCACCCAAGGTGTTTCTGAAAGCATGTTACGCAAGCTATGTATTGCGCTTGACTGCACACCAGCGCACCTCTATGCCCAAAGCGAGCCAACAACCAGCGCATCATTACAATCAGCATCGCCGCTGCAACTGACCAAACCACAAGACTTCGTTCGCTGGTTTCGTTCTGCTACGCCTTACATCCACGCCTTTGGTGGCCGCACTTTTGTTATCGCATTTGGTGGTGAAGTGGTCGATGACAAACAATTTGTCGCGCTTTCGCACGACCTCAACCTGCTTGCCAGCCTTGAAGTAAGGCTGGTGTTGGTACATGGCGCACGCCCACAGATTGAATCTCGCCTCAAGCGTAACAAGCTAGAAACTAGACTAGTCGGCGGCCTGCGTGTCACCGATGATGAAGCCATGGAAGCTGTAAAGGAAGCTAATGGCGCTATTCGTGTGGAAATCGAAGCCTTGCTCTCCATGGGTATTATCAACTCGCCTATGGCAGGCTCTGACATACGCGTTGCCAGCGGCAATTTTGTCACCGCAAAACCAGTTGGCGTGCTTGAAGGTGTGGATTTGCAACACACGGGAGAAGTACGCAAGGTCGATGCCGTTGGCATACAAAAACGTCTGGATGATGGCGAGGTAGTATTGCTATCCCCGCTCGGTTATTCATCGATTGGCGAAGTATTTAACCTCACGCTGGAAGATGTAGCCGTGAGCGCTGCAATTGCGCTGGACGCAGATAAACTGATCTTCTTGATGGATTCAACAGGCGTACACAACGCCCGTGGTGAGCTATTGCGCGAAATGACCGCAGATAAAGCCAAAAACATGCTGCGTAATATTGAGAACAATGTCGCCCAGAATACCGATGTGAAAAACTTCACCGAAGATGAAGGCTACTACCTGCCTGCCGCCATCCGTGCCTGCGATAACGGAGTGGCGCGTACACACTTGATTAGCCGCCATGTAGACGGCGCGATACTGCAAGAGCTATTCACCTATGACGGTATCGGCACCATGATTACCGAAGCATCGCTCGAATCCATACGCCCTGCTGAGATTGGCGATGTGGGCGGGATATTGCAGCTCATAGAACCGCTAGAAGCAGAAGGCGTATTAGTACGCCGTGGACGTGAGCGGCTAGAGATGGAAATCAACTGCTTTCATGTGATGGAACATGATGGCCGCATCATCGGCTGCGCTGCGATTTACCCTTATCTTGAAGAAAAAACAGCAGAACTCGCTTGCATGGCTATACATCCGTCATTCAGGCGCGGCGGGCGTGGTGACAGGCTATTGAACTACTGCCTGGAAGTAGCAAAAGAGCAAAAGCTGAAATCCGTGTTCGTGCTCACTACCCGCACTGAACACTGGTTTATTGAACGTGGATTTATCGAAAAAGATGTAGATGCCTTGCCGCAAAACCGCAAAGCCCTTTACAACTTGCAGCGCAGATCCAAGATTTTTATTAGGGCTCTGTAATTTAGATAAGAGTCACAGAACCAAGATCAATACTGGTAACTATCTGTATGTCAGACATTAGTTAACCATCGTTGGAATCAGGGTCAAAGTGACCGTTTTCTGATCGCCGATATAGACGATGCATTCCACTTTGATCTTGGCGCTAGCATTAAAATTGGTATGGCAAACCGCGATGGTATCTTTACCTTCATAGCGCGAACCAGGCAGCTCTGTCGCAGCACCCTTGTAATTACTTTCCATCACGCCTTTAATCATTTGCGCACCATCAAACAGGATGATAATACTCAAGTCCTGGATTAAATCTTCATCCAGTTCAGCACGTCCCGTAATGCTTATATCGTGTGAAGCACCTTTGATTTTATAGGTCTGGGAATCTGGTAGCTTGTTATTCATATTCAGTGTGCAAGCTGAAATAAAGATAGCCATTAGCATGATTAATTTCTTCATTATGACTCCCAAATATTAAAAATTAATCCCTATTACTAATACGTTATCGTTGCGTTGATGGTATCTAGATAAACACCAGCAACTACGGCCTGCCGTGCTGGAATCTGTACATATACCGGATAGGATTTGAGAATAACGCCAGCCCCCATCGTATAACTATCACTCACCATCGCAGTACCAGAGCCGCCATTACCCCAGATAATGCTGTATGCGGGATCTGTATATAAGTTATAGACCAAAGAATTCGTCACTAGAAACCGCATGTTGCGCGCCAGATAATTATTGCTAAAGCCTTGACTAAGTTGTATCTGGTAAGCCACTCCAACGGTGCCGAGACCGACATAGGTGCAAGTAACGCTAATGCCACCCAGACCTGATCTTGGCGCAGAATCAGCAGGGTCATAAATAATAATAGGGCCAAGAGAAGTAGCCAGGCATGTAGCATCTGCCTGGGCATCGGAGAGAAAACCCAGCCCAGCCAACAGCAGTAGGCATCGTAACAAACAACCAGAATTTCGCATCATCACTGGCACACAAACTCCCCCAGCTCAGGCAGGGGATCATCCGTTTGCGGGTAAGCAATATCCACCTCGCAAAGCTGATCCTGCCAGTGACCCTTGATATGGTTATTTTCCTTGAGATGCTTGAGAAATAGCATGCCATCGTCCGAAACAATGAATGGAGTAGTACTATCGTTCACTTCAAACAAGGCACCAGCAGGCACCGGCGTCTGGTCTTTTTGCAGCACACGTAATGTCGCAGCTTTTTCTTTATCGATAGGGAATTTCACATAGGCACCGCTACGATAGTAGGGAACGGCATTGACTTCAGCAGATTCCAATTGCGAATCGAATGGGATATCCGTAGGGTCAATCGTAATCATGTTCGACTGATAAGAACGCAAGTTAGGGATAGCCCTGAGACCATTGCTATCAGTCTTACCTATCAGTTGATTCTCGGCATAGACTTTCACATTAGGATAGCCGCTCACATCAACCACACCAAAGGCATCGCCAATGCGGCGAGTCATCAGAACATTACCCCTTGAAAGAATCACCCCACCACTCACGGTAGCACGATAGGCATTTTCCCCACGAGTCTGTGCGGCCTCAACTGAATATGTGCCTACATCATTCTGCGCACTAAGCCCAGCCTGGGTTTGGTTCAAATCACCCTGCCCCGCCAGCACACGATATCCAACGCCCTCACCGACTGGCAGGCTGCGTTGCACTTGCACCGTATTCTCTGAGTAGCCACGACTACGATTCAGCATAGCGGTAGCACTCGTTCTTTCATCTATCGCCTTAATAAGGTTAATACTCAGCGTATAGCCCTGACTATCCTCTATGTTTTTAAATGCATTCACATTCAAAAACCAGCTATCAAAAACCGTTTTACTGTAATTCAGGTTCAACAGCTTGGCTGAGGGCACTTCTCGATTCTCCTGATCAATATAGTTAACCCCAAACGAACCAAAACGGGGGTGATTCCATGCAACAAACATGGTATTCATCCTTGATGGCACCGAAATAGAGTCTGACAAACCAAGCTGGCTAAATCCTTTATTAGCAAGCTGCGTACGGACCCCATAACTCCAACCTACTGCCTGACGTTCAAAACCAGCTGAGACTGACTGACCAGCACCACGATTCTGATCCGTACTCAGCGCCACAGTACTATCAACGATACCAATCCTAGGTATAAGCCACACGCTAGCCGCACTCGCTGTTTGTTGCTGAGCTTTTATCTCGCCGTGTGCTTCGATAGTCAGGTTATCGCTCCAGCCATATCTCTGCGTGGCTGAGGCAAAAAAATCGCGGTAATCATTGCTCACTAAACCGTAGCTAAAACGCTCAAACCCAGCCTCATAGGAGTAATCATTCAATCCTTTTCTTAAAACGCTGCGGCTGGCGTAATAAGGCTGCGTAATCAACTGCTCTCGCCCGAATAGATCCCGTACAACAAGCCTGGCCTCGCCGCTACCAGTTAAAAGCGGCAGATTGTTAATTGAGAATGGCCCAGGGGCAACCTGCTGGCTAAATGTCTTGATGTTGTTGATATAAAGATCAACAGTTGAAGGTAAAGCCGCACTGCCATTAAGCCCAAATTGCGGGAAGCTAATAAAATCGGGTTGTGTGGCAAAATTGGTACTGAATTGAATGCCGCCAAACCTGATAGGCCTGCCCACACTGCCGCCCCGGTTGATAGAGTCACCATAGCGCCAGCTGGCAAGATTTTCTGGCTGATCTACCGTCCAGTTCGAATCGAGGCGAATCAACTTCTCTTGCCCATTGAAGCTATTTGCCAGCATGCTCGAAATACCAACGCCATAATGATTAAAAACGCCTAGCTCGAACCTGCCATCGAACTGCGAGCCAATATTGTCTTTTTGCGCAAATAAATCGTAATTCAGAAAAGCGCCTTGTTCCAGTTGTGGTGGAAACTTAACTGGCTTTCTGCTCTCGATTTGGGTCGCATTGAAAGTAGCGGCGGGCAACGTCATTTTCACTTCCCCTCGTTGTTCATCGACTTCCAGGTTGGTTTGCTGTAATTGATTAATAGGCACGAAGTAATCGCCCTCATATTCAATAGCCTGGACATTCGGTGGCACTACAACACGTGATTGCTTCAAAAAATTGCGCGAAGCCAACAGATAGCCACTCTCCGTCCGCAAGAAAACGACCGTTTCCTGCTGGGCTTGGTGATTGATATTGGCTTCATAGGCAACCTCCTGGAACAAGGTTTTTGCCATGCGCAGATGTGGTCTTGGGAGAATATTTGCCGAATCGCCTACCTCTGGTACAGCGATAATAAAAATCTCTTCGGCACTTCCAAGCTCAATCGAAAGCATCACTAATAAGAAAAAACTAAGGGCGCTCCAGTGCAACTTTCTCACGGAGTTCCCCATTATCCGTTTTGGCTACAACAGTGAGACTAGCCCCCAGACTATCGATCGCATCGATATCAAAAACCCATTGCCGCTCATTTTCCGACAGCACATAAGCCATTTGCGTTTGCTTGATGACATTACCGCTCGTATTTTCCAACTGAAAAGATGTCACCTGAATATGGCTATCACCTTCATTTTTCAGGGCAACTGCCAGCTTCCTCTCATCCAGTTTTTTTGCCTCCCAGATCAGCTTTTGCTCCGGTTTATTGGCTGGGTTAATAAATACCGGCAAACTAAACCCAAGCAATACCCTGACGCCTTGTTGTGTCGGATCTGGATTTACCTGATCAGCCACCTCCCGCAATACTAGGCGATAAGTGATTTCTTTTTTATCTTGAGGTTGGATACGAATCAATGCCCGCAATATTTGCTCACCCCCAGCCTTTACAGTAAAGACTGGGGGGCTGACAAGCACATCGCGAGAAGGCTCTAAAACATCCTGTCCGTTTTGCTGGGCCCAGCGAAATATTTGCGCTTGTACCAGACTAGGAGAATCTCCACGATTTTTTACCGTAATCGTTGTGGAGGGCAGTTTGGTAGAGAACTCAATCCGCAATGGCGATATCTGCAATGCCGTACCACTAAGTGCAGAGCCAGAAAGCAAGACGAAAGCACCCCACACAGTGGCAATAGCCACTATTTTTGACGCGCGCTGCATACTTAATATGTCAGGGTAACGGTAATACTATCGGTATAAGCACCCGCATTCGGGCTTTGCCCAGCTGGGATTAATCCATAGACAGTGTTGTTAACACTTCCAAGCAGCCCCGTGCCAGTTACCTGCCCCGTGCCTGCAGTGCCATCACCCCATACTGTGGTGTGCGCAACAGTGGTGTAAACGGAGTAGTTAAGCGTCGACGCCCCAAATGTCATTTTGCGTGATGCAAAAGTAGCACCAGTGCCTGCGCCAGCATTCATCGATAGCGTATAGCTGGAAGCACCAGTACAAACGGTAGTAGTGGTACTAGTGGCTGCAAGAGGGGTTGCTGAGTTGGGGTCGTAATTGCCAAAAACTAGGGGAGTAGCAGTGACCAGACAACTTGTGAGAACAGTGGCCGTAACGGCCATAGTAGTTGTCGCAGTGGCGGCACTAGCTTGCGTAGAAGATAAGAACAGGATAGTACTTAAACTTAAAACGATTATTTTTAGTTTTTTTTCCATTTTGCTTCACCTCAAATTAAATTACATTTAAAGGCATGCAATCTGGTCGGTGTCATATCAGTTGTGAACTGAAAAAACGCGACGGCATCGGCTAGAATGTATGTTTATCTCATTGATTTATTTTCCTTAATGCTGACATTTTCAATATCAGCAACCTTAATTGTTACGAGATGTAACAATATTTGGTGATATTGAACCCGATAAAAAAAAATTTCAAGTGAATTTTTACAATCGAATCAGTGTAATGCGCATCTTTGAATAACCAATAAAAAGCCATTCATTATTCAAAGTTATCTATTGCAACTGATCTATATGGTTGCACCACGTTCTAAAACTTCTGCGCCATGTCCTACATCAATATCAGCCTAGACCTATATTCATTCCTGCATAACAAATCATAATTTAATCAGTCCTCTAGAAAATCTAGGGGGTTAATCAAAATATGAATTTTCGTGAAAGGGATTACTATGTCATTAACAACAATTTTACTGATAGTACTTGTACTGGCTCTATTCGGCGCTATTCCAGCATGGCCTCATAGCAGAGGTTGGGGCTATGGTCCAAGCGGTGGTCTTGGACTAGTTGTTTTAATCTTGCTTATCTTGCTGCTAACTGGGCATATCTAACTGCTAGAAAATACCGACCACCTTGCCATCTGCATCAATATCAATGCGGGTGGCACATGGATCTTTAGGCAAGCCTGGCATGGTGACCATGTCGTCACAAATCATCACGATGAATTCAGCACCTGCGCACAAGCGCACCTGTTGAATGGTCACAATATGGCCTGTAGGCGCGCCACTTAGTGTTGGGTCAGACGCAAATGATGATTGCGTTTTAGCGATACAAATCGGGTAATGGCCATAGCCATCTGCTTGCAATTTTTCTATTTGGGTTTTGATTTTGCGTGAAGCAGCGATGTCAGCCGCGCCATAAATCTTGGTGGCGACTTTACGCATTTTTTCCCACAAAGTATCTGTATCGTCATATACATATTTAAGCTTGCTGGTATTCGCTTCGATCTGCTTAACCACTTCGTTCGCCAGGCGCTCTGCACCTGCACCGCCTGAAGCCCAATGCTCAGCAAGTACGACTTTCACTCCCAAACTCGCCATACACTCACTGACAACCGCAAACTCAGCCTCAGTATCGGTAGTAAACTGGTTGATAGAAACAATGCAGTGCAAACCATAATGCTGGGTGATATTTTCTACATGTTTTTCCAGATTAACCAAGCCAGCCTTTAGCGCAACCAAGTTCTCTTGTGAGCAATCTTTCACGTCAACGCCACCGTGATATTTGAGCGCACGTATCGTCGCCACAATCACGCAGGCATCTGGTCTCAGGCCAGTTTTTCTACATTTGATATCAATGAATTTCTCAGCACCCAAGTCAGCACCAAAACCTGCTTCGGTGACCACATATTCCGCGAGCTTTAACGCAAGGCGCGTTGAAATCACCGAGTTGCAACCGTGTGCAATATTGGCAAATGGACCACCATGGATGAATGCAGGCGTGTGTTCCAGGGTTTGTACCAGATTAGGTTTGAGCGCATTTTTCAATAGCACCGTCATCGCGCCATCGGCTTTAAGGTCACGCGCAGTGATAGGTTGGCCTTCAAAACTATAGCCTATAACAATATTGCCCAAGCGCTGTTTGAGGTCATTCAGGTTCTCGGCCAAACAGAAAATCGCCATGACTTCAGAGGCCACAACGATGTCAAAACCGTCTTCCCTCGTCTGCCCATTGGCCTTGCCACCAAGCCCAATCACCACCTGCCGCAATGCGCGGTCATTCAGCTCCATCACCCGTTTCCAGCTGACTTGAGATGGATCTATACCAAGCGCATTGCCTTGATGAATGTGGTTATCAATCATGGATGAAAGCAGGTTGTGCGCAAAAGCAATCGCAGAAAAATCCCCCGTAAAGTGCAGGTTAATGTCTTCCATCGGCACCACTTGAGCATAGCCCCCTCCTGCCGCGCCGCCTTTGGAGCCAAATACAGGGCCCATACAAGGTTCGCGCAAACAAATCATGGCTTGCTTGCCTATGCGATTCAACGCATCGCCCAAACCAACTGTCGTCGTGGTTTTACCTTCACCAGCAGGCGTCGGGCTGATGGCAGTCACCAGAATCAGTTTGCCGTCTGGTCTGCTAAAAATCTCGTTTTGCTGCGCTGTACTCAAACTGGCCATATCAAGCTTGGCCTTGTAATGCCCATATTGCTCAACCACATCCGCTGGCAAACCAAGTGATGCGGCAATCTCAGTGATTTTCTTCATCTGGGCTTGCTGGGCAATTTCAATGTCGCTGGGCATAAGCTTCCTTGAGGGCGTGCAGAGTAATTTCAGTTTGATTATAAAAGACTGTCTGCACTCTATGCCGACTAATTCACGTTTCAATGTAAAATATGTTTATCTACTATTCACCCGTTGAGAGCATTAATGTCCAACCACACAACTCCCGCGCAAAAAGCGCTTACGCTGGCCGAGGCACTGCCGTATATCAAGCGTTTTTTTGATAAAACCATCGTCATCAAATACGGTGGTAATGCGATGACAGACCCTTACCTGAAAGAATGTTTCGCCAGCGACGTGGTGCTGCTTAAACTCGTCGGCATGAACCCAGTTGTGGTTCACGGTGGTGGCCCGCAGATCAATGAAATGCTGGATAAGCTCGGCAAAAAAGGCGAGTTTATCCAAGGCATGCGGGTGACTGACGATGAAACCATGGACATTGTAGAAATGGTACTTGGCGGTCATGTAAACAAGGAAATCGTCAACCTGATTAACCGTCATGGCGGTAAAGCCGTAGGGTTAACAGGCCAAGATGGCAATTTGATTCATGCAGAAAAACTGCTAATGGCTAATAAAGATAAGCCAGAAGAAATGATCGATATCGGCATGGTGGGTGATATTGTCGGTATAGACCCAAGCATTATCAGCTTTCTTGATAGCGGTGATTTCATCCCCGTGATCGCCCCTATCGGCGTAGGTCCAGATGGTGAAACTTACAACATTAATGCCGATGTAGTCGCAGGCAAACTGGCAGAAATCTTGGGCGCTGAGAAATTGATATTACTCACCAACACCCCTGGCGTTCTTGATAAGAATGGCGTTCTACTGACTGGCCTCACGCCCAAGCAGATTGATGAGTTGGTTGAAGATGGCACGCTCTCTGGCGGGATGTTGCCTAAGATAAGCTCCGCACTTGATGCTGCCCGCAGTGGCGTGAAATCAGTCCATATTATTGATGGTCGGGTTGAGCATGCACTCTTGCTAGAAGTCCTAACTGATGAGGGCGTTGGCACGCTGATCAAGGCAAAGTAATTGAGCAACCGTGATAGTGCATCACGCGTCTGGGTTTTCGATCTGGACGACACCTTGCACGATGCGTCCTCTCATATATTCCCCGTGATGAATCGTGCCATGACGCAGTACATCATGGATACGCTGGAAATGGATGAACCTACGGCCTTTAAACTCAGGCAGCACTATTGGCGGGTTTATGGCGCCACCATGAAAGGGCTGATGCGCCATCATGGTGTAGACCCTGCGCATTTTCTGCTTACAACCCACGATGTGCTTGATTTGCCAAACATGGTGTTACAAAACAAAGGCCTGCAGGAATCAATTTTGCGTTTGCCTGGCCGTAAAGTGATCTTCACCAATGCGCCCAGAAAATATGCGCTAGCTGTTCTGGAGTTGCTTGGTATAGCTCATCTGTTTGAAATCGTGTTCAGCGTTGAATCGAGCCGCTACCATCCCAAGCCTTCAATCCGTGGATTCAGGCAGCTATTAAAAAAAATTAAGGCAAACCCAGCTGACTGCGTGATGCTTGAAGACAATGCGCCAGCGCTGATGACTGCAAAACGCATGGGCATGAAGACCATACACATCACAAAAAAACTGCATAAACCAGTGTATGTGGATGCCAGAATTGGCAATGTTCTGGCATTATCAAGGCTTAAAATATAAACGCTTTAACATTCTAAAAAAGCTTAATTCAAAGGAACCAGCATGGCCGGGGAACGTAAACAACAAATACTTGAAACACTCGCCAAGATGCTCGAAGCACCCAAGCGCGAGAAAATCACCACCGCATCACTCGCAGCAAAGCTCGATGTAAGCGAAGCAGCGCTATACCGCCACTTTGCAAGCAAAGCGCAAATGTTTGAAGGCCTGATTGAATTCATCGAACAATCCATTTTCGGCCTCATCAATAAAATCAGCACTGAAGAAACAGATGGCATGAAGCAGATTCAGCGCACCATCACCGTACTGCTTTTGTTTGCCGAAAAGAACCCTGGCATGACACGTGTATTGATAGGCGATGCATTGGTGAATGAAGAAGACAGGCTACAAGTACGCATCAACCAACTCTATGACCGCCTGGAATCAACACTCAAACAAAGCCTGCGTATTGCTGAAACTCAAACGGGCAAACAGTTAGTACCAGAAGCACAGGCAAACTTGCTCATCTGTTTTGTCATCGGTCGCTGGCAACAATTCGCCAAGAGTGGGTTTAAACGTAAACCCATGGAACTCATACAACAGCAACTACCATTACTACTGAGTTTTTAAGCTTCACAGAACATAAACTTAAATGTGCTCACAGGAGGTTTTCAATGAAAATCAAATATTTTGAGGATACAGACACGCTGCATATCAAATTTAACGATGAAGCAATTTCTGTCAGCATCAACCTAGATGAAAACATGCAAATTGACTTGGATGGTGAGGGCAGTGTCTGCAAAATCACGCTAGAGAATGCCAGCCAGAGAACGGATATATCAGAGTTTGCGTTCGAGAAAATAGCTGACTAATCAATCCTTGCATCTCTAAAACATTAAATTTTCAAAATAAAAAGGGCGCCAGTAGCGCCCTTTTTATTTATAACAAATTTTGTTAATTAATGCCGATCATGATCTGGGCCATGGCCTCGACCTGGGCCATCATCGTGTCCGCGATCAGGTCCACCGCGTCTATCTCCATGGTCGTCACGATCATAACGTCTACCGTCATCACCATGCTCATGGTATTCGCGATAACGTGGTGCATAGGTGTTGTTGTACCAGTCATCTCTTACAAAATATACTGGGCGACCACAAGCTTCATAGCGACCGCAGTATTTGCGCCAGTTTTTGGCATGACCTGGAGGCACATGCAGGTAAAGTGGCTCGTATTGTGCTGGGCCTGGTTGAATAACTACAGGCTGCGGATATAAAACCCGAGGTGCTGGATAGCTATCACCTATTTCAATCTGTCCAAAAAAACCTGGTTGACCAACGCTGACTGACACGCCTGCATTGGCATTCGCGGCTAACAACAAACCAGCTAGTAAAAACGTGATACGTTTCATGATGTGCTTCTTTCTCAAAATATTAGTTTCAAACCTGATCATCTCTAAATATTTACAATCAGGATTTGTGAGCAAATATTAGTGGATGGCAAGATGTGGAATCATCCGCGTAGTACTGAATCAGTTGTCAGAATCGTCTGACAAGCTAACTTGACCAACACTCTGAAGATGCTGAGTACCCAGAATTTCCAGCTCCAGCTATGAAGGCATGCTGTGTTTAAGGGCTTCTAATCGCGCCTCGTACACTGCCAGCTTGATTTTTTCAGGCTCAGTTTGGGTTTTGGCAACGGCACCAGCATCTACTTGCATCACTACCTTCAGCGCCATACTTAGCATATCTGCCTCGGGCATTAACACTTGCTCAAACCCAGTGCGACCGCGTGAATCACATTCACAGGCACGTAAAAAATCATTGAATCTTGCTGGCTGGCGGATTGCATCGAGCTCAATCAAAAAAGTCAGCAAGGTTGCAGCGCGCATTTCATGCACCTGATGCATTTTTCCGTGGAACTTGGCGACGATATGCGCGAGCTCTTTGCAATCGTTTGGTACGCGCAAGCGCTGGCTTAATTCTTTGAGCAGTTTGACGCTGCGCTCTTCATGGCCCATGTGGCGCGGCAACACATGGGCTGGCGTAGTGCCTTTACCGAGATCATGCGTAAGCCCAGCAAAACGCACAGGTAGTGAGTAATTCTGTGAAGCAGCATAATCAATCACCATCATCACATGCACGCCAGTATCAATCTCTGGATGATGCAAGGCGGGTTGCGGTACTCCCCACAGGCGATCCACTTCGGGCATGATTTTTTTCAGCGCGCCACACTCACGTAACACCGCAAACATGCGGCTGGGTTTGGCTTCCATCAAGCCTTTTGCTAATTCTTGCCATACGCGCTCTGCGACCAAGGCATCTACTTCGCCATCTTGCACCATTTTCTGCATCAATTTCATGGTTTCAGGTGCTACGATGAACTCGGTAAACCTGGCAGCAAATCTGGCAATACGCAGAATACGTACGGGGTCTTCAATAAATGCATCGCTGACATGGCGCAATACCTTGGCTTGAATATCAGCGACACCGTTGTACGTATCTATTAGTTGGCCGTCACTACCTTTGGCAATGGCGTTAATCGTGAGGTCGCGCCGCGCTAAATCTTCTTCTAGCGTCACATCTGGCGAGGCATACACCTTAAAACCCTTGTAGCCTTTAGCGGTCTTCCGCTCAGTGCGCGCAAGCGCATATTCTTCGTGCGTTTTGGGGTGGAGGAATACAGGGAAATCTTTGCCTACAGGCTTAAAACCAGCGGCTTCCATCTCGGCTGGCGTGCTACCGACAACGACATAATCATGGTCTTTGACTGCTAAGCCGAGCAACTCATCACGCACTGCGCCGCCAACGACAAAGACTTTCATGTGCCTTTACCGTCCGGCAAGTCCACGAAACTTGTTGTAAGCGTTACGTGGATTATCGTTAGCCAGATAGTCAGGAACGATAGCTTCAAGTGCGGTTGGCTGAAAACCAAAAACCTTTGGGAACTCGCCATTCGTCACGCTATCAACCTCCATCGAGTAGATGTTATCTCGCGTCATCAGCTTGATTGGCATTTTCTCCAGAGCATAGGCTTGCAGGTAAGAGAGCTTGTCGTTGAGGCCGACGATCTTGCGTTTTTTACCCAGCAAAAAGACGACGAATTGCACTATCCCTTTAAGGCTGTAGATACGTGGGCCGCCTAAATCATATTGCTTGCCATAGGTATCAATATTTTCAAGGCTGCTCACAAATGCTTGCGCAACATCTTCAACCCAAATCGGCTGAAACTTGGCATCTGGCTTGGCCAAAGCGATCACTGGCATAAGTTTCACGAGCTTGGCGAACAGATTGATAAAGCCATCGCCACGCCCAAAAATCACTGAAGGGCGGAATATCGTAATCTGGGTGTTACCTTGATGCGCCATCAGTGCTACTTCGGCTGCACCTTTGGAGCGCAGATAAGCGCTAGGCGCATCCACACTGGCTTGCAGGGCACTCATATGCAAGAAACGACAGACGCCCAAACGCTCACAGATGCCAAGCAGACGAATCGGTAAATCAGTGTGAATAGTCTTAAAAGTGAGATTTTTGTCTTCATGCAGAATGCCGATGAGGTTAATTACGGCATCGCTACCTGCCACCTGTTGCGCAAGCGCAGCGTCGTTCATCACATCACATTCAATGACTTGCACGTAAGGCAGCAGAATCAAGTGTTTGCTGGCTTCACGACGGCGCGTGAGCACTTTAACGTTATAACCTGCGGCACTCAGCCTGTGCACCAGCGCGCTGCCGACAAAGCCTGAACCACCCAATACACAGATATCTTTAATACGCATATTTACCTTGGCCAGTTTTCTTAATTTGGGTTTTGATAACACTTTTTTTACTATTATATGCAGTTTTGCACTGCTTGATGAAGTTGAGCGATCAGAGCAGTTTTATTGCTCAGCCTCGTCCACCGTTAATGTACCGCCTGTGCCAGCGATGACACCTAATCTTTGTTTTAGTGTTTGCACTTTGGTACCCAAACGTTGGGCATAAAAATAGGCGTTGCCCATTACTTTTTGCACATAGTTGCGCGTCTCGCTGAATGGAATAGTCTCGGCATAAATTGCGCCTTCCATCGGCTTCTCATCCGCCCAGCGTTTCGCGCGGCTAGGGCCTGCGTTGTAGGCTGCGGTTGCCATCAAGGTTTGGTCACCCATCGAATCCAGCACATAACGCATGTAATAAGTACCCATTTGAATATTGGTATCCATCTCATGGATCATGCTGTTGTTATAGGTGCCCCAACCCAGGCGCTTGGCGATCCAATTAGCCGTAGCAGGCATCAACTGCATTAAGCCAGAGGCGCCGACACCAGATTTTGCATAATGCATGAAACGACTTTCTTGCCGTGTCAGCCCGTAAATCCAGGCTTCATCCAGCGACTGATCTTTAGCAGAGCTGCGCACTTTGTCCAGATAAGGCGTAGGGTAACGCAACGCATAATCATGTACAAAAGTGGTCTTATCGGCGGTATTGATGCCTAGGTCGTACCAGCCTTGGCGGATTGCCAATTCAGCCGCAGCGATTTTCTGTCTATCGTCAAAATCGCGTGTTGCTTGTTGCCACTCAATCTTAGCCTCCCAGCGCATATCGAATTTTTGCAGCTCCATTGCACGTTGAATACCCGCCATGCTGGCGACCGTTTTCACCTCATCTTCTGAGGCTTTGTAACTAATAGGCAGGCCCGTCACTACATCACCCAGCTCTTCCATTGCCAGAACACCGTAATAGCTTAGTTCTCTGGAGAGTGGCACCAGAATAATATTCGCGGCTGGTATTTCTTTCTTCTCTTTAAGTGCGCGTGCTTTCCAGTAACGCCAGGCAGACTCGTCCTGTTGGCTTTGAGACATATCAGCGACAGTATCCAGTACCGCATTCCAGTTTTTAACACGCAAAGCGCTACGCGCCTTCCATGCCATTTGTTCGTTATCCAAGGTACCTTTTTGCGCACGCGCCAGCCACTCGTAAGCACCTGGGTCATGCCTGCGGGCAGCATGCAAACCAAACCTGCCCCAAAAATAACTGCGTTCTTCTGATTCAAAGTTTGGCTGTAACTTCTGCCACATATCCAGCGCAATAGTCGGCTGGCTACGCGCCAGTTTATCCAGTGCATACAGATTCAATTCACGCCCGTAACGCGTTTTGTAACTACCCGATTTCTTATCAAGAAATTTCTGAGGATTTTTAACCGCGCCATCTATCGATTTAAGATTTGCAGCATCAATTCCAGGCGCACGTAATGCTATGGCATTAGCCAGCGGTATTTTATCTGCCTGCATGGCAAGCCTAAACCTTGCCCACAGCTCCTCTGCCGTTAATACCTTCGCTGCCTGCATGCGGTCAAATAAACTTGCACAGTTGGCTGGTTGTTCTGTTGCGCTACGCCAGATCGTAAGCCCTTTGGTTAAGGCAGAGGCATCTCCATTTTGCGCCTGATAATCCAGAGCATAGCAAGTGACAGCAATATCCTCGCGTTGCAAATTAGGATATTCAGCCGAGAAAGCCTGCCAGTCGCCACGTTTTGCGAGAATTTTTAACCACTCGCCACGTAGCCGGTCAGTAAAAGGCATGTCGGCATATTTAGTGAGAAAAGCTTGTACGGTCTGGTTATCAGCAGTATTGAGGCGTAACAATAGCAACCAGTAGTCCGCATAAGGCGCCAATATATAGCCTTGCGCCTGCATCTGTTGAGTGTAGTTAGATAAAGCAAAATCGTTTCTGGTCTTGTAAGCATCACGCGCACCATTGAACATGTCGTCAGTATCCATTGCACGAACGGGTGCAATGCTAACAAGAAACAATATGAAAAACGCTGACAAGAATTGCATTGATGACCTATGAAACATGCATGGATATTGGTTCAGACAAGGTTTAGACAGCATGATTCTGAACCAATTAAAAAAGAATAATGCGCCCCATGGAGATGACCAGCAGCGTGATCGCGATCAGCACCAGCGTGAATTTGATGAGCTGCCATGAAAAACGCAAGTAGCGTTTATCGCCAGTCAATAAGTAGATGCCAAAAGAAATTGCGACTGAAATAACGCCTAAAATGCCCAATAATCGCAGTATCAGCATAGGCTGTTAGCGGACAGTCATTAAGCGTAATGTAAGACTGGCGCTACGCCAATCGGGCTTTGAAAACCACTCGGAGCCTCTTCAAAACGGTCAAACGTGGCGTATTCCCAAGCACTCTCGTCAGCCAGCAAAGTACGTAGCAATTGGTTGTTAAGCGCATGACCAGACTTGTAAGCTGTGAATGCGCCAATCAGCGGATGACCGAGTACATATAAATCGCCAATCGCATCTAGCACCTTATGCTTGGCGAATTCGTCGTCATAGCGCAAACCATCGTTGTTCAGGATGCGGTACTCATCCAGCACAATCGCATTATCTAAACTACCGCCACGCGCAAGCCCCATGGAGCGCAGGGCTTCAACCTCATGCATAAAACCAAAGGTGCGCGCGCGACTGACTTCTTTAATATATGAATTATCAGCAAAATCGATCTTCACATTCTGGCCAGAGTGCTCAAATACCGGGTGGTCAAAATCTATCGTAAAATCAATCTTGAAGCCAAAATATGGCTCAAAGCGCACCCATTTGTCGCCGTCATGTACTTCTACGGTTTTCTTGATACGGATGAATTTCTTGGGCACAGGTTGCTCAATGATGCCCGCTTGTTGTAGCAGGAATACGAACGGCCCAGAACTGCCATCCATGATAGGCACTTCACCCGCACTTAATTCAACGTACACATTGTCAATACCTAAACCAGCAAATGCAGACATGAGATGCTCAACTGTCGCAACCCGAACCTCCTTGTGTACCAAGGCAGAACACAAGCGAGTATCGGTGACATAGTGAGGCGCGACTTTGATTTCTGCTGAACCGGGCAGATCGGTTCGGCGAAATACAATGCCGGTATCAGGCGCAGCGGGACGCAAGGTCAATTCAACCTTGTCACCTGTGTGCAACCCAACGCCAGTGGCGCGAATTAGATTTTTAAGTGTTCTCTGTTTGAGCACTGTTTTCTCTTTTCTTTTATTTCTTGAGCTTAATCAACTGCTAAGCTGCAAGAAATAATCTCACTATATTGTTACGAAATGATAGCACATATGCAGCATTTACTGGCACAAAGGCAATTATTTCTCTTTTATAACAAGCACATACAAACTAACAATTTAGCGCTTAATCAGCCTGCTTACGCAAAAATGCTGGGATGTCATACTCTTCAACCCCTTGCATCTTCATGGCTTCAACCTGTGAACGACGGCCATTTGAGCTGAATACAGCTGGTGCTTCATCCTCTACTACACCGCTGTAAATTGGCTGATTGGTCGTACCATCACGTACTTGTGTCATGACGCGCAATTCAGGTTTTTGCTGGCGGCGTGCCATCGCAGCATTCAAACCTGTTGCAACCATAGTCACACGCAACCCATCACCAATAGATTCGTCAAACACGTTACCCACGATGACAGTAGCATCTTCAGCGGTGAACGCCTTGATGGTGTTCATCACATCGTAGTATTCCTTCATCTTGAAAGAACTGCTGGCGGTGATGTTCACTAGAACGCCGCGCGCATTGGCTAGGTTGACATCTTCCAGCAATGGGCTGGCAACCGCTTGCTCTGCTGCGATAATCGCACGATTAGGGCCTGTAGCCATTGCTGAACCCATCATCGCCATACCCATTTCAGACATGACGGTACGTACGTCAGCAAAGTCGACGTTGACCATGCCTGGGCAATTAATGATCTCGGCAATACCAGCAACCGCGTTGTGCAATACGTCATTCGCTGCCTCGAACGCTGCAAGGAAAGGCACATCTTCGCCCAATACTTCCATCAGCTTTTCGTTAGGGATAACAATCAGAGAGTCCACATGGCGAGAAAGTTCTTCCAGGCCTTCTTGCGCAATCTTGGTACGCTTGCCTTCAAAGGCGAATGGCTTGGTAACCACAGCTACTGTCAGTATGCCCATTTCTTTCGCGACTTCAGCGATGATAGGTGCAGCGCCAGTACCAGTGCCGCCGCCCATACCCGCAGCGATGAACAACATATCTGCACCATCAATGATTTCGGCGATACGGTCACGGTCTTCAAGCGCAGCATCACGGCCAACTTGTGGACGTGCGCCTGCCCCTAAGCCTTTAGTAATATCAGTACCAATCTGCAAAATAGTTTTGGCCTGGCTCTTTTTAAGCGCTTGCATATCGGTATTGGCGCAAATGAATTCCACACCACCGACCGCTTTTTCGATCATGTGGGCGACTGCGTTACCACCGCAACCACCGACACCAATCACTTTAATTACCGCCTCTTGCGAGTCTCTATCCATAATCTCAAACATTGTGTTTCTCCTTGGTTTAACTATCTAACGTTTATCTAGCTACTTGCTTCTGCCTGACTACTTTTCTGCCCTACTTTTACTACTGCCTACTACTAAAAATTACCCTGAAACCAGCTCTTCATCTTGCTGAATATCTGGCCAAACGAGTTCGAATCCATCTGCCCTAATAATTGCCGCTCCACCTGCGCCTTGCCCATTAATACGAGGCCGACGCCTGTGGCGTAACGTGGATTGCCAACAACTTCAGATAAGCCGCCCACATAACGTGGCATACCCAAACGAACTGGCATGTGGAAGATTTCCTCACCCAGCTCGACCATGCCGCGCATCATGGAGGAACCCCCTGTGATAACGATGCCAGAGGCAATCATTTCCTCCATACCGCTTCGACGCAGCTCACCGAGCACAAACTCATACAGCTCGACCACACGAGGCTCGATCACTTCAGCCAGCGTTTGTAGCGAGAGCTGGCGGGCTTCACGGCCATCAACACCTGGCACTTCAACCACTTCGCGTGCATCGGATAACTGGCGCAGTGCGCAGCCATACTTGATCTTGATTTCTTCGGCAGACTGGGTCGGCGTGCGGAACGCCACAGCTACGTCATTGGTAATCTGATCGCCAGCAATCGGCACCACTGCGGTATGGCGAATCGCGCCTTGTTTGAACACTGCGATATCAGTCGTGCCGCCGCCGATATCCACCAGGCAAACGCCCAGCTCTTTTTCGTCTTCCGTCAACACAGCTGTGCTTGAAGCCAGAGGCTGCAAAATCAAATCGCTGACTTCTAAGCCGCAGCGCTTGATACATTTGACGATGTTCTGTGCCGCCGCCACTGCGCCAGTGACGATATGCACTTTCACTTCAAGCTTCATACCGCTCATGCCGTAAGGCTCACGCACATCTTCTTGACCATCGATGATGAATTCCTGCGTGAGGATATGCAGAATCTGTTGGTCAGACGGCAGTGCAATCGCTCTCGCGGTTTCGATCACACGCTCAACATCAGCCTGCGTCACTTCCGCATCCTTGATCTTGACCATGCCATGTGAATTCAGGCTCTTGATGTGGCTGCCGGCAATGCCTGTAAACACGGTGCTGATTTTGCAGTCCGCCATCAACTCAGCTTCTTCCAGCGCACGTTGTATAGCTTGCACAGTGGAATCAATGTTGATCACCACGCCCTTTTTCAGGCCGCGTGAGGCATGCTGACCAAGCCCGATCACTTTGAGACTGCCGTCCAGCTGCAACTCAGCCACAATGGCCACAATCTTGGATGTGCCGATATCCAGGCCAACAATCAGATTTTTATCATCCCTAATTTTGCTCATTCGGCGCTCCAGTGTGCTTTGATAGTGTCTAGCTTGTTGCTAACGTTTGTTAGTTCCATCATTTCCCCTTTGCCTGATTTCAGGCCTATTGCTTTATATTCATTCATGCTGCGCCTGCTTTAGCAGCTGCTGGCGCGCTATTGGTTGGTGCTGGTTTACGTACTGAAAAACCGTTTGGATACCGTAAATCAGCGTAGCGAACCGTATTGCCCAAAGGCGCAATTGCGTTGGCATATACGCTGACAAACTTGTTCAGTCGCGCATCCATCTCTTCACGCCCCAGCTCAATCACCATGTCTTTATCTGTCTTGATCTCCCAAGCGCGGCGCGGCGTAAGCGCAAGCTCGGCGACTTTCATGCCCGTAGGTGCCAACAGCTTGCTGTATTCGCTGTAGTGCTCAGCGACTTCACGGACGCCATCGCCCGGGCCGTAGAACACAGGTAAATCGCTATCCGAAGCCGCTTGAAACAATTCCCCATAAGTATTCACCAAAGCAATATTTCCCCAGCGTGCCAATTCCTGATGTTCTTCAACAACCACTTCCAGTCTGTCTGGCCAGCGGCGACGAACGCTGACGTTCCGCGCCCAAGGCAGCTTCTCAAAGGCATCACGCGCATGACGTAAATCAAGCGTGAAAAAATTACCTTGCAGATGCTGCGTCACAATCAACTTCAACTGCTCACGCGTCACATGCTTGAGTTGCCCATCCACATGCACTTCGCGCAGCGGGAATATGGGCAAGTGCACCACCACATAAAGCGTGCCGTAGAGCATGAGCACAGTTGCCAACGCAAACAGGAAGTTAGCAATCCAGTTGAGAATTTGTGGTTTATCCCACACGGGCTAACTCCAGAATATTCAGCACTAATTCATAAAAACTGAGGCCAGAAGCCTTAGCCGCCATCGGCACCAGGCTATGGTCTGTCATGCCGGGCGAAGTATTTACCTCAAGGAAATAATGCTGGCCAGCTTCATCCATCAGGAAATCAACACGTCCCCAGCCACGCCCACCAATCACCTTGAAGGCCTGTAAAGCTTCAGCCTGAATCTGCGCTTCTTTTTCGGCAGATAAGCCACAAGGGCAGAGATACTGGGTGTCGTCACGCAGGTATTTCGCTTCGTAATCGTAGAATTCGTTGGCAGGCACGATACGGATGATGGGCAACGCCTTGTCACCAAGAATGCCTACGGTATATTCACCGCCACCAACAAACTGTTCCGCAATGACCAATGGATCTGACTTGGCAGCCAGTTCGTAAGCGGCCTTTAGATCACCAGCCTTTTTAACCTTGCTGATACCGATGCTCGAGCCTTCATTGGCTGGCTTCACAAACAAAGGTAAGCCGAGCTGTTGTTCTATCGCTGCAAAATCAGAACTTTCATTAACCAAGGTGAATTCTGGTGTCGCAATGCCAGCAGAGCGCCACAGCAGCTTGGTACGCCATTTATCCATACCGACGCTAGACGCCATGACTCCACTACCTGTGTAAGGAACGCCCATCAGCTCCAATGCGCCCTGAATAGTGCCGTCTTCACCATAGCGACCATGCAGGGCAATGAATACGCGATCAAACGCAACAAGCTCAGCTAATGGACGTGCGGCCGTATCAAAAGCATGGGCATCAACGCCGCTACGCAGCAAGGCAGCCAACACGGCATTGCCGCTATTCAACGAAACTTCACGCTCGCCAGAGCGGCCGCCCAATAACACCGCTACCCGCCCAAAATTACGCATTTGAGAATTCTCCAATCACCCTGACCTCTTGTTCTAAATCCACACCATGTTGCTGCTTGACCACGGCCTGCATATGCGCGATCAACTGTTCTATCTCGGCCGCAGTTGCGTTGCCTGTATTCACAATAAAATTGGCATGCTTTTCTGATACTTGCGCGCCACCAATGCTGTAACCTTTCAACCCACTCACCTCAATCAACCTTGCGGCATAGTCGTTTGGCGGATTACGGAAAGTAGAGCCCGCATTCGGCAGATTCAGTGGCTGCGTTGCCAAACGCTTGGCAAGTAGCTGCTTGATTTTGAGTTCAGAGGCAGATGTATCTCCGCTTTCAAGACAAAACCATGCGGCCAAAAACCACTCCTGAGCTGGCATATCTACATGGCGGTATGTCGCAATAAATTCAGACTTTTCACGGGCATGCACCACACCGTGCTGGTCTATGGTTAATACTTTTTGCACGATGTCCCAAGTCTCGCTGCCGTGGCAGCCAGCATTCATGGCAAGTGCGCCGCCCACTGTGCCTGGGATGCCTGCAAGGAATTCCGCACCTTGTCGTGATTGTTTGGCTGAAAATTTGGCCACTTTTGCGCAAGTCACGCCTGCTTCGGCGTAGAGCAAACCACCTTCGATTTGCAGGCCTGTCAGCACGTTGTGCATCAACACCACTGTGCCGCGCACGCCACCATCGCGTATCAACAAGTTAGAACCCAGCCCAATAAAATGCACAGGTTCTGTCTGTGGCAGTCCACTCAAGAAACCCTGCAAATCTTCCAGCCCAGCAGGGATGTATAAACGATCTGCAGCACCGCCCACACGCCAGCTGTTGTAGCGTGTCAATGGCTCGTTCAGGAGCAATTGACCTGTGGAAGGAGTGAGTCGTTGTGCCATCACGCTGTTGCTGCCTCTTTGGTATTAGCGGCGACCTGGCCTATGCTGCCCGCGCCCATGACGATCACGACATCGCCATCTTTGGCGATACCCAAAATAGCTTCTGGTAATTCAGCAGTAGTTTCTACAAACAGTGGCTCAACTTTGCCTAGCACACGTAATGCACGCACCAAGGTGCGGCCGTCGGCGGCGATGATTGGTGTCTCGCCGGCGGAATAGACTTCTGTCAGCACAACAGCATCAGCACTGGAAAGCACCTTCACAAAATCTTCAAAACAATCGCGGGTGCGCGTGTAGCGATGAGGCTGAAAAGCCAGCACAAGGCGACGATCTGGAAACGCCCCACGGGCAGCGGCAATCACGGCCTGCATCTCTACTGGGTGGTGGCCATAATCATCGATCAAGGTGAATGAGCCGCCTTGCTTTGCTGGCACTTCGCCATACCGCTCGAAACGGCGGCCTACGCCTTTGAATTCTTTCAGCGCTTTGATAATCGCAGCATCTGGCACATTGAGCTCGCTGGCGACGGCAATGGCAGCCAGCGCATTCAATACATAATGATTGCCAGGCAGGTTAAGCGTGACATCAAAGGTGGTTGTCTTGCCGTTGATGCGTTCTACGGTGAAGTGCATCTTGCCGTCATCGGCGCGCACATTGCTGCCACGCACGCGGGCATCTTCTGAAAACCCATAGGGCATTACAGGCTTGGTAATGCTAGGCAAAATCGCGCGGATATTCGCATCGTCGATACACACCACTGCCATGCCGTAAAAAGGCAGTTGCTGCAGGAACTCAATGAACGCGCCCTTAAGCTTCTCGAAGTCGTGGCCATAGGTGTCCATATGGTCAGCATCAATATTGGTCACCACGGAAAGCACTGGCGTAAGGTGGAGAAATGAGGCATCGGACTCATCGGCCTCGGCCACGATAAACTCGCCTGTACCGAGCTTGGCATTGGCATTGGCTGATTCCAGGCGGCCGCCGATGACGTAGGTTGGATCCATACCCGCCTCAGCAAGAATGCTCGCAATCAAGCTGGTGGTTGTGGTCTTGCCATGTGTGCCTGCAACTGCAATGCCCTGGCGGAAACGCATCAGCTCAGCCAGCATGATGGCGCGCGGCACTACAGGGATATTGCGGCTACGTGCCTCAACAATTTCAGGGTTACTTTCGTTCACCGCGCTGGAAACCACCACCACATCAGCCTTGGCGAGATTTTCTGTTGCATGACCTTGATAGACTTTTGCGCCCAATTTCTTCAGGCGTTGAGTTGTGCTGTTATCTGCCAGGTCAGACCCAGTAACGCTAAAGCCCAAATTGATCAACACCTCTGCAATACCGCTCATGCCTGAGCCACCAATACCGACAAAATGGATGTGTTTTACTTTATGTTTCATGATCTCTGGCTTTCTGGCAATGCAATGGCTTCTAGCTCAGCCACAATCGCATCCGTTGCCTGTGGTTTACCAAGCCTGCGCGCAGATTGCGCCATGCCTAGCAATTGTTCGCGTGTGATGGTTCTTAACAGTTCTGCCAGGCCATCTGCTGTCAATTCATCTTGTGGCAGGTAGATAGCCGCGCCATGTTCGGCCAGCCAGCGTGCGTTATCTCGTTGATGCGAGGTGGTTGATACAACTAATGGCACCAGTACACTAGCCACGCCTGCCACCGCAAGCTCACTGACGGTAATCGCACCTGCGCGACAAATCACTAAGTCAGCCTCGGCATAAGCCGCTGCCATATTTTCAATAAAAGGGATTACCTGTGCTTCAACGCCCACAATGCTGTAACCAGTTTGGAGGGTAACAATATGTTTCTCACCAGATTGATGCGTCACCACAGGGCGCGGATATGGCAATAAGCTCAATGCTCTTGGCAACAAATCATTAAGTGCCTGCGCACCGAGACTGCCACCCACAACCAGTAATTTGAGTGGTCCTGTGCGCCCAGCCATACGAAGCTCTGGGCTTGGGATTTGATTAATTTCAGCGCGCACTGGATTACCCGTTACACGCGCCTTTTGTTCCAAGTCACCTGATCTTGCATATTCGCCGTCGAAGCCAAACAATATGCGTTGGGCGGAGCTGACCAGCGCTTTGTTTGACATCAGCAATGCGGCATCTGCATTCACCACGGCCAAAGGCAACTTGCGCAGGCGCGCAGCCCAGCCGCCTGGTACTGTCACATAGCCGCCCATGCCCAATATGACTTGTGGGCGCAGACGCCCCATCAGCAGCCAAGCTGCTATCGCAGAAAATAACAGCTTGAATACTCCGCGGAATGTGTGCACCAAGCCTTTGCCACGTAAACCAGAGAAATCAATCGTGGTCATAGCAATACCAGTAGGCGGCACCAGCTTGTTTTCCATGCCGTGTTTGGTGCCTAGCCAATGCACATTCCAGCCACGCGACTGCATGGCTTTTGCCACGGCTAGCCCCGGCATAATGTGTCCACCAGTGCCTGCTGCCATAATGAGTATGGTCTTGGCCATCATACTGGCAAGCCTTTCTCGATTCGCCTGTTTTCCCAATCAATACGGAGCAGTACAGCGAGCGCGATGCAATTGGCCAAAATGCCGCTACCACCATATGAGAGCAGGGGCAGCGTCAGACCCTTGGTTGGCAACACGCCCATATTCACGCCCATATTGATAATGCCCTGCACACCCATCCAGACGCCAATCCCCTGTGCCAGCAAGGCAGAGAAATAACGCTCATTGGCAACGGCTTTTTTGCCGATTGAAAACGCGCGCAATACCAACCATGAAAACAGCAATATCACGGTGACCACGCCAACGAAGCCTAGCTCTTCGGCAATCACCGCCAGCAAGAAATCGGTATGAGCTTCAGGTAGGTAAAGTAGTTTTTCAACACTGGCACCAAGCCCAACGCCAAACCATTCTCCGCGACCAAACGCAATCAGCGCATGTGAAAGCTGGTAGCCTTTGCCGAATGGATCAGCCCATGGATCCATAAAGCCCACCACGCGTTGCAGACGATATGGCGAGCTCCAGATAAGCCCGATCACAGCAATCGGCAATAAACCGAGCAGCCCAGCGAATATCTTGCCGTTGATGCCGCCTAGCCAAAGGATGGAAATAGAAATTGAGGCAATCACGGCGAACGCCCCAAAATCAGGCTCGCGCAGCAGCAGCAGGCCAATCACGAACATCACGCCTACCATCGGCAAAAAACCGCGCGTGATGCTATCCATCAAATGCGCCTTGCGGATGGCATAGTCAGACACATAAATCGCGGCGAACAGCTTCATGAATTCGGAAGGCTGCAGATTGAATACGAACAGTGATAACCAGCGCTGGCTACCGTTCACATTGCGGCCAAATACCAACACCATGATGAGCATGGCAATACCTGCCAAAAACAGGTAAGGCGCGAGTTTTTGCCAGGTTTGCGTGGGGATCTGAAACGCAATAAACGCGGCAACCAAACTGATGACGATATACACCGCTTGACGTACCAGGAAATAAGTGGACTGGTGACCCGTGGCTCGATCAGCCTCGGCCAATGCGATTGAAGCCGAATACACCATCACCAGGCCAAATCCCAGCAATATCAAGGTCACCCACATCAATCCCTGATCATAGGGCGATGTGCTGATGTGATTGCGGCTGCTCAGCATGTACATGATTACACGCCCTCCATCTGAGCTTGACGCATGCTCAAATCTTTCACGGCGGCGATGAAGACTTCAGCCCGATGCACATAATTGCGGAACATATCAAAGCTGGCGCAAGCAGGGGAAAGCAATACCGCATCGCCTATTTGGGCAGCAACAAAGGCTTTTTTCACAGCGTCTTCCATTGAGCTAGCCTGGATTTGTGGCACTGGAATGCCTGCCAACGCAGCAGCAATCAGCTCGCTATCTCGCCCAATCAGCACCACGGCACGCGCCTTATTTTTGACGGGAGCTCTAAGTGGTGAGAAATCCTGCCCTTTGCCATCGCCACCTGCGATTAAAACCACTTTTTTATCACTAGCTGCATTCAGCCCAGCAAGCGCAGCGCATGTTGCGCCTACATTGGTACCTTTTGAATCATCATAGAATGCAACGTTGGCAATCTCGGCCACCCATTCCACGCGATGTGGCAAGCCTTTAAAGCGACGTAATACCACTAATAACGGTTCAAAATCAATGTCGATCGCACGACACAATGCCAGCGCTGCCAGCGCATTGGCGGCATTATGCAGGCCAGCGATTTGCAACTCGCTCACAGGCATTAAGGCCTGCTGGCCGAACGCTAGGCTTAACTTTCCATCTTTCGATAACAAGCCATAGTCGGTAGTGACTTTAGGCACATCGGCACCAAAAGTGATTTGATCGAGCTCAGGCAGCGCCATACCGTCTGACCACACATCCTGGCGATTGAGTACTTGCAGATTCGCGTGCTCAAAAATCCGCGCCTTGGCCGCCGCATAGTCGTGCAGACTCTCGTAGCGATCCATGTGATCTTCGCTGATATTGAGCACGGTGGCGGCATCTGCAATCAATGAATTGGTGGTTTCCAGTTGAAAGCTGGAGAGCTCGAGCACGTACACATCTGGTGTATCGCCAGCTTGCTCAGCCTGAAACAAGGCATCCAAAACGGGCAAGCCGATATTGCCCGCTACGACCGTTTTCAGCCCCGCAGCTTTGCACATTTCACCTACCAAAGTTGTCACTGTAGTCTTGCCGTTCGAGCCGGTAATCGCGATCACTTTGGCAGACGGGTTGCGGTACTGGGCGAACAACTCAACATCGCCCACCACTTTCACGCCGCGTGCAATCGCAGCTTGTACTTCTGGCTCAGCCAACGCCACCCCCGGGCTAATGACTATCAGCTCAGCATTAGCAAACGTCTCAGGCTTGAATGCCCCTAACGTGATGCTCACTTCTGGCATTTCAGCTTGCAGCTTATGTACGCTTGGCAGCACTTCACGGCTATCCGCGACAGACAACACGGCGCCGCGGCTTTTCAGCCAGCGCAGTGCCGAGAGGCCGGTATCACCTAGCCCTAGCACCAACACCTGTTTGTTTTCGAGAGATAGCATCATTAGTTTTATCGCAACTTCAATGTAGATAATCCGACCAGCACCAGCATCATGGTGATGATCCAGAAGCGCACCACTACTTGTGTTTCTTTCCAACCTTTTTGCTCATAGTGATGGTGCAAAGGCGCCATGAGGAAGATGCGTTTTCCTGTACCAAATCTATATTTGGTGTATTTGAAATAAGTCACCTGAGCAGCCACAGACAAGGTTTCGACGACAAACACACCACCCATGATAAACAGCACGATTTCTTGCCTTACGATCACGGCTACCACGCCAAGAGCAGCGCCGAGCGCCAATGCCCCTACGTCACCCATGAACACTTCTGCTGGGTATGCGTTGAACCAGAGGAAGCCAAGCCCTGCACCGCCGATGGCCGCACAAAATACAGCCAGTTCACCTGCGCCCGGCACATAAGGAATACCCAGGTATTTGGAGAAGTACACATGGCCTGAAGCATAAGCAAAAATAGCCAGTGCACTTGCCACCATCACAGTCGGCATGATGGCTAGGCCATCAAGACCATCGGTCAGATTCACTGCATTGCTGCTACCGACGATCACCAGATAGGTCAGCAAAATAAATCCGAACGCGCCCAATGGCAGCACTAGCGTTTTGAAGAAAGGAAATATCAGCGTGGTTTCCGCAGGGATTGTGGATGTGTACCAGAGATAAACCGCAGCGCCAAAGCCAATCACGGTTTGCCAAAAGTACTTCTCTTTGGCCGACAAACCTTTGGGATTGCGATAGACCACCTTGCGCCAGTCATCGACAAACCCAACGATACCGAAGCCCAAGGTCACGATCAGCACCACCCAAACGAAGCGATTACCTAGATCAGCCCACAACAGCGTAGAGATAGCGATTGCCACCAGAATCAGCGCGCCGCCCATGGTTGGCGTACCTGCTTTAATCAAGTGAGTTTGTGGGCCATCATCGCGTACCGATTGGCCAACTTTATATTGTGTGAGCTTGCGAATCAGGCCTGGGCCGACTACAAATGAAATGGTCAGCGCCGTTAATGTCGCCATCACCGCACGCAGCGTGATGTAATTGAATACATTAAATGCGCGGATGTCGTGCCCCAGCAAGCGTGCTAGTTCTAACAGCATCTAGTGTTTCTCCCTATCTTTTGAATCTTCGGATTTTTCCAGCAATTGTTCGACGACCCGTTCCATTTGCATGAATCTGGAACCTTTCACCAACAAGACTGTTTGTGGATTCAGCAGCGATTTAACGCTCGCAGACAGTGATTCAGCACTGTCAAAATGATGCGCATTTTCACCAAAAGCAGCAGCAGTCTCGCGACTCAGATCACCCAACACATACAGTGCAGGGATTTTGGAAGCTTTAGCATAACGACCGATCTCAGCGTGCAAACTTGCGGCTTCATCGCCAAGCTCACCCATATCGCCCAATACCAGTATCTGGTTTTCACTACGCGCAGCTAGCACATCAATTGCAGCCTTCATGGATGATGGGTTGGCGTTGTATGTATCATCAATGACTAGCGCGCCGTTGATGCCGCGCTTCTGCTGCAAACGGCCTTTAGCACCTTTGAATTGCGCCAAGCCTTCTGCGATCTTTTCGAGGCTGATGCCCATCGCCAGAGCAGCTGCTGCAGCGGCCAACGCATTGCGCACATTGTGCTCACCGGCAGCTGGAAGTTGCAGACTGATATCGCCTTTGGGAGTCTTGAGTTGAATGTCGCTGTAATCGCTAGTGAGTGAAAAACTGGCAGTCACATCAGCAGGCTGGGTCAACCCAAATGTGGTCACTGCATATTGACCAGCCAATTTTTTCCATAATGGCGCGAATGTGTCATCAGCATTGATGACAGCAATACCGTCTTCGGCCAAGCCTTCAAAAATTTCGCCCTTGGCCTGGGCAATCGCTTCTACCGAGCCCAGGTTGGCGATATGTGCTGTGCCTGCGTTATTTACTAAAGCCACAGTGGGGCGGCCGATTTTGGTCAGGTAACTGATTTCCCCTGTGTGATTCATGCCCATTTCAATCACCGCAAAACGGTGGGTGGGCTTAAGTTGAAACAGGGTCAATGGCAGACCGATGTCATTATTGAAATTACCTTTGGTGGCCAGCACTTCATCGACACTGGATGCTGCGACCAGAATAGTCGCCAGCATCTCTTTTACTGTAGTCTTGCCGCTGCTACCCGTGATTGCGGCGACGGGGATATCAAATTTATTACGCCAATGTGCGGCAAGCTCGCCTAACCCCAAGCGAGTATCTTTTACCAACACGCCTGCACCAAGCTTAAGATGAGCGTCAGATACCATCACGCCGGCAGCGCCTTGCTGCAAGGCCTTTTCGGCATAATCATGACCATCGAAATTTTCGCCGCGCAATGCCACAAACAGCTGGCCTTTTACCAGCGCACGGCTGTCTGTGCCTATGCTGTTAAATACAGCATCATGGCCGAGCAATTTGCCGCTGGTCGCAGTGATGACTTCAGATAATGTCATCATGTATTTGCGCCCTCCCTGCTTTCATACTGGGCGAGTGCAAGCCTGACTACAGCTTCATCACTGAATGGATATTTGATGCCAGCGATTTCCTGGTAATCCTCATGGCCTTTACCAGCGACCAGCACCACATCACCTGTATGTGCCTGGGCAATGGCATTATGGATAGCGATTTCTCTATGCGTTTCCACCTGATAAGCGCTGCTAATGCCCGCAACAATCGCTTTGATAATGTCTGCAGGGTCTTCATCGCGTGGATTGTCAGTTGTGACAATCACTTCATTCGCCAATCGGGAAGCCACTTCGCCCATCAACGGGCGCTTGCCTTGATCACGATTACCGCCGCAACCAAACACGCAGATGAGCTTGGCTGTGGTTTGTCCACGCAAGGCTGACAGTGCTTTCTCAAGCGCATCTGGCGTATGTGCGTAATCAATAACCACTAGCGGCTTATGTCCGCCGCCATAGCGTTGCATGCGGCCCGCAACAGGCTGTATATGCTTGATCGCATTCACCGCGTCGTTCAATTTGACGTCGCTGGCTAACAAGCTGGCTAATACCGCAAGCACGTTGTAGGCGTTAAAACGGCCAACCACAGCAGCTTGAATCTCGGCATTGCCCCATGGCGTTTCAACTGTCATGAATAAACCTTGGGAGTCAAAGTGCAGGCGGCTACCGCGCACATCACCTTCCACCAAGCCATAGGTGAGCACCTTTTTGCCTGCCGTACGTAAACTCACGGAGATGGCTTCGCCGAATGGATCATCCAAATTCAGCACGGCACATTCCAGACCATCCCAATCAAACAATTTGCGCTTGGCATCCGCATAGGCGGCCATGTCACCGTGGTAATCCAGATGATCACGCGAAAGATTGGTTAACACCGCGAGGTTGAAATGCACACCGTTCAAACGACCTTGATCGAGGCCGTGGGAAGAGACTTCCATGGCAACAGCATTTGCCGCTTCATCCAGATAATCCGCCAGCATTCCATGCAGCACTATTGGGTCTGGCGTGGTGTTAATGGCGGCAGACAATGCGCCGGGGAAGCCATTACCGAGCGTGCCTACAACAGCCGTTTTACGACCAAGCGCATTCAGCGCTTGTGCCAGCCAATGCGTGCATGATGTTTTACCGTTAGTACCAGTAACACCTATCATCCACAGCTTTTGCGATGGTTGGCCATAGAACTCATCGGCGATATTGCCAGCGAGCTTTCTTAAGCCTGGCACTGGAATATTCAGCACTTGCCAATCAGCATCCCATGCAAACCCCTCCGCCTCCCAAGCCACTGCTGATGCGCCTTGTGCAATAGCTTGCGGGATATATGCGCGCCCATCATTGCTTTCACCCGGATAGGCAACAAACAGATCGCCTTTGCCTACCTTGCGACTATCGGAAGTCAGGCCACTGATTCTTACGCCATTCTCGCGCAGCATAGAGAGAGGAGTCGTCATACCACCTCGCGCCAATTAAAGCTGCCATGAAATTGAAACGCCTCTGCTGGCGCTCCCCAGTGGCATTCCCGCACCAGCGCTTCGCGATACCGTGTCATACCACTTCCTTCACTTCTGGCGCATTTTCAGGCGGTATCACGATATTATTATTCGGTGCATCCTGCGGCACAGCCAGCATACGTAGCACGCCACTCATGACAGCATTGAATACTGGCGCAGCCACTGCACCGCCGTAGTATTGACCATCACTTGGTTCATCGATCATCACCGCGATGATGAATTTAGGGTCAGATGCTGGTGCCATGCCAATAAATGACGACACGTATTTATCAGCTTGATATCCGCCAACGCCCAGCTTGTGCGCTGTGCCTGTTTTACCCGCAACGCGATAGCCCACAATCTGCGCCCGCGGGGCTGTGCCGCCAGGCTGCACAACCAGCTCCAGCATATCTTTAAGGTCATGGGCTGTTTGTGCGGTAAACACCTGCTGCCCGATTGGTAGCTCTTTTTGCTTGAGTAATGTCACTGGGCGCAACTCGCCATCATTGGCAAATACGGTATAAGCATGCGCAAGCTGTAGCAGGGAAAGACTAATGCCATGACCATAAGCCATGGTTGCCTGCTCAATTGGCCGCCATGTTTTATAGTCGCGCAATCTGCCTGAAGCTTCGCCAGGGAAACCAACATGAGTCGGGCTACCGAAGCCCAATTCGTTGAAGAATCCCCATAAATATTGGGGTTTCATGGTCAGCGCTATCTTCGCAGCACCTACGTTGGAGGAAACCTGTATCACACGAGATACGGTGATCAAGCCTTGCGGGTGCGCATCATGCACAGTGGCTGGGCCGATATTGATATAGCCAGGCGCGGTCTGAATCAGTGTATCTGGCTTGTAATTACCAGTTTCCAATGCAGCTGCTATGGTAAATGGCTTGAGGGTTGAGCCTGGCTCGAAAATATCCACGATGGCACGGTTGCGCGAGCGTCCATCTACATTCCTGTTAAGCGGATTATTCGGGTTATAAGTCGGCACGCTGACCATGGCCAGGACTTCACCTGTTTTGGCATCAAGCACTACTGCCGTGCCAGCTTTTGCCTTATGAATATCGACGGCTTTTGCCAACTCACGATAAGCCAGATATTGAATTCGACGGTCTATAGACAGCGTCAGGTCATGACCATCCTGCGGCACTTTAACGGCCTCTAAATCCTCGATGATATGGCCTTGGCGATCTTTGATCACACGGCGACTACCAGATTTGCCCGAGAGCCAATCCTGATACTTCAGCTCCATGCCTTCCTGGCCGTTTTCATCCACACCAGTAAAGCCAACAATATGCGCTGCCACTTCGCCATCAGGATAATAGCGGCGATATTCACGCTGCATAAAAATGCCAGGCACGCCTACATGCATCACTTGTGCTGCCACTTCTGGCGGAATGCGGCGCTTGATGTAGATGAATTCGCGCTGAGTGTTGACCAACTTGCCAGCAAGGTCAGCTGGTTTCATTTCTAATAACTTTGCCAATCTAGCTACTTGCTCAGGACTGGCTTTCACATCGCTCGGGTTCGCCCAGATAGACTCCACAGGCGTGCTGATTGCCAAGGGTACGCCATAGCGGTCGGTAATCATGCCGCGATGCGCTGATAAGGTCAGTGAGCGGCTGTAACGTGCATCCCCTTCTTTTTGCAAGAAGCCCTTATGCAAACTCTGCAAATACACACCGCGCCCAATCAGCAGGCCAAAGCCCATCAAAACGACCACCAACAGCACGCGGCGGCGCATGACTGGCAGCCTGATCATCACCTGCTGATGCGCTTTCATGGTTTGACCTCGCTATTATTAGCAGGCTTCGCAGTTATATTTTGAGGTGCATTTTGTACCAACACCTGTATGCGCTTGGCATCGGGCACTTGCATATGTAATTGCTGGGTAGCAATATCTTCAATGCGCGCATGCATCGCCCAGGTACTTTGCTCCAGCTGTAATTGCCCCCACTCAACGTCATATTGCTTGGCGGCATCTTCATGCTGCTGCAACTCAATATAGAGCTTGCGCGATTTATGCTGCGCGCTGATCGTGCCGAGTGCGGTCAAAATCAAAAGCGCAAACAGGATGAGATTCAGCCGCGTCAATTGCTTTGCGCCTGAAAAATAGAGTAGTTAAGCGACATTGGTACGCTCCGCCACTCTCAATACGGCACTGCGCGATCTTGGATTACGCTTAACCTCCGCCGCACTTGGCTTAATTGTTCTACCAATGGCCATCATGCGTGGCTGCGGTAAATCTTTTGCGCGCACGGGGAAATTGCCTGGCAGATCATCTCTATCCTGCTCATCACGAATAAAGCGTTTAACGATGCGATCTTCAAGCGAATGAAAGCTGATGACGACCAGACGACCAGTAGGTGCCAGTAATTCCAAGCATTGCGGCAATACTAACGATAACTCTTCAAGCTCTTTATTGATGTAAATCCGTAAAGCTTGAAATGTACGCGTCGCCGGGTCTTGCCCAGGCTCGATTTTGGGGACCGCGCTTGCCACGATCTTGGCAAGCTGTCCTGTAGTGGTGATGAAATCCCCCCCAACGCGTGCCGCAACAAGCGCCCTTGCAATCTGTTTAGCAAACCGTTCTTCACCATAATCTTTGATTACCCCTATTAATTGTTGCTCGGAAGCCACCGCCAGAAACTCAGCCGCTGTTTGTCCACGACTTTGGTCCATGCGCATATCCAGCGGACCATCAAACCTGAAACTAAAACCACGCACACCTTCGTCTATCTGCGGCGATGAAATGCCGAGGTCGAGCAAAATGCCATCTACTTTATTGATATTGATTTCCTGCAGAACTTCTTTGATCGCCGCGAAATGGCTATGTTGGATTTGAAAACGTGAGTCTTTAATATTGCCAGCAGAGGCAACAGCGGCCAAGTCGCGATCAAGGCCTATCAAACGACCTTGTGCGCCCAGTTGCTCGAGGATTTTGCGGCTATGTCCACCGCGACCGAAAGTACCATCGACATAAATACCATTGGGCTTGATGGCCAGCGCATCCACGGCTTCATCCAATAGCACTGTGATATGTGGCGAAACTGAAGCAGTTGGCAAAACAGAGGTGGTTGGCGAGTTGTGAGCAGAAACGCTCACAGCGAGAAACCCTCTAGCTCGGTGGGCAGCGTTAAGCTGTCATTGGCAATCGCATTCTCAAGCTGCGCTTTCCAGGCATCCATACCCCAAAGTTCGAAATGGCTACCTTGTCCAACCAGCATGGTTTGCTTTTCTAAACCCGCAAAATCACGTAACACGTTAGATACCAGCATACGGCCCGCTGCATCCATTTCAACATCTTCGGCAAAACCCACAAGCAAACGCTGCAAGGAACTGGACTGCTTATCAAAGCTCGAAAGCGACATCATTTTGGCCTGTATCGGCTCCCATGCAGGTTGCGGGTACAAAAGCAGGCAGCGATGCGGATGTGCGGTCAACACCAAATGCCCAGCGCATTGCGCCTGCAGGGCGTCACGATGCTTGGCAGGTATTGCCAACCTGCCTTTTGCATCAAGACTTAAAGATGTTGCACCACGAAACATGAAAACCCTTTATTTTTGCGCTATTGAGTTTGGCGGGCGCAAAACAATTGCTGATTAAAGACGGAGATGAGACCAAACTTTAATCAGCAATTCCCCACAAAAACCCACTTTTCTCCACTTGCACTCACTATAGATAAAAAAAATGGGCGATGCAAGCCCTTTTTTGTGATTTTTCCTTTATAGGACAATGACTTAGCTAATTTTTACAATAAATAATTTATCCTTATAAATTAGATAGATAGCCATTTAAGTGAAAGTGGTTTATTAGAACAGCGCTGGAACTGGTTGAATTGGGGTGGCGGGTTCTTGGACACATTGGAAGTTACTTAAAATACGCAGAAAATTTAAGATTGCAGAATTTTAGATATAAAGCCCGCAACGGCCTCCCCTATTTACTAAGGCGCTGAGCCCGTAAAGGGCTTCACCGCTCCACTAAGCACTAAAGTGCAAAGTGGTAGCGCGAAAGTCGCAAGTAAAGAGTGAAGTGAAGCTGGCCGATAAGCCGGGTTCTGTCGTGGACAGTCATTCATCTAGGCGTATCGTTGCCAATACGCTCGAGCAACCTACCCGCTGGCAGCGCGAACCACGCCTTATTACTTACGTAAAATGCCAGCCTATTTGGTCTTGCTGCGGATGGAGGTTACCGCGTTTCACCGTAACTAAATACGCTCGTCTCTGTGGCCCTATTCCTCGCCTTATACCTTGCGGCTTTCAACGTACGGCCGTTAGCCGTCATCCCGTTCTATGCAGCCCGGACTTTCCTCCCCCTGCTTACGCAAGCGGCGACTGTCTAGCCAGCTTCATCTATATTTTAGCACGCCGCACAAACAGCCTTGCTATTAAAGGCTTGGCGCTTATTCAAGCTTCCACTCTATTGATGCGCTGGCACGCAGCGGTACCAACGCATCATCAGGAAAAGGCAAGCTATCAGGCACTTGCCAGTTTTCTTTCACCAAGGTGATCTTTTCTACATTCCTGGGCAGGCCATAGAAATCAGCGCCATAGAAACTGGCAAAGCCTTCAAGCTTATCCAGCGCACCTGCAGCTTCAAACGCTTCAGCATACAGCTCAATACCCGCATGGGCGGTGTACATGCCCGCACAACCACAACTGGCTTCCTTAGTCGATTTAGCATGCGGCGCGCTATCGGTACCCAGAAAGAATTTTGGGCTACCTGAAATAACGGCTTTAACCAGCGCCAACCTGTGCTCTTCGCGCTTGAGCACTGGCAGGCAGTAATGATGTGGGCGCATGCCACCAGCGAACATGGCATTACGATTCATTAGTAGGTGATGTGCCGTAATAGTCGCTGCAACATTGCTCGAAGCACCCGCTACGAACTCAGCAGCTTCGAGCGTTGTGATGTGCTCGAATACCACACGCAAACTAGGGAAACGCGCGATCAGCGGAATCATATTGCGCTCAATAAATACACGCTCGCGGTCAAACACATCGATATCAGCATCGGTCACTTCTGCATGCACCAGCAATGGCAGGCCCAACTCTTCCATAGCAGCAAGCGCTTCTACGCAATGGCCTATATTGGTCACGCCAGAATCCGAATTAGTGGTTGCACCTGCTGGGTAGAGCTTAACGCCATGCACAATACCGCTGGCTTTTGCCAGCCTGATCTCATCCGCAGTAGTTTTATCAGTGAGGTAAAGCGTCATCAAAGGCTCAAACTTTACCCCTGCTGGCAGTGCATCGAGAATACGCTGGCGATAAGCCTGCGCCTGCGCAGTAGCAGTCACGGGCGGACGCAAATTGGGCATGACGATGGCACGGCCAAAACGGCGAGCTGTGTCAGGTAATACTGCATGCATGGCTGCGCCATCGCGTAGATGCAAATGCCAGTCGTCTGGGCGGGTGATGGTAATTTTATTCGTCATCTTTATACTTCTTCAGAATCGTTTTTCAGCTTCAGGGCAAACTCATAAATCAGGTTCTTTTTAACCCCTGTAATCTCCACCGCTAATTTTACCGCTTGTTTCAGTGGCAAGTCTTCCAGCAGCAACTTTAATACGCGTTCAGCCTCATCGCTGATTGGTGCCAATTCTTTAATTGGTGCGGCCTCTACGAGCAACACAAATTCACCACGTTGTTGATTAGGATCAGCTTGCAGCCATGCAGCAGCGTCATTAAGCAAGCAACGGTGAAATGTTTCAAAGGTTTTAGTGAGTTCACGCGCAATGGTCAAACGCTGGTCTGACCCCAATATCAAGGCCATATCAGTAACACTTTCTATCACGCGATGTGGCGCTTCGTAAAACACAAGTGTACTGGTCTGCCCTTTTAATGCTTCAAGCGCGTGGCGGCGCTGTGAACCACTGGCTGGCAGAAAACCGTAAAAAGTAAAACTGGTATTGGTAATGCCAGAAGCAGAGAGCGCGGCAATCACAGCGCTAGCGCCAGGAATCGGCACGACAGTCACGCCAGCCTCGCGTAGCAGATCGACTACAATCGCACCTGGATCGCTGATGCCTGGGGTACCAGCATCGGTGACCAAGGCGATTGATTCGCCAGCCTGCAATCTGGCAAGCAGCAATTCAGCCGATTTATGTTCGTTGTGCTGATGCACGGCCACCAGTTTTTTCTGGATTGCAAAATGGGATAACAGGCCAGACGTATGGCGCGTATCTTCCGCTGCAATCACATCCACGCTCTTTAATATGTCCAAAGCGCGCAAAGTTATATCTTGCAGATTTCCAATCGGCGTTGCGACAACATATAATGTACCGCTATGACTCAACGTTTACTCACCTTATTCTCAAGCCTGTTTCTGGCTTTCTATTTATTCAATACTGGTATCGGATTAGCAGCGACTGCTGATAAAAAAACTCCAGAAGTTCTGCTATCAGATGGCCTTAACTGCCTAAAAAAACACGACTTTGCCTGTGCCCAACTCACTCTAGCAAAAATCCCAAGCCAGTCCGCTTACGCAAAAATACTCGATGGCAGTATTGGGGTTACGCAAAATGATGTTGATCGGGCATTCAGGCTGCTATTGCCTCTGCAGGCTGACAGCACCATCACACCCACAGCAAGCGCCAGTTTACACGCAAGCCTTGCGCTCGCCTATGAGCAGCAAAGCGATCCATTACGCGCTTTAGAGCAGCGCGTGACTGCAGAAACGTATTTATCAGATCCATCCAGCATACAGAACTTGCAGTCGCAAACTTGGCAAGCCCTCACCAAACTATCAAAAGATACTTTGGTTGAAATGCGCGGCGACAGCCTGGATACCACCATGCAGGGCTGGATAGACCTAATACTGGCAGCCAATACTTACCCACAAAATGCGCAGAATATTATCAACTGGCGCAATGCCTACCCGGACCACCCGGCATCACCCACCATTGCAGAAATGCTTATAAGCAAACTATCTATCAACACACCAGCGACCAGCGCTCCATATACAGCAGTGAGCACTAACAATACTGGGCAGATTGCTTTAATTCTGCCTTATTTAGTGGAATCTTTTTATTCCGCTTCTGATTCAATCGAACGCGGCTTCATGGCTGCGCAAGCTGAAGACAAAGGCACTTCAGCAGTAAAAACTTATGGCTCATCGGGCAAGCCTGAAGAAATAACAGCGCTCTACCAACAGGCCATTACTGATGGCGCGCAATACGTCGTAGGGCCGCTCACCAAAGATGAAGTGAGCGCACTTACCAACACAAATCTTAGCGTTCCGACATTGGTGTTGAACATACCTGAAGGACTGAAACAAGCAAAAAACCAGTATGCCTACGGCCTGTCGATTGATAACGAAGCGCAGCAGATTGTTAAAACCGCACGTAGCCTGGGCATGCAAACTGCCACTGTTATACTGGTAGATGACTCACTTGAAAACCGCATGACTAAAGCCTTTACCGATGCCTGGACAGCGGATGGCGGCCAAATTAAGTTACAAATGGCAATTAACCCAACGACTGATCTAAATACAATCAAAAGTGACATCAGCACCACACCGTCTGACATGATTTTTCTGGCCGCAACTGCAGAAAATGCGCGTAGCCTGCGCCCTTATTTGGATGCAGCCACACCAACATTCAGCCTTTCACACATTTTTGCTGGCATCCCATCTAACCCAGATGATGCGCCACTGACAGGCATTCGCTTTATGGATATGCCCTGGGTGCTCGATAGCAACCATGACGCATTTCCAGCTTACGTTAAAGCCTCTTCTGAACTAGCCCCTGGTGAATTGCAACGCTGGTTTGCGCTTGGTGTGGATGCCTACAAATTAATCACTCTGATTGGGCAACACCCCACACAGACGGTTTCATTCCGCGGCCTGACAGGCCGGGTAAAGCTAGAGCCAACCGGCGAAATATCAAGAGAATTAGCCATTGCAAGCTTTGGCAAAGACAATATAGTGCTGGAGAAATCACCTTAAGGTGATGCAAGGTGGCCACGCAAAAATTAACAAACCAGCAAGAGACGGCAGGCTCACAAGCCGAAAAACTGGCGGCAGTCTATTTGCAAGAGCAAGGCCTAAAACTAGTCACAAGTAATTATCACTGCCGCTTTGGGGAGATAGACTTGATCATGCGTGATGATAAAACACTGATATTTGTTGAAGTAAGATTACGCAGCAGCACCTTATTTGGTGGCGCTGCCTATAGCATTAATGCTAGCAAACAGAAGAAACTCATCATTACCGCCGAGCATTACTTGCAGCAACACACTGCGGTGGCAAAGCTGGCTTGCCGTTTTGATACGATACTGATGGACAAAACCAGTGCACAAAATATGCAATGGATACAAAATGCCTTTGATGCCTGAATACTTTTTAAGAACTTAGCAAACCGAATATTTTGAATCTCACAACCCGCATCTCTAATCATTTCGAGCAAAGTGGCCGCCTCAAACTTGAGTTGGCCGAGCTCATGGCCGCACCCATTGCCAAGGCTGCCGAGATGATTGTGCACGCCCAGTTGAATGAGAACAAAGTGTTATGTTGCGGCAATGGCGGTGCTGCAGCCAATGCGCAATATTTTGCCTCACGGATGCTCAACCATTACGAGATGGAGCGACCAGGCCTTGCTGCCATTGCGCTAGGGGCAGATACCATCACGCTGACCACCATCGCCAACCTCGGACACTTCGAGCAGATATTCTCAAAACAGGTGATGGCGCTTGGCCAGCCTGGCGATATCCTGCTGGCGATGAGCACTAGCGGCAACTCAAAAAATATCCTCAAAGCGATCCACGCTGCCAAAGAACGTAACATGCACATCATCGCGCTGACTGGCTCTGATGGCGGCGAGCTGATTGAACTTCTGTCTGATGAGGACATCCATATTGGAGTACCCCACGGCAATGCCTCTCGCGTGCAAGAGGTGTATGTCTTAATTTTGCATTGTCTGTGTGATGCAATAGATTGTCTTTTACTTGGAGTAAATTAAATGCGACTGACGATTAAACTATTGGCTAAAACGGTACTTGCTACCGCCATTGCCACCCAACTTTCTGCTTGCTTGCCCGTGATAGTAGGGGGTGCTGCAGTCGGCGGCTCAATGGCAACAGACAGGCGCTCATCTGGCACTTACATTGATGACCAAACCATAGAACTTAAGGCCTCAAAAAAGATTGTAGATAATATTGGTGAAGCTAATATTCACCTGAATGTCACCAGTTACAATCGCAACCTGTTGCTGACTGGTGAAGTGGGTAGCGAAGAATATAAAGCCAAAGCTGAAACAGTGGCCAAATCCCTGGAAAATGTCAGAAGCATTACCAACGAGCTGACCGTTGACGAAAACAGCAAGCTGACCGAGCGTAACAACGATACCTATATCACCTCAAAAGTAAAAACACGCTTGATTAATGCCGATGGCAAACTGGCCAATTACACTAAAGTAGTCACCGAGGCTGGTGTGGTATATCTCATGGGCTTGGTCACAAAACAAGAAGCTGCGCAGGCCGTACAAATAGCCAGCGAAACCAGTGGTGTATTAAAAGTGGTGAAAGTCTTTGAATATATCGATGAAAAATAGAGACTCTGAAATAGAGTGCTTTAGTAGATATTAAGCGCTTAAAACCTGCTGCTGATATAATTTTAGTTATTTAGTCCTGAATGGCCTGTCATCATGAGCACAACTGTGAACGAAATCATCATTGAAGGTTTAACCCGTGCTGGCAAGCCTTTCAGGCCAAGTGACTGGGTAGATAGAATGTGTAGCACCTACGCAAGTTTTGGCGCTGATCGCAAACTACGTTACTCACCTTACTTGAAACCACGAGTAGTGAATGGTGTGCGCTGCCTTGCAGTAGATTTAAAGCTAAAAGATGTAAATCCAGAGGGCTATGCCCAGCTGATGTATTTCGCGGAAGACAATCAGCTGAATGTACTTGATGCCGAAGGTAATAGCATTCCAGTCCCCAAATAAATAAATCAATAATCAAGCCCTGATTAACCGAGCAATCAGGGCTTAGTTGCCAACAGTTTTTCAACCTCAGCCTTAGTAATGAGTCCGCGCTTAGTTTTTACTAACTGCCCCTGTGGATTGTAGATATATGTTGTCGGCAACACTTCGGAACTACCCACCTCTTTAAGTAACTCTGCCTTTTGTGCTGGCTCATCGCCTAATGCAATCGGGTAAGACATCAACATATCATCCACAAAATCAGTCACTTCTTTGGCATTTTTGTACTCAAAGGCCACGCCTATCACCATTAAATCTTTGTCTTTGTGATGGTCATACAAAGATACGAAATCAGGAATTTCCTCCAAACATGGCGGACACCATGTCGCCCAGTAGTTCACCAACACCCATTTACCTTTGTAATCAGAAAGATGGTGAACTTTGCCGGCAGTATCTTTGATGGAAAATGCGGGAGCTGCTTGCACAAGACTAGTGGACAACAATAAAAGCAGGCTAATCAATATTTTCATGGAGTTAGCGTTTCTAGTAATCGGTTATACAAGTAATGATAAAGACCATTCTTCTGAATATTAGTGCAATACTACGCTGCGATTCAGGGCATTTATCAGTCCAAAGACGACAACCGTATGAGTATCGTGACAAACGGCTCAAGAGTATTTATTATCAGCACACTAATACGGAGCATGCAAATGCCACTCAGCCTCAAGATTCCCGCTTTGACCGACAAACCTTTGATGATTGCGGAAACCCGTCCGCAAAAAATCAGCGATTTCCTTGAAAATCTGCCGCTGGCGAATCCATTAAGTGCTGCCACTGCTCTATTTGAAGAAATGGAGATTCTGAATCGTCAGAAAATAGCATCCGATGTGCGAGTAAAAGCACTAGAACTTTATAGAATCGCAGTTGCAAGCATCAGCGAGATTCTAGCCAGTTATTACTGCAAATCAGGCTTGCCCTTACCGCCACAAGCCAAGACCTGCGCAGGAGCCGCTGAATCACTGTGGCTAGAGTTAGGCTATGGATACAAGCTGGCGCTGATTGATGAACAAAATAAATTATTCAGCCTGAGTAGCGGCAAATCGAATGCACTGATCATTCAACGTGCAATTGAAGCAATGTCTCAATTAGCGCTGGTTTATTACAAAACTTACTTTTCTCCACCCAGCAGCTTGTGGAGCGACTTGAACCAACTATATCTGCACGCTGTACATCAATCGCTGCATGAGGTCGAAGTCCCTATTTCGGCTGAAAACATGGGTACGATCAGCAATACATTCAAGCAAACATTGCTGGTATCTCTGGCATACCCGCAACACTTGGCACCACTTGATATTAAGCGCGTTTCTGATTATGCAGCACGTTATGCCGACCATGCGAGGCTGCAAGATGTAGGCTTGCTAGAGAGCACGGCAGGCATATTTCTAGTCAGTCTGCAATCCGACAAAGCACCTATCCCCTACGTGAAAAACGCCAAAGACAAATTAAGTGCGGGTGACGTATTTCTGGTAACTGTCGATCTCGCTCGGGTAATACATAAACATATACAATTATTACAATCAGACAGCTTACCAAAGAATAATGACCTGCCGCCTGATGCTAGTGATGCCCGCTACATTGATTTACTGACGCATCTCATCAAACACTGGGGTGCTTCGCCCAAGCGCGTATTTAACCGCTCTCGTAAAAGTGATGGTGTAAAACTGGGCGTTGGTATTGCAGCAGCCCATTTTTATATTGGTGGTGAACAACATGCATCAATACCAGATGCATCCGAAGACAATATTGAGTTATCGGACGACAGGCTTATTTCACCCAAAATTAGCGCTGCGGAATTCACTCTGGGGCATTGGATCATCACCAATATCAGTGCAGGCGGTATGGCGCTGAGAAAACCCGTCAATCCGCAAGACAATATCCGAGTAGGCGACATTGTTTCCGTGAAAGAAGACAAGTCTGCAGGCTGGTCAGTTGGTGTTATTCGCTGGGCGACCAATGATGACCAGGAATATCTGGATGTAGGTGCGCAACTCATTGCACCAACCGCCAAAGCTATCGGCATTACTAGAATATCGCCAGCCGTTCATGAACAAGGCCTGCTATTAGCTGAAGTGCCCATGCTCAAGCAACCAGCATCAATCATTGCGCCTAGTGGTACGTTTGGGCCTGCCAGACTGCTTGATATCGAGGAAGATGGTAAAACAATACGCGTGATGATCACGAAACTGATTGAGCGTACAAGCCGATTCGAACGCTTTGGATTCAGCGAGATAAGCTAAGGCTACTCACAAAAATTTAGTGATTCCAGTCAATATCGCAACAAAAGACTTGAATCTGGTTGAGTACGCTAATCGCGATTGAAATAGTCACACATAGACGGCCATTTGCAATCGACAAATAAGGCCGTGTCAACTGGACTTCTTTAGGATGATTCAGTGCACGCTTGAGGTAGGGCCTTCTCACCCATGTAGCGCCACTGCCATCAGTCAAAGGTTGAAAGCGTATATCCGCAATACCTCTGCGGGTAGTTGCAATAATACTATTCTCTAGTTGCACCCCATACTGGTTCAGCAAATAGCAGCGATCAACACCCGGCAGGTTAATCAACTCTTTGGTCGAATGCTCCATAGAAAAACCAGCCTGCATTTTGCTGACTGCTTGAGCAAACGCTTCAACTTCTAAATTTAACCGTTTTGCGTAAGACTCTTTTGGCGCTTGCTCACTATAATCGCGGAACAAGTCATGAATCTGTGCTGAATAATTATCTTGCTTGAGCGCGGATGCGGGTTTGCCAAAATAAAACCCTTGTACAAAATCCACATCGGTATCAATGGCCACCATGGCCTCTTCTAGCGTTTCAACACCCTCAATCAGCACCATACTGCCGACTTCATGTATCAAAGAAACTACGCCAGGCAAAATACGTCTAGCAGTTTTATTGGTGACCGCTTGGGCAATCATGGAACGATCCAGCTTGACGATGTCTGGCGCTAGTCGCCAGATACGTTCAAAGTTAGAGTTGCCAGCGCCAAAATCATCAATCGCAACTAGGCAACCCAGATTTTTGTAGAACTTGACTGATTCTGAGAGTTGCGACTCATCAGCAATCGCTCCCTCAATAATCTCAACTACCACACGCTCAGGAGGCAGTTCGTAATAATCAAGCAGGTCCTTAAAGAAAGAACCGTAATGCCGGCCTTGCACGATGACATTGGGATCTATATTCAGAAACAGCCAGTTTTTATCATCATGCTGCTGCATGAAATTATGGACATGCAAGGTACGCGATAAGCGGTCAAGACGTACAATCTCGGCTTCAGTACGCTTCATTCCAAATACTTTGATTGGTGGGATGCCAATACCTTGGGCATCTTGCGGACGCAACAGACCTTCGTATCCAACGATACGACAGTGGGATAAACTGTATATAGGCTGGAATGCGCTGCTTAACTGCATGCCTTGGTAAGGCGCTGTTAATGTTTTTTTAGGGAAGGACTGCAACTCTATGCCACCTTCCCCAATCAAACCTAATATTTCAGTAAGATTTTTACCTATCACTTGATGCCTGTCTTTATAAAAATAGTTATTTAAGCATCTAAATATGATGGAAATTCCCAGAAATTTAGCGAATCTAATAATTAGTATGCAGATGCCTTACAGCAATATCCGTGCCCACATGAATGCTTCACTAAAGCTGATTTTTTCGCTACGATAGCATTACGTGGTTTTTAGCTTACAATCTGTCACATCTTAACAATCAGTTATTTTTCAATTTAGAGGTTCACAATGAGCGAGCACATTACGCATATTAGCGACAACACTTTTGAGCAGGAAGTCCTGCAATCCTCACTGCCAGTTATTGTCGATTATTGGGCAGAATGGTGCGGACCATGCAAAATGATTGCGCCAATTCTGGATGAAATCTCCAAAGAATACGAAGGCCGCCTGAAAATCACCAAACTGAATATTGATGAAAATCAGAATACACCACCTAAATACGGCATCCGCGGCATTCCTACTTTAATGCTGTTCAAGAACGGTAATGTAGAAGCAACCAAGGTTGGCGCATTATCAAAATCACAACTTACTGCATTTATTGACAGTAATATTTAATAGCGTTACCCTTGCGCCTGAAGTGATTAGATATTTAGTCAACACTCAATATCGTTTAATCATCAGGCGCAAATTTCCAAGCGCCAGCACTGCAAACTCAAGCAAAATAAAATAATTCCCAAGCAACTCAATCCCATCCCTTTGTAGTTTCGATTTACAGCGAGTTATCCTTCATGCATCTATCAGACCTTAAACATCTACCCGTCACCGAACTAGTCGAAATGGCGATTGCCAACGAGATTGAAGGGGCAAGCCGAATTCGTAAGCAAGATCTTATCTTTGCCTTACTCAAAAACAAGGCAAAAAAAGGCGATAGTATTTTTGGAGATGGCACGCTGGAAGTACTGCAAGATGGCTTTGGTTTCTTGCGCTCACCAGATACATCTTATCTGGCAGGCCCTGATGATATTTATGTCTCACCTTCGCAGATACGCCGTTTCAACCTGCATACAGGCGATAGCATTAAAGGCGAGATTCGCACCCCTAAAGATGGTGAACGCTATTTTGCACTGGTAAAAGTAGATAGCGTTAATGACGAACCACCAGAAAATACCAAGCACAAAATTCTGTTTGAAAACCTCACCCCGCTTTTCCCCACTAAGCCTCTTCTACTAGAACGCGATATTCGCGCTGAAGAAAATATCACTGGTCGCGTGATTGATATGATCGCACCAATTGGTAAAGGCCAACGCGGCTTGCTGGTTGCGAGCCCGAAGAGCGGTAAAACGGTGATGATGCAGCATATTGCACATGCGATTACTGCCAATCATCCCGAAGTGATTCTGATTGTTTTGCTGATTGATGAGCGTCCAGAAGAAGTGACAGAAATGACGCGCTCAGTGAAAGGTGAAGTTGTTGCTTCCACTTTCGACGAGCCAGCGACCCGTCACGTGCAAGTAGCTGAAATGGTGCTGGAAAAAGCCAAGCGCCTGGTTGAACACAAAAAAGATGTCGTTATTCTATTAGATTCAATCACACGACTGGCACGTGCCTACAACACCGTAGTGCCTGCTTCTGGCAAGGTATTGACTGGTGGTGTAGACGCCAACGCATTACAACGCCCAAAACGCTTCTTTGGTGCTGCTCGTAATATTGAAGAAGGTGGTTCTCTGACCATCATTGCTACTGCGCTAGTGGATACAGGCTCACGCATGGATGATGTGATCTATGAAGAGTTCAAGGGTACTGGCAATATGGAAATCCATCTTGACAGAAAGATGGCAGAAAAACGTCAATATCCCGCCATAAACGTCAATAAATCAGGCACGCGTCGTGAAGAATTATTGATCGAAAAAGATATCCTGCAAAAAATCTGGGTACTGCGCAAATTACTTTACCCAATGGACGACCTCGAAGCGATGGAATTCCTACTTGATAAAATCAAAGCTACCAAGAACAACGCTGATTTCTTTGATTCGATGCGTAGAGGTTAATCTAATAAGAGGCATCTAATTCTTGCAAAAAACGTGTTATATCAATATAATCGCGTCTTTTCGCAAATTGTAGTTGCGAGTCATTATTTGCCGCACAATCCGGCCAGACAAAGGTAAGCATTATGAAAGCAGACATCCATCCAGAATATCGTGAAGTGATATTCCAAGACGTTAGTGCAGATTTTACATTTCTGACACGTTCAACCATTGAAACCAGACACACCATTAAATGGACCGATGGCAAAGAATATCCATTGGTAAAGATTGAGGTTTCATCACAATCCCATCCGTTTTACACTGGCAAGCAGAAGATTCTTGATACGGCTGGCCGTGTTGAGAAATTCCGCCAAAAATACGGCATGTAATATTTGCCATAACTGGCGTATATTCAATAAAAAAGGCAGCTTAAGCTGCCTTTTTTATTGATGCTTCACAAATGCGTACTAAAATACGTCATCCTGATTCAAACTCACTTCGTTTCTGGCAAATCAATATGGATAGTCTTAAATCACGCGCACTGGCTTACCACGAGTTTCCTAAACCGGGAAAGCTATCCGTTGATTCGTCTAAGCCTTGCACCACACAAGATGACTTATCGCTAGCCTACACGCCAGGTGTAGCCGAACCCGTGCGCGAAATCAACCGAGACCCCGAAAACGCTTATCGTTATACCAACAAAGGCAATCTGGTGGCGGTGATTACCGATGGCACCGCTGTACTGGGTTTGGGCAACATGGGCGCACTTGCCAGCAAACCCGTGATGGAAGGTAAAGCTGTTCTATTCAAGCGCTTTGCGGGTATTGATGTGTTTGATATAGAGATCAACGCGCCATCGGTCGAAGCTTTTATTGAAACAGTCGTCAATATTGCCCCGACCTTTGGTGGCATTAACCTTGAAGATATTGCTGCGCCACACTGCTTTCGCATTGAAAAAGAATTGCGCGAACGCCTAGATATTCCAGTATTCCACGATGACCAGCATGGCACAGCAGTCATTGTTAGCGCTGCGCTATTGAATGCGCTTGAGATTCAAGGCAAAACGCTAGGCACCGCTAAAATCGTGTTCCTCGGCGCTGGAGCGGCAGGTTGCGCATGTGCACGACTCTTGAAAATCATGGGGGCGACTAACATCACCATGGTAGATAAAGACGGCGTATTACATAGCCAACGCCATGATCTACATGCCAATAACCGCGATCTGGCCATTGATACCAATGCCCGCTCACTGGCAGAAGTAATGCCTGAAGCTGATGTGTTTATTGGGGTATCGGCTGCGAATGCGTTATCACCAGAAATCCTGAAGCTGATGGCGCCCAAGCCGGTTGTATTTGCCTTGGCAAATCCAGACCCTGAAATTTTGCCTTCTGTTGCTATGGCAGTTAGAGACGACATCCTGATGGCGACCGGGCGCTCCGACTTCCCTAACCAAGTGAATAACGCCTTGTGCTTCCCGTTTCTATTCCGTGGTGCTCTGGATGCACGCGCCAAGCAGATTACTGTTGAAATGCAAATAGCCGCAGCACACGCCTTGGCAGATTTGGCACGTGAGCCAGTGCCAGAGTCTGTATTGCTAGCCTATAATCTGACTGAACTGAGTTTTGGCAAAGACTATATTATTCCCAAACCTTTTGACCCGCGTTTGATTGAACGTATTCCGCCTCGCGTTGCAGCCGCCGCTAGGCAAGCAAACTAAGTAATATTTTCAGCTTGGTTTTATCATTTAGAGCAACCAGAATATATGGCATTTGAAGTAGAACACGACTGGCAAGGCAATCTAGCCACACCTAGAGCCAAAATAGGCGAACGCGCCAAAACCCGCTTACTGATATTGCTATGCATCTTCTGGATTTGTCTCGGCCTCATTGGACATGCGCCATGGAAACCCGATGAATCTCAATCCATCAGCATCGTAAAATCCATCACCCATCAGGGCGACTGGATAGCACCCGTGGTTGTAGGGCAGTCTTCCATCGAAAATCCGCCACTGTATTATTTAACTGCGGCGGCCTTTGCCAAAGCACTCTCCCCCGTCTTGCAGATGCATGATGCAGCGAGGCTGGCATCTGGCTTGTGGATGGCCTTTACCTTGTTGTTAGTTGGCATGATAGGCCGTGAACTCTGGGGCGTAGGCAGCGGGCGGCAAACCACCTTTATATTTATCAGCTCATTAGGCTTGATTGTTACAGCGCATTTACTCATGCCAGAGGTCGCCGCACTGACGGGTACGGCCATGGGTCTTTACGCGCTGGCATTAGCTAAACGACGACCTTTTCGCGCCAGCGTGTTGCTGGGCTGTGGTATCGGCATTAGCTTTCTTTCTACAGGCCTGTTAGATGCCTCCATTAGCTTAATCACCGCATTAATATTGCCAGCCCTATTCAGCAACTGGCGCACCCGCAGCTATGGCATCGTACTTGCCCTGTCTGCCATTGTTGCGGCGCCTTGGCTGTTGATTTGGCCATTCTTGTGCTGGTACACGGCGCCTAGCCTGTTTCACGATTGGTGGCAAATCAGTATCAGTAGTTTTGGCAATCTCAATCAATATAGTTTCTTGAAAACGCTGGCTTGGTATGCGTGGCCTGGGTTGCCACTGGCGGTCTGGGGCTTATGGCGTTATCGCGGCAGTGTGCTGAATAAGCCAAAATTCCAGCTGCTCATCAGCTTCTTTGTGGTGGCGCTCGTAATGATTGGCCTTGGACCAAACACCCGTGAGATTTATGCCCTGCCACTCTTATTACCGATTGCCATACTGGCAGCAGGTAGTGTGGAAACCTTGAAACGCGGTGCCGCAAGTGCACTCAACTGGTTTGGTTTGATCCTGTTTGCCATGATAGGCATACTCATATGGCTAGGCTGGTTCGCGATGATGACTGGCTGGCCTGCCACGCTTAGCCGCCGCATGAAAATACTTTCGGCCACTCCAGACCCGCACTTGAGTATATTCGCGCTGGTTGCAGCGCTTACTGCAACCATCATCTGGCTGCTAGTGGTGATTAACGCCAAGCGCTCCAACAGAGCAGCCGTTACTGATTGGGCAGTGGGCATTACCATGGCATGGAGCCTGCTGATGACACTGTGGTTACCGTGGATTGATCACGCAAAAACTTATGAGCATGTAGTTGCTGAAATCAAGCATGCATTGCCTGCGCATTATGACTGCATAATTGGCCGTGATATCAGCGACTCGCAGCTCGCTTTGCTCCACTATTACGCCAATATACGTACTGAGCAGGCACAAAATAATAGCCAGCTCAACTGTGACTTTTATCTAATTCAAGATGACCGTGATCGCAGCAAATATCAGCCTGGCGATGAATGGAAGCTGATTTGGCAAGGCAAACGCCCGACAGACAGACGCGAGAGTTTCAGGCTATATCAAAAACAGCCTGAGTAATACCCAAGAAGTCTAGGCCCTGCTTCAGCTAATCGCATAGCTGCGTATTGATTGAGTTTTCACCAGACAATACACTTCGGTGCCAACAGCTAGATCAAGGGCTTCTACTGATTTTGCAGAAACCTCAGCAATTACCTTAAAACCAACATCTACAGATACAAGCGTTCGGTAATCAATCACATCTATCGATGTCACCACACCACGCAATTGATTTTGTATCGTCACATGCGCTAATCGCTGCGTAGATAAGGCGACGTTACTAGAACTGAATGCGATAGCGATTTCGTCATCTACTTGATGACCAGCATGGGGAATCACTATCGTGTGGTCGCCGCACTGAGCTAGGTCATAGCCAAGCGCAGCATGGTTTTCAATCAATCTGGCATGCAATAGATTATCCAAACCCAATGACTGGGCAAGGCTTAAGGCGCGCCTATCGTGCATCACCTCATGAAAATCACCGCTGGCAACAATCTCACCCTGTTCAATAATCGCCAATTGCTGGGTGAGAAAGAGTGTCTCATCTATGCTGTGACTCACATACAGCATGGGGATGGCGGTTTCTTCTTTCACCCTGCGCAAAAACGGCAATATCTGGTTACGCAAACGCACATCCAGCGCCGCCAGAGGCTCATCGAGCAAAAGTAAACGTGGTGAAGTTAATAAGGCACGCCCCAGCGCGACACGCTGTTTTTGCCCGCCTGAAAGCTGGTCTGGCTTTTGCAAAAGCAAATCACCGATCTCAAGCAAATCCACAATTTGCTGCATGGTGAAACGCTGATCTTTTTCAGCCAGCAGTTTCAAGCCATAACTAAGATTCGCTTTAACAGAAAGGTGCGGAAAAAGGCGACTTTCTTGAAACACCATGCCAATGCGTCTTTGATGTGCAGGCACATGAATGCCGCGACCACAATCAATCAGCGGTATGCCATCCAATATAAAGTGCCCCTCTTGTGGCCGAATCAGCCCTGCCAGCAGGCTTAGTAAAGTACTTTTACCTGAGCCTGAAGGGCCAAAGAGACCAGTAGCAAGATGATCAGAGCTGAATTTTGCATGCAGCTTGAATGCGGGGCGCTCAAATTTCAGGTCAATATCAATCACGGCCATGATGCACTCCAAGCCGTTTTTGCATTTTACGCTCAAGCAAATCACCGCAATAAAGCGCAGCAAGCGCAATGACAATACTCAAAATCACCAGCCGCATGGCGGGGACATCGCCACCAGGAATTTGCGTATAGGTATAAATTGCTAGTGGCAAGGTGCGAGTTTCGCCCTCGATATTGCCAACAAAGGTAATAGTGGCGCCAAACTCGCCTAGGCTGCGGCTAAAAGCCAGTATCAAGCCAGTTAATATGCCGGGGAAAGCCAGTGGCAATGTGATGGTGAAAAACACCCAGAACGGTTTTGCGCCTAATGTTTTGGCAGCATCTTCCAGCCGTAAATCTACCAAGCTAATCGCTAGCCTGGTAGAACGTACCATTAACGGCAAAGCCATCAATGCCGAGGCGATGACTGCACCCACCCAGGTAAAGGCCACCGTAATACCAAAAATATCATGCAGCCATTTACCGAGAAAGCCCTGATTACCAAGCAAGATCAGCAAAATAAAGCCTGGCACTACAGGCGGTAACACCAGCGGCAGATGCACCAGACTATCTAAAAGCGTCTTGCCCAGAAAATCTTTACGCGCCAGTAGCCATGCGATCATGATGCCTGGCACAGCAATCACAAGCGTGCACCAAAATGCCACTTTCAGTGAGAGTAGAAGCGCGGCAATTTCTGCACTTGTGAAACTAATTAAATCCAAAAGATCTGCTTTCTCGGCTATTAACCAAATGGCTCAGCTACTTGGTTAATACTGTAAAACCATATTTACTAAAAACCTCAGCCGCTTTTGGCGAGGCAAGATACGCTGCAAAAGGCTTGGCTAAAGGATTAACGCCTGAGGTTTTGCTAACAATCGCCAGTGGATAGACAATAGCATCGTGTGTTTCATCTGGGAATACGCCAACGATTTCTACTTTATCTGACACTTTAGCATCTGTCTCATATACCACCCCAGCGCCGCATTCGCCGCGTTCAACAAAAGCCAACGCAGCCCTCACATCCTGCGCCCCAACGATTCTGGTCTTGATACCATCCCACCAGCCCAGATTGTTGAATGACTGCTTGGCATAAATACCCACAGGCACCGCATCAATATCGCCTGTACACAGCCTGCCATCAAAAGCTTTTGCAAAATCGAATGTCTTCTTGAAGTCCACTTTAAACGAACGGCCTTTAGGCGCAATCAGCACCAGTCGATTGCCCAAGAGGTTAATTCTGGAGCTCACATCAATCAGGTTTTTGTCTTGCAGATAATTCATCCATTTGCTGTCAGCCGACATGAACACATCAGCTGGCGCGCCATTCTCAATCTGCTTGGCTAAGGCCGACGATGCAGCAAACGAATTCACTACTTTCACGGATTGCTCTTTTTCATACTGCGCACCAAGCTCAGTGATGACATTGGTCAAACTAGCAGCTGCAAATATTGTTACCTTGTCATCAGCATTCGCTGAAAAAACCAGTGAAGCCAATAACAAGCCACTCATCCATATAGAAATCTTTTTAAACATCACATGCTCCTAAACATTATTCGATTCAAAATTTATAGCCTTAGAAATCATATTGCGCACGCACCACGAGTGCTTTCTCACGGTCACTAGTTTTGCTATTAACGCGAACCGGCGTATCGAAAGAAGTATCAATGTAGTTAAGCATAATGCGAGCATTAGGATTCATTATCCATTTAGCACCACCAGTCCAGGCTGAAGCTTCACTGGTAAAGGCAGTCGTTGCAGTTGGTGCCGTCAGGATTGATTTAAAGTCGCTCGCATCAAACTTGCTATACCTTAAGCCCAGCTCCAGAGCGCCCCAACCATTTTTATCGTCAAAATTATTTTTAGGTTTTAAGCGACCAAACGAGCCAGCCTTGTAAGTATCTGCATAAGATTCGCCCGTTACTAACCAATTCAAGTCTGCATACCAAACGTTGATATCGTTATCAAATGCCGGCGTTGCCCCTGCTTGCCTTCTTTCAAAATTAGCATTGATATATTCAGATTGAAACTTTACTGGGCCATAGGCTAATGCAGTTTCTAGCCCCCAACGGTTTCTATCGGTGCCTGAGTTGCTGTTGAGTCCAGTTACACTAAAAAATGTTGCACCCTGTCCTTCTGTTCTCTGGGTAATACCAGCACCTGCCGCAGTAGAAAAACCAATATTACCTTGGCTGGCAGAAGCGCCAACATGCAGTACAGTATTTTTAATATTCAATAAGTTGGCAAAATTAGCGTCGAATCTACCGCCAATATCCTTGCCGTTGCTTACATCGTCGTTATTCTGACCACTGCCATTGACTACATAAGCATTGTAGTTAAGCCATGGCAACGGGTCGCCAAATACCATGACGCCACGATCATAGGTTGAGGTAAAAATTGCACCGTTGTTTGTTGCAAGGGATAGTTCAGTGAAATCGGTGTAATTGGTACTTTGTGGACGCTCCAGACCAAAAAATGGCTTGAATTGACCTGCACGAATCTTTGCTGCTGGCCAGCGGGTGAAATCAAGATAACCGTAAGTCAGCGCGGTAGTACCGACAGCCCCTGTGTTGTCGTTGGCATACTCACCTTCTACCCGCACCGCAAAATCTTTGAGGAAACCAAACGTACCACCAAAACGTGCGCGTCGAATGCTAAACGTGTCGCTTTTCCACTGATCTGGCTCAAAATTGCGATAGTCGAGTTGCACACGACCATTCAGCTGTAATTTCCAATTTCCAGAGCCATCATCAAACACCAGACCATCTTTGAACGCAGCATAGACTGGGCTGCCTTGGCTTTTGCCTTTATCTTCAGTTTTAGCAATTTTAGACTGACTGACTTGGTTCTCAATGCCCACAAGCTCTTTGGTCAGTAAATCCAGTTGTTTATCTTGTTCACTCCGTTGCTGTTGAAGCTGCTGCACCATTTGTTCTAGTTTTTTGATGCGAGTCTCTGCGTCATCATCAGCGCTTGCTGAAAAAATAGGTGAGCCTATCAACAACGCACTCAATATCGCCAATTGCCCAGTTTTAATATTTGCCATGCCAAAACTCCCCTGAATGTTATATCGATATACCCGAACGGGAATAGCGAAGTGTAATATAAATTGAATATTCGCGCATTATCTGGCGACGCCCTACGTGCTTATTATTCTATTTGTTTGAATTGTTCGGTAATTTCAAGCAGTTCAGCTGCTGCAGCTGCTTGTGTTTTTGCTTCTATGGTTCGATAACAATTAAGTATATGAAAACCAAAATCGGTAACTTGCGCCCCACCACCATGGCTACCTCCTGACGAAGTTGATACCAACGGCTCTTTAAAACATTGATTCATGGCATCCACCAATTCCCAGGCACGTCGGTAAGACATACGCATAGATTTGGCTGCAGCAGAGATAGAGCCAGTGCTATGAATAGCCTCTAGCAAATCCGCCTTGCCTGGCCCCATGGCAATCATCTTGCCATTAGCGATACGAATTTTAAGTGTTGCTGCCATGCTCAACCTTTGAAAAATGTTTAAACCAAACGCAATGCAATTGAAAGTGTCTGATATTGAGTTGCCGAGCTCACTATCTTAATGATTGTACTAGGTGTGTGAAAGCCTTAAAATTGAAAGTCTTATGTCGCAGCCTTTAATGAATACCACCCCCATATTGATCGACGGCTTTGGTCGTCGGGTGGATTACATACGCTTATCGATTACCGACCGCTGTGATTTCCGCTGCACCTATTGCATGAGCGAAGACATGACGTTTCTGCCGCGTAACGAGGTGTTGTCGCTAGAAGAGTCTGCACGCTTAGTGCGCATTTTTGTTGGTCTAGGCGTAAGCAAGGTTCGCATTACTGGCGGCGAACCGCTAGTACGCAAAAATGCCATTTGGCTATTCGATGAAATCGGACAAATGCCTGGCCTACGCGAACTGGTGGTCACTACCAACGGCTCGCAACTGGAACAACAAGCACAAGCTTTAAGAAATGCGGGCGTTAAGCGCATTAATATCAGTCTCGATAGCCTTAATCCAGAACGATTTCGTAGCATTACCCGCACAGGCGACCTGAATAAAGTCTTACGCGGCATTGCTGCTGCTAAAGCCGCTGGTTTTGAAAATATCAAGCTCAACACAGTCTTGATGCGTGGTGTAAATGACGATGAGGCGCTCTCCTTGCTGGAATTCGCTATCGCCCAAGAGATTGATATTTCTTACATAGAAGAAATGCCGCTAGGCCAGGTGGATCACAGCCGTGAAAGCACGTTTGTTAGTAATCAAACCATACTAAAACTGCTCCAACAGCAGCATGAGTTGATCAGCAGTGCAGAGAGCAGTGGTGGCCCAGCCCGCTATTGGCGCATACCCAATACAAAAACACGTGTTGGTTTTATTTCTCCGCATAGCCATAACTTCTGCGAGTCATGCAACCGTGTGCGCATCACCTGCAAAGGCGAGCTTTATTTATGCCTGGGCCAAGAAGATAAAATTGAATTGATGCCGCTGTTGAGAGAGTTCCCGAATGATGATGCGCCGCTGATTGCCGCCATCATCAATTCCATGACCATCAAACCCAAAGGCCATGATTTCGATCTGCAGCGCGCTGCGCCCGCTGTCATCAGGTTCATGTCAATGACGGGTGGCTAGTTTTAGCTTTAGCCAAACTGATTTTAAATCTTGAGAATGACACAATGAGCATCACAGGAATAGTATTAGCCGGAGGCAAAGGCAGCCGCATGGATGGCGTTGATAAAGGCTTGGTTAATTTTAATGGCAAGCCCATGGTAGAGCACGTGCTTGAGCGCCTGGCCCCACAAGTAGATCAAATATTGATTAGCGCAAACCGCGAAATAGCCCAATACGAAGCATTAGGCTATCCAGTCATACAAGATGACATCGCAGGTTTTGCAGGCCCCTTGGCTGGGCTGCAAAAAGGCTTACAGGTCGCAGAAAGCGCTTATGTACTTACCGTGCCGTGTGACTCGCCTTTATTACCCCCAAACTTGGCATCACGCTTGATGAATAGCCTGATTAAGCATGATGCTGATCTGGCTGTGGTAAAAACAGGCAGCCAAACTCAACCTGTATTCTGCCTGTATCGCACCAGCGTGTTGCCAAGCTTGGAGCAATACCTGGAAAGCGGCGGCCGTAAAGTCGAAGACTGGCAAAACAGCCTCGAAGCCGTCAGCGTGTCGTTTACCGATAATGCAAAAGCATTCAGCAACATCAATACCCGTGATGAGCTAACCATGCTTGAAGGCATAGCCTGATTTGTAATGGCAAAAGCGCCGCCACTGTTGGGGTTTTCTGCATATGGCAGTGGTATTGGTAAAACCACGCTGTTAACCAAATTGATCCCCGAGCTAGTAGCGCAAGGCATTCGCGTATCCGTCATCAAACATGCACACCACAGTTTTGATATTGATCACCCAGGCAAAGACAGCTATCGCTTACGCGAAGCTGGTGCGGTGCAGACGCTGGTAGCCTCTGGTGAGCGCTGGGCACTGATGACAGAGCTCAAGCACCTAAAAGACCATGTGGAATCTGAACCAGTGTTGGCTGAACTGGTGCAACAAATTGACCCAGCATTGGTAGATGTCGTACTGGTTGAAGGCTTTAAAGATGCACCTATCAGTAAAATAGAAGTGCATCGCCCCAGCTTGAATATGCCACTATTGGCGAATCATGATGCGAATATCATTGCGATTGCCAGTGATGAAATTATTGAAACATCCTTGCCATTGCTAGACTTGAATAACATTAGCGAAATCGCCGCGTTTATTCGGCAATGGCTTGCTAAACGATCTTAAACCTACATTCACATCTGACTTAAATAATGAACGAAAAATCAATTTCAGACTTGGTCAACAGCCCAAATAGTATGGAAGATTACGACCCGAATTCCATGCCTGTGCAACAAGCCAGGCAATATATTCGTGATTACCTAAACCCAGTCACCACCACTAAAACTCTCTCTTTGCGCGAAACATTAGGCCGCATATTGGCTGAAGATATTTTGAGCACCGCCAACGTACCCAATTACGACAACTCGGCGATGGATGGCTATGTGTTTAATGCTGATGACCAAAACGCAAGCGGTGAAACGCGCCTGAAGATTGCTGGCGATGCCTTCGCTGGCAATGGCTTTACTGGCTCACTACAGCGCGGCGAGTGTGTGCGCATCATGACTGGAGGCGCTATTCCTGCAGGCGCAGATACCGTCATTCCGCAGGAATACATCAAGATTGATGGCGGAGATATTGTATTTGCAGAACCGCTCAAACAGGGAAGGAACGTCCGTTACGCAGGTGAAGATTTAAAACTAGGCCAGGTAGTTTTATCAAAAGGCCACATGATCCATGCCGCTGATTTAGGCCTAATCGCCTCACTAGGCATAGGCGAAATCAAGGTATATCGCAAACTACGCGTGGCAATTTTTTCTACTGGCGATGAGTTGGCGAGTGTTAGGCAAGCGCTGAATATTGGCCAGGTGTATGACAGTAATCGTTACACGCTTTATGGCATGTTGACCCGGCTGGGTGTTGATATCATCGATTTAGGTGCGGTGAAAGACGACCCTAAGTTGCTGGAGCAAACCCTCGCAAAAGCTGCAGAACAAGCCGACATCATCATTACCAGCGGTGGAGTCTCAGTAGGCGCGGCAGACCACATGAAAGCCTTGCTAAAAAAACTCGGCCAAGTGGTTTTCTGGAAAATCGCGATGAAGCCAGGCCGCCCACTTGCTTATGGCAAAGTCGGCAATGCCCATTACTTTGGCCTGCCTGGCAACCCAGTTGCCGTCATGGTCACGTTTTATCAGTTTGTGCGTGATGCGCTGTTATTCATGATGGGTCAGCCCACACCAAAACAGCAACCTTTGTTGTCAGTGATTTGCACTTCAGGCATTAAAAAACTCAAAGGCCGCACCGAGTTCCAGCGTGGCATTTTATTTACGGATACTGATAGTCATTGGAAAGTCAAAACCACGGGCAATCAAGGGTCTGCAATATTGAGCTCTATGTCAGCCGCCAACTGCTTTATTGTGCTGGATGAAGAAACAGGAAATCTTGATGCGGGTTCGACGGTGCAGGTGCAATTGCTTGAGGGAATTATCTAGCGATAGTTGCCAGTATTCCTAGAAAGTATCTATCGCGAAGTTAAATTCCACGCCGTTGCCTGCTGGGTCTCTAAAAAATATCTGCCGAACGTGTGTGGCTTCAATTACACGGCTTGTGAACTCAATGCCACGTTTAGCTAATAAGGTTTCAGTAGCGGCATAATCTGTGCAAGTAAATGCCACATGATCAAAAGTGGTTTGCACGTCAGTCAAACGCACTTCGCCATCTTTAGCTTCAGATAGATGCAATACGTCTTTGCCGGAAGCATAGAGCCAATAACCAAAACTCCTCAAGGCTGGCCGCTCACCCAACTCTAAGCCAACCACATCGCAGTAAAAATCTCGCAACTGCTCTAGCAAAGCACGTGGCGCACGTATGTTGTAATGATTAAACCCTGAAACTGCCACAAGTATCTCCCTGTGAATATCAATACCAAATATCAAGTTTAACGCCGTTTACAACAGCATTAACCAGTAAATTCATGAAAATACTGATGCGCAATTGTAAGTGTTTGTAATAAAGTCACGCTCAATTATTAAATCAATATATCAGGGAAGATTCACCATGTTCACCAGAAAAATTGTGCCGTTGGCACTTATGAGCATTTACGGCTTCAGCTTATCAGTCAGTGCTGAAGAAACCGCAGCGCCTAGCACAGAAAAAATCACCATCACTGCGCCTGTGGTTGTCACGGCAACACGTATGGAACAAAACAGCTTTGATCTGCCAGTGTCGATTGACTCTATAGACAGCGAAAAAATAAGGGATGGCCAGCTACAAGCAAACATTTCAGAGAGCTTGGTGCGTATACCTGGCATAGTCGCGCAAAGCCGCGGACAGTACGCCCAGGACATTCAAATTTCTTCACGTGGCTTTGGTGCTAGATCGCAGTTCGGTGTGCGAGGCATCCGATTGTATGCTGATGGCATTCCACTCACCATGCCTGACGGACAAGGCCAGGCAGGCACATTTGATTTAGGTTCAGCAAAAAGCATAGAAGTCATGCGCGGCCCCTTCTCGGCTTTATATGGTAATTCTTCTGGCGGTGTTGTTCAGATATTTACAGAAGATGGACCACCTGATTTAACCTTAGGCGGATCATTCACTGCGGGTAGCTACGGCACGCAACGTTCATCAGTAAAAGTCGGTGGAACCAGCCAGGAATTTAATTACACAGCCAATTACTCTCATTTGGAAAGCGATGGCTATCGCGACCACAGTGCAGTGCGCCGCGATTTGTTCAATGCAAAACTTGGGATTCAACTCAATGAAGATAATCACCTAACCATCATCTTGACCGATCTTGATCAACCAGTCTCACAAGACCCTTTAGGCTTAACTAAGCCGCAATGGAGTACTAATCCTAAACAAGCTGTTGCTAGCGCCTACACGTTTAATACAAGGGTACAAAAAAGCCAAACGCATCTTGGGGTAAAACTTGACCACACGATTGACGAAGACAACACTATTAGTGTGGTTGCTTATGGTGGAGAACGCCAAAACACTCAATACCTGCCTACCACTGTTTTTGCACAAACTAGTGGCCCAGGGAGTGGTAATGGCGCTTTATATTCAAGCGGTGGTCTCTCCAAGATTAACCGCGATTTTGGCGGTATTGACTTACGCTATGTGCATAAAGGTCAATTAGCTGACCGCCCATACAACATTGCAGTCGGTACTAATTTTGACAGCATGACCGATGAGAGAACTGGCTATAACAATTTTATTGGCGGCAGCACATGTGGAGTAAACGCGACTTGTGGTGTTCAAGGCGCTTTAAGACGTAATGAATCTGATAACGCCAGAAATTTTGATCAGTATGTCCAAGGGCAATGGTCTCCATTGGAACGTTTTGATGTCATTGCAGGTGCGCGCCATAGCACTGTAGATATTAGCTCAAATGACCACTACCTCAGCAACGGCAATGATAGTGGCAGCGTTACTTTTCAGAAGACCACCTCAGTGATTGGTGCTATTTTCAAAGTGACACCTGCATTCAATTTATATGCAAACGCAGGTAAAGGCTTTGAGACGCCAACCTTAATTGAAATGGCCTATAACCCGAGCGGAGCAGCTGGCCTCAATTTTGGCCTTAAACCCTCAACCAGTAATAACTATGAAATTGGTGCCAAGGCGTTTCTTGGAGACAATACACGAGCCAATATCGCGATATTCAAAACGGATACTGAGAACGAAATCGTCACTGCAACAAACTCTGGTGGGCGCACAACCTATAAAAATGCAACCACTACTAGTCGCAATGGTTTTGAAGCCTCTGTGGATAGCACTTTAAATTATGGTTTCACAGCTTACGCTGCATACACCTATATTGAGGCTAAATACAATGACGCATTCCGCACTTGTGTAGGGAATGCTCCATGTACTGTGGGCAACACCACTATTCCATCAGATAACTATATTCCTGGCATTTATGGTCAGTCTTTATACACAGAACTAGCTTGGAAATATGTACCAACCAATTTCTCAACCGCATTTGAGGTTCGCGCAAACAGTAAAATGTATGTTAACGATCTAAATAGTGAAAATGCACCTGGTTATACACTACTTAATTGGCGTGGTGGGTTTACTCAAAAACTACAACAATGGAAAGTATCGGAATTTGTACGCATCGAAAATATCTTTGATCGCAATTATGTAGGCTCTGTGCGTATCAACGATGCTAACAGTCAATTTTATGAATCAGGCGCAGAGCGTAATTGGCTAGCTGGTCTCAATGCGAGCTATACATTCTAAATATTGACTTTGCGTAACTTTAATCACAGACACCTTCTCGCACACCTATAAAATGCTTCACTAGGCAACGCATTTATTCATTCAAATATTCACAAACATAGAATGAATAAATGCTTGTTTCTAGTGTCATATGTAATATATGGGTATAAGCCAAACGATATTGGTCAGTATGAATAGTAGTTTGAGGAGAAAATGATGATTAGCAAAAACTTGGCATTGAACATAGGCGCATCAGCAGCGTTGATAATGGCGTTTAATACTGCAGCATGGGCTGAGGCTTCAGACCAGCTTTGGCCTGTAGTCAAAGAAGCCTTCTTCACCAACCGTAATATTGAAGAAGTGGATTTCATCAAGATTACTGGACCTAAGCGTGCTGAGAGCGGCGCGCAAGTACCAGTGACTATCTCTATTGATAAACCACAGTCTGACGCGAATGCGATTAAAAGCTTGTATGTGATTGTGGATGCCAACCCAATTCCATTAGCGGCCACTTATCACCTGAATGAAGCATTAGGTAAGTTTGAGCTTTCAACGCGCATTCGCATGGAAACCGACTCTTACATCCATGTGGTTGGTGAAGCGGCTGATGGCAAGCTGTATATGTCTAAAGTGGCAATACGCGCCGCTGGCGGCTGTGGTGGCACAGTGGATAACGATGAAGCTACGGTTCGTGCTACGGCAGGCAAGATTAAATTGCAGGTCGAAAACCCGATCAAGGTTGGTCAGGAAACACCGACTACGTTTATTATCAAACACCCTATGCGTACTGGTTTACAACGCGATCTGGTATCACAAGGTTATGTGCCTGCGTTCTATATTCAGAAAGCTGCATTTACCTTTAACAACAAACCAGTGATGAATGTGGATTTTGGTGTTGGTACTAGTGAAGACCCTTACCTGCGGTTTAGCTTCGTTCCAGATGCGTCAGGCGTATTGCAAGTGAAAGCAGAAGATAACGAAGGCACTGCGTTTTCTAATCAGGTCACACTCACTAATTAAAGGACCTTAATCATCCAATCGCTATGTGGTAGCTGATGCCCTCGAATTTAGTCCATAAATTTAATAATCTATGGGCTATGACCAAAACCCCATCCTCCCTCTACGTTAGGGAAATATGCTGCCATCCTCAGCCACCAACTCAATTGAGTTTGTCACAACTACAATCATTACCTTTCTTGTAATCACTGTAGCGTTCTCTTTTGTTGGTCTGTTATTGGGTCGGGCATTGGGTGCAAAATCAAAGTTTAAGCGTGTAGCTATCTTCAATTTATTTACGTTTTGCGGTCTGTGTTTAGGGGCGTTTTATGCCATGTCAAAACTTAAAGGTGGGTAGTTTGGCTGTAGTTTTCCCTAACCCATCATTCAAGCAGGACGCGCTGACGCGCGCCTCTTAATTCAAACGTTAGGTGTTTCAAAACATGTCATCTTCATATCTTACGAAACGCTGGGGTGAAAGTATTCAAAACCCAGAGTATCAAGAGCTAGTCGCGGCTCTCAATGAACTAGATAAACCAGATGCAGAACATCCCGATTGCTGGCTAAATACTGAAGATGGCTGGTCTATTTCAGTTTTTGAAAACGGTCTAACAATCTTTGAAAATATTGAAACAGGCGAGGGTCCTTGGCATATGCGCTCAATTTCAAAAACTAGCGCACTTGAGCTATGGCAATTACTCCAATCAAACGACATTTCCGCACTGCAAAACAAACCTTGGGTCGTAGGCTATGGCAACAACACCTAACCCATCATTCAAGCGGGACACGCTAAAGCGTGCCCCTTAATTCAAACGTTAGCCCTCATGAAAACCACATTAGCTTTTGCCATCTTGTTTTTCATATCACAGGCTTTCGCTCAGCAACCTACTTCTGAGTTTCCAGCCTCGGCAAGCGCATTTCTGGCGCAAGAGCTTCCTCAAATGGAGGCCGCTGTTACAGCAAAAGATCGTAACTATTTCAGTGGCGGCCTTGAAAGAATGCAAACCTTTTTAAATTCTTGGGGGCTTAATTCGCCGTCATCTCTAGCACTTGATACTTACCCTGCATGCACTGAGGCGGTAAGTGATTTTTTAATTGCTGGTTTATGCAAAATCTCACCGCCAGGCACAATTTGCGAGCCAGACACATTTTTGCCTAAAGTGGCTGCCAATATTGCTGCGTGTAATGAGTTGGCAGGGCTAACCCATCATTCAAGCGGGACGCCTAACGGCGCCCCTTAATTCAAACGTTAGCCCTTTCAATAAGAAATTGAAGCAATGACCGAAGTTATTGGAATCGATCACATTTATATTGCAGTTAGCGACCTTGAGCGCTCAGAGGTATTTTACGACCTAGTTTTATTGGGTATTTTAGACTTTCGCAAGAACAAATTTTCATTAGGTGGTGACCCACATATTCAGTACTTTAATCGTCATTTTGGTTATGTTCTTCGCCCTACGCATAGTGATTCCACCCACAACTCTTATGCTTCAGGTCTTCACCATTTGTGCTTCCGAGTTAATTCTGCACTTGACGTTAAAACCATAGCCACCCAGCTAGGAACTGCTGGAGTAGAAGCATCACAGCCAAAATTGCACATTGAGTACGCCCCCGATTACTGGGCAACTCACTTTACTGACCCCGATGGTATTCGCCTTGAAATAACCAATTACAGGCTGGAACGGAGAGAGCGTCATGATAATTGGTAACTTAAGGGCTAACCCATCATTCAAGCGGGACACGCTAAAGCGTGCCCCTTAATTCAAACGTTAGGCACTATGGAAACTTCCGCTATCCAATCCATCAAGCTAGCTATAGTTGCTGCTACGGGGCTATCTAAAGATGCTCTTCACATCTATGTTGGCCTTGCTGTATTTCTTGTGGCAGCAATTGTTTTACGCAAGCCACTTCGTTCTTATGTCCCATGGCTTGTGGTTGTTTGTGTAGCCATCACAGGAGAATTGCTCGATATGCGTGATGACATCGCTAGCCTCGGGTATTGGCGTTGGGGTGCAAGTTTACACGACATACTCAATACCCTTTTCTGGCCAAGCGTATTTTTGCTACTCGCCAAATTTGGCATTTTCTTTCATGCTTCAAGTGACCGTAATGCCTAACCTATCATTCAAGCGGGACGCCTAACGGCGGTACTTAATTCAAACGTTAGGTGACACAAATGCCAATGGTGCCCCCTATCAATACTCTGCAGCTACGACTTGATTTCTCCCTTGTCCTTTTGCCATATATAAAGCCTCATCCGCAGCTTTAACTAATGTGGATGGTTTTAGTGTGTTTTCTGGAATCATTGACGCCACACCAATACTCACTGTCACATAACCATAACTAGATAACGCATGTAGCAACCCAGCAACCTGAAATGCATCACAAATTTTCTGCCCTATCGCATATGCCTGAGTTGCATCAGTATTCGGCGCAATAATAACGAACTCCTCTCCTCCGTAGCGTGCCAGCAAATCACTACCCCGAGATATAACAGAGGATAGAATGCCAGCGACACGGCGCAAGCACTCATCACCCTCTTGATGACCATAATGATCGTTATAGTTCTTGAACCAGTCTATATCAATGATTGCCAGGGATAGCGGTTGAGAAGAGCGTATTGCGCGCGACCATTCACTTTGTAATTGCTCATCAAAGCGTCGACGGTTTGCAATGCCAGTCAGGCTATCTGTGGCACTCAGCTCTTCAAGCTGTCGATTTACGGCTTTTAGCGCTTCTGTCCGCTCTGCTACCCGAATTTCTAGATTATGTTTGTGATCTCGAATATGGGCCATCAAGGTCGCAAGTCCCATACTGGCGATGCTGAGGGTAAAAATGAACTCTTGCTCATGCAAAATAGTAAGGGCCATGGGTAAATCCCCAAAGGGTTTTTCTCCGTGTGAGATCAATAAGGCAATGGAGAATGACACGATACATATGCCGATAGCTGTCCATTTTAGATTCGTGCGAGCAGCTAGGTACAACATTGAAGGCAATAGAAGCGTTGGTGTGATGAAGACACCCCATACTTTTGCATTGCTCGCCGAGAAAATCAAACCTGCCAAACCTGCCGAAATGATAAAGACTATCAAATCGACACGCTGAAAAGGCTGAATTATTTGTTTTTTTGGATATAAAAAGGCTAGCAGCATAGGCGTTAGGATCATTAATCCTAGCGCATCTCCGAACCACCAGACCTGCACGATGGATAAATAATTGTCTGTGGTTGCATCAAAATACTTAATTATCGCAGCACCAATTAGCCCGCCAAACAGAGAGCCAATTAATGGGCCAGCAACAGAGAATTGAACAACATCACGTAAATCATTCAATTTCCTTGAGACACCACTTTCCCGCATGATTAAATAAGCAATTGTGACTTCAATAATATTAGCGACTCCTAAAATTATTGATTCATGCCAAGGGAACCGGGGGAAGTCGCCTGCGATTTCAGACAACATGACTAGTAGCATAAAAAGCCAATATCGCTGACCGCGGTAGTAAAGCAGAGTTGCCAAGGTGAAAGCATTTGGCAACCACAGAATCGTCACTCCCTCCTGCGAAGTTGCCAATGCAAGGCTTACTTTTGCACTCAAACAAAAGGCCAAGGGTAATAATATATAGCTCAGTAAACCTGGGCGCGGCACTTGTTCAAACGACTTCATTTGCATTCTGACTTCAATAGTTGATTAAGCCAATCCAGCATCCCTATTGAAATACATAATATTCTTCAGGTACTAAATCCAGCGATATCCACAGACACTTTATATTTAACGTGTTTTGAGAGTAAATCTTTAGGATTGTTAGTAAGTGATAATGCATTTAGAACAACGACTGCTGATTGACATCGGCATAAATAAGAATTTATTATTGAACTGTGATTTATATCGCCGTAAGCGTTTACGTTAATCAACGCGCCAACCGATCCGGACTTGTCCGGGCATTGCCTTTTGGGCTGGCGCCTTGCTTGACCGGTAAACTTTATGGAGTAAAAAATGACATCAAGAAACAACAATTCTCGGAAATTTCAAAAAATCCCAGCAAGATATGCCAGCATCGTAATGCCACTAAATACTGTCGATCATCATGACTTTCGTCGTGTCGTTTATTAGTACTTTACGTAGTATCGGATTAACTAATCATCTTTTCCATATTTGGATGGGTGCATGGGCTTTATCATGGGCAATTGCTTTTCCGACTTTACTAATGGTATTGCCATTAGTAAAAAAGACAACCCAAGCACTCGTAAAACCTCGGTAATCTTTAACTAATAGGTTATCTACCAATCATAAGGGACTCGCTAAAGCGTGCCCCTTATCTCATCATTCTGGATATTCCACATTCTTTAACTCCGCTACGTTCTGTTCTAGCTGATGCATGAGCTGGTCAATATGGGCTAACTCATCTTGAAGCAGTTTTATTAGCCTCGTATAATCTGGGCCAGCCTTGATATCTGCTTGCAATGTATGTTTTACAAGGGGGATGTCTCCAAGTAAACGTACAAGATGATCACGTTGCTCAAGCAGGCTAAGGATTACAAAGTTTTGTCTAACAAATGCCGGACTGAGATCAACGCCAGTTGATCTCAGTTTCTGAAGCACAGCATTATTCATCGCCATACCTAAAGAGGCATAAAGATTGTTATCCATATTATTCCTGCTCAATATAAAAACTCACTAGGTTAGAACTGCTCCCAATCGTCATCACCATTGATAAGTTTTGGAATTGAGCGTTGTACAGAATGCGCTGGAATCACGCGGATACTACTTTTTCTAGTATCAGTCGATAGAGGCGCATCGTTATTCAGTCTGAACAAATTGACCTTTGCCGTTAATACTTCAGCTTGCTCAAGCAATGATTCAGCAGCGGCTGCCGCTTGTTCGACCAATGCCGCGTTTTGTTGAGTGACCTGATCCATTTGCGTCACAGCCGTATTTACTTGATCAATCCCCGTGCTTTGTTCTGAAGAAGCTGCAGCAATATCACCCATGATTGCGGTTACGCGTTCCACGGAGGTCACAATTTCCCCCATCGTAATACCGGCTTCTTCGACTAGTTGAGTGCCACTTGTGACTTTCGCTACAGAGTCCGAGATTAGATCCTTGATCTCTTTTGCAGCAGCAGCAGAGCGTTGGGCTAGGTTTCGTACCTCGGCTGCCACGACAGCGAATCCACGACCTTGCTCTCCAGCCCTTGCCGCCTCGACTGCTGCATTCAATGCCAGAATATTGGTTTGAAAAGCAATGCCATCAATGACGCTGATGATGTCTTCTATCTTGCGAGAGCTTGCGCTGATATCTGACATCGTAGTCACCACATCACTCACAACCTTCCCACCCTTGTTGGCAACATCAGAAGCTTCTGCTGCGAGGCGGTTTGCCTGTTTTGCATTATCCGAATTACGTTTAACCGTAGAAGCTAGTTCTTCCATGCTGGCAGCGGTTTCTTCAAGGGAAGAGGCCTGTTCTTCGGTTCTCTGAGACAAGTCGTTGTTGCCTGTCGAAATGTCGCTTGCTGCGCCTGTGATTGTTCCACTGGCTTCTTTGATTTGCGTAATCACTTCTGACATATTTTCAATAAGGGAGTTAATGCCTTCACATAAACCAGCAATCTCCCCAGTCTTACCATTGAGTGGGATACGCTTAGTCAGGTCATTACTTTTAGCAGCACTAACGACAATCTGACTTTCTGCAACGGCATCCGCCAGCGCTTTGGAAGCATTGATCTGCGCTGTCACATCGGTTGCATACTTAACCACTTTGAAAGGTTTGCCATTTAAATCAAAGATAGGGTTGTAACTTGCCTGAATCCATACTTCGCACCCACTTTTTCCGACTCGTTTATAGACCCCAGCATCATATTCACCACGATTCAGTTTTTCCCAGAATTGTTTATATTCAGTAGTAGTGCGATGTGCTGGCTCGACAAATGTGCTGTGGTGCTGGCCTTGAGCTTCGGCTAGGGAATAGCCGAGAATATTTAGGAATGCGTCGTTCGATGTGAGGACTTTGCCATCCATCGAGAATTCAATCACGCCTTGGGATTTACTAATGGCCGCAATCTGGCCTTCGAAATCTGCATTCCTAAGACGCTCTTTGGTAACATCGGTAGCATACTTAACTACCTTATACGGTTTGCCATTCAAATCGAAGATCGGGTTGTAGCTGGCCTGAATCCAGACTTCGTGGCCACCTTTGCCTATGCGTTTGTAGATACCAGCATCATATTCGCCGCGATTAAGCTTCTCCCAGAACTGTTTGTATTCGGTACTAGTACAATAAGTCGGCTCTACAAACTTGCTGTGATGCTGGCCTTGAGCTTCTTCGGCCGTATAGCCCAATACATTCAGGAAGGTATCATTGGCACAGATAACATTACCATCCATGGTAAATTCGATGACACCTTGCGATTTACCGATAGCAGCAATCTGGCCTTCGTAATCTGCATTCTTAATGCGCTCAGCTGTTACATCCGTGGAGTATTTCACCACTTTGAATGGCTTGCCATTCAAATCGAAGATCGGGTTGTAGCTGGCCTGAATCCAGACTTCGCGTCCACCTTTGCCTATGCGTTTGTAGATGCCAGCATCGTATTCGCCACGGTTGAGTTTCTCCCAGAATTGTTTGTACTCAGCGGTGCTGCGATATATCGGATCAACAAACTTGCTATGGTGCTCGCCCTTGGTTTCTTCTGAGCTATAGCCCAATAGATTGAGGAACGTATCGTTGGCTTGTATTACATGGCCTTCCATAGTGAACTCAATGACACCTTGCGATTTACCGATTGCGGCTATTTGACTTTCATAATCTGAGTTTTTGATGCGTCCGGCTGTTACATCAGTGGCATATTTCACAATCTTGAATGGCTTGCCATGTAAATCAAAGATCGGGTTATAACTGGCTTGTATCCAAACTTCACGATCATCTTTACCAATACGCTTATAGACACCTGTATCGAATTCACCGTGATTGAGTTTTTGCCAGAATTGCTGATATTCGTTGCTGCTACGGTAGCTTGGCTCTATGAACTGACTGTGAGGCTGGCCTTTGACTTCGGAGAGTGAGTATCCCAGGATGTTGAGAAAGGTGTCATTGGCTGTAATGACATTGCCTTCCATGGTAAATTCAATGACGCCTTGAGACTTACTGATGGCGGAGACCTGACCTCTTAGATTGGCCAATTCCTCATTAGATATTTTTGTCGATTTAGCAGAACCAAAAACTTTGTTTAACCCGCCGAACATCAAATTGCTCCTTATAGAAAAACGTCTTATTTTTCAAGCTATTGCTTTAACGCAATTTTATTGCGTTAAATTTATGGTTGTTTCAGAAGATTATTGCAGCAAATTCAATAATCTAGTTCAAAAAATATGTAAAACTTTGTTAATAATATTCAATGACTTTGTATCTGCTTAATGTCCGCAGACTAGACAATCTGCAGAAACTTCTACCTCTATCTGTATCGCTGCTATGAGCAATTAGATTTAATTCCGACAGTGTTATAGCAAAACCATAAAATATTTAAATTACTATAATTCATGAAAAGACTGCTTATTTATGTCCACTACCGACCCATAGCAGACATTTACACACAATTGTTTTGTCTAGCAGGAGAAGGTTTACAACTCAATTTATTAGATGCTAAACAATCCATCTGGATACTGCTTGCACATGAATTCTACGAAAGCACTCACTTTAGGACTCTGTAGTCTGCGAGAAGTGTGCAGAACCCAAAGTTCGGCTTCTTGGTCAGCAATACCCCACGACACTAGGGTTCCTTTTTCAAGCAGACTTCCGATGATAGATCTCGGTAACATTGCCGCTCCTGCACCAGCAGCGATGGCATCGCGAACCATGAGGAACGAAGAAAGACGTAGAACAGGTTTAGGCTCAATGGTAAACTGACCATGGTTGACTGACCACACATCTCCCTCACGATAGCTAGGCATCACCACTGCCGAAACCTGTACAGGTTTCTCGGATTGCCCCATCGGCATTTGAAATGATGGGGCTGAAACAAGCATAAGTCTGTCTTTGGCAAAACACCTTCCCACCAATTCACTATCTTTAGATGGATTTATACGGATCGTGACATCGAAATGCTCGTCAATAAGATTGACGACACGATCCTCTGCTACAGCTTCGATTTGCACTTCTGGATAGATCGCCAAGAACTCTGCTGCAATTCGCCCGAATGCCATCTGCGAAAACAAAATCGGCGCTGTGATACGCAGCCGGCCTCGCGGTGTTGCCAGACTATCCCGTGCCGATGCTACTGCTTCCGCGACTTCGTGCATTGGGCCTTCAATTCGGCCTAGCAGCAGTTGGCCGGCCTCTGTTAACTCCAGACGCTGGTTACCTCGCTCGATAAGTCGAATACCTAGCGACTCTTCCATATCTGCAATGCGCCGCGATAGTGTTGCCTTAGACCGGCCACTAGCACGGCTGGCCTTACCAAAGCCGCCATGAGTGGCAACTAGTTGAAAATCCTCCAATGCGCTTAGATCCATATTTGTCTCATTTATGAAACGGAGTGTCTATATTTTATAGTCTTCCATAGTATTTTGAAACGGATTATTGTTTGCACCTAGATTAAATTACCTCAAAGGTGTTTTATGAAGAACATTCAAGCGTTATTACTTACCGAATATGGAGGCATCAATACCCTCAAGATTTCGTCAGTAGAGTCTCCAGTGGCAGGTGTTGGTCAAGTACTCGTTCGCGTTCACGCTGCTGGCGTCAATGGATTGGACTGGAAAATCAGAAATGGATATCTTCGCGAGGTTTTTCCTCTGCAGCTTCCTACTATCCTGGGCGTTGAACTGGCTGGAGTCGTCGAAGAGGTAGGCGCAGGCATTACCCGTCTTAGCAAAGGCGATCGTGTCATGGGGCCAATCGGCGGATTGGGTGCCTATGCTGAGTTAGTCGCGGTGAACGAGGCCAACCTTAGTCCGATACCTGACGCGTTGAACTTTGTAGAAGCAGCCGCCTTGCCTTTGGCCTCAGTGGCTGCATGGAAAAGGCTGCATCTAGCCGGCCCCATCCGTTCTGGGCAGCGCATTTTGATCCAGGGTGCAGCTGGCGGACTTGGCGGGTTTGCTGTGCAGTTCGCCCATCAGGCAGGTGCCGTGGTCTATGCCACGGCATTGGAGAGCCATGCTGACTATGTCCGCAGCCTTGGTGCCGATCACGTTATCGCCTATGACAAAGAGCAATTCGAAAACTTGGTCAGCGACATTGACCTTGTGCTCGACTATGCCGGTGGTGATGTGCTGAATCACTCTTGGACTGTGCTCTCCGAACCTGGTGCCATCGTCAGTGCCGCATCTCCTAACATTGTGGCGAGTACTCCCGCAGGACGTCGCGGCCTCTGGTACCAGAACGCACCAGATACTGCTCGACTTCAAGCCATCGCCGAAGATGTAGCAAACGGTCGCTTGCAATCGAAAGTCACCGTTGTCGAGCGTTTTGACGATTTACCTGCAGCGATTGAACGCCATCGCACTCAGCCCCAACTCGGCAAAACTGTAGTGACGTTTTCTGACTCGATCATTTAACAAACAATTCAACCATCACCTAAGGATTAATATCATGACCATACTCGTTACAGGATCTACCGGCACTGTTGGCCGTCAAGTTGTTGAACAGCTCCTTAAGCGCGGCGCTAATATACGTGCGCTCGTTCGCGATTCTTCTAAGGCCAATTTCCCTGCAGCTGTCGATGTCGTACAAGGTGACTTGCTCGACGTCGACTCGTTGCGTAGTGCATTCTCAGGCGTTTCAACACTATTCCTGCTCAATGCCGTGGTGCCCGACGAATTCACCCAAGCACTGATTGCACTCAATGTCGCCCGTGAAGCTGGTATTGAGCGGATCGTGTACCTGTCGGTCATTCATAGCGACCGCTATCTGAATGTACCGCATTTCGCAGGCAAGTTCGGGGTTGAGCGGATGATTGAGGAGATGGGGATTAACGCTACCATCTTGCGTCCCGCTTACTTCATTAATAACGATCTGACGATTAAGGACGTGGTGACTGGATATGGAATATATCCTATGCCTATCGGCAGTAAGGGGCTTGCAATGGTCGATGTACGCGATATTGCCGAAGTCGCTGCTATTGAACTCATTCGTCGTGAACAGGCTACGACCCCACTTCCGCTCAATCGAATCAACATTGTCGGCCCCGACACGCTGACCGGCACTGATATCGCTGCCATCTGGACAGCAGCCCTGGGTCGTCCAATTGCCTATCCTGGTGAAGATACTGCTGGGTTTGAAAAGAATCTTAGACAATTCATGCCCAGCTGGATGGCATTCGACATGCGTCTGATGAGCGAACGTTTTGTATCGGAAGGAATGGTACCTGAAGCCGGCGATGTTGACCGCTTGACCGCACTGCTAGGACGCCCACTTCGCAGCTATCGCGACTTTGTCTCGGAAATCGCGACATCAGCCTAACGATTAGCGAATTTGAACACCACGCCATAGATCATCCTAGGCGTGGTTTTCGGTTTAATCTTCGTCAATACTTTTAAACAAATTATTGGTTTTATTTATGGCTATATCTATAAACTACCGCTAAATATGGAGTGATAGACATGCAAAACTTAGCAGAGAAAGCAGATACATTGAACGAACGTAGAATTATCCATCGGACTCATGGCCACAGCCACGGACCAATAACACGGCTAGTTAGTCCTGGAGATTTAGGTGAACTCATCAAGCCTTTTATCTTTTTGGATAGCATTAATGTGGATGCAAGCCAGGCAATGGCATTTGGTTGGCATCCACATTCGGGCATCGTGACCGTGACTACTATTTTTGAAGGGAATGCTGGGTACGAAGACTCGACTGGTAAGGAAGGTGTGTTAGGAGCAGGAGCTGTAGAGTGGATGCAAGCTGGCGGCGGAGTATGGCACACGGCAAGCCCGGTTGCAGATATCTCAGGGCGTATCCACGGATACCAACTTTGGTTAGCACTCCCTGAGGCACTTGAAAACACGCTACCTGAGAGTATTTATGTTGACCCAGGGAAGATACCTGCCGTCGGTCCCGTTAGAGTCATTATTGGTGAATACCTTGATGCTATAAGTCCTTTGCCACAAATATCGCCAATGATTTACTTGCATGTCCGACTTGCTGATGGTGAGCTCTGGACATTCGATCCGCCCGCGAATCATGATGTTCTTTGGTTAGCCATAGACCAAGGCAGTATGAGTGTTTCTGGCGAAACACTATCAAATGAAGTCGCAGTCTTTGATTCAGGATCCGCTCCATTGACCCTGCAAGCGCATGGCGAAGTTAACTTTGTGTTGGGCTCAGCAGTGAAGCATCCGCATCCATTAGTGACTGGCTATTATTCAGTCCATACGACCAAGGAAGCCTTGAGAATAGGTGAAGAAGGTATTCAAATGGTAGGCAAGAAGCTGAAATCGCAAGGTAAGATTTGAAGTGTAGATTCTCCAATCACTTTAAAAATAGATTTGGTCTTTGGTCATACCAAGAGACTCCATTCGATCCATTATAGAAAATTGCTTAAAGTTAAATGGCAGCTATTGGCCGAAAGCGGCTATTAGCTATCCAATAAATTGGGTGGATATTGAGACTAATAACTGGAAGATGTTTTTGAAAACATCAATGCACCCCACTTGAGGATTTCAATTCTTCGAGTCCCTTTGGGGTAATACAGACAAACTCTAATACCTCGTTACCGTTTTCGTCTTGCGTACCACTACAGGCTATCAAACCATTTTGGGCCAAATCGTCATAAACATCTGCCTGGAGGCGTTTGTCTTCAAAAGTGTTCACATCCTCAGCAAGCACTTCATGAAATACCGGATCCCCATCATCGTCTTCACTATCGATGATTGCAGCTTCCAGAATGGCATTGAGCGCTAATTTTTCGCTGTAGTTGAGCATGATTTATCCTTTGACTCAAGAATACTGATTACAACTTTTCTATCAGTTTACCAACATAGCTGACAGCATCAAGCTTCAAGGCCTCCGCGAGTGAAAGGAACTCCATTAAATCCAACTGCTTTTCGCCGCTCTCTAGTTTCGCAATGTAGGACTGGGGTCGGCCTAGAGTTGCTCCCAAATCCGTTTGGGTTAGCCCTAATGCTTTTCTTTTGGCAATTAGTTCATCCAATAGCCACTGATAACCAGGTGTATGTGTTGCTTTCATACAAGACCTCAAAAATATTAGGTCTTGTACAAATAATCCGATTATTGAATAATCCCAAAATCGAATAATTTATAAAAGTCAAACTCCAGCTATGAGTCAACCAAGAATCGAGCAACTACCATCAAAAGTCTTTTTTCATTCTATGCTCAGGAATGGTGTGACTTGGTGCATACCTTTGTACATTCTATCGGCCATAGCTGGAATATTTATAGGCGGCTTGACGCTTCCTTTAGTTGGTGTCGCAATCTTCATTATTGCGCCACTATGGGGTATCTATTTGATCAGCAAATCCTCAGTTGATAACGTTAATACTGTGATGTTAAGAGCTCACCAACTGATCTTTGAACAACTACAAAATGTTGACTATTTTTACTATGGCGGAGGCGGGGGGCTGGCGGTAGACGTCAAGAATCAAACCTTTTGTTTTGTAAAGGCCAAATCCGTCAAGGACCTAACTTACAAATTAGTGCCATTTAACGAAATCAAGGGATGGCAATCATCCCAACCTGGTCGTCTCGAATATACTGGATTTGGCGTTAACACCGGGATACAAGCGGAGATGAAGAATCAACAGGAAGTAAGAAAACAGGCGTTCCATACTGGCCTGACAGTCACCACTAATCAACTGGATAACCACCAAATATTTATTCATATGCCGCTTCAAAAAGCTAACGCCTGGATTCAGTTGCTGACCAAAGCCATCAACTCAAAAGATCTTGCTGTATCTTCTCCACCTCGCTTCTTTCCAGCCTTGGAAAGTTGACGTCAGACTTTCTCCGTATTGAGGCAAAACGACGGCTTTGTTAATATTGATTGATGACAAAAGCAGAACTAATCCTCCAACTCTCCAATAAATTCCCCAGACTCACCCAAGTAGACATCAAGCTTAGCGTCGAGGTCATCCTTAATAGTATTGGGGATAGCCTGGTCACGGGCAACCGTACCGAAATCCGGGGTTTTGGCAGTTTCTCCCGGCACACCAGAAATCCTCGGGTTGGCCGCAATCCAAAAACTGGACAGCGCGTCGAGGTTTCCGCTAAAGCAGCAGCTCACTTCAAATGCTCAAAAGAATTGCTACACACGCTGAATCAACTTGAAGAAGAAATAATCCGCCTCGCTGCCGTGACTGATTTTAAATATCTTGGGCATCAGCTACCACATAACGCATCCAATTAAAAAGGCGCCTTGAGCGCCTTTTTGATTGGATGATTTGATCGATTATTTCAATAGAGACATACGCTTTAATGTGTCATCTTTATCAATGAGTTTATGCTTCAGCGCGCCCAACACATGTAAAACAATGACCACTGCAAACACCAGCGCCAAGAACTCATGTATCTCTACGAATATCTCGCGCTTGGCATTATCATCCAGGCCAGCAATGAGTTTGATGCCAAACCATTTAACACCGTATTTACTGTATGCCGCCATAATGAGGCCGCTGAGTGGCATCGCGATCATCAGCAAATAAAGCGTATGGTGCGTGGCATTAGCAAGCTTTTTCTCCCATGGCTTGTAGGTTTGAATCATCGCTGGTGGCTGATGGGTAATGCGCCATAAAATGCGCAAGGCGATTAACGCAAGTACCGTCACACCGATGGATTTATGCAAATTGAAATAAAAAGTACGCGGCGAGACAGCTTCTGCAAGTTGCAAGTGATAGAGGCCGAGATCAAATAAATCGAATACAGCAGTTTTAGCCGCCTCTTTTGGCAAGTCACACATATACCAGCCGAGCGCCAACATAAATATGATACCAGCGCCAATCAACCAATGCAGAACCACAGCGGTTTTGGTGTAATGCGTACTTGTAATAGCCATTTTATTGCCTTGTTTGAAAGATGATATGAGTGACTAAATTCAGACTTGGATTTTGAAGCCATTGCCCATCTGGGGCAAGTCTTTTGAGCCATATTAATCATAAGACGTTTATTAAATGACCAAGTTCATAACCATTATTTCAGGCCAGAATAAGCTCATTGATTGAACATGCTTAATTCGCATGCTGTCATAATGATTCATAACACGTCAGATGTTGAATTATCACTATAAGCTTATGAGGAGTATCACATGCAGTTAATCAATCGCTGGCTTTGTGCCTGTTTTGCAATAGCGGCACTAACTGCTCAAGCTGAGCCGCTATCAGTAACGAAAGTGGCTGATGGCCTGTATGTACATCAAGGCGTGCATGAAGATTTGTCAGAAGGCTATCACGGCGATATTTGCAATATCAGCTTTGTAATCGGTAGCAAAGGTGTGGCTGTGATTGACACAGGCGGCAGCTTTAAAACTGGCCAAGCATTGCATGATGCCATCAGAAAAATTACGCCGCTGCCCATCCTCTATGTCATTAATACCCACGTTCACCCTGACCATATTTTTGGCAATGCGGCATTTGTGGCTGATAAACCCGTATTTGTTGGTCATGCAAAACTGGCTGATGCGATGACGCTGCGAGCAGATGCCTATATGCGTATGAACCAAACTTGGATGGGTGACGCATTTGCGGGCAGCGAGATCGTCAAACCCACACTAGCAGTGCAAGACACATTAACCCTGGATATTGGCGATAGAAAACTCATACTCACGGCTTACCCAAAAGCACATACCAACACTGACATCACGGTACTAGACAGCAAGACGAATACCTTATGGACCGGCGATTTATTGTTTATTGAACGCACCCCTTCGGTAGATGGTGATATTAAAGGCTGGCTGACTGTCATAGACCAGCTAAAGCAACTGAAAGTGAGCGAGGTAGTTCCAGGCCATGGCACGCCCACAAAAGACGCGCAAGCAGCCTTTGGTAAAGAGCAGCATTACCTTGAAACTTTACTCACAGATATTCGCGCCAGCATTAAAAAAGGTGAAGTGATGGAGAAAACGATGGATACCGCTGCAGCATCAGAGAAAAACAATTGGGTGCTATTTGATATCGTCAATCGCCGTAACGTAAACAATCTCTACCCCGCGCTGGAGTGGGAGTAACTGCAGCTCAAAACTGCAGGTTGATAGAATGCCAAACGGGCCTCAGACAAAGCCCAGACAAGCCTGAACTGCCTTAAAAGCTTGATGTATAATGATTGCCTTTGATGCAAGCAGTTAATGCGATACTCTGGCCAATATTTAATCATTATTTAACCTGAATCATCCACCTCCCTTTTGGCCTCCCTTTCTGACAACCGTATATCAGACCAGCACTTCGCATGGATGCTGGCATTGTCGCTCGGGCTACACGCCATGTTGCTGTTGTCTTTACCGAACCTGCTGCAAATAAAAAAACAATTGCCCACCGTATTACAGGTTGAAATGGCCAAGACCGAGGCACCTGCTCCAGTCGCTCAACCAGAACCATCACCAGAGCCGCCAGCCCCGCAAAAAAACATTACGCCCAAACCTGACATTAAACCCGCGCCTATCAAGTCATCGCCAGCACCAATCAATAACGACGTGCCAAGACCAGTTGAGCATATGGCTGAAACATCGCCAGTCATCAGCACCGCCCAAAAAGCTGAAGAAGCGCCTGTGGTTGTGGTGCCGCCTCCGCCGCCAGAGCCACCTAAACCAGTAGGCCCTAGCCAGCAGGATATTGATGCAGCCCGTAACCAGTATGGCACCGAGCTAGCGAATGCGCTGGCAAGATACAAGCAGTACCCTAAAATAGCGCAAATGCGCGGCTATCAAGGCGATGTGCTGGTGGATGTGCAGATGGATAGCAATGGCAATGTCACGTCGAGCAAGATTCATCAATCCAGCGGTTACGAATCTCTCGATAACCAAGCGCTGGATATGGTCAAAAAAGCATCACCACTCCCTCCACCACCCGTCTTATTACGTGGACGGTCTTTTAATGTTTTAGTCCCTGTATCTTTCCATTTACAGGAATAGAACAGCATGCTGAATTTGCGAAAAATCACCAAAGGTATTTCAGAAAAGTCGCTGAAAGACATCCTGCTGATTCATGAGCTTGCCTTTATCTTGCTGGTAGCGATCTCTGGCATGGCGGGGGCAATAGGCATCCACATGTGGGATAAAGCCTCGCACGAATCACAACGTATCAACCTGCTAGTGCAGGAAATACAGCAAACGCGCGGTGACTTGTATCGGCAAATGAAAGAGCTATTTGATGCGGTTTTTTTGAAAGACCCGAAAGCGCATGATGAGTACGATGCTTATACCACTTCGGTAAATAAACACTTTGAACAGCTCAATCAATTGGCGGTAGGTAATGAGGAGCGCGAAGCCATACAAGAGCTCAATGCGAGTTATCTTGCGTTTGTGAATGAGACTAGCTCGATGTTCAATCATCAACAGTCGCTATCCACCGAGTCCTTGCAAAAGAGCCTGAATACCGACTTGGAAACGGGTATTTTTTATCGTTATGAAGCCGTCTCTGCGCGCGCAGAGAAATTGCTGATGCTCAAGCAGCAAGAGTTGCAACAGCGGCTTGAGGATGCCAAACACAACTCTGTGACTATACTCAGCATCCCCATCATGCTCGCCGCACTCTTGTTTTTATTCTCTCGCATATTTCTAAAACGGGCGATTGTGAGACCCATAGAGCGTGTATTGCTCGCCACCACAGAAATCAGTGCAGGTAGATTGGAACACAAAGTACCTGAACAAGGCGCAGCCGAGATCGCCACTCTTTCGCGCGCCATCAACCATATGGCAAAAGAACTGGCACGTAGCCAGGAAGCATTAGTCCGTACTGAGAAACAGGCTGCTCTTGGGCTACTTGTACCTATGCTGGCGCATAACATTCGCAACCCACTCGCCAGTATTCGGGCGACCGCCCAAGTAGCCGATGTAAGTGAGCTTGATGCTGAAACACAAGGCGCATTACGTGACATCATCGGCGCGGTGGATGGCCTTGAGCGCTGGACGGGCGCGCTGTTAGCTTATTTGCACCCACTCAAAGCACAGCCTGAGCATACTAGCCTGCGCAAAATCATCACTGGCTCACTGGTGCATTTGCAGAAGATTCTGCAAAAAAAATCCATCGCCCTTGAGCTACCCGATTGGGAGCATGTAGATGACAGCATGTTTACCGACCAGCACTTACTCGAGCAGGTATTGTATAACTTACTGCTTAATGCGATTGAAGCAGCACCCAGTAATACCAAGATTGAGATACATGCAGATATCGCGGAGCAGTCATTACGCATACTAATTGCAGACCGTGGCCCTGGTATGCCATTTACACCAGACCCACACGCCGTAAGCCCGGGCCCGACCACTAAACGGTTCGGGACAGGGCTTGGTATTCCCTTCGCATTTAAAGTGTGTGAAGCGCTGACTGGTAGCATTACGTTCAAACACAGGGATGGTGGCGGCACCTTGATTGAGATAGAAATTCCACGCGTTCATGTCGAGCTATCCAATCAACTATAGGTTCTTTTCGCTGGTTTCTACCCGCTAAAAAATCTTTTCAATTGTTCGCTATCTTCGCTTGCCTTAATGGCAATTTTTAACAACAATAGAAGCGTGTTCAACTCGATTTCAATCATGCTTAATCAAACCATTACTGCATTCACATTACCCGCAACCAGCGGCAAGACTTTTGACCTTGCCGAATTCAAAGGCAAGACTCTCGTTATCTATTTTTACCCTAAAGATTCAACGCCTGGTTGTACGACACAGGGCATTCAGTTTCGTGACGCTTATGCAGAATTTCAAGCCTTGGGCGCTGAAATCTTTGGTGTATCACGAGATAGCCTTAAATCGCACGAAAATTTCAAGGCTAAATATAGTTTTCCGTTTGAATTACTGTCAGATTCTGAAGAATTGGCCTGCAACCTGTTTGGCGTCATGAAAATGAAGAACATGTATGGTAAACAGGTACGTGGGATTGAGCGTAGTACATTTATTATCGATAAGGAGGGCAAGTTGATACATGAATGGCGTGGTGTGAAGGTGGATGGCCACGCACATGAAGTCTTAGCGTTTTTAAAGTCCAAGGTTGCTTGATTCTAAGTCGCTGGATATTTGGATTTTCTAATGTGGGTATGCGTTAAATTAGTACGATTTAATAAACTCTTTGATTTCATTAACTGTTGTTTAATTGGAAAACTATCCTCATGACAAAAAAACTTGCAGGCAGCACCAAATTATTTGTTCTTGATACCAATGTGTTGATGCACGATCCATCAAGCCTTTTCCGATTTGAAGAGCATGACATCTACGTACCAATGGTGACTTTAGAAGAGCTGGATAACAATAAAAAAGGCATGACCGAAGTCGCCAGAAATGCACGCCAAGCCAGCCGCAATCTTGAAGAAATCGTCGGCACCAACCTCACCAAGCTCGAAGAAGGCTGCCCGCTTTCAATCAACGGCAACAAACACATTAGTGGCCGCCTGTTTCTACAAACCGAAGAAATCAGCGTTGTACTGCCTGGCTTAGCTGGTAGCAAAGCCGATAACCAGATTCTTGGTGTAGTGCTTGATCAGCAGAAAAAACATGCTGATCGTCAGGTAATACTAGTCAGCAAAGATATCAACATTCGTATCAAAGCCCGCGCCATCGGCGTGCTGGCAGAAGACTACTTTAACGATAAAGTACTTGAAGATACCGATTTGCTGTACACGGGCATGAAAGAGTTGCCTGCCAATTTCTGGGAAAAACACAGCAAAGAACTCGAATCATGGCAAGACGCAGGCCGTATGTTCTACCGCATCACAGGGCCACTCTGCAAAGGCTTTATTACCAACGAGTTTGTCTATTACGAATACGAAAAACCATTCCATGCTATTGTGCGTAGCCAGCAAGGCAATACCGCTGTGCTGGAAATTGTTAAAGACTATTCCCAAAGCAAAAATAATATCTGGGGCATCACCGCGCGCAACCGTGAACAGAATTTCGCGCTGAATCTGTTGATGGACCCAAACGTAGATTTCATCACATTGTTAGGTCAAGCAGGCACAGGAAAAACCTTGTTGACTCTAGCTTCTGCACTCACACAAACACTGGATAAAAAGATTTACAGCGAAATCATCATGACTCGAGTTACTGTTCCAGTTGGTGAAGACATTGGTTTCTTGCCAGGTACGGAAGAAGAGAAAATGGCGCCATGGATGGGTGCACTGGAAGATAATCTGGATGTTTTGAATAAGTCTGATGAAGAAGCTGGTGAGTGGGGGCGTGCTGCAACACAAGATTTGATCCGCACCCGCATCAAAATTAAATCATTGAACTTCATGCGTGGCCGTACCTTCTTACATAAATTCCTGATCATTGATGAAGCACAAAACTTAACGCCTAAACAGATGAAAACCTTGATTACTCGGGCTGGCCCAGGTACTAAAGTAGTCTGCCTTGGTAACATTGCGCAGATCGATACACCTTACTTAACAGAAGGTAGTTCAGGTTTAACCTACGTAGTAGATCGCTTTAAAGGCTGGGAACACAATGGCCATGTCACACTAGTGCGTGGTGAGCGTTCACGTTTGGCAGATTTTGCCGCAGAAGCCTTGTAAAAAGGCTATCAACAAAAAGCTTTTCGGGGATGAGAAGAACACCTGATGTTTGGGTGGCGATGTAACCTATGAATTTCGGCTTCTATATTATATTAGCGGCGCAGTTTTTATCTGCGCTCGCTGATAATGCATTACTTTTTACTGCAATCGCCTTGCTCCGTGAGTTAAGTGCGCCTGATTGGCACGAACCTCTGTTGCTGCAGTTCTTTGTAATTTCATACATTATCTTGGCACCAGTTGTCGGCTCATTTGCCGATGCCTATCCCAAAGGTAATGTCATGTTCGTCGCCAATGCCATCAAGTTCGTAGGCAGTATTTCCATGATATTTGGCATGCCACCGCTATTTGCCTATGGCATTGTAGGTATAGGCGCGGCGGCTTACTCCCCTGCCAAATATGGCATTCTCACTGAATATTTACCTTCTAATATGCTAGTGAAAGCCAATGGCTGGATGGAAGGTTCGACTGTTATGGCAATTGTATTGGGGGCCATACTCGGCGCCGTATTGCCTAATATCAGCATTCAAATCTCGTTAGCAATTATTACGCTACTCTATATGGTGGCGGCTATTTTCAATATCTATATCCCCAAGTTGCCACTTGATCATAAGTTATCCAAGCGCAACCCGCTCTACGTGCTCAAAGATTTCAGCCATTCATTCAAAGCACTATGGTGTGACCCGCAAGGACAAGTCTCGCTAGCTGTTACGACCTTATTCTGGGGTGTAGGCGCTACATTGCGCTTTGTGGTGATCGCATGGGCGGCGTATGCCCTAGGATTTAACCAGAGCGAAGGCACATACCTGACAGTAGTTGTTGCAGTTGGTATTGCCATAGGTTCGGTGATTGCAGCTAGCATGATCAAGCTGGAAGAATCGGTGAAAGTACTGCCTGCGGGCATCGTCATGGGCTTGCTAGTGATCTCGATGATATTCATTACTGAGTGGCATATTGCATGCCTGCTATTAGTGGCTATCGGCATACTAAGTGGATTCTTTGTCGTTCCCTTAAATGCACTTCTACAGCATCGCGGACATTTATTGATTGGCGCAGGTCACTCAATCGCCGTACAAAACTTTAACGAGAATCTAGGAATTTTGATATTAAGTGGCGCTTATACCCTGATGGTAAAAGCAGGGATCCCGATCAACCTGATTGTTGTGTCATTTGGCTTGTTTGTAAGCCTGAGCATGGCAGGCATCTACCGTATATATCGCAAACAAATTAATGCACCAACCTAAAAGTACACCCAATAAAAAAGCCTCAGATTGTTGTCTGAGGCTTTTTTATTGGATGCTTCTATACTAATAATCCGTACTTAGTGCAGCTTGATTTTAGCTTCCGTTCTTCTGGTGATAATACGTGCAAGCGTCTGCAGGAATACCACAAAAAATCCATGTAATGCCATCAAGTGCATTTTATAAAGCGACTGATACATGATGCGCGCGAATAAGCCCTCAATAAACAAACTGCCGCCATCAAGCGTGCCCATCAGATTACCTACTGTTGTGTAATGTCCAAGGTTCACTAATGAGCCATAGTCACGATAGGTATATTCTGGTAATGCTTTCCCAGCAATCCTGTTCTTCACTGTTTTGACCAGCATAGAGGCCTGTTGGTGAGCGGATTGTGCTCTAGGTGGCACGTTACTGTCATGGCCTGGCCACGGGCAGGCAGCACAATCGCCAAAGGCAAAAATACTGTCATCCAGTGTGGTCTGCAGAGTACGTTTCACCACGAGCTGATTGATACGATTTGCCTCTAAACCATCGAGATTACTAAGGAAATCTGGTGCTTTGATACCTGCAGCCCAGACAACCAGTTCAGAAGGAATGAACCTGCCACTATGCGTGTAAACGCCCTTTTCTGTCACCTCGGTCACACGCTCACCAGTGTAAACATGCACACCCAGTTTGTTCAATTCCAACTTCACAGAGTCAGACAAGCGCGGTGGCAAAGCAGGCAAAACGCGATCGCTAGCTTCAATAATAGAAATTTTGATGTCACGATCTGGGTTAATCTTATCCATGCCGTAGGCTGTTAATTCGCGGGTGGTATTGTGCAGCTCTGCAGACAGCTCAACGCCTGTAGCGCCAGCACCAACAATCACTACTTCCAGCTGACCTTCTTTAACTGGCTCAACTTGGGTTTGTGCACGCACAACAGCATTATGTAATCGGCGATGAAAACGCTCAGCCTGATTTTGCGTATCCAGTGCGATGGAATACTCGCTTGCTCCCTTGATGCCAAAATCATTAGTTGTACTACCAATTGCAATGATTAAAGTATCGTACTTGAAGGTGCGACGCGGAATAATCTCCATGCCTTCATCATCATAATAAGGTGTGATATAGACTTCTTTTTTTGCGCGATCAATACCATCCATACTACCCAGACGATAACGAAAGTGATGCCAGTGCGCCTGTGCAATATACTCAAGTTGATGCTTATCAGGGTCCATGCTCCCAGCTGCTATTTCATGGAGCAATGGCTTCCAGATATGAGTTCGGGTGCGGTCAATCAGCGTAATCTCAGCCTTGCCTTTTTTACCGAGCTTGTCGCCAAGACGGGTTGCTAACTCCAAACCACCGGCACCTCCACCCACAATCACTACATGATGTAGTCTTGAGCTTGAATCTGATGACATATACAACTTTCTACTAAGTTAAAACAAAATCGAGCTGAGCTAGTACTAATTAGCTGTTACCGGTTTCTGCACCGTGGCTACGTATCCAAGCAATAATCTTCAATAATTCATCTGGCGTTAACCCATTTTCAGGATCGGTGGTGTCCATCAGGCCTTTGCCTTTTGCGCCCATACCGCCGTTTGTGCCGTGCCAAACTGTTTCAAACATGCCCTTATTCGTGGCATCTTTAGGGTAACGATAATCTGGTCCGATTAAGCTTGGCCCTACTTGCCCTCGTGCGTCTGGACCATGGCATTGTGTACATGAATAAAGCTGGAATAGTTTTTTGCCTTTTTCTATTGCTTCAGCATTACCTACGTAGGTGTTCTTACCTGTAGATAGAAATTCTTTTGCACTTGGTGTATCAAATAATTCAGTTTTAATTGTTAAAGGTGCACCATCTTGCGTAGTAACAAAAGCAATCGCTGACCCAGATGATGTATTTCCCGAGGTATTGTCACCCTCTTTTTTACATCCCAGCAAAGCAAACACGAACATCAAAATAAAGATATTTAGAATACGCATTTTAGTCTCCTCATTAAATTTTATTTTTTGATTTCAACCTACAAGCTTTAATTTTACGCTAAATACGCTATCAACTAACCAAAAAAAAGCCACTGCTTTTGGCAATGGCTTTTAATCGTTTCAGGACATCATCACTGATTAATCATTTAACCAGGGTTTGTCGCCACCGCCTTGATATTGAGTACGCAACCAACCGATAATTTTTAAAATATCATCTGTTGGTACTAAGTCTGGGTTACCAGAAACTTGTTGATGCCAGGCAAACATACCGCCATTGCTGCCACCTGAAATGGTTTCAAACATTCCTTTATCAGTCACATGCTTGGCATATTGCCAACGGTCATCAGTAATACTTGGCCCTACTTGTCCGCCAGCATTCGCACCATGACATTGTGTGCATGAGTAGTAGCCAAATTTCTTTTTACCTGCTTTTGCTGCTTCTGGGTCAGCAGCATAAAGTTTGGTATATGGGTTAATACAGGTCGCCAAGAATGATTTGGCTTCTGGTGTGTCTGTATCGACAGCGACGATTGGTAGCGGGCTACCATCTTTTGTTGAAACCAATTTACATTCAGCGCTTGCTTGTAATGGCAATGCCAACCCAATCAGGGTGAGCATTGTTGCAAAAAGTGTTGCTTTTACTGCTTTGCTACCTAACATATCATCTCCTAATTTATAAATAATCTGTAGCTAACGTCAAGACTGCCATTAACTTAAAGTATTTAATTGGTCAGCATGCAGGTTAATAATGACTTATCAACCTGCATATAAACCCAGATTTAGATATTCCTTACCATTCGGTTATTTACCATTCGGCTTTTTGCCTACTCGATCACCATCAACTACTGGTGTATGTGGAATGCCATAATCATCTAATATTTTAAGAATATCAGCTTGGCGCCTATCTAATACTTCCTGAATCGCAGCTAACCGTTCTTTATCACGTTTACGAACACCTAATGAGATATTCCAGTTCTCTTTTCCATGTGCATTAGTTTCTTCATACTCTGGAATTGGAACAACTACTAACGGAATTTTAGCTTGTTTAGCATAATAGCCAGCAATTGGGCCCCATGCAATGGCAATATCTATGTCGCCTTTAACCAAATCGTCAATCAAAAAGCTTGGTGGTAAGTTCAAATCGCGCTGCATACGATAAGGGCGAGCATTACCCATTAAGTCATGATCAGCGAGTGGGCGTGTGGCGGGACTTTCACCAATGATGCCAATCACACCTTTACGTAGGTCTGGAGAATCCCAATCGGTAATGTTATATCCACTATCTTTTCTGTAAACAAATACATGGCCAGAACGATAGTATGGCTTAGATGTGAGCATTGAATCGTTATCGGATGTCGTACTCATTATGACATCACAGCGATTAGCATTGAGCGTATTTCTTAGAAATCCTTGGCGGTAATATGCATATGCATAGCTTAATTTCTTGCCTAAATCTTGGGCAATTAGTGCCGCAATTTTGTCTTCAAATCCCTCTTGTTTGCTGTTGGAGTAAGGCATATTGTCTGGATCAGCGCAGACTTTGAACTCTGTAGGATCTATTACACGTCTTATCTCACCTATCCGGCCTTCATCTGGATTAAGCGTTGGAATATCAGGCTCTTCCGCAAAAACTCTAGGACTAATTACCACGGCTCCCAAAAGCATACACATCATCAAGTTTTTTAACATATCTTCCTCATATTCGTTAGTTATACTTATATAAAAAAACACCCTGCCGAAGCAGGGTGTTTATATGACGCACTAACTTTTATTTAGTTCTAAAAATGTTGCGATTAGGCAGCTTTAAGCTGCCTAAAGCTTCAAATTACAGGCTAAATACGTTCAATGCACCGCCGCCAGGAGCAGCGTTCCATTTGGTCAGTTCTTTATAACCACCAGCAGCACCAAGTGCGTCTGTGTCGTTATTCAAACCAAGGTTCATCGCAACACCAGCCCAACCGCCGATACCGGACAGTACGCCAACGTATTGTTTACCCTTGTTACCGTAGGTGAATGCATTACCGATTACGCCAGAACCAACTTGTTGTTTCCAGAGCAATTTACCAGTTTGAGCATCAACTGCCTTGAAATCACGTTCTAGAGTACCGTAGAACACGATGTCAGAAGCGGTTGTTAATGAACCACCCCAAGCAGAGAATTTCTCTTTGTTGTACCAAGCTGCTTTACCTTTGATTGGATCCCAAGCTTCGAAACCACCCATTACGCCATCTGGACCAGCAAACATGGTCAGAGTAGCGCCAACCCATGGTTGACCAGCAACGTACTTGCTTTCAACTGGCTCATAGGTCATGCAAACATGGTTCAATGGAATGTACATTAAACCTGTACGTGGGCTGTAAGATTGTGGTTGTTGATCCTTAACACCCAAAGCTGCTGGGCAAACGCCCTTAGCATTGTAATCTTGGTGTGTAGAAGCAGTGCCCAACTTGTTAGGTACACCAGTCTTCAAATCAACTGAGCTAGCCCAGTTAACGAAAGGATTGGCTTTAGCAGCAACTAACAATGTACCGTTTGAAGCATCCCATGTGTAGTTGAAACCGTTACGGTCAGTATGGTGAGCATATGTCTTACCATCTTTGTCGAACAGAACAACTTCATTGATGCCGTCATAATCCCACTCGTCATGTGGAGTCATTTGCATGCCCCACTTAGCGATACCGGTATCAACGTCACGTGCGAATACAGTCATAGACCACTTGTTGTCACCTGGACGTACATCTGGGTTCCAAACTGATGGGTTACCTGTTCCGTAATACACTAAGTTTGACTTAGGATCATACGGCCACCAACCCCATACTGAACCACCGCCGTGTTCCCAGCCGTTTTTAACAGCTTGTGGCTTGAGCCATGTACGTGTGCCCAGTTCTTTTTGACCAATAACTAACTTGTCGTTAGCGATAGGCTTAAATGAACCACCTTCTTTGTTACCGCCGTTTACATCTTCGTAAACTGACAGCGCACTGTATTGTGGGTTTTCTTTGTTAAAGTCAGCACCAATCAGAACTTCAGCATCAGGACCTGTGCTGTATGCTTTCCATGCCAATGAACCATCTTTCAGGTTATAAGCAGCGATAAAGCAACGTACGCCGAACTCAGCACCTGAGCAACCGGTCAATACTTTGTCTTTAATCACGTGTGGAGCATTGGTGTTAGTTGCGCCAACTTTAGGATCGTTAACTTTAACGTCCCAAACTTTAGCACCGGTTTTAGCATCAAGAGCAACTAAAGTACCGTCATTTTGTTGCAAGAAAATCTTGCCATCGCCGAAACCAAGACCACGGCTTACGTTGTCGCAGCAAAGAACTGCTTGAACTGATGGATCTTGTTTAGGGAAGTAAGACCAGATGATCTTTTGGTTGTCGTTCAAATCAAGCGCGTAAACATTGTTTGGGAACGCTGTGTGAACGTACATAACACCGTTCAGAACGATAGGTGAACCTTCGTGACCACGGTTTACACCGGTAGCGAATGTCCATGCTGTCTTCAGGCTCTTGATGTTACCTTTGTTAATTTGTGACAAGGTGCTGTAACCTTGGTTATTGAACTGGCCACGTGGGTGAACCCAGTTATTTGCATCTTTCATAGCAGCTTCTTGGTCAGCTGCAGCTGAAGCAACCAATGGCATTACCATTGAAGCGCCAACTACTAAACCGAGAGCCAACTTGATTTTGCTCATCTCCATTTTATTTCTCCATAGCTATTACTACTAAGGGTTAAACAACACTAAGCATAAAGTACTGTAGCTTTTTATTGATTCGAGCTTTTACAGTAGATAATGCTTTAATTTTTCACTCGCAACACAGCGAGTAACCTACATATTAGAACAGTCGAAAATGTTTTGCAATACTCTATTTACAATTTATTTACATTTGGCTTAGAAATTTGTAATAACTTTCATATATGCATAGCTTGGCGGACAGCTGATGTATAATTTAATCAATATAATCAATTAGTAATATATATTATGACAACCAATAATCACACTTACAATTTGTATCCTGAAATCGATATAGCACGCCATAACTGGCTAAAAGTCTCTGGTTTACATGAAATGTACTACGAAGAGTCGGGAAATCTGCAGGGTTTACCTGTTGTTTTTCTTCATGGTGGACCAGGCAGCGGCTGTAATCCTGCGCAGCGCCGATTTTTTGATCCCACTTTTTACAGAATCATTCTGTTAGATCAACGCGGCTGCGGCAGAAGTAAGCCGCTAGGCGAAACCAACCAGAATACGACCGATGATCTGGTTGAAGATATAGATAAACTAAGAACCGCTTTAGGCATTGAAAAATGGCTGGTGTTTGGTGGCTCATGGGGTAGCACGCTGGCACTAGCCTACGCGATTGCACACCCTGAGCGGGTCACTGGGCTCATTTTGCGCGGCATATTTTTAAGCCGTCAAAATGAGCTTGACTGGTTTTTACAAGATGTACGGCATTTTTATCCTGAAGCCTGGGAGAAGTTAACCACTTATATACCAGCCAATGAACACAATGATTTGCTACAGGCTTATGCCACTCGCATATTTTCAGAAGACAAATCCATAAGCGTTCCAGCAGCCACCAACTGGAATGCCTATGAGAGCAGCATCATGACCTTACGCCCGAGCACAGGCAGCGGCGGCAACCCAGTCAGTGATGAAATACAATTGGCGCGCGCGCGCGTACAACTGCACTACATTTTGAATGGCTGCTTTGTGGGCACGCGAGACATGTTAAAAGAAGCCAGCATACTAAAACACATCCCCACCACTATTGTGCAAGGTCGTTATGACATGGTCTGCCCACCATTAACCGCCTGGGAATTGTCTCAAGCCATGCCACATGCAGAGTTTTATATGGTGGTAGATGCAGGGCATTCAGCGATGGAAGCTGGCACCACTTCCGCACTGGTGGCTGCTACCGAAAAATTCAAAGCATTCAGTTAAAATAGCGCCCTAGCATTACTCAAACCCAAGGCATATTTTGGCGATTCATTTCAGGCAAGTAAAAGCTCTAGGCAATCATCCTGCGATTGCCCTGCCACGTGCGGTATATGCCAAACATAGGTATAGCACGCCAGTATTTGTGCTGAGGGAAACGCTCAATGCGTTTCGAGTACACAATGGCTTTAACATTTCTGCATCGCTTTCTTTTTATGCGCTATTTGCGCTAATACCGATGGCTTTGCTGATGTTTTTCATGCTGAGCCATCTCATCGTCTCGTCCAATTCTGCCATTGTTAAGCTAGCTATACTCACAGGCACCCTCGTGCCTAAATTCAGCCATCGCATCATGATTGAGGTTTACAACATCTCAAAACATGGCGCGGTATGGGGCGTGTTTGGCTTTTTTGTCTTGTTCTGGATAGTCACGCCACTGGCAGGCGCTTTGCGTTCGGCCTTTCATACCATTGCTGCCCGAGTGGAATCGCCCTCTTTTATTAAACGCAAAATCAAAGATGTACTGGCGGTCATCGGCATACTGGCGCTTTTTCTCATATTTACCTTTTTAGGGTTAATGACCGAAAAGCTGGTTGGTTATATACAACCATTTACCAAGCACACTGCATTGATTAGTTCCTTCAGCTCGATCATATTCAGCACCTTGCTGATGGCCATGTTTTACCGATTCTTTTTCCCTGCCAAAATTGCGCTCAAACACATATTGATTGGCTCTATCGTCACAGGCCTGCTCTGGCTCGCCATGCGGCCGGCATTCACCTTGTTTTTATCCCTAAGCCAATCTTACGGTAGTGTATTTGGCGGCATGAAAAATATGTTTGTTTCTATCGTCTGGCTGTATTACACCTTTATTGTGTTCCTGCTCGGCACCGAGCTCATTGCAACACTGCATAAAAAAGATGTGCTGTTGCTTAAGGGCTTGTTCCACGAGATGCCAGATGATAAAGCGCACTATTTAAATGAGTTGATGATGCGCTACGGCAAAACTTACAAAGCGGGTGACTACATATATAAAGAAGGCGACGAAGGACATGAAATCTATTATGTGGTGGATGGGCAACTGCAACTGATCCACAAAAGTCGCATATTGCGCGATTTGCATGCTGGTGATTATTTCGGCGAAATGGCCTTTTTAACGGACACCACCAGATATGCGGATGCAAAAGTCAGCACAGATCACACACGCATTATCGTCATCAGCGCAGAGAATATCGAAACCCTACTCTCCAGCGACCCGAATGTTGCCCTGAATTTTCTCAAAGAAATGGCAACTCGGCTGCAAGAAACCCAATTGCAAAGCAACTACAGCAATCTTAAACAGCCATGATTTGTGCCAAATCAATCATGCAAATGTCTGATTGATTTATCATATCGAATTCGTCATTCAAGATTCAGCAGAAAGCTCCACCGTGTCTCACATTATTGTTGCCGCCCTCTATAAATTTGCCAGCTTGCCAGACTTTCAGGCGCTGCAAGCCCAGCTGCTTGACGTCTGTGTATCGCACGGGCTGAAGGGTACGCTGTTGCTGGCAGATGAAGGCATCAATGGCACAGTAGCCGGCAGTCGCGAAGGCATAGACAGCATGCTGGCCTACCTGAAATCAGACCCCAGACTTGCGGATTTGGAGCATAAAGAATCGTTCGCTGATGAAATGCCATTTTACCGCATGAAGGTACGGCTAAAGAAAGAGATCGTCACGCTAGGCGTGCCAGGCGTAAGCCCGAATAAAGCCGTTGGCACCTATGTAAAACCAGAAGACTGGAATGCGCTGATTTCAGACCCAGAGGTAGTGTTGATCGACACCCGTAACGGCTATGAATATGACATTGGCACATTCCGTGGTGCGGTTGACCCAAAAACCACCACATTCCGCGAATTCCCCAATTACGTGCAACAGAATCTCGACCCTAAAAAACATAAAAAAGTCGCCATGTTCTGCACGGGCGGCATACGTTGCGAAAAAGCAAGCGCCTACATGCTGGAGCAAGGCTTTGAAGATGTGTACCACTTGCAGGGCGGCATTCTCAAATACCTGGAGAACGTGCCTGCAGAAGAAAGCCTGTGGCAAGGCGAATGCTTTGTGTTCGACCAACGCGTGGCCGTCGGGCATGGCCTGGAATTAGGCGAATATGACCAGTGCCACGCCTGCCGTCACCCTGTATCGCCAGAAGAAAAAACGTCCGAGCATTATATGGAAGGCGTTTCATGCCCATATTGCTACAACACCTTAACGCCTGAAAAGCGCGCTCGCGTTGCTGAGCGGCAAAAACAAGTTGCGCTTGCCAAAGCGCGTGGTGAAACGCATATCGGCGAAGTGCATATTAAAGAAACCCGAAAAAAATCCCCTGATACGCAGGCCTGAAATCTTGCTTGTGCATCATCACATATAAAATACATTACCGTATAACGTTAATTTTTTATTAACTATCACTATGCTGCTTTGAATATGGTATTCAAGCAATATTGAACTAATTTCTTTTTATTTTGACATATACAGGTTAGTATAAATATGAGATTAAGTATTCAGCTTAACTTTTAAAAATTAACTTAAAAAAGCGCTTATTTAATCTCATTGATATTTCTATCTCAAACAAACCAACATAAAAGGAATATTGTCATGAATAAAATCGCACTTGTAATGATGACCACCGCCCTAGCCATGCCAATGGCTGCATTCGCTGCAAAAGCAACAACGCTGAGCGTAGATGAAAAAATCGAGATCAATGCGCCAGCATCTGCAGTCTGGGCTAAAGCCAATAACTTTGGCGACCTTGGTGCTTGGCACCCTGCAGTTAAAAAGACTGAAATAGTTGAAGGCACTAACAATAAAGTAGGCGCTGTACGTTTGTTGACCCTGCAAGATGACGGCACTATCAAAGAAAAGCTCAATGCCTACAGCGACAAAAACAAGTCTTTTAAATACCAGATTCTTGAGGGTGTATTGCCAGTAAGTAGCTATGTGTCCGTTTTTACAGTTAAAGACATAGCAGGCGGCAAATCATTGGTTGAGTGGAAAGGCCATTTCAAACGCAAAGATACTTCAGCCACACCAGCAGCTGGCCAGACTGATGAAGATGCTACCAAGACCATCCATGCTGTTTATACAGGCGGTCTTGAAAACCTGAAGAAGATTAGCGAAACCAAGTAATATTCTTTAGTGATTAAGTCATAGCAAAAAACGCCCGATGGGCGTTTTTTGCTATTCAAACGACTCAATGCCATCTAAAACTCGGCCCAGTCTCCATCCTCACTATTGCCCTTGTTAACGATGGCTGGCGCTGCTCTTGGTGGCGCAACAGGCCTGGCTGATTTAGTAGAAAATTGACTGCCCACTGCCACCCTGCCTGAGTTCGAGCCTTGATTTCCATACAGCTTAAATCTGCTGACAGACTCCATCAAATTAGCCGCTTGTTCTACCAGAGATTCAGAAGCAGCGGCCGCTTGCTCAACCAACGCAGAATTTTGCTGGGTGACTTCATCCATCTGTGTCACGGCATTATTCACCTGATTAATCCCCGTGCTTTGCTCGACAGATGCCGCTGCGATTTCGCCCATGATATCAGTCACTCGCTTCACAGAGTTCACAATATCTTCCATGGTCTCGCCAGCTTCTTGCACCAACTTTGTACCACCCTGCACTTTTTCCACCGACTCTGAAATCAGCTGTTTGATCTCTTTGGCAGCCGCAGCTGAGCGTTGTGCCAGATTACGTACCTCACCTGCCACAACCGCAAAACCGCGCCCATCTTCACCCGCACGCGCCGCTTCAACCGCTGCGTTAAGTGCAAGAATATTAGTCTGGAAGGCAATGCCATCAATCACAGAAATAATGTCCTCAATCTTGCGTGAGCTTGAATTGATGTCAGACATCGTGGTGACAACCTGGCCAACAACACTGCCACCTTTAGTGGCGACCTCTGAAGCTTTGGCCGCTAGCTGATTAGCCTGCCTTGCATTCTCGGAGTTCTGCTTCACTGTTGAAGCGAGCTCTTCCATGCTTGCAGCGGTTTCTTCCAAGCTAGAAGCTTGCTGTTCAGTACGTTGAGATAAATCATTGTTACCAGCAGATATCTCATTGGCGGCTGTATTAATAGTTTCGCCACTATCTTTGACCATGGTGATAATTTCGGCCATGTTATCCAGTAACGAATTAACGCCATCACATAGTTGCGCAATCGAACCGACTTTACCCCCAAGCGGAATACGATGTGTCAAATCAGAGTCTTTCGCTAGCTGAATGACTTGTTGCGTTTCTTCTACCGCCTTAGCAAGCGCATGCTGCGCATTGATTGCTGCCGTGATATCCGTCGCATATTTAACAACCTTAATCACCTTACCGTTCATATCCGTAATTGGATTATATGAAGCACTCAGATGTATCTCTAGTCCGCCTTTAGCCTTACGCTGATATTGCCCCGCATCATACTCACCACGGCCTAGCTTTGCCCAGAACTCACGATACTCAGCACTATTTTTATATTCATTATCTACTAGCATCGAATGATGCTGACCGACCAACTCGTTTTCTGAATAACCCACAACATTAAGAAAATTCTTATTAACCGCAGTGATTTTGCCATCTGGCGTAAATTCGATCACTGCCTGATTTTTGCTAATCGCTTGAATCTGGCTTTCAAAATCATTATTTCTCAATGTTTGCTCGGTCACATCGATCACATAATTGGCAATTTTATAGAGCTTGCCAGCCATATCTCGAATCGGGCTGTAATAGGCCTGAATCCACACTTCTCGCCCACCTTTGGCAATACGCTTGTATCTACCAGACATAAATTCACCATTGGCTATTTTTGCCCACATCGCCTGATATTCGGGGCTTTGCGCAAATGTAGGCTCCAGCACCAAGCTCACATGCTGGCCAACAAGCTCACTGTTGGTATAGCCTAAAATCTTCTGGTACGTTTCATTTGCTGAGAGAATAATTCCATCAAGACTCAAATCAATCGCACCCTGAAATCGATCAATCGCCTCTTTCTGCACTCGGCTGTCAAAATCTTCAATTTCTCTTTTCCTGACTGCTGTGACATCGCGCCATTCAAGCGTGTTGCCAATGTAGTTTTTCTGCTCGTCATATACGGCGGTAACATACAGCGCAATGGTCAGGCTGCTGACTTTGATATCGGTTTTAAACGGTAAACGAGAGCTATCAGCCAGCATCTTGCGTTGGTGTTCGGGGGTTTTGTGAAATACGTCTATGCATGTACCAACGATTTTAGAAGCATCAAAAGAGGGAAATGCCTGCTTGAACTCAGCTGCATTCTGAGTAAATAAGGCATTACTGGCTTCATTCACATAAGTCACGATAAAGTCGCGGTCCACCATCATGATGGCTGCTGACGACCCGTCCATCGCACTTTTTATAGCCAATAATGCATGCTCACGGGCAATGAGCGCCTGTATCTGCGCCTCTTTTTCCGCAATCACTTTATCTTTAAGTGATTGTTCTGATTTTAGTTTTATGATCTCGTTCTTATTTTTAAATAAATCAAAGCCCATGATTCATCTCCTCCGAGTTGTAACATTTTTTTTACATTTTTAATTAGTATATGCCTGAAATTTAATTCAGGTAACAAGACTTTTTAACAAAGTAATGCTAAATAACGGCAATACCCTAAATTTCACAAGGATATTTACAAAATGGGTTTCAGGGCTTTGTATATTGACCAATCAAACTGAAAACGAGACTAAGCAGGTGAAAAGCTAAAACTTTAGAGTTGGTTTGAAACTAGCGACAAGAAATCTTGACGTGGCATAATAAACTCATGAAACCAGAACTACTGCTTGAGCTATTAAAAGAATTAGAAAAAGAAGACCCTATCGACTTCTCAGGCCTACCCTTCGACGAGAATGACCTACGTCAACTCGCCTGCCTGAATGTGGTTGAGATCATCAATCAACTAGACGATGATGCAACGGAGGAAGACAAAGAACTCTTAATGGCGGTAACTGTGGCAAAGCTTGTGCTTGAAAATATGGTGTTGCATGCGAGATTATCGATATTGATGCAAGAATAAATTCTGGGAATCAAAAGAAAAAAAGCTTAGATATTCATCTAAGCTTTTTTTCTTTAAAACCAAATTTCTAAGTAACTAACTTACAACTAGGGCTACACTCCAGCAAAGCGAGTAAATTATCATTGTATTTAGAATCAGCATATGTTCGCAGATAAGGTAACTTCCCCGCGCTACGAACTACACCAATATATGCACGCTTTCCAGATGTGTAGTCGATGGTGTAATACGCTTCTGTTTTAGAATCAATTCTAGCAATTGCAGTTTCACGAGTCATTTTCCACAAGCCAGTATTGTTACCGATATGTGTAATGTGCTCATGAGAACTATTGCGGTTAGGTTTGTGAATGCTATTAACTTCAAACTCTTTCATATATTTAACCTGGCTTTCATATCTGTAGAGAAATAAAAATGCCGCCCTAGCAATACTAGGAGCGGCATTTATTTAACGCTGGTGTTTTGTTGGATTAACTAATTTATACGCTTGCCCCGCTTTTGGCGTTGGCGGTAATGGCGCACCGCGTGTTGCCGTAACTTCATTACGAGTCGACGTATTTTGGTACTGACCAGACGTTGGTGCTTTAGTACCCGGTTTTAATGGCTTGCTCATGGAAAATCTCCTTTATAAAAATGAGCATTTAAAACTGGGGAATCTCCACAAATACTTTGGCCTTGACTTAAGCCACTTGCATCAACGATACTCACTGCTGTCTAACGGCAGAGGTTTCTTTGGAAATCGTTTTCGCATGGGCAGCTCTAACTGCTCATGCGACCCCACCCTCTTCAAACCAACATTACTATTGGTCAGAAGTCTTTTCCTTACATGTTCAAGATGTAAGTTGATCTAAAAAATTACTTTTAACCTCCGCGCCGGTAATATTAGTTAAAAGCCTCCAATTTGAGGTTTCATGCCTTAGCTTACCGGCCACAATTGCTGGGTGAATTCTAAGTTGACTAGCCAAAGCTACTGCATCAGCAAGAGTATGGGATGTTCTAACCTGAGAGGTATGCCATATAGCGGCAGGAATCAAAGCTTCACGCGCTCCAGCATCTGCCTCCTCTTCTTCTTTACTATTTCTGGTTTTGTCTTCCAAGTTATCAGCTATAAATATATGACTTGTACCCAAGTGCATTCGGATGTGCTGCAATTCATGTAAAAGAGCAAACCAAAAATTATCGATGCGATCGTGTCTTAAAGTTAAGGCGACAATGGGTCTTCCTTCATCAAGCATTGCAGCGCCATCTAAATATGTTTTCTTAAAATGAGGCTCAATTACAAGAGCAATACCACTGTCTCTTAGATGACCCTGAGCTAATTTAGGACCTGTGTCGAAACGTGACAACTTCACCAAGTCCCTCATCCAGTCTTCATTGATAATATCTTTCTCGAATTTCTGTTTAATAGACATATTTCGAGCTTTTTTCAGCACACAAATACGCCAGGCAATTAAAGCGTACTCATTCATTTCTCTAGAACCGCTCTGGTACAACGGAGCACGAAGAAGAGCTGGTGACTGATTCGTTGTCCAAATTCCCCTCATGAATTTTGTGACGACCTCTTCTGCGTAATCCTTTAAATTCTTAACATTGATATCAAAATCGGAAAAGCAACCTCTATCAAACATTTCAGTTAGAGGAAACTTACTAAAATTGTATTGGGGTGCTTCTACATCGAAGCCTTCCTCTCCCGAAGCTGAAATCAAGATTTCTGCAGGAATACCCAAGCCTTTATGCAGCGCACGTATCATCGCAAGACTCAGAGGACGCTTACGAGATAAAACCTCAGACACTTTTGAAATAGAGCCGATAAGGGGCACTAAATCTTTTGTGCTAAGTTTTTGTTGATCAAGCCGAAACAATATTGCTTCAATAGGATCGGGAATGACTGGGGCAACCTTATCAGCTTCATATGCTTCAATAACTAATGCAAGAAGTTCAAGCTCAGCTTCTTCGTCCGAACCTGCAGCAAAGTCCGTACTCATCAAATCAGATAGACGAGACAGAGCCGCATCGTAATCACGCTGCTTCTTGATGACCCGTACTGATTGTTTCATATGATCTCCTTAAATTACTCAGTGAAAGTTTGTTTACTATATTCAGCATGCGTTCCAATCCATTCGATAAGAACCAGCCCGTTTTGATACTTAACCTTAACGACCAAACGATATGAATTACCCTTAATATTGAAGATAATTCGATTGTCAGATAAAAAACTTGCGGTAGCGTAGCGAGATTTAATATCCTGCGGCTCTATCCAATTAGAACGCTCTATATCATCGCGCCAAGCATCCAGAGGTCCTCTAGCATCTGCATGCTTCTTTTTAAAATTATCTAGCTTTAATAGACCTATTAGCTGCATGCTCAACTACTTTAGTTCCCAATTTTTATAATATTATACTTTCCCATTTTGGGAAATGTCAACCAATGATAACAACATGCTTTAATCAACGTGTTTTTCTAATCACGCTCAAGCTGAGTCAAATGTGTTTATCTGTGCTAGGTAAAAAGAAAGAGGGGTTAGATTTTCATCTAACCCCTCTTTCTTTTTACCTGATTTTTGGTGGGCCCGGTCGGACTTGAACCGACGACCAAAGGATTATGAGTCCTCTGCTCTAACCAACTGAGCTACAGGCCCGAAAACTTAGTCGTTACCTGTTTCGAGGAAGCTGCGTAAACGCTCAGAACGTGTTGGGTGACGTAATTTACGTAAGGCTTTTGCTTCTATCTGGCGAATACGCTCACGTGTTACATCAAACTGCTTGCCCACTTCTTCCAGCGTGTGGTCGGTATTCATTTCAATACCGAAACGCATACGCAATACTTTGGCTTCACGTGCAGTGAGTGATTCCAGCACTTCTTTGGTCGCATCACGCAGGCTGGCGTAAACAGCAGCATCTACTGGTGCCAGCGTGGTCATGTCTTCAATGAAGTCGCCCAAATGTGAATCGTCGTCATCACCAATCGGTGTTTCCATCGAGATTGGTTCTTTGGAGATTTTCAGGATTTTACGGATTTTATCTTCCGGCATTTCCATCTTCTCAGCCAACGTCGCTGGATCAGGCTCAAGACCTGTCTCTTGCAGAATCTGGCGGCTGATACGGTTCATCTTGTTGATGGTTTCAATCATGTGCACAGGGATACGAATCGTGCGTGCTTGGTCAGCAATCGAACGGGTAATCGCCTGGCGAATCCACCATGTTGCGTAGGTTGAGAACTTGTAACCACGGCGGTATTCAAATTTATCTACAGCCTTCATCAAGCCGATGTTGCCTTCTTGAATCAGATCCAGGAACTGCAGGCCACGGTTGGTGTACTTTTTAGCAATCGAAATCACCAGACGCAAGTTGGCTTCGATCATTTCACGCTTGGCACGACGGGCACGGGCTTCGCCAGTGGTCATCTGCTTGTTGATGTCTTTAAGCTCTTTGATCGGGATACCAACACGTGCTTGCAGATCAAGCAGGCGTTGCTGCTGGTCAACGATAGAGTGTTTGAAACGCTCCAAGCGCTCAACATAAGGCTTGGTTAGCGCAAGTTCACCGGCCAACCACTCAACATTGGTTTCGTTACCTGGGAATACTTTGATGAAATGGGCGCGCGGCATGCCTGATTTATCAACACAGAATTCCATGATTTTGCGTTCATGGCCGCGGACTTCTTCAACCATGCCACGGACTTGATCACAGAGGGCTTCTACTTGTTTGGCTGAGAAGCGGAATGCGGTCAGCTCATCCAAAATCAGGGCTTGCAGCTTTTGATATTCTTTGTCTTGTGAGCCGCTCTTTTCCAAGATTGCGGTCATCTTTTTGTTGGATTCGCGAATAACAGCAAAGCGAATCAACACTTCTTCTTTCAAGCGAGCTAAAGCTTCAGCTGAGATGGCAGCGGCTTTTGCGCCGTCATCATCTTCTTCATCTTCTTCGTCTTCTGGTTCGATCTCTTCTTCACTGGCGGCTTCTGCGGCAATGGCATCATCAATGCCAACATCGCTATCAATCAGGCCATCAACCAAGTCATCAACACTGAGTTCGTCTTTTTCTACGCGATCAACCATCGCCAACAATTCGGCAATGGTTGTTGGGCAAGCGGCAATCGCTTGCACCATGTGCTTGAGGCCATCTTCAATACGCTTGGCGATCTCGATTTCGCCTTCGCGGGTGAGCAGGTCAACCGTGCCCATTTCACGCATATACATACGCACTGGGTCAGTCGTACGGCCAAATTCAGAGTCAACTGTTGAAAGCGCTTGTTCGGCTTCTTCAACTGCATCTTCATCCGCTACTGGAGCAGGTGCATCAGACATCAGCAACACTTCAGCATCAGGCGCTTCTTCATACACCTGGATACCCATGTCGTTGATCATGCCGATAATGCCGTCAATCTGCTCAGAATCCTGAACATCGTCGGGCAAGTGATCATTGATTTCGGCGTAGGTTAAGTAGCCGCGTTCCTTACCAAGGATAATCAGCGTTTTTAAGCGCGTGCGGCGTGCATCTGCATCGCTTACCTGCACTTGGTTATCGTTGGTGTTTTCGTTTTGTTGCTCTTTAGCCATGCCTAGACCTCAAATTCTTTTTACCCAAATGATTTTTACGCTGAAAAACCAGTGCGGGTTCGGAAAAACCCTAGATTATACCTGAATTTACATTCACTTTTTAGCAAAACCGCTCATGGATTTCAATAACGCTCTCTCTTGCTCGGTTAATTCGCTCAAACTCTTTTCTTTAACGGTATCCAGTAGTTTGGATTGATCACGTTGCGTATAAGTTTCTATTAGATGCTTGCGCGCACCGTTGAATTCAAGAGCAAAATCCAGACTTTCATCTAATAAATGCAATTCACGCTCTATCTCACGCATGAGCCGTCCATCTATCTCACCGTCTAACTGCCTCAATAGCGATGCCGCATGCGCATTTGGGTAAGCCAGTGCCGCCTTAATCGCCGCAACCACCAGCAAATCATCTTCCGCATTGCCTTGCACCCAATCAAGATCAGCGGCGCTCGCCAAAGCTGGTTGCATTAACAACATCAACACAAACCTGCGCTGCAACGAAATCGTGGTGCGCGATTGTCGTGGCATCGCTCTAGCGGGGCGCTGGTTTAAATCAGGTAACTTGATCATGCCGCGCATTTCATCCAGCGAAACACCTGCTAACTCCGCCACTCGTTTACGCAATAATAATGCCAAGCGGGGCGCCTGAATCTGCTTGAGTATCGGTTCGGCCTCATTGAGAAACTGCACCTTGTCTTCTTGCGATTGCAGTTTATTCTCGGCGCTCAGGTATTGAATGATGTATTGGGACAACGGCAACGCCGTTTTCATCGCAGCCTCAAAGGCCTCTTTACCGAACTCGCGCACGTAGCTATCAGGGTCATGTTCGCTTGGCAAAAATAGAAAGTTAAGACGCAACCCATCAGTCAATGCTGGCAAGGCATTCATGGCTGCGCGCCAGGCCGCCTTTTTACCAGCGTTATCGCCATCAAAACAGAATACGATTTCATCGGTCTGCCGCATCAATTTGGTGATGTGTTGTGGCGTAGTTGCCGTGCCTAGTGCAGCGACAGCGTATTCAATGCCATATTGTGCAAGCGCCACCACATCCATATAGCCTTCAACCACCAAGGCACGGCCAGCATCACGAATCGCACGGCGAGCCAAAAACAAACCGTATAACTCATTTCCCTTTTGGAACAATGGGGTTTCTGGGGAATTCAGGTATTTTGGGCCATCTTGCTCGGTACCAGAAGTGAGCACACGCCCACCAAAACCGATCACCTGGCCTTTTTGGTCATGGATAGGAAACATGATGCGATCACGAAAACGATCGTAACGACGGCCTTGTTCATTCTCTATCACCAGGCCAGCGGTTTTTAGCAGGTCAGACTGGTAGTCACTGAATATATCAGCCAGATTTTGCCAGCCAGTTGGCGCATAACCCATTTGAAAACGTGCGGCGATTTGCCCGCTCAAACCACGGCTTTTCAGATACTCAATCGCCTGTGGCGCACTCTTTAATTGTGTACGGTAATACTGGCTCGCCTGCAACATGGCATCTTGCATGTCAGGCATTGCCTTTTTAAAGGCCTGGTCAGCCTGGCTGGTATCACGGGTTTCTTGCGGCACAATCATGCCGACCATTTTGGCAATGTCGTGTATCGCTTCTACAAAGCTCAAGCCTTGGTGTTCCATCAAAAAGCTGATGGCTGTGCCATGGGCTCCGCAACCAAAACAATGGTAAAACTGCTTGGTGGGGCTGACGGTAAAAGATGGAGATTTCTCGTTATGGAACGGGCAGCAGGCCATGTAGTTAGCGCCCGCTTTTTTCAGCGGTACGCTGCGGTCAACCACGTTGACGATATCAACGCGACTGAGCAACTCTTGGATAAACGATTCAGGAATCATGGCACTAAAGATAATAGCCTAAAAATAAAAAAAGGAGCTTATAGCTCCTTTTTTCGTATTTCGTTTTGCTGAATTTTGTATTGCAGAACTTAATAGTCTGGCGACTTAACCAAGCTTGGCTTTAATCAGCCCAGATATCTGCCCCATGTCAGCACGCCCAATCACTTGCGGCTTAACGGCTGCCATCACCTTGCTCATATCCTTAATGCCAGCTGCAGAAGTGTCTGTGATTGCTTTAGCGATAATCGCATCCACCTCATCTGCAGTCAGCGCTTGCGGCAAGTATTCCTGCAACACACTTACCTCAAACTTTTCTACGTCAGCCAGATCATGACGATTAGCTGCTTCGTATTGCGAGATGGAGTCACGACGTTGTTTCAGCATCTTTTCGATGGCTGCGATGACTTGTGTGTCATCCAACTCAATGCGCTCATCCACTTCACGCTGCTTGATAGCAGCCAGTAACAACCTGATTGCCCCTAAGCGCGCAGCTTCTTTCGCGCGCATGGCGGCTTTCATGTCCACGCTGATGCGAGCCCTCAACAACATGACTAAACCTAGCTTAGTAAAGCTTAGGTGCTAGTGTTTGATTGCGGATACGACGATAGTGACGCTTAACAGCAGCAGCAGCCTTACGCTTGCGCTCCCATGTTGGCTTTTCGTAGAATTCGCGAGCGCGAAGATCTGTCAAAAGGCCTGTTTTTTCGATGATGCGCTTGAAGCGGCGAAGTGCCACGTCAAATGGTTCGTTCTCTTTTACACGTACGCTAGACATTAGTTTTCTATCCTTATAACAATTGCCTTGAGATGATTTCCAAGGTTTACAATCAAGTTTAGCAATTGAATTAAATACATTTCACCGCTATCAACCCATGCAATCTAGATTGGAAATCCAAAATTCCATTGGCAGAACGGCGAAAAAGTTTGCTATTCTAGCGGGCTGTAGTCATTTTATCAATGATTATGTTGTGTATTTCGCCCTGATCATCACTACTTCATTTTAGGTTTACGCTGATTTCATGTTAGTACTTGGTATTGAATCCTCTTGCGACGAAACAGGTATCGCCCTTTACGACACAAATAAAGGCCTGCTTGCCCACGCCCTGCACTCACAAATTGAGATGCACGCAGAATATGGCGGCGTAGTACCAGAACTTGCCTCCCGCGACCATATACGGCGGGCTATTCCGCTTACCCAACACGTGCTTGATGAAGCGGGGCTGACTCTTCAAGACATTGACGGCATTGCCTACACCCAAGGCCCTGGACTCTCAGGTGCATTACTTGTAGGCACCAGCATTGCTGAAGCGCTGGCATTTACATTAAATATCCCCACGATAGGCGTACACCACCTTGAGGGGCATCTATTGGCACCATTGCTGGAAGAAAATCCACCCAGCTTTCCATTCGTCGCTTTACTGGTTTCTGGCGGCCATACGCAATTGATGCGTGTTGGTGGTATCGGTGATTACGAGCTACTCGGCGACACAATGGATGACGCTGCGGGAGAGGCTTTCGATAAAACAGCCAAACTATTGGGTTTATCATACCCAGGTGGCCCTGCGGTTTCAAAGCTGGCAAAGCAAGGCAAGCCAGACCGTTTTAAATTACCCAGACCTATGTTGAATAGCGGTGATCTCAATTTCAGCTTCAGCGGCCTGAAAACGGCTGTACTGACTTTAGCTAGCAGCAACGATCTGGACGAACAAACCAAGGCCGATATCGCCTACGAATTCCAGGAAGCCGTCACTGAAGTGCTCACCACCAAATGCATGTCTGCCCTGCGTGAAACGGGGCTGGATAGCCTGATTGTCTCTGGCGGAGTGGGCGCTAACCAGCAACTACGCGCCAAGCTCAATACCGCTACCAAGCGCAAACTCTGCAAAGTACATTATCCGCGTTTGGAGTTTTGTACAGACAACGGTGCGATGATTGCTTTCGCTGGCGCCATGCGCATGCAACATGCAAAAGCTGGGGACTATAGTTTTACTGTAAAACCGCGCTGGGATCTAGCAGAACTGCAAACACCCTGAGGTTTGACTAGCACTTCTCAATCTATTGTTTCTTGCCAAAACCCGCCTCAGTACCAGCAATCAATTTCTTGATATTGCTGCGATGCCGCCAGGTAATCAGCACGGCAATCACTGCAGCAGTAATGGCATAGCCTTTGTACGGCAGCAAAGCCACCGCATGTATGGGCGCCAGCCAAGATGCAACCAATGCAGCTAATGAAGAATAGCGAGAGATAGCAAATACTGCAGCCCAGGTTAGTAATACAGCTAAACCCAGCCATACTGAGAACGCCAGCAGTATGCCTAGCGCAGTCGCTACACCTTTACCGCCTTTAAAGCCGTAGTAAATCGGATACAAATGTCCGACAAACACTGCCAGCCCTACAACGCATACCATCCAGGGTGCCCAACCAAAGTGAGCCTGCAAATCCAGCGCCAATCGAACGGCAACCCAGCCTTTGGCGGCATCTCCAAACAATGTCAGCGCTGCTGCCAGCTTTTTGCCACTTCGTAGTACATTAGTCGCACCTGGGTTGCCAGAACCCACGGTACGAGGATCAGGCAAGCCAAAAGCATGGCTCATCAATATGCCGAATGAAACCGAACCTAATAAATAAGCGCCTATTACAAATGCTAACTCTGACATCGCGGATGCTCTAAAATAAGATAAAAGGGGATTCTAAACCATATGGACACTATTTTTTTAAGCGAAGTCAAAGTTGAAACTAAACTCGGCGTACCGGATTGGGAGCGTCTCAAACCGCAAACCATCATTCTCGACATCGAAATCGCCATGCCACACAGCAATAGCTGCCAGACTGATGAAATTGAAGACACTATTGATTATGGCGCAGTCGTTGCCCGCATTCGTCAAACACTGGCTGAGCGCAGCTTTAAGTTGGTAGAAGCTTTGGCTGAACATCTTTGCCAGATCATCCTCAATGAATTCGGCGCGCCATGGGTGAAGATTAAAGTGGCTAAACCTGGGATATTGCCAGGGCTGAAAGCTTTGGGTGTGGTCATCGAAAGAGCTCAAGACAAGGCCTAACGTAACTAAATTTCTAGCTCGCATAAACCGTTTAAATCATCGAATTCCATATGAAGCAGCGCATAAAAAAATACTTGCCATTGGTCGCCTTTTTTAGTGGCTTCTTGTGGGATGAATTAACTATTGGCCGTCAAATCAACCCTTCCGATTTATGGATTTTGACGGGTTATTTGATAGTGGCTGGCCTGATTTTATATTGGATGGGTCACAGACGTCACGCCCACAGCCTGCTTGATGAAGCAGCACAACAAGCAGTAGAGACCAAAAAGCCAGAGTGGGTGAAGCGTGCCCCTCTATTCATTCTGCAATTTCTGTTTGGTGGTCTATTTAGCGCGCTATTTATTCTTTACTTCAAAAGCGCCAATCACTTATTAGCCATTTTCTGGACTTTGGGTTTGGGGACTTTGCTGGTAGCAAATGAGCGCCTTGACCACCACTACCATCGATACACCCTCACCTGGGCCATTTTTGGCTTGTGTGCCATTTTGGTATTCAACTTTGTGCTTCCTTTTGTACTGGGGAGCATTCTTTCTATTTGGTTTTACCTGAGCACCTTAGCAGGCGCCAGTCTCACACACTCTTTACGCAAAAAAACACCTGGCTGCCCAGGCCGTGCTGCGCCTGTTTGGGTGATTGCAGGCGTGTTGAGTTTGGCTTATTTCTTCGACTTTGTGCCACCTGTGCCTTTGGTCAAACGTGACATGCAGATTGGCTTAGACTTAACAAAATCTAATGGGGATATGGCCATCTCAGTTGAGCGTGCACCTTGGTATAAACCATGGCGCCTGCTTTCTAACGATTTATATGTACCGAGTGGCGCTAAAGTCTATTGCGCTTCTTCTGTGTTTGCGCCCAGAGGCATCAACACCACGCTTTATCACCGTTGGGAACATTACGATAAGCAGCATGGCTGGCAGACTGAGAACAGAATAGGTTTTGATTTATCAGGCGGTAGGCAAGGTGGATTCAGGGGCTACACCTACAAACAAAATATTCAACCTGGTGAGTGGCGGGTAAAAGTCGAGGCTGAAAGCGGCAAAACTTTGACTGTCTACCGTTTTTATCTTCACACCCAGCCTTTAGTCGACACACACCTAGAATCTAAAACTCTCTAAAAGAAGTGGAAAGTAATTACTGGCTAGCTGACTGCTTCTGCTCAAACGAGGCTTTAGCGCCAAACAAAGGCTCATTTTCTTTTTGGTTTTTTCTGTCATAGATCAGATTGTCACCCATCACCACGACTATCCAATCAGGATAATCAAAAGCGGCACCATTTCTCTTATCAACCCATGCCCCTACCAAACCACCTATTAGAATATTTCCATATACGCCATTATTTGATCGGGATATCAGTGTAGCCAAACCTTCTGGCTGCCCATTCTTACTACATCTAGCCACTAGATTCAGTGCAGAGCGATGCACGTAGACGCTGTCATCCGTCCTCATATTCCATTCGCCGTTATCATTTCTCAAGATGCAGTAAACATCGGTTACGGCGGCATTAGATTTATCAACTGTTGAGATTCGCACTGGTTGATTAGCGTCATAAATAACTGAGGCGCACCCAGAAAGATTGGCTATGACCAGAAACAACAAGGCCAGATTGATAGAGTTCTTCATGATTTGTCTTTATGCGGCGCCCGATTAATTTTTTGAATATATCCCAATATTGATATTGCCAGACTCCAGCAAGTTGCAAATAAAACAAAAGCACTGCAAAAGACCGTCAATTCAGCAGATGGCGGGAAATTAAAAGCAACACACAGTAATTATCTACCCTCTGGGGTGGTGCATGGAGTGGAGTTGTTTCAATCGTTCCCGTGCAACATGGGTATAAATCTGGGTAGTTGAAATGTCGGCGTGGCCTAACAACATCTGTACAACGCGCAAATCAGCACCGTGATTCAACAAGTGCGTAGCGAATGCATGGCGTAATACATGGGGTGACATAGGCTTATGGATGCCTGCTAGCAGGGCATAACGCTTGATGAGGTACCAGAAGGCCTGGCGCGTCATACTTGCGCCGCGTTGCGTCACAAACAAGCTATCGCTCAGGCGCTTTTGCAATATCTCAGGACGACCTTCATTAAGGTAGCGAGCAACCCATTCAACAGCCTCTTCGCCTAAAGGCACTAAGCGTGTTTTGCTGCCTTTACCCGTGGCACGTACCACGCCATCGCTCAGGCTAACTTCTGTGACTTTGAGGCCAACCAGTTCAGAAACACGCAAGCCGCTGGCGTATAGCACCTCTAGCATGGCGCGGTCACGCAGACCTATGGGGTCATCCAGATTAGGCGCCTGCAATAGCGACTCCACTTCATCTTCGCTCAGGCTTTTAGGTAGTGAGCGCGGTAATTTGGGTGAATCAATTTGCAGGGTGGGATCTATACTGATTTTATTTTCGCGCAGGGCGAAGCGATAAAGGCGACGCAGGCTGGCAATAAGACGACTGACGCTACGTGGTTTGCTAGTGGGGAACCGGTATGCCAGATATTGCTGGATATCGCCTTGCGACACTTCTGCCAGATTCTTTGTTAACTGCTTTTGCAACCAGACAGCAAACTGGCTTAAGTCCTGCCGATAGCTATCGAGCGTATTGCGCGCAAGGCCTTCTTCTAGCCAGATACGATCAATGAATTCATCAAGCAGGCTTTGGCTGGGCTCGCTTAATGCCTCAGTCATTCAGGTTCTTTTCTAGGCTTTTCTCATGATCCAGTAGCCATTGCTTGATCGCCAAACCATCCGCTTTACCCTGCATGAATCCTCCAAGGCCATTTTTAGCGACCACACGATGACATGGGATGAATAAAGGTACCTGATTAGCGCCACAGACATTGGCCACCGCACGCGGACCAGAATTGACCTTCTCGGCCAACTCACTATATGTCAACACTTGGCCTATTGGGATAGAGGCGATTGCTTGCCATACACGTTTCTGGAAATGCGTACCTTTGACCGCATAGGCAATCTCTAATGGGCTATGCGGATCATCGAAATAATGTGCCACTTGCTGTGCAATAGCACTTGCAAATGCGCTTGATGGCGGTTTTACGGGTTGCAATTCTGGCAACAAGTCGACTTCGACTAGAAAGTCATCTTGCGTTTTTATGCCTACCGCACCGAATGGTGCTGGAATGATTGCATCGTAATCTTTAGTCATAGCAACTATATTATTCCAAATCAGCTTAATTGGTACAGACGAAAAAAAGCCCCATCGCTGGGGCTTTTTAAATACCTGAAACAGGAATTTATTCTGCTGCGTTTTCCGCTGGCATCACGTCTCTATCACGTGCTTTCAGCTTTTCTTTAATACGTGCAGATTTACCTGAACGCTCACGCAAGTAGTAAAGCTTGCTACGGCGTACATCGCCACGGCGCTTCACTTCAATGCTGGCAATCAATGGTGAATAAGTTTGGAATGTACGTTCTACGCCTTCACCAGATGAAATCTTACGCACGATAAATGATGAGTTCAGGCCACGATTGCGAATCGCAATCACAACGCCTTCATATGCCTGCACACGTTTACGCGTACCTTCAACCACGTTCACGCCTACGACAACGGTGTCGCCTGGTGCGAAGCTAGGAATGGTTTTACCCAAACGCGCAATTTCAGCTTCTTCTAATGCTTTGATAATATCAGCCACTTGTTGCTCCTTCTAGTTTTACGAATCTTGTTCCTGCTCTAGCTTGATTTCACTGAGCAGCCGAGATTCCTCTTTTGACAACGACCTTGCGGCCAGTAAATCCGGGCGTCTTGCCCCGGTTCTTGCTAGCGATTGTTTCAATCGCCAATTCTTTATCTTTGCATGGTTACCCGAGAGCAATATCTCTGGCACTTTCATACCTGCGTATTCTTCAGGCCGCGTGTAATGCGGGCAATCCAGTAATCCATCTACAAATGAATCTTCAGCCGCTGAATCCGCATCGCCTAATACACCCGGCAACTGCCTGATCACTGCATCCATCAGTACCATTACCGGCAACTCACCACCTGACAGCACATAATCGCCGATGGAATATTCTTCATCCACCATGCGAGTGAGCAATCGCTCATCCACGCCTTCATAGCGACTTGCCAATAATATCAAGCCTTCTTCTGCCGCCAGTTCCATCACGCTTTGATGCGTAAGCGGTTTACCTTGCGGAGACAGGTGAATCACCTTGCTTCGCTTAATACCTGCCTGTTGTTGCCTATCTTTTGCTGCATTAATCGTAGCTTCCAGCGGTTCCGCTAGCATCACCATACCTGGGCCACCGCCGTAAGGCCTGTCATCTACTGTCTTGTGATTATCTTTCGTAAAATCACGTGGGTTCGACAACGTTAATGCATAAATCCTGTTTTCAAGTGCTCGCGCTGTAATACCAGATTTGCTGATGGCATCAAACATCTGCGGAAACAGCGTGATGACATCAAATATAATCACGGGCTGCTTGTCAGGGTTGCTCAAAACTCCGCATCCCACTCAACCAGCATTTCTTTGGCTGCAATATCAACACTCAAGACCACTTGGTCAATAAACGGAATCAAGCGCTCACGTTCACCTTTGACCACAATCACATCATTTGCACCAGTCGCAAACACGTCGATAATTTCACCGAAATCCTGTTGCTGCTGGTTTTGTACACGCACACCGATTAAATCTGACCAGTAATATTCATCATCATCTGGTTCTGGTAACAACTCACGGGGCACAGCTACTTGCATACCTTTACAGGCTAGCGCGGCATCTCTGTCATCAATGCCATCAAGCTTAACTACCAGCGTATCAACATGCAGCTTGATCGTTTCAACGCTATAGCTTTTCCACTGCATGTCTGTGTTTGCCAATACCCCTAACCTCGGCCTAGCTAGCCAGAACTCGTCGTAATCAAAAAGACTGTCCAGCGCTTCTGTATCGGGTAATACTTTGAGCCACCCATAAACGCCATAAGGGGCGACGATGCGCCCCATTACTACCATTTGGCTTGGAATGACTGTTTTGCCAGTTTTCATAGCGACCGTTTTCTTATTGAAAACGGACTGAAAACTTAAGCAGCGACAGCAGCAGCTTGCTTAACCAGACGTGCAACGCTATCTGAAAGCTGAGCGCCGTGGCTACGCCAGTGGCTGATACGCTCGCTGTTTAAACGAAGACCTTCTTGGCCTTCTTTAGCAAGTGGGTTGTAAAAACCTACGCGCTCAATGAAACGACCATCGCGACGATTGCGTGAATCAGCAACTACGACGCTGTAAAAAGGGGTCTTCTTCGCGCCACCGCGGGCTAGTCGAATGATTACCATAATATGTGTTCTCTAATTAGTTTTTGCAGAAAGGGGCGGATTTTACGTTATTTTTGATGTACTTGGCAAGGTAAATATTGCAGTTAGCCTCTGCAACTCCAAGCTTAGTTATTGATATAGCACTATTGATAAGTCGTAGGATCAACAATGCCAGCTGAAGCAAACCCATCACGGCGAAAACGGCAAGAATCACAAAGCCCACAGGCCTTGCCTTCCGCATCAGCTTGGTAGCAAGAAATGGTGATGCCGTAATCCACTCCCAGCGCGCTCCCCTGTTTGATAATCTCGGCTTTGGTCATATCAATTAAGGGCGCATGCACAGTAATAGTTTTGCCTTCTACTGCCGATTTGGTCGCCAGATTGGCCATATCCTGAAAAGCCTTCACATACTCGCCACGACAATCCGGATAGCCTGAATAGTCGAGCGCATTTACGCCGATAAATATATCCTGCGCTTCAAGCACCTCAGCCCATGCCAAAGCTAGCGAGAGCATGATGGTGTTTCGAGCAGGTACATAAGTCACAGGGATGCCTTCAGTAGGTGACTCCGGCACATCAATCGCGTTATCAGTCAGCGCAGAACCGCCAAACATGGATAAATCGAGCATGGCAGTGCGGTGGGCTTTAGCGCCCAGCGCCTTGGCTACATTTTTTGCGGCAACCAGTTCTGCAACGTGGCGTTGGTGATAATCCAGACTCAAGCAATAACACTCAAAACCTTGGCTTTTGGCAATCGCTAATACTGTGGCTGAATCCAGCCCACCTGAAAGAAGAATCACTGCATTTTTAGTGGTTTTGTTCATTTACTTACCTGCGACTTCGCCCCAGAGTATTTTGTGTAATTGCACCTGCATACGCACTGGCAACTTATCTGCAAGTATCCATTCGGCAAGCTGTGTGGGGTTCACTTGGTTATAAACAGGGGAAAAAAGCACGCTGCATTTTTTAGCTATCGCGTACTCATCCATCAGCTCTTTAGCCCATTCATAATCAGCATAGTCGCAAAGTACAAACTTGACCTCATCCAGCGGTTTAAGCCGCTGGATATTGCTCCAGACGTTATTCTCTAGCTCACCAGAACCTGGGGTCTTGATATCCAGAATGACGGCTACACGATCATCCACACCTGTCGTATCAATCGCGCCACCAGTTTCGAGAGAGACTTGGTAGCCTGCATCACAGAGTTGGTTAAGTAAAACCAAACATTCTTTTTGCGCCAATGGCTCTCCGCCTGTCACGGTCACATAGCTGGCACCAAACTCAGCGACTTTGATCATGATGTCTTCAATCGACATATTTGAGCCGCCCTTGAATGCATAAGCCGTATCACAATAGACACAACGCATGGGACAACCCGTCAGGCGCACGAAAACAGTTGGCAAGCCAACGCGCGAAGATTCGCCCTGTAAAGAGTGAAATATTTCGTGGATACGGATCACGGAAGTTGCTAAATGACGACTACGATTTGATTGAATCTAGCACCGATAAACGACGCTTTGCGTTTGGTGCTATTTCACTGCCTGGGTACTTGCTGAGTAATTCTTTCAGTGTTTTCTTTGCACTATCAATATCTGCCAGTTGAATCTGCGCATTAGCAATATTGAACATCGCATCTGGTGCTTTAGCACTATCAGGATAGGTTTTAACTAGCTTTTGCTGGGTCGCAATCGCGGCTTTATAGTTCTTTAATGAAAACTGTGAGAACCCTAATGAATATTGGGCTTCTGGCAATCGGGCACTGCCTGGATAGGTTTGGATAAACTTACCAAAAGCATCAAACGCCTCTTTGTATTTGCCAGTTTTTAACAATGTTTGGGCGGCATCAAAATCTTTTGATTCTGTTGGTGCTTCTACTGCTGAATTCGGGTTGATTGCACCTGCTGTTGGTGCATCAGTGGCTGCTGGCGTATTAACAGCCGAAGCTGGTGCAGCTGTTTCAATTTTACGTAACCTGCCATCTACATCTACATATAAGTCTTTTTGGCGTTGTTGAGCCATATCAAGATTATGGTTGGTGACTTCAAGTTGACCTTTTACATTGCTCAAATCCTGCTTGAGCTGGTCAACTTGGGTCAACAAATCAATCAAGCCCTGACCTTTAATCACCGCCTCCATCGTGGCGATGCGCTGACTAAGTGCCTGGTTAGCCTGATTCTGGCTTTCCACTTGCTGCTGTAAATCGGCGATTTTCTTACGTGCTTCATCATCGCTGAATAAGCCCGCATGCGCCGTCTGCGTCAGCGCTAAAAACGCCAATGCAGAAGTTAAAACCAGAATCAGTTGTCGCATTTTATTTACCTTACCTAATAATCAGTAACTGATTACTCGCCTTGGTAAACGATATCAGCACGGCGATTTTTGCCGCGTGAAGCTTCGTCGTCACCGGTTGCCACTGGTTTTTCTTTACCATAGCTAACGGTTTCGATTTGCTTGTCTTGTACACCAAGCAAGTTCAATACTTTTTTCACAGCCACTGCACGACGTTGACCAAGTGACAAGTTGTATTCGCTAGAACCGCGGTCATCGGTGTTACCTTGCAGAATCACTTTTGCATCAGCATGTGCCAACAGATATTTAGCATGCGCTTCAACTAAAGGACGGAATTCTGATTTAACTTCATCTTTGTCAAAATCAAAATACACGCTGCGTTGTGACAGGATGTTGTTAGGGTCTTTTAATGGGTTCATGCTGCTATCAGAATCATTCATGCCAGATGTTTTAGCAGAATCATCCATAGGTGCAGAAACATTCTTATCAACTACAGGGGCTGCTGTCTCTTTTACTGGCTTGCTTGAACAAGCTACCAGTGACAATGCCAATAAGATACTTACCAATACGCTTTTCTTCATTCTTATCTCCTTAATAAACACATCAATTAAACAAAACTAACTTACGAAACCATCTAACCATCACTACATTTACTACAAAACTAATTTGCTGCAGGGCTCCATGCAGGCTCACGCACATCGCCGCCGCTTTCGCTTAAGCGCTGCTTCACTTTGCCATCGGCAGATACAGCAGCCAGTGCGCCTTTACCGTTAATATTGGTCGCATACAAAATCATGCGGCTGTTAGGTGCAAAACTCGGCGATTCATCTCTTGATGTATCACTCAATATTTGCACTTGCCCTGTGGTTAAATCCTGAATCGCCACACGGAACTTTCCTTGGTCCTGCTTGATGTAAGCCAGTGATTTTCCATCTGGAGAAAAACGTGGGCTCACATTATAACTGCCATCAAACGTTACGCGCTTTGCATCACCACCGCTGGCTGGCATTTTGTATATTTGCGCACTACCGCCGCGATCAGACGTAAAGTAAATCGTGCCGCCATCGTTTGACCATACAGGCTCAGTATCAATTGAGCTGGTTTTAGTCAGTTGCTGCAAATTCGTACCATCTACATCAATCGCATAAATCTGTGAGTTCGCACCGTAAGTCAGCACGATGGCTAAGCGCTTGCCGTCTGGTGACCATGCTGGCGCACTATTATTACCTTTGAAATTGGCCAGTATATAGCGCTGACCTGAAACCAGTGATTGCACAAAAATAATCGGTTTCTTTTTCTCGAAAGAAACATAAGCCAATTTTGTGCCATCGGGCGACCACTTCGGCGAAATAATTGGTTCGTTAGAAGAAACAACGGTTTGCGGATTATATCCATCAGCATCAGCCACCTGCAGCGAATAACGGCCATTAGACTTGGTGATATAGCTGATACGGGTCGCAAATACGCCAGGTTCACCTGTGAGTTTTTCGTAAATCACGTCTGCGATACGGTGTGCGGTAATACGGAACTGGGCTGGCGTGATGTTGTATTCAAAACCAGCTAATGGTTGCTGTTTAAGCACGTCCACTAAGCGAAACGACACTTTGAGCTTATTGCCAGGCAAGTTTTCAACAGTTCCCACTGTTAATGCTTGCGCCTGAATCGCTGCCCATTCCGCATATTTAACATCTGGCAGATCATGCGGCTGGTTAGCTACGCCGCGAGTTTCCAGCACACGAAACAAACCACTGCGACGCAGATCAGCACCAATAATGGTTGCCATATCATCTTGCTGTGATGATGTAGGCGAGGCCGCAAAAGGCACGATAGCCACAGGGATTTGCTGCTGTGCACCACCCACAATTTCAATGGTCAACGCAGCATGACTGGTTAATGGCAGCCACATAATGCACAAGCCAGTTAACAATTTGTAACAATTACTGAAATTAATCATAGGCTTAATCATACACGTTTGGGCGAATTAACGCCAAAAAGTTCCTTTGTTGTGATTTAAGATTTCAATTTAATACGATTTAATTATTAGGCGTGAAATTCAAATTTAGACTGCGAAACTGTGCAAGTAAATCAGGTTGCGTGGGCAATGGTAATGGTTGAGCCAGCAAAATCGCTCGGATGACAGCGTCATCACAAGCGATAATTCCGCTACTTTTAACAATCTTTGGTACACCAATGACTTCACCTGTTGGCATTAGCTCAAGGCCAATAAGCAATTCTGGCTTGCCAGTACCACACAACTGGTTATTTACATAACGATGAATCTTGCTACTGATCAGGCTTCTATATTTATCAATCTCACCCTGACTAGCTTGATTGGTGGTAGGTGAAACAGGCCCTTCTATCTTTGGCACGTCAGAATGAGCCGGCTTTGAATCTTCCTTCAGCATGTCTTGCTGCAATTTCTTCAGCAAATCTTCTTTGATTTTTTTCTGGTCAGGCTTAGGTGGATCTGGTTTGACGATAGGTTTCTCGACTTTAGGTATCTCCTTAACAGGTACCTTTTTCATCTGAATGTCAGGTTTTGGCTCAACGACAGGCTCTGGCTTGGGTTCAGGTTTCGGCTGTTCGACAGGTTTAGGTGGTTCTGGTGGAACAACTTTTTCAACAGGCTTTTCAACGGGTTTCTCAACTGCCTTTTGTTGCGGCAGGTTATCCCACAATTCAACTTCAGCCACGCTGGCTGGGCGCACCGTTCTCCAGTTAAATGAAAGCACAAGTATGCTCAGCAGCACTGCATGCACCAACACTGAAAGCGCGCCAGCTTGTATGGCAACAGGATTTTCTCGGGAACGTATCATCTACGGCTTAATCAACCTTAGTTACTAGGGTTTAACAACAGCCCAGTTTTAGGTGCACCTGAGCGCTTGAGGATTTCAAGCAGTTGGGCGACTTGCTCATAACTCGTTTTCTTATCCGCACTTACTACAAATGCCGTATCAGGCGTTTTGGCGAGTTGTTGCTTGATTTCGAATAACAGCTGGTCTTTTTCCAGTGTTTTTTCCTGGAACTCGATCTTGCCGTTAGCTTGCAGGGTAATGACCATAGGTGCAGTTTGCTGCTTCAAAACATCACTGCCCACTTTAGGTAATTCAACCACGCCAGGATTAGTCATTGGTGCAGTCACCATAAAAATGACGAGTAGTACCAAAGTCACGTCGATATATGGTACGACGTTGATCTGGTTCATTACCCTGCGTTTACGCGTGCGCAACATGGTTAGCTCTTGTTACGCTGTAGGATGTTGGTGAACTCTTCCATAAAGCTTTCGTAACGCACGGCAAGCCTGTCAACAGAAGTAGCGAATCGGTTATAGGCAATCACGGCAGGGATTGCCGCAAACAGGCCGATGGCAGTTGCTATCAGCGCTTCAGCAATACCCGGCGCAACGTGCGCCAAAGTGGCTTGTGCCATATTAGCCAGACCACGGAACGCATTCATGATGCCCCACACCGTGCCAAATAAACCGATATACGGGCTGACAGAACCAACAGAAGCTAAGAACGGCAAGTGGGAATCTAGATCATCAATTTCGCGGTTATAAGCTGCACGCATAGCACGGCGCGCGCTTTCGGTAATATCACTAAGCTCTAATCCACCCTGGCGTTTGAGCCTTGCGAACTCCTTGAAACCAGCCTCAAAAATACTGGCCATGCCTTGTGGCTTGGTGCGGCTGGCACTGATGCCTTCAAACAGTTTATTAAGGTCGCCACCACGCCAGAAATCCTGCTCAAACTCTTCAACTTCACGTTCAGCGCGGCGAATGGTAAAGACCTTGATAAAGATGTACCACCACGATACAAAAGACACCAAGAGCAAAATCCCCATCACCACTTGCACAGGCACGCTGGCGCCCGTGAGCAAGCTTAATAGCGACATATCTTCAGTTAAATTCATGCAGACTCCATAGCGATTACATTACGAATAGATTCAGGGATACTGGCTGGACTAAATGCCTCAGCATCCACACAGACGACCTCAACTAAGGCCTTGGTGAGTATTTCATCATCACGTTTGATGGTTTGTTCAAAGGTAAACAAGCAACGCTGAATTTTTGCTACCGTTGACACGACATGAATAGCATCATCAAAACATGCTGGTTTTTTGTATTGTATCTCAAGCTTGCGCACTACAAACAGGATGCCAAACTTGGCTTTAAGTTCCACTTGCTCAAAACCCAAACTGCGCAACCACTCGGTTCTGGCCCGTTCCATGAACTTCAGATAGTTGGCGTGGTAAACTACACCACCGCCATCAGTATCTTCGTAATAGACGCGAACAGGCCAGATAAATTCACCTGGATTAGCCTGTGGTAACTCGCCCATGCTTACTCCTGCCATAACTCTCCAGTGGCAATTGCGTTAGGCAAAGGCAGGCCGAAATGTTGGTAGGATAACTGCGTAGCGATGCGACCACGCGGGGTGCGCATCAAATAGCCTTGCTGAATCAAATATGGTTCAAGCACATCTTCAATCGTATCGCGCTCTTCGCCTATGGCTGCCGCAAGGTTATCAAGACCAACAGGGCCACCGCCGAATTTCTCAAGCACTGCTAGCAATAGTTTTCTATCCATTACGTCAAAACCCAGCTTGTCGACATCCAGCATTTTCAATGCGGCATCGGCAATCTCGGCAGAAACAATGCCATCCGCTTTCACTTGCGCATAATCGCGTACGCGGCGTAAAAGTCGGTTGGCAATACGCGGCGTGCCACGTGAGCGCTTGGCGATTTCAAATGCGCCAGCCTCTTGAATATCAACTTCCAGCAAACCTGCTGAGCGATGCACAATGCGCGATAATTCCTCAGATGTATAAAATTCCAGTCTAGATACGATGCCGAAGCGATCACGCAATGGATTGGTCAACATGCCTGCACGGGTAGTGGCGCCTACCAGTGTAAACGGCGGCAAATCAAGTCGCACAGAGCGTGCTGCAGGGCCTTCACCTATCATGATATCCAGACGGTAATCTTCCATCGCGGGATAGAGAATTTCTTCTACCACAGGCGATAAACGATGGATCTCATCAATGAACAACACATCGTTGGGTTCAAGATTGGTCAGCAAGGCAGCCAAGTCACCGGCACGCTCCAATACGGGGCCAGAAGTCTGGCGCATATTCACGCCCATCTCCTTGGCAATGATGTGCGCTAAAGTGGTTTTACCCAGGCCTGGTGGGCCAAATAGCAGCACATGATCCAACGCCTCACTACGTCCACGGGCAGCGCTGATGAATATCTCCAATTGGCTGCGTGCTTTCTCCTGTCCGACATATTCATCCAGCGCCTTGGGGCGTAAAGCACGCTCCAGAGCCTCTTCCTGCGGGCTTTCTGTGGCGGTTGCGATCAGGCGGTCGGTTTCTATCATGGATTTAAATATTAGTTTTAAGATTTAGAAAGCGATTTGAGTGCCAACTTAATACCATCAGACACTGTGACATCTGAAGCTAGTTGTTTTACTGCCGCCAATGCTTCGCGCTCATTGTAGCCTAGTGCTAGCAATGCATTGAGCACATCGCCCGTGGCTGATTTTGGCATGCTACTGCCCGCATTGGTGAGGCCTTCCACGCTGAATTTATCTTTCAATTCCAGCAACAAACGCTCGGCTGTTTTTTTACCAACCCCAGGCACGCGGACCAGCATGGCCGTTTCTTGCAACGCGATGGCCTGAATCAGGTCATCCACCGACAAGCCACTCAAAATAGACAGCGCCGATTTTGCGCCTACGCCATTCACTTTAAGTAACTGGCGAAAGGTCGCCCGTTCGCGGTCTGTGCCAAAGCCATAAAGTAGCTGCGCATCTTCACGCACCACAAAATGGGTAAGTAGTGTCACGCTCTCGCCAAGGGCAGGCAGATTATAAAACGTGCTCATTGGCACTTCTACTTCATAGCCAACGCCATGACAATCCACAATCACATGTGGCGGTGTTTTTTCCAGCAACTGGCCTTTTAAACGCCCAATCATATCAACCTACCGCCTTTCACGCGAAAGCCTGCTGTAGCAAGCTTCCCCAGCCCTTGGCCGCCATGTGCGTGGCAGATGGCGCAGGCAAGCGCATCAGCTGAATCGGGCTTTGGTACTGCGGGTAGATTGAGCAATCGTTTGACCATTTCTTGCACTTGCTCCTTTGCGGCATGGCCGTTGCCAACCACGGCCTGTTTGACTTGCAATGCGGTGTACTCTGCCACGGTCAGGTCTTTCATCACAGCGGCACTGATGGCTGCGCCACGCGCTTGGCCCAATAGCAGTGTTGATTGCGGATTGACGTTGACGAATACTTTTTCAATCGCCACTTCTTGCGGCTGGTAGGTTTCAATCACCTCGAACAGGCCATCAAGAATAATCTTAAGCCGTGCTGGCAACTCTTCCCTGTTTTCTGTTTTACCGCTGGCAGTTTTGATCGTACCACTGGCGATATATATTAATTTCTCGCCGATTTTCTCGATGACGCCAAAGCCTGTTAATCGCAGGCCTGGGTCTATGCCGAGGATTCTAATAGACTGTATCAATCAGCCATCCAGAATAAATCTCGCAAATGCACTTATTCTTCAATCACTGCAGAAGTGTAAACATCCTGCACATCGTCCAGCTCTTCGAGCGCATCCAACAGCTTTTGCATTTTCACGCCATCTTCACCAGCAAACACTACTTCGTTATCTGCTTTCATAGTGACTTCTGAGAACACTGCCTTGAAATTAGCTTCTTCCAGCTTTTCTTTTACGGCTGAAAAATCAGCAGGCGCGGTAATCACTTCGATACTGCCATCTTCATTATTGATGATGTCTTCGGCGCCCGCTTCTAAAGCAGCTTCCATCAGAGCATCTTCATTCGTGCCTGGCGCAAACACCAAACTGCCAAGATGCTTGAACATAAAGGCGACTGAACCATCAGTACCTAGATTGCCACCATATTTGCTGAAAGCATGGCGTACATCAGCTACTGCACGCTGCTTATTATCGGTTAAACAATCCACGATGACCGCAGCGCCATTGGTGCCATAGCCTTCATAGCGGATCTCTTCGTAGCTCACACCCTCGAGTTCACCAGTGCCGCGCTTGATGGCACGGGTGATGTTATCCGCTGGCATGTTTTCTTCTTTGGCTTCAATCACGGCTGCACGCAAACGTGGGTTGAAATTGACATCGCCGCCGCTCATGCGGGCAGCCACGGTGATCTCTTTGATGAGTTTGGTGAATATCTTGCCGCGCTTGGCGTCTTGACGGCCTTTACGATGCTGAATATTCGCCCATTTGGAATGCCCTGCCATGTTCTAGAATCCTATACATACCTGGAAAACACGGAATTTAAGTGTCTGCGCGGGCGAATTGCTGCGTTGCGCGGTACTCGCAACCTCGCCGTACTCTGTGTACTGTCTCGGTTACTGCGTTCCGTGCGCCTTGCACTTCATCCCGCTCAACAACTTAATTACGCGTTTCCGTGAAAATTAATCAAGAAAATTTTCAAGATTCTACCACAGAGCCCTTGTGCGAATCTGCCCTAATCCTGCCCCATTGCGGGGTCTATCTGCTCTTGCTTGAGGATGCTGCGTATCGAAATGATGAGCAATGAAATGGCAATGAGTGTCATACCAACCATCTCACCGACCCCTGGCCGTTCACCAAGTTGCCACCACGCAGCTAGCACGCCAATAACAGGAGCCAGCAACGATGTCATGCTTGCAATGCCAGCCGATAAGCGCTGCAAGGCATACAGCCACAAGAGCCAAGCGAGCGCATTGCAGAGAATGGCATTAAACAATACGGCACCAATAAAACTACTAGTCCATTGTATAGGCGGCGCAGGGACGAGAAACGCAGCAATGATAATCGGCACTGAACCAAACAACATCTGCCATGCAGTCAGTGAAAACAGATCAAGGTCGGGCACACGCTGATGAAGCTTCTTTGCAACGATGACGGATAAAGCCCAGCAAACACCACCCATGACGGCCAATATCATGCTGAATAAATCCGCGCCCAAATGCAGTGGATCAAGAATGAACAGCAAACCCATCAGCGAAAAAATGACTGCGAACCATTGTGTGCCGCGTATTTTTTCACCGAGTAGCGGCCATGCTAGCACCATTACCCAGAATGGCATGGTATAGGTCAGCACAGCCGTTTTACCTGCACCACCCTCTACCAAGGCCCAGATAATGAGCCCAGTGAAACCACTGGTCTGCAAAATCCCCAGCACGATCAGCGTCGGTATTTCTCTAGGGCGTAAGGGTTTGCGCATGATGAGCAAAACACCAAACAGGCAAATCGCTCCGAGAAAAGTACGTAGTGCGCTGAATTGAAAAGCACCTGCAAAATCCAGCGCATGCTTCATCACCACCCAGTTGTAACCCCATAACACGGTTAGCAGGATAAGTGCTGCAAAGGCACGGACTGTGGTTGAAGGTTTATAAGCCACTTTAGTTTTTACGCTGTTAAGTTTCCGCGTTTTAGTTCCAGATGTGGGTTAGTGCTTTCCAGCTACCATCAGCCTGTTTGCGGTAAACCAACTGCAAGCTACCACTGAATGTCTGGCGCTCGCCTGCAGCATCAGTCAAGCCTGCGCTCCATTTCCCACGTTGGAATGCCAGGCCGCCATCTACACCGACTTCAATCAACTCAATGTGATGACCATTCACGCCTTGCGCAAACAGATTTTTCCAGAACGCATAGATTTCAGCATTGCCAGTCAGTTGTGGTGAGCCTGCTGGCGAAATAGTTGCAGCTGCATCATAAAAAGCGGCTACAGCTTCTGGGTTTCCTGTATTAAATGCGGCATCCCATGCGGTGTTGATTTCGCTGATGGTTTTAGTAATTGCTTGTTGGTCTGACATATTAATCTCCTTGGTGATAGTTAAATAAACTAGGTTTAAATCTTGGCTTTGGTAAATTCGGCAACGCCCGCATCAATCAGCGCTAGCATTTTTGATAACTGCGCCCGACTCTTTTCATCAAGCCCAGCCATGCATAGTCGCAAGCGGTTGTAGTAATCGGGCATGACTATGTCTAGCTTGAATTGGCCAGCCGCAGTCAGGCATACAGCAACACTGCGCCTGTCATTTGCATCAAATATGCGCTCCACTAAACCATCGCGCTCGAGGCCATCAATCAGGCCCGTCATAGAGGCACGCGCAATACCGACTTTGTCGGCCAAAGCTGACGGTGTGGAAGTCAATGTTGATTCACGCATGAGCAGGATCAACACCCACCAGCGGCCTTGCAGCAAGCCATGGCGAGACAGGCATTCATCCAGCGCGGCAGACAAATCTGTGGCCACACGTAGTAAATGCAAAAATGTAGAAATCGCAGTCACATCGGCCTCGGGATAGCGCGAGGCAAATTTTTCTAGCGTTTCAGTGGTTGGTAAATCGCGAAGTTGCAACATAGTTAGCACTATTATAATTAGGTGGCTAACTATGTCAAGTGATTGAAATAGCCGAGATGCTTATATCGCGATAAATTAAAGAGTATATTGATTAGTAGCAGTACAAAAATAGTCTAAAAAAGACATAAAGTAAGCCAAACAACTTCTGAGGAGAAGATCATGAAAACCGTACGCCAGCTATTGGCCAGCAAAGGCCATTCCACCCTCTCGGTATCACCCGAAAGCACCGTTTACGACGCACTATCCGTAATGGCAAACCACAAGATCGGCGCATTACTGGTACTCAGTAACGACCATTTAGTAGGTATATTTTCTGAACGCGATTATGCGCGTGAAGTAGTGCTGAAAGGCCGCGCATCACGCACTACTGCGGTTGCTGAGATTATGTCGAAGCAGGTAATCACTGTGACGCCAGATAATACCGTTGAAGACTGCATGAACCTGATGTCGGGCAAGCGCATTCGCCATTTGCCAGTGGTTGAAAATAATAAAGTGATTGGTATTTTGTCGATTGGTGATCTGGTTAAAGAGACAATTGCCTACCAGCAGTTTTTAATCCAGCAGCTGGAAACCTATATACAGGGCTAAAACTGGGTTAGATCGCGCAAATCTAATCAGCCTTTAGCTTTCTTTGTCCTGTTTCTCAGTCGCTGGCTGGCTGGCGTTGTTTATTTCGTTATCCCACCAACCTAGATCTACGCTGGCCCGTACAGTATTTTCAGTTTCCAGCTTTAACAGCCTGGCAAGGTTTTCGCGCGAGCGGGAGGTTAACGCCACCAGCTTTGTGATGTCATGGTGCAAAGGTTGTGATTCTTTAAGCATGCTTTCGTCATGTTTACGAAAGCGCCATACGGCGCGCGTGGCCTGGAAAGCGCCATAACCCAGCGCACGTAAAGCCAATTCCCCCATTTGTAGAGATGAGAAAAATGTTTCTCGCACATTCTCAATTTCTAAATCCATAAATTCAAATGCATCAGTTCTATTGCGCGCGCGCGCCAGTATCCTGACTTGTGGATAGTGCTTGCGTACATATTGCGCAGTTTTAATTGCATCTTCCGGGCTATCGATCGCCAGTATTAGCAAGCGTGCTTCTGAGATACCTGCCGCCTCAAGCACATCAGGGCGTGTAATATCGCCGTAATAGGCTTTCAAACCAAACTGCCGCACAAACTCTATCTGGTTTGGGTCAAACTCAATAACGGTGGGTGGAATATCCACTGCATTCAACAAACGCGTCAGCATTTGGCCAACGCGGCCGAAACCCGCCACAATCACGGGGCGATGCTTCTCAAAATCATCAAAACTGGCTGATGACCTAGCGTTTAATTTACGCTTCATCCACTTGGTATAAGCCAGCATTAATAGCGGAGTAGTCAACATAGAAATGGCTACCACAGCATTAAGAAGATTAGCAGCAGCGCCGCTTAACACCCCCTGCTGCTCAGCAGCGCTATAGAGTACGAAGGCGAATTCACCGACTTGTGAAAGCGTCAATGCAAATAACAAAGCATCTAGCCTGCCTTGCTTGAACAGCCTTGCCAGTGGATACAACACACTGATTTTGAGCATCACCAACCCGAGCGCCAAACCCAACACCAGCAATGGCTGATGCAACACGAGCCCCAAATCCACAGACATGCCAACGGCAATAAAAAACAAACCCAACAGCAAGCCTTTAAACGGCTCAATGTCTAGCTCTAGCTCTTGACGATATTCAGAATCTGCGAGCAGGACACCCGCTAGAAATGCACCCAAAGCCATAGAGAGGCCGACTGATTGCACTAATACTGAAACGCCCATGATCAAAAATAGGGCGAATGCGATAAATATCTCACGCAAGCCAGTATTGGCGATATAGCGCAGTACTGGGCGCAAGGCAAAATTGCCGCCCACCACAATCGCTACTATCAATGCCAAAGCTTTGCCAGCGGCCAGCCAATCCATCCCGGCATGCTTAGCATCCGGGGCTAATAGCGCTAATAGAAGCATCAGCGGAATTACTGCTAAATCCTGAAACAACAGCACTGAAAAAGCTGAACGCCCCGCAGGTAGCTCAAGCTCACCACGTTCAGACAATGTTTGCACTGCAATAGCGGTGGATGACATGGCAACGCCCATGCCTGCTACCAGTGCAATTTTCCAATCCAGATGAAAAACAAGCCCCAGAAAAGTAACTACCAAACCCGTGATGACTACTTGCAAACCACCCAGACCAAAAATGGGCACGCGCATTTTCAAAAGATCATCAATATCAAGCTCTAGACCAATAAGGAAAAGCATCATCACCACGCCAAACTCTGAAAAGTGCAGCACGGTTTCAACTTCACTAATCAGGCCTAAACCCCATGGGCCGATGATAATGCCTGCAATCAAATAACCAAGTACAGAGCCTAATCCGATGCGCTTGGAAACAGGCACCGCCAGGACAGCAGCGCCAAGATAGACAATGCTTTGCAGCAACAATGAGGGAGCGTGAACTTCAGTCATGAGAACGTTGCAATCTTGATATTAAGTAGGATTATAGTGGGGGAGCATGCTTAAAATCAGCTTGCGGCACATGCAATGTATGTACGACAGGCGGCAAATTGCCTTGCGTGATGGCAAGCAGCCATTGCCTGTATTGCTCGGCTTGCTGTTTGATATCCTCATCCTCCAGCCTAAGCACCTCGTGCGTTAGAAAAGGCCGAAGATAATGCATGCTGCAAAAGTCGGCCGTCTGTTCAAACGGACGTAATAATTCGGCCATGGAGAAATTGTTGTAACCGCCACGCTGGTACATAAACTCAGGACCGCCACTAGTAATGGCATGCACCCAATACTTACCTTCTAGCGCACTACCACCTGGCCCATACGCCCAGCCTGTAGTCAGCACGTTATCTAGCCAACTCTTCATCAAAGGCGGGCATGAATACCATTGGAGCGGGTGCTGCATCACCAGCACATCATGCTCATTTAAGAGCTTTTGCTCACAAGCAACATCAACGAATTGATTGGGGTACGTTTCGTAAAGATCATGCACCGTAACATTCTCGCATTCACGGGCGACACTGATCAGCGCGCGATTCATGCGTGACGTCTCAAAACTAGGGTGCGCGAAAATCACCAAGACTTTATTCGACATACCAAAACTCTCTAATGAAATTGTTTACAGCTTATGCACTGGTTTGTGCACCATCAAATAATAACTCAACCAGGCACCCGTGCCACACACTGCCAACACCAGCGACAATGGCAGCGCTGTTTCATCATGCAATACACCAATCGCAATGCCTGCCAGTGTACCCAAACCAAATTGCAGCGCGCCCATCAATGCTGATGCCGTCCCCGCATGCTCGCCATGTGCCGCCAGCGCTGAGGCACTGGCATTCGGGCTAACGTAACCAATACTCGCCACATAAAGAAACAAGCCTGCAAGCACTAAGGCAAAAGGCGGCAAACCGTGATGCCGATAAAAAATCTCTAGTGCAAACAAACCAATGCCCGCCAGCGCGCTGACCCACAAGGCATTACGCAGCAAGACTGCTGGCGCATATTTTTTAAGTTGCCAGACATTCAACTGGCTGGCGCCTATCAAACCAATGGCATTAAAACCAAACACCCAGCCAAAATGTGCAGGTGAAACCCCATACAGCGTAGTCACCACAAATGGTGAACCTGCGACATAAGCAAACATACCCGCTATCGCCAAGCCGCCAGCAAGGGTATAGCCAACAAAGGTTTTGCTCTCGAACAAATTAAGGTAATTTCTTGCCACCACCTTGAACTGCAAAGGTGGCTCATGCTGAATATCGTGGCTCTCATTCAGCTGAAAATGAATGGCCAGCAAACACAATGCCCCGAAAATAGTCAGTGCGATAAAGATGGCGCGCCAACCAAACATATTTAGTACAAAGCCACCAAACAACGGCGCAAGAATAGGCGCCAAACCCATCACCAGCATTAACATGGAGAAAATACGTGCTGCATCAGCAGGCGCTGCACGGTCACGCACAATTGCCCGCGGAATCACCATACCAGCACAAGCGCCAAGCGCCTGAACCAAACGCCAGATGGTCAGCGCAGTCACACTATCCGCCATATAACAGCCTACTGAGCCTATCAGGTACAACACAAATCCCACATACAAAGGCGGCTTGCGGCCAAAGCGATCACTCAATGGCCCATAAATCAGTTGGCCAAAAGTCAGGCCAATGAAAAAACTCACCAGCGTGAGTTCAACTGCGCCTCCTTTTGCCTGTAACCCCTGCTGAATCGCAGAAAAGCTCGGCAAATACATATCGATAGATAATGGCCCACTTGCAGTAAGCGCGCCGAGTAAAACTACCCAACCAGGGAAACCGCTGGCTGGTTTAGGTGAAGCTGAATTCATGAAACGTGGTCTTTCTGAAGATGATATTAAGATTGCCTGATGATTGGCCTATAGCAAATTTAGACAGCGACTTCTATCGACTCAACAGTCACTTATTAGTCACCGCAGACTTGTTGGCATCGATTTTTAATTTCTCAATGTAGGCATGGTCGTAGTCACAGGGCATAGGCATGTCCGCTGCGTTATAGGCTATATCCACCTCATCATTGAATGCCAGATAGTTAACAATACGTATGCGTGTATTGGCAGTCATGTTGCCGAGCTGCTGTGCAGTTTGCAGCAGGGTCTTATCGTTGGACACTGCGCCTTGATTTTTATCGCCCATCAGCGCTTTGGCTTTGTTCTCATCAGTCGTCACTTGAATTAAGCAAGCGGTGGCCTTGTAGCTATTAATGGTGGCATCATGCACTGCAGCTTCATCTTTCAAATCGAGTTTAACGATTTCCTGAATGGACTTTGCCATCTGCGTAATGCCAACACGCTCGCGCTCGGTATATTTCTTTTGATCTATAAATTTCTGAATATCGTCACGTATACCATTCTGGTCGACATCAACCCCACCCAGCGTATCAGTGCGATCAAGAAACGTATAAGCCTTGCTCTGCTCTTCTAAATCGGTCAGCATTTTCTCGTAAGGAGAAACAGGTTCCTGGTAAGAAATATCTGCACTTAATTTAGGTTCGTCATCTTTGCTACATCCATAAAGTAATAATGAGGCCACGAATACAAACAGGGAACGCCTAACCGTAGGTCCAATATTCATCAGTTTCCTTAAATTAAATGCATCGTCGGCTGACATCTTTCCATAGCAGTAATCACTCACCAATAATCTTCACTAAGACCCGCTTCTTGCGCCTGCCATCAAACTCACCATAAAAAATCTGTTCCCAGGGGCCAAAATCCAGCTGTCCTTCGGTAATGGCCACGACCACTTCACGGCCCATCACTTGGCGTTTCATGTGGGCATCGGCATTGTCTTCGCCTGTGTCGTTGTGGCGATAGTTACGGATGGGTTCGTGTGGCGCCAGGCGCTCTAGCCATTCTTTGTAGTCATGGTGCAGGCCTGATTCATCGTCATTGATGAATACACTGGCAGTGATGTGCATGGCATTTACTAGCGCAAAGCCTTCTTGCACGCCACTTTCGCGCAGGCATTCACGTATTTGTGAGGTGATATTGATAAAAGCAACACGGGTAGGCGGGTTAAACCAGAGTTCTTTGCGATAGCTTTTCATGGCATATTCTCCGATGAGGTTGGTACGTTATTTTGGCTATATTGCGAGTAGCGATGGCCGATTATAACTTGCGATAATGGCTTGATGATGAATTGAAGACATCTTAAATAGCTATATGCTGGACACGGGCTAGGTCACCAACACTCAGAACGCTTCTACCAAGCACGCGTTAATATTCGATGAGGTTACCTTCAGGCGCCACAGCAAATTCCGCCCTGTTTTTGCCTGCGCGTTTGGCTTCATACATTGCAAGGTCTGCCATTCTGATCAAAGAATCAGCATCGTCGGCATCTGCCGGGTAACACGCTATACCTATGCTGACGCCTAATTGACTCTTGTGACCCTTCACTTCAAATTCCTTGTTGATATAGCGAATCACTCTGTTGGACAAACCCGTCAATTCACTGCGATTTCGATAGCGATGGATAATGGCGGCAAACTCGTCCCCACCCAGCCGTGCGATAAAGTCTGATTGGCGCAAAGCGTCCAGAAAGCGGTTAGCGGCAAACACCAAGGCCTCGTCGCCGGCATCATGACCGTATTGATCGTTAATATTCTTGAACCCATCCAGATCCATGTAGAAAATCGCAAAAGATTCTTTGTTTCGGCGAGCAAGTGAAATGAGGCGATTAAGATAAGTCTCAAATTGCCGTCTGTTAGGCAAATCGGTAAGCACATCATAGTGGGCGTCATGGCTCATTGCCTCGGCCATGCTCTTGGATTTGACCGTGATTTCAAATAAATTGATGGTTTTTCTGTAGCCAATCACCAGCACCACCACAATCAATACCACCAGCAGTATAGAGCCGAGGATGGTGGCTTTTAAGCTGTGGCTGATCTCTTGATCAATCGAGGTTTTTTTATTCAGCAATAAAATATCGGCATTTTTTAAATGTGCGTTTATTTGCCCCATGATGCTTGTATCTTTGCGCAGGGAGCTCAAATGTGGCGAGTAAGAGCCATCGGTTTGCTGTATCTGGCTGACAAACTTCATCTGGTCGTAATTTGCCCCAGTCAGGGTTTTTACCTGGGTGAGTTCGGTTTGCAACTCAGGGAAGTCTTTTAGATGCGTAAGTAGCTGGTCGTAGGTTTGAGCAAAATCCTGGATACTTTGATCATAAGAACCAGCAAATACCAAACTGTAAGTAAGCAAGTAACCACGGCGACTAGTTTCTGCCTCTACCAGCGATTTTTGCAGGGTAATGATTTGATAACGCGCGTTTTCAACTTTGTCGCCAACCCGACCAAGCTCAATCAGCCGATAAGCCGAAAAGAACAAGGTGGCCATGGCGGCAGACAGTATCAGCGCCACCACTAAAAGCGGGATCAAAATCTGTTTTTTGTAATTAAACATAAGTCATCATATTTAGCGCTCCAGTTAACCTGGTCATCACGATGCTCTTTTTACTAGCTCATGCTTACATTAGCATGATGTAGCATTTAGACATTAGAGACTTAATATTGCAAGCGTCGCCCGCACATAGCCAAGTCAGCCTGATTTTTAAAATGATGTGCTATATGTTAGAAAGCGCACATATGCGGCATATTGCTTCATGCTATAAGTTTGCTTGAAGTGCTGTTTTTGACAGCGCCTGATTAGATCGCTCCTCCCCGCGTGATTTGATATTACCTCGCCAATTAAATTGGCGATTTTTTTGTCTGCGAGGCTTATAGAACTAATTGGGGAAATGATGAACTGGGTGGTGCCGCTTGCCGGAATCGAACTGGCGACCTCTTCATTACGAATGAATTGCTCTACCAACTGAGCTAAAGCGGCACTTAAAGTTGCTCTGAAAGAGCGAGGCTGGATTATAAAGTTTTGCAGGGCTGACAGCAAACGCAATTAAATACTGTCTGTGCTTCTGTGGCCTATTGTTTAGGCTGGCCAATCACACCCAAGACAAACCGCACAAATCCATACACCACCCATGAAACCAGCCGCTTGAGCACAAAACCACGGCTCCAGTCATCCCACAGAATAGGTGTTGCCCCTTCGGCCAGGACGATTTCTAAATCCTGCTTTAGGGTTTGTGCAAAGCCTTTATCAATCACGACTACATTGGCTTCACGCGCCAACAGCAAGCTGAATGGGTCAATATTGGATGAGCCAACGGTTACCCAGTCATCATCAATTACGGCAACTTTGCTGTGCATAAAGCTTTTGTGATACTCATAAATCTCAATGCCCGCTCGTAGAAACATGCTGTAAAAAGCATGCGTTGCAATCATCAGGAAATATTCCATACGGCCTTGCAACAGCAGCCTGACGCGCACCCCGCGTTTAGCTGCTCGCATCAAGGCCTTGCGAAATTGGCGACCAGGCATGAAATAGGCATTGGCGATGAATATGTCGGACTTTGCATTTTCAATCGCGGCCAGATAAGCATTTTCAATATCACGCCTGTGCCGCAGATTGTCGCGCACGACAAAAGCGGCAAGTTTGTCGCCTGTGGCTGGCTGATCTAATTGATGGATGTTGATAGTGGCAGGCTTTAACTGTGACCACGCAGTGCGCGCCCAAAGCGTATGCACATGTTGCATGATGGGCACCAAAAGCGGCCCTTCTATGCGCACCGCATAATCAATACGCGGCGAGGTTTTGTCTTTGGGTACATCAAAATCATCAATGATGTTAATGCCACCTACAAATGCAACGTGGCCATCAAACACTGACACCTTGCGATGCAGCCTGCGCAGGCGATTACGCTTTAATGTCCAGGGTGAAATCTTGGGGCGAAAAAACAGCACATTCACGCCTGCGGCTTGCAACGCATCTAACAATGAAGCTGGAAAATCCTTGCTGCCAAATCCATCCAATAAAAGATTCACGGTCACTTTTCTACCAGCGGCACGCATTAAGGCTGCTGCAATTTTCTGGCCTGTAGCATCGTTCTCAAAGATATAGGTTTGCAGATGGATTTCGTGCTCGGCGTGGTCAATCTCCGCCTCAAGTGCAGGGAAATATTCCTCACCATTTCTGAGCAGAGTAATCTGATTATTGGGTAGAAATTGTGACATAGCTTAAGCTGTCTGATGCGCCAGCGTTGCAGTCAGCACAGCATGGTCAGATACTTTTAACCAAGTTGGGCCTGTGTGTACTTCAACGTGGCGAATGCTGAATCCACGCGTGTAAATACGGTCTAGCCGCAAAATCGGCAACCACGAGGGAAAGCTCTGTGCAGGCTTGCCGTGGCTATGTTCAAACACCTCGCGCAAGTGCAGGCTCTCAGCAAAACTACGGCCTGCGTTCAGGCTCCAGTCGTTAAAATCACCCGCGATAATCAGTGGCGAATCTGCGGGCACATGGTCTTCAATAAATCGTTTTACTTCCTGCAATTGCTTTGTACGCCAACGGGCAAACAGGCCGAGATGTACGCAAATGCAATGCAAGGTTTGATCCCATCCAGGAATACTGATCTCGCAATGCAGCATGCCGCGCTGCTCTACGCTATGCGCAGAAATGTCGCGGTTTTCTGTATTGATAATGGGGAATTTTGAAAGCACCGCATTGCCGTGATGCCCTGCAGGATAAACCGAGTTCTTGCCATAGGAGTAGTTAGGCCAAACAGCGTCAGCCAGAAACTCCAGTTGGCCATTCAGTGGGAACGGGCTGAAACGCTTGCTGTGCTTGGCATGTTCATCCTGCACTTCTTGCAGAAAGACAATATCAGCATGTAGCTTGCGGAGTAGCTCACGCTGATCATGCAACGAAAAGCGCGCATTGAATGTACTCAAGCCTTTGTGAACATTAAAGGTGGCAATGCGCAGTATATTACTCAAACAACACCTACCGTTTTATGAGGCATCCAGCATCCGCTGTAAAGCCAGTATGGCAAGCTTGGCTTCATTCTCGGGCACTTTGATCTGGTTCACTACATTACCCTCAGCCAAGTTTTCCAGCGTCCATGCCAAGTGTTGTGGGTCAATACGCGCCATGGTTGAGCATTCACACACGACGTGTGACATGAATTGCACGGTTTTGCCTTGCGGTTTCATCTCTTCCGCCAAGCGGTTCACCAGATTCAATTCGGTGCCGACTAGCCAACGTGTGCCTGCTGGCGCTTCGCGCACTGTTTTTAAAATGTATTCAGTAGAGCCCACATAATCGGATTGCAGGCAGACTTCAAATGGGGCTTCAGGGTGTGAGATCACGATGCCATCTGGATGTTCATTACGGAATTTGATGATGTTCTGCGGGCGAAACATCTGGTGCACGGCGCAGTGGCCTTTCCACAACAGGATTTTCGCGTTCTTGATTTCTTCTTCAGTCAGGCCGCCCATAGGCTGGTCAGGATCCCAAACGGGCATTTGTTCTAGGGGAATACCCATCTTGTGGCCGCTCCAGCGACCTAGGTTCTGGTCGGGGAAGAACAATACTTTTTCACGCCGCGCGAAGCTCCATTCCAGCATTTTGGTGGCATTCGTTGACGTGCAGACGATGCCACCGTGCTCGCCACAAAAGGCTTTCAGGTCAGCGGCAGAGTTGATGTAAGTCAGCGGCGTAATGGTTTCATCAAAATCCAGCACCTTGTTCAGCTCGCGATAGCTGCGTTCTACTTTCGCGAGGTTCGCCATATCAGCCATAGAGCAACCTGCAGCCAAGTCAGGCAAAATCGCGATCTGGTCTGGGCGCGAGAGAATATCGGCCACTTCGGCCATGAAATGCACACCCAGAAACACGATATATTGCGCATCAACCTCAGCCGCGTAACGTGAAAGTTTGAGCGAATCACCTGTGTAATCAGCGTGGCGATACACACCTTCACCTTGGTAATGGTGACCGAGTATCACCAGTTTTTTGCCGAGTTTTTCCTTGGCCGCAATTATGCGCTGCTGACATTCCTCATCTTGCGAATGCTGAAAACGTTCAAATTTGATCGCTGTTGTTTGCATAGCTACCTGCCTTTTTGTACTGCTGTTATAACGTTAATCCGTGGCGCTCGCCCAGCTTGCGCAGCGCATCCACGTTAGTCCATGAAAACACGCGTTCAGCCGCCTCGCGCCAATCTACCCACTCGTAATTCACATGCTCATCAGGGGCCAATTTCACGGCCAGTGGCTCAGGTAATTCTAACCCAAACTGATACTCGATATTCTCAGTCACGCCTGGCGCATAACGGTAACGCCAGTGCGGATAAATCTCGTAAGTATTAGACGTCTGCCAATCGGCGAGCTTATGTTGGGTGGCATCAATACCTGTTTCTTCCATCACTTCACGAATGGCGGTATCGACTAAGCCAGCATCTTCAACTTCAAGACTACCAGTCACCGATTGCCAGAACCCCGGCTTATCAGCCCGCTCGATCAACAGCACTTTTAAATCTACCGTGTGAATCAACACCAGAACTGAAATCGGGGTTTTAAACGCCACTGGTGTTGCTATCTTTCCGACTGTCACTTACTCGCCCTCAAATTCGCACAATGAAAACGATTTGAGTCCGTTTTGCGCCAATCGTTTCGTGCCGCCTAAATCTGGCAAATCAATCACAAACGCGCACTCTACAATTTCACCACCGAGTTTTTGAATCAATAGCGCCGCAGCTTCTGCCGTGCCGCCTGTGGCAATCAAGTCATCCACCAGCAAGATGCGTTCACCTTGTGAAATCGCATCGGTATGTATCTCGATGCGATCTGACCCATATTCCAGCGCGTAATCATGGCCGATAGTTTCAGCGGGCAATTTACCTGGCTTACGCACTGGCACGAACCCAACCCCTAGCTTGTAAGCCAGGGCTGCACCGATAATAAAGCCACGTGCTTCAATGCCCGCAACTTTCTCTATTTTTTGGTCTGAATATCGCTTGGCTAGCTCATCAATGGCTATGCGAAACCCGATAGGGTCTTTCAGCAAGGTGGTGATATCTCGGAACTGGATGCCTTGTTTTGGGTAATGGGGTATGGTGCGGATGAGTGATGTGAACAGCATGCTTACTTCTCAGCGTCTCGCTTTTCTATTTCAGCCAGTTTGCTTGCTGGAAGCTTTTTGTAAATACCAGAAACCTTTTGAGGCATGGCAATCATATATTCAACAATAATATTTATCAGCTCAAATAGCGAGCCAACTGTTTCCGTTGAATCAACATCAATTTGTCCAGGATGCACAGCTTCATTACCCGTAACTCTTACTATATCTAAGGATTGCTGAACTATTAAAGGTAAACCTTTCTCAACTAGGGAAGCTATATCATCATTGATATTTCTACCTTTTCCTCCTAGATGCACACACAACTCTTGCAAACCCAATCTTAATAAAGCTGCCGCAGCGCGAGGAGAAGCTGAAAATATAGTTGATGCCTCATTGTATATATCTCTAACATTTTGAGGCATCTCAGAATTTGCAATTGGCGCAGTACTAAATGCTGGATAAAGCATTCTTTCCTTGAGCCAAATTGTATTTTCATTGCAATGAGTACATTTCCCTACCCGAATATTGCAATACTCATAAGACACTCCGTTAAAGCTAAGAAGCCGCCCGACCAAATCTATTCCCCACCACACATGCTGAGATATAGCCTTACAGTGGGGGCAACTAAAAGAACCTTCTAAAACTTTAGGGGCGATATATTTCACTATTTATGCAGTTGTATTTTGTGTCCGCACACGTATATGCAATTCTCGAAGCTGCTTCTCATCCACTTCGTTCGGCGCATTAGTCATCAAGCATTGTGCGCGTTGGGTTTTCGGGAAGGCAATTACGTCACGAATCGATTCAGCGCCAGCCATCAGCGTGACCAGACGATCCAGACCAAACGCCAAGCCGCCATGCGGAGGTGCTCCGTATTGCAGGGCATCAAGCAAGAAGCCGAATTTTTCCTGGGCCTCTTCTTTGCTGATCTTCAGTGCGTCGAATACCTTGGATTGCACTTCTTGCTTATGGATACGTACCGAACCGCCGCCGACTTCCCAGCCATTGATGACCATGTCGTAAGCTTTTGAGAGTGCAGCGCCTGGGTTGCTGGTGAGCAGGTCTTCGTGGCCTTCTTTTGGTGAAGTGAATGGGTGATGTAACGCAGCCCAGCGGTCATTTTCTTCATCATGTTCAAACATCGGGAAATCAACCACCCAGAGCGGTGCCCAGGCACGGCCATCCACATGGCCTTTATCGTGGCCGACTTTAACGCGCAAGGCGCCAAGGGCTTCATTCACCACCTTAGCTTTGTCAGCGCCGAAGAAGACGATATCGCCATTCTGCGCGCCTGTACGGTCAATAATCGCTTGCAGCGCGGTCACGTGAATGTTCTTCACGATTGGGCTTTGCAAGCCTTCTTCATTGAGCTTGGTAATGTCGTTGATCTTGATGTACGCCAAGCCTTTAGCGCCATAAATCTTGACGAATTCGGTATAGGCGTCAATCTCAGAGCGGCTGATTGCAGCCCCATTGGGCACACGCATGGCGGCTACGCGGCCACCAACAGCATTGGCTGCGCCTGCAAATACCTTGAAATCGACATCTTTCATCACGTCGCTGAGCTCAGTGATTTCAAGCGTCACGCGCATATCTGGCTTATCTGAGCCGTATTTGTTCATGGCTTCAGAGAATGGCATACGCGGGAATTGTGCAGGCAGGTCAATATCCTGAACTTGTTTAAACATGCGGCGAATCATGTCTTCGACGATGTTCATGATCTCTTCTTCGCCCAGGAATGAAGTCTCGATATCCACCTGGGTGAATTCTGGCTGGCGATCAGCGCGCAAGTCTTCATCGCGGAAACATTTGGTGATCTGGAAGTAACGGTCAAAACCAGAAACCATCAACAATTGCTTAAATAGCTGCGGAGATTGCGGCAACGCAAAGAACTGACCAGCATGAACGCGGCTAGGCACTAGATAATCGCGCGCACCTTCTGGCGTGCTGCGCGTCAGCATTGGGGTTTCAACTTCAATAAAGCCGTGGTTATCCAGATAATCACGCAAAGTTTTAGACACGCGATAACGCAGCATCAGGTTCTTTTGCATCGCTGGGCGGCGCAAGTCGATATAGCGATGTTGCAGGCGCACCATTTCGCTCAGGTTGTCGTCATCCAGCATGAAAGGTGGTGTGAGCGATGGATTAAGAATCTCGATCTCGCTAGCCAGCATCTCAACGTCACCCGTAGAAATGTTAGCGTTCACTGTACCTTCAGGCCGCGCCCTGACTTTACAGACGACTTTGAGTACAAATTCGCTGCGTACCGTTTCAGCCAGCGCAAATGCTTCTGGCGTATCTGGATCAATAACGATTTGCGCCATGCCTTCACGGTCGCGCAAGTCGATAAAAATAACACCGCCGTGGTCGCGGCGACGATGCGCCCAACCACAGAGGGTAACGGTTTGGCCGATGTGTGAGCGGTTTAGATGGCCGCAATAGTGAGTACGCATATTCAAATTCTTAAATTAAATGGTGGGTGGAATGTAGGGATAAAAGTTAATTGATGTTGCTGGTTTGTTCGAGTGCTTTGGCTGTTTCCAGATCGAGAATCACGCCACGGTCTGGCATTACTGGAGCGACAACGCCCATGGAAATAATATATTTCAGTGCCTCATCAACGCTCATGTCCAGCTCGATCACATCTTTGGCTGGCAACATCAAAAAGTAGCCGCCAGTGGGGTTGGGCGTAGTAGGCACATAGACGCTTACAAAATCACCTTGCAGGTGATTCGCCACATCGCCACCTGGGTGGCCTGTCATGAAGGCGATTGTCCAGCTGCCTTCACGCGGAAATTGCACTAGCAAAGCCTTGCGAAATGCGTTACCAGAATCAGAAAACAAGGTATCTGATACCTGCTTAACACTGTTATAGATGCTCTTAACCACTGGCACGCGGCCGAGCAATGCTTCCCACAACAGAATCAGTCGCTTACCAAAAAAGTTAGTAGCGATGACGCCAGTAACGAAAATAATCAACAATGTTAGCAAGGCGCCAACACCAGGGATAGCACGGCCAAACTGGGCTTCAGGACGCCACTCAACTGGCAGAAGCAGCAAACTGCTATCCATTGTGCTGATGAGCGTAGTGAGTACCCAGACCGTAATAAACAGAGGCACCAGCACCAGCAAGCCAGTAATAAAATATTTTCTCATTATGGTGATGTCGTCTTTATTGAAAAATCAGTTAGTGGCAAGCGCAGCCGGGCGCGCAGGCTGCTGCAGAAGCGGCTGGCTCTGATGCTTTACTCTCGCTTGAGCTTGAAGGCTTACTGCCGCCACCTTTAAAATCAGTTGCATACCAACCGCTGCCTGTTAACTGAAAGCTAGGCGCAGATACTTGCTTGGTAAAAGTCTCTTTACCGCATTCAGGGCAAGTGGTCAGGTTAGGCTCGCTGACTTTACGCATAACTTCTTTTTTAATGCCGCAACTGCTGCATTGATAATCGTAAATAGGCATGAAAATATCCCTTAAAAACAAAATTATACCCGAAGCCCTAGCGATTGCTAAAGCGACAATACTAAACGTGCGGCCTTATTGATAATGGGGATGAGATTTGCAGGACGCAAGGGAGAAAAATAACGATATTTTTGCAGGTATCGATTAAATCTTGATGTTGAGGATTTTGCTGCGTGCCAGCGCAGATGCAGCAGTACGTGTTTCTACGCCCAGCTTGGCGAAGACATGCTCCAGATGTTTATTCACGGTGCGCGGGCTAGTACCGAGAATATCGCCAATATCACGATTAGTTTTACCCTTGATAGCCCAGTAGAGCACTTCAGCCTCACGGCGGGTGAGCTTGAACGTGGCAATCAAGGCGTCAATCTGCGCGGCATCAGACTCCTCACGCAAAAGAATCACCCATTGTTCATCGTTCTGAATTTCCACTGGCGTGAAAATCAAACGGCCATCGCCTTTTAATACCGTTAATGGCATGGCCGTTGTTTTATCAACCACTTCAAATAGACGATTGACCCATGATTGCAGCTGTGTATTGGCTGAATATGCCTCTATCCATTGCCTTGCCAGCGGCGTTTGCCACACGATCTTGCTGGTACTTGGGGTCACGGCAATCGCCGCTTGGCCAAAGGCATCCAGCGCGCCGCGCGTTTGGTGCATCTGGCGCGATGTCTGCAAATGCGCTGCCATTCGGGCAAGCACCTCAGTTGGGCGAATCGGCTTGGTCACATAATCACAACCGCCTGCGGCAAAGCCTGCCACTACGTGCTCAGCTTCTGTGAGGCCTGTCATGAAAATCACGGGGATATGCTGCGTATCTGTTTCCGCCTTGAGTCTGCGGCATACTTCAAAGCCATCCATCTCGGGCATGATGGCATCTAACAGGATAATATCTGGCTGGGTTTCTTTGGCCGTATGCAGCGCAGCTTTGCCACTGTTGGCAACCAAAACAGCAAAACCAGATTCGGCCAGCGAATCATGCAACACGGCCAGATTGTCGAGCACGTCATCGACAATCAGCACCAAAGTTTCATGGCCACGATTGATGTTGATATTAGCCATTGCTGCTTATTTCCTGACTTTTGGTTTGCTGTGTAGGCATTTCCAGCAAAATCTGGCGCATTGCATCGAGTTGAAAGCCTTGCAATAACTTACGCATCAAGGCGACGAACTCTTTATAGGATTGATCCAAGGTGGCAATTTCATCCAGTTTAGTTGCAACGCCGCGCACAAAACCAACCGCAAGCAGACCTTCTAAAGCCTGCACATGATCAATTGGTGGGTAGATAAAATCCGTTACTTTCTCTGGGATATGCTCGGATAAACTCATTAGGCTAGGCATGTAAGCACTCATTTCCAGCGAATCAAATTCGGTGAGCCATTTGATATTCAAGCGATTACCTATCCAGTCGAGCAGCTCTGAAACATGCACGGGTTTGATGATGATATCGTCAGTATGAATGCCCGCGGTGTTTTCCAGCCCTTTATCGAACGCATTGGCTGAAACGATGCCAATCAGCACATCAGACTGATGTACCTTGCGGATAATGTAGCTGGCCTCCCAGCCATCCATCACTGGCATCGCCAAATCCATCAAGATCAGGTCAGGCTTGAAAGTCTGGTAGAGATCAACGCACTCACGCCCATTCGCGGCCTGCGCCATTTCAAAGCCCAGCGGTTCGAGTATATGTACCAGCATCTCGCGATCGACTGCCTCGTTATCCACCACCAGTATTTTCTTGCGAGCACCTTGATAAGCAATACGGCTAGAGACGCTTTCCGAGGCCAGCTCTTTTGCCAGATGCGCCTGCGGTAAAAACAGGCGAATATAAAAGGTAGTACCCTCGCCCATTTTGCTTTTAACCGTGAGCTCGCCGCCCATCAACTGGGTCAGCATTTTACTAATAGTCAAACCAAGCCCAGTGCCACCTATGCTGCTGTTATTGGCTGCGCTACCACGGGTAAATGGCTCAAATACTTCGTCGATCTCTTCTTGCAAAATGCCGGGGCCAGTATCTTCTATCTCGACCAACGCCAGCTCGCGGGCGTACTTCAAGCGAAAAATAACGCCACCCTGCTCAGTAAATTTAACGGCATTACCCAGAATATTGATCAATATCTGGCTCAAGCGTTTTTGGTCTGCACGTACGATGGCGGGTAATTCGCCTGTCACTTCATAGGCAAAACTGATGCCTTTATTGCGCGCTTGTAACTCGAACATATCAACGATCTGGCCGACCAACTCTGGGAATTTAAGTGGCTTAATATCAAAGGTCAGCTTGCCGCTCTCGATCCTGGCAATGTCCAGCGTCCCTTCAATGAGTGAAAGTAAATGCTCACCGCTACGCCGAATCACGCGGATGGCTGGCTGGCGATGCAGGGGAATCGAGGTGTCGTTATCGAGCAGTTGTGCATAACCCAATATGCTATTGAGCGGGGTGCGCAATTCGTGGCTAATGCCTGTGATATAACGACTTTTTGCCTGGTTTGCCTGCTCTGCCACCTGTCTTGCCAGTTGCAACTCCGTATCCGTCTGGCGATGCAGTTCAATCTCACGCAGCAACAAACCCGTTTGGCGATTGGATTCTTCTTGCGCCACTCGCCTGCTTTGGCTGGTCAAAACCAACCACCAGGTAATCATGGCACTGGCAAACACCAAAGCCGCGAACACTTTTAAATATCCCATGCGTAATTGCGGCAGCAAAGCGATGGCACTTTTCTCTAGGATCAAGGTTTCATGAAAATAAATCAGGCCAAGTATGGTGCCGAGAAAAGTCAAAATAACGGCCATCAACAAGATGTAATGGCTCAAACCGCTATTGAGATAAGGGTACAAAGATTCTGGCAACAGCTTTGCCAGCATGGCATCCCACTGTGTGGATAATTTTGCGTGCGGCTTGCACAAATCATCGCAACGCGCATCCAGGCAACAGCAAAGTGAACAAATAGCACCTTGGTAAGCTGGGCACTGCGCCATGTCTTCAGTTTCGTACTCACGCTCGCAAACCACGCATTTCTCTACCCGTTTAGCCTTGGCGATTTCTGGCTGCTGAAGATTGGCAGGATTGACGCCCTTATTAAATGGTTCCACCACCACCTTGAATTTATAAGGTTGCCGTGCGATGTAGTATTTGCCTTTGGTGTACCAGGCAATCAACGGTGATGTGACAAATGCGGTACCTAAAGCAATGAATGCCGAGAAGGCTTTTAGCTCATGGCCAAATAATCCCGCGAATGCCGCAATAGAGATTGTAGAAGCCAGTAACATCGCGCCTACACCTACAGGGTTGATGTCATACAAATATGCGCGACGAAACTCTATGCCTTTTGGGCTCCAGCCCAGCGGCTTGTTGATCACTAAATCAGCCACGACGGCGGTAATCCACGAAATGGCGATATTGGAATATAGCCCAAGCACCTGTTCTAGCGCCTTGAATACATCCAACTCCATCAACATAACAGCAATCAACGCATTGAATACTGCCCAGACCACGCGTCCAGGGTGGCTATGCGTCAGGCGCGCAAAAAAGTTGGACCACGCCAGTGAGCCTGCATAGGCATTGGTCATATTGATCTTGATCTGCGAGACGATGACAAATAGCGTAGTCACTGCAAGGGCAATTTGTGGAGCACTAAATACGTGGCTGAAACCTACAAAATACATGTGCGTTGGGTTGACTGCATTCTCAAACGACATGCTGCCTTCAATCGCCAAATACGCCAAAAGCGCGCCGCCTAGCATTTTCACCAAACCAAGAATAATCCAGCCAGGGCCCGCAACTAGCACGCCGAGATGCCAGGCGATTTTATTTTCTTCGGTCTTCTCAGGCATAAATCGCAGAAAATCCACCTGCTCGCCAATTTGCGTGATTAACGCCACACCCACTGCAGTGGCGGCTCCGAACATGAGCAGATTGAATTCACCACTTGTCGATTTTCCAGTGAAGCTGATTAGACGCGAAACGATGTGAGGGTCTTGATGAATAATGGCAATAAAAGGCAGCACCATCAAAATCAGCCAGATTGGCTGCGTAATCATCTGAATACGACTAATTAGCGTCACCCCATGCGTGACCAGCGGAATTACAATGAGCGCGCTCACCATATAGCCGATATACAGCGGCATGTGGAAATACAACTCCAGCGCATAAGCCATGATGGCGGCTTCTAGCGCAAAGAGAATGAAAGTGAACGAGGCGTAAACGAAAGAGGAAATTGTGGAGCCGATATAGCCAAACCCTGCGCCACGGGTCAGTAAATCCATATCAACGCCATACTTTGCAGCGTAATAACTGATTGGCAAACCCGTCATAAAAATGATCAGGCTTACTGCTAATATCGCCCAAAATGCGTTTATAAATCCGTAATTAACCGCTATAGTGCCGCCAATTGCTTCTAAAACCAAAAATGAGATCGCGCCAAAAGCGGTATTCGCCACACGCAATACAGACCACTTACGAAATGAATGCGGCGTAAAGCGCAGGGCGTAATCTTCCAGCGTCTCGTTACCCACCCATGTATTGTAATCACGACGCACTTTGACTATGCGCTGTGTTGGCTCGTGGGCTTGATTATTGGCCTGATTGGCTTCGGCTATGGCTGTGGTCAACTACATTTCCCTCTTTTATTTTTTAATAACCCAAGGTGATTGGTCACAAAAACACCCAACTTTATCTTACATAACTTCTGGCATTGCTGGAGTACGCCATTTGACGTATTAGCCGAGGCTGGCTAAAAGAGTGTCTAATTATGCTGAATATTAAGCACGGCTTGTGCCTAGTTATAGGTTGATTCTGACTTGAGTTGCAATAATGCTTAAAAGAATCTACGATTAAAAGTGGGGATTTTGCAGCCTCCCCCGTTTCAAGACGCCTAGCGTCCAAGGACTGCTCCAACTGAGGCTTAATAACCTTGAAGGAGAGTTCGTGGACACTAAAAACAACCTCAGCAGCACCCAAATTACAGCCCCTCAACCTGTCACTCTAAAGCAAGCCTTTGTCTATTGGCTTAAGCTTGGTTTCATCAGTTTTGGTGGGCCTGCTGGTCAGATCGCCATCATGCATCATGACTTGGTCGAGAAGAAACGCTGGATTTCCGAGAAGCGTTTCTTGCATGCGCTCAACTTTTGCATGGTATTACCTGGCCCTGAAGCACAACAGCTTGCTACTTACATAGGTTGGCTGATGCATCGTACTTGGGGTGGCATCATTGCTGGCGGCCTATTCGTTCTGCCTTCATTCTTCATATTGATAGGGTTGGCGTGGGTCTATATGGCTTATGGTGCTTTACCTGCAGTTGCTGGGGCGCTTTATGGAATCAAACCAGCCGTTGTCGCTATAGTGTTCTTCGCGGCCTATCGTATCGGTTCCAGAGCGCTTAAAAACCATGTGCTTTGGTCACTCTCCGCATTGGCATTCTTTGCCATTGCGGTATTAAAGCTCCCGTTCCCAATCATCGTATTGGCCGCAGGATTGATTGGTTATATGGGTGGTCGCACTTCCCCGAAGTATTTTCAGGTTGGTGGTGGACATGGTGCGAGCCAAAAAGATTATGGCCCCGCACTAATTGACGATGAAACGCCTACTCCACAGCATGCTAGTTTCAGCTGGAACAAGGTGCTAAGAATCACTGCGATTGGTCTCGGCATCTGGTTACTTGCCATGGCAATCCTATATATCCGCTATGGTTGGGATGGCGCCTTCACACAAATGGGCTGGTTCTTTACCAAAACCGCATTGCTGACCTTTGGCGGGGCTTACGCGGTATTACCCTATGTCTATCAAGGAGCAGTAGAGCATTATCACTGGCTCAACCCGACACAGATGATAGACGGCTTAGCATTGGGAGAGACTACGCCAGGCCCTTTGATTATGGTGGTGACCTTCGTTGGCTTTGTCGGTGGTTGGGTAACACAAGTGTTTGGGCCAGATGCTGTATTCATGTCAGCTTTGATTGCTGCGGCAATTGTGACCTTTTTTACCTTTCTGCCCAGCTTCGTCTTTATTTTATTGGGTGGCCCGTTTATTGAGACTACCCATGGCAACCTGAAATTCACCGCACCACTCAGCGCAATCACAGCAGCTGTGGTCGGCGTTATCTTTAATCTAGCGCTATTTTTTGCTTACCATGTGTTCTGGGTAAAGGGCTTTACTGGCTCGGTGGACTGGGCATCGGTGACAATCACGCTCATGGCATTTGCTGCCATATACCGCTTCAAGGTCAATATCATCCCCGTAATCCTGAGTTGCGGCGTGCTGGGGATGGCTTGGAAACTACTCGCTTGAAACAATCAATTTGCTAATGATTGTGCTGATGATGCGCATCTGGATAGTGGGGATGGCGATGCTTTATTGGTAGATGCTGATGCGCATGGCTATGTTTAAATCCTAGTCCAATTTGATGCTCATGGCCGTGTTGATGATGTTCATCGTGAGTATGTTCATGCTCATGTTCCATTGGCATGTGGCTATGAGTGTGTTCATGATGCTCTGTTAAATGTAACCAGATACCGAGAGCCATAAACAACCCAGCAATCAATAGCGGCAATGTTAGTGGCTCACCCAAAGCAATCGCCAATAACGCGCCAAAGAATGGAGCTACTGAAAAGTATGCGCCTGTTCGTGCCGTTCCCAGATGGCGCAAACCAACCACAAACAAAGTCAGGCTGACTCCGTAAGCTAAAAACCCTAGCGCCAATGCCCCAGCAATATTAGGTATTGCAGGCAATGTTGCTCCCAGTGAAAACGCAAGAAACAGATTAACTGTACCAGCTACCAAGCCTTTGACTGAGGCAATCCATGTCGCATCAGATAATGAGACTTTGCGCGTCAGGTTGTTATCAACACCCCAGGCAAAACAAGCGCCCAATATCGCCAAAGTTGGTAATGAACTGGCAAAGCTGATTTTATCTGGCCAACTCAGGATAGTTGCCCCGAACAAAATTGCTAACATGCCGATCGCAATCCGACGGTCAAAGTTCTCTTTAAAAGCGAACCATGCCAGTAGTGCAGTAAAGACGCCTTCTGTATTCAGCAGCAGAGAGGCGCAAGAAGCTGGCATGCTAAGTAGCCCCCACATCAATAATACGGGAGCCACAATACCACCAGCTAGGATAGCGCCTGAGAAACAGAACAACTCTACGGAAGTGAGCTTTGCAGGTAATGCCTTGGTGATAAGACGGTAAAGCGTTAAGCCTATACCAGAGCCAAGATACAACAACCCAGCCAATAACCATGGGCTGACACCAGCCAAGAGCAGTTTGGCAAGCGGCGTTCCCATCCCAAAAAGTAATGCTGCGGTAAGTGCTGCGAATACACCTATCTGATTAATTTTGAGTTTCATTTGTTCACTCTAAACAGCTAGTAAATAAGCCCCTGTCAGCAGCATCAAGCCGCCCATCACTAAATTGACTTGCTTGGCGATAGTCACGCGGCCAGACGATAACAACAGGCCAAGAGCGTGCAGCAAAGCAGTGGCGAGTAACATGCCCAGCATCACACTCCAGCCGCTAGAGAATGAAAGCTCAAGCCCATGCGCAAAACCGTGAAGCATGGCAAATATAGCGGTCAAAGCTATCTGTATTGGGCGCTTAAGTGGTAATTGAATCAGTAGCAGCAAACCCATTGCCAGCACACTAGCGCTGACACCAATCTCAACACTGTCAGCATTTAGGTTTGCAGGCATCAAACCAGACATCGCGATTGCAGCGCCAAACGCCATCACCAAAACAAAAGTCACGGGTAACTGCCAACGCGCAGAGCCGCCAAGTTTGGCTGCCCACATGCCGATTGAGACCATGACCAGCAAATGATCAATCCCAGTAAGTGGATGTAGAAAACCAGCCAAAGCACCCTGCTCGGCATGGCCTGGATGCGCCATTGCTAGTGTTGAAAATAAACTAAAACTAATGGCGAGCAACATTTTTTTCATAGTGATTCTCCTTTTTCCAGTTCTGCAGCGTAAGTGATGCTTGGAGTTATAACCCTAAAGCATCAAGCCTTGTTTCTCGATAAAGCTAACAATCTCTTCCAAGCCCTGCCCAGTTTTTAAATTGGTAAAGATAAACGGCCGCTCGCCACGCATACGCTTGGCATCTCTATCCATCACTTCGAGCGATGCGCCAACCATAGGGGCGAGATCGATTTTGTTGATGATCAACAAGTCAGACTTGGTAATACCAGGGCCACCTTTGCGTGGGATCTTCTCGCCAGCGGCGACATCAATTACATAAATGGTCAGATCAGACAACTCTGGGCTAAAGGTCGCCGCAAGGTTATCGCCGCCGCTTTCAACAAAAATAATATCCAGTGTTTTAAAGCGCTTACTAAGCTGAGCGACAGCTTCAAGATTCATAGAAGCATCTTCGCGTATGGCGGTATGCGGGCAACCACCCGTTTCTACACCGATTATGCGATCGGGCGATAGAGCTTCATTACGAGTGAGAAACTCGGCATCTTCTTTGGTATAGATGTCGTTGGTCACAACAGCAATGTTATAAACATCGCGTAGCCGTTTGCATAACGATAGTGTCAGCGCCGTTTTACCCGAACCCACTGGGCCGCCTATGCCAACGCGTAAAGGCTCTTTATAGCTGGCAGTTGCTGCGATTGCTTCTTCAATAGTAAGTGTCATGATCTAAATAGCCTACTGTACTGGGTCTCATGTTGACAGCCTGCAATCGTCAGGCTGGGTGCAAAATTGCTGATTTCATCGTCATCTAGTGCTATGGACTGGCTTACCAAGTCGGGTAATTGCTGGCCTAAACTCAATAATATTTTTTGCCCTGCGACTTGCCCAAGCGGTACCGTTTTCATGGCAGCGCTGGCCTGATTTTCTGCCCATGACCACGCATAGGCCTGTAGCATATCTGGTAACGGAATTGCCCAAACAGACGCAACACCCGCATACACGGCAGGAAAGCTAGGCTCGTGTAATGCATTAATCTTCGCCATAAAATCTGCAGGTAAATCATTCAAGTCGTTCAGCAAGCGGCAGAGTGAATAGCCCATTTGCTTGGTTTCAGCGAGTGATTCAGCCGTATCGCGCCCAGCCTGAAAAAACGCATCCCATGTATTGACTGCCTGCATATCGCCTGCTTGCCAGGCTTGGTAAAGCCGATGCAATACTGGCAACTCAAAGCTGCCCTGATATATATGTAATGCGTCGCTAATCCATTGCTTAGCGGTTGCCAGATCATGCACGTCGCCAGACTCAATCGCCCATTCCAAGCCTTGCGAATAACTATAAGCGCCCACTGGCAGCATAGTGCTGGCAAGTTGCAATAATCGGCTCAGCGCCAAACTGGAGCTAGCCATGCCGCCCCAATCTCGCCGAGGGCAATCGTGCAATATCATCATCATGATGGCGATGGCCGCCGCCGTAGGCGCCAGCTTCTGGCTCGAACGGTGCCTGTTCATCCGTTAATGTCATGCCCAAACCAACTAGCATGTCTTTTAGTACATGGTCTTGTTCCAGTAACAGCCAGCCATCGCCCACTTGCAATGGCACATGCCGATTGCCCAAATGATAAGCAGCGCCCATCAAGGCTTGCTGGTTTGATGCTGTTACGCGAGTAACAGGCTCATTCGCTGCGACTATCTGCACCACGCGCCCGTCTTCCGCTTTCAACAAATCACCGCCACGCAGTATCGTGCCGCGATCCAACATCAATGCGGCTTCCAGACCAGACTGCAGTGTGACCCGCAGACGACTTCTCTGGCGCAAATCAAACGGTAAAAGCAGTTGATCATCGATCTGGTGAAGTCCGGTCAGGCGTTGTGTAATATTTAGCATCAAAATAAAAAGTAACGTTGTGCCATTGGCAGCACGGATGCTGGCTCGCAGGTCAGCAACATGCCATCGGCACGAACAATATAGGTTTCAGGGTCGACATCAATCACGGGCATCCAATTGTTATGAATCATGTCTTTTTTCTTTACGGTACGGGTACCGCTCACGGCCACAAGTGGCTTTTGCAGATTCAGCGCTTGGACTTCGGGATTTTCTAAACCAGCCTTTGAAACAAAAGTGACTGAAGTTTTTAGGCCACCGCCATAGGCACCAAACATATGGCGATAATGCACAGGTTGTGGCGTAGGAATCGATGCATTGGGGTCGCCCATTGCGGCGGCGGCAATCATGCCGCCTTTGAGTATAGTCGATGGTTTTACCCCGAAAAATGCAGGTCGCCAAATCACCAAATCAGCCAGTTTGCCGACTTCTATTGAACCAACGGTATGGGCAATACCATGTGTCAATGCTGGGTTGATGGTGTACTTTGCGATATAACGTTTCACGCGAAAGTTATCGTTACGCTCGGTATCTTCAGCCAGCGCGCCGCGCTGCATTTTCATTTTGTGCGCGGTTTGCCAGGTGCGAATGATCACTTCACCCACACGCCCCATGGCTTGTGAATCGGATGACATCATCGAGAACGCGCCGAGGTCATGCAGAATATCTTCTGCCGCAATCGTCTCGCGGCGAATGCGACTCTCGGCAAAGGCAATATCTTCGGCAATCGCGGGGTCAAGATGGTGGCAAACCATCAGCATATCCAGATGCTCGTCGATGGTATTGACAGTGAATGGCCGCGTTGGATTGGTAGAGGATGGCAATACGTTGACATAGCCAGCGGCTTTAATGATGTCTGGTGCGTGACCGCCTCCAGCGCCCTCTGTGTGGAATGTATGGATGGTGCGATCTTTAAACGCAGCGATTGTGGTTTCAACAAAACCAGATTCATTCAGCGTATCGCTATGAATCGCTACCTGAATATCCATCTCTTCAGCAACGCTTAGGCAGTTATCAATAGCAGCGGGCGTTGTGCCCCAATCTTCATGCAGCTTAAGCCCGACGACACCTGCTTTGACTTGTTCTATCAAAGGCTCAGGCAGGCTGACATTGCCTTTACCCAGAAAACCAAGATTCATCGGGAAGGCATCTGCCGCTTGCAACATGCGATGTATATGCCAAGGCCCTGGCGTACAAGTTGTAGCAAACGTACCCGTGGCAGGCCCAGTACCGCCGCCTATCATGGTGGTGACGCCAGACATCAGCGCCTCTTCAATCTGTTGCGGGCAGATGAAGTGAATGTGCGTGTCAATGCCGCCGGCGGTAACAATCATGCCTTCACCCGCGATAATTTCGGTACCTGCGCCAATCGGTATCGTGACGCCTGGCTGTATATCTGGATTGCCAGCTTTGCCGATAGCCGAGATACGCCCGCCCTTGATACCAATGTCCGCTTTCACAATGCCCCAATGATCGACAATCAAAGCATTGGTGATGACTGTATCAGCCACATCTTTGGCATTGAGTTGGCCTTGCCCCATACCATCACGGATAACCTTGCCACCACCAAATTTCACTTCTTCGCCATAACAGCCAGCGAGCAAGGTGTAATCTTTTTCTACTTCTATCCAGAGTTCAGTGTCGGCCAGACGCACACAATCTCCCGTGGTCGGGCCAAACATTTCGGCATAGGCTCGCTTGTCTATCTTCACACTCATTTAAGCGCCCCCATCACCTTGCCTGCAAACCCATACACTTTGCGATCACCTGCTAATGCAACTAATTGCACCGTGCGGGTTTGGCCTGGTTCAAAGCGCACAGCCGTACCTGCAGCAATATCTAGCCGAAATCCATAAGCTGCTTGCCTGTTGAACGACAGCGCCTCGTTGGTCTCAAAAAAGTGATAGTGCGAGCCAATTTGGATTGGGCGATCACCTGTATTTGAGACATCAATGGTGACTGTCGGCCGATCTACATTCAGCGTGATTTCACCCGACTCAATTTTCATTTCACCTGGAATCATATGCGCCTCAAAAATGGATTTCCATGAGATAAGTTAAGGATAAAAATGGATGAAGTACGAGGCGCCCGGAGCGCAGCAGCCGAGACAGTACAATAAGTACGGCAAGGTTGTGAGCACCGCGCAACGAAGTAATTCGCCATTTTGATTATTAAATTACTCATGGAATGGGTTGGTGGACAGTAACAAGTTTCGTTCCATCTGGGAAAGTCGCTTCAATCTGGATATCGGGAATCATCTCGGGAATACCTTCCATCACGTCATCACGTGTGAGTAAAGTAGCGCCATATCCCATAAGATATGCCACAGTCTGGCCATCGCGAGCGCCTTCCATGATGGCGGCAGAAATATAGGCAATCGCCTCGGGATAATTCAGCTTAAGGCCGCGTGCCTTGCGCCGCTCGGCCAGTAGACCAGCGGTAAAAATCAGCAATTTATCTTTTTCGCGTGGGGTAAGTTCCATAATTCTATTCTCTCAAATTCAATCAAGTGCTCCAGATGCGTGGTCTGGAACTTTGTCTTGTGGCATACCAAGGCCGTAGTATGTGCCACAACGCTTCAAAATACTGTCGCGCGGATTGCGCTGAATGGCCAATATAACGTGCAGAAAAAATCTGCGGTAATGCTGTCAGGCCAATTTTTGAGGACTGACCTGCCGAAACTTCTCTACAAGCTGCAATGATCTCTGCTGGCACAGCACCTGCCGCAACGACGAAACTGGCACTCACTACCTGCCCGCGCAAACCAGCCATTGAAGCAAACGCTCGACTTTGTGGTGATAGATTTGTGCGCTCGTTCCAGATCAATTGATTGTTGCGCCTGATGGCCAAACGTTGATTGAGCTTACCTTGCAGCCATTCTTCATTGCTGGCTTGACGGCCAAAACAGAGAATATCCCACCCAGCAAACACAGCCTGTCCACCGAGATTAATCTCTGCTGATAAGGCAGTGTCCGAACCCTCAAACAATATATTCTCTTGCGGTAGCCACTCCAGTATCGCACTATCTTGTAAATCAAAATTCAGTTGCTGGCTGGCCTGCCGACCGTTGGACTTGTACCACTTTCCTGCACCTGGCGTGGTGAGCAGCACATGTGAGTGATTACTTTGCTGCACATTGAGCGTTAAGGCATCACCGCCAGCAACACCGCCCGGCGGGTGCACGATAATCGCATGGCTGACGACCTCACCTTCTGGATACAACACTTTCTGGATGACCAAAGGGCCTTCATGCTGCTTACGGGCTAATACCGTGCGTCCATTTTTCTCTACGAAATCCAGGCTTAGTTTTGCGCGCCAGTTGAGGCTAGCAACTGCTGCTTGTCTTGCCGACAATTCTGACTGCTGTAAATAGGCATCATCCATCAACACATATTGCCACGAATCTGGGTCAGTTCGTAATATTGGAAGCAGAAACTATAGCGCAACAAAGTTACGGATATTGTCTTTTTCCATATCTTCGCCCAGACCGTTTTTCACCACTTGGCCGCGTGACATCACCAGATAATGATCAGCCAGCGCCTCGGCGAAATCGTAATATTGTTCTACCAGCAGAATCGCCATATCACCACGCTCAGAAAGCATTTTGATCACGCGTTCGATGTCTTTGATAATAGAAGGCTGAATGCCTTCAGTCGGCTCATCGAGTATCAATAATTTAGGCCGAGAAATCAGCGCGCGGGCAATCGCCAATTGTTGTTGTTGCCCGCCAGAAAGATCGCCGCCACGTCTATACAGCATCTGCTTCAGCACGGGGAACATGTCATAAATGTCTTCAGGTATCTGCGATGCCGCTTTGCCTTTCACTACAGCCAAACCCATGTGCAAATTTTCTTCTACCGTAAGGCGGCTGAATATCTCACGGCCTTGTGGCACATAGGCCATGCCTAAAGCGGCACGTTCGTATGGTTTGAGGTTGGTAATGTCTTTACCATCCAGAAAAATGTGGCCCGTTTTAACAGGCAACACGCCCATCAGGCATTTGAGTAAGGTGGTTTTTCCTACACCGTTACGGCCTAGCAATACGGTACAGGCACTCATAGGCGCAGCAAGTGAAACATCACGAAGAATCTGGCTGCCGCCGTAGAATTGGTTGATGGCTTTTACTTCTAACATATTGATTAGCGCCCCAAATAAACTTCTATGACTTGTTCGTTAGACTGCACTTGCTCCATCGAACCCTCAGCAAGCACGCTGCCTTGATGCAGCACGGTCACTTTGCGTGCGATGCTATTTACGAAATCCATGTCGTGTTCAACCACCATAATTGAATGCTTGCCTGCCAGGCTATTTAACAACTCGGCAGTACGTTCGGTTTCATGATCGGTCATACCGGCCACAGGCTCATCCAGCAGCAAAAGTTTAGGTTCTTGCGCCAGCAACATGCCGATTTCAAGCCACTGTTTTTGCCCGTGCGATAACAAGCCTGAGCGCATTTTGTGGGAATCTTGCAGGTTGATGGTAGTGAGAATTTCGGCAATACGGTCCAGCTGCTCGCCAGAAAGCTTGCCGAATAATGAGTTCCAGATACCTTTATCAGTCTTCATCGCCAATTCGAGATTTTCAAATACCGTATGGTTTTCAAACACCGTTGGCTTCTGAAATTTACGTCCGATGCCAGCCTGCGCAATTTGCGGCTCGGTCATCTTGGAGCAATCCATGGTTTGCCCAAAAAACACCGTGCCTGTATCTGGCCGCGTTTTGCCAGTGATGACGTCCATCATGGTGGTCTTACCGGCGCCATTAGGGCCGATAATGCAGCGTAGTTCGCCTACATCAATTGATAGCGATAATTTGTTAAGTGCCCTGAATCCATCAAAACTAACGGTGATGTCTTCCAGATAAAGCACCACACCATGCGTGGTATCTAGCACACCAGGCTGGTAGAGACTGCCACTCCCACGAACGTCAGTGGCAGGTTGCGAAATACTATTTTCAACCATTATGCTTGCCCCGCTTCTCCGTCAACTGCGTTGCTTGGTAACTCATTTTCTGTCTTCTTGGCTTTTAGTTTTGACTTCACTTTTCCAAATAAACCTAATACCCCTTGCGGTAAGTAGAGCGTTGCCAAGACAAACAACAAGCCTAAAAAGTACAGCCAATATTCAGGGAATGCCTGGGTAAAGTAGCTCTTGGCACCATTCACAATACCCGCACCCAACAATGGCCCAATCAGCGTGCCACGACCGCCGACCGCTGCCCAGATAGCAATTTCAATGGAGTTGGCTGGTGACATCTCGCTGGGGTTGATGATGCCAACCTGCGGCACATATAAAGCCCCTGCAATACCGCAAATGACTGCAGAAAATGTCCAGATCGCCAGCTTGTAATGCAGCGGGTTGTAGCCAGAGAACATCACTCGGGATTCTGCATCGCGTATAGCTGTGAGCACGCGGCCAAATTTACTGGTCACGATTGCACGCGAAATAATCAGGAAAGCAACCAGCAATATGCCTGTAATCACAAACAAGGCCATGCGCATTTGCCCAGTAGTAATTGGGATATCCAGCAGGCGCTTGAAATCGGTAAAGCCATTATTACCGCCAAAGCCTGTTTCATTGCGGAAGAACAGCAGCATGAAAGCGTATGTCATGGCTTGCGTGATGATAGAAAAATAAACACCCTTGATGCGTGACCTAAAGGCAAAGTAACCGAAGATAAAAGCCAACACGCCCGGCACCAACACCACGAGCAGCAAGGCAAACCAGAAGTGATCCGTCATCGCCCAATACCAAGGGTAAGTCTTCCAATCCAAGAACACCATAAAGTCTGGCAGATTGCTATGGTAGCTACCATCGGTGCCAATCTGGCGCATCAAGTACATACCGAATGCATAGCCACCCAGCGCAAAAAACAGGCCGTGACCTAAACTTAATATGCCTGTGTAGCCCCAAACCAAGTCCATCGCCAAGGCGACAAAGGCGTAACAAAGTATCTTGCCGCAGAGCGCTACGGTGTAATCGGAGATATAAAAAACACTGGTTTCTGGCACCAGCAAATTAAAAACGGGGAACACCACACAGACAACAGCCAGTGCTATCGCCAGCGCCAACCAGGCTTTACTGCTGTAAAGCCGATGTACCAGCGTTGGTTGCGGAAATTTCTCATGCATGGTTTTGCTTCCTTATTACTAATGCGTTATTGGCAGCTAATAATCTGATTTGATACTTAAAGAAACGCGGAATAAGTCGTTGAGCGGGATGAAGTGCAAGGCGCACGGAACGCAGGAACCGAGACAGTACATAGAGTACGGCGAGGTTGCGAGTACCGCGCAACGCAGCAATTCGCCCGCGCAGACACTTATTCCGTGTTTCCTTAATCAATTTGCCGACCTTTGAATGCAAACAACCCTTGCGGACGTTTCTGGATAAAGATAACCACCATAACCAAAATGAATATCTTGGCCAGCACCGCACCAGCAAAGCCTTCCAGCACTTTGCTTAAAATGCCCAGGCCCATCGCTGCATAAACAGCACCCGCCAATTGGCCCACACCACCCAATACCACCACGATGAATGAATCCACAATATAGCTTTGGCCTAATGCAGGGCCTACGTTACCAATCTGCGAGAGAGCAACGCCTGCCAGGCCCGCAATACCAGAACCCAAACCAAAAGCTAGCGCATCGATCTTGCTGGTGTTCACCCCTATGCAACTCGCCATACCGCGATTCTGGGTTACTGCGCGGATAAACAAGCCAAGGCGGGTTTTGCTGATCATGAGCCAGACTAATAACAGCACACCAATCGCAAATGCGATAATCAGTATGCGGTTGTAAGGCAGTACTAAGTTAGATGCGAATTCGATACCCCCAGACATCCAGGCTGGGTTTTCCACGCTTACGTTCTGTGCGCCAAAGATGGTACGAACGGCTTGGATAAGAATAAGACTGACACCCCATGTGGCCAATAATGTTTCGAGTGGGCGGCCATATAAAAAACGAATGACGGTTTTTTCAAGCACAATGCCAACCAGCGCAGTAATGATAAAGGCCGCTGGAATGGCTGCCAGCAGGTACCACTGGAATCCGCCAGGAAAATGCTGAATAAATATGTTTTGCACAGCGTAAGTAACGTAGGCACCTATCATCATCATTTCACCGTGCGCCATGTTGATCACACCCATCAGGCCATACGTCACGGCCAGGCCAAGTGCGGCAAGCAGCAAAATACTGCCCAAGCTAATGCCTGTAAATAACTGGCCTAATCTATCAAACAGGGCAAGGTGGCTATCGATAGATTTCAGCGCATCTTGTATAGCTGTTTTGACTTCTGGATCCGTTTCTCCATCGGGCGCCAAGCGGGTAGATAACATTTGTTTGATATTGGCATTGGTGGCTTTTGACAAAGCTTCTGCAGCAGCTAAGCGAGTGGCTTTATCTGGGCTGGTCAGCTCAATACTGGAGCGCACTTCAGCCAGTGCATCGTGGATTTTAGATTCGGTCTCTTTGGCTTCCACTTGTTTGATAATCGCCAAGCGTGCGTCATTTGCCTCTGTTCCAAGTAAGGATTTAGCGGCATCCAGACGTACTTTGGGGTCAGTAGATAAAAGGTTGAGTGTGGCGATTGCTGCATCCAACTCTGAACCCATCTGGTTATTGTTCACTACGTCATCTGCATCTTCAGGTAGATCAACTGGCTTGCCAGTCAGTGCATCTATGGTCGCTTCATCAGTGACGATATAGACGCTCTTACCTTTAGTTTTGACTGCATCATCTTGCAGTTGCTGTAAAAATGGAATGGCACTCATGTCACCTTTGGCCATCACAGTGTTTAATACGGCAATTCGGGGCTCGTTATCGCCTATCGCCAAGCCTATAATTTCATCGCTAGTTAATGCTGAAGCGTTTGCAGAAGCCAGTAACATCACTATTGAAAAACCCATCATTAAACGATGAATAACTGCTGATGAAACTGCCGCAAAACGGTGTTTGAATCGGATGGAAAATAACTGACTTGATGGCATAAGAACTCTCGGTCATGTTCACACAGAAACCGCTACGGGGGTTAGCCCGTAGCGGCGTTTCGTACATTTACTACTGATAAAACAGAATGTGCTTAAGCATTTGTTTTATTACTTTGCTACTTGTTTGCTGCTGTTATTACCAAGCAATTTATCTGCTTGCTTGTGTTGCATGTTTTACTGCTTTTATACTTCGCCTACCTTAACTTCAAGCCTTACTTAACTTCAGGCTCATCTGGCTTTTTGTCATTGCCAGCAATGTATGGGCTCCAAGGTTGCGCCTTAATTGGGCCTGGTGTTTTCCACACCACTTTGAATTGACCATCAGCCTTGATTTCGCCAATAAACACTGGTTTGTGCAAGTGATGGTTTTTCTCATCCATGGTTGAAACAAAGCCACCTGGTGCAGGGAAGGTTTGGCCAGCCATTGCAGCAATTACTTTGTCAGTATCAGTGCTCTTGGCTTTTTCAACTGCTTGCGCCCACATATGGATACCGATGTAAGTCGCTTCCATTGGGTCATTGGTTAAAGGCTTGTCAGCGGTTGGCAATTTCTTAGCCTTGGCATAAGCAGACCATTCCTTGATCCAGGCAGCATTGGTTGGATTCTTGATGCTCATGAAGTAGTTCCATGCAGCCAAGTTACCGACTAGTGGCTTGGTATCAACACCGCGCAACTCTTCTTCACCCACTGAGAAAGCAACAACAGGTACGTCTTTCGCCTTCAAGCCAGCATTGCCCAGCTCTTTGTAGAACGGAACGTTAGAGTCACCATTGATGGTAGAAACCACGGCTGTTTTACCACCAGCTGAGAATTTCTTGATGTTAGCCACAATGGTTTGGTAATCGCTGTGACCAAATGGTGTGTACTCTTCCATGATGTTGTCATCAGTGATGCCTTTAGAGTGCAGGAATGAACGCAGAATCTTGTTGGTGGTACGTGGGTAAACATAGTCAGTACCCAGCAATACAAAGCGCTTAGCTCCGCCGCCTTCTTTGCTCAGCAGGTATTCAACAGCCGGGATAGCCTGCTGGTTAGGTGCTGCACCAGTGTAGAACACGTTCTTTTCCAGCTCTTCACCTTCATACTGCACTGGATAGAACAACAGGCCATTCAACTCTTTGTAAACTGGCAATACAGATTTACGTGATACAGAAGTCCAGCAACCGAAAGTCACGGCCACTTTGTCTTGTGTCAACAATTGGCGAGCCTTGGTAGCGAATAAAGGCCAGTCTGAAGCTGGGTCAACGACCACAGGTTCAAGCTGCTTACCAAGCACGCCACCCTTTTTGTTGATCTCATCAATCGTCATCAGCGCCATGTCTTTCAGCGCTGTTTCAGAAATAGCCATAGTGCCTGAGAGTGAGTGAAGAACACCTACCTTGATGGTGTCAGCGGCTTGTGCAAATTGCACAGCACCGATCATGGCAACGCTAGCTGCAATGACTGACATCGTTTTAATGAATGTGCGACGATTTTGCATTTAAAACTCCTAATTAAATATTCAAAAATGCGGCAAGCAATCTAGGCTTGCCGCTAGTGTTTGTGATTTAGAACTGGAACTGCATCGCTACGTTGATTGCGTTGATGTCTTTGCTCGCAGTCACTTCCGTATTGGAATAGAAGCCACTGACTTGGGCGTTATAGCCATCAATGATATAAGCGGTACCAAGGTCATACTTCTTGGTATCTACACTACTATCAGCTTGGAATTTCTGCCAACGGACAAATGGCTGGAATTGGCCCCAACCCACTTTTTCATTAAAGATATATCCAGCCGCTGCTGAATATGCCTTACCTTGTTCACTTAAAAATACGTCATCGTTATCGTAGTCGTAGTAAGCGGCTTCTATTGAAATTGCGCCAGGGCCAACATCTTTCTTTTCCAAAAGAAAATCAACACTGTATGAATTGTAATCACCGGTTTTTGTAAGTGAGTAAGCGCCGCCGCCTTGAGTTCTGCCAGCAATACCTATCGCTAGAATGTCTTTGGCACCAAGATAATTACCTGTGCCATAGTAGCCAGGCTCAGCATCCCAAAAGTCATACTGCAATCTACCTGCATACATAAGCTCATCGCTGCCTGTACGAGTACCTAGGGTAAGGCCACTGAGCTTATAGGCATTATTACCTTCAAAAGCACCGAAGGAATATCCCAATTTTCCATCAAGCAATGTACCAACCAAGGCAACACCATCATCTCGCCCAATATACCCTCCGTTATAACCATAACGTGAAGCAACACTTGCCCAATAGCCACCACCTAATGAATAGTAAGGTCCTGCCAAGTTAGCGCGATCACTAGGGGATAAGAAACGACCAGCCCAGATTGTTAATTCTGGTAAAACTTCTATCTGAACGTTGCCATCAATGACTTGAAACGTGCTGTTACCACCTGATTTTTCAGTATTTAACATGCCTTTGATGTACTTATTTACTGAGCCAGATAGATATAAACGAGCACTATCTAAATTAAAATCATTAGTGTCAGATGTGCCACCATTTGGCGCATTGCTACCTGTAAAGGAACCACGCATACCGAAACCAACACTGACGTATTTATCTTCACCAAAAGTAATGGTGCCGCCCGCATTGGCGTTGTATGCAGGGATGCTACAGGCAGCAATGACTGCTGCCAATAAAATGCTTTTGTTAAGTCTGAATGTCATCATGACGCCCCTTGTAATATTGAATAGAAATTAAAATAAATAGGTCATGACCTGTCATCAAAAACTGTACAGGTATGTAACGTGGGATGAAGATTAGCGATTGCGCTTAGAAATCTAAATACGTCATATTGCGTAGATGATTGCAACAACAGCAAATGGGATTTGTGCTAATTTTGCGTGGTGATTGATAGATACTTAAATTAAACGGAATTAACATGCAAAAACAAACTTCACCAGCATTTATCAACATCAGCACTGCAGCGTTATTGCTAGCAACCTTCCTACTCTCAGGTTGTGGCGAATTTGCTTACAAGCGCGGCGCGAGCGCATCGGACTTGCAAGAAGCTCGCAAAGCCTGTGCTACGCAAGGCGATAGCCCAGTCATTGCGGAACAATGCCTTGCAGATAAAGGTTGGACTGTAAAACCTCTAGATAAGATGGATCCACTGTTAGCCACAGTAGGCATTAGTGATAACAGAACAGGGAAATTGATTCAAAAAGGAGGTAGCACACCAGAAACCAACGCCGAACTAGCAAAACCAGCCGATCCACTTGATAGCTTTAAAATCAGCTCATGGTGGAAAACAGGCGCAGATGCAAACGCATTGAAATCAGGGATTAACGAATGTGTAGCCACTCTGGGTGAAGCACATCGGCCTGCACCTGGCTCCTTAAACGCAACACGTGGACTTTTGCTGTGCATGCGAACTAAAGGCTGGTATGCGCTAGCCGCTCAATAATTAGAGCCAATTATTCGAATCAGAAGGCCTGCTTAAGCAGGCCTTCTGATATTAAGATTCTGTGAATCGAGTTACAGTTTCCGACCCACAAAGGTCATTCCAAACTTAAAAGTGCTTCATCCAATTTAACCATTGCGCATGGCGCACGCCACGCCCTGCGCAATGGCACTCATCTGGTAATTTATCTTGGTGCGGCAGCGCTTGTGTAAAGCATCAATGTATTACACGGCAAAGGCTTGGTGACGGATAATAGCGCCCACATCATTTGCACCATTTTTGGAATTCTCCCATGGAAATTAAGGTCAACTTATCTCGATAAGCTACGTCTTGAAGCCAAGTTCGATGACTTCACGGTGATTGCCGACCAGCCTATCCGCTATAAAGGCGATGGCTCGGCGCCAGGCCCTTTCGATTACTTTTTGGCTTCATCGGCTTTGTGCGCGGCTTATTTTGTGAAGTTGTACTGCAACACTCGCAATATCCCCACCGAAAATATCCGTCTTTCGCACAACAATATTGTCGATCCGGAAAACCGTTACCAGCAGATATTCAAGATCCAGGTCGAGTTGCCGGCGGATATCTCCGACAAAGACCGCCAAGGTATCCTGCGCTCCATCGATCGTTGTACAGTTAAAAAAGTAGTGCAAGCCGGCCCCGAGTTTGTCATCGAAGAAGTCGCTAACCTGGATGCCGATGCACAGGCCTTGCTGACGGTGCAGTCGGCTTCTGACGCCATTACCTATATCGCGGGCAAAGACTTACCTTTAGAGCAAACCATTGCCAATATGTCTGGCGTGCTGGCGGGCCTTGGCATCAAGATAGAAATCGCGTCGTGGCGCAATATCATTCCCAATGTGTGGTCCTTGCATATCCGCGATGCACACTCGCCTATGTGTTTCACTAACGGGAAGGGTTCCACTAAGGAAAGCGCGTTGGCGTCGGCCCTGGGCGAGTATATCGAGCGGCTGAGTAACAACCATTTCTATGCCGGTACTTACTGGGGCGAAGATATCGCCAACTCAGAGTTCGTGCATTATCCAAATGAGCGCTGGTTTCAGCCAGGCCGTAAAGATGCGCTGCCAAAAGAAATTCTGGATGCGTACTGTCTGCAAATCTACAATCCCGATGGTGAGTTACGCGGTTCGCATCTGGTCGATACTAATTCCGGCAATGTGCAGCGCGGTATTTGTTCGTTGCCCTATGTGCGCAAGTCGGATGGCGAGGTGGTTTATTTTCCATCCAACCTGGTCGAAAACCTCTACGTCAGCAATGGCATGAGTGCTGGTAATACGCTGGCCGAGGCACAGGTGCAATGCCTGTCGGAGATTTTCGAGCGGGCGATCAAACGTGAAATTATCGAAGGTGAAATCGCCTTGCCTGATGTGCCGCAGCAAGTATTGGCGAAATACCCTGGTATTCTCGCAGGCATTCAAGGCTTGGAAGAGCAAGGCTTCCCAGTGATGGTTAAGGATGCGTCACTGGGTGGGATCTACCCAGTGATGTGTGTCACCTTAATGAATCCGCGCACAGGTGGGGTGTTTGCCTCGTTCGGCGCACATCCAAAACTTGAAGTCGCGCTGGAACGCAGCCTGACCGAATTGCTTCAAGGCCGCAGTTTTGAAGGCCTGAACGATTTACCGCAACCCACGTTTGCCAGTGAAGCCGTGACTGAGCCCAATAACTTTGTTGAACACTTCATCGATTCCAGCGGCATTGTGTCGTGGCGCTTTTTCAGCGCCAAATCGGATTTCGAGTTTGTTGAGTGGGATTTTTCTGGCCAAGGGGAGAACTCCAATGCTGAGGAAGCCGCCACGTTGCTCGGCATTCTCAAAGCCATGGGCAAGGAGGTATACACGGCAGTCTATGACCAGCTAGGCGCCGTCGCTTGCCGGATGGTGGTGCCCGGCTATTCGGAAGTTTACCCAATAGAAGATTTGATCTGGGATAACACCAACAAAGCCCTATTGTTCCGCGCCGATATCCTGAACTTGCACAACCTAGATGACGCAAACCTGGAAGCGCTGCTTGAGCGTTTGGAGAATAACGAGCTGGATGATTACGGCGATATCGCCACATTGATCGGCATCGAATTTGACGAGAATACCGACTGGGGCCAGCTAACCGTTCTGGAGTTAAAGCTGCTAATTCATCTCGCTTTGCAGCAATTTGAGGAAGCGCATGAGCTGGTGGGTGCCTTCCTGCAGTACAACGACAACACCGCCGAGCGCGGATTGTTTTACCAAGCCTTGAATGTGGTGCTGGAGGTTCTGCTGGATGATGACCTGGAACTCGACGACTACGCGGTCAACTTCCGCCGCATGTTTGGCGATGCCAAGATGGACGCCGCGATGGGCTCAGTGGACGGCAGCGTGCGCTTTTTCGGCTTAACGCCTACCAGTATGAAACTGGAGGGCCTCGACAGGCATCACCGCCTGATCGACAGCTACAAAAAATTGCATACGGCTCGAGCCAAAATGGCGGCTACGGCCAGTTAGGATCACGAGTCACGGCATGTGTGCTCTGGGAGCCCCCCAGCGCACATGCATGTTCCAACCTGAGCGACTAACTGTGCTGGCGTTCAATCAAGCTGGCTGCGGGCGACCCAAAATAGCCATAAAATGGCTAGTAACTATTCAAAAAAATCCGCACTTCCATCCTCTGGTGCAGTCAATAAAGCACGTCGCTTTAATCACAAACTCAATATTTATCAATTACTTAATCACATCAATTCAAATTAGGCATATATTAATCAATAAATTTTATTTTTATTTGTAAGGATTTTTCAAATGGCTCGACTAAACGGGGAGAACACAAAATGATGACCATTTTTTAGCAACAAAAAATCAACCGCATTAATAGAAAATCTATCTAATTTTGGTCAGGGACGGATACATCATGCAAATACATCAACATCCGCTTTACGTAAAAATATGCCACTGGGTAAATGCACTGGCAATTCTTTTAATGGTCACTAGTGGCTGGCGTATTTACAACGCCTCACCCATTTTTGAATTCAAATTCCCTAAAATGCTGACCATCGGTGGTTGGCTGGGTGGAGCTTTACAATGGCACTTTGCGGCTATGTGGCTACTGGCTATCAATGGCCTGATTTATCTATTAGTGAATATCATCTCTGGCCGAATGTGGTCAAAGTTTTTACCCATTCGCCCCAAACAATTACTCGCTGATTTTCGCGATGCCCTCATGCTAAAGCTTGACCACAGCAACCTGCAAAATTACAACGCCGTACAAAAATCCGCCTATCTCTCGGCCATGCTGTTCATCATCGTCACCGTGCTTTCTGGCTTGGCAATATGGAAGTCTGTTCAGTTTCCCTTACTGCGTGAACTGATGGGTGGATATGACAACGCACGTATCGTGCATTTCTTCGCGATGTCATTGATTGTTGCTTTCGTATTCGTACATGTAGTTATGGTGACATTGGTACCCGAAACATTAGTCGCCATGATAGGTAGCTTCAAACGCAACAAAACAGCAGGAGCGAAATCATGAGCAACCGCCCAAAAGTCGAAGGCGTTGATACTAAATACGTCATCAAACAAGTTGAGAAACAACTCGATAGCGCTAGCCGCAGAGAATTTGGCAAGCGTATCTTAAGCCTGGGTACTCTCTCACTGCTCTCTGGCTGTGTACTGACTGATGACGATTCCATCGAAAAAATGCTGATGTCAGTCTCGCGCTGGAACGACAAAGTGCAGGGCTTTTTGTTTGACCCCAACAAAATGGCACCGACCTATCCAGAAAGTATGATCACCAAACCATTTCCGTTCAATGCCTACTACGGTGAAGACGAAATACGTGTGGTAGATGGTGATAGCTACAAATTAGAACTTAGCGGACTCATTAAAGAGCGCAAGCCATGGACACTCACTCAACTCGCGATGCTGCCACAAACCAGCCAAGTCACACGCCATATCTGCGTAGAAGGCTGGAGCGCGATTGGTAAATGGGGTGGCATTCGATTCTCTGATTTTCTAAACATGGTGGGCGCTGATACAACCGCCAAATACGTTGGATTTAAATGTGCGGATGACTATTACACCAGCATAGATATGCCGAGCGCCTTACACGCACAGACACAACTCACCATGAGCTTCGCGGATGAAACGCTATCTAAGGAATATGGCTTTCCACTCAAGCTACGCATCCCCACCAAGCTTGGCTTTAAAAACCCAAAATACATCACAGAGATATACGTCACAAATGATTACCCAGGCGGCTACTGGGAGGATCAAGGGTATAACTGGTTCAGTGGATCCTGAGCCTGTTTGTTCGGCAATTTTGCCATTTTTTACTTGGAGATAGAAACGATGTCTAAATTACTTGGTATTTTATTAGCAGCAACTTTAAGCCTCTGTGTTGCCGGCGCTCACGCCGATGACATGAAAAAAGATGAAATGATGAAGAAGGATGAAATGTCGCACGACAGCATGAAAAAAGACGACATGATGAAGAAAGATTCCATGTCTAAAGACAGTATGAAAAAGGATGAAATGATGAAAAAGGACGACATGAAGAAAGATGAAATGAAGCACTAATCATTTCCTGGCATGTCAGAACGGACTCAACTCAGTGGGAGTGAGTCCGTTTTTTATGGCTTTGGTGCACTCCAGCGCAGAACTGAATTCAGCATGTATGGGAATGGCAATTTTGAAAGCCAGTGCCTATTGTCAGCCACCCAAGGATATGCTCGGCTTAATATAGGTCTCAGCATTTTACTACCCCAAAATTTACTTAATTTACTGAAGCCTGCCGCCGCATATGCGGCCTCAAATACATCAACACCTTTTATCCACTGGCCTGCAGCATCTTGGGCATGAATGCGTTCCATCATCGCCTCTTTGTTTGTAGGGCAACTTGGTGGCTCGGTGAATTCCATGGCTGAGCAATCCACCAGGATAAGATTTTCATCAAAATCAGTTTCCTTGATGGTATGCATTTCTGCTGAGCAGAGTGGACAAGAGGCATCATAGAAAATCGTTAATGGATAAGTAATCTGGATGGTCATTTTTTGCTCCTGATCAAGTTTTGAATCTTTGCCCCATACTTCATAATTTTGGTGAGTGTTTCTGGTTTTAGCCTGATCATTTCGTCACCCCAAATTGAGAGCGTCTCCATCAAAGTCAGAATATCTTCTACCCGCTTCTTGGCATCTTTCTCTTCTTCAGAAAATTTGCTTTCTGCCGCGAATTTTTTGAGGAAGTTGACAGTAGGGTCAAACTCGCGCGCCTTACGTTCGATAATCACCGTACTAAATAATTGCCATATATCCAGTGAAGTCTCGAAATAATCGCGTCTATCGCCCATCACATGAGTGATATGCACTAGGTTCCAGTTTTGTAACTCTTTCAAACTATTACTCACGTTCGAGCGTGCAACCATCAAGTTGCTGGCAATCTGCTCCGCATTCAACGGCTTGCCTGTGTAGTAAAGCAAGGCATGTATCTGCGAAACCGTACGATTAATGCCCCATTGCGCGCCCATTTCGCCCCAATGCAAGACAAATTGTCTTCCAAGGTCACTGAGTGCAATTTGTTCTGTTGATTCATTTTCCATCTTTAAATCTCCTGCTTGATTAATCTGCTTGACCAATTATCTTTCATGTCATATATTTCTGTCAATACAGAAATTACAGAATATTAGAAATTTAGACAAGTTAAGGGGAACGATATGCGCGTGTTGGTATTAGGTGGTCGAGGATTTATTGGCAGACATATTGTTGCTTCACTGCTGAATCAGGGCGCAAAAATTATCATTAGTAGTCGTAAAGCAGACCCAACATCTCCGACTTATGTGAGCGTGAGGATGCAAGAGATGACTAATCCAGCAGATTGGATAAAAGTCGTTGCTAGCTACGATGTAGTCGTGAATTCGGTCGGGATTTTGCGCGAACGCTGGAAAGAGACTTATGACGCAGTGCACAGGCAGGCACCTATGGCGCTAGCTGCAGCCTGCAAAAGTCAAGGAATACGCCTGATCCACATCTCGGCATTAAGTTTATCGGCAAATGCACAAAGCCGCTTCATTCGATCAAAGCTCAGTGGCGAGCAAGCGTTATTGGCCAGCGGGGCAGACTTGGCGATAGTTCGCCCATCCCTGCTTGATGGCGAGGGCGGATTCGGAGCACAGTGGATAAGGCGTGTAGCCAGATCACCAATCTATGCTGTAATGAAAACCAAGGGCGTGATTGCTCCACTCAAAGTCAGCGACTTGGGCGACGCTATTGCCAGGCTCTGTTTCATGCGACAACTGCCATCCAATGAAATAGAATTGGGCGGCAATAACGTCATCAGCATGCGCGAATATCTGGCTAGATTGAGGCGTGAATATACAAGCTACAAAGCGTATGTATTAGAAGTACCAGTCTGGATGGTCAGGCTCAGCAGCCACATTTTAGACTTGCTACAGCTGACGCCATTATCATTCGGACATGTTGAATTGATGCAAGGCTACAATGCACCAAAGATTAATCTGCTAGCAAGTCTGATAGGCAGAAAACCAGCCGTGGTGGGCATTGTTGAAGATAGACAAACAGAAAGCAAGCTCATGCCGACTGCCATAGATTAATGATGCAATCGTGCAATAGCACTGCATTAAATTATTAGAGAGAATGAAATGAAAACCACAAAACATCTAGCATTGCATCTGAATATTGCTTTACTTGGTATCGTCTGCTTAACGCTAGCCTCTTGCAAAACTGTCAACATTGAGGCATCCAGTAAAGCTGGTTATGTAGCACTGCCTATATTTCCGGGATGGGTAGACAAGCACTTGATCCATTACATCACCACCGACGTAAATGATCAGGCCGTTGCCAAAGAGATCGGGGTGAATTATGTATCGAGATTCAATGAAGTCTTGCCAGCAGCAGGCAGAATGCCTAGTACTCATAACGCAGTTGAACGTATTTATGCAGTGACCAATTTCAAGCAAGCCAAAGTTTTGCCTTCTGCACCATATCCTATTGGCGGGAATAGCTCAGATACCGCCTATAGCCCGATCTGGCGCATGTATAACGTCACTTGGGTTGAGGGTACAAGCCCTTATGAATTGCAATCAGAGGAAGAAATTCTTCAAGCAGAAGATAAGAAGCTGGTGAAGATTTTAGCCACCAGTTTGATTGTTAATTGTGCCGTGATTGATGATAAATCAGGCAATGTTTTGCCAAGTGCAAGGTTAATCAGAAAGCCATAATAAAAAAGCCACATTTAGGTGGGGCTTTTTTATTATGGAGTAACGGCTACCAATCTATTCTTTAACTTTGCCACTCTCGCCGGTGAGCTTATCAAGCAGGCTCTTACCTGTATCGGTATTAGCAAATGCTTCAAGCATAGAACCTATGCTGGTACCGCCCTGTGAGCTGAATAGATCAAGCACTTTATTCATACCTGAATTAACTGAGCCAGCATTGGCAATGACTTTAATATCTGCTTTTTCAAGCGCCTTTGCCTGCTCTATACCCACCGCTATCATGGCATCGAACTGTTTTAGAGTTGTCAGATATTGTTGGTAATTCTGGTTCTCACCAATCTTGTTGGCCAGCTCAATCTGGGCAGCGACTGGTGCCAATTGGAGTTCTTTTTCAGCCACTGCACGGGCAAGTCCTTCGGCTTCAATACCTTCAGCCTCAAACTTCTTCGCCTGGTATTTACCATCGGCAATTAGCACAGTTGAAGCCTTCTCACCATCAGCTTTAAGCCGCACAGACTCTTTTTCAGCTTCAGCATCAATTAGCTTGGTGGTCTTGGCCGCTTCTGCATTAATCACGTTGGTATCACGCGCTTTTTCTGCATTCACAATCTGCACTTTCTTGTCGATCTCAGCCTGAGCCACCTCAGTCACTTGCTTGACCTCCATCTCTTTCGAGGCCGTTACCTTTTTCTGGTCTGTAATCGATTGTGTGGATTGTTCCTGCGCGATACCAACTTCACGATCTTTCTCTGCGGTGCGTAATCCCACCTGTTGCAGCGCATCTTGCTTCTTCACATCGGTTTCGCGCTTGGCTTCAATTTCCGAGATTTCAGCGAGTTTAAGATTTTTAGCGACTTCAATACGGCTTTCCATCTCGATCATGGATTTCTTTTTCTCCATGATATTTTTGATGACGGTAGAACCTTGAGCATCACGAATATCCATCAACTCAACACTTTTCACAGTGCTAACTCCCCATGACCTTAAGTTGTCATCGACTTCCTTGGTGAAAGCATCACCGAATTTCGCACGGTCTTGCATGATAGATTCAATATCATTGGTAGCTAATATGCTACGTATGCAGCCCTTCAGAATATCGTTTAATTGGCCACGCATTTCACTGAATGATGAAACACGTTGCGCCGCAGTATTGCTATCACTGATACGGAAAAAGGCCTTTACGTCCAACACAAACGGCAAACGCCCTTGGTCATAAGCCTCGTAATCTGTCAGCTCTTCTGTAAAAACGGATACTGGGTATTTGGATACCAATACGCCAATAACTGGAAGCCAGGAAGGAAACTCATAATAAGTATTGCCTGCCGCCAAGCCATTTCCATAAGAAACTGATTTCTTGCTCGACTGCACAATATGCACTTCATTAGTGGCAACGACACGCCGTAAAAAAAATGTAATAAGTACCAAAATGAATACAACAGCAGCGCCATAAACATAGCCGTTCAATAAAATATCATCCATAACCACCCCTTTAAAATTGAGTTACTGCATAGATTCAAAAGCCAATACTCACTGCAAAATTCTTTTTGAGTTTAATCACCATTGATACAACTGGTTTATTGAGTCTTAAGTGACTTCTTGAATAATAACTTGCCAAGGATTTCTTAGCATTGCAATCTCAATGCTTCATCATGATTAATTATTGATAGCTCTCAAACAACAGGCAATCCAAAGTTCAAATATTTTGAATATATAAGACTAAATTTTCCGTTTTTATTTAATTATCTTACGGTGGATACTGTATCCGTCGAGTATACATACTAGCAATTATTTGAATATGTGATGCAGCAGAGGTTAACCATGCAATTACTAGAAAATATAACTCCAAGCACAGCAGCGCAAACTGGGCCGCTGAATAGACTGGAGTTTATTGATGCCTGCAAGTTACCCACTCAATGGGCAAATTTCACCCTGCACGCCTTTCTGGAACATGCGACAGGCAAAGAGCATCTGGTGCTGACCTTGGGCGAACTATCAAACGCTAATTCGGCAAACGATAGCCCGGTATTAGCACGTGTGCATTCAGAATGCCTGACGGGTGATGCCCTTTTCAGCCAGCGTTGCGACTGCGGTGCGCAACTGGAAAAGGCCATGCAAAACATTGCTAAAGAAGGCCGCGGCATGATTCTCTACCTGCGCCAGGAAGGTCGTGGCATCGGCCTGCTGAACAAGATTCACGCTTATCACTTACAAGATGAAGGTGCAGATACGGTAGGTGCTAACCAAGCGCTGGGTTTTGCTGCAGACTTGCGTGACTATAGCTTGTGCAAAGACCTGCTCGCACATTTTCAAGTATCGCAGCTATGCCTGATGACCAATAACCCGGCTAAGGTAGAAGCACTGCAAAACCTGGGGATAGAAATCAATGAACGCATTCCGCTGATTACTGGCCTGACGCCTCATAATTTGCGTTACTTGGGCACCAAGGCGAAAAAACTTGGTCATGTTATACCTGAGCACCTTTTATCAAGCCAAACCTTATCAAACCAGAAAGATGCAGCATGAAGATGGCACCAAAACAGTACACCCTACTTGCTATCGGATTGCACTGGTGGATTGCGTTGCTGATTTTTATCGCATTCCCACTTGGCATTTACATGCACGACCTGCCATTTTCGCCCACCAAGCTCAAGCTCTTTAGCTGGCATAAATGGATAGGCGTTACCGTATTCCTGTTTGTTGTCGTGCGTATTTACTGGCGCTTACGTCATAGCCCGCCTGCCCTGCCAGAGAGTATTGCCAGTTGGCAGAAACTAGCCACCCATGCTGCTCACGGCCTATTATATTTGCTGATGATTGCCATTCCATTATCTGGCTGGCTTATGAGTTCAGCCAAAGGCTTTCAGACTGTCTGGTTTGGCGTGCTGCCTATCCCAGACCTACTGGGCAAGGATAAAGAGCTTGGCAACTTGCTCGCCATTGTGCACAAGACCTTGAATTTCAGCCTGCTGGCATTAGTAATCTTGCATGTGCTGGCCGCGCTCAAACACCATTTCATCGACAAAGATATTATTCTGCGTCGCATGTTATCCAACCGTGCAGGAGAAAAATAATGAAAACTTCTTACCTCAAATACCTCGCTCTGATCGGCCTGTTTGTCAGCACCACTTATGCCCAGGCAGCAGAATTCAACCAGGTACTGGCCGACAAAAGCACCATCAGCTTTGGTTACAAGCAAATGAGCGTGCCGCTGGATGGAAAATTCAAGAAGTTTAGCGCCCAGATTGATTTCGATTCGACTAAGCCAGAACAGGCTCAGGCCAAATTTGATATCGATGTTGCAAGTATCGATACTGGTTCGAGCGAAGGGGATGACGAGGTGGTCGGCAAAGTCTGGTTTAACGCCAAAGCCTTCCCCAAAGCCAGCTTTATCTCCACCAGCGTTAAATCGCTGGGTGCCAATCGTTTTGAGGTGCAAGGCAAGCTCACCATCAAAGGTAAAACTTTACTAGTCTCAGCCCCTTTCACCTTCAAACCAGATGGTGCCAATGCCATATTTGATGGCGCTTTCAATATCAAACGTAATGACTACGCCATAGGCGAAGGCGAATGGGCTGATGAAAGCACCATCGCCAACCAGATTCAGATCAAGTTTCACATCACCGTAGCCCCCGCTGTGGCGAAAAAATAAGTGCAGGAATTTTTATACCCCAAAGTTTTAACCATTGCTTTAACCCTAAGGAGAATCACCATGAAGAAACTAGCTTTAGCCACTGTTGTTGCAGCATTACTTTCATCAGCAACATCGTTTGCCGCACCAGAAACCTACAATATCGATAGCACCCACAGCATGCCACGCTTTGAATACAGCCATTTTGGCTATTCAACCCAGCTGAGCCGCTTTGACAAAGCGACTGGCAAGATCACCATAGACCGTGCCGCCAAGACTGGTAGCGTGGATGTAGTGATTGACGCCACGACCGTTGATAGTGGCTTCCCGCTATTCAACACCCACCTCCAAGATGAAGACTTCTTCAATACCGCCAAGTACCCAACCATCACCTTCAAATCCACCAGCGTAAAATTTGATGGCGACAAGGTAGCCTCTGTTGATGGTGACCTGACTGTAAAAGGTGTTACAAAACCAGTGACACTGACCTTGCAATCCTTCTTCTGCATGCCACACCCAATGCTGAAAAAAGACGCATGCGGCGCAACAGCAACCACGAAAATCAAGCGTACCGACTTCAATATGGGCAAATACGTGCCATACGTGAGTGATGAAGTCACGCTGACCATACCAGTAGAAGCAGTTAAAGAATAATTAAGCATCACCAGCTCTGTTCGCAGACCAAAAAAGGCCGCATATGCGGCCTTTTTTCATTCCAATATTTATAATCAACTGACAGACTCTATATACCGAACTGAACCTAGCATCGTCAATTAACTAATAAGCATATGTTTTTATTGTCAAAAAACTATTTGATAAAACAAATACTGTAGATAGTGATTATTTATACGAAAATACAGTACAGAACACATATAAATGAAATCGAGAGCACTTGAATAATACAGCGTTGATTTTCTTCGATACTGAGTTTACCGAACTTGGTGTTGATCCCCGATTGATTTCTATTGGCCTGGTATCCGAAGACGGCAAACATAGCTTTTACGCTGAGTTAAGTGATACCTATAAGAAGACAGACTGTAGTGATTTTGCGGAAGAGTTTGTTCTTCCCCTTTTACAGGGCGGCCATGTATTGATGTCCATGGGAGTTCTCAGCGAACGCCTTGCCAATTGGCTAGAATCGTTTGGTAGGCCAGTGCAATTAGTCACGGATTCGCTAGCCTGGGATTGGCCTTGGATTACCGAGATATTTGAAGGCATAAATACTTGGCCAGCTAATCTTGATCGCACGCCATTCATTCTTGAACAGAGTGTAGAACTTAATAATGCCATTGACCTTGCCATAGGCAGAGGTTTACGTAGGCATCATGCATTAGATGATGCTAAAGCCAACCGCTTGGGTTACCTAGCCTACCAAAGCTAAGCATTACTGACATGACAGAATTTACTGATTTCTTAGGTGAAGTATTCAAGCAGTTTGGTGTTGTGAATACCAGAAGAATGTTTGGTGGGCATGGTTTGTATCATGATGGCGTCATGTTTGGATTAGTCATTGATGAATTGCTCTATCTCAAAGCAGATACATCAATCTCCCACTATTTCGAAGCAAGAAACTTGGGGCAATTTGAATATATGCGAGGCGATAGGATCGTGAAATTGTCTTACTACCTCGCCCCTGAGGAAGTATTTGATGATGTTGATCAAGCGGCCATTTGGGCTCGTCGATCATTTGAAGTGGCTTTTTGGAGCAAAAAAGCACAAAAATAAATATTGAGAATACGACTGCTATCGACGGCGGATTCAAGCAGTCATTAGACATACTGCTTGAATATGGCTTAGGCGCTTTCTAAAGATGCAGGCTATTTTTGACCTGATCGTTCTTTTTCATATTCTTCATATGATTTCTTATTGAGATTTTCTAAACATCTTTCGCTTTCGCCTGGAGGTTGATTACGACAATTATTTTCAGCACCTCTTTTTGCTCCTTCGTACCAAGACTGTGTCGTGCAACCAGCGATGCTAAAAATGAAAAGGCTGGTACAGACAATTACCATGGATTGTTTTGTCTTCATTGCACGTTGCTTTCAGGTTTAAAATTCAATTTCAGAGTCGTCATTCGACCCATAGCGGCCACTGATAAAGAAATCACAAAGATGGATAAATCAATGAAAAACGCCCCAATAAATGGGGCGCTTCATATCAATTAGTACCTAATTAGAACTTGTAAACTAAACCAGCGCTAACTAAGTTCACATTTGATTCGCCAGTACTATCGCTGTTTCCAAGCTTGTTAAAAAACTCGTATTCAGCACGAATACCAACGGTCTCATTCAGATTGTATGTAGCACCAAAACCAATGGTTGGTTTAACATCAGTTGAGCTAGCAGAGGCCGATGCTGTTCCGCCAGGACCTGTTGCTACAACACTTGCTTTTACGCGCGCATCGATAATACCGATTTTACCAAATACAGAAAAATCATTATTGATTGGGTAGATATAAACTACAGAGAGGTTAACACCGCGGGCTTTAGCTTCTGCATTAGCATTTCCACCAGTATAGCTGGCTGAATAACTAGTTTTGCCAAGATCGATATAACCGCCTTCAATAGCAAGATTTTCTGTGAATTGATAACCAAGTTGCAATTTGTAACCAACATCGCTTTCATCAGTTGATGAATTTAATCCTGTTACGCCAGCAGAAACCAACTGACTGTCAATTGATCCCTTATCAAGATCTAATTTAGACCAGCCCACAGAACCAACAGCGTAAAAACCATCTGCTGCATATGCTGGTGCAATTGTAAGTGTTGAAAGAACTGCCAATAGAGCTAATTTCTTCATTTTTATTATTCCCTAGATAATTAAATGTGATATTTGAATACAACTGAGTAATTACTCAATTGCGAGGATACTATGAAATTAAATGCTATTTATTACTTCTCAAAGAAATTTTGTTCGGATAAAGGCTTCTACCGACCCATACCAATCATTCACAAAAGCACTGGTATGGTGACAAATTTAAATTAGTTATTTTGATGAGGCGTTGGTGTTTGGCGATTCCAAGGCCATTTTGCATTCAAGCACGCCTTTCTTACCTACCTCTTCAGATACAGCTTCTAGACCAGCACCGCCAACAAAAACACCCATTTTGATGTATTGACGAACAAAGTAATTCACACCTTTTTGGAATTCTACTGATATCTGATTATCGCTAAATTCTGACTCTGTACTTATAACGTGCGTGCCTGGCGATATCTCTTTGTAAAAGTAAGTGTTGGGAGCTGACTCACCAATAATAACTCCATCGATCGTAACCACTTTTTTTAATGCGCTACCGAAAGAGCTATTTCTATATACATACAGTCCAGATTTTCCTTCTGAGGGGGCTGAGAAGCTCTTCTTTGCCTTATCTGTATCTACTGATGCCATTGGTACCGAAGCACAACCAGTTAAATGTAAAGACGCAATGACTACGATTGAAGTTATTATTTTTTTTAACATGATTTCCCCGTTTTATTGATAAATATTAAAGTTTGATTTTATGGAATAGATTACTAATTAATTACAGATTAACTAACTAGATTATTTCTATTTTCATTTGCTGACAGTTTCTGTTGCAGCTGGCAAAGCAGGTGTGGTTAGGCCTACAGCATTTTCAATATTGTGTAGTACAACTGTAATGTTGTCGGGATAATTGAATCCAGCCCCTGTGTTTCTATCTACGATATAGCCAATCCCTCCGCCTGCGATGATATTGCCCCATACGGCACCATTGCTTTTCGATACCAGAGTTTCATGGCCAACAACATTCCCATCTTTGCTGCAATCAATCGCTAAATCACCCGTGCTTTTATGCACTGTCACACTGCCTGGACTAGTTACGAACCATTTACCCGCATCATTCATAAGAGTGCAACCGACCCCTTGAACTTCTTTATTGTCTTGGATAGTTTGAAGGGAGATTGGTTGTATCTTTTCTCCCGTGATTGATGCGCAACCTGTAACAGCTAGCATGGCTGAAATTGCAAGCAGGTTCTTCATTTATTTCCCCTTTTATACTGTAGAAAAAGGCGCTGCAGCGCCGCCAAACATTGATGCATCTATCTTTATAACTTTATTGAGTGCTCATCAATTAAGAGCAGTTGAAACTTACTTATTATTAATCTATTAAATCACTGAACCACATACTATTTAAGAAAATATTCTCTGGCAAATATTTTTAATACTTTACAGATAAATAAAAATGAAATGACCGCTATTGGCCGTTAGCAGACTCTTCACTCAATTTACATTAATCATTAATTCAGGATTGAATTCAGCGTTTTTTTGAATATGTTCCTGAACATACCCGTTTTACAAGAGAAAAAGGCCGCATAAGCGGCCTTTTATCCTTACAGTTTAATTTTGATACGAGTCAGAACGGAATGTCGTCATCAAAATCGTCAAAGCCTGATCCGCTCGCTGCTGGTTTGGCAGAGGTTGCTGCTGGCGCTGGGCGTTTAGCTGGTGGTGCAGATGATGATGCACCTTGGCTAGGTGCGTAGGATTGATCCTCATCCATGACTTCATAGGTATTACTGCCGCTTTTACCGCCTAGCATTTGCATGCGATCTGCAACCACTTCTGTGGTCTGGCGCTCATTGCCTTCTTTATCTTGCCATTTACGGGTTTGCAGACGGCCTTCAACGTAAACCGATGAGCCTTTTTTGAGATATTCGCCAGCGATTTCAGCAAGCTTGCCGAACATGGAAATACGATGCCATTCGGTGCGTTCCTGCTTCTGGCCGTTTTTATCTTTCCAGTTGTCTGTAGTGGCAATGCTGAAGTTAGCAAGCGCGTCACCTGATGGCATATAGCGCATTTCAGGGTCACGCCCTAGATTACCGACCAAAATTACTTTATTGACTGATGCCATGTTCTCTCCCAATTAATTCCGATGATGTTTCTATGTTCAAGCCTCGCCAATCAGGCGTAACACGTTCTCTTCATCAAACCCTTGCTGCAAGTCTACTTTAAGGATGACTGCGCCTTCGTCAGCAAGGATGACCGCCTCGCGCACACCTGAAACTGCCGCTAATTTTAAAGACAATTCCTGCCCCTGTGTAGCGGTCATTTCAGCCAGATGATACATCTTACTTTTGACCGCAGGCGGCGCTTGCATGGTGAGCGCGCAAATCAACCACATCACCATCAACACACTGCAAAATATAAATACCGATGAAAAGCCATGATAGCTGGATAAGTAACCACCGACTACACCCCCCGCAAATACGCCGAGAGATTGCGATGTGTTGTAAACACCAATCGCCGTTCCTTTTGAGGCCGCTGGAGCAAGCTTAGAAATGATTGATGGCAAGATCGCTTCTAGCGTATTAAAGGCAATAAAGTAACCCGCCAATGAAATCACGATGCCCCAGAAATGCGTAATAGATGAGGCAAATAAAAGCTGAGCCACCAGCATTAATGAGATTGCTGATAAAAACACTTGCTTCAGCTTAGCGCGCTTCTCGCCATAAATAATGGCAGGGACCATCAATGCCAAGCCCAATAGCACCACTGGCAAATACACCTGCCAATGCTGGTTTTCATTCATGCCACTAGATTGCTTGATAGCAAAAGGCACAACAATAAACATGGCCATTTGTGCCGCATGCAGGGCAAAAATACCGAAATTCAAGCGCAGCAATTGTGGGTTGCGGAGCACTTCTTTGAGCTTGGATGGTGAAGCTTCACTATCAGAGTGAAAGCGGCTGACCACTGGGTCTGGCACCAGAAATTTAACATCCAGTATCGCCAAAGCTGCTAGCACACCAGTGAGTAGAAATATGCCGGGCACGCCTATCCATTGGTTCAACGCTGGGGCAATGACGAGTGACAATGCAAAAGTAATACCAATAGTCCCGCCTATCATGGCCATGGCTTTGGTGCGATGTTCTTCTCGCGTGAGATCAGCCACCAGTGCGGTAACAGCAGCAGAAACTGCACCAGCACCTTGGATAGCGCGGCCAACAATGACCATATAGATATTATCGGCAAAGCCTGCAATCAAGCTGCCAATCACGAAGATCACAAGCCCTATGTAGATCAGGCGCTTGCGACCAAAGCGGTCTGAGGCCATACCGAATGGCAATTGAAACATGGCTTGGGTTAAACCATAAGCGCCGAGCGCCAAGCCAATCATCAAATGGTTCTTGCCGCCTGGCAAGGTTTCAGCATAAATAGAGAAAATCGGCAGGATCAAAAACATGCCGAGCATGCGCAATCCATAGATGGACGCAAGGCTCATGCTAGCCCGCAGCTCGACTGCGGACATTCTTTCAGTGGATTCCATGGAAAAAGTTTGAAATGAAGCGAGTAAATTGCGTATATTAGCAGGTTGCCACTTTTAACGTCAGCTAATAGTAATGGACTACATTCGTATACGCGGTGCTCGCACGCACAATCTTAAAAATGTTTCGCTGGACTTGCCCCGCAACAAACTGATTGTCATCACTGGGCTCTCTGGCTCGGGGAAATCTTCACTGGCATTTGACACCTTGTATGCAGAAGGTCAGCGGCGCTATGTTGAGTCGCTATCTGCCTACGCCCGGCAGTTTCTGGCACGCATGGATAAGCCTGATGTGGATTTAATTGAGGGTTTGTCACCAGCGATCTCAATTGAGCAAAAATCTACTTCGCACAACCCGCGCTCTACAGTCGGTACTGTCACTGAAATCCACGATTACCTGCGCTTGCTGTATGCCCGTGCTGGCGACCCAGAGTGCCCAGATCACCATATCAAGCTTGAAGCACAGACGGTTTCACAGATGGTAGATAGCGTGCTGGCTTTGCCAGAAGACACGAAGCTGATGATACTGGCGCCAGTGGTCAGCAACCGCAAAGGTGAGCAAGTTGATTTACTTGAAGAGCTGAAATCACAAGGCTTTGTGCGCGTGCGCGTCGATGGCGAAACCTATGAGATGGATGCGGTGCCTAAACTGGCAAAAACTACAAAACATACTGTAGATGTCGTGATTGACCGTATCAAGGTCAAGCTGGATATGAAGCAGCGTATCGCTGAGTCTTTTGAGACCGCCCTTCGTCTAGCTGAAGGCAAGGCAATTGCGGTGGAAATGGATACTGGCAAAGAGCATCTATTCTCAGCCAAGTTCTCTTGCCCAATGTGCGACTACTCGCTAGCTGAGCTTGAGCCGCGCCTGTTCTCATTCAACAACCCGATGGGCGCATGCCCGAAGTGTGATGGCTTGGGTCAAATCAGTTTTTTTGATCCTAAGCGCGTTGTCGCATTCCCGCATCTTTCGCTGGCTGCTGGCGCAATTAAAGGCTGGGATAAACGTAACCAGTTCTATTTCCAAATGCTGCAAAGCCTGGCTACACATTACCGCTTTGATCTCGATACTGCCTTTGAAACGTTGCCTGCACATACACAGCACATGCTCCTGCATGGCAGTGGCAAAGAGCCCGTGGCATTTAAATACCTGAACGAGCGCGGCACTTTCTTCCAGAAAAGCCATACCTTTGAAGGCATATTGAATAACCTGCAACGCCGTTATCACGAGACTGACTCCACTACAGTACGGGAAGAACTGGCTAAATACCTGAACTCGCAAACCTGCCCGGATTGCGCTGGCACGCGTTTACGCACAGAAGCCAGACACGTCAAAGTTGGCGATAAAAACATTCACGAGGTATGTGAAGTGCCTTTGAAGCAGGCACTTACTTTCTTCGACACACTCACACTGACAGGCGCAAAACTGGCGATCGCTGACAAGATCGTCAAAGAAATCAGCAACCGTTTGAAGTTCTTAACTAACGTAGGTCTTGAGTATTTATCACTCTCTCGCTCTGCCGAAACACTCTCTGGCGGCGAGGCGCAACGTATCCGTCTTGCATCTCAAATCGGGTCAGGTTTAACAGGTGTGATGTACGTGCTGGATGAACCCTCTATCGGCCTGCATCAACGTGACAATGACCGCTTGCTTGAAACCCTGAAACGCCTGCGCGACATCGGCAACAGTGTGATTGTGGTTGAGCATGACCAAGATGCCATTATGTCCGCAGACTATGTAGTGGATATTGGCCCAGGTGCAGGCGAGCATGGCGGCCAGATTGTGGCAGAAGGCACGCCTGCTGAAATTCAGGCCAATGAGAACTCACTTACAGGCCAATATCTGAGCGGCAAGAAACAGATACAGTACAAGAAAAAACGCACCGCCCCAGACCCAGCACGCTGGCTGAATTTGACGCACGCGACTGGCAACAACCTGAAAGATGTCTCCGTCAAAATACCTGTAGGTTTACTCACTTGCGTGACTGGTGTTTCTGGCTCGGGCAAATCCACACTGATTAACGATACGCTGTATCGCGCTGTGGCCAAGCATCTTTACGGCAGCTCAACCGAGCCTGCGGCATACGAAGAGATTGATGGTTTGGCCTTTTTCGACAAAGTAGTAGATGTCGATCAAAGCCCGATTGGCCGCACGCCAAGATCAAACCCGGCTACTTACACTGGCCTATTCACCCCGATTCGCGATCTGTTTGCGGGCGTGCCTGAGTCACGCGCCCGTGGCTACGGCCCAGGCCGTTACTCATTCAACGTAAAAGGTGGTCGCTGCGAAGCCTGTCAGGGCGATGGCGTCATCCGTGTTGAAATGCATTTCTTACCAGATGTTTATGTGCCTTGTGATGTATGCAAAGGCCACCGCTACAACCGCGAGACATTAGAGATATTGTACAAAGGAAAAAATATCCGCGAAGTACTGGAAATGACGGTAGAGCAAGCGCATGAGTTTTTCAATGCCGTGCCTGTGGTACAACGCAAACTTAGAACATTGCTAGATGTTGGCTTGGGCTACATCACCCTCGGCCAATCCGCCACCACGCTATCTGGTGGTGAAGCACAGCGTGTGAAGCTAGCACTTGAGTTATCTAAACGAGATACTGGTCGCACGCTTTATATCTTGGATGAACCAACCACTGGCCTGCACTTTGCTGACATTCAACTGCTCTTAGATGTATTACACAGACTGCGTGATCATGGCAACACGATTGTGATCATCGAGCATAATCTGGATGTGATCAAAACGGCTGACTGGCTGATTGACATGGGCCCTGAAGGTGGAGATGGGGGCGGCATGGTGATTGCAGAAGGTACTCCTGAAAAGGTTGCCGCAAGTGAAGATAGTTATACTGGGAAATATCTTAAACTGATGCTGTAAACGATTTAGCCAGAAAACAGTTCGACGAGAATAGTACGATGAAAATACCTAGGAAATATGAGCTCCTGACATTTGCATTTTTTATGTCCATGATGATGGCATTTATTATGTCAGGCGTGCTTACCGCCTTGCTTACAGGGCTTAATTCAGACTTCTTTTACCATTGGATGCGGGCGTTTGCTACCGCTTGGGTGATTGCATTCCCTGCTGTCACTATAGTTGCACCATTTGCCCGCAAACTAGCGGCATTGGTATTAGAACCCTAAAACACAACTGTCAGCGAGCGCTGACTAAGGCACAGTGACCTGATTCATTCGTGCCTGAATAATATCAGTTTTTCTGGCTAGTCCGCGTGCACCTTGGTGCTTATCGTAAAACCTGGGATTAGGGATCATCGCCGCAAGTTTTGCAGCCTGATAGGCGTTTAGGTTGCTGGCACTTACCTGAAAATAATGCCTGGCAGCGGCATCAGCACCAAACAAACCATTACCCCACTCAATCACATTCAGGTATATCTCAAAGATACGTTGCTTGGTCATCACTTGCTCAAGCATAAGCGTAATAATGGCTTCCTGCCCTTTGCGCCAAGGCGTACGCTTGCTAGATAAGAACAGATTCTTGGCAAGCTGCTGGCTTATAGTAGAGCCGCCAGCGACGATCTTGCCTTTTTTCATGTTCTTGTCGAAAGCCTTTTGCATGCCATCCCAATCAAAGCCCTCATGCTCAATGAATTTTGAATCTTCAGATGCAATCACCGCACGCTTGAGGTTGATGGATATACGCCTGTAATCGACCCACTGATGTTTGAGCACCACATCCGGGTTGTCTTCCTGCATCACTTCAAGACGGGTTTCCATGAATGCGCTGGATGAGGGGTCATGGTTCACCCACCAGCAGATATGCGCAAATATCCAGAGTTGGTACAGCACAACCCAGACCAGCAGCGCGATCAGACTACGCCATAAAAACTGCTTGAAAGTCATACCCTGAAACTAGCAATCACAGGCGCTGTATTCGGCCTGACTTGATGCCACAGGTAAAATGCCTCAGCTGCTTGTTCAACCAGCATACCAAGGCCATCAGCCACCTCAGCGCCATGAGCGCGTGCAAATTGCATGAATGGCGTTTCGCGGCCATACATCATTTCGTAAGCAAGGGCACCTTGAGCAAAAATGCTTTCAGGGAGAGGCAGATGGCTATCACTCAAACCAGCAGAGGTAGCATTGACGATGACATCAAACGCTTGTTCGCCTAAGTCATCGAAGGCATGCGCATTCACCGATACATAACGATGCTCACCCTGCTCAACCACTTTTTTGATCATGCTCAAGGCTTTATCCAATGTACGGTTGGTAATAATGAGCAATTGCGGCTTTTGCTCGAGTATGGGGTGTAGCACCCCTTCAGCCGCACCGCCCGCACCAATCAAAAGCACGCGCTTGCCAGCCAATGAAATATGTAGGTTCTGCTCAATGTCACGAACAAGGCCAACCCCATCCGTATTATCGCCAACAATACCATCTTGATTAAAAATCAGCGTATTCACTGCACCAGCATCGTGCGCACGTTCTGTTAGATGCTGAGCGATACGGAAAGCCTCAAGCTTGAAAGGCACGGTGACATTAGCCCCCTTAAAACCATTCTCTTGCAGCGCTTGAACTGTAGCATCAAAACCATCGAGTGGAGATAACACTCGCGTGTATTCAATATTGAGATGCGTCTCTTCAGCAAATGCCTGATGTATTTGTGGCGATTTGCTATGTGCGATTGGGTTACCAATTACTGCATATTTTTTCAGCATGATCAAACTAGTAGCATTAACCGTGTGTCCACGGCAGCTCGGCAACTTTCCATCCATTGATCTTTCCGCGCTGCTTAGTCTCGGGTTCTGCAGCCCCTTCGAAACCTTCAAGTACGTTGTAGGCTTCAGCAAAGCCTAGCTGATTGGCCAACACGGCAGCATTGTGAGAGCGGCCACCAGTGCGGCATATGAACATGACTAGTGACTCTTTATCCACCTGCATTTCAAGATGCGTTGCAAAGTCTGGATTAGCTTGCCAGCCTGGATAAAATGACCATTCGATAGCTACCGCAGCAGGGATTCTGCCTACCAACTCTAGCTCAGCACGACTACGCACATCGACCAGTTTTGCGGCAGAGGTTAGCGTCAATACATCCTGCGCTTCACTTGGTGTTAATGCGCCCGCGTAAGGTAATTTGTTTTCTTCAGCACGTTGCTTGGCTTTTTCTAAAATGCTACTTAAGGTTTTCATGGTGACTCCGAATTACTATTGTTTTTAAGTTAAACTAATTGGTAGAGCAGGCAGTTAGCTTAATTAAATAACCTTGATGGCCTTAGAGTATAGCTACATTTGCAAGCCCCTGCATCAAGGCTAAGCTGAACGCACCTTTTAAGTGCGCATGCTTTATTGATAGCACTTTATTTGTGCGTTGAATGATATTTTCTTTTCTAAATAACTGTGTGAGAATAGAAATCCAGCTTTTTTGAATGGCATGTTTAATGCTAGTAAAACATGACATATTTTTCCACCCAACTGCACTCAGGAGAACCAAATGGCAGTCGCCGACGTAATGAAAATGGTAAAAGAAAACGACATTAAATTTGTTGATTTCCGTTTCACCGATACTCGTGGTAAAGAACAACATGTAACCGTGCCTGTTTCTGCGTTTAATGAAGACAAATTCACCGAAGGCCATGCGTTTGATGGTTCATCGATTGCTGGTTGGAAAGGCATTCAAGCCTCTGACATGCAACTGATGCCTGATGCAGAAACTGCAAATATCGATCCATTCATGGACGAGCCTACCCTGATTTTAACCTGTGACGTGGTTGACCCAACCGACGGCAAAGGCTATGACCGTGACCCACGTAGCTTGGCAAAACGTGCTGAAGCTTACTTAAAATCAAGTGGCTTAGGTGACACTGCCTACTTTGGCCCTGAACCAGAGTTCTTCATTTTTGACTCTATCAACTGGTCGGTTGACATGAGTGGCTGTGGTGTAAAAATCAATTCAGAAGAAGCTGCTTGGTCATCTGCTGATAAATTTGAAGGCGGCAATACAGGCCATCGCCCAGGTATCAAAGGCGGTTATTTCCCAGTGCCTCCAGTCGATTCATTGCAAGATATCCGCTCTGCAATGAGCTTGACTTTAGAAGCCATGGGCGTGCCTGTTGAAGTGCATCACCATGAAGTTGCAACTGCTGGTCAATGTGAAATCGGTACACAATTCAGCACACTGACCAAGCGCGCTGACTGGACACAAATTCTGAAATACGTAGTACTGAACACAGCACACGCTTACGGCAAAACAGCGACTTTTATGCCTAAGCCTATGTTTGGTGATAACGGTTCTGGTATGCACGTTCACCAATCTGTATGGAAAGATGGCAAGAACCTGTTTGCAGGTAGCGGCTATGCTGGACTGAGTGATTTCGCGCTGTACTACATCGGCGGCATTATCAAACATGCGCGTGCTTTGAACGCGATTACCAACCCAGGCACAAACTCATACAAACGCTTAGTGCCACATTACGAAGCGCCAGTTAAATTGGCTTACTCTGCTAAAAACCGTTCTGCTGCTATCCGTATTCCATTTGTACATTCTGATAAGGCACGTCGCGTTGAAGCACGCTTCCCAGACCCGATTGCTAACCCATACTTGGCTTTCAGTGCCTTGTTAATGGCTGGTCTTGACGGCGTACAAAACAAGATTCACCCAGGTGAGCCAGCAACAAAAGACTTGTACCATCTGCCACCTGAAGAAGATGCATTGATTCCAACCGTTTGTTCTTCACTTGAGCAAGCGCTGGAATATCTGGATAAAGACCGCGAGTTCTTGACCCGCGGCGGTGTGTTCTCTGAAGACTGGATTGACGCTTACATCACATTGAAGATGGAAGAAGTCACCAAGCTTCGTCAAACACCTCACCCAGTTGAGTTCGGTTTGTACTATAGCTGCTAAGCATTGAATCAACTTAGCAACTAGCTAACAACAGCAATAAAAAAGGCGGGGTAACCCGCCTTTTTTATTTTTATTATTCTGCTCAAGTCCCTGCTATTCCACGAACTAGTCCGCAATCACGTTGCCTCAATATTGGTTCTCAACTAAACTAAAGTACATGAAAAAATCATTGTCAGCCCTCTCAGTATTGATCACTGCATGTATATATATACCTAGTGCCTATGCAGACATTTATAGCTGCGTAGATGATAAAGGCCAAACTGCATTTGCTGACTCAAAGAACAAAATAGCTTATAAGAATTGTAAGCTCATCATGCGCGATGATAGCTCGCCCGTTGCTACTTCTGGCATAAGTAATAATGGTACCAAAACCGCCACGCCAATCAACTTCCCCAGAATTGATAAAAAAACCCAAAGCCAGCGGGATGATAAACGCAAAGACATTTTGCAAACTGAGCTGGATACAGAAAAAAAAGCGCTTGCTGACGTGCAAAAAAGTTATGATCAAGATAGTAAAAACGCGGTGTTTATGAGAGCGAATAACATTAAAGAGCCTGCCAAAATCGCACAGTTTGATGACAACCTGAAACGCCAGCAAGATGAGATCAATACTCACCAGCAGAACATAAAACTGCTACAAAAAGAACTGAATTCCATCCAGTAACAACATAACCTCTGGCCTAGCTTTTGCTTATCCAGCTTAATGGATCATAAAATTCCTTCTTCATTCACAGGCCTAGAACATCTTGCTACCGCGGTTATCCTGATCGATACCGAGCGTAAAGTAGTGTATGCAAATCCGGCAGCAGAAATATTGTTTGCCGTAAGCGCCAAGCAGATTACTGATGTCAATATCTCTCAGGTATTTCCTGATTGTGAAATTCTTCACTCGGCCGTTGAAAATGCCATCATTAACAACAGTCCGTTTCGCGAGCATGAGTTTTTAATCACGACCAGCCGCCAGAACTCGATTGCTGTGACCTGTACTGTTACCCCTGTTGACCTAGCTCCAACATGCCTCTTATTAGAATTCCAGCAAATGGATCAACAGTTGCGCATTGCACGTGAAGAGCGGATGCTGATTCAACAACAAGCCAATGCGGAGTTGCTGCGCAACTTAGCACATGAAATCCGCAACCCATTAGGCGGCTTGCGTGGCGCAGCGCAATTATTGGAACATGAGTTACCGCAAGTCAATCTGCGTGAGTACACGCAAGTCATCATCAAAGAAGCTGACCGCCTGCAATCTTTGATGGATAGACTGCTCATGCCACATCGCGTGCCTAAATATGAACCTACCAACGTACATGAAGTATTGGAGCGCGTGCGCAGCCTATTACTTGCAGAATCGCCCAAAGGCATCAGGGTAAGACGTGATTATGATACCAGCCTACCAGAGTTGATCGGCGACCGTGAAAAACTCATTCAGGCAGTATTGAACATTGCACGCAATGCAGTACAAGCTATGCAAGGCCAAGGTGAAGTCATATTGCGTACACGTGCTGAGCGGCAAGTCACGCTAGCCAAAAAGCGCTACCGTGTCGCCATCAAGCTACAGATTATTGATAATGGCCCTGGCATACCAGCAGATATTCGTGAGCGTATATTTTATCCATTAGTTTCTGGACGCGATGGCGGTACGGGGCTTGGACTGACTCTGGCACAAACATTTATTACGCAACATCATGGCATGATCGACTGCATCAGCCAGCCGGGCAATACCAACTTTACTATCCTGCTACCCATCGAAACAACCGCCTTAAAAGGGTTTATCGTAAGGCAATAATCAACACTGCAACATTAGACTGAAACAATAGGCTTAATATGAAATCAATCTGGATCATCGACGACGACAAATCAATCCGCTGGGTGTTTGAAAAAGCACTGGCACGCACAGACATGCAGTTCAAAACCTTTGCCTCTGTGCCAGAAGCGCTGAATGCACTCAATCATGATGAGCCGCAAGTAGTCGTCAGCGACATCCGCATGCCAAATGGCTCTGGCCTAGATTTCCTGCAAGTGCTGAAAGAACGGCTGCCAGAAACCCCAGTAATCATCATGACAGCCTATTCTGATCTAGAAAGCGCAGTCGCCGCATTTCAAGGTGGCGCTTTTGAATATTTGGCCAAACCTTTCGATGTTGATCAGGCAATCGATGTTATTCGCCGCGCAGTAGAGGAAAGCATGCGTCAGGCGACTGAAACCGTAGATACGGAAGAAACGCCAGAAATCATTGGTCAAGCGCCTGCCATGCAAGAAGTATTTCGTGCGATTGGTCGTTTAAGCCGTTCGCACGCCACTGTATTAATCAACGGTGAATCTGGTACAGGCAAAGAACTCGTTGCCAGCGCCTTACATAGGCATAGCCCGCGCGCTGATAAAACTTTTATAGCCATCAACACTGCTGCTATCCCAAAAGATTTGCTGGAGTCCGAATTATTTGGCCACGAACGTGGCGCATTTACGGGTGCTCAAGCCGCAAGACGTGGCCGCTTTGAACAAGCAGATGGTGGCACGCTATTCTTGGATGAAATCGGTGATATGCCATCCGATTTGCAAACCCGCCTTTTGCGTGTATTGTGCGACGGTCAGTTTTATCGGGTCGGCGGCCATCAACCTGTTAAGGTCAACGTACGCATTATCGCCGCCACCCATCAAGACCTTGAAGAGCGCGTCAAGCTAGGACTCTTCCGTGAAGACTTATTCCACAGACTCAATGTCATTCGCCTACGCCTACCTCCACTACGTGAACGACGTGAAGACGTACCATTACTGGTCAAACACTTCCTCCAACATAGCGCGCACGAGCTAGGAGTAGAAACAAAACAACCTTCAGCCGCAGCATTGCGTTACCTAGCCACCATGAGCTGGAGTGGTAATGTACGTCAACTTGAAAACGTATGCCATTGGCTCACCGTCATGGCACCAGGCCAAAATATTGATGTAGCCGATTTACCACCAGAGCTTAAAGAAGATGGGTCCAAACCACTCAGCGCATCATCATGGCAAGAAGCACTTGCCTCTGAAGTGATGGATGCACTCAATCGTGGTGAGCAAGAAATCCTGGAAACTCGTACCAAAGAGTTTGAAAAAATACTCATCAGCAAGGCCCTAGTTCATACGGGTGGTCGTCGCATAGAAGCTGCCACTCAGTTAGGTATGGGACGTAATACATTAACGAGAAAAATACAGGAATTGGGAATCGAAGAGTAATCTCTGACTCACTAGCATCTTAGTCAGATGCTAGTGAGTTTCACTGCTACTTGCTTGGTAAAGAAACTAAAGCAAAGATATTCGTACTTCCAGCCATAGACAGCAACTGCCTCCTGAAAAGCCTTGAACTCGTCTTCGCGCCAATGGGCGTTACCGATATATTCATCAAATATAATCACTGTACCAACTTGCATGCGTGGCGCAAGTAGATTCAAAACAGTCTTGGTTGAGCTGTAAATATCACAATCTACGTTCACCAGCCTGACTGGCTCAGTATGCTCCGCAAGAAACTCCGGCAGGGTTTTATCAAACCAGCCCACATGCAAGTGCACGTTTTCAGGCACCTCAGGAATCACACCCTTGGTGGTATAACTACCTTTGGGTTCGTGGTGCCATTCATCGGGCAAACCCTCAAAACTATCAAATCCATGCACTTGCTGATCCACCAAATCGGCAAGCATATGAATTGAGTTACCAAAACGCACTCCGAATTCCAATACCAATCCCTGAGTAGATGCATGCTTCATCGCATACTTGAATGTATTGATAGCACTACCCATAATAGGCAATCGATACTCACTCGACAATTTAATGTACTGCCAAGCATCGTATCTGGCTTGGTAAAGCATGCCAGCTTGCCTCGCACGCTCTAAATATGAGTTAACCTCCTTATCATTCGCAGCATAATCAGTCAGCAATCCAACCATAAATATTGCGTCTATATCTCTCGAATTGATTATTAATACTTTTCTAAGACTTGTAATTGCTTGTTCTGGGTTCTCTGCATCTAATACAGCGGCATGCAAGTTATAGTGCGCATCTGCGCAATCAGATTTCAAACGAATGGCTTGCTGATATTTCTTGATGGCCTCATCCAGCTTGCCTTGTTCATGATATGCCAGACCCAGATTGCTAAACGATTCGGGGTTTCTTGGATTGAGTTTTATGGCTAGAGAGAGTAATTCAACGGCTTCTTTTGTCTTGCCATGATGGAGCGATAACGTTCCAAGTAAATGCAAGGCTTCTGGTTGGCGAGAGTCTGATTGCAGGACTTCGTGGCAGATATCTTCTGCATCCCTTATTTGGCCAAATCGATAGAAATTCCAGGCAGCTTGCAATGCAGCAGTTTGCTTGTTTTTATGTGTTGCGTTTCGAGTGGCCATAGGATTATTTACATTGAAACGTTAATTCGCGGTTAGTGCCTCTATTATCTTCTACTTTTTTTAGCTCTGAGTAATTACCTGAGCATGCTTGGGATGCTTTATGGAAGCAACTAGCCCAGTCCTCAACCGCACCACCACAACTCGTATACATAATCTTCTGGCTTGCATCTTTCACAATGACTGGTTGCATTTCACCATGCATCAATTGAGCGCATGCTGTTAAGGTGAGGATTAAGAATATCAATAAATATTTCATATGTAGCTTTCGTAAAAATGAAATAAAAACGGCACCCGTAGGTGCCGTTTTAAGCTTGAACCAACTACTAAATCAGACTAGTAGAACAGGATCGCGCCAAGTGAGATTGTACGTGCCTTACCTTCGCCATCGGTAGCGAAAGCACGGTCGTTTTCAATCTTGTTGTCTGTGTATTCAGCAACCAGATTCAGACTCTTGGTCAAAGGATGGTAAGCGCCAACGATCCATGACTTGTTGGTGAATTCACCACGGCCATCTTTCAGATCGGTCTTGCTTTCACCCCAGCTTGCGCCAAGCTTGGTACCAACACCAGGAATGGTGTAAGTAGCTTGTACATAGCCACCATTGTCATCACCTTTAGTAGTACCAGCAAAACTTGTACCGCCGTTCAGAGCCAAGTTTGTACCAGTTACTGAAGAACCTGAAGACAAGCCTTTACCATCGTAGTAGTAACCAACCAAGCCGAAGCCATAAGCTGATACTTTACCGCCGATATCAATACCTGTTGTTGTGTAGCCATCAACGTTGGTTGAAACAGCAGCAAATGGGTTACCTAAAGCATCTACGCCTGCAGCAGTAGTTACTACGCCAGCTTCATGTTTTTCAGTAATACCACTCAACCAAACTTTACCAGTTACGTCAGTAGCAGCGAAGTCATAGCTTAACTTACCTTCGAAACCAAGGTTGTGGTTTGAAGCGTCAGCACCGTTTTTATAACCTTCTGTTGCACCTGCAGCAAAGCTGAAGCCATTCCAGTTAGGTGATGCATAGCTGATTTGGCCTTTCCAGTCAGCGTACATGTAACCTGAACCAATACGACCCAAAGTTGATGAGCCACCAGCACCAGCACCAGCACCAACGCCAAGCAATGTCATGTCTGAAAGAATAGCATCAGAACCGAATATGCCTAAGTCACGACCAGCTTTAATCGTACCCCAGCTAGCATCACCGAAGCTCAAGTAAGCTTGACGAATATTTAGTGAGTTGTTACCAAATGCTTGACCACTACCGGAATCGGTACCTGTAAAGAATGTGAATTGAATAGCAATATCAAGATCATTTTGACGGGTCTTAGCACCGATACCCAGTGCTGATGGTAATAGACCAGTTTGGATTGTGTTAGTGGTTTTGCCAGACAAATTACCTGAGTAATTTGTATTGTTGTAGTAGGTGTTCACGTTACCGCCCAAATCAACAGTCCAGTCACCAGCAGGGATAATGATACCAGCGTTTGCAGCAGAAGCGCCGAATGCTAATACAGCACCAGCAACCGCTAAACTTAGTTTCTTATTCATTTAAAAGTCTCCTAAATATTTCTAATTAATATCGTCAAATCCATCACTCTAAATTTGACTTTTTAAGTTTGCGAACCTGACGAATTTCTATTCGCGAACCCCTCTTACGAAGAGCTAAATGGAGTATGCCAAAAGCGGTGGTTTGCCTGCAAGCAAACTTTACGGTTTCTGTAATAATTTGTAACATTTAATTATTTTGTTGTAGATATACAACAGTAAAGCTAACAATTACATACAGACTTAAAGGTTAATAACTAGAAAAAAACGCCAATATCTCTTGCTATGACTGGGCTTGCGTAGAATATTAAAAGGCCGAGTGACCAGTTTATTTATGTTTAGACCATCAAGATAACCAGTAACAATTAGCCTACAGCTCTCGCTCCGACACAGCATAAATACGCTGGTGTTCGCGTATGGCATAGCGATCTGTCATCCCTGCAATATAGTCGGCCACGGCGCGTGGTTTATTTTCAACTGCTTTCAATTGAAAATCATCTGGCATCAGCTTGATATCTTCAACAAATGCATTGAACAGCTCTTTGATAATGCGATTAGCTTTTGCGCTCATACGGTTAACACGGTAATGCTGATAAAGTTTGGTACGCAAAAAACGCTTAAGCGTGAGTTGCTGTTCGTATAACTCAGTACTGAACGCCATGAGCTGTGGCAGATTGCGCACCTCTGCAATAGTTTGCGGGCTTGCTGCTTCGATATTGTTGGCACTCGTATTACATAGGTCTGTAACTAGTGCATTGATCATTCGGCGCACTGTTTCGTGTATTAGGCGCCTATCAGTTACTTGCGGATATTTTTCTCTAACAGCTGCAAGCTGGTCGGCAAACAGCGGGACGTCTTCTAACTGCTCAAGCGTAATCAAACCTGAGCGCAGGCCGTCGTCCACATCATGATTATTGTAAGCAATTTCATCTGCGAGATTAGCAACTTGCGCCTCAAGCGAAGGTTGGGTTTTATTGATGAAGCGTTCGCCTACATCACCCAGCAATTGCGCATTTTTAACTGAGCAGTGCTTGAGTATGCCTTCACGCAGTTCAAACGTAAGGTTTAAACCATCAAACTCAGCGTAATGCTGCTCCAGTTGATCAACTACGCGTAAAGATTGCAAGTTATGTTCAAACCCACCGAAATCTTGCATGCATTTATTCAGGGCATCTTGCCCCGCATGGCCAAATGGTGTGTGCCCTAAATCATGAGCAAGGCAGATGGCCTCAACTAAATCTTCATGTAAGCCTAATGTGCGGGCGATAGTCCTGCCTATTTGTGCCACCTCCAAACTATGTGTTAGCCGGGTGCGGAACAAATCACCCTCATGGTTCACAAATACCTGGGTCTTGTATTCTAGCCGTCTGAATGCGGCTGAATGAATAATACGGTCACGATCACGCTGGAATTCATTGCGGCTTTGTGGTGGAGCCTCTTTGTGCTTACGCCCCAGGGTAAGTGCTGGATCAGCTGCATACGGGGCTAGTTGGTTCAATGAATTACCTATCATGATTATTTTAAGATTTACGGTGCTAATGACAAGGTGTCGCGTAATTTTTGTGTATCGTAATCACTAGTAATCACGGATTTACCAATGCCTTGTTGTAATACCAATCTAATTTTTCCATTCTCGACCTTTTTATCTAAGCCCATAAGATCAAGGTATCGATCAACACCTAAATCAGGTGCATCTACAGGTAATAGTGCAGCCTTTAAAATTTGGCTGATGCGTGCAAATTGTTCAGCATCTAACCAACCTAGTCTGCGTGAAAAATCGGCAGCTAATACTGTACCTGCTGCAACAGCTTCGCCATGCAGCCAAACGCCATAACCCATAGCGTTTTCGATAGCATGACCAAAAGTATGGCCCAGATTCAATAGCGCACGCTCGCCACTTTCTCGTTCGTCTGCCGACACTACTTCAGCCTTATTCTCACATGAGCGATAAACCGCATAAGCAATTGCTGCAGACTCTAACTTAACCAAATCAGGCATATTTTTTTCTAGCCATTCAAAGAATGGCAAATCACGAATTAAGCCATATTTGATCACTTCGGCTAAACCAGCGGATAGTTCACGTGTAGGTAAAGTTTTTAAGGTTTCTATATCAGCAAGTACCACTTGTGGCTGGTAAAAAGCACCGATCATATTTTTGCCAAGCGGATGATTGATGCCAGTTTTGCCACCTACGGATGAATCCACTTGGGCCAATAGCGTGGTAGGGATTTGTATAAAAGGTACCCCACGTAAATAGGTCGCTGCTGCATATCCTGTAAGGTCGCCAATTACGCCACCACCTAATGCAATCAGTGTTGTATTACGCTCGCAACGGTTCTGCAATAAAGTATCGTATATCGTATTGAGCGTCTCGGCATTTTTAAAACGCTCTCCATCAGGCAATATGATATTGGTAATTGATACACCCTCACTCGTTAAAGTTTGGGTCAATTTTTCGAGATAAAGTGGCGCGACTGTCGTATTAGTAACAATCGCTACCTGTTTGGATTTTAAATACGGCAATATAAAATCTGCCCGACTGAGCAAGTCTTGCCCAATATGAATTGGATATGATCTATCGCCAAGAGAGACTTGTAGTGTTTGTGTCATTGGTTAATCTGTTCTTCTATATGGTGCAGAATATTGCTTACTGGCTGACCGCCCGTATCAACAATATAAGTCGCAACTTCTCTATACAATGGGTCGCGTTGCTCAAACAGCTCTTCTAATTTGGCGCGCGGATTATTATTTTGCAACAAGGGACGATTTTTATCATTGCGTGTTCTTAACCACAACTCATGGACATTTGCCCTGAGATAGATCACTGTGCCAGCACCTTTGATAACTTCGCGGTTTTCTTTACACAGCACCGCACCACCGCCAGTAGCAAGTACCACATCCTCAAGATTTGTTAACTCTTGAATCATCTGGCTTTCACGCTTACGAAACCCGGCCTCGCCCTCAACCTCAAATATATATGGCACGGTAACGCCAGTTCTGCGCTCTATTTCTTGGTCTGTATCGTAGAACGATTTATTGAGATGCTTAGCAAGCAAGCGTCCAACTGTTGTTTTGCCTGCCCCCATTAACCCTACAAAAATTATATTGCCATCCATAAAAAATGCCCATCATGTTCATGATAGGCATTTTAAGTGATATCAGCTTAACTGTCAGATATGACTACCGAACAGATAGATTATCATCAAGAATTCTAGGAGTGATAAATATCAACAACTCTGTTTTATCATTCTGGCGCGTTGTTCTTTTAAACAGGTTACCAAGATATGGAATGTTGCCAAAGAAAGGCACTTTATCAATATCAATACGTTCAGTTTGTTGGTATATCCCCCCCAAGACTGCTGTTTCACCATTTGAAACTAAAACCTCGGTTTTAACACGCTGTGTATCAATAGATGGAACACTATTAAAGATTACCCCAACTTGATCTTTTTTAACCTCAAGCTTCATGTTGATTTTGTCGTCTGGTGTAATTTGCGGCGTAACCGTCAACTTTAAAACTGCATCCTTAAATGCTACTGCTGGCACCGTAGTTGCACTCGAAGCAGGGGTTATATATGGAATCTGCGTACCTTGCTCAATAATGGCTTCTTGCTGGTTGCCTGTAGTCACTCGTGGACTCGAAACAATTTTTCCTCGGTTATCAGTTTCCAATGCAGACAACTCAAGGTTAAGCAAAAAGTTTGCAGGCAATCTAAATAGACTAAAACCTAAGCTACCATAGGCTGCTGATACAGGTAGGTTGACATTTAATGCATCTGTGGAAGTCTTGACATTTGTGGTCCCAGTAGCAAGACCCTCAGCACCAGAAGCAGTACTGCTGATTCCGTAACCCCCGTTCGCTGTAGAAGTTCCTTTCTGTATACCAAATCTGGCACCAAGAGTTTTACCAAATTTCTCATCTGCAATCACCAACCTAGATTCAATCATCACCTGTCTGACTGGGATATCAATTTTGTTGATGATTCGTTGTACTTCCTCAAGATGCCTTGCTGTGTCTTGTACAAACATTGTATTTGTACGAGGATCCATTACCGCGCTACCGCGCTTCGATAGTATTTTTTGATTTTCATCAGTAAGAATAGTCTTGAAAGATTCTGCTTTCATATATTTGAGCGTGAACACTTCAGTACGCAATGGTTCTAAATCATCGATTTGCTGATTAGCTTCTAACTGCAATTTTTCTTTGGCAGTTACTTCATCCAACGGAGCGATTAAAACGACGTTACCTGTTTTGCGCTGTGTTAACCCTTTGCTTTGCATAATAATATCCAAAGCTTGGTCCCAAGGCACATCTTTCAAACGAAGAGTCAGATTGCCTGTAACAGTATCACTTGTAATTATATTGAGGCCTGTGAAATCAGCAATAACTTGCAATACGGAACGAATGTCAATATTTTGAAAATTAAGTGATAGTTTTTCTCCGCCATATCCAGGCTTGCCATTTTGAACGAGGCGATTGGGGTCATCTGGTATTGGTCTTACATCTACAATAAACTTTTTATCTGCTTGATAGGCTGATTGCTCCCAATTACCTTGGGGTTCAATCACAATTCGCGTATTTTTGCCTTGTTTCATCGCATCCACGTAGAGAACTGGCGTATTGAAATTAATAACGTTAAGTCTGCGTTGCAAGTTCGCAGGTATATCAGTATTAATAAAATCAACTACAATGGTTTTACCTTGCTGACGAATATCAATACCCGCAGCTGCATCTGATAAGTCAACCATAATCCGACCTTCACCATTTTTCCCACGAATGAAATCGATATTATTTAGCATGTGCGGGACATCACCAGCCTTTACTTCTGCAAAACGCGTTACATTAGCAGGCGTATCAGCAGTTATTTCGTTTGTCTGCAAAACAATGGTAGTTTCATTACCACTTACATTAGTGCTGTAGCCCACAGACTTGGATAAATTAAGCACCATGCGCGTTCTATCTTTAGCCTGCGCAAGACTAATACTCTTAAGCGCACCTTGATCTGCACTGAGGTTGTTTTTAGCAAGACCACTCGCAACACCTGGAAAATCAAGCGCAATTCGTGGTGGATTAGTTAATGTAAAACCAGCAGGAACATTACTGAGTGCTTGAGAAGTTTTAATTTTAATAGCTACTCTGCCACCAGGTAGAGTTGAAAAATCCACTTGTTCAATCTTGTTGCTCAAGTCTGGTTGATCCTCAGCATTTGCACTAGCAAAATAAAGGGCTGAGAAGCCAATTATTATTTGAAACAGAAAAGTATTTAAATATTTTTTTCTCATTGTTTTCACCCTTATTCCTGCAAATTAATGCTTGAAGTACGATCTGTCCAATCGCCCGTCAAATCATCTTGAACAATTTCTTTAATCATTACAGCGTTATCACTGATCTCAGTAACTATTCCAAAGTTCTGTCCCAAATAATTACCTATTTTGACTTGTTGTATATTTCCGTCTGGGGTTTTAATTAGCGCATATGTTAATTTCTGTTTTGCCAGCAAACCAACATATTTAAGACTTTCTAGTGGATATGCCTCTAATGGTTCTTTAGGCCTAACCAAATTAGGCTGTATCCCGCCCGTTGAGCTATTTTTTGCTTTCCTAGCCTTAAAAGGATCATTTAGTTGACCATCAGCGTTAAATTCTGTTGCCGTATAAGGCTTTACTTCTGGAATGGGATCAATTTTAGGCTGCATATCATTAGCGGCGGTACTCATAAACTGATCTAGGTCATCGCCTTGATTTGACCCGCATGAAATCAGCAAAAATACACATACCGTGATCAGCATTGATCCAGCTGACAAATTTAATTTCTTATTGTAATCATTGAGAATTGTCATAATTATCGGCCTCTATTTCTTGGTACCTTTTTTAGTCGAAATCTCTGAGGCATCAAGATAACGATAAGTTTTCGCTGTTGCTTCAATAGCCAATCCAGACTCTTTACCATCCTTACCTATGCTTGAAGTAATTGATATATCGTTCAGTGTAACAATACGTGAGAGTTTTGAAATATCACTCGCGAAAGCACCCAAATCAAAGTAAGTACCAGTCACTTTTATATAAATTGGCAATTCCGCATAAAAACCGTTATAGGTTTCTTGTCCTGGCTTAAATAATTCAAAATCTAAACCACGCTCTAGGCCAGCCTGATTTATGTCAGTCAGCAAACCATCCATTTGAGATTTATCAGGTAATTGTTTCAACAACACACCAAAAGTTTTCTCAATATCAACCATTTGCTGTTTATAAGAGTCAAGATTGATTGCCTGTCGCTTTTTATTGAGAAAAACCTCTCGCAAATCGGCCTCTTTAGCCTTGGCTGTTGCTAGATCATCAAGTAAAGGGCTCCATACAAAGTAGTAACCAACGCCCACCAGAGTAATCAGTAAAATTCCAAGCAATACACCCTTAACTGGTAAAGGTAATGTACCAGCAGTTTTAAAATCTATATGGTTGAAGTCTTCGAGCTTCATGGTTTTGCCCCTTTAGATTTGCCATCATCCGAAGCTGGGGTTGGGGGCTTGATTAAGACGCTCAATGTAAAGTTGTTTTGCTTGGCTGACCCAAGAGAAACCGTCTTTATCTCTATAAGATTGGGGGACTCCAACCATTGAGATTGAGATAAATTTCGTACCAAAGTTGCTACTCGTGCATTAGTATCAGCGAGCCCCTCAAGCATAATCATCGAACCTTGCTGCCTGATTGATTTTAAGAACAATCCTTCTGGTAATTGCCGGGCAATTTCATCAAGCAAGATCACCGCTTGGCTACGATTCGTTTGCAAATCCTCTACAACCTTCTTACGCTCAAGAACAGCACTAATCTGGCCTTTTAATTGTTTAATAGATTCAATTTCTTTATCTAGCTTTGCATTGGCTTCATCTAGGCGTTTATTTCTGCTTTGCTGCGCTTCGACTTGTGCATCAATAAAGGAATAACCCATAAATACGATAACGGCAGCAACCATCAGCGTGCCAATAAGCATTAGATTAAATTCACGCTGACGTTCTGCGCGTTTAATCTGTCTGTGAGGTAATAGATTAATCCGTACCATTAATCAACTCCTCGCATGGCCAAACCACATGCTATTAAAAGCGATGGTGCATCAGCAAAAACTTGTTGTTGTTTGATACGTGAATTCAAGCTCATTTTACTGAATGGATTAGCTATCAGCGTATTGACCTGAACACGCTCTTGCACGATGACATCTACTCCAGGGATGGCGGCACAGCCGCCTGCCAAGATGATATGATCAACGCGGTTGTATTGGGTAGAGCTAGTGAAAAACTGAACTGCGCGGGCTACTTCAAGCGCCATGTTCTGAACAAAAGGCTGAAGTACCTCTGACTCGTAGCTATCTGGCAGGCCACCTTTGCGTTTAGCGATCTCCGCTTCTTCTAAGGTTAAACCAAATCGACGCTGAATTTCTTGGGTGAGTTGTCCGCCACCAAATGCCTGTTCACGTATATAGACGGACTCATTATCGTGCATCACATTGATATGGATGAGTGAGGAACCAACATCCAGAATCATCACTGTTTGACCTTTACCATGATCTGGCAACTGGTCTGCGATCAGCGTGTAGGCTGTTTCTGTGGCGTAAGTTTCCACATCCATGACCGTTACTCTGAGGCCAGCACCTTCGGCGGCTGCCACACGATCTTCGATTTTCTCTTTACGTGATGCGGCGATAAGCACTTCAACTTCGTCAGGATTGTTAGGTGCCGGGCCGATGACCTGGAAGTCAATATTCACTTCATCTAGCGAGAACGGAATGTATTGATTGGCTTCAGCCTCTACTTGCAATTCCATGTCCTGCTCGCGGAGGCCAGATTGCATGATGACTTTTTTACTAATGACTGCGGCGGCAGGGAGCGCTAGCGCCACACGCTTCTCGCGAGAGCCTAATAGCTTCCACGCTCGTTTGAACGCATCTGAGACTTGGTCAAGCTCGCCAATGTTTCCGTCAACGACTGCATCCTTAGTAAGCGATGCAATAGCATAACCCTCAAGGTGATATGCACCCTTGCTCCCCTGTGACAACTCGACCATCTTGATAGAAGTAGAACTAATATCTACCCCAATGAGTGGCGGTGTCTTTTCTGAAAAAAAATCAAATTTCAAAGTGAAATTCTCTTTCTATATTGAGTAGTTACGCACAATACTAATAATTTACATTAAATGCTAGCAACAACTTTAACCCCTGTAAAGCAAATTCTATTTTTAATTCCAATTGAAGGCAAAAGTGAGACACATTTATAGTATATTCACATTGTGATTTTCAATTAAATAGTTATCGAACATGTTCCTCAAAAAGTGGTGGCAATACTTACTCATCATCATATTAGTGCTTGGCGTTATAAGCACTGCATTGATCGGCCTCGCCGCAGCCCTCATCTACCCTGAGCTACCCTCACTCGAAGTATTAACCGACTATCGACCCAAGGTGCCATTGCGTGTCTATTCTGAAGATGGCGCCCTGATAGCAGAGTTTGGTGAAGAGCGACGCGCATTTATCAAAATCGAGGATGTACCTGCCAACATGAAGAATGCCGTACTTGCAATTGAAGATAGACGCTTCTATCAGCACGGCGGTATTGATGTCAGAGGTATTATCAGAGCTGCTGTAAACAATCTCTCTGGTGGCGGCAAAGAAGGCGCAAGCACGATCACCATGCAGGTTGCACGTAACTTCTTTTTATCCAGCGAAAGAACCTTAGCGAGAAAACTAAGAGAAGCTCTGCTATCAATTAAAATTGAAAAAAGCCTCAGCAAAGATAAGATTCTAGAAGTTTATATAAACCAAATTTACCTCGGCCAACGTGCCTTCGGTTTTGCAGCAGCATCTCAGGTATATTTTGGCAAACCACTTGATAAACTCAATCTTGCGGAAACAGCACTATTGGCAGGCTTACCTAAAGCACCGTCAGGATATAACCCGTTTGTTAATCCCAAAAAGGCAATTAATCGGCAACGTGAAGTTTTGCACAGCATGTATCAGTATGGGTTTATTGATGAAAATACGTATCAAGAAGCGCTAAAAGAGCCATTAAGGTTCAGGCAAGCCAAACAATATCGCGACCTTTCTGCTGATTATGTGGCTGAGCTTATACGCCAAGAAATGTACAGCCGTTACAAAGACGATATCTACAGTAGCGGCCTGAAAGTCTATACGACGATTCAGAAAACAAGCCAAGAAGCAGCAAACGCAGCTGTATTCCAAGGCATCATGGATTATGACAGCCGCCATGGTTATCGCGGACCAGAGAAAACGGTTACACCAACGCAATCAACAACAGAAGATGGCTTGAACTGGGCAGATAATGCATTGGATGAACTGGACGAGTTCAATGGACTTGTTCCTGCTGCCGTCACCAAAGTCACAGAGAAGTCGGTGTATGTGCATGCTAAATCTGGTGAGAACATCGAAATACAGGGTGATGGCTTATCGTTTGTACAGAAAACGCTAAACGATAAAGACCTACAAAAAAGAAGCATCAAACCTGGCGCTATCGTGCGCATCATTAAGGCAGGCCAAGCATGGAAAATTGTACAGTTGCCGCAGGTTGAATCAGCGCTGGTATCGCTAGACCCACAAACGGGCGCGGTGCGGGCATTGGTGGGTGGCTTCGATTTTAACCGTAATAAATTTAACCATGTCACCCAGGCATGGCGCCAGCCCGGCTCAAGCTTTAAACCTTTTATCTATTCAGCCTCGCTAGAAAAAGGCTTTACGCCTGCCAGCATTATTGATGACGCGCCTATCAGCATCAGCGCTGAAGAAACAGGCAGCGGCTCATCTTGGGAGCCAAAGAATTTTGACAACAAATACGACGGCCCTATTCGCTTACGCACCGCGCTGACCAAGTCCAAGAATATGGTGTCTATACGTATCTTGCAAGCCATTGGTGTCGGATATGTTCAAGATTACATCACGCGCTTTGGGTTCTCGCCTAAAGATCACCCGCCTTATCTGGCGATTGCATTGGGCGCGGGCTCGGCAACGCCTTGGCAAATGGCAGGCGCTTATGCGGTGTTTGCGAATGGCGGTTTTCGTGTGAAGCCTTATCTCATTAGCAAAATCACGGATAGCAAAGGTACTGTGATTGAACAGACCAAATTCTTACAGGCGGGTAAAGATGCACCACGCGTCATTGATAGCCGCAACGCCTACCTGATGACCTCCATCATGCAGGATGTGGCACGCATAGGCACGGCGGCCAAGGCAAAACAGCTGGGGCGTAATGATCTTGCAGGCAAAACTGGCACAACCAACAATCAAGTAGATGCCTGGTTTGCTGGGTTTAACCCGAATCAAGTGGCGATTACCTGGATGGGATTTGATCATCCACGCACATTGGGTAACGCAGAAACTGGTGCTCAAGCTGCATTGCCAATCTGGATCAACTACATGGCCGTTGCGCTCAAAGGCTTGCCAGATAACCCTTACCCAGTCCCTGAAGGCATTAGCTCAATCAAAATTGATGCAGTAACTGGAACCCGTGTAGATGACAATGCGCCTGGGATTTTTGAATACTTCTATCATGAGTTCCCACCGCCAGATAACGAGCCAGAACCAACGCTGATTCCAGGCTTTCCGCCTGCATCTAGGGCAGGTGAAGAAGTAGAAAAAACTAAGGCAGATCAACTATACTAAATTTAACAATCAGCATATTGCTGATTGTTAGTGTGCACTTAATGCCGAACATGGCGCTTAGATGGCAAAAGAGATGGCTGATAGACAACATAATCTCAGGCAACTGGTTGCACAACAAGCCGCGCGCATGATGGCTGAAGATGGCGTTTCTGATTACGCTTATGCCAAGCGCAAGGCTGGCCGCCAATTAGGCATCATAGATAGTAGCTGCCTACCCACCAATGCGGAAATCGAAGAGGAAATCAAGATTTTCCATGAGATTTACAACAGTGAAGAGCAGCCTGAAGCCTTACGGCAATTACGTGCTGATGCGCTGACAGTCATGCAGCTATTAGAGCGCTTCAACCCTCATCTCACAGGCTCCGTACTCGATGGCACCGCTGGGCGCTATGCCGAAACACACATTCATTTGTTTGCTGAAAGCCTGAAAGATGTTGAGATATTCTTGCTCAACCAGCAGATACCCTATGAAACCGATGAAAAGTCCTACCGCATCAGTAACAGCCGACCAAATAATAATAAAAATAGCAATGAAAGAAGAGCGGCAGACAGAAAAACTTCAGATCGAAGAAAAGTACCAGTATTTACCTTGGAGGGCCCGAATGGACTGATTAAACTCAGCATTTTTGAGTTTGATGATATGCGTACACCGACCAAGAGCCCAGTGAATGGTACTAATGCGGCCAAGGTCAATGCGAGTGAACTCAAGAACCTGATTCAATCCAGCAAGACAACGACTAATAACGTGGAAAGCAATTCACTCAGGACTGAGTGAAAACCGCCAACTAATCCTTTAACCAGCGTGCAATATCCATCGCATAGTAAGTCAAAATACCATCGGCGCCAGCGCGCTTAAACCCCAGCATCGCCTCTAACACACACTGCTTTTCATCCAGCCAGCCGTTCTGCGCAGCGGCTTTTAGCATGGCGTATTCGCCACTGACTTGATAGGCATAAGTGGGCACTTTAAACGTATCTTTTACGCGACGGACAATATCAAGATACGGCATGCCAGGCTTCACCATAACCATATCCGCGCCCTCTTCAATATCCAGCGCGACTTCTTGCAGCGCCTCGTCTGAATTGGCAGGGTCCATCTGGTAATTGTATTTATTGCTTTTGCCTAAATTAGCGGAGGAGCCAACAGCATCGCGGAACGGCCCATAGTAAGCAGAGGCATACTTGGCTGAATATGCCAGTATTTTGGTATAGATCAAACCTTCGGATTCAAGCGCTCGTCGGATAGCACCGATGCGTCCATCCATCATGTCGGATGGTGCGACGATATCCGCGCCTGCTTTTGCGTGGCAGAGCGCTTGCTTCACCAGCACGGCGACAGTTTCATCGTTCAGCACATAGCCAGTATCATCAATCAAGCCATCTTGGCCATGTGTCGTGTAGGGGTCAAGCGCCACGTCAGTAATAATGCCAAGCTCAGGGAATGCCTGTTTTAGAGCTTTGATTGTTCGCGGTACTAGGCCTTCTGGATTGTAAGCCTCACTTGCGTCCAGACTTTTGAATGACTGCCCCACCACTGGAAATAGTGCCAGCGCAGGTATACCTAATTTGACGCATTCGGCTGCAGTTTTTAGCAGAATGTCGATGGTCTGGCGCTGCACGCCAGGCATAGAAGGAACGGCTTCAGTTTTGTTTTCGCCATCCAGCACAAATACTGGATAAATAAGGTCGTTAGTAGTGAGTACATGCTCACTCATCAGACGGCGCGAGAACTCATCACGCCGCATGCGACGTGGTCTGCTAGATGGGAATTTTGCTATTGTCATAATGACTTTTATTTAATCAATATTGAATAAACGGTTAAGTTCAAAGCCTGGGTCGGGCTGCCGCATAAACGCCTCACCCACCAAGAAAGTATGTACATTATTCTTACGCATCAGTGCAACATCATCTGGGGTGAAAATGCCAGATTCTGTGACCACGATTTTCCCTACTGGAATCTTCGCTAGCAAATCAAGCGTAGTATCCAACGTCACTTCAAACGTACGCAGATTGCGGTTGTTGATACCCAATAATGGTGTCTCTAATTGCAGTGCGAGCTCCAGCTCTTCCGCATTATGCACTTCCACCAATACGGCCATACCAAGATCATGCGCGATGGTTTCTAGTTGATGCATACGCGGCAAATCAAGCGCAGCGGCAATCAATAAAATACAGTCAGCGCCCATTGCTCGAGCTTCATAGACTTGGTAAGCCTCAATCATGAAATCTTTGCGCAGCACAGGGATATTACAAGCAGCGCGCGCCTGCTTCAAATAATCAGCATGGCCTTGGAAAAAGTCTTGATCCGTCAGTACAGATAAACAGGCTGCCCCACCTTTTTCATAGCTTGCAGCGATGTCTGCTGGATGGAAATCTTCACGTATCACGCCTTTTGAGGGGCTGGCTTTCTTGATTTCAGCAATCACAGCAGCCTGACCAGCGCTAATCTTATTGCGGATGCTGCCAATAAAATCCCGTGGTTTTTGCGCAGCCAATGCCGCTTGCTGCATCAAAATCAACGGCTTTTCAGCCATCGCGGCGCGAACTTCAGCCTGCTTTACATTAAGTATCTTGTTTAGAATATCTGACATTGTTTTATCTTTATTGGTATCAATTAAAGCTATTGATATTGATGCCCTTGGTAATTCAACCAACCAGCAACATGGTGACCTTGTGGGTCATGATGCGTCCAGTGCACCACGCCACCTTTATCATTCCACTCATATTGACCATTGAACGCAATCATATCACCCACCGTCAGGTTGGGAATTTTTGGTGCAATATCAATGTTGTGCGCAATGAGCAGCGTTAAACCATTATTTAATCGGATGATAAACCGTTGATGCCGCGTGCCATCGTTATCATCCGAAAGAAGTTTGATAATTTGACCCGTTGATTGCACTTGCGCATGAGGGGTGTGGCTATCAAATGACTGCTGTATCGCTACGTCCGCCGCAGAAAAACCTGCGACAGGCACTACTTTTTCAGTAAACCCTGAAAGCTGTGCCTGGGATTTTTTGCCATCAATACCGTCAGAAAAACCAACATTAAATATGGTGTAAACAATACCAATAACGACAACCAGCAATACTTTAAGCATTAACGATGACTCACTTCAATTAAGCTATTCAGCTTAGCCAGGGCAACGCCTGAATCAATAGAATCAGCCGCTTTTTGAATACCCACTTCTAAACTATCGGCAACCCCTGACACATATATCGCAGCCCCTGCGTTCAACAACACAATATCCCGCGCAGCGCCCTGCTCACCATTTAATACACGCAATATCACTTGTCTGGACTCTTCGGCGCTTTCTACATGAATGCTATCTAAAGCATGTATCGCCATGCCGAACTGCTTTGGGTTCAAGGTGTATTCAGACACGGTGCCATTTTTCAGTTCAGCCACATAAGTGTCGCCAGAAAAAGAGATTTCATCCATATCATCGGCGCTGTGTACGACCATCACATGTTCGCTGCCAAGACGCTTTAAAGTTTGTGCCAGCAATGGCACTAGATCTTTGTGGAACACGCCCATCACCTGCCTTTTAGCGCCCGCAGGGTTGGTCAGCGGGCCAAGCAGGTTAAATAGAGTACGCACACCCAGTTCTTTTCTGACAGGTCCGGCATATTTCATCGCGCTATGGTGGTTAGGCGCAAACATGAAGCCAATGCCAATCTCGTCAATACACTTTGCAACTTGTTCTGGGGTCAGTTGAATATTGACGCCGAGCGCCTCAAGCACATCTGCACTACCTGTTTTTGACGAAGCCGCACGATTGCCATGTTTGGCAATTCTGGCACCCGCGCCTGCGGCCACAAAGGCACAGCAGGTAGAAACATTAAACGCTTTGTGCGCTGCACCGCCTGTACCGCAGGTATCAATCAAGTGAACATCATCAACCACCTGCACTTTGGTCGAAAGCTCGCGCATGACTTGCGCTGCAGCAGCAATTTCATCCACCGTTTCCACTTTAACGCGCAAGCCCATCAGTAAACCTGCAATTTGCGCGGGCGTGTATTCACCTGCCATTACTTGCCGCATGATGCTGAGCATTTGTTCATGGCTAAAATTCTGGTGCTGGATCAGCTGGTGTAACGCAGCTTTGGCAGTCATTTCCATTTAATAAGCCTTGATAAAATTCTCAAGGAGCTCGTGACCATATTCCGTCAAAATGGATTCTGGATGGAATTGCACACCTTCAATTGCTAGCGTTTTATGACGCACGCCCATGATCTCGCCGTCTTCCGTCCAAGCCGTAATCTCAAGGCAATCCGGGATGCTTTCACGCTCAATCACCAATGAGTGGTAGCGCGTGGCGGTGTAGGGGTTAGGTAAGTCTTTGAATACCCCCACGTTACTGTGGTGAATCTGCGACGTTTTGCCATGCATCAATTGCTTGGCATGTACGATCTTGCCGCCGAATGCCTGGCCGATACTTTGATGGCCGAGACAAACACCGAGCAAAGGAATCTTGCCAGCAAACTCGTTAATCAGTGGCACGGAAATACCCGCTTCGTTTGGCGTGCAAGGGCCGGGGGAAATCACAATATGGCGCGGGTTTAATTCGGCCACTTTGGCCAAATCAATCTCGTCGTTACGGTAAACCTCTACGTCTTGACCCAACTCACCGAGGTATTGCACCAAGTTATAGGTGAAGGAGTCGTAGTTATCAATCATCAGCAACATAATAATCCTAGCGGTATCTTATTTAGTCTTGGTTTCTGGCATACAAGCTTGTGCAGGTTGTTGTGACTGCCAGAATGATTTTAAATTTCTTTGGAGCAGGTCAAATGCCAAGCTGAATTAATCAGCAGCATTGCGCCTTGATTGAAAATACGCCATCGCTGGAAGTTGGAATGTTGCATGTAGCTTATTTTACATCTTGTTGAGCAAGTTAAAAACAGATTTGGCGTGGTAGTTGACAAGCCATCATTACTCAGCTTGATTAGTCTTATGAAAAAACTGTTCAAACGCATCCAGTGGCGCAGGTTTAGCAAAATAATATCCTTGAAATTTAGAACAACCGAATTGCATCAACAATTCAAGTTGAGCCTTGGTTTCGACGCCTTCGGCAATCACATTAATCCCCAAGCTTTTACTGATAGCGACGATGGCCTGAACAATCGCAGCATCATTAGCATCCTCCACAATATCGTTTACAAATGATTTATCTATTTTTACTTGGGTAAATGGCAATTGTTTCAAGTAGGCAAGTGACGAGTAGCCAGTACCGAAGTCATCCATAGACAGGCGGACACCAATCGCTCGAAGCGCAACCATTTTGCGAACGGTATCATCGATATTATCGAGCACGGTACTTTCGGTGAGCTCTAGCTTGAGTAAAGAGGGCGATACGCCCGTTTCCACCAATAAGCTAGCCACTTCGTCAACGAACCCAGCTTGACGGAATTGCACCGCGCTCACATTTACCGAGAGCATGATATGTTGTTTTTCTGGTCGGCTCTGCCAAACCCTGAGCTGTTCACAGGCTTGCCGTAGCACCCAATGACCGATAGGGATAATCAGGCCAGTTTCTTCCGCCAGTGGGATAAACTCCATCGGCATCACCAGCCCATGCTCTGGCTGTAGCCAGCGGATGAGCAATTCAGCACCGAAGATTTTAGACTGCTCATCTACTTGCGGCTGGTAGTAGACCTCAAACTCGTTTTGAACCAATGCCTTGCGCATTTCAGCTTCAATACGGCTACGTTTTTCCAGCGCGGCCTGCATCTGTGGATCAAAAAATACAAAAGTATTACGTCCACGGCTTTTTGCTTGGTACATCGCAGTATCGGAGCGCTTCAATAATTCTTGCGCTGCCTGCTCCACCCCTTGAAACAGGCAGATACCGATACTGGAAGTATGGTGATGTTCAATCTCTTGTAAATAATAGGGCTGGTTGATGGCGACTTGTATTTTCTCTGCAAGCTGTTTTGTCTGCGCAATGGATTGCGTTAAATCCTCGCTGAGATTTTCCAGCACCAATACAAACTCATCACCACCCAAACGCGCCACAGTATCATCGGCACGCACACATTCACTCAAGCGCGCTGCAATCTGAATGAGTAACAGATCGCCAAGCGCATGGCCGCGAGTGTCGTTGAGCGCCTTGAAATTATCCAGATCGATGAAAATAACCGCACCATACTGTAATGATCGGCTGCTGCTGATGAGCGCCTGCTCTAGCCTGTCTTGCAATAATCGACGATTAGGCAGGCCCGTTAATGCGTCAAAAAAGGCAAGGCTGCGAATTTCCTGCTCAGCCTGTTTTCGCTCGGTGATGTCGCGGATAAAGCCTGTGACCAACGGCAAACCAATGTTATCCACAGAAGTAATGGTGAGCTCGACGGGGAACTCACTACCATCTGCACGCATAGCATTCATTTCCAGGCGTTTATTGAAAATAGATTTTTGCCCAGTAGCGATAAATTTCTGGTGCCCTACTGCGTGTGCATGTCGCTGGGCAGGAGGGATCATCACTTCGGCAAGTGGCCGGCCAATCACCTGGTCACGTGTATATCCAAAGATACGTTCAGCTGCGGGGTTGAACTCCTGCAAATGCCCGTTTTCATCTATTGTGACAATGGCATCCAGCGCCCCATCAATCACCGCTCTTAGCTTAATTTCACTGCTGAGCATGGCTTGCTCGATGGCATCCCACTCTGCGCGTAGCGCAGAAATCATGAGCACCACCAGCGATAAAGTGCTCATAAAGACCCAAAGCTCAATCGCTGTCTGATGCGGGTTCGCATGCGAAAAAGGACCGCTGGAATTGGCCGCAGTGCTGATGGCGATAATGGAAATGCCAAGCACAAGGATGCTTGCACCCATCAAGCCAAACCGCATCGTGACCCACATCACCATTGGTAGTACCAAGAAAGCGAGCAACATGAACTGCGCTGACACCGTAGGCACGAACTTAAAAATAACAAGTTGCAGCAGAAAAGTGAGCACAGCCGAGAGTATGAATTTTCCACGCTCTCGCCATAGCTGATTGAGTTTATTTTTGGAGAAATTTAGCAACGTGGGCAGTACCAGCAATACACCCATCGTGTCGCCAGCCCACCATACTAACCAATTCTGGGAAGCGCTCTCTTGAGGAAATATTCCAGCAGATACCAGACTTGCCACACCGATAGTTGCCGCGACTAAAGTGCCGGCCAGCCCTGCAAAAGCCATCAAGGCAATATCTTTGATATGGCTTAGCTTGCCTGAGAATTTAAAGTACTTGAGTATCCAAGTTGTGATAAAGGGAGATAACGTACTGCCCACGGCAATACTGACATAGGCCCAAGGGTGTGCAAATGCTGATTGGCTGCCATCCACCAGAAATGCGCCAACCATAATGGCAGGCCAGCATTGATAACCCCAACGCATCAACACAGCCACAGCAATACCACTTGGCAACCAGATTAAGGTGACATTAGGCGCAATACTCGGGAGTAATAAACCAGCTTTACCCGTAATGAAGTAAACAGCTACGATGATGAGCAGACGGCGCAGTACCAATTGGTTCATTAAAGCCATTTCGCCTGCTCCCCTTATGCTGCTTTGTTACACTCCATGGTTATCAAGCCCAGCAAGTACCATTTCTGCCGCACGCAATACGGCGCGTGCCTTGTTTTGCGTTTCAGTCCATTCACTCTGCGGCACTGAGTCAGCGACGATGCCTGCCCCAGCTTGTGAATACAGCATACCGTCTTTAATCACAGCGGTACGGATGGCAATCGCCAAGTCCATATCGCCATTAAATCCCAAATAACCCACAGCACCTGCGTAAATGCCACGCTTGCTAGGTTCCAGCTCATCGATAATTTCCATCGCGCGCACTTTGGGTGCACCACTCACTGTACCTGCAGGGAATGTGGCTTTCAATACGTCAATTGCCTGCATACCTGGCTTCAGCTTGCCTTCTACATTTGAAACGATGTGCATCACATGCGAATAGCGCTCTATGGTCATGTGGTCAGTCACCTTCACTGAACCAGTTTGCGCTACGCGACCCACATCGTTACGGCCTAAATCCATGAGCTGTACATGCTCTGCAAGCTCTTTAGGGTCAGCAAGCAATTCTTCTGCCAGTGCAATATCCTGCTCACGTGTTGCGCCGCGTGGTCGAGTGCCGGCAATCGGCCTGGCGGTGACGGTATTGTTTTCCAGACGCACCAGAATCTCTGGTGAAGCACCCACTACATGGTGGTCGCCCATATCATAATAGAACATGTAGGGCGAAGGATTGAGGCTGCGGAGGGCGCGATACAAAGAAAGAGGTGGCGCAGGGAAAGCCTGCGCCATGCGCTGCGACAGCACCACCTGCATGATGTCGCCTTCTATAATGTAATCCTGCGCTTTTTTGACGGCAGCCTTGAAGTTATCTTCACCAAACTCTGAGCTGGCTTGCGCAGTTGTCATTGCTGGCGCTTCAGGAATAGATACCGACTGCCTGAGTTTTTGAATCAGCGACTGTAAGCGTTGCAGCGCTTTTTCATAAGCGCCAGATATTGCAGGGTCGGCATAAACGATGAAATACAGCTTGCCCGAGAGATTATCTACAACTGCGAGTTCTTCAGAGACCATGAGCAAAATGTCGGGCACATTGATCGCATCTGGCTTTTGCACATGCGCCAAACGCTTTTCTATGTAGCGAATCGTCTCATAGCCAAAATAGCCCGCCAAACCGCCAGTAAATCTTGGAAGGCCTTGATAAGGCGGTGTTTTAAAGCGTACCTGGTAACTTTTAACGAAATCTAGCGGGTTGGTATCTTTAACCGTTTCAACCACTTCACCATCAGTGATGACCTGTACATCGCGTCTATAAGCAACAATGCGGGTTTTAGCAGGCAAGCCAATAATAGAGTAGCGCCCGAAGCGCTCGCCGCCTTGTACTGATTCAAGCAGGTAAGAAAACGGTTGATTCGCAAGTTTGAGATATAACGAAAGCGGTGTATCGAGATCCGCAAAGGTCTCGACCACCAGCGGAATGCGGTTGAAACCTTGACCCGCGAAGGCTTCAAACTCTTGTTTACTTAATGTGTGCAGCATGAAAATTCCCCAAAATATAAAGTTGGCGATGCAAGCTTGCGACTGGCAAGCTGAAACGCTGATGACTAGCTTGAAATGACTAGTGCCACCATCGCCAACTGTGTTCCTGACGGTTAATCAGGGTTTTGAGGAATACGACACACATGGGTGATTACTTACTTGAGCTTATTTACCAACGGTTGCCAATTGCTCGCGCAAGCTGGCAATAATCGTGTTGTAGCGGTTAGGGTCGGTGTCTTTAGCCGCACCAAACACTGCTGAACCTGCCACAAACGTATCGGCACCAGCTTCAGCAATCGCAGCGATATTAGCCACATTCACGCCGCCATCAATCTCAAGCCAGATTTCACGGCCTGTTTTTTCGGTATATGCGTCAATACGTTTACGTGCTTCGCGCAGCTTATCCAAGGTGCCGGGAATGAATTTTTGGCCACCAAAACCAGGGTTCACTGACATCAGAAGAATCATGTCCACTTTATCCATCACATAATCAAGATAGCTCAATGATGTACCTGGGTTAAACACCAGGCCAGATTTACAGCCTTGATCGCGCACCAGCGAAAGCGTGCGGTCAATATGGTCAGAAGCTTCTGGGTGAAAAGTGATGATGTTAGCGCCTGCCTTGGCAAAGTCAGGGATGATGCGGTCTACGGGCTTCACCATCAGATGCACGTCAATAATCGCATCGGTCACTGGGCGAATCGCTTCACAGACCAAAGGACCAATCGTCAGGTTGGGAACGTAATGGTTATCCATCACGTCAAAGTGAACGATATCCGCGCCAGAAGTAATCACATCGGTGATTTCCTGACCCAGCTTAGCAAAGTTAGCGGAAAGAATACTTGGAGCAATTCTGAATTGTTTGGCCATGATTTCTAATTTGGTGACTGAAAAAACAACTATTTTAACCGTAATTAGACTTAAATTAATAGATTAAATCGTTAATTCGTATGGAAAATCGTAGCGAGCGGCTTGAGTGCAAGGCGCACGGAACGGAGCGACCGAGACATATCATTAGATAGGCGAGGAAGTGAGTACCGCGCAACGCGGCAATCAAGTCGCGCAGTAGATTTACCATATGAATACTGAAAGTGTTGCTTATGTATAGCCGATACGGGAAAATTACGGGATGCATCTATTCACTGTTGGTGTAAATCACACCACCGCCCCGATTGATATTCGCGAAAACGTCGCCTTCCAGAACGAAAAACTGGGGCATGCGCTTCGCGATTTATCTATGCACGGCATTCATGAAGCGGCGATTCTTTCGACCTGCAACCGCACCGAGATTTACTGTAATACCGAAGACCCGCAAAAAGCCTTGCAGTGGCTGGGCAATTATCACCAGCTTCAGCCGCAGAATATCCAGCCTTATATGTACACCTTGCCCAGCCAGGACGCCGTGAAACATGCATTCCGCGTGGCTTCTGGCCTTGATTCCATGGTGCTCGGCGAGCCACAGATTCTCGGGCAGATGAAACAGGCAGTCAAAATCGCCGAAAGTGCAGGCACACTGGGTACGCTGCTGCATAAGCTGTTCCAGCGCACCTTTGCGGTGGCGAAAGAAGTGCGCTCCAACACCGAGATTGGCGCCAACTCGCTATCGATGGCAGCGGCTTCAGTAAAGCTGGCACAACGTATTTTTGGTGATTTGCAAAGACAAAAAGTATTGTTTATCGGTGCTGGCGAAATGGTTGAATTGTGCGCAGAACATTTCGCCACGCAAAAACCTGCCTCCATGACCATTGCCAACCGCACCCTTGAACGTGCGCAAGATTTAGCACAACGCATTGGTGGCAATGCCATTTTGCTGGCTGACTTGCCAGATCGATTAAGCGAATTCGATATTGTCATCACATCCACTGCCAGTACACTGCCAATCGTCGGCCTCGGCATGGTGGAACGCGCAATCCGCGCACGCAAACACAAGCCTATGTTCATTGTTGATCTCGCCGTACCACGCGATGTAGAGACTGAAGCCGGCGAGCTGGATGATGTGTTTCTATATACGGTAGATGACTTGGCCACCGTCGTTCAAGAAGGCCTCGTGAATAGGCAGGAAGCAGCCATACAGGCAGAGGGCATTATCGAACTTCGTGTTGACCATTTCATGCAATGGCTCAAAACCCGCGATGCGGTGCCAACCATCCGCGCCCTGCGTGATCAGGCAGAAAATCTAAGGGTGAATGAGCTTGAGAAAGCGCAAAAACTACTGGCACGTGGTGAAGACCCTGCTGCGGTATTAGAAGCGCTCAGTAACGCCCTGACCAACAAACTATTGCACGGCCCAAGCCACGCGCTAAACAACACCGTTGGCGATGAACATGCGCAACTAGAGTCACTATTGCGCCAGCTATATCAGCTTAACCATCAGTAGCTGGCCTTACAGCAGCTAATTGCAGAGGCGCTTGCCTTTTCAATCCATGACCTTAAAAATTACCCTTTAGTTATGAAATCTACCAACTCATGAAATATACCGCGCAATGAAACCATCAATGACCAAAAAGCTCGCCACGCTTAGCGAGCGGCTGGATGAGTTGAACCGCCTGTTAAGTAGCGAAGATGCCACCAATGACATGGATAACTACCGCAAAATCTCGCGCGAGCACTCTGAAATTACGCCGATTGTTGAGCAGTTTCGCGCGTTCCAGCTAGGTGAAGCTGATATTGCTGAAGCGCAAAAAATGCTAGCCGACCCTGAAATGAAAGAGTTCGCCCAGGAAGAAATAGAGACTGGCAAAGCCAAACTTGAAGCCATTGAAGACGAGCTGCAGAAACTTCTACTGCCTAAAGACCCGAATGATGAACGTAACCTGTTCCTGGAAATCCGCGCGGGTACTGGTGGTGATGAATCCGCACTATTTGCAGGCGACCTGTTCCGTATGTATTCAAGATACGCCGAGCGCCAGCGCTGGAAGGTAGAAATCGTTTCTGCCAGCGATTCTGAAGTAGGCGGCTATAAAGAAATCATCGCCAAAGTTGAAGGTTTTGGCGCGTATTCGAAATTGAAATTCGAATCGGGTGGCCACCGCGTACAACGCGTGCCAGACACTGAAACCCAGGGGCGCATCCACACTTCTGCCTGCACCGTTGCGGTGTTGCCAGAGGCCGATGAAGTTAGCGATGTTGTGATTAACCCGGCCGACATCCGCATTGATACCTATCGTGCATCAGGCGCAGGTGGGCAGCACATTAACAAGACGGATTCCGCGGTGCGCATCACGCACTTGCCCACTGGCATTGTGGTTGAGTGCCAGGATGACCGTTCGCAACACAAGAATAAAGCGCAGGCGATGAGTGTTCTGGCAGCACGCATCAAGGCCGCGCAGGTAAATGAGCAGAACTCAAAAATCGCCAGTGAGCGTAAATCACTGATTGGCTCTGGCGACCGCTCCGAGCGCATTCGCACCTACAACTATCCACAAGGCCGCATTACGGATCACCGTATCAACCTCACGCTATACAAGATTGATGCGATTACCGAAGGCGATATGGATGAGCTGATAGGCGCGCTGGCAGCTGAGCACCAAGCCGATTTGCTGGCAAGCTTGGGCGAAGATAATTAGCCATGAATAAACCCAATCTCAAGCAATCTAGCCTGCGTAGTGTTGCCCTGTTTGAGGGCGCCAAAGGCTTGCTGGTGTTGCTCACCACCTTGGCGCTGTTTCGCTATATTCATGCAGACTGGCAAGCGATGGCGGATAAAATTGTCCGCCACTTTCATCTGGACCCAACAGGAAAATACCCCCACATTCTGCTAACCATGGCAGCCAACATCACGCAGCCCAAGATACTCGCCTTGGGCGCAGGCGCTATTGCGTATGTAGCCATCCGCTTCGCTGAAGCTTATGGCCTGTGGCACAACCGCCGCTGGGCGATTATTCTGGGCATTGTCAGCTCTGGCATTTACCTGCCATTTGAAATCAACGAATTGATCGCACGCCAGAGCTTACTCAGCATGCTGATATTAACGCTCAACATTGTTGTTATCATCGTGCTCTGGCTGGGCAGGCCTAAAAAGCTTTAATCTTATGCAACCGACTTTGCGGCAGGCGGTTCTGCAAGCTCAACAACAGCTTGTGAGCACACTACAAATTGAGCCTTCAACTGCACGCATTGAAGCCATCGCCCTGCTCAACCATGTCATGCACCAATCATCGCGCGCATGGTTTTTAGCGCATGAGAACGATGCTCTGCAAGCCAATAACCATGCGGAGTTTCAGGCACTGCTTACACGCCGTTTAGGCGGAGAACCCATTGCCTACATTTTGGGTATGCGTGAGTTTTATGGGTTGAAACTGAAAGTCACGCCAGACACTTTGATTCCGCGGCCAGACACTGAAACACTGGTAGAAACTGCATTAGCGAAAATCCCCAAGCACCAACCTTATAAGATTCTTGATTTAGGCACAGGTACAGGCGCAATAACCCTGGCGATTGCCAGTCAGCGTCCCAAGACTTCAGTCACTGCAGTAGATGCATCAGAGGCCGCTTTAAGTGTTGCAATCGAAAACGCTGCAACGCTTAACATCAAAAATGTCAGCTTTTTATTAAGTAATTGGTTTGCAGATTTGCAAAATCAACGTTTCGACTTAATTGTGAGCAACCCACCTTACATCGAAAGCAATGATGCACACCTAGGACAAGGTGATCTGCGGTTTGAACCCTTATCTGCATTGGAGTCTGGCGCAGATGGGTTGGATGATATTCGCAGTATTATCCAAGCAGCCTCAGAACACCTGAACCCAAACGGCTGGTTGATGCTTGAGCATGGCTACAACCAAGCATCAGAGGTCGCTCATTTATTACATCAGGCAGGATTTTGTGATGTCAGCCATGCATACGATATTGCAGGAATTGCCCGAGTATCAATAGGCATGAGCACTTCATAGAATCATAGCAAAAAATGTTTCAAGATTATTACAATAAAAATTTTTGGTAATACCCAAAATGCTTTAATGTAGCGTTTTTTGGTTTTATATAGCCAATAGCAGACCAAGTAAAGGATGCAGATTTTGACTCGCCCAGCCTCAAGCAGTGCCATTAGCAGTAGCGATGCACTGATCAGTAAACTCCGCCTCGACAACAAAACTTCAGAACCCTATTACCAACAACTGATACGCCGTATTCAAACGCTGATTAAAAGTGGTGAGTTACAGCCTGGCCTTAGCTTACCGGCAGAGCGAGTGCTCGCACAATCATTGCGCGTAAGCCGTACCACCATCAAGCGTTGCTACGATGAGTTGCGTAAATCTGGCCAACTCAGCACCCATGGTCGCGGCGGTACAGCCATCAGGCAACCCGCAAAAATCAGCCCCACACTTGGCAAGCTCAAAGGGTTTGTGGATGAAATGCACGAAATGGGCATGACAGCCACCACGCGCCTAATCGAGCAAAAAATCGTCACAGATAGCACCATTGCAAATTTATTCAATCGCCCTCAAGACAGTAAATTCCTGCGTTTGGTCAGAGTACGATTAGGCGATGGCATCCCCATGTCACGCGAAACCGCTTGGTACGATTTAAGCCTTGCGCCAAAAATCGCGGACTGGAGCAGCAATGGCTCAATGTATGCGTTCTTACAAAAAGAATGTGGAATTGATCTGGCCTGGGCTGAACAATCCATTGAGGCTGTAATGAGCTCGCGCGAAGAAACCAAAGTGTTTGAGTTTAGTGAGTCTGGCCCCTGCCTGCTATTCAAGCGCAGCTCATATACTGCAGAAGACACTTTAGTTGAATACGTTGAAGGCACCTTCAGGGGTGATGCTTACAACTACAAAATCAAGTTGAGCGTATAGGTTTTACGCGCTAACTGCCGTAGCAGACTCAAGAAATGTTGCTACTGTTGCAGCAGTAGGTAAGGCGTTTAATACGCCTGATTTTGAGGCAACGATTGCACCACAGGCATTGGCAAAAGTTAGTGCTTGTTTCAAACACTGATTACCATTTAGAGCAACACATAAGCCACTGGCAAATGCATCGCCAGCGCCTATGCTATCTAAAGCGCCCACTTCAAAAGCTGCCACCTGAATGGGCGCTTGAGTTCGCTGAAACGCAATACTACCCAAAGCGCCAAGCGTCACAACAAGCAAACTACCTGACCAACTATGCCAGAATGTTTCTATCGCTGGCTGTAATTGCGCAGTGCTAGCCTCAAGGCTTACTTTTTCGAGCGGCATGGTGAGAGATAACAAGTCCACCGCTTCCACTTCATTCACAACCAGAATATCCGTATTGGCTAACAACTGGGTGGATAGTGGCTGCCAAGGCGAGGGGTTCAACATGGTCTGCACACCAGCTTGTTTTGCCATCACAAAAGCTGCGCTTACAGCCTCTATATTTACTTCAAGCTGGGCATAGACCATGTCCGCTTCCATCAACGCCTTTGCTGCCGACTGGACATGCTCGCTATTGAGCAATTGATTCGCTCCAGGATAAATCACTATCATATTCTGACCATGTTCATCGAGCAGTCCAACGCCGTGCCCAGAGTTTTCGGCAAATCTGTGAACATGTTTGCTATCGATTATTTCACCCTGCAAAACCTCCAACAAATGGTCACCAGCTACGTCATGACCGATGGCAAGCAGCAAGTCCACTTCAGCACCCAGCCGTTTCGCGCCCACTGCTACATTTAAACCTTTACCGCCCGCTTCAATATGTAAAGCACTTGCCGTGAGGGTTTCACCAGCAACTGGCAAGCGTGGCAACCGCCAACAACAAGCCTGAATAAAACTCCCCACAACAAAAAGCCGCATACTTATTGTCCAGATGGTTCGTTAATATAGTTATTCTTAAGCCGCATATAGTGCTCTGCCGAATACATAAAATGAGCCAACTCTTGGTCCGTTAATTTGCGTACCTTGCGCACTGGGCTACCGAGATATAGATGCCCACTTTCTAGAACCTTGCCCTCTGGCACCAAGCTACCAGCGCCCACTAACACATGTTTCTGCACAACAACTTTATCCATGACTATGCTGCCCATGCCAATCAAGCATTCATCCTCAATCGTACAACCATGCAAAATCACTTTGTGGCCAACCGTTACATGGTTGCCAATGATGAGGGGGGCGCCTGCTGGATCCCAACTCGATTTATGGCTGACATGCAAGATGGATAAATCCTGAATATTGCTGCCCACACCTATATTGATATGGTTTACATCACCGCGTATTACCACCCCTGGCCAGATTGATACATCATCCGCAAGCTCTACTTCACCAATTACGGTAGCAGATGGATGCATGAACACACGCTCGCCAATCACAGGCTGATGCCCTTGATAGCTTTCAATAGGGTGATTTTCAATATTATTTTTAGTGATGCCCATAAGCCTCCAGTATAAGCGCTGCTTGAAGCCGTAGTATAATCTTGCCATGTCAGATTCAACATCTATCGGTATTGTCACACCACAGGTCGCGCACTTCAGTGAGCCGCTCGCGCTTAAAAGCGGCGAGGTGCTGCCGCAATTTGATCTCATCTACGAGACATACGGCACGCTGAATGCAGATAAATCGAATGCCGTGATCATCTGCCACGCACTTGCAGGCAACCACCATGTCGCAGGCATTCATAAAGTGGATGACAAGCACCCAGGCTGGTGGGATAACCTCATCGGCCCGGGCAGGCCGTTGGATACTGATCGCTTTTTCGTTATCGGCCTCAATAATCTGGGCGGCTGTCACGGCAGCACAGGGCCTTCCAGTATCAACCCCTTCACGCAAAAACAATGGGGCGCTAACTTCCCGGTACTGACAGTTGAAGACTGGGTGGCTTCACAAGCCCGTCTAATCAGCTACCTCGGCATCGAAAAACTGGCTGCCGTCGTTGGTGGCAGCTTGGGTGGTATGCAGGCTTTGCAGTGGACATTGAGCTTTCCTGAACGCGTTGCGCATTCACTGGTAATCGCCTCTGCGCCGAACCTGACTGCGCAGAACATGGCTTTCAACGAAGTCGCCCGCCAAGCCATTATTACCGACCCAGAATTTCATGGTGGCGACTACTACGAACACGGTGTTGTGCCACGCCGCGGCTTGCGCATCGCCCGTATGCTCGGCCACATCACCTATTTATCAGATGATGCCATGGGTGCAAAGTTTGGGCGCAAACTACGTGGCGACGAAATCAAATACAGCTTTGATGTTGAGTTTGAGATGGAATCATACTTGCGCTATCAAGGCGATAAATTCGCAGGCGAGTTTGATGCCAATACCTACTTACGCATGACGCGCGCGCTGGATTATTTTGACCCCGCGTTCGATTTTGGTGGCGACTTGGCCGCCGCATTCAAACGCGCTAAAGCCAAATTCCTGGTCATTTCATTCACCAGCGACTGGCGATTTGCGCCAGCGCGCTCACGCGAAATTGTGCAGGCGTTGCTCGATAACCAACTATCAGTCAGCTATGCAGAAGTCACCGCCCCTTATGGTCATGATGCGTTCCTGATGCCAGACCCGCATTACCATGCAATATTGCGCGCTTATTTAAAGAAAATTAGATTCGGGGAATAAGCCATGACCAACACCCAAATAAATTTTGTTGAAGCCGCAAAAAAACGTAGGGATTTTGCGCTAATCGCAAAATGGATAAAACCCAGCGCCAAAGTACTAGATCTTGGTTGCGGTGATGGCGCCTTGCTTGGTTACCTGCGCGATACATTAGAAGTGCGCGGCTATGGCGTAGAAAAAGACGACAACAACTGGCTGGCCAGCATGAAGAATGGTGTAGATGTCATTCAGATGGATTTGGAATCAGGGCTTTCCGGTTTTGATGACCAATCTTTCGATGTCGTCATTCTTTCGCAGACCCTGCAGGCTGTACAGAACACCGAACATATCGTGCAAGAGATGTTGCGTGTTGGCCGCGAGGCGATTGTGACTTTCCCCAACTTTGGCTACTGGAAACTACGCGCACAACTAACAGCTGGGCAAATGCCTGTTTCAGATGTGCTGCCTTACCAGTGGTATGACACTCCAAATGTGCATCTTTGCACCATCAAGGACTTTGACGAATTCTGCGAAAAGCACAATATTCATGTGAAAGAGCGCTTTGTACTGACTGAAGGTAAACCCATCAGCTTTATGCCAAATCTATTGGGTAGTTTGGCCATGTACCGCATGCAAACTAATTAAATAGCCGTATTAAGCCAACCACCCCAGACCCCAAGACTAGCAAGCCACTCACTCGCCTGACCCAAATATTCTGCAGCCAGGTTTTTAAACCCACCGCTGCCATCCCCATCGCCAGCAATACTGGTAGCGTGCCGAGACCAAATGCCAGCATCAGCATGCCACCCTCAGTAGGGCTACCCGTTGCAAGCGCCGCTACTAATACGCTATAGACCAATCCGCATGGCAACCAACCCCATATGGTTCCGAGCAGAAAAGCCTGTGAAATAGTAGTTACGGGTAAAAATCGTTTGGATAATGGCTGCAATCTTTTCCAGATGATACTGCCGACTTTTTCCAGCTTGGTAACGCCTTGCCAGATACCTGCAAGGTACAAACCAAGCACAATCAACATCACACTGGCCAAGCCATACAATATGCGTTCAATCGGCAGTACATGCTCAAGAAAAAAGCTGGAAGCGCCTATCGCACCGGCGAGCACACCCACCAAAGCATAGCTACTGATACGCCCCACATTGTAAGCAAGCAAAAACCCGATCTTGGGGCGGCTTTTTGGCAATGTCATGGTAACCGCAGCGACAATGCCGCCGCACATGCCCGCACAGTGGCCACCGCCGAGTAATCCCACTAAAAACGCGCCAATTAAACTTAACTCAATCATGCCGCTATTGTGGCATGGGGAGTGGCTTTTCGGGTATGGTTATGCCCATGACAAAAACCGCCAATATCAAAGAAATTCTTTTCAATAAACGGATGCTGATTTGCATCTTCACAGGTTTCAGTTCTGGATTACCGCTCTACATATTAGTCAGCCTGCTACCCGCCTGGCTACGCAGCGAAGGCGTGAACCTGAAAGCCATCGGCTTGTTTGCCCTGATTCAATTGCCATTCACCTGGAAGTTCATTTGGGCACCGCTGTTTGACCGCTATGTACCGCCTCTTGGGCGCAGACGCGGCTGGTTACTAATTACACAAATTGCGCTGTTAATCAGCTTACCGATACTCGGCCAGCTACATCCTCAACTCGACATCTGGACAGTCGCCTATTTTGCTAGCCTTGTGGCGTTCTTCAGCGCAAGCCAGGACATCGTGCTGGATGCCTATAGGCGCGAGTTATTACTGGAGACTGAGCTTGGCCTGGGCAACGCGATACACGTCAACGCCTACAAAATCGCAGGGCTAGTACCTGGCTCACTCTCTTTAATTCTTGCCGATCATTTGCCTTGGAATACGGTATTCACCATCACTGCATTCTTTATGTTGCCTGGTATTTTAATGACGATATTCGTTAAAGAACCAACCCTCAGCACCGCTAGACCGAAAACACTCAGGGCCGCAGTAGTAGAACCCTTTCAGGAATTCATCGGCCGCCACGGCTGGCAATCAGCGCTATTAGTCTTGGCGTTTATTTTTCTCTACAAACTAGGCGATAGCATGGCTACGGCACTGGCTACGCCGTTCTACCTGGATATGGGTTTTAGCAAAACTGAAATTGGCCTCATCGCTAAAAATGCAGGTTTATGGCCTAGCGTAATTGGCGGTTTATTGGGAGGCATCTGGATGATAAAACTAGGCATCAACCGCGCCTTATGGCTGTTCGGCGCTGTGCAGATGATTGCCATTCTCGGCTTTGCGTGGCTGGCAGTAGTCGGCCATGATTTGCTCTGGCTGGGCATCGTCATTGGGGTTGAAGCGCTTGGGGTTGGCTTAGGCACAGCGGCATTCGTTGCTTACATCGCTAAAACCACACACCCGCTCTACACCGCCACGCAATTTGCATTATTCACCAGCTTGGCCGCAGTACCCAGAACCTTGGCCAACGCTGCCACTGGCTATCTGGTGGAATGGTTAGGCTGGGTCAGCTTCTTCCTGTTTTGCTTTGTGATTGCGATACCAGGCATGCTGCTGTTGATTAAAGTTGCACCATGGAAAAACGAAGAATCATAAGCTTGTGTTACTTACGAATAATCCAGTAAATCGGCTTATCGCTTTCAGCTTTAAGCTGCAGCATTTGTTCACGATTCATCGCCGTCAGCACTTCATCAAAACTTAGCTGTTTTTCTTCTGACGTTTTATGCGCGAGCGGTTCGGCATACTTTAACCAAGCCGGGTTCTCTATATAGCTACGATCATGCATGCAAGTTTCAAACACATGCAGCTTGCGGCTTTGTTTCTCCAGCTTTTGAAATTCAACTACGGCATTAATTTTTTCTGCTGCATTCTCTGCGATAGTCAGGCAAGCATCTCCCGCCAACTCAAGCGGAGTTGGCGGTGCGGGTAGGCTTTCATCTTTTTTATCAATGTGCATAAAAGCAAAAATAGCATAAGCAATCCCAGCCAAAACCATAATTGCCAATCCCGCCTTGACCAAGAGATGACGATTTTTTTTAGCATTTACCATTTTGAGCATCCATTTCTAAAACCAAACTCAAGAAACTTGAGTTTGGAACATGTCTGGCTAATTCCTACACGATATTCAGCCGAATACTGATTAGCTACTTGCTGCGCAAGACATAAGATGGAGTCTCTTTAATTGGGAGCATCCACATGAACGTCCATCTAAGCCTGACCCCTGTCATCTCACTCATTGCTGGCATACTGATTTTAGTCGTGCCTAGCTTGCTGAACTACATTGTAGCGATTTACCTGATTATCATTGGCGTAGTGGGCCTGCTTGGCGCTACTGGTCATCTGTAGTATCGTCTAAGAATAAGCATAATCAATAATAAGCGGGGCGTGGTCACTGAATCGCTCCGCTTTGTAGATAGATGCTGCCTTAGCAGTTTGCGCGATTAAAGGTGTTGCAATCTGGTAATCAATACGCCAACCCACATTCTTCGCCCAAGCTTGCCCGCGATTACTCCACCATGTGTAGCATTCATCCGTGGTATCTGGATGCAGCTTACGATAGACATCGTGCCAGCCCACACGGCCAAATAAATCGGTAAGCCACGCCCGTTCTTCTGGCAAAAAGCCAGAATTCTTTTTGTTGCCTTTCCAGTTTTTTAAATCAACTTCTTGATGCGCAATATTCCAGTCACCAGATACCACCACCTCACGACCACTGGCTTTAAGTGCTTCAAGATGAGGCATAAAACGCGCCATTACATCAAACTTAAAAGCCTGGCGTTCTTCTCCACTTGAGCCTGAAGGCAAATAAAGTGAAATCACGCTGAGATTGCCAAATTGGGCTTCTATGTAACGCCCTTCAGCATCTATATCTGCCAGCCCCAACCCCACAATCACTTTGTCTGGCTTGGCCTTGCTGTATATACCTACGCCGCTATAACCTTTTTTATCAGCATAGTGAAAATGGCCATGGTAACCCTCAGGTGCTAGCATTTCCGCTGTCATGTCTGCAGCTTGCGCCTTAAGTTCTTGCATGCAAATGACGTCAGCATTCTGCTTTTGCAGCCACGGGTAAAAGCCTTTGTTCGCGGCAGAGCGTATGCCATTGAGATTCGCAGATATAATACGTAACAATTGAAACCTTCCTTTGACTGACTAAACATGTCCGAATTAAGCCCTCATTCAAACAAAAGCCCAAACAATGATTTTACGCAAGAATTCATCCGCTTTGCGATTAATAAACAAGTGCTACGTTTTGGTGAATTTAAAACCAAAGCAGGCAGATTAAGCCCTTATTTTTTCAACGCTGGATTATTCAATGATGGCGAAAGTCTGATGAAGTTAGGCGAGTTCTACGCTGCTGCCCTTATCAAATCAGGCATTCAGTTCGACATGCTGTTTGGCCCCGCTTATAAAGGCATCACTTTGGCCGCCAGCATTGTGATTGCGTTAGCAAGGCAAAGTCACAACATTCCATTCGCATTCAACCGCAAAGAAGCTAAAGACCATGGCGAAGGCGGCACCATCGTCGGTTCTCCTCTGCAAGGCCGCGTGCTGATTGTAGATGACGTGATTTCTGCGGGCACTTCAATTCGTGAATCAGTTGAAATCATACAAAAAGCGGGCGCAGTTCCTTGCGGTGTAGCGATTGCGCTGGACAGGCAAGAACGAGGTTTGGGCTTACTTTCAGCCGTACAAGAAGTGCAGGAGAAGAACAATCTGCCTGTCATCAGCATCGCTGGATTAGCGGACCTGATTCAATATCTTGATGGTGCAACAGAATTGGCCGAATTCAAACCAGCGATTGAAGCCTACCGCGCAGAATATGGCGTGCAGGTTTAGTTCAACTCACTGATGGCCATCGTCAACAGCTTTGGCTATGTGGCAAACCCTGAAGCCAAAGTTCTGATTTTGGGTTCAATGCCCGGCAAAGTATCACTGGCTAAACAACAATATTATGGCCATGCACAAAATCTGTTCTGGCCGTTTATGAACGAGATTTTTGGTATAGATCTCAATCTGCCTTATGATCAAAAACTGGCCTTACTGCAAAGTAATGGAATAGCGCTTTGGGATGTGGTGCAGGAATGCGAACGACATAGCAGCCTAGATAGTGACATTCTTGAACATAGTATCAAACCCAATGACTTTAACGAGTTCTTTCAACGCTATCCTGCTATTCAGCATATATTCTTCAACGGCGCCAAAGCGGAATTGAGCTTCAGAAAATATGTATTGCCCGCCAACAATAACCTTGAATATTTGCAGCTGATCAAGCTGCCATCTACCAGTCCAGCTAATGCTTCAATCAGTAGAATGAAAAAGCTTGAAGAATGGCGTAAGGTAATATCGTTCACCCAGCGCTGACAGAACCTGTCTTACAATGACATTTCTTGTCAAGAGCCCTATTGCCGCAGTGAGTCGTTTGCAAAATCAAGCAGATATGGTGCAGAATCATTCCCTAATCTAATATAAAATTGCCTAAGAGCAAGTCATTCAGTATCGGGAAACTATGCAGGTTTTGCCCTCGCGCCGTATCAGAAACACCTTTGCGATCTTGATCGCAAGCATGCTGATGGCCTCAAATACTAGCTCCTTACTTGCGGCTGATACCAAAGCTGGCTCTGGAAAAATTCTAAAATGGGTGGATGATAAAGGTATCACGCACTATGGTGATTCGATCCCATCTCAATATGCTGATCGTGATAACAGTGAGATTAACTCTCAAGGCATCACCATCAGAAAAAACCATATCAAGCCAAAAGAACAAACCGTACTTGAGATAGCCAACCAAGACCAAACACGTCGTGACCGCGCATTACTGGCCTCTTATACGACTGAACAAGAAATCGATTTGGCACGTGACCGCAACCTGGAAATGGATGTGATTGCGATTGATGGCTTAAAACAAAGACATGAAACCGTGAGTAAAAAGCTAGCAGATAATCAAAAACTGGCAGATGGATTCAATACCCGTAAAAAGCCAATACCTCAATTCCTGTCTGACAACCTGCAAGACAGCCAAGCTGAACTCGCTCGAATCGACTTGCAGATGAAGTCACACCAAGACAATATGGACGCTGTACGCCAACGTTTTGATAACGACAAACAACGCTTTATTAATTTAAAAGCCGCTACCCAACAATAATTGGGTAGCGGCTTTCGCTGGCCTAACTAGCCATTTAGGCAGTTAATTTCTTTTTCAAAATCTCATTCACCTGTCCTGGATTGGCCTTGCCTTTAGAGGCTTTCATTGCTTGGCCTACTAGCGCGTTAAATGCCTTTTCTTTGCCAGCTTTGAATTCTTCTACCATTGCTGCGTTCGCGGCTAGTACTTCATCAATGATAGCTTCGATGGCACCGCTGTCAGTAACTTGCACTAAGCCTTCGGCATCAATAACGTCAGTAACTATTAAAGACCAATCTAAACCACCATGAGCATTGACCCCCTTAATTCGCACATCTGGGCTTGCCCACAATCGCTCAAAAACTAACTTAGCTGAATTGTTAGAAATACTGCCATCAGCAATTCTCTGAAGTAAACTTGCTAATAATTCTGCAGTTATTGGAGAATCCTCAATAGTCGTGTCTTCAGCATTTATTTTCGCTGCCAGCGTGCCCATAATCCAATTAGCGGCTGGTTTTGCCTCAACTCCAGCGGCCACTACCGCAATAAAATAATCTGCAACCGACTTAGAAGCAGTAAGCGTGGCGGCATCATAACTTGAAAGCTGATACTCACTTTCAAAGCGAGCCTTCATTGCCTCTGGCAACTCTGGCAACTCCAATTCTGCAGCCGCTTTGTCAGCTTCCGTAATATCTAGTGGCAACAAATCAGGGTCTGGGAAATAGCGATAATCGTTTGCCTCTTCCTTGCTGCGCATGGAGCGAGTTTCACCAGTATCGGGGTTAAACAGCACTGTAGCCTGCTGAATGGTGCCGCCATCTTCCAGCGTTTCGATTTGCCAGCGGGTTTCGTATTCAATCGCTTGTTGCATGAACTTGAATGAGTTGAGGTTCTTAATCTCGCGACGCGTACCGAGTTTGTCTGAACCCTTTTTGCGTACCGATACGTTCACATCACAACGGAAACTGCCTTCCTGCATATTGCCATCACAGATATCTATCCATTGCACCAGCTCATGCAGCTTCTTGGCATAGGCAACAGCTTCAGCAGCTGAGCGCATATCTGGCTCGGTGACGATTTCGAGCAAAGGCGTGCCCGCACGATTCAGGTCAATACCCGTCATGCCTTCAAAGTCGCCATGCAACGATTTACCGGCATCCTCTTCCAAATGCGCGCGGGTAATGCGAATCGTCTTTTCAGTGTCACCAACCTGAATAGTGAGCGAGCCTTTGCCGACGACAGGCAACTCAAACTGGCTGATCTGGTAACCTTTAGGTAAGTCAGGGTAGAAGTAATTTTTACGGTTAAACACTGAGCGCGGTGCAATTTCAGCATTTACAGCCAAACCAAATTTAATCGCGCATTTCACGGCTTCTTTATTTAGCACGGGCAGTACGCCTGGCAAGGCAATATCCACTGCACTCGCCTGTGTATTCGGCTCTGCACCAAAGGCAATGCTGCTACCTGAAAAAATCTTGGATTTTGTTTTGAGCTGGGTATGTGTTTCCAGCCCGATGACGACTTCCCATTCCATATTTAAACGCCCTCTGGCATGCGCTCATGCCAATCTGTGACTTGTTGATAGGCATGCCCAGCTTGCAACATACGCGCTTCATCAAAATAGTTGCCGATAATCTGCAATCCTACTGGTAATGATTTGCCATCCTGCTCAACAAAACCAGCTGGGATGCTCATGCCAGGCAAGCCAGCAAGATTAACGGCAATGGTGTAAATATCCTGGAGATACATGGCGACAGGGTCATCGGCCTTTTCACCTGCTTTAAAAGCGGTAGATGGTGCTGTAGGGCCAAGAATGATGTCGCATTTCTTGAACGCTTCGGCAAAGTCTTGCGCAATCAGGCGACGTATTTTCTGCGCCTTGAGGTAGTAAGCATCAAAATAGCCCGCACTCAATACATAGGTGCCAATCAAGATACGGCGTTTAACTTCGGCACCGAAACCTTCAGCTCGGCTTTTACAGTACATATCCATCAAATCCGTGTATTCCGCAGCACGGTGACCGTAACGCACACCATCAAAACGGGAGAGATTACTGGATGCTTCGGCAGGCGCCAGCACGTAGTAAACGGGGATAGAAAGCATGGTGTTTGGCAGGCTAACATCAACGATTTCAGCGCCAAGTTTGCGGTATTTGGCAATAGCAGTTTCGATAACTTTCGCAACGTCTGCGCTCAAGCCTTCGGCAAAGTATTCTTTAGGTAAGCCAACGCGCAGGCCAGCTAATGGCTTATCTGCGCTTAATTGCGCAAACCCTCGCGTGTAATCTTCTTTTTCACGATTGAGGCTGGTGGAGTCGCGCTCGTCAAAGCCTGTCATCACGTTCATCATCAACGCCATGTCTTCGCATGATTTCGCCATGGGGCCTGCTTGATCTAGCGATGAAGCAAAAGCGATCATGCCGTAACGTGAAACCAAGCCATAGGTTGGTTTTAATCCAGATAATCCACAGAGTGAAGCTGGCTGGCGAATAGAGCCACCAGTATCAGTACCGGTTGCGGCGGCACACAGCCTTGCTGCTACTGCTGCTGCGCTACCACCAGAACTGCCGCCAGGCACGCGTGATCTATCCCATGGGTTTTGCACCTTGCCAAAATAGGAGGTCTCATTGGAAGACCCCATGGCAAACTCATCCATATTAGTTTTACCCAGATTCACCGCACCAATCGCATCAAAACGCTCAATCACGCCTGCATCATAAGGGCCGATGAAGTTTTCCAGCATCTTTGAACCACAGGTAGTTTTCCAACCCTTGGCAACAAAAATATCCTTTTGCGCAATGGGGATGCCAGTTAATGTAGATGCCGTATTGCTGGCTAACATGGCATCTGCAACCTTAGCTTGTGCCAGCGTTTTATCGTGGTCTAGCGAGATATAAGCATTGATTGCTTGGTTATGCTGATCTATACGGGTTAAAAACGCCTGCGTGAGTTCAACGCTTGAGACCTGTTTTTCAGCCAGCATGGTGCTGAGCTGTTTTAAGCTTTTATTAATCATTTTGTAAGGCTGTTCTTAATATATTTGATATCTTTGAATTTATTCAATGACTTTGGGTACGAGGTAAAGGCCTTTTTCAACGGCAGGCTCAGCAGAGCCATTGCCGACTGGCGGTGCGTTCTTCTGAAACAGTGTTCGCTGATCAGTTTCTGTGACAACATCCTCACGTAAACGCTGGCTGACATCCTGCGAATGTGACATTGGGGTAACGCCAGTTGTATCAACAGCCTGCATCTGTTCGATCAAACCAAGAATGCCAGTAAGCTTAACCAAAGTGGCTTCTGCTTCTGTATCGTTTACTTCGATACGTGCAAGGTGCGCTATGCGCTTGATGTCTGTGGTACTCAGTGACATTTATCTCATCCAAATCTTAAAATTTAAAGCAATATCAGGTATTATAACTTGATTTATGCACATCTTCAGTCAAGGCCAATCTTGACATCGCACTACACCGCACAAAAATTTACACTTAATTTTAAAGTTACACACTATACAAGCGACACTAGGATACAAAACAATGTTCGGTATGATTAATAGTTATTTCTCCAACGACCTCGCCATTGACCTTGGCACAGCAAATACCCTGATTTATGCACGTGGTCGAGGCATCGTTCTTGACGAGCCATCCGTAGTCGCTATTCGCTTGGAGGGCGGTCCTACGGGCAAAAAAACCCTACTCGCCGTAGGCTCTGAAGCTAAAGGCATGCTGGGGCGTGCTCCAGCCAATATTATGGCAATCCGCCCAATGAAAGATGGCGTGATTGCAGACTTTACGATTACTGAGCAAATGCTCAAGCATTTCATCCGCAAAGTACACGAATCGCGATGGTTTTCACCCAGCCCACGCATCATCATTTGCGTACCCGTTGGCTCTACCCAAGTTGAACGACGTGCGATTAAAGAATCAGCAGAGCGCGCAGGTGCAAAACAGGTATTTTTGATCGAAGAACCAATGGCAGCTGCCATTGGTGCTGATATGCCAGTCGCTGAAGCCACAGGCTCTATGGTGGTTGATATTGGTGGCGGCACTACAGAAGTCGGCGTGATCTCATTAGGTGGTATTGTTTACGCAAGATCTGAACGCGTTGGTGGCGACAAATTCGACCAAGCCATCATTGATTACATTCGCCGCAACTATGGCATGCAAATCTCCGAGCCAACGGCTGAGCTAATCAAAAAGAAAATCGGTTCTGCATTCCCAGGCTCTGAAGTGCTGGAAATGGAAGTGACTGGCCGTAACCTGGCAGAAGGCTTGCCACGTAAATTCACTATTTCAAGCAATGAAATTCTTGAAGCATTGACTGAGCCATTGAATGCGATTGTAGGTGCTGTTAAGTCGGCATTGGAACAAACACCTCCAGAGTTGGGTGCCGATATTGCAGAAAAAGGCATGGTACTTACAGGCGGTGGCGCGCTGTTGCGCGACCTTGATCGCCTGCTGCTGGAAGAAACTGGCTTGCCAGTGATTGTGGCGGAAAACCCATTGACCTGTGTAGCCAGAGGCTGTGGCCGTGCACTAGAAGAAATGGATAAATTAGGTACCGTATTTGCCACAGAATAAACACATAAGCTGTCACTGAACTTAGTACATCATACAAAAACAGGCCTTTAAAACGGCCTGTTTTTGTATGATGGCGGTAATAATTGTTTGTTGAGTTTTCACCAAAAAAGTTAAAAAGATTAAGGCCGCACTAAATATGGCGCGTGGGATCGATTATCAGCATAGTCCAGCTTTCTTTGTACGCGGCCCCAGTGCGTTCGCGCGACTGGTGTTCTTTGCCGCATTATCACTATCGCTGATGGCCACTGATTCACGCCTGCATTACCTCACTGAAATTCGCCTTGGCTTTGTTGCACTATTCCAACCCTTACAATCACTAGCCAATCTACCTAGTAAATTGTTACAAAATACTGATGAGTATTTTGTAACGCACGACCATTTACTCAAGCAAAATGAACAACTGACCAAACAAGCACTGTTAGATAGCGTGCAACTGCAACGCCTTAATTCGCTGGAAGCGGAAAATGGACATTTACGTAGCCTGCTAGGTGCGGCACAAAGCTCTAAACAAGCAGCCAAACTGGGTGAGATACTGCATATGGGGCGTGATCCGTTTACCCACAAAGTGGTGGTTGACCTTGGCTCACAACAAGGGATTGTAGAAGGTCAGGCTGTGATTGATGGTGCAGGGGTGATTGGTCAAGTGACGCGCGTTTACCCATTCAGCAGTGAAGTCACACTCATTACAGATAAAGAACTCGCCATCCCCGTCCAGATTGAGCGCAATGGCCTGCGGGCTATTGCCTTTGGCCATGGCCGTGATACCACCGTTGATTTACCATACCTGCCAGCCAATGTGGACATACGCAAAGGTGACAAGCTAGTGACTTCAGGTATCGATGGCGTATATCCCACTGGATTAGCCGTGGCTGAAATCACCAAAGTGGAACGTAACCCCAACTCACCATTCGCCGATATCGTCGGCGTACCTGTCGCTGGCATCAAAAATCATCGGCAATTGCTGCTGCTGGCACTGCCTAAGGTTGATGAAGTGAGAAAACAATTAATCAAACAGCCCGCAATTAACTTCGCAGATAAAGCGGAAAAACCTGAAGCTGCATCGCAAACAGATAACACTCCAGCAGCCAGCAAAAAACCTTGAGAATCATACGGCTAAAAACAATCTACCTGACTTTGCTAGCAGCTTTCCTCTGCTACCTATTGCCGTGGAGCGGTGCGGCCTTGGTCGCGCGGCCAGACTTTGTGCTGCTTGCGCTACTCTACTGGATATTACGTGCGCCGCAATTCACCAACATTGGTACTGCCTGGTTCGCTGGGGTATTGATTGATTTAGCCAGCGGTAGCCTGTTTGGCCAGAATGCCCTCGCCTATGCAGTCACCGCTTTTTTTGCCGTCACCTATCAGCGCCGCCTAGTGTTATTCAATGTCTGGCAGCAATCAGCCTATGTATTCATATTGCTAGTACTCAACCAGGGGACTTTAGCCATACTTAAGCTTTTTGCAGGCGGCGAAAACCCTGGTTTGAGTTATTTCATCCCATGCATCAGCGGGATTATTCTTTGGCAGTTTGTGATCTTTTCCAGCATAAGCATTGAAACCCATGCGAAAAAAACTTGATGCTAGCTCATCTTTATATACGGCCAGTTTGCACCAAGAGCAAACCTAATCAGGCCAAACTTTAGTTAGCGTATTGCATGAGATCACGTTCAGAACTTAAAAATTACCAACTCGAGAATTATCACTTTCGCATACGGCTAATCGTGGCGATGGTGGTGGTGGTAATTTGCTTTGGCATACTTGCCAGTCGTTTCTTTTTCCTGCAATTCAATCGTTACGACTACTACCAGACACTGGCTGAGAATAACCGTATTTCACTAGTACCTATCGTACCCAATCGCGGATTGATACTGGATCGCAATGGCGTCATTCTAGCGAATAACTTTTTCGTTTATACGCTAGAAATCACGCCGTCTAAAATCAAGGATGTCGAGGCCACCATCAACGAGCTAAGCCGGTTTGTTGAAGTCAGCACAGCAGATCGCAAACAGTTTAAAAAACTGCGTCAGCAAAGCCACAACTTTGAGAGTGTGCCGATACGCACCCACTTGAATGAGGTTGAAGCGGCCAAGTTTGCAGTTAACCGTTATCGTTTTCCTGGTGTAGAAATCAAATCACGCCTTTTCCGCCATTACCCCCAAGGCAAGCTTGGCTCACATTTCCTAGGCTATATTGGCCGCATGAATGATAAGGACTTGGAATCGTTAAGTACATCTGGAGATTTATCAAACTACAAAGGTTCAGACCACATCGGTAAAACTGGCCTGGAACAATCCTATGAAAAAAGCCTGCACGGTACTACGGGGTTTCAGCAGGTGGAAATTGATGCCGACGGCCATGCAGTGCGCGTGCTATCAAGCACGGCGCCTATTCCAGGCAACAATCTGGTGTTGGCAGTGGACAGCAAATTGCAGTCGATTACGGAAGAGGCTTTTGGCGACCATCGCGGTGCGCTGGTGGCGATTAACCCAAAAAATGGCGAAGTACTTGCTTATGTCAGCATGCCCACTTTTGATCCCAACCTGTTTGTAGATGGTATTGATAGCGATAGCTGGAAAGAGTTGAATGAATCATTAGATAAACCATTGATCAACCGCCCCCTGCGTGGCCTTTATCCACCGGGCTCCACATTTAAACCATTTGTGGCAATGGCTGGCCTGGAAAATGGGAAACGTGAGCCACCTTTCAGCATTAGTGATCCTGGCTTCTATATTCTGCCAGGTAGCCCACATCGTTATCGCGACTGGAAACCAACGGGCCATGGCATGGTGGATATTCAACGTGCCATCACCGTATCTTGTGATACATTTTTCTATGGACTGGCGCTGGATTTAGGCATAGACAGACTGACCTCATTCGTTCGCCACTTTGGTTTTGGTAAGAAAACCGGCATTGATATTGATGGCGAGATCAGCGGCCTACTGCCTACACCAGAATGGAAATATAGGCGCTGGAAGCAACGATGGTTTCCAGGCGAAACAATCATTGTCGGCATAGGCCAAGGCTACACGCTGGTCACACCATTGCAATTGGCGCAGGCCACTGTAGCGCTAGCCAACAATGGTACGGCGATCCAGCCACGCCTAGTTTCCAGTATTCAAGACAATCTCACTGGCATCAGTCATCCGCAGCCAGTGGTTGATGTCGATAAAATTGAACTGCAGCAAAAGAATATCGATATCGTTCGCGCGGGCATGGTGGGGGTGATGCTGCCTGGCGGAACCGCCGCTAGTGCGGGCGCCAATAGTCCATATTCGATTGCCGCCAAGACTGGGTCTGCGCAGGTCGTGGGGATCAAACAAAATGAGAAATACAACGCCAGTGCCATTTCTGAAAGACACCGAGATCACGCCCTGTTTATCGCCTATGCTCCCGCTGATGATCCAACAATCGCCATAGCCGTCATTGTGGAAAATGGTGGTCATGGTGGATCAGTCGCCGCACCGATTGCCCGCCGCGTCATGGATTACTATCTGTTAGGTAAAGTGCCAGAAAAAGCACCCGTCGCTGAAGAAGTGAAACCAGTAGATGCCGCAGCCCCAACAGAGGATATCCATGATTAGACAGCTATCAAAATATCTGACGCGCCATATCGATTCGTTCCTGATGGGCTGCCTGTTCTTTACGTTATTAGTCGGGCTCTTCGTCTTATACAGCGCCTCTGCGCAAAGTATGGATCGCATCATCGCGCAGTTATTCAATATTGTGGCGGCCTTCGGCGCCTTATGGTTAGCCAGTAACATTCCGCCACAGCAGATGGAGCGGGTGGCACTGCCGCTTTATGCTGTAGGTATGTTGATGCTGATTGGCGTTGCGCTGTTTGGCGAAGTTAGTCACGGTGCAAGAAGGTGGTTGCATCTCGGGTTTATGCGCATCCAGCCTTCAGAACTGATGCGGATCGCCGTGCCCTTATTACTTGCCTGGTATTTCTCAAGGCGTGAAGCAACACCGCAATTGAGGGATCATGCAATTGGCGCGATATTGCTTGCAATTCCAGTCTTATTCATCATGAAACAGCCTGACCTCGGCACCTCACTATTGATTGCAGCATCAGGGTTTTATGTATTGTTCCTCGCTGGCTTGAACTGGCGACTGATATTGGGTGCAGTTGTCTTGGGCGGCGCCAGCACACCGATATTGTGGTCATTGATGCATGATTATCAGAAAAAACGCATTGAAATATTGTTCGACCCTTATCAAGACCCGCTCGGCTCTGGCTATCACACGATACAAGCGACTATTGCGCTGGGTTCTGGTGGTATTGCAGGCAAGGGTTGGCTGCATGGCACGCAAAGTCAGCTGGATTTCCTGCCTGAGCGCACGACTGACTTCATCTTTGCCGTGTTTGGCGAAGAGTTTGGCCTTTTAGGTAATTTGTTGCTACTGTTACTTTTTGGCCTGATCATCGGCCGCGGCCTTTACATTGCCTTACACGCACAAAGCACGTTTAGCAGGTTATTGGCTGGTAGTATTACACTGACTTTCTTCACTTACATTTTCGTCAATATCGGCATGGTGAGCGGCATATTGCCAGTAGTCGGCGTGCCTTTGCCGCTGATTAGTTATGGCGGCACATCGTTGGTCATGCTGATGCTGGGCTTTGGTATCCTCATGAGCATTCATACACACAAAACACTGGTGGCTTCTTGATGACATACGCACGAATTGTTCTGATTACATTATGCACTTTGATATTAACCGCCTGCGGCGGCGCTAGCAGTGTTAAACCTAATACAACAACGCCTACTGCTACTAGCGCCAATAAACCTGCAGTCGCTGCAACGCCAAGCAAAAAAGGTGGTGGCTATTACCTGGATGACGGCCCTGGCGATAACCCGCCTGCCGATATAGATAGCATTCCAGATGCCATCCCACGCTTAGAAACACCATTACCGCGCGCCAATCGCCCTTATGTTGCGCTGGGTACACGCTACACGCCATATACCGCTTATGTTCCTTACAAGGCAAAAGGCATCGCCTCTTGGTATGGCAAGCGTTACCACGGTCAGAAAACTTCAAGTGGCGAAATTTACGATATGTATGGCATGACGGGTGCGCATACCATTTTGCCTCTGCCTAGTTATGTAAAAGTCACTAACCCTGAAAATGGTAAATCTGTGATTGTTCGGATTAACGATCGCGGGCCGTTCCATAGCGATAGACTGATAGACCTGTCTTACGCAGCCGCTTATAAGCTCAGGTTGGTTGGTAAAGGTAGCGGGTTAGTTGAAGTCGAGTCGATAGACGCGAGCAAATATCCTAATCAGTACATCTACAAAGCTGAGGCCGCAACCGTGGCAGCGCCGCCGATACAAGCAGTAGAAGTGCCAGCGACTCCCGCACCAGTATCTACACAAGCTACCGCATCACCCGCAAATGTTGAGCCAGCACAAAGCGCTGTAGCAGCCAATCCCACCACCATTACAGAAATCACAAGCCCTGGTGACTATGTGCAAGTGGGCGCATTCAAAATAGAAACGAATGCTGAAGGCCTCAAAAGCAAACTGGCGCAGAACAAACTGGTGGAGAATGTGTCCATTCATAGCTGGTATAATAATGGAACTTATCGGGTATTACTCGGGCCTTATACCAGCCGTCAAGATGCAGAAGATGCAGCATCAGACATCAAAAAGGTGCTTGGTTCTAACGCGATTGTCATTAGAAGATAATCATCTGTTAATACTCTCGGCTACTCATTAATTACGTACTTCAGTATTGGAAATCATGTCTTATTTAATCAAAGCGCTTGCTCTCGCCCTGTCATTCACTGTTGCCGCCGAAGCCATGGCCGCAGATATCCCGCCACCACCAGTACTCACAGTTAAATCGTATATCCTGCGCGATTTTAACAGTGGCAACATCATTGCTGAGCAGCAAGGCACAGACCGCGTAGAACCGGCCTCACTCACCAAATTGATGACCGCGTATCTCTCGTTCAAAGCGCTGAAAATGGGGCATTTGCAATTAACGCAAACCCTGCCTGTGAGCGTAAAAGCCTGGAAAATAGAAGGCTCCAAAATGTTTGTTGAGCCTAACAAACCAGTCACCGTGGATGAATTACTGCATGGCATGATCATCCAGTCTGGTAACGATGCCTCCATCACACTGGCTGAAGGGATTGCCGTCACTGAAGATGCCTTTGCCGATCTCATGAATAAAGAGGCAGCTCGCCTCGGCATGAAAAATACGCACTACATGAATGCCACTGGGTTGCCTAACCCGCAACATTACACAACAGCCTACGACCTATCATTACTGGCAGCCGCGTTGATTCAGGACTTTCCAGCCGAGTACAAAAAGTTTTATTCCACCAAGGAATACACCTACAACAACATCACCCAACCAAACCGTAACCGCCTGCTATGGCTAGACCCATTTGTAGATGGCATGAAAACAGGCCACACCGAGAGCGCTGGTTATTGCCTGATTTCATCAGCAAAACGTGGCGATACCCGCCTGATTTCAGTAGTGCTAGGTGCCCCAACAGATAGCGCCCGCGCCACCGAGAGCCAGAAGCTGCTGAATTACGGATTCCAGTTTTACGAATCAACACTGGTATATAAACGTGGTACAGCCATCAATACGCTCAAAGTATGGAAAGGCGCCGAACGAACGGTTGGCGCAACAGTGCCTGCAGACCTTTATATTACATTGCCCAAGGGTGAGTACAGCCAAGTGAAAGCTCAAGTCACAAGCAAGCAGCCTTTACTCGCGCCGATTGCTGCTGGGCAAGAAGTGGGTACGATTCAATTCGTATTGAATGACAAAAAAATCGCTGAAGCCAAGCTAGTTGCAGCGAAAGAAGTCGCTGTGGCTGGTATTTTTGGCCGCATGTTCGATAGCATCAAGCTCTGGTTTGAGTAATATTAAGCTGAGTTAGGGGGTCTAAATAAAATGGCTGATAACGATATACCTGAAGGACAAGAAACCCTCATCGAGTTCCCGACTGACTTCCCGATTAAAGTCATGGGCGAAACGCATGAGGATTTTCATAACACCATCATCACCCTTATCCAGGAGCATCATCCAGAATTTGATGCTAACGGTATAGAAACGCGTGCGAGCGCCAATGGCAAATATACCAGCCTGACCTGCACGGTCTATGTCACGTCCAAACCGCAACTGGACAATATTTATCGCGCGCTGTCCTCTCACCCCATGGTGAAATTCGCACTTTAATCGGCACTCGCGAGATACCGCACCGCATGACTAGACAACTTGTTGTCAAACAACTCGGCCGCACCGATTACGAAGCTATTTGGCATGCCATGCAGGCATTCACAGAAAGCCGTGATGAACACACCCCTGATGAAATATGGATCACAGAGCACGATGCCGTTTATACATTAGGACTTAACCGCAAGTTAGTACGCATGCCAAGCGATACTTCCATACCAGTTGTGTTGGCAGATAGAGGCGGGAAAATCACTTACCACGGGCCTGGGCAGCTCATCATTTATCTGCTCATTGATTTGAAGCGTAAAAGTTTATCCATAAGGCAACTGGTCAGCGCGATGGAAAGTAGCATCGTGGAATTACTCGCCGAGTATGACGTTAAAGCCTATGCCAAAGCTGATGCACCTGGTGTGTATGTTTTGATTAACCAAGTTGAGAGCAAAATCGCCTCGCTCGGTTTGCGACTTAAAAACCAGTGTAGTTACCATGGCCTGAGCCTGAATATTGATATGGATCTAAGTCCATTTTCCGCAATTGATCCTTGTGGCTACAGTGGCCTGCAAGTTACACAAACTAGTGATCTTGGCTTATTCATTGATCTGTCGCAAGCAAGTGAATACTTGCTTAAAGCGCTTACAGAGTCGCTCAGTTATACTAGCGTTAAATACGAAACACATGATGACTGACACCGCATGACCGACACTGCTGAATCATTAAGCCCAGAAAAAATTATTCCCGCACGCAAAGAGCCTGGCCATAAAGAAACTGGCCAAGCCAAAACTGCACGCATCCCGATCAAGATCATCCCTCAACCCGCCATGCGCAAGCCAGAATGGATCCGCATGAAAGTGCCAGATAGCGCCCGCTTTCAGGAAATCAAACAGATCCTGCGCGAGAATAATCTGCATACCGTATGTGAAGAAGCCTCATGCCCCAATATCGGCGAATGCTTCAGCGGCGGCACTGCAACCTTCATGATATTGGGCGATATCTGCACCCGTCGCTGCCCATTCTGCGATGTCGCACATGGCAAGCCCTTGCCACCCGACGTCAATGAGCCAGAGAATTTAGGCCGTACGATTGCTAAAATGCGATTGAAATACGTGGTGATTACCAGCGTGGATCGCGATGATTTAAAAGACGGTGGCGCGCAACACTTTGTTGATTGCATCCACACCGTGCGCAAATACTCGCCCGACATCAAGGTAGAAGTGCTCGTGCCTGATTTCCGTGGCAAACTAGAACGTGCCATTGAGGTATTAAAATTGGCACCGCCAGATGTGATGAACCACAACATGGAAACCATTCCACGCCTCTACAAAGAAGCACGCCCTGGCGCTGACTACATGGAATCACTCAAACTATTAAAAATATTCCGTGAGATGCACCCAGAGGTACCTACTAAATCTGGCCTGATGCTAGGCCTTGGTGAAACCGATGAAGAAATCCTAGAGGTCATGCAAGACCTGCGTAACCACAATGTCACGATGCTGACGCTAGGCCAATATCTGCAACCCACACCCCATCATTTACCAGTTAAACGCTTTGTCACACCCCAGCGTTTTGCTGAATTTGAACAACAAGCACTTGCAATGGGTTTTACGCATGCAGCTTGCGGCCCCATGGTAAGGTCTTCATACCATGCAGACCAACAAGCGGGAATGCATGCCCTTTAACAGAACTGCTTAAGTCGCCAACCGATACCCAACACCCGTCTCGGTAATCAGGTATTTAGGCTGCGCTGCATCTTCTTCCAGCTTTTGTCTTAAATGCCCCATGTAGATACGCAGATAATGACTGCTTTCGACATAGGTTGGGCCCCACACTTCTTTGAGTAGTTGGCGTTGTGTAACTACGCGGCCAGAGTTTCTGATGAGTATGCCGAGCAGCCTGAATTCTATTGGGGTGAGATGCACTAGCTCGGATGCGCGAAATACCTGACGTTTGGGTAAATCAACTGTGATTTCGCCAAAGCTGTATAGGCCATTGTTGCTGTTGCCTTCTACCGCAAGTGACCTGCGGCGTAGTTGGGCACGGATTCTGGCGAGCAGTTCTGCACTGCCGAATGGTTTGGTCAGGTAATCATCGGCACCAGCATCTAGCGCTTTGACTTTTTCTACCTCATCGGTGCGGGCAGATAGCACGATAATCGGCACCGTGCTCCAGCTGCGGATTTGCTGAATCACTTCGATGCCGTCCATATCAGGCAAGCCAAGGTCTAGCACTACGGTGTCTGGCTTACGCGTGCCGACTTCGATCAGGCCTTGTTGGCCCGTCTCCGCGCTATGGACTTGCAGGTCGGCATTTTCTAAAGAGGTGATGATGAAGCGGCGAATCTGCTGTTCATCTTCAATGACGATAATGTTGGCGAGCGGTTCAGACATCTGGCGATTCTAGCATTGAGTTTTCCAGCGCGATATTCACATCCTCAGCCACAGGCATCGCGGGTGGCTTGCCTAAGGGTAAAGAAAAGATAAAAATCGCGCCATGTGGCACTTGGGTTTCTGCACAGATCTTGCCACCGTGTGCCTGAATAATCGCCTGGCAAATAGATAAGCCCAAACCCACCCCTGGCTTGGCTGACTCTTTTTCGCCGCGGGTGAATTTATCAAAAATATGATCGCCCAAGCCTGCTGGCAGACCTGGGCCATTATCGGCGACTGATACCCATACATCCTGACCATTTTGGCGGGCAGAAATGGTAATCATGGAATTTTCTGGCGTGTATTTGCAGGCGTTATCTAAGAGGTTACAAAGCACACGCTCCAGCATCACCGCATCGAACTGTAATAGCGGCAGGTCTTCAGGCAAATGGGTTGAAACCTGATGTTTCTCCAATGTTGGCCGCATGATGCGCAATGCTGAGCCGACGATTTCTTCCAGCATCTGCCATTGCCGATTGAGTTGTATTTTGCCTGATTGCAAACGCGCCATATCGAGCAGATTGATGACCAGTTGCTGCATGCGGAAAGTCTGCTCATGTAGCGCACTAATCATGGATTGCTGATTCTCAACGGCAACCAATGGATTTTGCTCACTTTGCGCTTTTAATATGCCACTGATTCCCAGAATGGAAGTTAGCGGCGTTCGTAGATCATGCGAAATAGCGCTTAGCAATGAGTTTCTCAAGCGTTCAGATTCCATATTCACCAAGGCATCGCGGGCGACTTCAACATAGTGCACGCGCTCTAGCGCCAAGGCGATTTGGGCGGCAAAGGTATCGAGCAACTGGCGCTGCTCTGGCAAAAATATCTGCGCTGGGCTGGCTGGCTCAATAACTAGCACACCACGCGTGCGCATGGGTGCCTTGAGCGGCAAATAAAGGTGGGCACTGGAAGGTAAAGTATTAGTGCCCAGACCAGCTTCTTCCTGATTGTCATACACCCATTGCGCGATCCCGCTATCGACTTTTTCAATATGCTCCGCTAGCGCCCCATCATCGCTGGCATGCACGACTTCTGCATGATCGTGCAGCTTGTCCTGGCTATCTGGTAGCACTATCGCAATTTTGGACTGAAATATGCCAGATAGATGGTGCGTACTGATTTCCACAATGTGGCTGGAAGTGAGTGCTGACGCCAACTGCTTGCCCAAGTCATACAATGCGCGGCTGCGTTTTTCACGATAGTTAGCGACTACGGCCTGGTAGCGCAAACTCGCGGTCAATTGGCTGATGACCAATGCAACAATGAACATGACAGCGAAGGTGAGCAGATATTGCGTGTCAGAAACCGAAAAGGAAAATCGGGGCGGCACAAAGAAGAAGTCAAACGCTGAAACACTGAGCACAGAGGAAAAAATACCAGGTCCACGGCCAAATTTGGCTGAAATCAGCACCACGCCCAATAAATACAGCATGATCAGGTTGGATAGCTCAAACGATTGCAGCAGTAAATGCGCAACGATGGATGAAGCCGCACTCACCGTAATCGCCCAAACATAGCCACGCCGCTTGGTTCGGCTCACTTGTTCAGGCGTTAATCCAAAAGCGGTTCTAATGGCATTATCAGGCTTGATACGGCTTTTATCCTGCGCCTGGCGCACCACGATATGGATATCCACATCAATCGCGTCACGCGTCAATCGGTCGGTCACACTGGGGCTGATGAGCCTATAAAAAAATGAACGCGTCGGCTTGCCCACTACCAACTTGGAAACATTGCGGCTGCGGGCATAACCTAGTAAAACGCGACTTATTTCAGTGCCACTTAACGTAGCAGTTTCAGCGCCCAAATCTTGCGCCAGACGCATGGTTTTGAGGATGGCATTCCGCTCTTGGTCAGTGAGCCTTTGTAGCGCTGGGGTTTCCACATATACAGCCAACCAATCAGCTTTGAGACTTGCTGCCAACCTTGCTGTAACGCGCACTAGTTGCTCGGCTTCGGGGCCAGAACCAACACCAACCAGAATACGGTCATGTGCCTGCCAGACTTGCTGAATGGATTGGTCGGCGCGGTATTCACGCATCTGCGCATCTACGCGGTCTGCCGTTCTGCGCAGCGCCATTTCACGCAGGGCAATTAAATTGCCCTTGCGAAAGAAATTCTTGCGCGCCTGTTCAGCTTGTTGCGGAATATAGACTTTCCCATCTTGCAGGCGACGCAAGAGCTCTTCTGGTGAAAGGTCGACCAGCGTCACTTCATCGGCAAGATCAAACACTTTATCGGGCAGGGTCTCGGCGACGCGAACCCCTGTAATCTGGCCAACCACGTCATTCAGGCTTTCCAGATGTTGTACGTTGAGCGTGCTGTACACATCAATGCCAGCGGCGAGCAACTCTTCTACATCTTGCCAGCGTTTGGGGTGGCGCGAACCATCGACATTGGAGTGTGCCAGCTCATCCATCAAAATCAGTGCTGGTTTGCGCTTGAGGGCTGCATCCAGATCAAATTCAGTGAGGGTACGACCACGGTATTCAACTGACTTGAGTGGCAATTGAATCAAGCCACTTAGCTGGGCTTCGGTATCTTTGCGACCATGCGTTTCAATCACGCCAATTAGCACCTCCAGACCCTGCCGCGCCAACACCTGGGCGGCAGAAAGCATGGCAAAGGTTTTACCAACACCCGCACAACCTCCGAAAAATATCTTCAGCTTGCCACGCTTTTGCTTGGCATCTTCTAGCTGGATTTTCTCCAATAACTGGTCGGGGTCGGGGCGCTGATCATTCATGTTGTTAGTATATGCTATCTGTAATAAGGCTGGATTTAACCAGCACTTGCAAAGCCTTATAAAGCCTTATTTAGCTGTTTTAGACGTTTCATCCAGCGCCAGATTCAATGCCAGCACATTCACCCGCGGTTCACCCAAAATGCCGAACTGGCGACCTTGAATATGCTTTTGTACCAGCTCGGTAACTTGCTCTGGCGTAAAACCACGCGTTTTTGCAACGCGGTCAATCTGGTAAATGGCCGCTGCTGGGCTGATTTCGGGGTCTAAGCCACTGGCAGAAGCCGTCACTAAATCAACAGGGACAGGTAGTTTGTTGTCAGGGTCAGTCTGTTTAAGGGCGGCGATACGACCATTCACGGCATCCATCAAGGCAAGGTTGAGTGGCCCCTGATTGGAACCAGAAGAAGCTGCCGCATTGTTAGGGTAAGGCGATGTGGCAGATGGCCTGCCCCAGAAATACTTGGAGTCAGTAAAATTCTGGCCGATCAGGCTTGAGCCTACAATATTGCCGTCTTTTTTAATCAGGCTGCCTTGTGCTTGTTCTGGGAAAAATGCTTTGCCTATGCCCGTTATTAATAGTGGGTAAATGGCGCCAGTAATCAGGGTAATCCCTAAAAACAAAGCGATGGCTGGGCGTAAATATGATTTCATGATGTTTCCTTAAAATGAGTTCTTGCTTAAACCAAGCCGACAATCGTCAAGGCCACGTCAATCAGCTTGATACCGACGAATGGCACAATGATGCCGCCCAAGCCATATATCAGCAGGTTGCGGCGCAACAGCGTGGCTGCACCAACTGCGCGGTATGGAATACCTTTGAGCGCGAGCGGAATCAGGAACATGATGATCAACGCATTGAAAATAACCGCCGACAGAATGGCCGAATTGGGGCTGGTCAAATGCATCACGTTCAGCGTGTTCAAAGCTGGATAAGTTGTCGCAAACGCAGCAGGAATAATGGCGAAATACTTGGCAATATCGTTAGCGATACTGAAGGTAGTGAGCGAGCCACGTGTCATCAGCATCTGCTTGCCGATTTCTACAATCTCAATCAGCTTGGTCGGGTTGGAGTCCAGATCGACCATATTGCCAGCCTCTTTGGCAGCCTGCGTACCAGTATTCATGGCCACCGCCACATCGGCCTGCGCCAGTGCTGGCGCATCGTTAGTACCGTCACCTGTCATGGCCACCAGCTTGCCTTGGGCTTGATGTTCACGAATCAGCGCTAACTTGGCCTCTGGTGTTGCTTCAGCGAGAAAATCATCAACTCCTGCTTCAGCCGCGATTGAAGCGGCAGTCAGGCGATTATCGCCCGTAATCATGATGGTCTTAATGCCCATGGCACGTAGCTCGGCAAATCGCTCTTTGATGCCACCTTTAACAATATCTTTGAGCTCGACCACGCCTACCACTTTAGCCCCATCCGCCACCACTAATGGCGTACTACCGCGGCGTGAGATGTCATCCACCTTTACCGTAATTTCATCGGCAAAAATACCGCCTAACGATTCCACATATTGGCGAATAGCACTGGCTGCGCCTTTACGAATGTTTCGTTCACCAATGGTCACTCCACTCATGCGGGTTTGTGCCGAGAACGGCACGAAAGTCGCGCCCAAGGTCAGCATATTGCGCTCACGCAAATTGAAGCGATTTTTTGCCAGAACGACAATACTGCGGCCTTCAGGCGTTTCATCCGCGAGTGAAGCAAGTTGCGCAACATCGGCCAATTCATTCTCTGAGATGCCAGCAGCAGGGACAAAGGCCGAAGCCTGGCGATTACCCAAGGTAATCGTGCCTGTTTTATCGAGAAGCAATACATCCACATCACCTGCAGCCTCAACCGCGCGACCTGAAGTAGCGATGACATTGGCTTGCATCATACGGCTCATGCCAGCCACACCAATCGCTGAAAGCAAACCAGCAATGGTGGTAGGAATCAAGCAGACCAGCAGCGAAATAAGCACAGTAATCGTTGCTGGCTGCCCTGCACCTGCCACGTCAACGCTGAATATCGAGAACGGTAGCAGCGTGACAGTGGCTAATAAAAATACGATAGTGAGTGCCACTAGAAGGATAGTCAGCGCGATTTCATTGGGTGTTTTTTGGCGTTTTGCGCCTTCCACCATTGCAATCATGCGATCCAGAAAAGCCTCACCTGGGTTCACGGTGACACGTACCACTATCCAGTCTGATAAGACCTGGGTACCACCTGTTACCGCGCTGAAATCTCCACCTGATTCGCGAATCACAGGGGCTGATTCCCCCGTGATTGCGGATTCATTGACCGAGGCGATACCGTCAATCACTTCGCCATCGGCAGGGATGGTATCGCCTGCCTCTACCAGAATGATGTCACCTTTACGCAGACTTAAACTATCTGTCAGGCTCACTTTTGAATCACGTTTTGCAGTCGCCAGTTTTTTCGCGACGACATTCTTTTTAGATTGGCGCAACGAAGCCGCTTGCGCCTTGCTACGGCCTTCTGCCAAAGCCTCGGCAAAATTGGCGAACAATACCGTGAACCACAGCCAGATACTGACCAGCAGAATGAACCCTGCTGGCGCCTCACCTTTGCCAAATAAAGCCTGCAGGAAAAGCACAGTGGTCAGTATGCTGCCGAGATACACGACAAACATTACCGGGTTGCGCCACTGCGTTTGCGGACTCAGTTTTTTAAATGAATCCACAATCGCTGGCTTGATCAGCTTTGGATCAAACATGGTCATTTTTTCTTCAATACTTACTGCTCTGGTCATCATTAAATCCTTTGAAATTGTTTCAATATGCCTGGTGCTATTCACGTGTTAGTGAGCGCCAACCATCATCAACTGCTCGACCACTGGGCCAAGGGCAAGGGCAGGCACGTAGGTCAATGCACCGACCAGAATCACCACGCCAATCAGCAAGCTCACGAATAGCGGGCCGTGCGTAGGCAAAGTGCCGAGGCCAGGCTGGATGCGCTTTTTAGCGGCCAGCGCACCTGCGATTGCCAGCACTGGGATGATGATGCCGAAGCGGCCAAACCACATGGCAACTGCCAACAGATAGTTATAGAAAGGCGTATTGGCAGAAAGGCCCGCGAATGCGCTGCCGTTATTATTAGAAGCAGAAGAAACCGCATACAGAATTTCACTAAAACCATGCGCACCAGGGTTGGCAATACCTGCTTTACCAGGGTCAACCATCACCGCGATGGCGGTGCCTACCAGCACCAGCACAGGTGTTACCAATATGATGATGGATGACATCTTCATCTCGAATATCTCGATCTTTTTACCCAGGTACTCAGGCGTACGGCCTATCATCAAACCTGCCACAAACACGGCCAGAATGGCGTAGATGAGCATGGTATAAAGGCCAGAGCCAACACCACCAAACACGACTTCACCCAACTGAATCAGCCACATTGGCACAAGGCCGCCAATCGGGGTCAGCGAGTCATGCATGCCATTGACAGCGCCACAAGAAGCAGCGGTGGTAATCGTGGCAAACAGCGAAGACGCAACGATACCAAAACGCGTTTCCTTGCCCTCCATATTACCGCCTGCTTGCGTTAACGAGCTGGATTGGTCAATACCAACCGCAGTAAATGCGGGGTTGCCCGCCTGTTCAGAAACCACCAGCACACCAGCCATCACAACAAAGATAAGGCCCATGGCAGCAAATACCGCCCAACCCTGACGTTTATCGCCCACCATCAAACCGAAGGCATAACAGAGCCCAGCAGGAATCAGGAAAATCGCCACCATCTGCAAGAAATTGGTAAATGGTGTTGGGTTCTCGTAAGGATGCGCCGAGTTGGCATTAAAGAAGCCGCCACCATTGGTACCCAGCATTTTGATAGATTCTTGCGAAGCCACTGGACCCATGGCGAGTGTCTGTGTTTTGGTAGTCAAGTTATCAAGCACAGGATTACCGCTCGCGTCTTTTAACGGGTTACCCGCATCATCCAGCTTGGGTACTTGATAGGCAGTCGTTTCAAGCGTTGAAACATCCTGATAAGCGCTAAAGTTCTGGATAACACCCTGGCTCATGAATACAGCAGCCAGCACCAAAGATAGTGGCAGCAGAATGTATAAAGTAGAGCGTGTGAGGTCTACCCAAAAGTTGCCGATAGTCTTCACCGAATGACGCGCGAAACCGCGAATCAAAGCGATGACAACGACAATACCTGTCGCGGCAGAGAGAAAGTTTTGCACGGTGAGGCCAACCATTTGCGTGAAATAGCTCATGGTTGTTTCACCCGCATAGCCCTGCCAGTTGGTATTGGTGATAAAGCTGACGGCAGTATCGAATGAAGAATCGACACTCACTGCGGGAAACTGCTGCGGATTGAGAGGCAATGATAATTGCAGGCGTTGCAACAAAAACAGCACCAGAATACCCAGCGTATTGAATACCAGAAGGGCAATCGTGTAGCGCTTCCAGCCCATTTCGGCGCTGGCATCAACGCCACCTATCTTGTAGAGCAGTCGCTCTACTGGGCTGAAAATCTTGCTTAGTAAGGGTGTGTTGCCTTCCATCACGCGCGCGATGAAAATGCCCATGGGTTTGGTCAGTAGCAGTATGGTGACGAAATATAAGCCGTACTGAATGATAGTGTTGGCGTTCATTAAAAATTCTCCGGCTTGATCAAGGCGTACAACAGGTAAATCAGCAGCAGTACACTGACGATGCCACTTAAAATAGTAATAAAGCTCATTTCTTTCCCCCAAGGTAAATACAGGCCACGGCCACTAGATAAATAGCCACGAAATAACCAACCACCAATAACGAATCTGGAATTGCACTCATCATGTCTCCATCCGATTACTAAGCAAGACGCAATAACGAGTGCACAGCTTACGTAGATCAAAATAAAGAATTCGTAATGACTTACAGTAAATGTGTAAAAATTCCGTAAAGATGCAATGGGCGCTACGCCTGAAAACTACGTGAGGTAACCAATTTGAATAGCTGTGAGTTATGCAGAACACCAGGCGGCGAACTGTTATGGCAAGACAGTTTTTGCCGTGTAGTGCGGATTGAGGATGCTGATTACCCGGGCTTTTGCCGCGTGATACTCAACCAGCATATAAAGGAAATGAGTGATCTATCAATCAAAGATAGAGAACGGCTGATGGCCACAGTGTTTGCGGTAGAACAGGTATTACGTGATGTTCTTCAGCCGGAAAAGATCAATTTGGCCAGCTTGGGGAATATGACACCACATCTGCATTGGCATGTGATTCCACGTTATAAAGAAGACAGGAATTTCCCTAACCCAATCTGGGGTGACAGGATACGGGAATCTTTACCACAGCAACTAGATACAGCTACGGCAGCAAAACTCAAGGCAGAGATACAACGAATATTAGGTTAAAGGCTGGCTAGACCATCAGCCGTTCGACTGGCTTTCCGTTAACCAGATGGGATTCGATAATCTCATCAATATCGTCATTATCCACAAACTGATACCAGATGGTTTCTGGATACACCACCATCACGGGGCCTAGTTCGCAACGATCTAGGCAACCTGCGCGGTTTATACGTACTTCATGATTTTTATTGAGCTTTAAGGCTTTAACGCGCGATTTCATGTGATCGAAAGCAGCCTCGGCACCTAGATTGGCGCAACATGACTCACCTTTATCGCGCTGATTCAAACAGAAAAATACATGGTGTTGAAAATAACTCATGAGAGCATCCTTAAGTTCGTGCTATTACGCCATTCACTACTGCTCAGTCGCCAAGCTGTCTTGCTTGGTAAATGTCCAGGTACGGGTAATGCCGAGAATATCGGTATCTTTGCGTATATCGTCAGGGAAGGCAGCATAAGGCGCTGCCATGGTGACAATATTTTTGGCAGCATCATCAAGTACCTTAGAACCCGAGCTCTGGTCGATGGAAATACTCTCGATACTGCCATCCGATTTAATCGAGACCGTCATACGCAACTGACCATATAATTTCTGGGTCTTGGCGGCTTCTGGATAATTCAGGTTACCTATTTTCTCCACTTTCTGCCGCCAGGCTTCCACATAGGTGGCAAACCGATACTCCTGCGTACGTGCCCCTATATATTTACGCTTGGGGCGCTTCTGGTATTCGTCCTGCTCTTTGGCAATCTGCGCCTCGAAACGCGCAATATCCAGGCTACTCGCCATCAAGTCTGCGGCATCCAGTTTTTTAGCCGTATTATCCTGCTGGCCTTTTTGTGTTTGTGCAGCAGCGGCTTTTTGTGTGGGGTTGGTTTCTACTTTGTTTTTGGCATTGATCTGTGTCATCAATTCTTGAGCCTGTTTTTCCAGTTCAGCCACGCGTTGCTGGGTGAGTTCGGCCTGGTTAGCAGTATCTGCCAGTTTCTTTGCTGCTTGCTTGGCTTCAGTGGCGGGCTTGATCGAGGTATCCAGCTGCTGGTCTTTTGGAGGTGGCAAGGCTGATTTTAGGTGCCGGTTGTCGTCCGTATTACCACCACGATTCAAGTTAGCCTGCGCCAGTAGATCTGCTTTTGTTGGCTTGCTCTTGGTCTTGGCATTCACCAGCACAATATCGAGCGCCGGCATTTTGTCCTGAAAAAACTTGGGCGAAGGTAACTCAAATTTGAGTGACACAATCAGGCCAGCATGCAGCAAAAACGAAACCAGCAACATGATACCCAGTGGGCCCATGTACTGGGTATAGCGCTTCAGCTTCAAGCTCCATTTGGTCAAGGCGATGCGAGGGTTCAAGTCGCCAGCCTTTCCAGCAATTTGGCATGAATGCCGCCGAAACCGCCATTACTCATCACCAAGATGTGATCGCCAGTTTGGGCTTGTTGCGCAATGGCCTCAATCAATGCTGACAGATCATTGAACACGGCTGATTTATGCTTAATAGGTTCAAGCGCAGCAGCGGCATCCCAACCCAGATGTTCGCCGTAGCAAAATACCAAGTCAGCATCACTCAAGCTGGCTGGCAATGCGTCTTTCATCACGCCTAGTTTCATGGTGTTAGAGCGAGGCTCAAGTACCGCGAGTATGCGTGACTTGCCTACTTTATGGCGCAAGCCTGCCACCGTAGTAGTGATTGCCGTTGGGTGATGCGCAAAATCGTCATACACCGTAATGCCATTCACCACACCACGTATTTCCATACGGCGTTTTACGTTCTGGAATTCAGCCAGCGCGGCAATCCCCACTTCAATGGAAACGCCTACATGTCGTGCCGCAGCTAACGCTGCGAGGGCGTTCATACGATTATGTTCGCCAAGTATCCCCCATGCTACGCGGCCTTGTGCTTGCCCATTCAAGAGCACGTCAAACCCACCTTCCGCATCTAGGCTATCAGCTTGCCAACCATCATCACCGCCAAAGAACTCCACAGGCGTCCAGCAGCCTTTATCAATCACGCGCTTCAAACTTGTCTCTTTGCCATTAGCAACCACCAAGCCCTGGTTTGGAACGGTTCTTACCAAATGATGAAACTGGGTTTCTATCGCAGCGAGATCAGCGAAAATATCTGCGTGGTCAAATTCAAGATTATTCAACACTGCGGTACGCGGATGATAGTGGACGAACTTGGAGCGTTTATCAAAAAACGCCGTATCGTATTCATCAGCTTCAATCACAAAAAATGGCGATTCGCCCGTAGGCTCTTGCTTCGGTGCACCAGGCAAACGCGCTGAAATCCCAAAGTTCTGTGGCACACCGCCAATGAGGAAACCAGGGGCAAGGCCTGCATATTCCAATATCCACGCCAGCATAGAACTGGTTGTAGTTTTGCCATGTGTACCCGCAACTGCGAGTACCCACTTACCTTGCAACACATGCTCCGCAAGCCACTGCGGACCTGAGATATATGGCAAGCCGAGGTTGAGAATGTGCTCCATGAGCGGATTGCCGCGCGAAACTACATTGCCGATGACATAGATGTCTGGATTCAGCGATACTTGTTCAGGGTCAAACCCCTGCATGAGTGAAATGCCCTGCGCCTCAAGCTGCGTGCTCATTGGCGGATACACATTAGCGTCACAACCAGTGACGTGATAACCCGCCTGCTTGGCCAGCACTGCCAGCCCGCCCATGAATGTTCCGCAAATGCCGAGGATGTGGATGGACGGCGATTTTTTATTAGTCATGCTTATTCATTAAGCCAATTTAGATTGAATTCAGACAAGCCCATCATGCAATGGATGTGCCAGCGCCGAGGTGTCGGCCAACTCGTGGAATACTACATTGATACGCGTTCCCTTGCCATGCTCTGGCACCTCTACTTTGATCTCCGCCTTATGAATTTGCGCGATTTCCATCACAATCGCCAAACCCAATCCACTGCCTTCTTGCTTAGTACCGATAATTCGATAAAAACGCTCAAAAACGCGCTCATATTCAGTGACTGGGATGCCCGGGCCATTGTCTTCCACACTTAAAGTTACCCTATCTGCACCAGCCATGACTTTGACCGTGACTTTGCTACCCGCGCCGCTATAACGTATCGCGTTATCCAGCAAATTATGTAACATCTCTCGCAGGCGTTTGGGCTCTCCATCTATCCACGCTTCATCCACATCGCTCTCAAAACCCAAGTCTATATTTTGCTGATACGCAGAAGGCACGCTATCAATTGTCACTTCTTGTGCCAGATGTTTTAGATCAACCTCGACCAAGTCAAGCTCACGCACTACTTCAGGCTGGCTGCGCGCAAGCATCAATAACTGGCTCACCAGATGTGAAAGTTGGTGCACACTATTAGTCACCCGCGTTAAGCCCTGCTTGATCTCAGCAGGATCTGTTTCATTTTGAATCAGTTCAATCTGCGCTTGCATACCCGCCAATGGCGTACGTAACTGATGTGCGGCATCGGCCACAAAACGGTTTTGTGATTCCAATACATTACTGAGTTTTAATAAAAGAAAATTGACGGAATCCAGTAGCACCTGCACCTCGGTAGGTACGCTCGATAGTTGCACAGGGCTCAAATCACGCGGCATACGTTGCGATAATGCATGCTGCAATTCTGACAATGGCAATAAGCCACGCGCAGTGCCAAACCAGATTAATAAAGTTGCAGTCAAGAGCAAAAACAACTGCGGTACGACGATTGCAATCAAGATATTGTTCGAAAGCTGGTTTCGTTTGTTCAAAGTCTCGGCGACTTGGATAAATACCTGCTGTGGCTTGCCATGAACAATGATGGTCGTAAAAAACACAGCGACACGCGCTGGCTCATTCGCGACTGGCATATTCACAAAATATGGGGATTTATCATCTTCAGTTTTGGCAGGCAGTGCCAGTTTTAGCACATGGTCACCGCCAATAATCTCACCTTTGAGATTAATAATGCTGTAGTACATTTTGTCATCTTGCGCCGTGAGCATAGCCTCGCGCAGATCATCATTCAGCTCAAGCGAACCTTGGGTGTTAGCGGGTGAACTCACTAATTGTGAAATATCATAGGCAGTATCTGAAAGCTCGTGATCGAACTCTGTGCGCTGAAAGTGCATACCGACGCGAAATAAAATGCTGGAATCAATGGTGATGAGTGCCAGCATAGGTAGCAAAAGCCAGAGCAAAATCTTTTTGCGTAGCGACTGACCTATCCATTTATGCCTTAACATTGCATCGCTTTTTGCATCATTTTTCCCATTACTTAGGGGCTTCCTGCTTGCTCAGCATGTATCCCAAGCCACGCACAGTGCGGATATTGATACCGCTAGGCTCCAGTTTTTTGCGCAATCGATGCACATAGACTTCTATCGCATTATTACCAACATCTTCGTTCCAATTGCACAGGCTTTCCATCAGACTTTCTTTGCTGACCACACGGCCAGCACGCATCATCAGTGTTTCAAGCACACTCAGCTCGCGCGGCGAGAGTGACATGGCCTCATCATTCACCGTAATCAAACGATCTTTCATCTCCATGCGCAATGCACCATGCTCAATATAAGAATTGGTCACTGTGTTACTACGCCGAATCTGCGCACGTAAACGTGCTTCAAGTTCTGGCAGGCTGAAAGGTTTTGCCAGGTAATCATCCGCACCCAGATCCAGACCTTTGACCCGATCTTCAAGCGCATCAAGCGCTGTCAGGATAATCACTGGCGTGCTGATTTTGCGTGCACGCATACGGCGTAATACTTCAAAACCGTTCATTATAGGCAGGCCAATATCCAGCACGACCACCTCATAAATCTGGCCATGCAAAGCCAGATCGCCATCATGACCATTTTTCGCCCAATCCACCGCATAGCCAGCTTTCACCAGTGAGCGATGGATCGCGTTGCCTAGCGTGGCATCATCTTCAACTAGCAGGATTCTCATAAACTTTATTAAACATGCCCAAAAATGGCTAATGACTACTTTGTAAGGGAACAGTAAGTGATTGAGCTTACATTACGCTTTCAATATTTTGTACTACTGTTTGATTTCATGAAATCTCCACATCGTCATACCAGCCTAGTTTTGACTATCAAGCAGCCATCAAGGAACACTCATCATGGCTAAGAATAAGCCTAATCGTTTTATATTCGCTCATTCATACTGGGACATCATCCCTGTATTTTTTGGTATCGCCCATCTCGCCTACTTGCTCATGATGTTCGTACTGTTTGACCATCTGCCCTGGTGGGCGAATGTGTTACTGGGATTGGTATATGCCGTAAGCATTTCATGGAATATCAATGGCATTTCACACAATTTCATCCATAACGCCTATTTCAAGTCTGAAATACTGAATCGCCTGTTCAGCTTGATGGAATCAGTCACCATGGTCTTTTCACAGACCTTTTACGACAATGTGCACCGCCGCCATCATATCGGCAATAGTGACCTGCCAGATGCAGAAGGCAAGACGCGTGACCCACTTTCAATTTATCTGCACGGCAAGTATGGCCAACCAGAAAATGTCTGGGCTTACACGTTCAAAAGCTATTTCCGCGATGATCCAAGCGAGATATTTCACGATATCAAACGACGCAGTAGTTTTCTCGCGTGGTTTGGGGTGTTTGAAATTGCAGTTTCCATATTGGTAGTCATTATCGGCTTCGCGCTGAACTGGAAATTCATGCTGTTCATGGTGCCGTTCTACTATCTAGGCAACAGCTTTTCTTCACTTAATGGCTATTATGAGCACTACAAGGGCAACCCCAATCTCCCAATTGCCTGGGGTGTCAGTAGCTACAGTTGGTTATATAACTTCATCTGGTTCAATAACGGCTATCACGCGGAGCATCATTACCGCCCAAGCCAGCATTGGACACAAATGAAAACACTGCACAAACAACTTGCTGAAAAGCAAAAAGAAGCTGGTGTGCATGTCATCAAATGGTCGCATAACCTGGGCTTTTTACAGGATTTTAAGTAAGCCTTAAAGCGTAAGACTGCTGTAAGTAAGCCAGCATAGAATGCTTATCATATTGAATAAAAGATAGAACAAAACATGCTTTTTATCATTGATTTTGATGGCACGCTCTCAGTACGAGATACCGTAGATGCCATGCTGGAGAAGTTTGCTGATCCTAGCTGGGAAGAGATCGAAAAAACCTGGCTGGATGGCAAAATCACCGCCATCGAATGCATGACCCAGCAAGTGCGCATGGTGAAAGCCGACCATATTGCAGTAGAAAGTTTTTTCCGCAGCATACAGTTGGACGCAAGCTTCTTACCGTTTTATCAGCACATCATCCAATTTGCCAAAGTCGCCATCGTAAGCGATGGGCTTGATCACGCAATCAAAGTGGCTACCCGCCACGCGGCATTTCCTGAAATACCAATTTACGCAAACCATCTGAGCTTTGTGCCCAATGGCTTGGATATTACCTTCCCCTTACGCAATATGGATTGCAAGGCTGGTAATGGTGTTTGTAAATGCAAGATCGCTGATGATTTGGCGCTTGAAAGCGGTGGCCCGATTGTGCTGATAGGCGACGGTAAATCAGATGCCTGTCTTTCTGGTTATGCCGATATCGTGTTTGCTAAAGGCTCACTGATCAAGCACTGCGAGAAGAACGACACACCACATCATAAATTTGAAAGCTTTGCCGATGTCTTTGCCGAGGTTAAAAAATGGCAAGCAGGCGCAATTCCTCAACAGTTTGCCCAAAAATCTGCACACAAAACCAATCAATCTGCATAAGTCATACAGCGCCATATCATACAGCCCATATTTAACTGCAACCTCAATAGATAAACCTGAAAGACATCATGGAACAGAAGATCATCGAGATTCTTGAAAAGAACGATAAATATTGCTCACACGGCGACACCGTCAATTACGCAGACCCTCCGAAGGTATTTGAGTCATGCGAAGGCAGCTTTTTGTACGATGAAAACCAGACACCATATCTGGATTGGCAAATGTGGTATTCAGCTGTCAATTTCGGGTACAAAAACAAGCGCCTAAACGACAAACTGAAAGAGCAGATCGACATCATGCCGCAACTGGCTAGTCAGTATTTGCACAAAGAAAAAGTAGAGCTTGCAGAGATCATCTGCAAATATGTAGAAGACAAATATGGCGTTAAAGGCCGCGTACATTTCAACGTTGGTGGTGCGCAAGCAGTTGAAGATTCAATCAAGGTTGTACGTAACCATACGGGTAAAACCCACCAGTTCGCGTTCATGGGCGGCTATCATGGCCGCACCTTAGGTGCATCTGCGATTACTTCCAGCTATCGCTATCGCCGCCGTTTCGGTAACTTTGCCGACCGTGCCCACTTCGTACCCTATCCTTACTGCTTCCGTTGCCCTTACAGCATGAAAGTGGAAACTTGCGATACCTATTGCCATAAAGAATTTGAAAAGCTTTTTGAAACTGAATATCAATCGTTTTGGGATGAAAAATCTGGTCAGTGCGAATTTGGTGCCTTCTATATTGAGCCCATGCAAGGCACTGGCGGCTACATCATTCCTCCAGAAGGCTACATGGCGAAACTGGCCGAAAGCCTGAAAAAACGCAATGTCTTGTTGGTAGCCGATGAAATCCAGATGGGTGTTTACCGTACTGGCAAGCTCTGGTCATGGGAAAACTTCGGTATCGTTCCTGATATATTCGTGTTCGGTAAAGCTATCACCAATGGCTTGAATCCACTCTCTGGTATCTGGGCGCGTGAAGAACTGATTTCACCTGAGAAATTCCCGCCTGGATCAACCCATTCAACCTTTGCTTCTAATCCTCTGGGCACTTCTGTTGCACTCGAAGTGTTGCGCATGACGGAAGAAAAGGACTTTGAGCCGGAAGTACGTGCTCGTGGTGCGTATTTCCTCAATCGCATCCAGGAACTGAAATCACGCTGGAAAGTAATCGGCGATGTCAGCGGTCTTGGCTTGGCACTGCGTATCGAGCTGTGTACCAATGACAGCTTTACACCAAGCCGTGCACTGGCAGATCGTATGTTCAACGAAGGTTTGAAAGGCGATTTGCTGGTCGGTGATAAGAAATATGGCTTGGTACTGGATATTGGTGGTTACTCCAAAAATGTCATCACGCTAGCCCCATCATTATTGATTAGCGAAGAAGAAATTGATCTTGGCATCCACCTGTTTGAAATGCTGCTTCGCCGTTGTGGTGCAGAATAATGACGTTTAGTAATAGTAGGCTGCCAGACTAACCTAGGATGCAGGATATTTTTATCTACGATTTTGATTCAAGCGTTTCTACACAACCAGACTTGATGGCGCAGTATCAAACGCGCATCAAGCTGATTGACCTCAAACGTCATCGATTTGCAGCGAGGTTGTGGACCAGCCGCATGAAATTCAACAGCTTGCGAAAAAAGATCGCGACTTATGGTCGCCCCTTTTTTGCGCTGCTGGGCTCTGGTGACTTCCACCATTTTTCACTAGCTTTGATCGAGCAACATGAAAAGCCGCTCACCGTTGTGCTGTTCGACAATCATCCAGATTGGATGCGGCCACCCCATCGCTACCACTGTGGCACTTGGGTTTATTCGCTGGCACGCCTGCCACAGGTGGCTCGCGTTGTGATTGTTGGCCTGCAGAGTGGTGATGTAGAAGGCAAAAATTTCTTGGGTGGTGATGTTGAAAGCTATCAAAACGGCAAAATAGTATTGTTGCCATTTAGCCGAGTAGCAGCGCAAATCAGCACTCAAACAGAGGCAAATATAGTATCACTGGTAAGTCAGCTAGAAACTAATATCGCCGATGGCATCCGTGAGATCATGGATGCCATTCCTACAGATGATGTGTATATCAGCGTCGATAAAGACTGCATGCACCCAGACGATGCGTGTACCAATTGGGAACAAGGCACTATGCCACTGGCAACCGTACTAAAATGTATTGCCGCCATTCGCACCAAATATAAAGTTGTCGGTGCAGATACCGTAGGTGACTACTCACCACCTGCGTTTCGCTCTCCATTTAAATATATCAGTTCGTGGCTAGATAGACGTGGGGATGCCAAATCACTACAGCCGTCCAGCGCCATGCTGCAGCGCAATCAGATTGCCAACCTAAAACTTATTCAGGCTTTTGATGGAATCGCTTAAACCCTTATTGCTACTGTCTATTGCCCTACTGCTCGATACATTAGGTACAGTGCTATTCAAGCACGGCAGCAATATGTCAGTGCAAACCACACAGACTGGCTGGCGCGGCCATGTTGAGAGCATTATCGGCACGCTAAAACGCAAAGAAATCAGCCTGGGTGTCGTGGTATATATCATCGAATACATCGTCTGGATTGGCTTTTTATCCACTACTGCGGTCAGCATTGCCTACCCATTATCGAGCATTAACATTATTTTAATTTTGATTGCATCCTCACTATTTCTTGGCGAAAAAGTTGGCAAGCGCCGCTGGTATGGCGCCTTGATGATTATTGTGGGTGTATTTCTGGTAGGTGGTACTGCATGAACACAATGACAGATTTGCAGCAACTTGAAGCGGTTCTGACCCCCTTGAAAATTGATGATGTGGTCGGGGCTAACGGCTTTGTCATGCGTTCAGGCAAAAATGATGCGCATAGCAAAGTAGGCATATTGCTGGTACATGGGCTAACAGGCACGCCTTCCGAAATGAAACATTTTGGCAAAGTCATTGCACGTCGCGGTGTCACTGTTGCGTGCCATGAACTGGCCGGCCATTGCGCCTCGATTGATGATCTCAAAGCAACCACATGGCGCGACTGGTATAAGTCTGTAGAGATCGCATTCGAAGCGCTCAGCAATGAATGTGAACAAGTGTATGTTGGTGGCCTTTCAATGGGCGCACTACTTTCAATGTTGCTGGCAGCCGAGAAAGGCAAGCGCGTGAACGGCACTTTTCTGCTCTCGGCAACCTTCTTTTACGATGGCTGGAATATGCCTAAATTCAAACAGAAATTCCTGTTGCCGCTGGTGCTTTATTCTCCATTGAAATACTTTATGGAGTGGGAAGAAACTTCTCCCTATGGCATCAAAGACGAGCGTACACGAGCACTGGTAGCGGCGATTCTGGACAATAAAGATGCAAAAACAGCCGACAAAATCGGCTATTTCAAAACACCCGCTACAGTCATTCTTGAGAGCGTGAGACTGATGAGTGCGGCTAAACGCTGCATGAAGGACATATTGTCACCTACGCTGATTGTGCATTCGACTGAAGATGATATGGCCAGTCTGAAAAACGCTTACTTCATTCAGGAAAATATTGCAGCCGAAATCGTTGAAACCTATTTCGTGGATGATACCTACCACGTAGTCACACTGGATAAGCGCAAAGACGACATCGCCAAGCGCGTGGCCAAATTTTGCCTAGAACTATCATCGCTACCCGATACAGTAGGCGCTAGAAAGCCAGCAACTTCCGCTTTATAGTAGCGACTGAAGCAATACATTAAAATTTCTTGAGAAAATTATGACCGATACTTTAAAAATTATTTCACAACTCATCGCCGACAAGCTTGAAGTCGATGTAGAAACCATCAAGCCTGAAAGCAATCTGACTGAGCTTGGCATGGATTCACTCGATACCTTCGACATTATTTTCAGTGCTGAAGATACGTTCAATATCAAAGTACCTAACGACAAAGTTGATATTGCTACTGTGCAAGATGTAGCTAACCTAGCTGACGCTTTGATCAGCGAGCAACACCCTAAATAGCATTTATAAAGCCCCCCCATGAAAAGACGCGTTGTTATTACTGGTTTAGGGATTGTTTCGCCGTTGGGCAATACGCCAGAGCTGTTTTACGATAATTTAATCGCTGGTAAATCTGGTATTCGTAGAATGACCTCAGAGTTTGTCGAGAAACTGGATACCAAGATTGCAGCGTATGCTGACTTCAATCCGCAAGATCACTTTACCCGCCACCAGTATTCAGCACTGGATCGTGTCAGCCAGTTTTCTCTGTATGCCGCACAGCAGGCCATTGCAGATGCCAAGCTGGACATGGAAAACATAGACAGAACCCGCACTGGCGTTTATCTGGGCACAGGCATGGGCGGCGCCAATTCCATAGAAGAAGGTTATGTTCGCCTCTATCGCGATGGTGCGGAACGCCTAAAACCATTCACTGTGTTGATGGCCATGAACAACGCTGCCTGCTCACAAATCGGGCTTGAGTACAAACTCAGTGGCCCTAACCTGACATTCTCTACCGCCTGCTCTTCTTCTGCCGTTGCAATCGGCGAAGCGATGCGCCAGATCAGGCATGGTTACACCGATGTCATGCTTGCTGGTGGCAGCGAAGCCTTACTCACATTTGGCACCATCAAAGCATGGGAAGCACTGCGCACACTGGCCAAAGAAGATGCCAATGACCCAGGTGCCTCATGCAAGCCATTTGCGGCAGACCGCACAGGCTTGGTATTGGGTGAAGGTGCTGCCGTGCTGATTCTTGAAGACTACGAATACGCAAAAGCCCGTGGGGCAAATATCTATGCTGAAATCTCAGGTTATGGCACTGCCAATGATGGCGTCCATATTACCTCTCCTACACCAGAAGGCCAGGCAGTGGCTATTCGCGCCGCCCTGAAGGATGCAGAATTAAACCCGAAAGACATTGGTTATATCAATGCGCATGGCACGGCGACTACGATGAATGACATTAGTGAAACTGCTGCCATTCGGCAGGTATTTGGCGAGTTTGCCAATCAAACGCCTGTCAGTTCTACCAAATCAATGCATGGCCACTTAATGGGTGCGGCGGCGGCCGTAGAGATTGTGGCGACCACTTTGGCGCTTCAACACCAGATACTGCCGCCCACCATTAACCTGCATCAGCCAGATGAAAAATGTGACCTCGATTACATCCCGAATGTCGCTAGAAAGAATGTTTCAGTGATCCATGCCATGTCCAACTCCTTTGCCTTTGGCGGCACAGGGGCTGTACTAATTTTGAGCAAGGAATCACACTGATGCAAATTGCTATTCCTTCAACCAATGACGCTGTGGCTGAGCTCACTGCTTTGTACTCCACTGAACGCACCTTTACCGCCGCTAAATATGAAGAAGCAGTTTGGGATCGCTTATTGCCTGGTGATGCTGAAAGCTACCGTTACCACTTGGCCTTTGAAATGGCAAAAGTTGAAGGCTTTAAAACAGGCTATGTAGCAGTCAAGCGCAGTGGCGTGATTGTTTGCTTGGTACCTTATTTTTTCACCGATTACAGCCTAGACAGCACGGTTCAAGGCCCTCTAAAACGTGGTTCAACCTGGTTAAAGAACCGTGCTCCAGGTTTGTTTAATAAATTATTCAAGCTCAAATTATTGTGCGTAGGTTCTGCAGTCACCGATAGCGCTAAACTCGGCATGGCTAAAGACTACACATTTGATCCTGAAATCATTATCGCGTTGAACTCAGAGCTGGATTTGGTTGCAGAGCGTGAAGGCGCCAGCATTATTGCTTTCAAGGATGTACTTGAATCTGACGCTACTTTACTGGAACCGCCACTAAAACAGGCAGGTTTCAGCAAAATTGAAAATATGCCTGTTGCCCACAACCTGATTGCGTTTAAGAACTTTGATGAATATCTGGGCACATTAAGCTACTCCACACGCAAAGATTTCCGCCGTAAATTACGCGTAAAAAGCCAGATCACCATAGAAGAATACAACGGCACACCGCCCGATCTGGAAGAAATCTACCAGCTTTACCTCAACTGCTATGAACGCAGCGAACTGAAGTTTGAGAAATTGACGCTGGAATTTTTTGAGTCTATCGCCGCCCTCATGCCATTTAACTGCCGCTATGTACTGTATCGTGCGCAGGGAAAATTGATTGGCTTCAATCTGCTATTACATCGTGATGGCGTATTATTAGATAAATATATCGGCCTAGATTACGAACTCTGCCGCCAGTACAACCTGTACTTTTTGAGCTGGGCGCACAATATCGAAATGTGCATTCGAGATGGCTTTCATACTTATCAAAGCGGGCAAGCCGCTTATGAAACCAAGATTAGGCTTGGCTCCAAGTTAGAACAAACCTATATTTTCTTCCGCCACCGTAACCAGCTCATTAACCCTGCGCTCAAGTTAATTGCTAATACACTGGCTTACGCTAATTTTGATGATGCTATTAAAAAGCAACAAGCTCAGCCAGAGTAAATCCTGACAATTAATACAATGCAAAATAAAGCACTCGCCACCTTCACCAAAAAATCTGCGATTCCATGGGATATTCTCGCGCTGTTTTTCATACTGCTTGCTTGCGATACAGCAGCGCAACTTTTTTTCAAACTGGGTGCATCACACACTGGTGAATTCCCTATCGACAGCCTGAGCAACATTCTGGCTTATATCCAGGCATTGGGGACTAGCCCAATGATATTGGCTGGCATAGTCACCCTTGCAATCGCTTTTTTTTGCTGGCTGGCCATCATCGCCAAAATAGATTTATCTAAAGCACATACCATCACCAGTATTGCCTTTGGCACAGTGCCGCTTTGTTCGGTCTGGTTGTTGGGCGAACACTTTACCGCCCTGCAATCGCTCGGCGTGATTCTGATTATGCTGGGGGCTTATATTGCCTCTGAACATAATGCTTAGTTAGGTATTCATTTCAAGAAAAATAACATGAGACTATGCTTAAATTAAACAGACATCTTTAGTCTAAATGTAATGAGTGATAAGCTCTATATTCATTATACGGTGTATGATTTTCTTAGTAGATGCGCCCAACATTTAATAATCTTGAATAATAGGAAGTAGGCAATGAGCACTGCATCCACAGTCACCGAAGTCTCTGGCAAATCCGAAATTTTTCTTGGTCGCCAACCCATTCTGGCACTAGACAAAAATACCGTTGCTTACGAGTTATTGTTCCGCTCTGAAGATAGCCTGCTTGAAGCAGATGTCACAGACGACCTGCTTTCAACATCGACCGTTATCGTTAACATGCTCAGCCAGTTTGGTCTGGATAACGTACTCGGCAGCTGTGATGCCTTTATTAATGTATCTGCCAGTTTGTTGATGAGTGAAACCATCGAGCTACTGCCACCAGAACGGATCATTTTCGAGATTCTGGAAGATGTACCTATAAGCTCTCAGCTCGTAGAACGTTGTATAGAACTGAAAGGGCGTGGATTCAGGTTGGCAATTGATGACTTCGTCTATCGTGCAGAATATGACGCGATTTTGCCGTTAATTGATTACCTGAAAGTAGATCTGGAAATCACATCTATAGAATCACTGCCTAAAGTGATTGCTGAAATCAGGAAACATTCCAATGCGATTCTGCTTGCTGAAAAAGTAGAGCTAGAAACCCAATATCTCGCCTGTAAAGATTTAGGGTTTACCTTGTTTCAAGGTTATTTCTTCGCGCATCCAGTCGTAATCACCGGCAAGAAGCCGCAGCCTAACCAGATCAGCCTGATGCGTATTATGGGCATGTTGATTGGCGATGCGAATGTCAGCGAACTTGAAGTACCGTTCAAGGAAAGTCCAACGCTCACTATCAGCTTGTTACGCTTAGTCAATTCAGTGGCAGTAAGCGGCGGTCGACGCCAGGAAATTAGCACGCTACGCCAAGCGATTGTGATACTCGGGCAGAAACAGCTACTGCGCTGGGTGCAATTACTGCTTTATGTATCGCCTGAAGGCAATATTGCCAACAGCCTCATGCAGCAGGTATCTAACCGTGCGCGTTTGATGGAGCTGATTGCCAACCAGCTTGATAACTACAAGGCAACGGGAGACCAAGCTTTTATGGTCGGCATGCTTTCACTGGTACATGCGGTACTTAAAACCCCACAAGAAGAAGTGCTGGCACAAATTGCCATTCCTGAAACATTAAAATTGGCCATCACTAAACGTGAAGGCCTGTTAGGTCAGTTGCTGAACCTCACGGAAATGATAGAGAAATATGAGTTCGAAGCAGCTGGGGCTGCTATTCATGAGCTAGGGATGAGTGTGAGTGATTTCACCAGCATTCAACTGCAAGCCATGCAATGGGCCAATGAGCTAAACAAACAAGCGAACGACTAAATAATTGATGGCTTCGGGTTAAGTATTAACCCAAGCCATCAACTTGTCAGCTTAAATTCGGTGCCAGCCAGCGTTCAAGATATTCCACTGGCAAACCTCTACGTTTTGCCATATCAGTCAGCTGATCGGTACCAATCTTATCCACACTGAAGTATTTAGCATCTTGGTGTGCAAAGTAAAATCCCGATACTGCAGCGCCGGGCAACATGGCGAATGATTCAGTCAATGTCATGTTAATTTCATCGCACTGCATCACATGGAACATATCTGGTTTTACGGTATGGTCTGGGCAGGCTGGGTAACCTGGCGCAGGTCGTATGCCCTGATACTGCTCTTTTATTAGCGCTTCTTTACTCAAACTTTCATCTGCAACGTAGCCCCACAGATCGGTGCGCACGCGCTCATGCAGATACTCAGCAAAAGCTTCTGCGAGCCTGTCTGCCAAGGACTTCAGCATAATACTGCTGTAATCATCGTGGGCGTCTCCAAAGCGTTTTTCGTATTTCTCGATACCAAGACCGCTGGTCACTGCAAACATACCTATATAGTCAGCAACGCCAGAATCCTTAGGCGCAATGAAATCAGCCAAACATTGATTGGGTCGCGGCACACCATCAATCACGGGCTTTTCAGTTTGCTGGCGCATGCCGTAATAGGTAAAGGCCACTTGCGTGCGCGTTTCATCCGTATAAATCTCAATATCATCGTCATTCACCGTATTTGCAGGTAATAATGCTACGACGCCATTCGCAGTCAGCCAGCGTCCATCAATCAGCTTTTTCAGCATGGCTTGCGCTTCGGCAAACACTTTAGTGGCTGAATCGCCGACTACGCTATCCGTCAAAATCGCTGGGTAAAACCCAGCCAGATCCCAAGTCTGGAAAAACGGGCTCCAGTCGATATAAGGCACCAGTGCTGCCAGATCAAAATTCTTGAACGTGCGGCGACCAATAAACTTTGGCTTCACCGGAGTATTGCTCGCTGTGAAATCAAGTTTGGCTTTGTTGGCACGTGCCTGTGCAAGTGTCAGCATAGGCGTACCTTTTTTATTCGCATGCTGGGTGCGGGCACGGTCATAGTCAATCGCGACTTCATCAATATAGGCATCGCGCTGCTCTGGCGTGAGCAACGACTGCATTACCGACACTGAGCGTGAAGCATCGGCGACATAAATTACAGGACCCTCATAATGAGGTGCAATCTTCACTGCGGTATGGGCACGCGACGTAGTTGCACCACCAATCAACAGGGGTGTTTTCAATCCGCGAAAATACGGGTCACGCTGCATCTCACGCGCAACATGTGCCATTTCTTCAAGCGAAGGCGTAATCAAGCCAGATAAGCCAATAATGTCTGCATTTTCGGCTTTGGCCATTGCCAATATTTCGGAAGCTGGCACCATCACACCCATATTGACCACTTCAAAGTTATTGCACTGCAATACGACCGAGACGATATTCTTGCCGATGTCGTGCACGTCACCTTTTACAGTGGCGATCACCATCTTGCCTTTGGGCTTGGCGACTATGCCAGTGCGCTGTTCTTCGAGCAGTTTTTCTTCTTCGATATAAGGGATTAGATGGGCCACTGCCTGCTTCATCACACGGGCAGACTTCACCACTTGCGGCAGGAACATTTTGCCCTGGCCGAACAGGTCACCAACGACGTTCATGCCGTCCATCAAGGGGCCTTCAATCACATGAATTGGGCGACCGCCATTGTTAAGTAGTTCTTGCCGCGCCTCTTCTGTGTCAGCAACGATGAATTCAGTAATGCCATGCACCATCGCATGCGTCAGGCGTTTTTGCACGGTGGTAGGTTTTTCTGGCGTGCCGCGCCACTCCAGCGTGGCCTCTTCTTTCTTGCCGCCCGCTTTTAACGTACCTGCAATCTCGATCATGCGCTCGGTCGCATCGTCGCGACGATTCAGCACAACATCTTCAACGCGCTCTTTGAGTTCAGCGGGCAGATCATCGTAAACGCCCATCATGCCTGCGTTGACGATACCCATGGTCATGCCGGCTTTGATTGCATGGTAGAGGAATACGGTATGAATCGCCTCGCGCGCAGGGTCATTGCCGCGGAAACTAAAGCTCACATTCGATACACCACCTGAAATCTTGGCATGCGGCAGGTTTTCGCGTATCCAGCGCGTGGCATTAATAAAATCTACGGCATAGTTGTTATGCTCTTCAATGCCTGTCGCAATCGCGAAAATATTCGGGTCAAAGATAATGTCTTCAGGCGGGAAACCTACTTTTTGCACCAATAGTTCATAGGCGCGTTTGCAAATCTCGATCTTGCGCTCATAGGTATCTGCCTGGCCCTTTTCATCAAACGCCATCACGATCACCGCCGCGCCGTAACGCAGGCAAAGCTTGGCCTGACGTAAGAATTCGTCTTCGCCCTCTTTCATTGAGATTGAATTTACAATGGCTTTGCCCTGCACACATTTGAGGCCCGCCTCAATGACTGACCATTTAGATGAGTCGATCATCACTGGCACGCGTGCAATATCTGGCTCGGAAGCGACCAGATTCAAAAAGTGTGTCATCGCGGCAACGGCATCCAGCATGCCTTCATCCATATTGATATCGATGACTTGGGCGCCGTTTTCGACCTGCTGCCTTGCCACTACAAGCGCCTCATCAAATTGCCCGTTCAAAATCATGCGGGCAAAAGCTTTGGAACCAGTTACATTAGTGCGCTCGCCGACGTTAACGAACAGCGAGCTTTCATCAATCGTAAATGGCTCGAGGCCTGAGAGCCTGGTTGCAGGTTCTACATGCGGCACATTGCGCGGCTCGATCTGGGCGACCTGTTCAGCAATCGCCTTGATATGCGGTGGCGTGGTACCGCAGCAGCCACCAGCAATATTGACGAAGCCACTCTCAGCAAACTCTTTGAGTAGTGAAGAAGTATCCGCAGGTTTTTCATCAAACCCAGTATCCGACATCGGGTTTGGCAAACCGGCATTGGGATAGATACAGACGAATGTATCGGCGATTTTGGATAGTTCTTCAGCATAAGGCCTCATCAAGGCGGCACCTAAGGCGCAATTAAGGCCTATGGTCAGTGGGCGTGCATGGCGGACTGAATTCCAGAATGCAGAAACCGTCTGACCAGAGAGAATACGCCCTGAGGCATCTGTGACCGTGCCAGAAAGCATGATAGGTAAACGCGCGCCATACTCTTCAAAGAAGGTATCAATCGCAAACAGGGCTGCCTTGCAATTGAGCGTATCAAAGATGGTTTCCACCATCAGGATATCTGCACCACCAGCCACCAAGCCTCGCGTTTGCTCAAGGTAAGCAGTCACAAGCTGATCAAAGCTCACGTTACGGGCTGCAGGGTCATTCACATCTGGTGAGATTGAGGCCGTTTTAGGCGTTGGCCCAAGCGCGCCAGCCACAAAACGTGGTTTATCTGGCGTGCTGTATTTGTCGCAAGCTACGCGCGCCAGCTTGGCGGCTTCCACATTCATCTCATAGGCCAGATGGCCCATGTGGTAATCATCTTGCGCTACAGTGGTCGCACCAAAAGTATTGGTCTCGATAATATCTGCGCCTGCAGCAAGATATTGTTCATGTATCTCGTGGATTACATCTGGGCGAGTCAGCGTCAATAACTCATTATTCCCTTTTACGAATAACTCACGTTCACCTTTTGGTGCCGCAAAATCAGCAAAACGCTGGCCACGATAATCCTGCTCAGTCAGTTTGTACTGCTGAATCATGGTACCCATTGCGCCATCAAGAATCAGGATGCGCTGCGCAAGCAGCTCGCGTAAACGCAGTTCAGTCGCGGAAATCGATAAAGATGAGGTTACATCTTGGGTCATTTAAAGCTTTCAAGAACAGTTTTGGTGCATAACAGCTACTTAATATTGAGGCGATGCTCTACATCTCAAGCTTAAATAGCAAAGCACCTTATTTTCTCACGTCTTAGGACAAACTAGCACCCATTAAATGCCCTATCCAGTAGGTCATCACGCCAGCACTGCCACCAATCAGTAGCATCCGTAGCCCACCCAGCAAAGCGTTGCGCCCAGTGAACAGGGATAAGATAGCGCCTACTAGAAAAAGTGCGATGCCAGCAAAGGCGACGGATAGCGTCAGAGCATGTGTTAATCGAAACAAGTAAGGCAGCAATGGAATTGCGCCACCAAAGACAAAAGCAGTAAAAGAAGAGATAGCTGCTAACCAAGGCGAACCCAGCTCATCTGGGTTCAAGCCAAGCTCTTCGCGAGCAAGGGTATCAAGCCCCAATTCAGGGTCGGCAACCAGTTTATTTGCGAGCTTCTGCGCATCCGCTGGATCCATGCCTCGCGCCACATAAATCAGCGCCAGTTCACTGGCCTCTTCTTCTGGATATTGCACCAGCTCTGCACGCTCCAAGCCAATTTGATATTCGAACATTTCGCGCTGGGATCGCATGGAAATATATTCACCTGCAGCCATTGAGAAAGCACCTGCCAAAAGGCCAGCGACCCCAGTCAATAAGATGGCGCTATTCGCCGTGGCGGCACCAGCCACGCCCATCACCAAACAGGCTATTGATACCAAGCCGTCATTCACGCCAAACACCGCTGCACGCAGACCGCCACTTGAGCTGACGCCTGAATGACTTGCACCTACTTCTTCGAGCTTTTCTGGTACAGGGTGATAACCCACCAAACGACTATTAGAGTAAATAGAAAGGCCGCGGATTTTGACGGCCGCTAATATAGGCTTGATTCTGCTAGTGCCAAACTGATGAATCAGGCATCCAACTAACTTAGTGCGCATATCTGGTTTATAACTTACTGGTAGAGGCAAACCTTCGTTCTTAACCAATGCCGCCCAGCTTTGAGATTGCTGCAGCGCCTCATGTGAAAGCTTAAGAAAAAGCTGTTTACGCACTGCATCTTTTTCAGCCTCAGCCATGAGCCTATATATATAAGAAGAGCGCTGCTCTTCATACCAGCTTTTTAAGCCTTTACTATTTGTCATATTTATACAGACTACAGCCCATTGCGCCTGTATTGCACAGCTTCTGCAATATGTGCTGATTGAATCGCTTCAGAACCTGCCAAGTCAGCAATCGTTCGCGCCACTTTTAGAATGCGATGATAAGCCCGTGCTGAAAGGCTCAATTTGATAATCGCCATTTTGAGCAGATTTAGCCCTGCGTCATCTGGCGTGCAATATAAGTCCACCTCTTTACTCGTCAGCAAATGATTAGCTTTCCCTTGGCGCTTTAACTGAACATCTCGTGCAAGCTCAACACGCTGGCGAATATCGAGGCTAGGTTCACCATTAGCAGCAGCGGTAAGCTCTTCATCACGTAGGGCGAGCACTTCTATATGTAGATCAATTCTATCTAGCAAAGGCCCTGAAATTTTTGCGCGGTAACGTGACACCTGGTCTGGCGTACAACGACACTTATTATTATGGTGCCCCAAGTAACCACAAGGGCAGGGGTTCATCGCAGCCAGCAATTGAAAACTCGCGGGGAAGTCTGCTTGACGTGCAGCGCGTGAAATAGTGATATGGCCAGATTCCAATGGCTCGCGCAATACCTCTAATACTTTGCGATCAAATTCTGGCAATTCATCAAGGAACAGCACACCGTGATGCGCCAACGATATTTCGCCTGGCCGTGGAATGCCACCGCCACCCACCAAGGCCACGCCAGAAGCCGTATGATGAGGCGATCGAAAAGGCCTGCGCTTCCACAACGCAGGTTTATAAGCGCCATTCAGTGATTGTATGGCTGCTGATTCCAATGCCTCCTGCTCGGTCATGCTAGGCAAGATGCCAGGGAAACGACCTGCCAGCATCGACTTACCTGTGCCTGGCGGACCTACCATCAACAGGCTGTGAGATCCCGCTGCCGCAATTTCTAGTGCACGCTTAGGTAATGACTGTCCTTTCACTTCATTAAAGTCAGGATATTCAGTGAAGCCATTGGCTGGCTCAGGAATATAACGTGGTATCTGCGTATGCCCACTTAAATGTGCACATACTTCTAATAAAGACTTGGCTGGCAATATCGTCGCCTCACTCACCAAGCCAGCTTCGGCCGCACTTTCATAAGGCAATATAAAAGCACGGCCACTGTGGCTAGCTTTATAAGTCATGGCTAAAGCACCGCGTATCGGCCGCAACTCGCCTGTTAAAGCCAACTCACCGGCTATCTCATATTGGTCTAAGCCGCTGGTAGGTATCTGCCCAGAGGCCGCTAATATGCCCAGCGCGATTGGCAAATCATAACGTCCACTCTCTTTAGGCAAATCCGCAGGTGCAAGGTTTACAGTAATGCGACGTGCCGGGAAATCAAACTGGGCAGTTTGCAGAGCAGCACGCACACGATCCTTACTTTCCTTCACCTCGGCTTCAGGCAAACCCACAATGGTAAAGCTAGGCAGGCCATTGGCCAGATGCACCTCTACTATCACCTCTGGCGCGTCCATGCCTGCTAGAGCACGGCTTTTGAGTACAGCCAAGCTCATTTTGGGCTTATATTGTTGTTTTTTTGCAACAACCCTTCCAGATCATTAAGTTTGGATTCTATATTTTGTAATTTCTCTCGTGTAACCCGCATCAAATCAGCCTGCACGTCAAATTCAGCCCTAGAAACAAGCTCCAACTTGGTGAATGCGCCCTGCAACAGTGCATGAATATTCTTTTCAATATCGCCTACTGGACTATCTTTAGCTAAGTCTCTAATTTTTATTGATAAGTCATTTAATAATTGATTATTTAACATGCATTTGCTCCAAATTTAAGGCTATTTTTCGACTATTTTATACATAAATAGTAAATTATTCGCCCCGTTATGGGGCGCTTAGTTTTAATAAACAGATACATAATTAAGTTGCTTGATAAGAGTGATTATCTTAGCATCGTAATTGCATGTTTTTCATTGTTTTATCTTTGTGGCATGAGTGTTGCTATACGTTTGTTGCTTAAGTTTTTTTGTTTTATTTGTTTGCTTTAATTTCTTGAAAGGAAATACCCATGCGTAAATCGCTACTAGCAGTTGCAGTATTAGGTACATTGTCATTCTCAGCAGCTTCATTCGCTGCTGATGAAGCTGCTGCTGCACCAGCTTCAGATTATACACCATTACTACTAACGTAGGTCTTTTCAGTAACTACATTTTCCGTGGTTTGACACAAACTGCTGGCGGCCCTGCATTGCAGGGTGGCGTTGATTTGACACATTCAAGTGGTCTTTACATTGGCGCTTGGGGTTCTAACCAAAGCTGGCTTCAGGATGCAGGCGCATACACTCACTCTAGTTTAGAAGCTGACGTTTATGGTGGCTACAGAAGCACTATTGGTGACACAGGTCTTTCATACGATGTGGGCGTGATTGAAGTTATGTACCCTGGCAATCGCACTGCTCTAAGCGCTGCAAGAGCCGACACTACTGAAGTTTATGGTGCTTTAACATATTCATATTTCACCTTCAAAGTAAACTATGCAGCTACCAATCTTTATGGCGTTAAAAACAGCGATGGTTCTTACTACTCTGATTTAACCGCTAACTACCCAGTTCCTGCTGAGTGGACAGGCATTTCAGGCCTAAGCCTTCTTGGTCACATCGGTTATCAAAAAGTATTAACTGATGCAGACGCAAATGCTCTTCCAGCAGGTTCAAACCTTAGCTACGCAGACTACAAAGTTGGCGCAAGCAAAGCTTGGGAAAATGGTGTAACAGTTGGTGGTTATTACACAAAAACCAATGCTAATCAGAACTTATACATGTCTGGTAACGATAAAAGCATTGGCTCACCAGCTATAACATTATTTGTTACAAAAACATTCTAATTAATATGAGCCGATTTATTCGGCTGTTTTAGTTAGCTGTAACAGCTTTAGTAAAAATAAAAGCAGTACCGCAAGACAGGGATGAGGCGGAAAAGCAACCCGCCTCATCTTTTTATTACACTCACCCATCAGGAGACAAGCATGAAATTCGTATCCGCTATCATCAAGCCATTTAAGCTTGACGAGGTACGTGAAGCGCTATCCGCTATTGGCGTACAGGGCATCACAGTTACTGAAGTTAAAGGTTTTGGCCGTCAAAAAGGGCACACAGAGTTATATCGTGGCGCTGAATACGTCGTAGATTTTCTTCCTAAAGTTAAACTGGAAGTTGCAATCAAAGACGACCTGTTAGACCAAGTCATTGAAGTCATAGAAAAATCTGCAACCACTGGCAAAATTGGTGATGGCAAGATTTTTGTCTTTAATCTCGAACAAGTTTATCGCATCCGCACCGGTGAAACCGGTCCAGACGCGCTTTAACAGGAGCATGAAATGAAACAAATTCTATCTATTATCGCTTTAGTGAGTGCATTAGGCTTTGGTGGCCTAAGTTTCGCTGAAGATGCAGCTCCTGCTGCAGAAGCACCAGCAGTAACTGAAGTTGCTCCAGCAGATGCAGCCGCACCAGCTGCCGCAGCTGCACCTGCAGAAGTTCCAAATAAAGGCGATACTGCCTGGATGATCGTAGCAACCGTATTAGTATTAATGATGTGTGTACCAGGCTTGGGCTTATTTTACGGTGGTATGGTACGCACAAAAAATATGCTTTCAGTGCTTATGCAAACATTCATGATTACCAGCGTGCTTGGTGTTCTCTGGGCCATCTACGGATACAGCTTAGCTTTCACACAAGGCTCAGGTGCAACCAGCGCTTTCTTTGGTGGATTTGATCGCTTGTTTTTGGCTGGTATGACTCCAGATTCAAATGCTGCAACATTCAGTAAAGGTGTTGTCATTCCTGAGTACATCTATATGTGCTTTGAATTAACTTTCGCCGTTATTACACCAGCACTAATCGTTGGTGCTTTTGCTGAGCGTATGAAATTCTCGGCAATCCTGCTGTTCATGATTCTCTGGTTCACATTCTCATATATTCCTATCGCACACATGGTTTGGTTCTGGTCAGGCCCTGATGCTTATACAGACGCTGCTGCTGCTGATGCTGCTACTGCTACCGCTGGCTTCATATTCCAGAAGGGTGCTCTAGACTTTGCAGGTGGTACCGTTGTACACATAAACGCTGGTATTGCCGGCCTAGTTGGTGCACTGGTATTGGGTAAACGTATTGGTTTTGGTAAAGAAGCCATGGCACCGCATAGCGTTACATTAACTATGGTTGGCGCTGCGTTACTATGGGTAGGTTGGTTCGGTTTCAACGTTGGTTCAAATCTAGAAGCTAGCGGTTTCGCTACCCTGGTATTTGCTAACACCTTAATTGCAACATGCGCTGCCGCAACCTCATGGATGTTCAGTGAGTGGATATTCAAAGGCAAGCCTTCAATGTTGGGTGCTGCTTCAGGCGCTGTTGCAGGCTTGGTAGCAATTACACCAGCTTGTGGTTTCGTTGGCCCAATGGGTGCGATTGTATTAGGCCTGTTAGTTTCACCACTTTGCTTCCTCTTTGTAACTAAAGTAAAAAGTGCACTTGGCTATGATGACTCACTAGATGTGTTTGGTGTTCACTGCATCGGTGGTATTTTCGGTGCTTTAGGTACTGGCATTTTGGTCAATCCAGCATTAGGCGGCACTGGCGTATATGACTACGTCGCTAACGCTGTTGCTCCATACGACTTGGTTGCTCAAATGACTAGCCAAGCATGGGGTGTAGGTATCACCATCATCTGGTCTGCTGTAGTCGCATTCATTGCTTATAAGCTGGTAGATCTTGTAGTTGGTCTACGTGTAAGTGAAGAAGTAGAGCGCGAAGGTTTAGATACAACAGAGCATGGCGAACGTGCTTATCACTATTAAGATTAATTAGATTTAGTTGCTTAGTAATGATTTAAAACGGACACTTCGGTGTCCGTTTTTTATTTTATAAATGGTTAGGGGATTTTTTCGACATTAATCAAACTTAGCAATGCTTTTGCACCACAGCTGTGCAGTGGGCACGCAAATATAAGTTGAAGCTGTATTTTCAGCAATAAAACTACTATTTTTGGCACATTTAAGTTGGCACAAGTATTGCTAATACATATACAAGCATTATTGCTTCTCAGTTGTCGAAAGACATAAAGAATTCATGAGTGCTGGCTCCATGCATTATCTCCTCCTCTTCGGACACTTCGGTGTCCGTTTTTTTGCCTGTAAGATTTATAATCAAGCATTGATTCATTCACGGGCAACTAGGCTAAAATCAGTAATGACTGTTTATTCAACATTCTGTTAACTATTGTCATCAAAATCTGAGAACTAAATCATGCGTATCGCTATTGTTATTGATCCAATTGAATCACTAAAAATTGCTAAAGATAGCTCTGTGGCCATCATGCGTGAAGCCATTAATCGTGGACACAGCGTTTTTGTCATCATGCAAAGTGGCCTGTTATTGCGTAACAACAAAGTAAAGATGATTGCGCAAACCTTTAAGTTTCAGACAGGCAATAGTTGGTATGGAGTTGGCAGCTTTGAAGAATTCGAAGCTACAGATTTTGATGCAATCATTATGCGCAAAGATCCACCCTTCGATAATGAGTACCTATACAGCACCTACCTGCTTTCAATGGCAGTAGATCAAGGCGCGCGAGTATTTAACAACCCTCAATCCATCAGAAACTGGAATGAAAAACTCGGGATTACGCAATTTCCCCAATTCACTACTGAATTTCTGGTCACCAGCAACAATCAGCTCATACGTCAATTTATCAAAGAGCAAGGTGATATCGTCGTTAAGCCATTAGACGGAATGGGGGGCAGCAACATTTATCGCCTGAGGGCAGATGACCCGAATATCAGCGTAATACTAGAGACCATCACCAATTTTGGCCAGCAAACTATCATGGCTCAACGCTATTTGCCAGCCATTAAACAGGGTGACAAACGCATATTGGTGATTGATGGTGAACCTGTACCTTATGCACTAGCCCGTGTACCTCTAAAAGGCGAAACTCGCGGCAACTTGGCAGCTGGCGGCACAGGTATCGCCCAGCCTTTAAGTGATAGAGATTACGAAATTGCCAGCACTGCTGGCACAACACTCAAAGAACAAGGTCTTTTTTTAGTAGGCCTAGATGTGATTGGCGATTACCTTACAGAGGTAAATGTGACAAGCCCAACTTGTATGGTTGAGATTGCTAGCCAGACTGATTGTAAACCAGCCAATATATTCCTAGATGCCTTAGAACTTAAATGAAGAGTCAATAATCTTCTTTTATAAAAAATGGCCACATCTAGAAACAATCTTAATAACTCACGTAATAACTCTGTTTTAGTTATCACTCTACTGATATCGCTCTTAATACATTCTTTATTAGTCATTAAAATTAGGCTTCCCTTACAGCACCTAATAAATAGTCAATCAAATAAGCCATTGGAGATCAAGCTAAGTACCCATCAGAATCCTATTAGTCAGTCTATACCTGATATAAAATCGTCAACGGAAACAGAAAGTGTTGGCTTAGTACATACCGCTAAATCGGTAATAACTGAGCTAGTTACTGAACAACCAATCCCAATATCTAATCAGCTATTAAACCCTGTCGAATCATCACCAGCTCAACAGTCTAATGATATTAAAGTTCAAGCTATAGATCACAAACAAGCAGATATTGGACAAGATCAATTAACTCCAGCAACTGATATTAAAATTGAATTCCAAATAATTTCTGGCAATGATGGTAAATTACTTGATTCAGGACAGCAGCATTTTGCATTGGATGGGAGAAATAACTATCAGTTAGATATCAATAGTAATCATAGTGAAAATGATGCTTATGAAAACTGGGATATAGAAATTACAGGTGCCCTATATAGCAATAGGTTAAGCCCTTCGAAGTATTACACCAATGGTACGCAAGCATATAAGTTATTACGTTTGAGTCGAATATCTAGAGAGGAGTTAATATCAGCAGAACCAACTAAAGGAATGATGCCAGATGGTTTACTAGATAGACAAAGCCTAATTTATCAATTTATGTTTTCACCTCCGACAAGCACTGACAGTAAATTATTCCTTACTGATGGCGCAAAAATTAGTATTTATACAGTACATCTTTTAAATATTGAATTACTAGATACAACTTCATATGGAAAACTGACTACGGTACATCTAGTACTATCAAACTCCGATAATAATGAAACTATCGATTTATGGTTAGCGCCAACCTTCAAATATTTACCATTTAAAATACGGCATGTACAACCTGATGGAAAAATAACAGAACAACTCATACAAACAGTATCTATTAAATAGATTTAGCTTTATTCATTTTATAAATGGCCACAAACAAGGCTTTGTAAGTGACCATTCGCTACTGTTATATGCTAGCAGATATTTCTAATGAGTTATCAACTCTCTCCATGAAGTACGACGAGTATCAGCTGGCGTTGGATTATCTAATGTGCCTTTGTTTATTACATTGCCTCCCAATATTGTACCCGTCTTACCAGACCCACCTCCAGTAGCACTGCTACTAGTCGTGTATACCGTTGCGCCTGATGCCAGCTGATTTCCCAGCTTGAACGCTACTACTCCACTGGTAGAACCGCTTGCAGGGCCTCCCGTTCTATAATCTACTTGATACTGGAAGCTGTATCCGCCTAAATTGCAGGCTAGTGTAGTAGGAATATTAGTATTAAATATAAGTAAGTTTAAATCAAATGAGGGGTCTGTATTGGCACGTTCCCCTGCGACAGGCAAATCAAAATACCATCCGCCTTTAGTTGTATAGTCGACTAAATTACTCGAACTAGTCCTCACTGGGTCGCCAGCAGTACATATTAATGCTGAAATCCCGAGCGGACATGTACCTACTGATTGAGTCTGTTGAACAAAACTTGAACGCGGATCTGAATATATTGCAGTGCCTGATGCAGTAGTAGTTCCTGGGTCTTTCACTGCATAAAATGACTGAGTAGTTACCTTAGCCACATCAGTTGCATCTAAATATGCACCAGTTCCTGCATATACAACCGTGTAAGTATCAACAATTCCCAAAGTTGGCTTCGCTGTCAGCGGTTGAAGATTGCCAGCAGTGTCTTTAAAAGTTGCCATTAATTGCGCAGTTGACTTGAAAGGTATGAAAGGTACTGGAGATGTTGAAGTAAGCTGATTAGTATCGAATCTCCATAAATTACCATACATATCACCACCATAAACTGCTTTCATGCTGGCATCAGTATTTCCATTTGTAACTTGAGCCACAATTTTGGATAATCCACTTGGGGACGCAGTACTGCCAAATCCAGTACTCACACCAACAGTACTTACACCGCTCGTAGTCTGAGTCTGAGTCGGTATTCCAGTATTAGCATCAACAACAAAAAGCCGGCCTACACCATCCCCCCCCGTACTCGTGGCATCAGGAACGTTATTGTAGCCAGAGCTAAATAGCACCACCCATTTACCATCACTTTGTTTAGCAATCTGAGGATTGCCATAAGTGTATCCAAGATTAGGAGTACTGTATTCCCATAAAGCTTTTGGATTATTGGGGTCAGTAATATCTAGTGCATAATAAACTCTACCCCCTCCACCCAGCCCACCTATTAATATAGTTTTCCAAACTGCATTATCAGTACTATCGCAAGAACTAGTACAAATATCTCCAACCTCTTGTATGCCATCAACAAAATAGCGATGATATGTCGAATAATCCTTACTAGCCAGCTTGTATAAGTCTTTTAATAAGACTGATGGAATATAAGCCCAAAGCTCCTGACCAGCATCTATTCCCTGACTGATATCACTATTTTGAGCTTGAATATTTGCTGTTGCTTTAGCAGCATCTCCAGGATCAGCAATTGTAGCTTTTAGTGCTGCCTCAGCAGTAGCTGAACCCTGTGCTCTAAACGCGTGCAACATGCCATCATTAGCACCAACAATCGCAAGAGAAAGTCTGTTTGCCTTATCAGCCGCAAATTTACTATATCCAGCATCAGCGTATGAATATTTAGGTGGGCCGACATAAGTGACTGGAGAATTCACAATATCCCCTAATACATGACTCCGCTGGCGGAAGTATTTCGCATTATCAGTCACTGCACCTTCATTACTTCTATCACCAATCAAGTAATTTACGAGCGCAGCACCTGCTGCTGCATCTTGTGATGTACTAGGAATACAAGGAACGGCTTTGGCGCAAGTGAACTGAGCGATACCTGTTGTCGAATTAGTAAGCGTTGCTTTATTAAAACGAGGGTCTGTTCCAAAATTGTTCACAGTGAAGTTTTTTAAATTCGTAGATGTATTAGTGCTGTCAAATGTATATATCACACGCGACGATACTGATCTGTTATCTAACTTTGATTGCGCAGCCCAGTCAATCCTACTTGTAGTAAGGCCAGTATTAGGGTCAATTTGTTTACGAATGACTTCACCATCCCAACTTCCACTGGCAAATGACGTGCTAAAGGCAAAATTGTCTACTGAAGTCACATTTGCTGAGCTAGTAGATAGACCAGTAGATGATCCTCTCGCATTGTTCACTGTTGAAAGAGCCGTATTGATACTGTTAGCAAGACTAGTTGGGTCAGTCGCACTGTAATAGTCACCACGTCCATTAATGCCTGCATGCCACAGATCATCTATACCGGACTGATCATTTGTCAGTGGAAATGGCCAGTTACAAGTACCGCTATTTTGCCAGCTACATATTCCTGAAGCTGGAACTGCTGTAGTATCAGTAGCCACTGACGCATAATCAGGACTACCGCCATTTTCTACACTGTTGGCATACTTTTGAGTATATTGCATAAACCCTGAAGCACCCAAACCCAAGGTAAAGGTTGTCATATGCTGTGCCGTATTTAGGTCTGCTCCAGTAGGTGCAACATTATTGAGACTATCTGGACTGGCATTGGCACATATCGCGTTATTAATGGTGGTGGTACCATCAGCCGCTGTCACTGGTGCTCCAACACAATTGCCCAGTGAATAAGTGCGTAAATCTGTTTTATAGTAATACTCAGCAACGTCTGCCAGTGTATTTGATGTACCAGTGCCCGCCGCAGTGCTGCAGGTAATAGTTTGATATCCATTATCAAAAGTAGGCGACCGCGGTGTGCATACCGCAATATTGGTTGCCACAGGTGGCAGTGACTGACATGTTGTTGTTACATAGTCAGAAGTTGTTGAAGGCGTACAAGCTGGCACAAAAGTTACTGAATGCTGCTTACTTACACAATTGGTCTGCAAGTAATTTGGTCCAGCTCCAACTGATGTAGTATTAGGAGTACATGTGCTTACGGGAACGAATGTATCTGCTGTATTTGTCGTTTGAAGGCACTGCACATTTTTACCATTAGCATCAAATGTAAACAGCGGTGTAGCTGTTGCAACAGGCGTACAAGAGGGAACATTTACAAACTCATTTGCATCTACTACGCTATTAGTAGGTATCCCTGGATTAGTAACTACATCACATTTTGTCGCAGTTGTTGCTGCAACTCCATTTACGATTGAATCTCGCGCTTTGCTATCAGTATTAGCACAAGCACTTGCAACTGGTGTTGTAAAAGCATTATAAGCGCAAGCAGTATCAACCCTTCGGGTAACTCCAGAGTTTGGCACATTACTGGTAGATATAGAGCTTGGGGTGCAACTAGATACATCAGCAGATGTTGCTAAAGATGTTTGCTCAACAGTTTGGGCAGTAGATAACAAAGTACATGCCACAGCCTGCGCATTTACAAAACCTGCTTCAGACTTAACTGTACACGTGCCAGCATAAGTTGTTACAGCTGGCGCGTATTGGCAGTTCACTGCCGTTTTTGTTGTATAAGTAGGCCCCGCATCTCGTGCTACTACTGCACAAGATGAAGCATCAGAAAACAAACTATAAGCTGAGTATTGACATGTATTGGTGATAGGGCCGACATAATTTGTTCCATTGCCCCCATTGGAAGGGCTGCCAACGGTGCAGTTAGTCGCAGTAACGTCCGCAAGAGCCGAATTGGCGCTATATGTGCAGCTACGTATAGTATAAAGACTCCACGGCTGTGCTGACTGCTGATCGATTCTAGCGCAGCTGGTTGCATTAGTATTGGTACTAGTTTGCGCATAAGAACAGGTTTTGGTGTAGCCTAAACCCGCTGCTAACGAGACATCACTACATGTGCCACTGGTCACATTAGCCGCAGTACCTTGCACATATTGACATTCGGTAGCTGTTGTTAAATTTGCAGATGTTGTAGTGGTGCCAGCAGCAGGATTTCGGGGACTAGAACTGCAGCTTGTAATAGTAGGATAAGTTTTAGTAGTTGTTGCGGTACTAGGATACTCACAAGTTGTCAGAGCGGTACCATTAATAAGACTGCCAGCACTCCCTTGGCATGGAACGGCGCTTGCGCCATTAGTACCATTTGAGGGGGAAGTAGCGAATCGACATTGATTGATACTGCCATAACTTGTGCTGTTAGCAGCCTCCGATGATGGCACTGCTCCCCCAGAAATGCAAGCCTGGCCTATACTTGTGGCTGCTTGTGATTGTATAGTCGTAGAACTTGGGTAAGTGCAACTGACCTTATCTATGATGCTCCATGCAGGTCCAGTTGAATATGATTCATTGCAGGTGGTTACAGAGGTTGCTGCGCCAGCTCCTGTCTCGGCTGTTGAGTTATATTGGCAATCTTGCGCAACTACATATTGAGCATTATTACTAGTGCTAGTCGTTGATTTAGCCGTTGTATTACAAGTAGCAGTCGTATTTGCATAAGCTGCGTCCGGGGTTGTACCGTTGTAATCACAAAGAACTTTATCTCCAGTATAAGGTGATGCAGTTTGATTATGAACCGTGCAAGTACCTGATGTTGAAGTAGGGCCGCTACTTTTAGTAGCGGAATATTGACAACTCGTTTGTGTAAGTTGATCTATAGAGGTACCTGCGGTACAAGTTGGTACACTAGCGACCTGGCTTGCAGCCACCCAACCCGCTTGTACATAGGTGCAACTCACTTGCTTGCTGTAAGGAGAACTTGTGTCAGCGCCATGAGCAACACATAAGCTTGCCGTAGTTGAAGTTAATGGATATTTACTACCCTGCGCTTGATATGCACATGCATTGTACGGTAACCATTTACCACTCCCGCTACTTGGAGTACCTGCAGTGCAAGTGTTTAGATTCTGAGTAACGTTACCATCTGCATACTGACAAGCCACCACAGTCCGAGTGGTATAGCCAGACTGAGCAATTGGTGTGCAGCTACCATCCGATGCTGTCGAATCGACATACTGTGGTGAAGTAGCATCTACATATTGGCATGTCACTACTGTAGTAGTACTCCCAGAATTAGTAGTGCCTGGTATACAAGTGCCACCTGCAGGAACGTCCAGCCAACCAGTATCATTTACGTTACCGTCGGCAGTACTTACGGTTTCTTTTTGTAAATTTCTAGTATAGACCTGTAATTTTCTTGCGGTTTGTTTCAAAAGAGTATCTTGCTCATTACGTGTCGCCACGTTTTGCTGCAAAGGATAGACTGTACTACGTGGAGTGTAAGTTCTTTGTTGTAAAGAATATTTAGTTTGTATAGGTTTTACAGTAACTGTTTCAACAGGATATATTTTCTTTATTGGATCATAGGTCGTTTGCTGCAACAAATTAGTTGTTTGCTGTAAAACACTAGTGACTGAAGTGAGAGTGTTATAACTAGCCTGTAATGTCGAGGTGGCTTTTTGTAGATTTTTAGTATCCACCTGATAAGGATATATATAAAAAGTTCTCTGATTTTGATGCAAATTGCTTGTGCTTTTCGTTTGTTGCGTAGTCTTACTCATTATAAAGTTCGTATTTGTGGCAACTTGATCTACTGTTTGTGTAGTCTGCTGGATAATTTGCTGAACCGTTGCACCATCATAATATGGACGTGGTTCATTACCATCCTGTTCGCCAATTGCAGAACCGTCTAACTGAGTAGGTGTTGCGCTTTCATTCCAATATCCGTCAGTTGATAGAATTGTATAGTTTTGCTGGCATGAATACTGTACAGGGTCACTTACAGTTCTTGAGTTCAAAGTTGAACTTGGCAACAGGTTCGCATAAATCTTTCCTGCATTGGATAATGCCGTGCGAAGTGGTGTTTGCCCTGTAGGATAAGCTCTGAATAACTGTGTGTACCATAGATACTTGTTCGGATTTGAGAATGTCGTAATATCCAGATAATCGTTAATTTCTGATCGTGGAGCTGTCGGTGGAGTTTTATTTACATTTAAGGGATCCTGAGTTCCATTGTTGATAGTGAAATAACCCACCCTAAACTGACTCTCTGTTAAGTCAAATGCTTGGCTCACGACAGTTTTCATCATTTGCATACGCGTCTGGTAATAGGCATACCAGTTAGCATAATTTGTCATTTCTTCAGAGTAAGTACACAAAGTACTCGCGCAATCGGTACGGTTAGGCGCTTTTGCACAACCTGTTGTACCTGCAACACAAGCATACCCATAAGTAGATAAAATACCTACTACAGAAGTCTTGAATACACTTCCTGGCGTAGCTGTAAACGCTGTAGCAGATGCTGTTATGTTAGTAGTGATATTAAATTGTGGTGTATTTGTACTGTTCTGAGTAATAGCTGGGCTATTTGTCGTAGCAGATGGAGCAGAAATGATAAGCGTATTTCCTCCATCATAGAAAGCGCTGTAGCCCGAAACATTACAGTTACCAGTAGCTACGGCAGTACAATTATTGATTTGAGTTACAATTGCATTTAGCAAACCTGATACCGAGCTGACCGTGGTTGTAATTGGCTGACTTAATATTTGCGCACTAACTGCGGTGGCGCCAATAGTACCAACTGAAATACCACTAATAGTTGTAGAGCCAGCTCCCGAGAAAGTAATGTTTGAGATGCCGCCAGGGCTAGGTGCCCGGAAATAAGTATAACTAGTGACACTATTATTTGTGTTAGTTGTAGTTGCGACAATTTGTTTTGCTTGGCACCCACCAGTTGCTGTTGCATCTGCGCTAGATGTTGGTGCAATCGCCTCTGCAGCCGTATGGCACCAGCGCAATTTGGCCTCATATTTGTAAATAGTATCCTTAGTGGTTTTGCAATTTCTCAATAAAGGACTATCGCAAAACTCACCAGCAATTGTTGTGTAATAATTAACATTTCCAACTAAATTACCGTAATTCTTGGGGTCATTAACAAGGTCGACGGTGGTCGGATTGACTATACGATATTGAACGCCATAGCGATCCTTCGGCACCTTTGTCCATGCAGGTGTAGCTGTGAATGTGGCTGTATTAATTGCATTCTGTGAGGGATATGTAGTTTTATCGACATTGCCACCTTCGTCATACATCGTTGGCGGGGTGTAATTAATAGCAGGATTATAGGCAACACCATTAAAAGCAGAATTACTAAATAGATGAGGGATTAATACGTTTGCCCAATCTGGCAGATATGCCCAGCTCATACTAAAAGAGTCATCTAGCACAAACATAATATTTGGAAGAACTTGTTGCGAAGTATATTGAGTAGTAATAGGTTGGGTAGCTAGCTTCGTAACATCCGCATTACTGGTACCACTCAATAATACTAATAGAGTGGAAACACCCGCGATATTTTTAAAAAATTTATTAATGTTCATTATAATTCTCCCTAAACTAAACTACAGCGCAACAATTGTTTGTACATAGCTGACGGTATTACGAGGTCCTAAAACTTGACTAGTAATTCTATAATATTGCTGTCTAGGAGGAATTATAGGTACACAACCAGCTGTAATACATACAGTAGAAATAGAAGCTGGAACTGCGCAACCTGCAGAAGGTGTATCAGGATCTACATCTACACCTTGTAATTTACACATCCGCTGAATAATATAATTCACACTATTGCCTGTGCCGCCTACATCTGAACCTGCTGACTTTGCATGCATTTGCGGTATCGCAGCCAGTACACTCCAGTCATACCCAATTGTTGGATCCCAAGTAGCGGCATAGCCATCACCCAAGCTATCAACTCTCAATTTAGTACCCACGTTATTATCTTGTAACCACTTAATAGCTAGCTCAGCACCCACATCAGCCGCGTTAGTAGCAGATTGTTGAAACGCAAGATTACCTGCAATGATATTGGTTGTATCAACAGATCGAACCATAGCAATAGCTGCCAACGTCATAGCAACAAGTACGATAAGTGCTACTAGAAGAATTACACCTTCTTGTTTTGCAATTTTTGGATAATAAATTTTCATTTTAATGAATCTATATTTAGTAAAATTCAAGAATTACATTGAGATTCTGATATTGCGAGTATTGAAGTAATGTTACGTAGTGGCACTACTGTTTGAAAAACTTTGTAACGGTAGTTCTGCCATGAAAATCCGCTCGCCATAATTGTAGTGGGTATACCCGTTAGATCTATTGGAGTAGAAATAATGGCAGGAGGAGGTGCTCCAGATAAACTAGCTTGCTGACCTCTCCAAGTAATAGTATTGGTACTAGTAGTATTTGTGACCAAATCTTTTTCTGGCTGCGAACTGCGCGAAACTAATGCAATCTGAATTGACGATACTTTAAGCCAATCACAATTGGTAACTGGCTGAACTTGATCATATATATCGACAATCCCATCTAATTTTGCGCTTGTATCACGTCCATACTGAACCCGCATACTTACAATATTGTCTGAAATTGGCTCCCATATAGTTGTATCAGTAAGGTTTGCTGAGCTAGTAGAAGCACAGTTCTTAATAAAATAATCACAAACTGTAAGCCTTCCATTTCTAATGGCATAAGCCAATATTTTTAAGCTAGAACCAAGGTTATATAGATTTCCTGGACTCGCACCTGGGGGTGGTACACCTATTGGCACTTGCACATTCAAATTAGGCGCCTGAATAGTGGCTTTTTCAATATTCAAAGTACACGGATTTGGCCTGACGGCAGGTTCAGCAACCACGTAATCACCAGTAGTAAATGCTGAAATGGTATTAACGCCATATTGCTGTTGTACCGGTTGTGCAGTAATAACATCCCCTTCAGAAGCACCGTTACTACTGCCATAGTACACAAGCAAGGTATCAGTATTCGGATCACCCGCTGGAATATCGCCTGAATTAATTGTAACTGGTGCAAGTGGCAAATTTACACCCGAAGTTCCTGCAGGCAACTGAGCTTTGCAACCTATTAAGTTAGGAGCCATGAGGTTCCATCCACTTTGCCGAATATCCCTTTGAATACCATACAATGCAATAGCTCCATTATTTTGAGCATCAGCACCACCTGTAGTGCTTCGCTTTTGCCCCTCAAATAAAGAGAAAACCTGCATGATTACAATCACTCCCAAAAGACCGATAACCATAGCGACCATAACCTCAATCAGTGTAAAACCATTATTTCTATGGTTAGCTAGACTCAGAATGCCTTTATAGGAGCGAAAGCGTGAACAATCAGATTTGCGTAAATTCATAGTTTGGGCTTATACAACTTGAAAAACGACGGTGTATGTATGCGCGGGATCTGTTGATTGTTGCTTAGGTGCGCGCCACCTTACAGTAATTTGTACTGTGCTACTTAAAGTATATCCACCTGTAGTTACAGGAGTAACTGTTACTATAGGTGGCAAACCAGCACTATTAGCATCACCAGCAACACCTGGCAAAACCTTAGCGACTTCTGCTGACCATAAAGTATATGCACAAGCAGTACAATCACTCTGAAAATTAGACTTTAATGTTGCAGGCGTCCTATCCCCCACCCACATCTGACCAATTAACTGGTTTGCAAACAAACTTGCATCTGAGCGATATTTAGCATCTGAAGTGGCGCTTATAGAAGCAGCCTGAAGACCAACAACAGCTAATATGCCTAGTGAAAATATCAATATGCCAATTAAAGCTTCAAGTAACATCACACCCGATTGTTGTTTATGCATGACCATTAACATCCTTGTGGATCAGATGAGTTGAGTGCAGGGTCGCACATGCGAATATTCCCCCCCGTACTAACTGCAACATTCATACAACGTATACCATCCACAGAAGCTGTGGTACAAGCACCCCCTTTGGAATTAATAACTGAAATAACAATTGGGGCAACAGGTATAGCATTACCGCTAGCGTCAGTGCCACTACTTACTTGACGTCCCAATCCATTAAAAATGATAGTAGATGCAGTTGTTGAAGATACCTCCGCGTTAGATGCGCCATCTTTATTTGACCATGCCTGAATAACACCTGTTGAAGACGTATCAGTAACAAAACTGGCACATGCGCTCACAGGACTTCCCAAACTTACAACCCAATTTGTTCCAGAATTACTAATGGCGCAACTAGCATCAATACTAGTTGTTAACTGAAAACGAACATTTGCATTACGTCTTACAGCTTCTGCACGCGCCAACTGTAAACCATTCTGAATTGACTCAGCAGCAGTACGCACTTGCGTACTTTGTATCCACAGGCGTAAAGATGGAATGCCAGAAGCAATCAATATCCCTAATACTGCTAAAGTAATAGCAATTTCAATTAGAGAAAAACCTTTTGAATGCGTACTCATATTATTAACAGGCTCCACCAGTTCTAAGTATCCAGCAAGTTGGACTATTAGCGATCCATGAATTTTTTGCTGGGGAAGCGATAGCTGAAGCTTTCACATTGGATTGATCGATTGTGTATGAAAATCCGTTCATTGAGCTGATACCACTTGCGGTAATGATAAAAGCTGTTGCTGTATTAGTTGAATTACAGGAAAAAGTGAAATACTTACTAGGTGTAGCTGAAGCGCAACCTAGAGGAGTTCCAGCATATGTATGATTGTCTTGATAGAACTGCTCCATCTGTACACGTCTTGTCGATAGCTCTGAGGTTGCATCGGAAATTTTTGCGCGAATCACATAGTCTTGATAGGAAGGTAATGCAATAGCTGAGAGAATGCCAATAATTGCCACAACAATCATTAGCTCAATCAGTGTAAATCCTGCATTCTTGGAACTATCCATAAAATTAGTCTTGTAAAAGTCTCTCAGTGATGAACTGTCGGTGATGTTTTGAGCAATCGGTGTAATAAGCATTTTTACCCTTTCTTCCTAAAATAATATTGCCAAGATCAAAATACAAAGTCGAACAGTATCCGACAATCGGTAAATATCCGAGTATAAAGGGTAAACCAACATTATTATCGGGCTTGAAATTCCCTTTATGCTAAAATTATTCCAATTTATAGTTTTGAGTTGATAAGAATAATGTTGAGGCTTTTAAATCTATCTACGCTTTTTTCCACATGCTTGCTAAGCCTTGTTTTATCAGCATGTGGTACTAAGGGTCCACTTTACATTCCCGAGAAAAAATATCCACAGACAGCGAGCCAAGGTCAGCAGCCGCAGACTGAAAAAGCAAGTTCTACCCAACCCTAATCCAATCCAGCATGAATTCCTTTACCCTGAAAAATGGCGAACTGCACGCCGAAAATATTGCATTGAGTAAGCTAGTTGCTGAGTTTTGTACGCCTTGTTATGTGTATTCAAAAGCAGTGCTTGAATCTGCTTATGAGTCTTTTAAAGCAGGATTTGCGGGCACAGATCATTTAATTTGTTTTGCAGTTAAAGCGAATCCGAATATCGGCATACTTAATCTCTTTGCGCGACTTGGTGCAGGTTTTGATATTGTCTCAGGTGGTGAGCTCGATCGTGTGCTGGCTGCTGGTGGTGACCCGAAAAAAATCGTGTTTTCTGGTGTTGGTAAAACCGAAGCTGAAATGCGCGCAGCGCTTGAAGCTGGTATTTTCTGTTTCAACGTGGAGTCTGATGCAGAGCTTGAGCGCTTGAATAGAGTAGCCGCTAGCCTGAATAAAATTGCGCCAGTGTCGTTGCGCGTGAATCCCAATGTAGACGCAAAAACCCACCCATACATATCCACTGGCTTAAAGAATAATAAATTCGGCGTGGCGTATGAAAGCGCCTTCGCGCTTTATCAGCATGCAGCCCAATTACCGAATATCGAGGTGCACGGTGTTGATTGTCACATCGGCTCCCAGTTGACTGAGCTTTCGCCTTTTCTGGATGCGTTTGACCGTGTACTCGCGCTGGTGGATCAACTCACCGAAGCGGGCATTCACGTTAAGCATATTGATGCAGGCGGTGGCATCGGCATCTGTTATGACGATGAAACTCCGCCTGATTTTTCAGTGTACGCAAAAGCCATGCTGGAAAAGCTGGGCAATCGCAAAGTAAAGCTGGTATTTGAACCAGGCCGCGCCCTGGTCGGTAATGCAGGTTTGTTGCTCACTAAAGTGGAATACCTGAAAGAAACAGAAGCCAAAAACTTTGCGATTGTAGATGCAGCGATGAACGATTTAATGCGCCCTGCCTTATATGATGCTTATCACAATATTGTACCTGTGAAGCCTAGAGCAACTGAAGGCAAAGTCTATGAAATAGTCGGCCCAGTTTGTGAAAGTGGTGACTTTTTAGGCCATGACCGCATGCTAAGTTTGGCAGAGGGCGACTTGCTTGCGATTATGTCAGCTGGCGCATATGGCATGAGCATGAGCTCAAACTACAATACGCGCCCACGTGCTGCTGAGGTGATGGTTGATGGTGACAAGGCTTACCTGATTCGCGCACGTGAAACTGTTGCAGAGTTATTTGCCTTGGAAAAACGCATTCCTTAGCATAATTAGCAGACGTAAAAAAAACCGCAGATATTACGCTGCGGTTTTTTATTATCAAAATTCTAGTCAAAAATCACTGTCTTATTTGCATATAAAAGTATGCGGTTTTCAATGTGCCAGCGCACTGCCCTTGATAATACAATCCGCTCCAAATCGCGTCCTTTTTGAATCAAGTCTTCGACTTGGTCACGGTGCGATATACGATCAATATCTTGTTCTATAATCGGCCCCTCATCCAACACTTCGGTCACGTAATGACTGGTAGCGCCAATCAGTTTCACGCCACGCTCAAAGGCTCGGTGGTAGGGCCGCGCACCGATAAATGCAGGGAGGAACGAGTGGTGGATATTGATAATACGTTCAGGGTAGCGTTTGACGAATTCGGGCGACAGAATCTGCATATAGCGCGCTAATACAATCAGATCAATATCAAGGCTATCGAACAAGGCAAACTGCGCCGCTTCAGCTTCAGCTTTTTGGTCTTTTTTAACTTCGATGTGATGAAACGGAATGCCATAGAAATTGGCAAGGCGTTCAGTATCACGGTGATTACTGATAATGACTGGAATATCACATGCCAGTTCACCACTTTGATGGCGGTGCAACAAATCTGCCAGACAGTGGTCATATTGCGAAACCATAATCGCTAGACGTGGGCGTTTTTGACTGAGTTTCAGTTGCCAAGTCATATCAAAGCGCGTTGCTATTTCGTCAAAGCGCTCCGCAAAATTATCTGGCTGTATGGCTGAGCCATTCAAGTCCCATTCAACACGCATGAGAAAAAGATTATTTTCTGCATCCTGATGCTGGTCCGCATGCAAAATGTTAGCGCCATTGCGATAAAGAAAATCCGCGATGCCTGCTACGATGCCTTTTTGGTCAGGGCAGGTCACAAGTAAGGTTGCAGTGTTTTTAGTCATGATGCTTCATTTATTTTCAAAGTCTGGATGATGAAAGCTGGAATTTCCACTTAAGGCTGCATTATAGCAACATTAAGCCCCACGACAGTCATATCGGAAGTGCAAGACTACGGCGGTTGTGGTATCTTTTAGTGGCTTATTCTTAACTCTGTATCGCTTATAAATATGGCTCAAAAGCTATATCGCCACATGTGAAAAAACAACTACCTTACTTTTTGCTGGTCTTTTTACTACCTGTCATTGCCGTGCTTTGGTGGTGGGGTCTATTTTCTAGCGCTACATTGCAAGTAAGTAGCGAGGGCGATTACCGTTACGCTTATCTTGATGCACAGGGTGTCTATTCGAAGCTGGTCAAAAAACAGGATGAAGTATTGTTTGAACTCAAAAAACAAAATATCACGCCAGGTGCTGAAGTGACGTTGTTGATGTCAGACCCAAGAACTACCCCGCATGATGACTTGATGGCACAAGCTGGATTTATGATAGGTAAAGACGTAAACCCTTTACCTCCACTCAAGGTCAATACAATAGCTAAACGTGAAGTAGTAGTAGCTGAAATTAAGGCGCATCCATTACTTGCTTATGGCAAGGTATATTCAGCCTTACTGGATTACGCCAAGCAGCATAATACTGGCTTGCATTTACCTACATTAGAGATTTATGAGCATAGTGTTTTGCGTGTAGAGATGCCGTTCGATGAGCAACCGTTGCCTACTCAATTAAAACCAGATGCAGCAAAGACAAACAAGACCGAAAGTTTAAACCCATGAACTTTATCGCGCTCATCGGTGCGCTTGCGCTGACTTATTATCGTCCACATCAACGACCAGACTGGTTGAAATCCGTATTTCTGCCTTATGCGCATTTACTTGAGCGTAACTTCAATGGTGGCAAACGCAGGCATGGTTTGATTGCATGGCTGGTTGGCGTGTTTCTGCCCGTATTAATTGTCGGGTTTGCCTACTTCGTATTACTGGAGATTAACGCCTTACTTGGTATTTTGTTTGGTGTTGTTTCGCTTTATTTAATTTTACGCTTCAGCCATTTTAGTCAGCGTGCCGAAAACATCGCTAATGCCTTGCGTGACCGCAATATTGACCAAGCACGTGCACTACTACATCAGTGGGAAGGCGCAGAGTCGGCCAATTACACCTCTGCAGAAGTCGCGCGCATCAGTATAGAAACTACTTTACGGCGGGCGCATCATGGCTTGTTTGGGCCTATTTTCTGGTTTGTACTGTTGGGGCCTGCTGGTGCTTTGCTTTATCGTCTTTCTCACATTCTGCAACTCGAGTGGCCGCTGGAAAAAACAAATCCATTCCATCAGTTCTCACATCAGGTGTTTGAATGGCTGGACTGGCTGCCCACCAGAGTCACCGCTGGCGGTTTTGCCGTAGTCGGCGATTTTGAAGACGCTGTTTATTGCTGGCGTACCCAAGCTGAAGCGTGGAAAGATAAAGCCATAGGCATTATTCTCGCCAGTGGCGCAGGCGCACTGGGCGTGCGTTTGGGCGAGCCACTCGCGTTTAGGGGCATATTGGAATTTAGGCCAGAGCTAGGCCTAGGTGATGAGGCTGATGCAGATTATGTACAAAGCGCAGTAGGCCTGGTATGGCGTGTGTTGGTACTCATGGTGAGCCTGCTATTGCTGCTCACATTTGCACACTGGCTAGGAAACTAAAAGTTAGAAAATTAAAATGGCCAGTGATATAAACATTACCCTTGCTAACCCACGCGGATTTTGTGCAGGGGTTGATCGTGCAATTATTATTGTAGAACAAGCGCTGGAGAAATTCGGCGCGCCTATCTATGTACGTCACGAAGTGGTTCATAACAAATTCGTCGTGGATGAGTTGAAGCGCAAAGGCGCTGTATTCATAGAAGAGTTAGATGAAGTGCCAACGGGCAACACAGTCATATTCAGTGCACACGGCGTTTCAAAGGACGTGCGCGCAGATGCTGAATCTCGCGGGTTGCGTGTGTTCGATGCCACTTGCCCGCTGGTCACTAAAGTGCATGTTGAAGTGGCTAGAATGCTGGCTGCTGGTCGCGAAATTATCATGATTGGCCACAAAGGCCACCCAGAAGTCGAAGGGACGATGGGTCAAGTGCAAGCAAGCGATGGCAAGCCAAGTATGTACCTGGTTGAAACGCCTGATGATGTTGCGTCTTTGGAAGTACGCGACCCAGCTAAGTTGGCTTACGTCACCCAAACGACACTTTCAATAGATGATGCAGCCTCAATTGTGAGCGCTCTTAAAGAGAAATTCCCTCAAATCAGCCCACCACGCAGTGATTCAATTTGCTACGCCACCCAGAACCGGCAAGATGCCGTTAAGGTTCTGGCAAAAGATTGTGACTTAGTCATTGTGGTCGGCTCACCCAATAGCTCAAACTCTAACCGCCTGCGCGAAGTCGCGCAAAACCAAGGCATAGAGTCTTATATGGTAGATAACGCCACGCATTTGGATCCTAGCTGGATCATAGGCAAAAAACGTATTGGCATATCGGCGGGCGCTTCTGCCCCTGAAGTGTTGGTAAAAGAGGTGATTGCAAAATTGCAGTTGCTGACGAATGCTGAGGTCAACGAACTGCAAGGCGTGATTGAAAACGTGGTATTCCAGTTACCAAGAAACCTTACTGCAGCTTAATCGCTGAGCAATGAAAACAATAAAAAATGGCGCTTGAAGCGCCATTTTTTATTGTTTTGAAGTTACATACCTATTTCTTCAAGTTATCCAAAGCCCAAGGCGTTTGTGGATTCACAGCCAATGTGAATAATCCGCCAGCAATCGCTAGGTACAACATCAATATCTCAAGTTGGAAGCCAAGTATGTAGGCAAGAAACAATGAGAACACACCCATCACATAAGCAGCTATCTTGGTTTTATAGCCAAAAAACAAGGCTAAGCCACCGATAATCTGTATCAGGATAAATAGCGGAGCAAAAACGCCAGGCAAATTGAGATTGGCCAGCAGCATCTGGTATTTGGTATAGCCGTCTGGGTCGCTAATAATAGAAAGCAACTTAATCACGACTGCACCTAGAAAAATCTGGGAAAGTAAAATACGGCCAATAAAACTAATGAATTTATTCATAACGACTCTCTTAATCAATCTAACTGCGATTGTGAATGTAGGTTTAATTGCAACATCGGCATCATGCCCGTAAGCTAGACATGCTGCAACAATTGCTTACATCTTTGCAAAAGTCTGGAGGTTCAAATGTCTAAAATCCCAATAATCTACATTGTTTGTTGTATGGCAATGCTTAGCGCATGTTCGCCTGCGCCAGACAACACGCCTAAGATCGCTGAAGATGCACGCAATGTATTAGATAAAGCCAAAGCTGTAGATGGCACAGTGCAGCAAAATACTGAAGATACCAAAAAGAAGATTGATGCAGAATCAGAATAAATCACAGCCATTGTTCACGGTGCAAACAACTACATGGCAGGCCAGCCAGACCGCCCTGAAAACTATCCGGGAGCAAGTATTTATCAACGAACAGCTTGTACCTGTCGAGCTCGAATGGGATGAGCAAGACGCATCAGCGATTCATCTCTTAGCCACAGGCTCAGAATCCAAGCCAATTGGGTGCGCACGGGTACTAGAAAACGGCAGCATAGGACGCATGGCAGTATTGACGGGATGGCGGAATTTAGGCATTGGCAAAGCATTATTATCCACAGCGATCAATGTCTGCCGTGAACATCAATATTCAACAGTCACGCTATCAGCACAAACCCATGCAATTGGGTTTTATGAAAAAGCAGGCTTCACGATCTGTAGCAAAGTATATCTGGATGCAGGGATTCCACATCGCGATATGGGACTTAAACTGGATTCTTAGTCATTTCCCCATCTAAACTTTTCAAGTTTGCTGATAGCCACATGCTTCGGTAAAATATATGGGTTATCTCCACACCCCACTGAAAGAAACCACCCATGTCAAAAATCATTTTTAAAGCTGGCGAAGCCACTGTATATAGCGAAGGCAAAGACGTTACCGCAGCGATGCCAGAAATCCTAATAGGTACGGTTGATGGCCCAGTTGGCGCCGCATTTGCCAACATGATGGCACAAAGTAAAGGCCACACAGCCATGTTTGCTGTACGTGATATCAACCAACTGGTGCGCCCAGCCACCATGATGGTACCTAAAGTCACTTTAAAGGGTAGCACCGATGTGGGCTTGTTTGGTGGCGTGGTACAAGCCGCTGTGGCCGATGGCATTGTCGATGCAGTGATTGAAGGCATCATCCCTAAAGATCTAGCGAATGATTTATGTATTGTCGCCTTGTTGTGGATTGATCCAGGCTGTATTGAGCTGGAAAAAGTCGGTACATTAGATAAAGCCGATATGTACAAAAACAACTATGAAGCCATCAAGCTGGCACTTAAGCGCGCCCTCAATGACGAGCCGAGCATTGATGAGCTGATCGCAAATCGCCACAAGATTAAGCATTGCATGTGGGACGAAAGCTGGGGCGAGATTTAAACTTAGCCATATATCGGCCTGAACGTTATTGCTCTCGCTTGCCGTACTATTCGTACTGTCAGCACTCAAGCACCTAGTTCAGCCACGATATCTGACTAAGTTTTGAATCAGTCAGACAGTCAGATATAAATAATAAAAGCAGCCTAGGCTGCTTTTATTATTTCAAACTCTTCAAAATATTTCTCACGGGTGTTGGTAATGCAGCGTCTATGGCATCTTCTATTGGTAACCAGATAATATTCGGCGCATTTGCTTGTAATGGTTTGTGAAGAAGTTGAAGTGGCTGCGGCGTGATTTCAAGCTTGAAATGAGTAAAAGCATGGTTAACGAGAGGCAAAGGTTCTTCTACTTCGGTCTGCAAGCCAAATCGGCTGGCAGCGACTTCAACGGCAATCTCGTGCATACCAATTTCTGGCAGGCTCCATAAGCCGCCCCAAATGCCACTAGAAGGTCGCTTTTCAAGCATCACTTCATTTCCATTAAGCAATAACAGCATGGTCGTCTGCTTTTGTGGACTAACTTTGCGTGGTTTTGAAGCTGGTAACTCTTTGACGCGATTTTGTTGATATGCGCTGCAAGTTGAGTTAAGTGGGCACAACAGGCATTTAGGTTTCGACCTGGTACAAAGCGTGGCACCCAAGTCCATCAATCCTTGGGTATAGGCTACCATACCGTGCTCTGGTAGCAAACCCTCTGCTAAAACCCATAGCTGTTTTTCTACTTTGGGCAGACCTGGCCAACCCTCCACCAGATAGTGGCGTGCCAGCACACGTTTGACGTTGCCGTCCAAGATAGTCTGGGGCTGATTAAACGCAAATGAAGCTATCGCCGCCGCTGTTGAGCGACCTATGCCAGATAACTGCTGGATGACCTCAAAGTCTTGAGGGAATTGCCCACCATGTTCCGCCATGATAGTTTGCGCAGCCTTGTGTAAATTTCGCGCGCGCGAGTAGTAGCCTAGGCCACTCCAATATTGCAGCACCTCTTCTTGCGTTGCATTGGCGAGGGTAGCAATATCAGGAAAGCGCTGCATGAATTTAGCGTAATAGCCAATCACGGCGGTGACTTGCGTCTGCTGCAACATGATTTCGGACACCCAGATAGCATAAGGGTCACGTGTGTTCTGCCAAGGCAGATCGTGGCGGCCATGCACTTTTTGCCAGGCAATCAGGCGGGTTGCGAACTCACTCATATACGCACAATTCTAAAATCAAAACCCAAGAAGCTTATTCAGTTTTTTCTTGGCTTTGTCTTCGGCAGTTTCTGGCTTTTGTTCTGGCGGAGGTGCGACTTGCGTAGCCGAATTCGCTGGTGCGGCATCCTGCTTTTTATTACCACCGAGCAATGATTTCAAGGCATCCTGTTTATTACCACCCACCAGATTTTTAAGTGCTTCGCCTTGGCTGCCACCTACTTTATCCAGCAGTTTTTTCTGCGCAACACCAGTAGCAAGCGAGGCGAAATCTATCTTGTATTCGGGCTTGGCGAACGTGCCAGAGAGTTTGACGGGGACAGTGAGCCCGTTCAAATCATCCAGATCTTTACCACCCTGGCCTTTGAGTGAATTAACGATAGTTGGCTTGGCGGTGTAATTGAGGGTTTCGTTGGCAATATCAATGTCGCCGTTGCCTGTAATGCGAAACAGCGGCGCTTTCATACTCAAGTCTTCATTGTGCGCCACGCCGTTTTTAATATTGAAACTGGCGACCATTTCGCTAAAGTCGGTCTTTTGAGTTTTATCGCCAGCTATCTTGGTTTCAGACTTAAAAGCGCTCAGCTTATCTTTTACGCCGCGGATTGTGCCCGCGATATCAATGCCCTTCACTGCCCCATCAGCCAGATTGAGCGAAGCGCTACCGTTGAGCGACTTTTTTAGCACGCCTACCGTTGCACCTTGTGTTGTTACATCAAGATTTAACGTGCCCTTTCCGCTCAACATATCGTTATTAATCGCGTCAGTGAGTAACGGGCCAATGGCAATGCCTGTCATGCTTTGTTTGACTGAAATCACAGGCGTGCTGCGCGCGTCCACCTTGAGCGAGCCATTCATGTTGCCTTCATAAAGTTGCGCAGAAAACGGTGCTAACTGTGCCACGCCATCATCTGCCTGCAGCTTGATGCGCACGTTGGTAGATTTCACATTAGCAAGCTTGAGCCAGCCTATGCGCAACTCACCATTAGCGTTAATGTGTTTCAGGGCACTTAAATCGACAGGCGCATCTGGATTGGGTTTTACGGCAGGTGTCTTGCTTTCAGATTTGGTGATGTACTTATCGGCATCTAGCTTATCAATATCCACATCAAAATGATAAGTCGGCTGGACAAAATGAATCATCCCCACATTGCCGCTTACCTTGGTCTGATCGAAATTCAGCTTAAGGCTGCTAGTGATTTGCTCTTGCTTGATGTCAGCATGCGCATTCAGTAAAAAATCGGCTTGAATGCCGCCATTGGGAAATGTCGCGTCTTTCAATTGCACTTGGCCCGCAAGCTTGGGCAAATCAAAAATCAACTTTTCAATATTGCCCGTGAATGGTGACGAGAACTTGCCTGTAATTTCACGCGCGCCCTGTTTAGCTGAAAGATCGCCACTAATACTGCTGCTCTGCACAGCAGTTGGCGAGCCTGTAACATCAGCCAACAGCAATGTGGCTTTTAAAGTATCGCTCCCTTTTTCTTGCGATAGGCTGACCTGGGCACTTTTACCGCTGACTGTGTTGTTTTCTACTTTTAAACTAGGCATGGCAAGCTCAGCATTCACAGAGGCACCATCCAGATTACCCTTAGCTGCCAGCTTCAAACCCTCTACCAGTAATTCCATGTTTTCTGCTTTGGCATCAATATCACCAGCTAGCGTGATTTCTGCTTTGGTCAAAGTTGCAAGATCACCTGCTAGTTTTGCAGCTAGGCCTTTAGCCACAAAGTGCTTGTTATCTGGGTCAGCCATGAAATTGCCTTTGAGTTCGGCGTCAACTTTTAGCTTTGGTTTGCTGGCCTCTAATGTGAAGTCGGTCGCCATATCAAACGGCGTTGCAAGCGCCACATGGCCTGTCGTCAAATTAAGATTGCTGATGCTGTATTTTGCATCGGCCTGCTGATCGTCAAAAGCGAGGGCAGATTTGCTGATTTTCACGCCATCAATATCAAACTTGATCTGCTGGGAGTCTTCTTCATCCTTGCTCATCAGATCATCGAAATTGGTCGTGCCATCTTTGTAGCGGATGATATTGGCCTGTGCGCCATCCACATAAATGGTATCCACCACCAACTCTTTTTTCAGTAAGGGCAACAACGCCAGCGAGACTTTCACGCCTTCAACCGAGGCAAAGATGGCTTCGCTATTATGTTCAGAAATGGATAATTTACCGAGATTCGCACCGATTTTTGGCCAAAAAGCGAGCTTGATGTCACCGTCCAGATGCAATGTGCGCTGCTTTTTATCTTGCACCAGCTTGATAATCAGAGGCTTGTAATCATTGGGGTTGAACGTTGCTGCGATATAGCCTGCAAATAGAATGACGAGTAGTAGCAAGCCTGTAAGGGTGAATAGCGTGTACTTAAATGCTTTGTTCATGTTGCGCTCCTCAAATTCAACTGACTCTTAATCTAGCCGCAGTTCGCGTTTTTATGAAAGCCAACGCATGACCGCAGCAGAGCCCCAATACCAGGCAGCAAAGGCAAATGCTGCAAAATAAACAGTGGTAAACACCAGCCAGAAGAAACTAATAAATACCATCAAACCATCATCTTCGAACTGGCTAATACAGTAAAAAAGAATCGCGAAGCCTGGCAATACATTATTGAATGGCAGTATGAGAAACGGTATAGCCATCAATCCGCCTGCAGTAATCAAAATGAAGGCGCCGATTTTTTTGCCTCGCTCACCTTCGACTAAAAAAGGGAAGCGTGGACGAGTAAATCGCGTACAAAACCAGACCAACTTGATGCAAACCTTGCCTAAAATTCGCCAGGTCTTTTCACTCATAGCGATTTTATTGATCTGCTGCGGCAACACGGGAGACTCATTGCCACGCCACATCTGCCAGCCCAGAATCGCGAAAGTAAAACCACCAATCACCGTCAATGGCCCCAGTGGAACAGGCTGCATAAAGGGCAAGACCAGTATCAGGGCAATCAGTGTGTAAGCCGTTTTATCCAGCGTATCTAACGCTTCGCCCAAAGTGAGCGGTTGCGTTTTTGATTGCTCGGCAAAGCCATTCAAAATGGCTATGATATTTTTGTAAGTAGTCAAACGTGAGGGCTTATCAAGAACCGTTTAATACAAATAATAGGCAAGTACAACGATGCCAAACGCAATGCGATACCAAGCGAAAGCCTTGAAATCATGCTGCGCTACATAGCGAATCAGCACACGGATGGCAATCAATGCACTGACAAAGGCTGTGATAAAACCCACAGCGAATATGCCGATGTCGTCTTTTGATAACAGACCGCCACTTTTATAGACATCTAATATTGTGGCGGCAACCATGATGGGCACGGCCAAAAAGAATGAAAACTCGGTGGCTGTTTTGCGCGATAACCCAAACAGCAAGCCGCCCATGATAGTTGCGCCTGAACGCGAAACCCCAGGGAACAATGCCAAACATTGAGCAAAGCCAACTTTAAGTGCGTGCTTCCAGTCCATGTCGTCCACGCTTTGCGTATCGGCCACTGGCAGGCGTTTTTCAATAAAGAGAATGGCGATACCGCCAGTGATCAAGGCAATGGCGACTGTAATCGGAGAAAACAAATATTCTTTAATCGCATGGTGAAAGGCCAAACCAAACACCGCAGCCGGCATAAATGCAATCAGCAAGTTGACCACCAAACGCTGCGAGGCTTGTTCTTTAGTCAGGTTGAATAACACATGGCTAAATTTTTCGCGATATTGCCAGCACACCGCGAGTATCGCGCCCAGCTGGATGACGATCTCAAATACCTTGCCGCGCTCATCATTAAAATTGAGTAGGTCACCTGCGATAATCAGGTGGCCTGTGCTACTGACGGGGATGAATTCTGTTGCGCCTTCTACCAGACCGAGAATGAATGCTTTAAAGAGTATGAGGATTTCCATCGATGATTTTGTCCAAAAAGATTAAGTGATTATTTTAATAATGACACTGCGCGCATCATCAAAGCAGATTGGCTTTGCGGCACTTTGCCATCATGTGTGAGTTTATCCACGACTCTTGGTAGATAGTCTGCGAGCAATACTGCAACCTCTTTGCTACGCAGGTCGAATTTATTGCCGATTTCAGTCAAGGTATCTTCGCCCAGCGCTTTTTTGACTTGCGCGGCGGTGAGTGGCAGGTTTGCGCCATCACCAATCCACGATTCAACCTGTGCTTCAAAACCAGCATCACTAAACTTAGCTAATACACCAGGCAAACCACCATGCTGGCTCAACAAATCTAGTGCAGCTTGTACTTTAGGGGCATGTTCACCTGATAATTTGTTAATGACTGAGCCAGAAATACGATCAAATAAACCCATTTTTTCTTACCTTACTATTTTTCTTGCACTAGTTTTGTTGTGCCTGTTTTCTTGCACTAGAAGCGTTCATCAGGTCTTAAATAACGCCAAGTACCCACAGGCAATTGGCCAAGTGTTACGCTGCCGATGCGTATGCGTTTAAGGCCAACTACGGTCAACCCGACTAATTCACACATACGGCGAATCTGGCGTTTACGCCCTTCACGTAATACAAACCTGAGCTGGTCTTCATTCTGCCATGAGACTTTTGCAGGCTTTAGCGTAACACCGTCAAGTGACAATCCGAAGTTGAGCAGCTTAAGATTCCGTTCGCTCAACTCACCTTCTACACGCACCAGATATTCTTTTTCAACACTGGAATCCTCACCAATCAAATGCCTCGCCACTCGGCCATCTTGCGTGAGCACGAGCAAACCAGTGGAATCAATATCCAGACGACCGGCAGGTGCCAAGCCTTGCAAATGCGTGCGCTGGAATACGGTTTTGGTTGGGTCTTCTGTCCATTGATTATCGGGATGCACAAGGACTATCGCAGGCTGGTAGCCATCTTCAGCCTGACCAGAAACATAGCCAATTGGCTTATTCAATAAAATTGTGACAATCTCAGATTGATATTGTTGCGCCTGCTTGCTGATCTCGATATTGGCATTTGGGTCAATGCGTGTACCCAAAGTATTCATTACTACGCCATCCACCTTCACCCAGCCGTTCACAATCCAGTCATCCGCTTCACGGCGTGAGCACAAGCCTAGCTCAGCCATACGCTTGGATAACCTTGGCTGGTCGGCATTACTTGCCTCTGGTTTACCCGAAAACATGGGGTTGGTTGCGCGATTATTATTAAAAGAACCTTGCTCAAAACCATCTCTAGCCTTGCCACCACGGCGCGGTGTATCACGGCCTGATGGATCACGTGGAGCAAATGGCCTAGATTCGCGCTGCTTAAACTCATTGCGTTTAAATTCATCACGCTTGAACTCGCCGCGCTGCAAAGGTCTTTGCGCTGGTGCGCGGCTATCAGAATCTCGGTTTTTAGGGGCTTGCTGTTTAACACTAATCTCTGGTGCTGGAGCCTCTGACGTTTGAGCTGGTATTTTTTGCTCTAATTCTGCTACTTCTCTAGGGGCAGGTGCGTCACGCAAAGTACCGTCATAGCGATGGTTACGCTGACGCGTTGCCGCTGGCTTGCTTTCAGACGATCTATCTTTAAAAGATTTATCGGAGGCAGGCCTCGCTGGTGCAGCGCCTCGCTGACGTTTCGCAGGATCAGCCCGCCGCACAGGCGCTTTTTCGGCTTTAACCGCGGCTTGGTCAGTAGATTTTTTGTTGAGCTTTAAAGTAGTCAAGGGCTTGAAATAGCTTGCGCTATAGATTGAATATAAAAACAGATTATACCCGCTATCGCCGCTAGGGGTTTCAGCAACAAAAAAGCAGGCACTAGGCCTGCTTTTTTGTTGGGCAATTTAGTCGTTAGACTTTCTGATAAACCTCTGAGCCCTTTTTCACAAACTCAATGGCTTTTTCCTGCATGCCTTTTTGCAGGGCTTCCTGTTCTGAAACACCTTGCTCGGCTGCATAGTCGCGTACATCTTGCGAAATTTTCATGGAGCAGAAATGCGGGCCGCACATGGAGCAGAAATGCGCTTGTTTGGCGCCTTCTTGTGGCAGGGTTTCGTCGTGGAATTCCTTGGCTTTTTCTGGATCTAGACCCAAATTAAATTGATCTTCCCAGCGAAATTCGAAACGTGCTTTTGAAAGTGCGTTGTCGCGGATTTGCGCACCCGGATGACCCTTAGCCAAGTCAGCAGCGTGGGCGGCGATCTTGTAAGTGATGATACCAACACGCACATCTTCTTTATCTGGCAAGCCCAAATGCTCTTTTGGTGTGACGTAACACAGCATGGCACAGCCGTACCAACCGATCATGGCGGCGCCTATGCCCGAAGTGATATGGTCATAACCTGGCGCAATGTCGGTGGTTAATGGACCTAGTGTGTAGAACGGAGCTTCACCACAGTGTTCCAGTTGCAGCTCCATGTTTTCCTTGATCAAGTGCATAGGCACGTGGCCTGGACCTTCGATCATGCACTGTACGTCGTGCTTCCAAGCGATCTGTGTCAACTCACCTAGTGTTTTCAGCTCGGCAAATTGCGCTTCATCATTGGCATCGTAAATAGAACCCGGACGCAGGCCATCACCGAGTGAGAAGCTCACATCGTAAGCCTTCATGATTTCGCAGATGTCTTCAAAGTGCTCGTAAAGGAAGCTTTCTTTATGATGCGCCAGACACCATTTCGCCATAATCGAACCACCGCGCGACACGATACCCGTCATGCGCTTGGCAGTCATTGGGATGTAAGCCAAACGAACACCCGCATGGATAGTGAAGTAATCCACGCCTTGTTCAGCTTGCTCAATCAGGGTGTCGCGGAAAATTTCCCAAGTCAGCTCTTCGGCCTTGCCGTTGACCTTTTCCAGCGCCTGATAGATCGGAACTGTACCAATCGGCACGGGTGAATTGCGAATGATCCATTCGCGCGTTTCGTGGATGTTTTTGCCCGTAGACAAATCCATCACGGTATCGCCACCCCAACGGGTGCCCCAGACCATTTTTTCTACTTCTTCAGTAATTGAAGAGCCTAGCGCAGAGTTGCCGATATTGGCATTGATCTTCACCAGGAAATTACGGCCAATGATCATCGGCTCGATTTCAGGGTGGTTAATGTTCAACGGAATAATCGCGCGGCCAAGGGCTACTTCACTACGCACGAATTCTGGCGTAATCACTTTAGGGATGCTCGCGCCAAAATCATGGCCTTTATGCTGCGTTTGCAACAATTCGCTCATGTTTTCGCGGCGCTGGTTTTCACGGATGGCGATGTATTCCATCTCCGGCGTGATGATGCCTTTACGTGCGTAATGCATCTGGCTGACATTCATACCAGCTTTGGCGCGGCGTGGTTTGCGCGTCAGGTTGAAACGCATTGCGGTAAGAGCAGGGTCAGTTTTACGTTGTTGGCCAAACTCAGAGCTTGGGCCATCTAGTTGCTCGGTATCGTTACGTTCTTCAATCCACTTTGCACGCATGGCTGGCAAGCCATTGCGGATATCGATGCTGATTGTTGGATCAGTATAGGGGCCTGATGTGTCATAGACCATGACAGGCGGGTTCTTCTCATCTTTGCCAGCGCCGAACATAGATGGCGTATCTGACAATGAAATCTCACGGAACGGCACGCGAATATCTGGGCGCGAACCTTCAATATAAACTTTACGTGACTTGGCAAAAGGCTGTGTGGTGCCTGCATCAATCTCAGCGGTTTCGCCGTCAAATTTAGCATGCAGGTTTTTATCGATGGTATTCATGGTGCTCCTTGAGGGCAGTATCGTAAGGAGCTTGACTGGCTTCCCTACTGGTTAAACAGTAGAAAAGCATCATTTCTGCTTTCCTACGGCGGCATTACCCGCATCAGGTTCAAAGGGTGTATCTCACTATTGTTGACATGCATCACTGTCAAAATAGACCCCTAGCAATACCCTCGAAATTACGCGAAACTTGCAATAAAAGCAAGTTTAAACTAGTAATCGAAGCATAGATTCACCTGTAAAGAGCTTGCAAACTAAACACTTACGGATATTGGGCTATAATCATTTTTTGAATAGTTTTCATGACGGAATTGCGTATGCATACACAGCCAGTTTCTACCCCATTCAATACAGCAGAGGCCGTTGAACAAGCCCGCTTCAACATGATTGAACAGCAAATCCGCACTTGGGAAGTGCTGGATGGCAATGTGCTTGATCTGCTAAAAAAAGTGCCGCGCGAAAATTTTGTGCCAGTGCAATACAGCGGACTGGCTTTCGCTGACCTCGAAATACCGCTGGGCAATGGCGAACTCATGCTTTCACCCAAGATTGAAGGCCGCATTATGCAGGCGCTGGAAATCAAGAAAACTGACAAGGTTTTAGAAATTGGGACTGGCAGCGGGTATCTAACTGCACTGCTGGCAAGCCAAGCTGCACATGTGTATAGCGTTGAGATCATGCCCGACCTCAGCTACCAAGCAGACAAAAGACTGCAAGACCACAACATCAACAACGTCACGCTGGAAATTGGCGATGCCGCCAATGGCTGGACAGCACATGGCCCTTACGATGTGATTGTGTTTGGTGGTTCATTGCCCCTTAGCCCAACCCATGCGCAGCAATCACTTGCGATTGGTGGCCGTATGTTTGTTGTAGTCGGCGATCTGCCAGCCATGCAGGCCATCATGATCAGGCGCATTTCAGAAGATGGTTTTAAACGCGATGTGCTGTTTGAAACTGCCCTGCCTATATTATCTAACGCACTGCAACCAGACCGATTCAGCTTCTGATTTTCAGACAAGTAAGAGGGGCGGCTTTTTAGCCGCCTTTTTTATTGCTCGCGCAATCATTATTCCCTAGTCATACCATCCAACACAAAAGATAACTTGACGGCGTTAACTTAACAATGTTTAATTAACAACGTTAAGTTAATTTTTAAGCCTACTCATGCCACCCAAGCACAAAACCGCCGATGAGCGCCTGCAACTACATACCAGCATTCTGGATGCTGCTCGCGAACTATTTGTAGAGCGCGGCGTGGAAGCCACCACCATGCGCGAAATTGCAAAACGCATCGGATACTCGCCGACCGCGCTATATCTGCATTTCAAAGATAAAGACGATATTTTGCGCGCCCTGTGCGAAACCGACTTTCTGGCATTGGCAGCGGGTTTGCAATCCATCATAGGCATCCATGACGTACGCCAGCGGCTGAGCATGTTGTGCGACGGATATGCGGAATTCGCGCTTAGCCACCCCAACCACTACCGCCTGATGTTCATGACACCACAGCCAGTCATCGACAAAACAGAACTAAAAATGATTCATCGCGGCAACCCCGAGCAGGACGCATACGCACAGCTGAAATCTATCGTTCAGGATGCATTTGAAGGTGGACACTTTCGGCCTGAGCTAACCAATGTAGACCTGATTTCGCAAACCTTATGGGCAGGCATTCACGGCGCATGTTCATTGCAAATCAGCAAAGGCAATGATGACTGGGTGGAGTGGCGGCCAATTGCAGAACGTATCCAAATGATGCGCGAAACGCTGATGATCGGCATTTTGCGAGCAGACCAAACAAAGATGTAACGAATCTATTGAAACCATATTTTAGAAAACGCTCATGATCATGCACATCAATAAAAAATTAGCACTGTTAATCCTGTTAGCCACTCCGCTTGTCGCTTGCAAACGACCCGAGCCTGCCGAGCCGCCTCCACGGCCTGCGCTCACCATGCAAATAGATGCTTCATCAAGCGCACAAGAAGGCTGGTTGGTTGGTGAAGTGCGCCCCAGATTTGAATCCGCACAAGGCTTTCGCATAGGTGGCAAGATCACCGCACGCAAAGTTGAAGTAGGCGATATTGTGAAAAAAGGCCAGGTACTGGCTGTACTTGATACTGCGGATACTGGGCTGGCATTAGCCTCGGCAGAAGCACAAATACGCGCCGCTGAAGCAGACTCCGCACTTGCCAAAGCAGATTATGAAAGACAAAGCCAACTGCTCAAGCGCAACTTTATCTCCGCTGCCGCCCTTGATAGTTTTGATGCAAAAGCAAAAGCAACAGCTGCTCGCGTTGCGCAATTACGTGCTGATGCAGATGTGGCAAAACACCAATCTCAATACACCTCACTGATTGCAGAGCGTGATGGCGTGATTACAGAAATACACGCCGAGCCTGGCCAAGTGGTTTCCAGTGGCGAAACGGTTGCAAAAGTAGCGGTGCCCGATGTGCTGGAAGTGTTGATTGCAGTGCCTGAATCACGCATCAAAAACCTTGCGGCAGGTAGCGCAACCGCAGTGAGGCTTTGGGCTGACCGTAGCAAACCCTATGCGGGAAAAATACGAGAAATATCGCCTTCAGCAGACAGCCTGACGCGCACTTTCAATGTACGTGTGAGCGTCACCAATCCTGATGCGGGCATTCATATGGGCATGACCGCAGGTGTGAAATTACCTAGCCCTGCCAATAGCAACGCAAGCGAAGAAAGCCACAGCTACACCATCCCCAGCTCGGCAGTCACGGAACAAAATGGCACAACACTGGCTTGGGTGGTGGACGATAAAACACACAAAGTACAACCAAGAAGTATCAGTGTTGGCCCCTATACTGAATCAGGCGTAACCGTAAGCAGCGGCTTGAGTGAGGGCGAGACCATCGTAGTTGCTGGCGTGCACGCGCTGGTGGCTGGCCAGGTAGTCACACCTGTAGCTGCCCACATCAACCAATAGCCAACTGATAGACAACCATCATGACAACTCCTGATCCATCCACTAAAACGGGTTTCAATTTATCCGACTGGGCATTGCACCACCAAAAACTGGTGTTGTATTTCATGCTGGTACTGACCATTGCTGGCTTGGTGGCTTATACCCACTTAGGTCAATCTGAAGACCCACCATTCACGTTCAAAGTGATGGTCGTTCGCACAGGCTGGCCTGGTGCCAGTGCGCAAGAAGTAGCAGAACAGGTGACCGACAAACTTGAAAAAACTCTGCAAGAAGTACCGCATGTGGATTTCTTGCGCAGTTATTCACGCCCAGGCGAGTCACTGATATTCGTGCTGGCGAAAGATTCGACGCCAAAAAGTGAAGTGCCCAATATGTGGTACCAGGTGCGCAAACGCGTGAACGATATTCGCAACACCCTGCCCGATGGTATTGAAGGCCCGACCTTCAATGACGATTTCGGTGATGTATATGGCAACCTCTATACGCTCAGTGGCGATGGCTACGATTATGCTGAACTCAAGCGGCAGGCCGATATAGTCCGCGCAGAGTTGCTTAAGGTGTCTGATGTTGCCAAGGTGGATTATTTTGGCGAACAGAAGCAAAAGATATTCATCGAGCTCACTAACGCCAAGCTGGCTACGTTGGGTTTGGATATCCAAACCCTGATCAGCACTTTGCAAAGGCAAAATGCCGTAACAACTGCTGGAGCTTTTGATACTTCGGCCGAACGCATCCGCATTGCGGCCACTGGTCGTTTTGACCAGATTGAAGCGCTGCGCGATATACGTTTCCGAGCAGGCAATAACGAGTTCAGGCTGGGCGATGTCGCCAAGGTGTATAGCGGCTATGAAGACCCGCCTACGCAGCGCATCCGCTATATGAATAAAGAAGCCATACTGATTGGTGTATCCATGGTGGATGGTGGCGATATTATCCAGCTGGGGCATGGGCTCGATAATGCCACGACTAAAATTGCCGCGCATTTACCAGTGGGTTTAAAGCTGGATACGGTGTCTTCACAACCTCGCTCAGTGGCTCGCTCGGTCAATGAGTTCGTGCATTCACTGGCTGAAGCCTTGATTATCGTGTTAGCGGTCAGCCTGTTATCACTGGGGTGGCGCACAGGTTTTGTGGTGGCGATTACCATTCCCGTAGTGCTCGCCATCACCTTTCTCGTGATGGATATATTCGGCGTTGGCCTGCATAAAATATCGCTTGGCGCACTGATACTGGCTTTAGGCTTGCTGGTAGATGATGCCATCATCGCGGTCGAAATGATGGCGTCCAAGATGGAACAAGGCTGGGATAGAATGCGCGCCGCTTCATTTGCCTTTACCTCCACCGCCATTCCTATGCTTACTGGCACACTGGTCACGGTAGCAGGTTTTCTACCGATTGCCATGGCGCAATCGGCCACGGGCGAATACACGCGCACCCTGTTTCAGGTCCCTGCGATTGCCCTGCTCATTTCATGGCTGGCAGCGGTGATATTCGTGCCTTATCTTGGCTTCCATCTGTTGCCAAAACCAAAAGCGCACGATGCACATGATCTCGATATTTATAGTTCAGGCTTTTACAAGCGCTTTCGCAGCTTGGTCACGCAATGCGTGAAACATCGCTGGATCGTCATAGCGATTACCGTATCAATGTTCGCTGCAGCCATCGCGGAGTTTGGTCTGGTACAGCAACAGTTTTTCCCTGACTCCACCAGACCTGAGCTGATTGTAGATCTACGTCTAGCAGAAGGTGTTTCATACGCCGCTACCGAAAGCGAAGTAAAAAAACTGGAAAGCTGGCTAGGCAAGCAAGAAGGCATTGAAAACTACGTCGCCTATGTTGGCACAGGCAGCCCGCGCTTTTACCTGCCACTAGACCAGCAACTGGCACAACGCAATTTCGCGCAATTTGTCGTGCTGACAAAAGACAGCAAAGCGCGTGAAGCCTTGCGTAGCAAACTATTGCACTTATTTGATACTGACTTCCCCACCTTGCGTGCTTCGGTATTACGTTTGGAAAACGGCCCGCCCGTTGGCTTCCCGGTGCAGTTCCGCATCTCGGGGCCAGATATTCCACAGCTACGCAACATTGCACACAACATTGCCGATGTGATGCGCACCAATCCACACCTGACCAATGTGCAACTGGACTGGGACGAGCCGACCAAGGTGATGCAAGTGGAAATAGACCAATCCAAAGCTAGGCTTCTCGGTATTAGCTCGGCAGAGATCGCCAATATCCTGAATGCGGCTACACAAGGGCTATATGTCACGGAGTTTCGTGATGGCATTGAAAAGATTGATCTAGTTGTCCGCGGCTCACCAGCCGAGCGCCATTATTTGTCGCACTTGCCAGATTTAATGATTCCCAATGCCACAGGCAAAAGTGTGCCGCTCTCGCAAATTGCTACCATCAACTCCACTTTTGAAGATGGTGTGATCTGGCGTCGCAATCGCATGCCAACCATTACTGTGCGCGCTAACTTGCTAGGCAATATACAAGCGCCTGTTGTCTCTGGGCAAGTAGAAGAAAAACTTGCAGAGATTCGCAAACAATTGCCATTGGGTTATCAACTGGAAACTGGCGGCGCGGTTGAAGAATCCGCCAAGGGCAGCAAGTCTATTGGCGCAGGCGTGCCCGTGTTTATCTTTGTGGTACTGACCATTTTGATGATTCAGCTACAAAGCTTCTCGCGCACCATGCTGGTATTGCTTACAGCGCCACTGGGCTTGATTGGCGTGACCATTGCGCTATTGGTCTTTGATAAACCATTCGGCTTTGTCGCCATGCTCGGCACCATTGCGCTCTCCGGCATGATCATGCGCAACTCGGTGATTCTGGTGGACCAGATTGAGCAAGATAAACTGGCTGGAAAACCAGACTGGGAAGCGGTTGTAGAATCTACCGTGCGCCGCTTCAGGCCGATAGTATTAACCGCCGCTGCCGCAATCCTGGCCATGATTCCGCTAGTCGACAATGCTTTCTTTGGCCCGATGGCAGTCGCGATTATGGGCGGGTTAACGGTGGCAACCATGCTCACATTGCTATCACTGCCCGCCATTTATGCAGCTTGGTACAAAGTAAAAATGCCAACGCAAACGAAAGACCTTTAATCATGCGTAAATCGATTATTTCAGGCTTGCTGATGGCAAGCACCTTTTCCACCAGTTCAGCTTTTGCTGCCCAAAACCTGCTGGATATTTACCAACTAGCCTTACGCAATGACCCAACGCTGGCCTCGGCACGCAGCGGCAATGTTGCAGCGCAGGAAAAAACCGAGCAGGGCAAAGCGCTGTATAGGCCCAATGTCAGCTTTAACAGCAATGCCAGCCACACCGAAGGCAATGTGAAATTTATTGGTGCGCCGCCCATTTTTGGTACTGGCGGCAATCTATCTTACGAAACCTATGGCTACGGCTTGAATGTCAGCCAGCCGATTTTTCGTAAGCAGAATATCGTGCAATACCAGCAGTCCAAGATACAAGTCTCGCAGGCCGATAAACAACTGATACTGGCTCAGCAAGATTTGATCTTGCGCAGTGCGCAGGCCTACTTTGACGTATTGCAGGCACAAGACAAGATTGACCTGATCAATGCGCAGAAAAGCGCGATTGCACGCCAGCTGGAGCAAGCCAAAGCTAACTTCGATGCAGGTAACGCAACCGTGACAGATACGAATGAAGCACAAGCCAGGTTTGATCTGACGACAGCCCAAGAAATCGCCGCAAATAACGAACTAGCGGTAAAAAATCGTGCCTTGCAATCTGTGATTGGCCAGCAACCGCAAGTGTTAGCGAGCGTTCACACAACGATTAAAACTGAAGTGCCTGTACTTCCATCTGGTGAGCCTGCTGACCTGGATAAATGGGTAGAAATCGCGGAACAAAACAATATCAGCTTGAGCATTCAACATGAAACTCTCGAGTTGGCGAACAGCGAGGTTGACCTGCAAAACGCCGGGCATTTACCTACACTGGATGCCGTAGGTAATTTTAATAATACCCGGGCGGGCGGCAGTGTGAACGGCTTTGGCAGCGATGCGCAAACCACTACGATTGGCCTGCAACTGCAAATACCGATTTACCAAGGTGGCGCAGTGAGTTCAAAAGTGCGAGAAGCCGTAGCTAATAAACAAAAGGCGCAAGATGACTTGGAGGTAGCGCGTCGCAAAACGGATCTGGATACACAGCAGGCCTATCTCAATTTGGCGAGTAACATCGCCCAGGTGAAGGCTTATGAGCAAGCACTAACTTCTAGCCAAAGCCAGCTGGATTCGACTAACTTGGGTTATCAAGTCGGCATACGCACCAGCGTAGATGTACTGAATGCACAGCAGCAGTTTTACAGTGCACAACGCGACTTACTTCAATCGCGCTATAGTTATCTTTTAAGCGTGCTTAAATTGAAATCTGTCAGTGGATTGTTAAATGAGACAGACCTTGAAGCCACTAACCAACAACTTGTGAGCAAAGAATAGGCACATTAATGCAGCCCATCACCCATACATCGCAGCGCAATCTCAGCCATCTGATCATCATTGATATGCAGGGCAAGCTAGCGAGTGCGATGGATGCTGACGCCATGCAAAGTACCAGCAAAAACTGTGGCATCTTGCTGCAAGCGGCTCAATTTCTGGAAGTGCCAGCTTTATATACTGAGCAATATCCCAAAGGGCTAGGTGTTACCTTGGCCGAGCTCGCAACACATTTGGCCAGTGCGCCTAAAGTAGAAAAAACCACCTTTAGCTGTTGCGACGAACCAAAATTCAATCGCCATCTCACCAGCGATAGACCGCAGCTGGTTCTTGCAGGCATGGAAGCCCACATCTGCGTACTGCAAACCGCATTATCGCTGGCTGGTACAAACCATCAGGTGTTTGTGGTGGAAGATGCCATCATTTCACGCAACCCTGCCAATAAAACCAATGCCATTCAACGCATGCGCGAAGCTGGCTGCATTATCACCAACACAGAATCTGTGGTTTTCGAATGGCTTAAAGTCGCTGAAGGCGATGCTTTCAAACAGATTAGTCGTCTGATACGCTAGCACCTTAACTGCCCTTCTAATCTGGGCTGACAGCTTATTTACAAAGGTGGGCGATGACTTTAACTCGGCTGATATTCATTGTGCTCGTCTTGTATGGCGGCATTCACTGGTGGCATCAGCGCCCCGTGACCCATGGACCTGGCGTTACGGCAAGTGATGAGCCTATTCAAAGTAGAGCCGATAGTGACAGCGCTATCACTAAACATGGTTATAACATCGTCCCGCTGCAAGACTTCTCCATTGATGCCCGAGTGCTCTCGGCAACTCACTACACCTTTGGCCGTGAAGCCGATTTATCGCCAGTTGATCTGGCACTTGGCTGGGGCAGGATGTCTGACGAATCTGTGCTCAAAAATATCAGCATCAGCCAGAGTGGGCGTTTCTACTTTTGGCAGGTGCAGGAATTCCCCATACCGCGTAGCGAGATCGAAACACATAGCGCCAATATGCACATGATTCCCGCCGACTCTGAAGTTGAGAAAACCCTGCTTTCTATTAAGCAAGGCCAAGTGGTGCACATTAGCGGCTATCTGGTAGAGGCGAAAGCCAGTGACGGCTGGCATTGGCGCAGCTCATTAACGCGAGATGACACAGGTGCTGGTGCCTGCGAAGTAGTCTATGTTAAGTCAGTGTATGTGACTCAAGGCTAAAAACTAATTTAGTTGATTTCGTCATTCCCGCGAAAGCGGGAATCTATTTTAATAAAACACATGGATACCCGCTTTTGCGAGTATGACGAATAAATCAGTCCCTCTCTAATTAGCTACTGGCAAATACTCAGCCTAAATATTGATCTACCAAATCAGCAATACGCTCAGTTGCACCGCTGGCACTCTGACTAAAATTTAACGCAGCCCAGCTCATGCTCTGGCGTAATTCAGAATCACCGAACAAACGCTGCAAAGCGGTCACCAGGTCATCGGTATTTTTCACACGCCAAGCTGCTTTTGCTGCAATCGCCTGCTCAGTTGCCAGTGTGAAGTTGAACGTATGCGGGCCAATCAATACGGGCTTGCTCATGGTGCAGGCTTCGATCAGGTTTTGGCCGCCCAATGGTAGAAGACTGCCACCAATAAATGCCACATCGCAAGCGGCATAATAGGTAAACATCTCTCCCATTGAATCACCAAGCACGACTTGCGTAGTGAGCGGCAAATCAGCATTCAGTTGAGAGCGGCGCTGAAAATGGATGCCACGTTTTTTAAGTAGATTACCCACTTCATCAAAGCGCTGTGGGTGGCGCGGCACAATCACGGTCAAGAGGTTGGGGATTTGCAAGGCAGTGATGGCATCAAGAATCAGCGTTTCTTCGCCATCGCGCGTACTGGCGGCAAGAAAAACGGGGCGATTCTTACCTAGCAGATCCCGTAATTGCTGACCTTTTTCGATCGCATCCGCAGGCGGGTTCACATCAAACTTGATATTGCCCATTACTTTTACATTGCCCGCACCCAAATTCTGTAAACGCTCTGCATCAATATCGGTCTGTGCGGCAATCGCACTGAGGCTAGCCAGACCTTGGGCAGTCAACTTTGAAGCTTGCGCATAACCATGGGCTGATTTTTGTGAAAGGCGGGCATTCACCAGCAACAGGGGAATATTACGCTGCTTGCACGCGGCAATGAGATTAAACCAAAGTTCGGTTTCCATCAGCATGCCTATCTCTGGCTTGAAATGGCGCAAAAATCGGCCTACTGCATCAGGCAGGTCATAAGGTAGATATACACGTAGAACAGTATTGCCAAAAAGCTGTTCGCCTGTTTCACGGCCTGTTGGCGTGGAATGAGTAATCAATATCTGATGTTGTGGATGGCGTTGCTGCAAAAGCTTGACCAAAGGTTCGGCCGCTCGGGTTTCGCCCACCGATACACAGTGCAACCAAATCACAGGTTTATCGGACTTCATCGCATAAAAACCAAACCGTTCGCGCCAGTGTTTTAAATAAGCTGGCTGGCGCAATCCGCGCCATAGTAGGCGAAGAGGTACAAAAGGGACGATGAGATATAAAACAGAGGTGTAAACGAAACGTGGCATGGCTGGATTTTCTCACACATTTGCATGCACGGTTCGGGCTGGATTGTCCAAATATTTATTTTTATTTTCGTGAGCGAGGGCTTACCTTGCCCACAAACGAAGCGTAGCAGCGCATTAGCGAAAATGCTCTAAACCCGGGCTCCAAAATAGAGCGCGTGCACCAAAGAATTTTCTTGACCATCACTACAAAATGACATAATTTTACGTTCAATCACAACATATTGTGGTCTGGCAGTTTATTTGCCCTAACAACAGCGCCGCCAAAAATAATAAGCGCAAGCAGAATTAAGGAAGGAATACCATGCTTAAAGCAGTTCAGGCTATTAAAGAATCTACCCCAGAGAATGAAGTCCCTATTCAACCAGTCTCGCTCGACATCTGGGATAAGAAATATCGCCTAAAAACCAAGCAAGGTAAGTTTATTGATGAAAACATTGACGACACCTATAGCCGTGTTGCTCGCGCATTGGCGGATGCAGAAGATACCGAGGCAAAGCGTACCCTCTGGTATGACAAATTTTTGTGGGCTTTACGTCGCGGCGCAATCCCCGCTGGCCGTATTACTTCAAATGCTGGCGCACAAGAACACAAGCCAGCCACCAGCACTATCAATTGCACTGTGTCTGGCATTGTTGAAGACAGCATGGATGACATTCTGGGCAAAGTACACGAAGCGGGCTTAACCCTAAAAGCGGGTTGTGGCATTGGCTATGAATTTTCTACATTGCGCCCTAAAGGTGCTTTTGTGGCAGGCGCTGGCGCTTACACCAGCGGCCCGCTGTCATTCATGGATATCTACGACAAGATGTGCTTCACCGTGTCATCTGCTGGTGGCCGCCGTGGTGCGCAAATGGCAACTTTTGATATTTCACATCCTGATGTCACTGACTTCATCAAGGCCAAGCGTGAGGCGGGTCGTTTACGTCAGTTCAACCTCTCATGCCTGATCACCAAAGAATTCATGGAAGCCGTCAAAGGTGATTCAGACTGGAAACTGGCTTTCCCTGTGACATCAAAAGAAGCCACGATTGATAACCTCAATCTGGAAGACGACACTCAAGTCGTTTGGCGCGAGTGGCCAGTAAAAGGCAAATACCTGACCCGCGAATCAGACGGCAAAGTAGCCTGCCGCGTTTACAAAACCATCCGCGCACAACGCCTGTGGGATGTCATCATGTCCAGCACCTATGACTTTGCTGAGCCTGGCTTCATACTGATTGATCGCGTGAATGAAATGAACAACAACTGGTTCTGCGAAAACATCCGCGCGACCAACCCTTGTGGTGAACAGCCTTTACCGCCTTATGGTGCTTGCCTGCTAGGTTCAGTCAACCTGACCAAATTTGTGCGTCACCCATTTACCGATGATGCCTATTTTGACTGGGCTGAATATCGCGAAGTGGTCGCTACGTTTACCCGCATGCTGGATAACGTGGTTGAAGTGAATGGCCTGCCACTGCAACAGCAACGTGACGAAATCGCCCGTAAACGCCGCCACGGCATGGGTTACCTCGGTTTGGGCTCAACCCTCACCATGCTGAAAATGAAATATGGTGAAGATTCTTCACTTACTTTCACCGAAGAAGTCACCAAGATCATGGCTGAAGTCGGCTGGGAAATCGGCGTGGAACTGGCTGCTGAAAAAGGCCCAGCACCGATTATGGATGAAGAGTTTGTAGTCACTGCCGACATGCTGGCTAAACGCCCAGAAATGGTCAAAGACGGCATTAAGCTCGGCGCTAAAGTAAAAGGCAAAGTACTCATGGGTAAATATAGCCGCTATATGCAGCAGTTCCCTGAAAGCCTACGCGAGAAAATCGCTGAGTCTGGTGTGCGCTTTACCCATCACAGCTCAATTGCGCCAACTGGCACCATTTCACTGTCACTGGCTAACAATGCCAGTAACGGGATTGAACCTTCATTCGCGCACCACTACGCACGTAACGTGATTCGCGAAGGCAAGAAATCAAAAGAAAAAGTCGATGTATTCTCATACGAGTTGCTGGCGTATCGCGAGTTGATTAACTCAAAAGCCATGCCGTTCTCTGATAAAACCGACGAACAATTGCCTGACTACTTCCTTGATTCATCGACTATTCAGGCCAAAGCCCACGTGGATATTCAAGCTGCTGCGCAAAAATGGATTGATAGCTCAATCTCAAAAACCATCAACGTGCCAACAGACTATGACTACGAAGATTTCAAGAACATCTACGTTTACGCCTATGAAAAAGGCCTGAAAGGTTGCACCACGTTCCGCTTTAATCCAGAAGCCTTCCAGGGCGTGTTAGTGACTGAAAAAGATCTAGAAAACACCGTGTATAAATTCACGCTGGAAGATGGCACCGAAGTTGAAGCCAAAGGCAATGAAGAGATTGAATACGATGGCGAAATGCACAGCGCTGCCAATCTTTACGATGCTTTAAAAGAAGGTTACTACGGTAAATTCTAAGCGACGTTTTTAAAACATTCTAGGAGAGCAACGGATTAACAGTCCGTTGCTCTGACTCAAGGAGAAGCATCATGGCAATTAAAATAGAAAAGAAAATCACTGGCTACAACGTCATCACTGAAGAAGACAAAGCCAAAACTGCTGAAAACGAAAAAGCCCAAGCGCAGAAAATGGCTGAAATCGTGCAGTTCGGCGAGCCTTTAAGCCGTCCAGAAAAGCTGATCGGCAATACCTATAAAGTAAAAACACCAGTCACTGAGCATGCGCTCTACATCACCATCAATGATGTAGTCGTTAACCCAGGTACGCCACAAGAACACCGCCGCCCATTTGAAGTATTCATCAACTCCAAAAATATGGAACACTTCCAGTGGATAGTCGCGCTTACCCGCGTGATGTCTGCCGTGTTCCGCAAAGGTGGCGACATTACTTTCTTGGTAGAAGAGCTACACAGCGTGTTTGACCCCAGCGGCGGCTACTTCAAAAAAGGTGGCAAATACATCCCTAGCTTGGTAGCTGAAATCGGCGAAGTATTAGAGCAACACCTGCAAGAAATTGGCATGCTCAAAAAAACCGAACCTGATGTACATCAGAAAAAACTGATCGACGAGAAACGCACCGAGTACATGGAAAAACACTCCAACGAACCCATCAATGAAGAAGGCTACCCAAAAGGCGCCCAACTCTGCCCTAAATGCAGCACCAAAGCAGCGATTGTGATGGATGGTTGCCTGACTTGTTTGAATTGCGGCGAAAGTAAGTGTGGTTAAAAGACAAAGGGGCTTCGGCCCCTTTTTTGTTGTTACTGACACTCAATGCTGCAACTAAGACGCGAAATGCTGCAATCTTGTACAGTAAATGCTGCAACTAAATAGGAAACCCGCTAAATGCGGGTTTTTTATGTGCGGTTGAGGGGTTTACTACCCAGATTTGGATTTAGGCTTTGGAAATGAATGGCCTATGAATTTGTAACTGACACCATAAGCAGCGATTAAGTCAGCATAACCCGCGATCTTATACAGCATAAGCAGCGACTAAATAACAAACCCGCTAAATGCGGGTTTTTTTTATGTGTGGTTGAGGTGTTGCTATTCCCAAGATTTCAATTTGGGCCTTGTGAAATGAATTACCAATAAGGCTTACAACAATTCTTTCGAGAACTTGAAGTGTAGTGCTGCTTTGTCAGGAACATCTACATGCTCCCCAGTCTTGGGGTTACGACCTGTTCTGGCAGGTAGAATACGGCGAGAGAAGCTACCGAAGCCACGAATCTCGGTTCGGTTACCTGTGATTAAACTGTCACCTATGCTGTCGAGAATATGTTCAACACAGCTTTTGATATCAGCTAGTGTTAGCTTTGGAAACTTAGTTGAGAGTTGGATGATGAGTTCAGATCTAGTCATCTAGAAAGCTTAAGATAAATAAGCTTTTCTGGTCAATACGGAGATAGTCTTACATTCTTCAGGTATGGCCGCTTTCGGCCAATAGCGGCAATTTGATCTCTCAAAACTACTACTGATTTCCATACTGTTAGAGCCTAACAAACCCAATCTACATTGCTATCTTCACCTAACTATCGCCCACCTAATTATCCTAAAGATTTCAATCTCCCAACCCGTTAAAGATATCATGCTTCTAGAGTGTTTATGAGCAATGACGTTCCAAATTAGTACCTAAAAAAGAATATACATATCAATAGAGAAACAAGACTCACGTGTCAACTATTGAACCCATAGAAAAATGAAATCGTTGGAACAAATACCGCGCCCAACTCTGCTGAGTTATATCCTTTTACCGCTGGCTTATTGCTTGAGCGCAAAAGTAAGCCTTGCATTGGCTACTTCGCAGGAGGGAGTGACGATCCTGTGGTTGCCAAATGCTTTTACCTTGGCAACTCTGCTTTACTACCGCGGTCAGCGATATTGGTTTTTTATGCTACTGGTCATGTTGTCTGAAGTAGCAGGCGACTCCCCACGATTTGAATGGCATGAATCCATCATGTTAGGAATTGCTAATATTATTGAAGTCACAATTGCGTACTTGATTATGCGTGAAAGTGGCGTCTCAAGAAAATTAAATGATTTACGTGATGTTGTTCAATTTTCTGTCGCAGGCCCCTTAATTGGATCTCTTTTTGGCGGATTAACTGGTGCGGCAATCATTAAGTCTTTTAGTGCAAATGCAGACAATTATTTATCCATTGTGCAAGTGTGGTGGTTAGGAGATGCACTTGGATTAATGATCCTAACGCCTATGTTGCTAGCTTTCTTATATCCGAAGAAGCAAACATTTCAGCCTTTTCAGAGCGTTGATTTGTTAGTCTGTGTCATTACGGCAGGCTTGGCTGGATTGGTTTTCTCGGCCAGCAATGCAGAAATAGGAGGCGTTTTTCTTACCCCGACGCTTCTACTGCCTTCAATGTTGTATCTGGCTGCTCGCACGAATTTGAAATGGACAGCTATCGGTATATGTATTCTTTCATTCTCCCTTACTCTATTGATTTCACATGGAGAAAAACCATTTGGGGATTTGCCCATGACCCTTACTATCTTGCATGGGCAAGAGTTCATTTTTACCCTTAGCATCGCCAGTATGGGACTTGCCACCTTGATGTCTCATATTCGTGATCATAAGCATCATCTGGAGACTCGGGTAGCAGAGCGAACCGAAGAACTAAAGATCGCAAATCGTCAGCTTGAAGAACTAAGTACTACTGATGGCCTCACAGGAATCGCCAATCGTCGTCGTTTTGATGAGGAATTACAAAGTGAATGGTCACGTGCAGTGCGATCTTCTCAACCACTATCTCTAGCAATCATTGATATAGATTGGTTCAAGAACTATAACGATCATTATGGTCATCAAGAGGGGGATGAGTGTTTACGTAAGGTGGCTGGTATTCTGGCTTCTGTTATATCCCGTGGTGGTGATTTTCTGGCACGCTATGGTGGAGAGGAGTTCGTTTTCATTGCTCCAGACACAGATGTCGACCATGCGGCCGCCATCGCTCACAAAATTTGTGATGCATTTCAAGCCGCTGGATTACCCCATGAATTATCTAACTATGGATACGTCACCGTCAGTATTGGTGTTGCGTCTATGATCCCTCAGCAGGCAAGCAAACCATATACATTAGTGAAAGCCGCTGACAAGGCGTTATACCTCGCTAAAGGACAAGGACGCAATCAAGCTGTATATGCTGAGATATGACCTTTAATCTCCCCCTGATCCTTTTCAACCACCCATGATCATGACGCACTATCCGATCAAATCCATCATTAGCAGCCTCACATTCTTCCATACCCGATAATCTCGCGAGGAATTTGACTCAGTGCAATTTCGCGTTGCACTGCACCTAGTTTAAAAGCCTCTTTCGGCATACCGTAGACAACACAGCTATCTTCATCTTGCCCTAAAGTGGTAGCGCCAGCTTCTAACATTTCTTTTAAACCTTGCGCGCCATCATCACCCATACCCGTCATGATGATACCCAGTGCATTTTTTCCTGCACTCTGCGCAACGGAACGAAAAAGTACATTTACTGAGGGTTTATGGCGGCTCACCAATGGCCCATCGACAACATCAACATGATATTGCGCACCGCTGCGTTTTAGGAGCATATGCTTTCCACCTGGGGCAATCAGCGCCCGACCTGGCATCACGCGATCACCTGTAACGGCCTCTTTTACTTCAATCTCACAGAGTTGATTCAAACGCGCGGCAAATGCGGCAGTAAAGCTTTCTGGCATATGCTGCACAATGACAATACCAGGCGAAACTCTGGGTAAGGCTGTCAACACTCGCTCCAACGCCTGTGTGCCACCAGTAGATGTGCCAATTGCAACGATACGGTCCGTCGTTTGCGCCATTGCATGACTATGTGCTGGCAAAATAGCATCGGCACTGAGTTTCGGAGCAACTTTGACTGGGTTATCAGCCGACATAATACGTTTGAGATTAGCTTTTGCTGCCACTTTAACCACTTGTACTATGTCTTCAGAATCATCTTTAATAAAATCCTTAAGTCCTATCTTGGGTTTGGTGATAATGCTAACAGCACCAGCAGCAAGGGCTTGCATGGTAGTTTCTGCCCCTTTCTCCGTTAAAGTAGAACAGATAATGACTGGCGTTGGGCGTTGCGACATGAGTTTTTTTAGAAAAGTAATGCCATCCATACGCGGCATTTCCACATCCAGTACGATCACATCTGGCCATTCCTTTTTCATCTTTTCCATTGCAAATAGCGGGTCAACCGCCGCACCTATGACTTCAATGTCTGGAGATTGGTTTAATTTTTCTGTTAATACCTGACGTACTACAGCCGAGTCATCAACAATCAACACTTTTATTTTTTTCAATCTGCCTCTCCAATTAGCTGCTTTCTAATGCGCTTATTCTTGATGAACAACGGCTTTTTTCTTTTTAAGAGGTTTAGTTTCTTCTATCTGTGGCAAATGATGGTGCCTGACCCACACATGACCGCTCCACACATCAAAAATAATATATCGGTGGCCACTACCACCCACATGCTCTGCCTGACTATTAAACCCATATTTTTTTAACTGGGCGCGTACTGCCTCTATATTCTTCAACCCGATATCAATGCCTTTTCTTTTATTCTGACTAGGGAACATATCACCACCGCCAAATAATTTAACCTGATATTGCTTCGGGTTAGTATCTGCCTGCTTCATTTCTGCTAATAACAATTCCATTGCTTCATCCGCGTACATACCATTAGTCGGCATATCTGGAGGCTGAATTTTGTTAGCGGGACGCTCTGGCAGCATGATGTGGCTCATGCCCCCTAACAGTCGCTGTGGATGCCAAAAAGTCATGGAAACGCATGAACCCAATATCGTCCGCATGCGGGTCTCTTTATCGCCGAAATAATACTCACCAGGCCGGATAAACACCTCTAATACATGTTTGGGTTTAGGCATAGAATAGTTTAGCCGTCCAATGACTCATTAATCTTGGGGCTTACGGTAAATAGAGGGCAGGATGGCTTCATAAGCACTACTGACCCCATTCAAGCTTTCTGAATGGCTAATGATGAAGTAACCACCAGGCCGCAATAATGACAACATTTGCTGAGTAATTTGTCGCTTGGTTTCAATATCAAAATAAATCATGACATTACGTAAAAAGATCACATCAAACTCACCAAGTGCTGGGTAAGGCTTGGTCAGGTTAATCGATGTAAACGCAACTTTCTGACGCAACTCTTTTACGATAAGTAGCTTATCCGCATGGTCGCCAGTACCTTTCAAGCAATACTTGGTTAAGTAATGGCGTGGGATTTCTTCAGCACGCGAAATTGGATAATAGCCTGCACGTGCTTGCTCAAGCACGCGCGTACTAATGTCTGATGCTACAACCTCCCAGGGTTCAGTCTGGAGATATTCAGCCAGCAACATGGCAATGGTATAAGGCTCTTCACCACTGGAGCTAGCTGCACTCCATACCCTGAAATTACGGCCCTTAGTACGTTTAGGTAATATATGATTACGCATAAAATCAAAATGCTTAGGCTCACGAAAAAAGTGTGTTTCGTTAGTAGTCAGCAGATCAATGGCTATTTGCCGCTCTTCAGCGTGCTTGGGATTGGTAATGAGGCTGTAATAATCAGTATAGGTTTTAAGCCCTTGGCTACGTAACCGCTTTGCCAGTCGACCACTCACTAATGGCTGCTTGCTGTCTGCCAAGCTAATGCCAGCATGTTCATAAATAAACGATTTGAACAAGCTAAACTCTTTATTACTAATGGGTGTTAATTCCATCGGTTAATCCCTATTAAAAAAACTAAACTGCAACCAACTCACGTGATACACGCACCAGATGATCAAACTGGTCATGCGGCATCGGTTTACCAAATAGATATCCCTGGGCGGTATAACAACCGTTGGCACTCAGGTATTCGGCCTGTTCTTCAGTTTCCACGCCTTCAGCGACTAAATCCAAGTGCAGTATTTTGGAAAGTTGCACCATGAGCTTCACTAACGCTGACTTCTCCAGATCAATTGGGATATCACAGATAAACGAACGATCAATTTTGATCTGACTAATCGGGTAACGTGTGAGATAGCTCAATGAAGAATAGCCAGTGCCAAAATCATCAATTGATATATCAAAGCCGATCTCACTCAAGGCAATGAGTTTATTGAGCATGTCAGAGCTTTTATCAAGTAACAGACTCTCTGTGATTTCAAGTTTGATCCACTGGGGTTGGCAACCAGTTTCAGCTAATAGCGTTTTAATGGTCAGGACTAAATCGTTGCGAATAAACTGGCGCGTAGATAAATTCACAGCGATTTTAAAAGGTGCTTCACTCTCTTTATTCCAGGTGACGGCGGCTTTAAAAGCAGTATTGAGTACCCAAGCACCAACCTCAATAATCTGGCCAGTTTCTTCAGCTAGTGAAATGAATTTATCTGGTGATAGCAAACCTAGGGTAGGGTGCTGCCAGCGCACTAAGGCCTCTGCACCAATCAGCCCATGGTGAGTTAAATCAACTTGCGGCTGATAATAGAGCACCAACTCTTCACGCGATACCGCTTTGCGTAACGCAGCATCAAGCTCTGCGCGTGCCAATGATTGCAATGTCATATCTCCCACATAAAACTGGGCGTTGTTACGTCCCATTTCTTTAGCGTGGTACATGGCCGTATCGGCATAATTCAATATCTGGTTTGCATCTTGTGCATCGTCAGGATACAAGGCCACACCGATGCTCATAGTGATTGAAAGCTCTTGATCAGATACCTCAAACGGCTGGGAGAATAAGGCCATTATTTCTTCTGAAAGTACCATCAAAGCTGCTTTTGATTGTATGTGTGGTAGTAATATCGCAAATTCATCCCCCCCCAGTCTGGCTAGCATGTCAATTTGCCTTAAGACAGTTTTGAGTCGATGAGCTACTTCCGATATCAGTAAGTCGCTGCTGGCATATCCCAGCAGATCGTTTACCTCTTTAAAACCATCTATATCCAGCACCATGAGTGCAAATGGTTGCAATGTAGAGTCGCCAGGAGGAGAAATATACTTTTTAGTTTTCTCAAGCAAAAGCAAACGGTTGGGTAACTGGGTAAGTGGGTCCAAGTAACCCAAGTGATGAATGCCTTGCTGGCTATCAAGAATGGCCGTCATGTCTTGCCCAACACCTAAGACAGAAGTCATTTCACCTTGCTGATCAAACTCTGGCAGTAATTCGACTTTCAGTACCCGGTCTTCACCATTTTCAGCCTTCCACTGCATGTGCGCGGTGACATTACGCCGAGTTTTAAAAACATTAAGAACACATTGCTCATACTCATCGGCAGAGTGTCCGCCTGGATACTCCGAGGGTGTTTTCCCCATCAAGTAATCAGCACTTTTATCCATATACGAGTTAAAGCGGTTACTGACGTAGATTCTTCTAGCATGGCTGTCATAGCGAATAATCAAATTAGGACTGTTTTCGATGAGCTTGCGATATTCCTGGGCAATACTCACAAGCTTGATCACCTCCAACCCCTGTCGTTTGGCTTTAATCAATAAATAACAGCCAGCAATTGCCATTGCTATCAGGAGGAACAGCAAAACACCCAACACAATATGAGAGATAGCCATCTATTCATCATCTCGTTTTAAGTGACTCTTGGATGAAGTTATTGAGTAAACACTTATTCACGATGATTAATTAGCAAACTTAGGCTGCATCACCAACAGCAGCCAGTGTTGCTATCTCTTCAAGTGATAGCACATAACTTACATTCAGAATAATGACAAACTTGCCTTCGACTTTACCCATCCCAGCAATAAAATCAGCCCGGATATTCGCACCAAAATTAGGGGCTGGCTCAATCTGGTCAGGCAATATATCCATCACCTCGTTGACGGCATCTACCATTACCCCAACCACTTGCTGTTCACCTTCGTACTCAACTTCAATAATGACCACACAAGTACGACGTGACAAACTGGTAGGTTGTTTACCGAAACGTGCGCCTAGATCAATCACGGGCACGACTGCTCCACGCAGATTAATCACCCCACGTATAAACTCTGGCATACGCGGCACTTCAGTTAATTGGCCATATTCAATAATCTCTTTGATATTAAGAATATTGATGGCGAAGACTTCTGTCCCCAGCATAAATGTAAGGTATTGCTGAGAGTCTGCAATACCCAGCGCTGCGAGCTGCAAACTAGTAGCGGGTGAGGCACCTGATGTTTTAATGGCTGCGTTCATATTGGCTCACCTAATATCAGAATTTAACGAATTGAGATTCATCAAGACTCATGCTTGTTGGTATATCGCTTACCTTGGCACGACTAGTTTTAGCTTTAGCCGCAGGTTTTGCCGCAATGTAATTGGTACTACCCGCGTCCGCAAGTTTGAATAGACTCACCAAACTTTGTAACTGCTCGGCCTGACCACTCATTTCTTCAGCTGTGGCGGCAAGCTCTTCTGATGCACTGGCATTTTGCTGCGTGATCTGGCTGAGTTGACTCATGGCTGCGTTAATCTGGCCAGCCCCTGAGCTTTGCTCTTCACTGGCAGCGGTGATTTCCTGAACGAGGTCTGAGGTCTTCTGGATGCTCGGCACCATTTCATCCAGCAGCTTGCCAGCACTTTCTGCAGTTACAACGCTACCCGAGGCAAGCTCACCAATTTCTTGCGCAGCGACCTGGCTACGCTCGGCTAGTTTGCGAACTTCGGCTGCGACCACAGCAAAGCCTTTACCATGCTCACCAGCTCTTGCGGCTTCAATTGCGGCATTGAGGGCCAACAGGTTAGTCTGGTAGGCAATGTCATCAATAATGCCAATCTTGCCAGCAATACTTTTCATGGCCACTACGGTTTCATTCACGGCTTTACCCCCTTGTTCTGCCTGTTTTGAAGCCGTAGATGCAATGCCATCGGTAACTTTGGAATTTTCTGTATTCTGATTAATTGAGGCACTCATCTCCTCGACTGAAGCACTTGTTTCCTCAACTGATGCAGCTTGTTCGTTGGTGGCCTGACTAATGCTCTGTGCAGTAGCTGAGACCTCTTCAGAAGCACTACTGAGTGCATCGGCAGAAGAACGTACTTCTCCGATAATACTGGAAAGTTTCTCTACCATATTGCTCATAGCAGCTAGCATGCTTGTCGTATCGCCAGGTTTTAATGTCACATCAACGGTCAAATCACCTGCAGCCACTTTGGATACAATTTCTGCAGCATAGCTGGGCTCACCACCCAACTGTTTAAGCAAGCCTGCAGTAATAAACCAACCTAAGGCAGCCGCTATGGCAATTACAATAGCAGCAACAATTGTAGCAATAGTGCTTGCTTGAGATTTAGCAGCTATAGCCTTGTCTGCACCTTTTTTTGCCAACTCTACGTTGTAATCAAAATCATCATTAATTGCAGAACCAATCTCATCAGCAATGGGCCCGATTTTGTCTAGCGCATCTCTCGCCTGATCCGACTTATTTGCACGCGATAACACTAACACTGGTGGATATCCTGCGACATACTCATCCAACTTGCTTTTAGCAAGGGTAACCATGGCCTTATCTTTGTCATCGGTCACATCGTTTGTCAGATATTTTTCAATAGCGTCATACGCACCTTTTTTATGCTCTTCAATTTTTGCTTCGATTTCATCTAGTTTCTTGGGATTAGTATTCAAAACATGTTTATTTAGCATAAGACGTAAACGAAGCGTGTGTTTTCTCATCTGATCCAAGTCAATTAAGCTTGGTACCGAGTTAACCGTACCGTAATTAGCCGCCTCATATACGCTATCCATCTGGATACGCCCCATTACAGCCAAAGCGATCAAACCGATAATGGCGGCTAGGACTAATAAAATCATTTTTTTTGCGACAGTTAATTTCATTTTATTGCTCCATATTTAGAATTTATTTCTAATGAAACTCTTGATTAATTTATGTGGATAATGCGCCAGCAACTTCTGTAGCATCCTGCTGAGCAACTTGACGTAGTAACCCTGAGACGTCTAGAATTAAAGCTACATCCCCTGTTCCTAATATAGTAAAGCCGCCAATACCGCGAATCTGACTAAACACTTTACCCAAGGGTTTAATCACTGTTTGGAATTCTCCTAGCAATCTATCGACCACCAGCCCTACTTTGGTATCGCCATAACGAACTACTACAACGTTCTCACGTTTAACGGACTCCCCCTCAACCTCAAAGTGTTTTCTTAAACGAATAAATGGCAACACCTCACCTCTGAGATTAAGGTAATTCCCCTCGACATTTCCCTGACTCCACTCGCCCAATTCGATACATTCAATGACCATGTCAAGTGGAATAATGTAAGTGGATTGCCCAACACCAACTAAGAACCCGTCAATAATGGCAAGCGTCAATGGCAGGCGAATGCTCATGGTTGCACCTTTGCCCAGTTCAGATTGAATATCTACGGTTCCGCGCAAGGCCTGGATATTGCGGCGCACAACATCCATGCCGACACCTCGGCCGGAAAGGTTACTGACGGCATCGGCAGTTGAAAATCCAGCTTCAAATATGAGGTTGTAAATTTCGTTATCAGAGAGTTGTTGTTCTGGTTTGACCAAGCCGCGTTCTATGGCTTTTGCCAAGATTTTGTCGCGATTCAAGCCACCGCCATCATCGCTGACTTCTATCATGATGCTGCCAGCATCATGATAGGCATTGAGTTTGAGCGTGCCTTGCGCTGGTTTGCCCCTTGCTAGACGCACATCAGCTGGTTCAATACCATGATCCATAGAGTTGCGCACCAAATGCGTAAGCGGGTCGCCGATTCTTTCAACCACAGTTTTATCAAGCTCGGTATCTTCACCGCTGATTTCAAGGTGGATGTCTTTGCCCAACTCTTTGCTGACATCACGCACTACACGCTGAAAACGGTTAAATGTAGCGCCTATCTGTACCATACGCAGGGCTAGTGCTGAATCACGTACTTCTTCCACCAAGCGGGAAATCGTTGATGTAGCTTCTAACATATCCACCATCGCTGCACGCTGCGCGATCATATTGGCACCAGCACCTGCAATGATGAGTTCACCGACAAGGTTGATGAGTTGATCCAGCTTGACTGCATCTACACGGATTAAATTAGCTTCAGCGGTTTTAGTTTCTTTGACTTGTTTTTGTTTTTCTAGCGCAGCAGCCACTACACTTGGCTGAACAATTCTTTCATCCACCAAAACCTCACCAATTGGCTTTTGTTCAGCTTTGCCTTCGGTAGCCTGATTTTGTAAAACACGCTGCAACTCAGTTTCAGTGAGTGTGCCGCACTGTAAGAGAATTTCGCCCAAGCGCATCTCAGCTTCTGGAAGATCATGAATAAACTGGATGTATTCACTGATTTTGCTACGCGGCGGCAATATATGAATCAGGCTATCTTCACGCACAAAATCAAATACACTTTCAATCGTAGCTTTATCAGTATCGCTCTTGAAGTTGATTTCGAAACCCAGATAGCAAGACTCAGCGTCCATCTCGCTAGCTTTTGGTATTGCATCGGTGATGGTCACAATACGAACAATCGTGCCCAAGGTACGCAAATAGCGAATAAACGATAACGGATCCATACCATTGCGGAATACATCGGGGCCAAAGCGTAAAGACAAATGCCAGTTATCAGTTTCAACTGCACCACCGCCTTCACTTTCAACTGATGACTCAGCCTCGGCAAATGTAGTCACACTTCTTTTGCTGGTAGTTGGCACTGCCGCGGTGCTTGTTGAAGACTCCGACGATTGGATAACCAGATAGGCATTCAATCGTCCAATTAGAATCTGGCTAACAGTCTCTGTATCCTCATCAGGTAGTGACCCATCAGCCACATGACCAAGCAAGCGGCCAAGGTGATCGCAGACTTCTAGCAGCAATGCAACGAGTGGTTCATCTATGGTTAATTCGTTACTGCGCACTTTATCGAGCACGCTCTCAGCTACATGGGTAAATGAGACAACGAAGTTAAGCCCAAACAAGCCCGCCGAGCCTTTAATCGTATGAGCAGCACGGAATATGGCATTTATGCTATCCATATCATCTGGCGCATGTTCAAGATGCAGTAGCGCATCTTCCATATGCTCCAAAAGCTCGCGGCCTTCAATAATAAAGGTCTGTAAGGCATCGTCCAGATTCATTGCATATTCCTTTCAGCCCGCGGCTAGATTGGCTTGTTATCTAATTCACTTAATTACCTGTAACCTTTATTGATGCTCCATACATAAAACGATCTAAGCCTGGATCACTACTGGATCTCCAAAAAAACTGCCAAGATCCGTTAAATCCAGCATGTCTTGTACTGATGCGCTGTGTCCCGTAAAACGCAGTTGTGTTCCGCGAGTAATGCTTTCAATCTTGGCCATCAGCATGATTTGCAGACCCGCACTATCAATTTCAGTGATTTGCGATAAATCAAACTCAATCTCTCGCGCTTTAGCCAAGGGTTCTTCCAATGCCGCTTTTAGCTCTTGAGCAACAAATATCGTCATCTCGCCATCCACTGCTAGCTGGCAGAGGTCTTTTTTCATCACTATATTGATAGCCATTTTTTTGCCTCGTTTATTTGCTTATACGTTAAGACTTTGGCCTTGTGTTACGGGCATTTAGCACTTACGGGAGAATCAGTTTTGAGACTGCATTTAGCAGTTGTGCTGGCTGAAATGGCTTCACCACCCAGGCCTTTGCTCCCGCTGCCTGACCTTGTACTTTTTTGTCTTCACCACTTTCAGTAGTAAGCATGATGACGGGAGTGAATTTATACGCTGGCAGCTGTTTAGCGGCCTTCACAAACTCAATACCATTCATATTGGGCATATTCACATCACTGATAATCAAATGGATTTTCTGGCCCGTAAGCTTCCTTAATGCATCCTGACCGTCCTCAGCCTCAATGACCTCATACCCTGCACCTTCAAGTGCTATGCCGACGACTTGCCGTAGTGAAATTGAGTCATCTACTACCATGATTGTTTTAGCCATATCGAAATCCCTGAGTCCAATGGTTAGAAAAATGTAATATCGTCCGAACTATCTGCTGCATTACTACTGGTCACCTGCGCTGGCGCTGAAAAAGACTGGGCATTAATCGTTTGCGTGCGGTATGGGGTTTGTGTTGCTGGCCTGCTATATCGCTGATGCACTTCATGCTGTTGCTGCATGGTGTAGCTGGCAGAGAGTTGTGCCAGCCATTGATTAGCGTCCACTTCTGTAGCGCCGCTTACCAACGTCTGCTCCAAGCGTGTTAAATCTTGCTGCACGTGCGAGAGCATTTGCGTAACGCGGTCTTGAAACTGTAGCGAAACCAGCACCTGTGAGATTTCACCGCCAACATGCTGACCTTCTGCGCGCATAGCATCGCTGGCCTCTACCACCGCATTGGCCGCATCACCAAATTTACTGATCACCTTTGCAACCACCTGTTCGGCATGAGTCACCATTTCCAAATCTTTTAGCTCAAACTCTTGAGAGAGCGTCATGGTTTCGCTGATAGCAGCGTTAACCACACGGATTTTTTCTGCGATCTGCTTGCCTGTGATTGCAGAATGGTTGGACAGTTGGCGTACCTCATTGGCAACTACGGCAAAGCCGCGACCTGCATCACCAGCATGTGCCGCCTCAATCGCCGCATTGATCGCCACCATGTTGGTTTGGCGAGCAATCGAGCTCACATTTTCTGCCATGCTCTTTAATTCTTTGATGAATATGGATAAATCAAGCACGGCTTGCACTAATGCTTTTTTTTCATCTAACGACGATTTGAGCAGGGTGATAATTGAAGTCAGATCAGATTGGCTTTGATGCAACAGTAAAACCAAACCTTCGTTGCCACCAGAAGTTTGCACTGTAGATTTTATGCGTTGCGATAACCCGTAGAAACGCTGACTTAGTGCGATAATCGCTTCATCAGTTACTGTCCGTGCAGCTTCAATCTGCCCCGCCCAGATGGGTAACACACGTTCACAGAGGTAATCTAGCCCTTGTACTCCATCGGGCACTGGCGCTAGATAATTATCTTCCGTTTCCACAGCCGCTCCCCTCATCTGATATCAGTATTAGCTTTAAAGCTAATTTGACTGTCGAGGTCATCTTATGCGTATAAAAACTATCCCGACAATCAGCGGAGTCTTGCTATTTCAATCATATTTACTAAGAAAAATCTTAGTAATAAATAAGAAAAGTCTTGATATGTCAGAGATTGATGACAATGATGAAAGGCAGCGCCACTACAGGCTAAATGGCAGGATTGACTACAGGTAGCGGTATGCCTTAACGACAACCACATTAGATAGGGATGAACTGGGTAAAACTGAACTCTGCTACGTCAGATTATTGATACCGTAACGAATGAGATCAGCATCATTGTCTATGCTGAGTTTTTGCTTGATATTGATTTTATGGGCACTAATAGTTTTAACGCTGAGATCAAATTGATGGGCAATTTCAGTCACTTTTTTACCTTGTACCAGCAATTTGAGTACAGAGAGTTCGCGTGTAGTAAGTACAATCTGCGGGTTTTCAGAGGTCATCATTTTCTGCGAAAAAAACATCTGCTCGCTCACTTCCGACCCTATGTATTTTCCGCCGAGTGCAACTTTATGGACCGCCCTAATCAATTCTGCAGGATTGCTATTTTTTGTGATGTAGCCTTTAGCTCCGGCCTTGAACATACGGCGAGCTGACTGTATATCATCATGCATACTTAGTACCAAAATTGGGGGATATTGCGAATTAGCAGCAATGATTTGAGCCAGCTCAAAACTATTTACACCTGGGAGAGACACATCAAGCATGATCAAATCAAAGTGGTCTTGCTGCAAATAAGCTAGCAAAGCTTCACCTGTAGCCGCCTCTGCAGCAACTATAATGTCGTCGCTCTTTTCAAAAAGCTGCTTTAGACCTTCTCGCATGAGTTCGTGGTCATCTACAATCAACAGTCTTATCATGTAAATATATTCACTAAATTTTATAATCTCTTCGTTGCGTTGATCGGAATACGCATGCGAATTTCGGTACCTTTACCTGGCCCACTTATAATTTCTAGTTCGCCCTGTAGCACTTGCATGCGCTCACGCATACCTATAAGACCAAAAGCATTCTCTCTTAGAGCCGCTTCTGTATTGAATCCCAGGCCATTATCTCTAATTTTTAATAAAAGATGTTGTGGTTCAAAAAATAAATTGATCAACACTTTACTGGCTTGAGAATGACGCATCACATTGGTTAATGCTTCTTGTACCATACGGAATATGACCAACGCGCGCAATGATTCTATCTCGGGGACTTGCTGTTGTAAGGTCTCAACTTGCGACATCTCAAGATTACAGGCAATTTCTGTGTTGCTATAAAAATCCGCTGCTAAACATTCCAGCGCATAAATAATTCCATGATCAAACACAACGGGCCTGAGCTGGGTGATCAGATTTCTGACAGACTCTATCGCTTGGTCTGCCACCTCAACCATCTTCTTAGCTTTCGCACACAAATCTAGATTGCTACCACCATACTCATATTCAATCATTGATGCATGCAGCCGCAATACGTTGATGAGTTGTCCTAAGTCATCATGGATTTCTTGTGCTATATGCTTACGCTCTTCTTCTCGTCCAGCTTCGCGTCTAGCAGTAAGTTCTTGTAACTGTGTATTGAGTTCACCAAGCTCCATAATCACTTTTTTGAACATATTAGTTTCATGACCAATCCCCAATATGCTAACTACATTACCAACATCATCAAACTCAGGTACCAGATACATCTCTTGGAACAGCAGTTCTCCATCGCCGACCTGCCATTTAATGAAGAAATTTTCAGGTTGTTTAAACTGAATCACACGTTCTAGATAGCGCTTAAAATCTGCCGCAGAAATACGTTTATTCATCGACCATACTTCATCAATACTTTTATTGAGTATCTGATCAATCTCCAAATCTAAGACTTCAGCATAGAGTCGATTAACGTAAATTCGGCGAAATGAAGTATCGTAACGCACTAATATATAGGGGAAATTATCCGCCAGTGTACGAAATTCGCGTTCACGCTCACGAATTATTTGTTCATTTTTTTTGAGTTGCGTAATGTCACGGCCAAGAGTTAATACAGACTTTAAATTACCCTGAATATCAAACTCGGGAATAATCTTGACGCTATGTATTTGAGCGTGACTGTCTTGCTTAGGCACTAGTACTTCGATCTCACATGGCAATTTATGGCTAATCACTTGTGCTAGCGACTTGTAATAAATCTCGAATGTAGGATATTGCGTGACTGGTAAAAGCTCTGAGAGTAATTGTCCAGAAATCTCACTACTGGGCATACCCAAAGTCTTACCCATCTGCTGGTTAGCGTAGATAACACGACTACTAAGATCATGCCTTAAGATGTTGTCAGGGATATTCTCACTAAGGCTAAAAAATATATCTTCTTGCGCACGTAAATCTGCCTCAATACATACCCGCTGTATATTTTCCAGTTCTAGTAATTGATTTTTATTTGTTAGTTCGGCGGTATTTTCAGCAACACGCCTATCTAGGTATTCATTTTGGGTTTTCAGCGCAGCGTACTGACGTTCATTCAGCAGCAAGATAAACGCCAACGTCTTACTCATTTCAATAACGAAATGACTGATGATGGAAAAGATGATGAGCCATTTACTGCTCATTGAATCAAGATGAAATGCTTTATTGGATAGCGTTAAGGCCATCACAGAAAGGCTATAAATAAATTGCCAAAGCATCAATACAAATAGAAGTTTTGCACCACGATATTGTTTTGCCAAAGGATGAATGGCAATACTTGAAATGATACAAATGAGTGATGTTGCAACAAGCAATATCAGATGACTGGTCGCCTCTGAAGATGCAGTTTTAGTCGCAAAACCAATCAATAACGGCAATACAATAATAACTCCCACCAATACTAATCTTGGCAGTACTATCTGCCGCAACTTCAAAATGGCAATCAAGCTAAGTAAAAGACTCAAACTAAGTAATAAAGGTAAGCAGAAATTGGTATTCATGCTTGAGAAATTCCCAGGCAACGATTGCTCAATCGACCAACCGTATTGAGTCAGACTCAGTGCGCGAGAAAGAGCTAAGACAATATCTGCCGCTATCCAAATCAACAGGGAATAAGCATCCCCATTATTGAAATACCGTAATAAAAATGAAAATATAATGAGCACAAGCCCAATAAGAGTAGATGCAAAAACTATGGAAGGTATATCAACCATATTGATTCAGAGAGACAGGCGCTGGCATTGAGGTGTAGTCATGACAGCTCCAGTCAACCGTCATGAATTAAGGATGGCGGCTAATAGCGAACAAAGTTCGGCTGAAACAAAGGCGCAGACGAACGCATTTGTGCCGTAGATCCGATTCGCTGGAGATATAAGGCAGAATGGTTAATTGACTTGATATTTATCATACTAATCATACTACTTTTGACGAATATAGATGTCAACAACTGAAACTTATACTTTTACGGAATGTTTTTTCAGATAAAGATAAATGGCGGAATTTAGGGCAGCGCTCATACTGATCGGCAACCCGTTCTTTATTTGCAGGTGACCACAAACATTTAGGATGGCACGCTTCTTCGAGTCCGGCATTCTAATGGTGAACGCCTTCCAAGGACCTAGGAAAGGTGGTGGTATCTGCAACTCAAGGGAGAGTTCCAAATATTGATCAATCGCTTCAAGAATCAACGTATTGATAGATTTCTTATTTCCATTGATAGCAGATTTTCCAGACAACTTGGTCAGCCCGATCCGAGAGGACTCCATCAGTTGGAACATGCTGACTTTCAGAGCACTCATTTGTAATTCTTCTTTCACGACTATGATTCTAGTATTTCTTGTCACCCCAAAGATGCGCTTACCAGCGGATTATGTGAGAGATACACTTCATGGTATATCGCTCTGTATAAAATTGTGAGTGCAAGTCTATTTACGGCACGTATCATCATATCTTCAGCTTTTCTCATCGGATTACTGAAGCTGTTCACTCAATTTAGTAAGTTATACAGTTTTTCAAAATACTCGAATTCATATTCAGTTATAAATCCAAGCCAGTTTTAATTTCTGCCATGCAGTTCATGGGAAAAGATGAAACCAAAGTTCCCCACGAGATATACCTAAACATAAACAAGCTCTACAAGGTTGGTCGCCCATGTTTGATGAGCAGGCTCCACGGTGAACCCCAAAAATAAGATATATAAGCTCAGCGGTAGATGATTTTGTCGATTCAAATAAATGTCGTAAATCCGCGAATCTCGAATGCTGAGTTGGCGCGCGCAGCATTCGTGACGCCTCAGACCATGCAGGGAATCCTCGTCAATCTCGAACGTGGAGGCCTTATTGTGCGACGGCCGCGACCAGAGCATGGCCGGGCAATCATGACCGAGTTGACGATGGCTGGTCAAAAAGTCGTTACCGAAGGAGCGAAAGCTGCCGATGCAGTGGAAAACCAATTGCTCTCTATGCTGACAATAGAAGAGGCCAGGCTTCTTTGCGAGTTACTCAAGCGTTGTGCCGTTGCCCTGGACGACAAGTCATCGTCTTTGCGTCGGTAAACTCTTTAATTGAGTGTCTGCTATCGACCCCAAGCGGACATTGTAAATATTTTCAACTTTGTCAGTTCGCATAAGGATGTTGCGCCAAGTTTGAGTTGTAGTAACTGGGATCGAACCCCGGACAAACGGATTATGAGTACAGGTAACACACTAAGTAATATTCAAGTATCTAGAAGATTTATAACGGTATTTTCTTCTGCTTTACACCTACTTTGCCAGAACCGAACGAATCTCGAACTTAATTTCAGTATTGCACTTATTATATTTTATATATTTCTAAGTAAAACAATTGATTACATAGTAATGGCGACCGAAAATTTACTGATCGGTTGTATCGAGACGCTTGTAAACTGCCAATAATTGACTTGGTATTTGGTAACTGATAAGTTTTGATTTTGCTTCTCTCTGGGGAAATCAAATGGGCCAAGATCGGGTATTCAGGATAGGTTTGACCATGTCTGGGGCAATCTCTGCTGGCGCATATACAGCTGGGGTTTTCGATTTTCTAATAACGGCTCTTGATGCTTGGGAAAAAGCTCGTGAGGAACCCAATACACCTAGCCATCATGCACCCATTACAGCTATTACAGGGGCTTCAGCTGGAGGTATGACTGCTGTACTGGGATTAATGGCACTTGGACGTGAATTACAACCCACAGAAAAAAGAACTGCTAGCGAAAGTACAATTAATTGCGTACTTCCAAGTCTTTATAAAGCTTGGGTTGAGCAGGTTAGTATGGTTGCAGCAGAAGCTGGCGCAATTGACTTATTGTCGAATGAAGACATCAAAGACGGCAAAATACGTTCTTTACTAAATTCAAAACTTCTGGACAATATCTGCAGCCTTGCTTTACACGTTCCAGAACCGTCGCCATCAGTCTCTCCCTATGCATTCTTGGCCGAACCTTTGCATGTTTACGTTACCCTCACCAATTTACGCGGCATAGAGTACGACATCAGTTTTGGGCCCAACGATATGTACCATTATCGAATGCTTAGTCACGGAGATAACAAGCATTACATCATAACGGGTATAGGAAATAACAAAGTCGCTGCCAGCAATTGGGCAGCTATTGACCCAGGTACACCGCTAAAAATTAGTGATCTTAATTTAGCTGGGGGACCAAGCCCAGGATGGCAAGAAATGTGTAATGCAGCACTAGGCACGGGTGCTTTTCCAGTTGGCCTAGCATCCCGAATCCAGTCCACAGTTACCGGAAATTATCAAGGACGCCAATGGGCTATCCCTACTCCAATAGGTGCCGGTACTTTTATTAATCCAGTTTGGCCAGATAGGTGGGGAGCTAACCAAGCTTTTAGCTATGTGAACGTTGATGGTGGTGTGATTAATAACGATCCTTTTGAGCTAGCCCGTTATTCAATCAAAGAACTTGGAGAGGATAACCCTCGGACTGCGAAGGATGCTGATCGTGCTGTAATAATGGTGGCTCCTTTTCCAGAGGGATATAATTTTCCTCCGACGGATAGTCTTGATGATGGCCTGATTTCAATTATTAAGTCGCTCATTCCAACCTTGATTCAACAGGCTAGATTTAAACCTGCTGAACTAGTAGCTGCAGCCCATCCAGAAGTTTATAGCCGTTTTCTAATCTCTCCGAGTCGAGATGGTGGGAATACCGTAAGTTCGGATAACATTGCTTGTGGTTTACTGGGAGGGTTTGGTGGCTTTCTTGACCAGAGTTTTCGAGAGCATGATTTTCAACTTGGTCAAAGAAATTGCCAGCAATTTCTAAGAAAGCATTTCACGCTTCCTGATAACAATGTTGTGATGGGGGGTGGCGATACAAATGCCAGTGGCATGACCTTTTTACCGATTATTCCGTTGCTTAACAATACAGGAGTCGAAATTGTCGAGCCGAACTGGCCGCGAATGAAAATGACTGCTTACTTAACCCTAATTAACCGTATTGCGACTCGTGCTGATAGTGTAGTTCCATTGCTACTTAAACAGGAGGTTAGTTCGGGAATAATGCGCGGTTTTGCTTCCATTATGTGGAAGTTTATTCCCTTCATCTCCCTTAAGAGTAAAGTAGTGAACACCGTAAAATTGCTAATTCTTGCACACCTGATTCTCCGAGATCAAATTGAAGACGGTCTAGATTCACAATTTAATCCTACGGATTCAAATCGACTGCGTAACTACTCAGCACAACAACGGCAAATTTTGGTTACGCTGGCTGCACCAGGCTTCGATCTTAGAACTATCTCGGGAATCGCAAATGAAACAGGGCTCCCAAACGATATTATTACTACAACCTTGAACGGTGCCTGCGATTTACCAGACAACGCCGTGCATAAGGTTTGGAAGTCAGACATTAAGTCAAATACAGGTGAAGCGTGCTATACCTTATATTCCCGGCGTCTTGGTTTACTTAAAACTTTGCCACTGATTGGTGGGGTGTTGCGGAAAATTGACAGCGTGAGCATAGATTGAGCAGGGTCTAAAGCACATTTGAATCACTAGATTAATTTTCCGACATAATAAATCAACGCATCAAGTTTTATTTTCATACAATATCAATACAACTAAAATCATCATATTAGGTGGCGGTATACGACTTCAGTGTCCTGTTGAAGGATACTTAGAGCTATTGCAGATTGTTATGTGTATCGACGCCAACCGAAGGCTGCTAACATTGCGACGATGAAAGCCACCATAAATGCAAGGAAGCGAAACGAATTTTCAAGAGCCATAGCAGGTTCTGGTTTAAGCAGTGAAGTTAGTAGCGGATCAATTTTTGCTAGGGCATACCCTGAAATTCCAGCTGCTGTAGCCTTGGCATAGGACTGAAACTGGTCCTTTTCGTCAGGCATGGGTGATATGAATATTCCTATAACCCAGCCAAGTGCCCCGCCCGCAAGGATTATAGCTACAGTTAGAGCGTATTCATGATTGTCAGCAGCAATGACCCAACCGAAAAAGAAAAGAGCTACAACAAAACCGATCACAACCCCTAAAGTTGTCCGCATTTTCCATGGGGCAATCTCCTGAATTCTAGAGTCACCTGTATTAAACGTGTTCGTGTTTTTAGGCATAACAATCCCCCTTATGAAGGCAAACCGTTAATATCAAGATATAAGCGCCAGTATAACAATACAGACATCTACGCTTTAACTTGTTTTTCTTTCTATATCCGATAGTTAGGCATGTTCTAAGTATTATAATAATTAATAGCAGGAATGGATGCAAACTCTACTAGCATAGTGAGAGTTTTGATGGGGTAAATGGCTGCTATTGGCCGAAAGCAGTCCCTGAAGTCATTTGATATTGCTACTTAAACTTGGGATTAGAGTGGCATTTTAAAATTGGAACAATTTACTATTTGGGATTGCAATCAGCAGACATCTTGTTTAGTGAAAGAAACTACACTAACATTCAATATAGACGGGTAAATCCTTATACGTGCCTTAGGTGTTTCCTTCCATCGGTTGGTGATAAGCCTAGGGGCAAGAGCGTATCTGGGGCCGTCTTTTTTCTGCCCGTCAGTTTCTGATTCTCGCAATACATCCTCTCAACACTCACCCTAAGATAAAACCAAAAAAATCGAATATCTTTTTCAATATTTCTCAGATGGTATAGTTCAGAAGTCTCATCGTTGTTAATTATTATGGCTCGGTTGAATTCTTGGAAGAGCCATCAAATCCTTCATGTACTGCGTAGGCTCAGTGTTTTCACCAAGTATCTTTACGAGGGCAAGTTGACCTTCTCTTGAGAGGGTAATCGTATGATGCTCTTGTAATACAAGACCCGACTTTTCGATGACGGCTTCAAGAATGAAATCTGTCACAGTGACACCTTTTATGGCTGCTGCTGTCTCTATTAGGTCTTTGACCGATGCTGTTGTCTTCAGCCCAATACGTGTCATTCGAGATGTGTTAGTCATCAGTCATTTCCGATACTACATCAAGGATGATGACTTGATAAGTTTACCTTTGGGAAGAAATGGCTTAGCTTCCTGTTTGATCCACGTGATATCCGCTTTAGATAGCGGACCATCGTCAAGCTCGTAAGGGATGGCATGAGACTTCTCCTTACGCATACCATCGTCAATGGAACCTGCCATGGGTCTCTCTCTTCCAACAAACTCTGCTGTCGTTTCTTTAATGATTTTGGTCTTCATTTGGCTACTATAATCCGATGTTTCAGTAGATTCAATATAAAGCCTTTTGACGATAAATGGTTCAAGCGACTTCCCTTTGATCAATGAGCACAAAGTCATCAATGCCTAACAGGCTGAGCCGTTCTCGAGGCAAGAAGCTATCTTTAGGTCTTAAGTTTTGTTCTCTGATGTGGAATGGCAAGATACCCAATTCGCCACATAGATCAAGTACCTGCTGTTGTGGAATAGCCTTTAGTTTGGCCACTTTTCTGCAGGGTACATATTGTGAGCAAAACGCCGTGAGGGACTGCCGCGTAATACGAGGCCCAACCTCTGTATGCATTGATTCAATCAAACCGTGCTTCAATAATTCTGCTATTACTTCATGATCAACAACCAGCTCAGTTTTTGCGTCTTCCAGAGAGACTGAATCTGCAAGTACAGTACTAAAGTGATCGAGGTAATCTTTGACTGTTTTAAGTTCCAATACCAGACTGCCAACCGTATCGCTGAGCATGCCTAATGGCTTTATTTCCCGGTTCTTGATTGCAGCAATGAAACTTGCTTTTACTATGGGATCGCCCAGTTTTTTTAACATCACTTTGTTTAAGGTGATTTGGTGCAATTCATCAATCGAGTCCAATCTTACACAATCGCGGACTAAGTCGTTTTTCAGTTCAGCAACATCCCTTTCGTGGAAAAGCGTGCTAGGTGATACCAGGTATTGCGCATGATAGAACCCACGTGCTCGATAAGCCCTTAATACTGTGACGGGAATATCCAGTATCTCAGCTGCCGTATCTAGGCTTAGAGCCTTCCCCTCGGCAAATTCGAATGGCATTTGTGATAAGTTGAACAGTTTGCGACCAGTCCTCGGGTGCAGCGAATGAACCGGGATCAATCCCTGATCGACCAGTTTTCGCGTAGTACTTGGCTGCTTCCCTATGGCTTTGGCCAGCCCTTCAATACCCACAATATTAGATCCATAATCTTTAGCTAGATTAGGGTGGATAGATGCCTGCTGCCAATGCTGCTTCCCAAAAGCTACAAACGCTTCATGCAGAAATGCCATCTCTTCAGGTGGTAATTCATTCTTGAAGAATGACTCATAAAACGACTTGAATTGCCCGCGCAAACCACTGGCTTCAATCTGCGCATTGGGTGCATGGACGCGTTCAAGATACCGATAAAATCCTTGTGGCCAATTAGCCAGTATCTCTGCGGTATTTTCCATTGCAGGTAGCGCGAGGTCGTCATCTTGCGTACGGGTCGTTTGTAGGAAATTTTCCAGTCGATTGATGATCCCCAATAGTGTATTGAGAGATAGTTTCTCTAAAGCATCCACTGGAAAACCCAAATAGTGCAGGGCATCGTGATTGAGTGGTTCACGCCTCAGCTTTGCCTGCAGTAATTCCAGCAAGGTAAGTAGTGCTTGGTTGCTCACAATTTCTGAATCGACATAGCTGAAATCTAGGCCGCAACGACACGTTTTCAGGCCACGGCGAGACCAGTCAATTGTCATCTTGCAATCAGGGCAACGCTCAAGTGCCATTCGTTTATGTGCGGTACAGGCGACTGCATGTTTCAATTCCCAGAATGCTGAGACATGCCCGTGTTCGGCCACACAGTCCGGACAAATACGGGCATGTTTGCTTCTCAGGTAGATGGATGGCAAGTGATGTTTCATCAGCGTCATATGCCGTCCAGATTTCACTCCAGCATCAGTATCCATACTTTCAAACTCGCTTACTTCCCGGCCAAATAGGCTGGAGAGTTTTGCGATAGGTGGACGGGCCGCCCGCATTTCATTTTCAGTGAGGCCCGCATACCGCATCATGGCGTGGACCGAGGCATAACCATTATCTTCAGCAGTCCTTAGCATGAACCCCATATAGCTTTCACCATGGTAGGATTCTGGCGTAGAGACCAATGGACAAATGGCGTCGAGTGAAATCTGATCCATACTACCCCCCTATTTAGCCAACGCTTCTGCAGCAGTGATCTCTGCAGGCTTGTAATTCGCGTACTGAACCTGTGGTTCCATCTGCGTCTCTTTGGTACCCACTTCCCGAGCCAAATCCAAGATGTAAGGCGACGGAGTTGGATCAAAATCGACTAAAAATGGATTGAATATGGTTCGCTGCCTGCATTGCCAAATGGCATCTTGATACCCAATGGCTAAATCACCAAGAGAGACTGACATTCGACCTTCTGCCTCTGCTTTCAGAAGGGTTTCTTTGAATATCTTGACCATATAGCCGATCAGACCGCCTGTTGCGCAGTAGAAGCGAAACACCATATTCTCGGAACTAAGATCAGGAAAACCATAGGTTGGTAACGCATCCCGAAAGGCACCTAGAATTAATTTGAAATCATTGTTATGGCTGACTTCCGTCCAGTCAAAACGAGGCATTTCGATGGCGCCAGAAAAGCGGCCGCTCAACTGCTCATTCTGGCTGATTACTGCTGTGCATTCAGGCAAGCCTGACACGACCAATCCCAACCTGGCACGATCTACCAGTATCTTTAGCCAATCAGCCACATGGTGCTGAATCTTGTGGGAGGTCTTGTCATAGAAATGCTGGAATTCTTCAATAATCACCATGGTGGTGCCTGTTCGTTTCAGCAGAATGATGAGTCGTTCAGTCTTCTCGTTTTCAGAGCCACGACTATTCCACATAGGGTCACCTAGTTCGCAGAGCAGAATCTCGGCCAAGCTTTTGACTGTGGGCTTGGACGGGGCACTTATTATGAGTATGGGTATATGGACACCGGTTTTGGCACGAACCGTGGGATGCGTCGATCCGACATGCTCAAGGACGCGGGATTTCCCTGTCCTTGATTCACCTACCACTGCTAGGCAGAATGGCTCGCGGCATTCCTTCGATGCAGCGTAATGCGCCAAGATTCGTGTCTTCGCCCGCTCAAAAGCGGTATGAGGGATGAGGGATGAGGATACTTTCGATAGTATTGAGTGCTGAGATATTCACGTTATGGTCCTTTTCAATATGGGTTATTTGCCACGGGTTTCGATGATCACATCGAATTTTTTGGGCATGTTTTGTTGAATCTGATTTGCCAGAGTCACAGGTGCGACGGGATGATGATTAAGCTTAGGGGTGGCTTGAGCGGGCAATGGCTTAGTCTGTTTCGCCTTTAAGGAATGATTGATAGCTTCCTTGTACCTACCGATTTTTGCATTGGTTCGGCGTTTTTTTCCAAACCCATCGCGCGCGATAATCTCGGCAATTTCTACCTTCGCTCTTGCCCATGACAAAGGATCGTTACGTCCGATGCGCTTGGCAGCAAAGTTTCGGTAAACCCCATGTAACCAAAGTGACACGCCATTAGCATAGTCATAGTTCAGGGCATTCACTTCGATAAAGCCTGATTTATCAGGATGCATGACATAGATACCCACTAGATAAATACTCATTATTCGACGCTAATATCTATGCTACGGACTTGGTAGAGCCTGTTTGGCAAGCTGATATTGCACCCATTAATGCAGCAAAGCTTAGTTGCGATTGGATGACTGGTGCAGAAATTCGGCATCTTGAAGCAGAGTTGCCAAGCCTGAGTGCGGGTATGTTACTTGAGATGTTTCGTAATCTAGGTTGGGTATTGCAAGGACTCTCAGCAATAATAACGGCTGCTTCAGATAAACGTATTGTTGGTGCACTTCGGCCCCCAATACTTCGCCCAGAAGGTATCAATCTAGATTCTTTGGCAAAACTTCCCCGAGTCATTAGGCGTTTAAGTTTCCGAATGAGCGAAGGTTTGCCAGATGATGTTCTTTGGATGACTTCGTTGAATCAGCCAGGAGCAGGGTTCAGGCTTAATCGCAGTGAAATACTTGCCTTGCGTGCAAGCAATTACTCTACACCGGAACAAGTAATGCTTGGTTCAGCTGATGCTGACGCCATGCGCGTGGCAATTTTTGGAAAAGCGAAGCCATCTCCCCAGGCAAAAGCAAATTGGTTAAGAGATGCATGTCGAGACTGGAAGGTACGTCAAAGACAACGTGCTGCGGAACGGCATTTGAAAAGAGCTAGCCGGTGTTCTAGAGTTGACCTGGTCGAGCGCTATTACAAAGCTACAGGAACAGAATTTGAACAGATATTTGAAGAAGCGCTTAAATTATTAAAAATAGATTACGAGAAACTTGATGACAAAACCAAGACGGGAGCTCCAGACTATCTATTAAAACTGCAAGACTCGCCCCCATTAGTTATTGAGTTGAAATCCAGAGAGGGTGAGAAACTTGTTGATTATAATAAAGCAGTGGAAGTACTGGCTGCCTCTGAAATACACGGATACAAAGATGCATTTTGCATTACTCTTTGCCATCCAGGGGTTGATCCAAGCGTTCCTCTGGTTATCGCTGCCTGCGGTAGATTAAGTGTTGTTGAGAGCAATGATTTAGGCGAGGCATTACTTCGTGTATGTGAAAACACATTATCTCAAAAACAATTATGGCAATGGCTAGCATCACCAGGACAGGCACTAGCGGTAGACCTACCCTATCGAGAGTATGGCTAGTTCAATTCTGACTTCAAATATCTTATCTATTAAAGAAATTTGTAATTAAAAATTTTCGCAGTATGCGGAATGGTAGGAAATACATATTCCAAGCAGTCTTGAATCCTAGGCAAAATTCACCAATCCAGTACTGTCTAATTTCATACCACGTCATATACTAACTTCCGTAATAGAGACAACTCTTTTAAAGATGTCGTATTTACTTCGCTGTATGAATGCATAAAAATGCAAAAATAAATCAGAGTTATTAATTCTAAAATATAAAGGCCACGCACTTTCCACGGCATTAACCGACTCTGTAGACCGGGTGCGGGACGAAAAGCTGTGACCTTAAGCAAATTATATAGCTGTTCTAACAGTTCTATCAATACGTGTGGAAATTAGCGCTTACGTACAAACAAGTAACAAGATTGATTCGGGAATAAAAGCAAACTGATATCAGTTGACTCATAGCTTAGATACGAGGCACAAATAATGGAAGTCAAAATCACCCAACACCCTGTTGGTCAGGGTGGAATGGCAAGCGGGTTTCTTCAATCACAAAACAGTCAATTTCATTGGATTTATGACTGTGGATCGAATCAAAGCGAAGCCTTGAATCGGGAAATTGAAATAGTTGCTGCGCGTGGAAAAGTGGATTGTCTGTTTCTCTCACACCTAGATAGCGACCATATAAACGGTATTGATCGTCTACTTTCCAGAACTCGCGTTCGTGAGGTTGTATTACCCTATCTAAACGAAATCGATGGCTTAATTGCTGTTGCTCATGATACCGCTACCGGCATTCTTGCTGGCACGTTCATGACTTTTCTAAGTAATATTGAAGGATGGCTGAGTGCGCGTGGCGTAGAACAAATTACTTATATCATGCCGCGTAGCGACGACGACGACGAGAATGAAGAACTTAATCCCAATTTACCGGAGGGCGGAACAAACAGCGATGAAGGGATAATTAGTGCCGAATGGTCGCTTACAGATACGAAGTCATCTTCGTCTCCTGTGATGAAGGTACAAAAACTAGAAACGAAAGCGATTCTAAAAATAATGACGGCCCCTATGAAGCCGAATTGGATTTTTGCTCCATATGCTCATCGCCCATCAGATAAGGCTTTGATAGCTTTCAAAGCAGACTTGAAGGCTACGTTTGGCCATTTCAATACTAAACGCATTCTTGCCACGGTACTACGCGACCCTCAAGCAAGAATACAGTTACGCAATTGCTATGAGCTAATCTGGTCTAATCACAATCTAGTATCCATGGCATTATATGCAGGTCCAATTCGCTCTTCAGCTCAATGGCAAGGATATCGCAGGCAAAGTCCTTACTGGCAATACCGCCGATACCCGTATAGTGAACCATGTGTAGTAGGCTGGATTGGTACAGGCGATATGCAGTTAAATCTCAGTCGTCGCTACAAAGCATTCATTACGTATTATCGAAAGTTGCTCAATGAAATAAATATATTCGTTCTACCACATCATGGCTCGTATCATAATTTTACCCCATTGCTACTAAAAGAAATTCCTTATGCTACGCAATGCGTTGCTGCAGCAGGTCCCAATAGTTACGGGCATCCAGGGGAAGAAGTAATACGTGCCGTATTAGCAAGTGGAAAGGAATTCGTGCATATAAGTGACCAAATTCATTCAGCTTTAGAATGGGAACTCCTTTCATGATATGTCATTGATATCAAAGTTCTCTATTTTCTATAGCCCAGTTGCGTATTCGAAGTTGCGGAATTGATTAATGGTAGTCCGTGATTATCGTATTTTAATGAAGCAACCACCACCAATCATAAATAGTGGTGAACCAATGCTTGCCTTAAATCGGAAAATGTTTGAAACACACCATGAGTTTGCTTTAGGGGTTCAACTAGTTTTAAAGAGAGAATTATTTGGCCGATGTTACCAGGCTTTACTGACGGACTATTTTGACAGTATGCCTAAAAACAGCGGTGCGATGATTAGCATTTTTCTGCCTATGCAGTCACTGATGCCATCTGTTAGTTTTCCCGGTGATATTGATTTGCTAATCATTCCTTATGAAGGTAATCATCTAATAGTTTCGGAAGCAATGGCAGTAGAGCTGAAAGCAGTTAGAGCCAAATTTTCAAACCAAGGGAAATCGCCAAATGAATTCGGCTTCTCGCAGGCAGAGGCCTTGCTTAAACTTGGCTTTCCTTATGCTGGGCTGGCTCATTTAATCGTATCTGACCAAAGTCCAGTGGAGTTTCATCAAAAAATGAAGGTGGCGACCATTATTGATGAGGTAAGGCAAACTGCAGAGCTTACTGGAGACGCTTTGGTCGATATCATGCCCATGCATCTCATGGAGCGCTCGTTTGGGCGCTTGATGGCTAACTGCAAAAACCAGAAATTAGGACTATTAGCCTCTTACATCGGAGACGAAGGACTCTGGTTTCCTGTAGGGAGAAGCGCTTCTAGAAATCCAAAAACTGATAACAATTTTTTGCAATTATTGGGCGAGTATTTCCAGTCAAACAGTCATAGATTCATCAATATTCCGCGATATCCAAGACCGAATACTTCTAATCCTCAGACTCACGAAAATAAGACCTCTCACACTTATTCTCTATCTCGTCTACACAAAGAAGTATCTTCAATATTTGTGCTTAAGCATGCTTCACCCAAGAGTTAAGATTGAGGCTCTTAAAGAGATTGCAGCTTATGCGTAAATCCGGTCACCAACTTGCAGCTTATGGGAGTAAACACTTGCAACTTATGGTGTGGGACCGGTACTGTAACTAATTGATTTTACTTGGATGGAGCTTGCAGCTTATGCTGTCAGGCACACCTATTGGACTCGGAGCTAGATGCAGCTCGTGAGTTATTGAAGCATAAGTTCATACGCGCCGCCGGCGCTATAGCGGGCGTTGTGCTGGAAAAGCATCTACACGAGGTTTGCGGCGCTCACAACATCACACTTACAAAGAAGAACTCAACAATTGCGGATCTTAATGAAGCGTTGAAGAACGCTTCAGTTATTGAAACGCCTCAGTGGCGATTCCATCAGCACCTTGCCGATATACGCAACTTGTGCGACCACAACAAAAAAGTGGAACCAAGCGTGGATCAAGTCAATGACCTTATTGAAGGCGTATCGAAAGTTACCAAGACCGTTTTTTAATTGCTGCCTAACCCATCATCATGCGGGACGCCTAAATAACTGCTATAGGACTGTAGCTGCCATCCGACGCATCTACAACGATTGCCTTAGCGCTATGTGTACTTTCTACTAATGACCACCCTAAACTACCGCCGCGACAAACGCAATTTCAACCAAGTATTTAGGGTCTGCCAATTCAACCTTGAGGCACGCACGGCTAGGCGCACAGCCTGCTGGCAACCAAGCCTCCCATGCGGCATTAAGTGCTTCCAGATTATCAAAATCAGTAATGTAGATGGTCGCAGAAAGTATGCGTGACTTGTCACTGCTGCCGCTGAGCAAGGTAGTTTCGGCCTGGGCTAGCACTTGCTTTACTTGGCCGTGGATGTCTGCGCTGGTGTCTGCTGGCACCTCAACAAAATGGGCAATGCTGTTGAATATGGTCATGTCTGACCAGCGGGCAGTTGGGTTGATGCGTTGAATGTTGGCCATGCTGCGTTTCTTTCTCATCAAAAATACGATGCTAACATCATCTTGAAGCCACCTCGAGACGAATAGCATTTGAAGCTATCAATACAGAAATATGCCCAGAAATTGTAAATCCATACTGAATACTGACTGTTTATCGAATCTTTTCAGCCACCACTTGGCTGTGGATAACCAACTAGTAGAAATGAGTGTGTTAATCATTGTTTTATAGGTTTTATGCTGCTAGATTCGAGGATTATCCCCAATAAGATTTGCGTTTATTCAAGGCAGCACAAAATTTAATTAAGAACTATTGTGCTCAGCACCAGACAAAACTAATAACTTTAATAACCTTAGGAGATTTTGAGATGAAGCAAGCAATGATTAACCGAAACCTGAGTAAGCTACTTATTTTAAGTATCAGCATACTATTAGCACCATACGCATTAGCAGAGGGCAAAGGCGTTGCTTATGTTTCAAATCAGAATGGTGGTGTAGAAATCATCGATCTAGAGACGATGGAATTTACAGGCAGTATGGAGACTGGCGCCAAGGGGCCGCGTGGCATCGGCATTACCAGCAATGGCAAATGGCTAGTAACTGCAAATAAAGACGACAGCAATATCTCTGTGGTTGATACCTCTGGCGCTACCCCGCCTAAACTTGTTGTTGTTGGCAAAAACCCAGAGTTTGTTCGCATCAAGGGTGACCGCGCTTTCATTACTTATGAGCCGAGCTCAAAATCTGGCCCACCAAAAGCTGGCCCAGAAGCAGCTAAAGAAGATGATGACGATGACAAAATACCAGGGCACATTGCGATTGTTGACCTGAAAAAAGGCAAAGTGGTGATGGATATCGTGGGCAAACCTGAAACTGAAGGCCTGGAATTTACCAAAGATGGCAAGAAGATGGTGGTGGCTAACGAGTCAGATAACTCACTGACCGTGCACGATTTAAAAACTGGGAAATTGTTAAAAACGATACCAGTTAGTGCATACGGTAATCGCCCTCGTGGCATCAAGGTATCTCCAGATGGAAAAACATATGCAGCAACGCTTGAAATATCTAACAAGTTGCTGATATTGAATGACAAGTTTGAAGTGATTAAGGAAATCCCCACAGGTATGTTCCCCTACGGTTTGAGTTTTGACCGTGCAGGTGACCGCATTTTTGTAGCAGTAAACAAGGCAAAACTGTTGCAGGTTTTTGATGCGAAAACCTTTGAGAAGATCAAAGATATTCCAACAGGAGACCGTTGCTGGCACTTTAGTTTTACCCCTGATGACCAGCAACTGTTGCTAGCTTGCGGCAAATCAAATGAAATACTGGTGATTGATACAACCAAGCTGGAAGTGACCAAGCGTATTGCAGACCAAGATATGCCGTGGGGCATTGTGACTTATCCAAAATCTATGGGCAGTATCGATAACCCCTGATTTACTGACTACTGGTTTTTTGATATGTCTGGGCAGGTACTACTAGGTAGTGCCTGCCCAATTTATTTTTAGGCAAACATATTTACCAGCCATGTGCTTTTGAGGTGCCAATGAAGACTATCTTACAAAGCGTTACACATTTGTCATCATCTATATATATCTCATGCGTATAGTGAAGCATCCTAAACGTGATTGATAACACACCCAAAAGGTAGCTAACTCGTTGCGTTGAGGAACTTTTTATCATAAAGGAGCTTTCTCATGAAACGTACTACGATCTTTACTGCAATTTCCCTGATTTTTTCCCTGAACGCTGTTGCTGGCGAAACGAACCAGCCATTAGCCAACCAACAACTGAATAGAGACTTGGTCGTTGCTGTGACCGAGCCTGGTGTTGGCGCATCTGATACTGCATGGTTGCTGGCTAATCAAGCGATCTCTGGCCAGAACGTGCCTGTGCTGCTGGTGTTGAAGCAAGAAACCCGTGAGGACACCCTTGCAAGCCTGAAGCTACGCGCAACAGATCTACCTGCACTGGTGTTTCTTGATTCCAATGGCAATGTGCTTAGCCGTGTGATTCGCGCTGCGCCTGCAGAAAAGCTGATTGTTAAAACTAATGCAGCAAGTGTTTCATTGAATTAATCGTTCAGTTCAGCAGCATGACCAAAATCCCGCAATTGCGGGATTTTTATTGTCGGCGCTTATTCCGTTTACGGGTATTATCTCACTCTACTTAAGGAAGCTCTGATTAAGCACCAATTCGTCGCCATACGTTGTTACTCGTAAAAAATTTCTCCTTACATATCATATATATGCCGCGTCAAAATTTTTTACTCGCGCCTAGTCTGGCTTAGAATTTGCACTTAATCAGAGCCTCCTTGCATAAATCACCTGAAAGTCACGCGAGAATCGCGCAATCCATTCATGCAAACAGAAGAAAAAATAGCCCTTAGATACGCCGTGGTCGCTGCTGTCCAGCTACCTAGCGTCACTGATCTTGAGTTCGAGGCATCGCTCACCGAGTTACGTGAACTGGCAAAAACGCTGGGGTACGAGGTCGTGCATACCTTCGTACAGAAGCGCTCTACCTTTGATATGACCGGTTATCTGGGCGTTGGTAAGCGCCAAGAAGTAAAAGAGTTCGTTAACCCCAAAGAAAATTCAGAAGAGTCCGATGAAAGTGATGATCTACCGCTAGAGCCTAACCCGCATGAGATTGAAGTGGTTTTGGTGGATCATGAAATCTCGCCATCGCAAGCGCGGAATCTTGAAAAAGAAGTCGGCTGCGAAGTGATGGACCGCACCATGGTCATCCTAGAAATATTCCATCGCAATGCACGCTCGCGTGCAGCCCGCGCACAGGTAGAGATTGCACGTCTTGGCTATATGGCACCGCGCCTGCGCGAAGCGGCCAAACTTGCTGGCCCACAAGGGCGTCAACGTAGTGGTGCTGGTGGCCGCGGTGGTGGTGAATCGCACACAGAGCTGGATAGACGCAAGATTCGTGACCGTATCGCCGAGCTGCAACAGGAAATCGTAGTGATGGATGGTGAACGTAAAACTCAACGGGCACGACGGCAAGAACGCCAAGGGCTTGCTGCTGTTGCCTTGGTAGGCTACACCAACGCTGGCAAATCCACTTTGATGCGTGCACTTACTGGCAGCGAAGTGCTGGTAGCGAACAAACTATTTGCGACGCTCGATACCACCGTGCGTGCGCTCTACCCAGAAAGTGTGCCGCGCATACTGGTCAGCGATACGGTAGGGTTTATCAAAAATTTGCCTCACGGCTTGGTGGCTTCATTCAAATCTACGCTGTATGAAGCGCTGGATGCCTCGCTATTGCTGCATGTGATTGACGCGAGCGACCCTGGCTTTGAACGCCAGCTTGAAGTGACCGATGATGTGCTGAAAGAAATCGGCGCAGATGTTGTGCCGCGCATTCGTGTGTTTAACAAGATTGACTATGTTGGCGATGCAACAGCACAAGCTGAATGTGAAGCAGCTTTGCGACTACGCTACCCAGATTGCGTGGTGATGAGCGCAAAGCGCCTAGATGAAGTCGCCAAACTGCACCAAATGATTGTTAAGTTTTTTCAGCGCGATCTCACCGAGGCTGAGCTTTTCCTGCCTTGGTCAGCACAACAACTGCGCGGCCAAATCTATGCGACTTGCCAAGTGTTAGAAGAACGCTCCGGTAATGATGGAGCATTTTTTAAAGTGCTGGGTGAAGCCAACGCTATAGAAAAACTGCGCGATCAACTGAGTAAATAATCCGTACAAAGCTGAGTGGGAAAGGTACTGAATAAAAAAGGCAGCTTTCGCTGCCTTTTTTTATTGATGGTTCAAAGCGTGCTTATGCCATCTCTTCTTTTTGCTTGCGACGGCGAGCAACAAAACCAATCAAGCCTAAGCCAAAAATAAACATGGCATAGGTTTCGGGCTCAGGTACTGCTGCAACATTGGTGTAAACACCATCAAATTGGAATTTCGCACCCACGCCGTTAATCGTAGTGCCGCTAATCAATGTCTGAAAGCTGGTATCAGCAGAAAAATTACCTAGTACACGAAACGCATAAGTAGGTGATGCACTCGCCAGATAATCTGTAATCGTCAGTGTTTTGCCGCTGACTACATCGCCAAGACCATTAAATGTGATGGATGTATTTCCCAGGTTCAGTATTGAGTTATCAGTGAGTGAGAGGCTGGCGAATGTCTGGCCGTTTGCAGTATTTACATTGGTTATTGCAAGCGTACCGCCATTTAATTCCAGTGCACTGCTTGCTGAAATACGGTTTGCCCCATCTAAAGTCAGCGTACCGCCTGAGACCATGGTTTTACCTCCATAGGTATTGGCACCAGACAAAGTCACATTGCCACTCTTTACTTCTACGCTGTTGAAATTAGATACTGAACCTGCGTAAGCAAAGCTATTACCTGTGCCTGGATTAATCACCATGGTATTGCTGCCACCAACAGCACCACTGATATTACCAATCACTGAAGCTGAACCACCTGTGATGTATAGCGCGTTGCTTGCACCAGCAAAGGTAATCGCTTTGCCACTGCTAGCGCCGTTGATGGTGCCTGCATTATTGATGACGGCATTGTTCAGGCCAGTCTGGATAGCTGCAGTAGTCGCGCCACCGCCCAGAATCACGGCACCTGCATTGTTATTGATAGTAACGGTATATTGACTTGCCGCACCTACTGCAACAATCGCTGAATCGCTCTGCCCCCTGATGAGGCCACTTGCTTGATTGGTGATTGTTGCGTTGCCATAGAGCGCTTCACGTGTGCCCGCAAGCGGACCGCTACTGATGTCATTACCAGCCAATGTAATACCGCGGCCAACAGCATTTGTATTACCCGTTGCCACTAAGCCTTCAATAGTGCCAGAGTTGATAATGGTACCGCCACCGACCGAGATGCCTTCGCTATAAGCCAAGCCTGCGCTCGGAGCGCTGTATGCATTGATTGAACGGATAGTGCCTGTATTGGTAATGTTGACCAAGCCGTCAACATCAACGCCATCGCCGTCACCTGTGACGCCATTACCTGTAATCAAGCCACCATTGACTACAGTGACCACTTGGTTAGCATTAAAACCATCCAGATTTAAGCCTGAACCATTCATGCCGCGAATAATGCCACCAGCACTATTGTTCACCGTCATGGTGAAGCTGCTAGTGCTATTCAAAGCGCCGCCAGTAATCGCATGGCGCCCACCTTCGATAATGCCAGTGCTTAAGTTATTGACGGTAATACCTGAATTGTTCTGCGCATCCACACCATCGCTGCTGCTACCTGCAGTCGTGATGGATTGTATGGTGCCCGCATTATTAACCACACCATTCACGCCAGGGCGCACTGCATCGGCCTCATAGGCTTTCATCAGGCCACCAGCGTAGTTATTGACGACATTGCTACCAGACAATATGGCGTTAAAGTCCACTACCTGGCTACCGCCAGCCGAAGCGTTCAATGAAATCATCTGGCCATAATTGTCCAGCGTGACGCTAGCAGGTGATTTAGCCATCTGGATCACATCAGCATCAGCGGCTTGCATGAGCGCCGTTGAGTTGGTGATGCTACCGTTGGTAATCATGAGGCCAGAAACACCCGTGTTATCGCGAATCACACGGCCAGAGCCAGTTTGGGAGATAGTACCCAAGTTAGTTAAGGATGCATTGTTGCCAGTGATGGTCACTGCAACCGTTGAGCCGTTTACTTTTAAAGAACGGCCTGCTGCAACACTACCTGTTTGGCCGCTGCCAGAACCCAAGGTTTGTGCGGTGGTTGAATCAGCATTGATAGTAAAGCTGGCAGCAAATACAGGGCTAGCAGTCAGCTGTATCAGACCTGCCAGAACTACAGCTACGGCAAGGCGATTAGGCTTTAAGGCGAATTGGCTTGGGGTGAATTGCATTGAGGATTCCCTGTTATTTTGGATTTAAACGAATTTATCCCCGCACTATACGAACCGAATATGACAAGCGCATTAATCAAAGTAAGAACATTGAAAAGCTGTTTATATAGTGATTTGGCATCAGCATGACTATGTGATGTTTTGATGACGTTTCTGCAAATTCAATAGTGGTAACTGCCATGTAATGTCTGCTAGTCTTGCGCCCTTTTTACGCACGCATTCGTGCTTATACTCTTAATTAACTTAAGCAGAAGGATTAAAAAATGCAGAAATTCATGACAGGTATTCAAACATTCGCCATTCTGGTCATCGCATGTGCGCTTTGTGTCATTGCCTCTCAGGCAGCAAATAAGCATGGGAAATTACCTGAATTATCAAGCCAATATCATGCAGTCGCTTTAATGAATGGTCAGCTATTTTTCGGGCGCATTGACAGCTTGGGGGATGATTACACCGTGTTGCGAGATGTGTTCTATATTCAGGCCCGCCAAAAGCCAGGCACCACAGAAGTAGCGAATGTACTCATTAAGCGTGGCGGCGAAGCACACGCACCAGATCGCATGATCATCAACCGCCAGCAAGTGCTATTGATTGAACCTGTCAAACAAGACTCGCAGATTGCAAAGCTCATCGCGGAGCAAAACACAGTACATTAGGTCGCATTGGCATGCTAGTTGCTAATTACATATTGAAACACATGTTTGAATCAGTTTTTATTTTTAAGAGGTGCATCACTTTTTAATATGTAGATTGGGGCTAATCATGACAAGGTATTTGTTTGCTTTATTGTATTTGAGTTTAGCGTTACCCGCGGCGGCCATGCCAACGGATGAATTGCTACAAAAAATCAATACCTTGGTCGTGCGTGTGCAGGTGGAGCTTGCTAATGGCGGTTACGGAGTTGGCTCTGGCGTAGTGGTAGCTGAAGACCAGATTGTTACCAATTGCCATGTGATTGCGAACGCCAATTCAATAGGGGTACTCAGTAACAGAACCGCTTATACGGTCACTGCCATCAAAGCCGATTGGCACCATGATGTATGTATTCTAAAAGTAGATGGTTTAAATGCACCAGTTGCTAGCATTAGCCCCAGTAAAAACCTGAAATACCAACAACCAGTATTCGCTACTGGCTTCCCCGACTTTTCCCCAGTACCTTCCAGCACTTTTGGCTATGTAAAAGCCTTATACCCGATGGATGACAGCGTGATTGTGCGTGCATCTAGCACTTTCAGGTTGGGTGATAGTGGCGGTGGACTATTTGATGATAGTGGCAACCTAGTGGGCGTCATGACCCTGAAAAGCCCAGGCCATAATGCCTATTATTACTTCATGCCAGTGGAATGGGTGCAAGCTTTACTGAAACAACCAGAACAAGCGCTTGGTACAAAAAGTGAACTGCCATTCTGGGCAGAGTCTCTGGATAAATGGCCTTCATTCATGCGGGTAGTACAGCCGTATCTGACTGAAGATTGGGCTTCGCTACAAAAAGTCGCCACACAATGGACAAAAGAAGAGCCTAACAATGCAGAAGCTTGGTTTTACTTGGCTGCAGCAGAATACGGAAACAACAATAACTTGATCTCTGAGATTCATTTACGCAGAGCCGTTGCGCTTAATAGTCAACACAGCCTTGCGCTCTATTATCTGGGCCTGATTGCTGAAGATGATGGCAAGCACATGGAAGCACTCACCAGTATTGCTCTACTCAACAAGTTCGATGTTGCCGTGGCCGACCAACTCAAGGTTGCCATAGGCATTATTCCAGACCAGCAATAAAAGCTTATTGGAGGTTTGCGCCCAGTTCCTCAACAGCATCGCTGTTGAGGTCTTTTAGTAACATAGTAAGCCTTTGTAGTTCTTGAACATTCCCCTCTGTTTTAGCCAATTTAGCTAAAGCCAGCATGCTGGCTGTGTGCCTTGGATTAGCCTTTAATACTTGACCATATAATTGTTGTGCGGCTTTAGTTTCCCCCAGATTTTCCTCTGCTAAAGCAAGGTAATAACTTGCCTCTATAGCAGTTGGTTCTTTACTTTGCCAATCCTGAGCAATGGATTTCAAGCTTACCCAATCCTTATTTTGCACAGGCAGCACAATCCGCATGAAGAACGGTTGCTGACCTTCAGGACTATCCCAAAATGGCGTACCAGATTGTCCCAATTCTTTAAGGTCCGGGGCATTAAGCAACGCTTTGATCCATTTAACGGGTACACCAAAATAATAGGCATCGTGCCCTGGGCTTTTAAATGTGTTCAAACCGTACAGTTTGCCTTCATCATCAAATATCGGGCTACCACTTGCGCCCAACATAAAGGAGTCTGAAGTACGAATCACCATACCGTCATCCAGCGGATAAAGCGCTTTGACATTGCCGAATGTAGTTTGTGGTTTAGGCGCGCCACCTTGAAAACCAATGGAAAAAATCGATTGCTCATACTGCGGCGACTCACTGTCCGCCAGCACCACTGGCTTCATTCCCAAATAATCAACCTTGAGCAGGCACACATCATGGCGCCAGTCTTCTTTGACAGCTACTGGATTAAACGTATCACCATGCGCCGTAACGTTTACACCCACAGCATTGGTTAACACGTGGCAATTAGTCGCCACGTAATCTTCGGCGACCACAACTCCAGAACCCACGCCTCGCGCGCCACTTTTGGTGGCCGTGTTGATTTTTACAATAGACCCTTTAAGCGTATAGATCTGGTCTAAAGTAGGCTCGGCGTAGGCGTTAATACTGATTGATGCAAAAATAATGGGCAAGATAGTCTGGCGCATAATTTAATCCAAGGTTGATCAGAATGTGTGATGAGCAGATTTAATAAGTAAGCCATAAAACTAATCAATAGACTTGGCAAGTATGCAATACGTTCGTTTAATAGGAACTCATTAGTTTCTGTTAAAGTCTGAGCATGGAGACATGGACTTAAAGGATGCAGGGATGACTGATAACAACGAAAAAATACAAGAAAATAACACCACCAGCTACACCACACTTGAAGAAGTGGTCGCCCACACCTGTAGCTGCAAGTTGAGAACGATTTGTCCAGATAAACACTCCAGCGAGTGCTTAAAAGACCGTAACCTCTACCAAGAATTCATGCTGGCTAGAGCAGCGCACTAAATCACTTACTAGCGTCAGGCAACGCTAAATCTGCACTTTCAACCTCATAGCCTGCGCTTACCCAGGCATCTATGCCGCCAGTCAATGGGCGCACGCGGTGGTAGCCTTTTTGGATGAGTAACTTTGCCATTTTTGCGGCACTCGCCTCGTTGGGGCATGCGCAATATAAAATCACTTCGCCTTCCACATTAGATTCCAATGCAAAGGCATCCACGGTATCTGCCGTTAACGTAATTGCGCCGGGGATTCTGCCACCTGTTTGCAGCTGTGTTGGGCGTACGTCAATAATCACAGGCGATTGACCAGCTTTGAGCATAGTACCAAGCTCCTCCACTGTGATCTGCTCCATGCGTAGCGCCTTCATAAACCGATAACGCTCCCACCATTTAGAAGCAACGAAAGCCACCAAAGCCAGCGCAATCAACATGGCGCCAAAGCGCCCCATTTGTGCAAGTGAAGAAATCAACTCGTCAATCGTGCTGCTGAATAAACTACCCAATAAAATCGCAGAACCCGCCCAGATAGCAGCACCCAAGCTATCAAAAATTATAAATGTCCAAGGCTTGGTACCCACAGTGCCGGCCAAGGCACTGGATATAGAAGCAAAGCCAGGAATGAACTTACAGAACAACAAGGCTGGCGGGCCGATACGCAAATAAAGCGACTCCGTTTGCCGCACACAAGAATCAGGCGATAGAGAAATCTTGCACAATTTAGCCATCACTCTACGGCCATATTTGCGGCCCGCCATGTACCAGATCACATCCGCCAATAAGGCTGAGAAGACCGCCGTAAACAACAAACTAGGCGCTGTATATTGCCCTTGTCCAAGCAACGCACCAGTCAGCAGCAATGCGGGATAGGCTGGAATCGGCAAACCGATCTGCTCCAGAAACACATTGGCAAATACAATCAGCAAGCCGTACTGCTGCAATAAATCTACGAGGTAAGTCATGCGTTCTCAATCTTAATTAGAATTCATCATATGGTGACTTAATATCACGACATCAAGGGTTGATCTCAAATATCTACCATGCTTACTAAACACAGAACAGCTTTAGTGATCTACATATTGATCCATCAGCGCTGCAACCCAATCCATAAACACTTGCACACGGCGCGCCAAGTGGCGTCTATGTGGGTAAATTAAGGAAATAGGCATCGGTTCTGCATGGTAGTTTTTGAGTATCTGCACCATGGCGCCAGAGTCGAGATAATGTTTTACGCCTTCGTAAGGCACTTGCACGATGCCTAAGCCTGCAAGGCAAGCGGCACTGTAGGTATCGGTACTGTTGACCGTGATTGCGGCTTTCATTTTTAAGTGAATATATTTTTCTCCGTTGAAATATTCCCATGCTGGTGCTTTAGCACCCAAGACTGGCGCGTAGTCCACAATAAAATGCTGGCCTAAATCTTCAATCGACATTGGCTCACCATACTTTTGAATGTAGCTTGGGCTGACGCAATTGACCAACTTGAGATGCCCTAATGGCCGCGCGATCAAGCCTGAGTCTGCGAGATTGCCGATGCGGATCAGGCAATCAAACCCCTCTGCGACAATGTCCACACGCCTGTCGGTGCTACTAAGTTCAATCTGGAGATTCGGATGCTGGCTCATGAATGCTGGCAAATTTGGAATCACCAGATTTCTAGCAATGTTGATCGGCATATCGACACGTAAACGGCCATTGATGGGCGTTGAGGCTTGCTGAAACATCGCATCGACCTCGTCCACTTCCGCCAGCAGGTCTTTGCAACGTTCATAGAATATCTGACCATCTTGGGTAAGTTGCACTTTGCGCGTGGTACGGTGCAAAAGTCGCACACCCATCTGGCTTTCCAGTTGTTGGATAGCGGTTGAAATGCCGCCTTTTTGTATGCCCGTTTGTTCTGCAGCCTTGGTAAAGCTGGCCAGCTCGGCAACACGGACAAACACCTGCATGGCGCTTAATTTATCCAAATCCACTCCTATTGTTCTATTTAGTAGAACACTGAAACTTAAATTATAGAGTTTATCTCTTTAATTCACTTCAATACACTGTTTATCAGGCAATACATTTCAACATTGATTAAGGAGTTTGATATGAACAACAAAATTGCAATTGTGACCGGCGGTAGCCGCGGTTTAGGCAAGAACATGGCATTGCATCTCGCCAAAAAGGGGATTGATGTCATCCTCACCTACAACAGCAAACTGGCTGAAGCGAATGAGGTGGTTACAGAGATTGAGCAAGCTGGTGGTAAGGCGGTAGCGCTTCAACTGAATGTTGGCGACAGCAAATCATTCGCGGCATTCACTGAGCAGGTGAAAGCTGCATTGAGGAACACATGGAATACCGAACACTTTGATTTCTTGGTGAACAATGCAGGCATAGGCGTTCACGCCTCTTTTGCTGAAACCACTGAAGAACAATTTGACCAGTTACTCAATATTCACCTGAAGGGCGCATTTTTCCTCACCCAGAAACTACTACCGGTGATTAATGAAGGTGGTCGTATCATCAATATCTCTAGTGGTTTGGCGCGCTTTGCCCTACCTGGATATTCGGCTTATGCAACCATGAAAGGCGGCATTGAAACCCTGACCAAGTACATGGCCAAAGAACTAGGCAGCCGTGGCATTGCAGTCAATGTGGTCGCACCTGGGGCGATAGAAACCGACTTTGGCGGTGGCGCTGTGCGCGACAATGCGCAACTTAACCAGTTTGTAGCCGCGCAAACTGCGCTAGGCCGTGCTGGTTTGCCAGATGATATTGGCGGAGTCATCGCATCATTGCTGTCAGAAGACAACCGCTGGGTGAATGGCCAGCGTATTGAGGCTTCAGGCGGCATGTTTCTGTAAATCAGCTACCAGCCATAGCCAACGGTAAAGAGGAGGGTAGAGTCTTCTTTGGTGCGCCCGGGCGATGGCTGGCTATCCCAGTTAAAGTTAAGCTGGGTAGTCGCGTTGAAACCAAACAAAAGCGGGAACCTCAAACCAGTCTTACTTGAGAACAGCGTCTGGCTGGTTTGTTGCAAGCCCAGCAGTACTTCGTGCTCATGAAAAAAGCGGACGTCATTTTTAAACAAAAGCTGGTCATACTTAATCGCCCAGCGCAGGGCAGGATAGCTTTCTGGATCAGCCTGATAATAATCCTCAGTGATATAGTTCAAACCACCTTCAAGTGCCAGATTGATATTGGGCGTTTCAAATATCTGGTAACCGCTACCAGCACCCGAAACACTGCGCAATCGCAAATCGCGGAAGCGATCATTCTCTAAAGACTGGTTCAGATAACCATACCAGCGTGGTGAGAAGAAATAATCGTATTTGCCATAAGCACGGCTATTAAACTGGGTATTACTCCCCCGGTCTTCAGCATGGTTGAACACACCGCCAAAGGTATATCGACTAAATTGTTTTCGCGCGATGGTTTCGCCATCAAACCGTATGGATTGCGTATCACTATTGCCCTGAGTAATGGTACCGCCCGCATTGATATGCCCTGACCAGCGCGTACCTAAGCCTGCCAAATCAACTGATGGGTTAATGTAGCGTGTTTCGTTCAAGTCAAAATCTCGCTCATCCTTTTCACCGACAATCTTGCCTTCACCAGCCTCCATACTTTCGATCTTGCCTTTCACAATGCTGCCATCGCTTAATACAATCTGCTGCGGTTCATCTGAAGTAAGATTCTGGATTTCTGACCATTGAATATTGATTTCGCCTGCATAACTGGTTTTAAACACCAATTTTTCGGTTTCTTTTTTGATGATTTCACCCGTAATGACATCGCCATTTTTAAGCAAGACCTGGTCTGCTAAAGCGAAATGGCTGGCTATTAAAGTAAGCCAGATAAGTACCTGAAAGATGTTTTTTAGTTGTGGCATATTGCCTCCTTATCATCATGAGGTCGATTAAAATGGTGTTAGGTATACAACCAGAATTCACTCTGGCAATTGATAAACAGTAGCGTAGTTCTATGACGAAGTTGGTTTATTGCGTAAAGGTTCGAGTAAGTGTTTCAGGCCGTTATGGTCTATCTCTTGAATCAGCGCAAGTAAGCGACCAATCTCGCCTGGTGGAAAGCCTTCTCTGGCAAACCAGTTAAGGTAATTGCCAGGCAAATCGGCCAGTATGCGCCCCTTGTACTTGCCGTATGGCATGGTGATAGTCACCAATCGTTGTAAATCTTCGACTTGCATTAACTCTTGGCTACTTGTGTTTATATTGCGTAGCGCAATAGGCACGACTGATTTCTGGGGATCTTAGCGCGCTATGTTTGGTTGTTCTGCCAGTCACGCGTTTACGCCACATTCTAAATGAGCTAGCTTTCATGGATGAGCGCATGAGCTTGATCACATCGGCCTCGCTTAATTGAAACTGTTGTTCTATCGCCTCAAACGGTGTGCGGTCTTCCCACGCCATTTCTATAATGCGGGAGACTTCTTCTTCAGTCAGTGGATTGTCGGCTTTAATCGTCATTAGATTTCGTCCAAAGCCTCAGCCTTGCAAATCACAGCAGAACCTACAGTTAATTGCCCACCACGAATGACCTTGGCAGTGATTCCGCCATGTCCGCGCATCGCGTTATAGCCGCCTTTGCCCAATAGCTCTTCCATCAGCGAGCAAGGCTCACAAGGGCCTGTAGCTTCAAGATCACCTATCTGGATATACACAGGCTGGTCTTTAAACAAACTTCGCGCGGCTAATAGATTGAATCCAGACACCACCAGATTACGCCTTAACGTTTTGGCCTCCAATGTTTCCAACCCAACCAAGCTGGCGACCACTGGCAAATGCTCCGCCTGTATCAACGTCACTTGACGCTTACTCACCACCGTAGTGATTTTCTTATCTGCAGAGCGATCTCCCTGCAGGCCTAAACCAGCAATGGCAATCGCCTCAACTACACTTTTTATAGCTGCACGACGTGCTGGCCGCAACAAGATTTGCTCTAGTCGGCCAGCTTTAGAAAACTGTGTGGTGAACCCACGTAAAGTTTGTTGTTCAAAAGCCATATAAATACAGGAGTATGATTTGCTGCGATAGTTCGATTTTATAACCATATGCCTGCCAAGCAGGCTTTAATTTGAGCGTTAAATAATGTTTAAAAAAGCTGTTCTTTTATGGGGGTTTTTAATTCTGGCATCCGTTGCAATAGCAGATGAAACCACGCTACAAGCAGGATTCGACCAGAAATATCAGGATTACTTTGGGACCAATAGCCAAAGCTTGCTCCCATTTTCTTCGATAGAAAAATCAGATTGGAAAAAGCTACAGGCATCTCGCCCATTGAAAGTGGTGTTCGTAGAGCCAGACAAATACTACAACAGCAAACTCTATACTTTGACCATGTATCAAGCCACTGACGATGGTCAATATTATTTGGATGTAAAAGGTGGTTTCTGGGGGATGGATGACCTGATTTATGGGCCGTTATCGGCTAAAGAATTGCAATAACAAGAGTTTCACTAAATTGGTTTTAGCGATGCCTCATACCTGCGGGCTTGCCAAACAACCAACCCTGCCCGAGCGTGCAATTCAGTTTATTGAGTAGGTTACGTGTTTCTTCAGTCTCAATGCCTTCGGCGAGAACTTCCATGCCTAGTGACTGCGCAAGATCAATCGAGGCACGCACAATCTGCAGACTTTCATGATTCGTAAGCATGCGGCTGACAAAAGCACGGTCTATTTTCAGAGTGTGTATCGGGTAGCGTTGCAGGTAATCAAGGCCTGAAAATCCAGTACCAAAGTCATCCAGCGCAATAGTCAGGCCTAGTGATTGCAGACCTACCAAGACTTCTAACGCCACCTGCGTGTTGCCAATCATGCAGGTTTCAGTGAGCTCCAGTTTAAGCTCATTTGCTGGCATATTATATTCATCGAGTATCGCTTTGACTTCATCAACAAATGTAGCACCCGTGAGCTGTGCGGCCGACATGTTGACGCTGACAAACGGTTGATCATCACGTGAGCGCTTGCGCAGTATGGGCCAATCGATGCAGGCCTGTTTAAGCGTCCACAAACCTATGTCGCGAATCTGGCCAGTTTGTTCGGCAAGCCCCAGAAAATCCAGCGGTGGAATCATGCCCTGCACCGGATGCATCCAACGGAGTAAGGCCTCAAAACCTTTGATTTTACTATCACTAATTGTGCAGATAGGCTGGTAATAGAGCTCAAATTGCTGTGCCTGCAAGGCGAAACGCATATCTTCTGCCAGCGACAGATTAGCAACAGCGCGCTGCCTAATTAATACATCGGCACTGTAGCGCTGGGGATCATACTGCTCAACTTGTTTGCCTTCTGCATACTGACCATGCTTATGTCTAAAGCGCTCAAGCACGACATGCAGTAAATGTTGAATAACAGGGTCTGTTTTTTCTAGCAACTCATCCACCATATTGCGCTGTATGGGGACTAGAACGGTATGCACGACTGCGCGCACGGTGGCAGTTCTTGGTTGATGGTCGATTAGGGCGATTTCGCCGATGAGGTTATCTTTGCCTAACAGGCTGATGCGAATTTTATTCTCGCCTTCCCCTATGCAGACTTCAACGCAGCCTTCTTCAATAATATAGGCTGTGTCGCCAAGCTCACCTTCTTGAAAAATACATTCGCCTGCCTGCACGACTTGACGACTTAGATGCTCAAACAAGGCGACCTCCCTATTTCATCACATGAGACTTTCCGAATGTGACTTGTACAAAGAGGATTCGTAAGCCACTATTTATTAAACATAATACATCATTAGTCTAATCTCTAGTGTTATGAAAAAACGCGTCCAGATCAATAAATCTCTGGTACGAAAAGACGCTCATCCACTGGCTGGCGAACATAGTCATCATGCCTGATACGTTCAGGCAATTCGATGCTAGGGCGCTTGATTTCTTCGTAGGGCATTTGCTGCAACAAGTGGTGGATACAATTCAAGCGCGCAGTCTTTTTATTGTCCGCTTGCACTACCCACCAAGGGGCCTCAGCGATATGCGTGCGCTCAAGCATGACTTCTTTAGCCTTGGTATATTCTTCCCAGCGACGACGTGATTCCAAATCCATCGGGCTGAGTTTCCATTGACGCAACGGGTCGTGAATCCGGCCTAAAAAGCGCAGGTGCTGCTCTTCATCCGAAATCGAAAACCAGTATTTGATGAGTTGAATACCAGAGCGCACCAGCATCTTTTCAAATTCTGGCACTGAGCGGAAAAACTCCTCGTATTGCTCGTCATCACAAAACCCCATCACGCGCTCAACGCCTGCACGGTTGTACCAGCTACGGTCAAACAGCACCATTTCACCCGCAGCAGGCAAATGGGAGATATAACGCTGGAAGTACCATTGCGTACGCTCTCTATCGTTAGGCGCTGGCAATGCTGCTACTCGGCAGACGCGAGGGTTCAAACGCTGTGTGATACGCTTGATCACGCCACCTTTGCCTGCGGCATCGCGTCCTTCAAATAAAATCACTACCTTATGGCCAGTGCTGGCAACCCAATCCTGTAGCTTGACCAGCTCGCCCTGCAAGCGAAATAGCTCGCGAAAATACAGGCGACGCTGTTCTTTATCTTCGCTGGACAGTTCGCCTGTTTCAGCACCGACCAATTCATCCAGAATACGGTCATCCAGTTCAAGCTCGTACTCTTCATCGTAACTATCGTTCACGTCAGATTGAACGCGACGGCTTAATTCTTCATGATCTAAAGTCATAACAAACCCAATGGAATATGCCTGCGCAAACATGGAGGCTAGGTTTGATTCTATGGAGAATTCGTGTCAGCAATGTGACACTGGATTGAAGTAGAGCTAGATCGTACGATTAAAGCGAAGGGGTATATCGTTAAGACTGCATCGCGCGGTCAATCGCCAGCCTGGCAGCTGCCATGGCCTGTTCTTCACGCATGCTTTCTTTTTCTTCATCACTGAAAGGCAACAGCCTGCCGCCCTCAGTTAACGAATAACGTATGGAGCGATCAACCACGATATTGGCGACAATCAGATCGTGGCGCTTTTCTTCACGATTACGATAAAGCGTGGACATTGTTTCTCCCGAATTTAAGATACCAGCACTTGCATTTAAACCCTTGATTTGAACAATTCTGCCTGCATATTAACAATATGGAAACGACTAATTTTTTGGAATACTAAACTTTGCGCCCCATCCTCTTTTTATCAGCCTTTTTCAGCTTAATTCTTGTACTGCATGGCTATATTGGCATACGCCTGCTTTCTGACTTACCCATAGGTTTTAATGGACATTTAACGGGGATCTTTTTACTGATCATCTCTAGCTTGCTCATTCCGTTGGGCATGCTGGCGCGCTTCATTAAGCGCCAGCCTTTGTCTGATGTATTGGCTTGGGTAGGGCTACTCGCCATGGGGCTTTTTTCATCGCTATTAGTGCTTACCTTTTTGCGTGATGTAGCGTTAATGTTGATGAGCTTATTTTCAAAAACATTGCCTAGTCACTTGATTGAGGTCTTTCCAATGTGGTCTGCTGTTTCAGTGCCTGTATTAGCATTGACTGTCACCTTAATCGGCTTCATCAATGCCAGAGCGCGAGCAAGCGTGGTGCATATTGATATCCCCATCGCTCAGTTGCCCGATGGCTTACATGGATTCACTATCGTGCAAATCAGCGATATTCACGTTGGCCCAACCATCAAGCGCAACTACCTACAGGCGATTATTGAAAAAGTGAATAGCCTGAATGCCGACTTGATCGCTATCACAGGCGACATGGTCGATGGGAATGTCGAAACCCTCGCAAAACATACTTCAGGGCTTGCCGATCTGCGCGCGCGCCATGGCAGCTATTTTGTCACAGGCAACCATGAATATTATTCAGGGGCGCATGCCTGGATTACCGAGTTCAGGCGGCTGGGTTTGCAGGTCTTGATGAATGAGCACGTAGTGTTGAAACATGACGATGCTGAGATTGTCATTGCAGGCGTCACCGATTACAGCGCACACCAGTTTGACCCAGCGCACAGAAGTGACCCGGTAGCCGCCATACATGGCGCTCCTGACAGTGCAAGCACGAGAGTATTACTTGCTCACCAACCGCGGAGTGCGGCATTAGCTTCGCGTGCGGGGTTTGATTTGCAGCTCTCAGGGCATACGCATGGCGGGCAATTCTGGCCGTGGAATCTATTTGTACCACTGCAACAGCCCTTTACTGCAGGCTTGAACCGTCTGGAAAATCTATGGATATATACCAGTCGCGGCACAGGCTATTGGGGACCACCAAAACGCTTCGGCGCACCTTCCGAAATCACCAAGATTCGGCTAGTGCCTGCGCTTTAGTTGCTGCCTGCGCTCTAACAGATTAGCTGGGTTACTTTTTCTTGGCCGCAGTTTCTGTTTTTAATCCAACGGTTCGACCTGCAAAACCAGCGGCATCAAAATAAGGTAATTTGCCAACAAATTGCTGGTTAAGTATTGTGGATAAACCATTACTTGCAGGTGGTGAAGTCAAGAGTTGGCTTTGCCATTTCACCGCCTTGCCACCCTTCAAGCTTTCGCTTAATACACGGCCTTGCAACTCGCCTTTGTTGGGTATATTCAACTGCAATAGATGCGCCATGGTCATGCCAATATCGGCATTGCTCGCTGGCGCCAAGTTCTTAAAGCGCTGCTTAAAGTCAGGGCCAATCGCAGCCATAAAATTCTTGGTGTCGGCGCGACTAAATGATCCGTGCATGCCTTGACCTTGCTGAAGGTTGCTATCAGCCACCACTGCAGCGCAAACTGTCACCACTTTACAACCTGTGTCATATGAGCGGAAATTCACCACGATGGCAGGCTGAGGCGTGATGGCTGAACCTTTAAACCCAATGCTGCTCATCGGCAAAGTGCCTGCAATATTGCCCAAATCATCATCCACAAATACGCCGCTCACGTAATCTTGTGCTAACAGCAGATCAACCACTTTGAGGGCAAGTTCCTTGGCGTTTCCTTGTGGCAAGTAGATGAGGTCAGAGCCACCATTTGCGGCTACCACGACATCTGGCAATTCTGCATTTGCGCCAATCAGGCCATTGGCGCGTTTGGGGTGTTGGCCAGCTTTGATATCCACCAAAGCATTCTTTGCATCTGGGTCGTACAAAGGCATATCTAGCCCGATGGCCAAATCCATCGCCAGAAAGCCCGCAGGCAATTTGCCACTACTTACATCAGAGTAGCTAATATTGGCAGATGAGCTTGTCTCACTCTCTTTGGAAATAGTCGAAAAACCATGATCGGCAGCCACCAGAATGTTGGTGGTTTTATCAAGGCCAAGCGCTTGCAAGGTTTGAACCAACGCAGATAAATTATCATCTGCATTACGGATCGCCGCCATTGAAGTAGGGCCATTGATGCCAGGCGTTACAGCACCCAAGCTATCGCCCTGGTTATGCTGTGTACCATCTGGGTCGCGCGACCAGAACACCAAGACAAAGGGTTGATTAGCTTCCTTGAAAGTAGGCAGAATTACTTTGCTAGTAACATCGACAAAGTATTGTTGCTGCTCAACATTGGCGACTTGCGTACCCGGTTTTTCTTTATCGCCAGCTTTGCCGTTATCCCCACGCGCTGGAGTCTGCACTGGCAAACCTAGCGCCTGCAATTTGGCCTGTATTGCGGCCGATAAGGCAATACCACCCTCGCGCCCTGTGGAGTCATCAATAATAATGGTCTGGTTATTGGCCGTTAAATCCTGAATGGCAACGGGCCCTAATTTACCAATCGCAGCGGTGGCATAGCCCGCTTTTCTGGCGGCAGCGAGGATAGACTCTTCATTCAGGTAGTTGCCTACAAAGTGCTCGTCTATATCAGTGAGTACGGCATCATTTTCGATAAATGGCGTCACGCTATCTTTAGCACTTTTAACAGCAAACCCTGCATAAATCGTATTGCCAAAATTGCCCGTATCGCCCAACAAATGACCTGTGGCCAGCGCAGAAGCATTGGGTGTGGTAAACGTAGGAAATAGCGAATGGCTGTTAGTGAAATTAACTCCGTGATCGCGTAATGAAGCCATTGTGGGTGCCCTTTCTTTGCTCACAATATCGGCACGCAAACCATCGGGCACAAACAGGATGATGTTATGGGCTTGCGGCGAAGCCGCCTGACAAAGCGATACATTCAGCAAAAAACTGGCAAGAATAAACAGAGACTTTTTCATCATTAAATCTACGTATTAAATTGAGGAGTTAGCTTATCGAATACTTGTGACAACTAGATGTAAACAGATACGAGATAAGCATTGTCACAGGGTATCAATTTATGCAAAAATGCTTAATTGTAAAAATAATTTTACAATTTTTACATGCAGTAACATTGTGGATATCAATGAATAAAAGACGGCTCACAATAAAGAGCCGCAATAGCAGCATGAAACATCCGCGATAGCTTAACAAAAACTGGCAAATAAACAGCCAAGCGGATGAACGGAGAGAGCATGAAAAAAGCACAGCAGATATCAAAACAGCCAAGCGCGCGCCCATTCGGCGCGATGTTTGCTGGTAATGCCCAGCCTAGCCAGCATGAAGTGCAGGCTTTGATCGGCTATTACAATGCTGGCCAAATCCAGCAAGCCGAGAGTCTGGCGCTCAACTTGTCGAACAAATACCCGCGCGCGCCGATTGTTCTGAATGTGCTTGGCTCATCACAAGCAGGCTTGGGCAAGTTTGAGGCTGCCACCAATACATTCGGTAAACTGGTGAATGCTGACCCTTATACCGCCGAAAACCACTGCAATCTGGGTATGGCGTTACAACAGACTGGCAAACTGGCAGAAGCCGCTGCCAGCTATCGCAAAGCCTTGAGCATCAAAGGTAATGTGGCAGACTGGCACTATAATCTTGGTATCGTACTTGGCCAACTTGACCAATTGGATGATGCAGCACAAAGCTACCGCAAAGCGGTGGCATTACAACCGGGGTTTTTTGAAGCCTACGGCAATCTAGGTAATGTGGTGCAAAGACAGGGCAAGCTGGATGAGGCTGTGAGTTGTTACCGCAAAGCACTAGAAATTCACCCTGATGCCATCGGTCATTTTAATCTGGGTACTGCATTGCGCGACCAAGGAAAGTTGGATGAAGCCGTAGCCAGCTACCAAAAAGCGTTGGCGCTGAATCCGCAATATATCCAAGCCTATATCAATCTTGGTGAAACCTTGCGTGACCAAGGCAAGATGGAAGAGGCTATTGCCAATTATCAGCAAGCGCTCAAATTAGACCCTAACAATGCGCAAGCCAGCTACAACATGGCCCTATTTTTCTATGAGGCAGGCCGGCTTACTGAAGCCATTCCACATTATGCCAAGTCACAACTGGCCGACTGGCGTGAACGCATCCTCTATTGTCTCTATAAAACCGAGCAATACGCCGAGTTCAAAGACAAGCTGCAATATCTGCTAAAAGACCGAAACACCTCACCGTTCTTAGCCACGCTCTCCGCCCACTATGCTGCAAACTTTGGTGAAGAAGATCACTATAATTTTTGCAAGAATCCACTGGATTTCGTCTATTACAACCGCATAGAATCTCTGGCGACGGTGGATAGCCAGCTTTTAAAAGACTTACTCAATGACATACAAAACGCTGAAATCGCGGAACGTAAACAGGCACGCTTACATCACGGTTTGCAATCCGCAGGCAATTTATTCAAACGCCCAGAGGCATCCTTTGCAGCACTTGGTGCGTTGATCAAACAGGAGTTTATTCGTTACCAACAACAATTCGCAGGCCAGGATTGTGAGCTGATGAAGGCATTTCCGAAAGAGCTAGAGTTCAGCAGCTCATGGTATGTAAAAATGCGCCAAGGCGGCCATTTGAACTCGCACATTCATGAAACTGGCTGGCTCAGCGGCACGGTATATTTGAATTTACCGAAGAATAAGCAAGACCAAAAAGAAGGCAGTATTGAGTTCAGCACGCACGGCGACCAATATCCGCAAAAGCACAATAACTTCCCTAGCAAAACAGTGACGCCAGAGGTAGGCGGCATCGTACTGTTCCCATCCTCTTTATTTCATCGGACGATACCTTTTACTTCGGATGAAGAAAGAATCTGCATCGCATTCGATCTAAAACCAGCGATGGCTTAGTAGTTAACTACCGTTAACGACGCAGTTACGACCCTTTTGCTTGGCTTGATAAAGGCGCTTGTCCGTTAGATCAATAAAACTGACGGGCTCGTCATGATGGGTTGGGATGATGGTCGCCACTCCCAAACTCAAAGTCAGCAATTGGCTCACTACTGATTTTGCATGGGGGATCTGCGCCTTGAAAATCAGGTTACGGCAACGCTCCGCTACCTTTTTTGCAGAATCTTCATCGGTCTCGGGCAATATCAGCACGAACTCCTCACCACCAAAACGCGCAAAAAAATCGCGTGGCCGGGTCGCGGCCTGACTCAATACCTTGGCTACTTGCCTTAAACAAGCATCACCCTGAAGGTGGCCATACTCGTCGTTGTACTGCTTGAAATAATCAATATCAAACAAAATGAGCGAAAGCGGCTGGTTATTGCGGCGCGCATTCGCCCACTCAACTTCCATGATGGAATCAAACATACGCCGATTAGCGACACCCGTTAAGCTATCTTTAAATGACAACTCTTCCAGTTCTTTTTGCATTGCGATTAGCTGTTGTTCAGTTTTCTTACGCTCGCTAATATCGAACATAAACCCAACCAATGATTCAACCTCGCCGCTTTCATTACGGACTACATGGACAACATCGCGGATCCAGACATAATCGCCATCTTTCGTAAGCGCCCTGTAATCCGCCTCATGGTCAGTACCCGCTTTTGATTGCGATACACAGAAATTCACCACCCATTCCCTATCCTCCGGGTGCATTCTGTTAGCCCAGTCTTCTGCACTCACCCAACTTGCGGGCGTCCAGCCGAGTAACTTTTCTATCTGGGGCCCGATGTAAGCAAACTGCATGGTCGCCCAATCAATTTTCCAGGGGATAGCTTTAGTAGATTCAAGTAAAGTTTTATAAACCGCTGCATCGTTATCCAAATTGCTACTCAGTTCTGACATCAATTACATTCACTCCATCTATCGCTCAAACATTCTTAGGCGTGCTTAGCACCAAACATGATAATCGCCATACCAACAAAACAAACTAAAACGCCTACCCAGTCAGTCACACTGGGTTTAATAGATTCAACCAGCCACAGCCAGATAATCGCAACTCCAATATATACACCACCATAAGCGGCATATATACGGCCTGCAGCACTCGGATGCAACGTAAGTAACCATGCGAACAAGGCAAGACTTAATGCTGACGGAATAAGCAGCCACGCCGAACCGCCCTGCTTGAGCCAGAGATAAGGCAGATAACAACCAACGATCTCTGCAATGGCAGTGAGCACGAACAGACCGAATATTTTTGCAATTTCCATCAATGTTAATCCCGAAATTTTAATAATTGATCTAAACAGCTAATCGCTATCTTACTATAAGGGCTGATTCGCCCTACCCATACCCTGCCAGTGCTGGGTACGCCAGATAGCGTGCTGGTTAGCATTGAGAAAAGTCCAGACAACGATGCGGCTTTTTTTCTGCCCCTGAGCCATATCGATCGTGCGGATTTGCAGCGCACCTGCTTTTTTCAGTTCGCAGTAAACGCCAGGCAAGGTCGTGGCCTTCGACACCAACGTAGTGAACCACAAGCATTGTGCCGCGAACTGTTTGCTTTCCATCACCATGCGCGCAACGAATGCCGATTCACCGCCAAGGCAATACAGCTCAGCGGCTTGCCCGCCAAAATTGAGCGCAGGCGGCGCATCTCGTTTGGCGGCTTGCGTGGTCTTCTTACCCAATCCCTGCAGTTTTCGACGTGCAGCGGCATTGGCCTCCTCCGACGACGCATGAAAAGGCGGGTTGCACATGGTTATTTCAAAACGCTCGTCACGCTGGATGATTCCATTGAATATAAAAGCTGGAGATCGTTGCAAGCGTAGGTTGATCGATTCGGAAAGCGCGTTGCTATCCACGACGCGCTGCGCATTTGCAAATGCAACTGGGTCTATCTCAGCACCCACAAACCGCCAGCCGTATTCGTGCTGGCCGATCAGCGGGTAAATGCAATTTGCTCCCACGCCAATATCCAGCACCCTTACTTGTTGGCCTGTTGGAATCACATCACCGTTACCAGCGGCCAGAAGGTCTGCAAGATAATGCAGGTAATCTGCCCGGCCCGGGATGGGCGGACATAAGTAATCTGCGGGAATATCCCAAGCCGTGATGCCGTAATAGCAATGCAGCAGTGCAGCATTCAGCGCTTTAACCGCGGCGGCATCGGCAAAATCTATTGAAGCATTGCCATACGCATTCGTCTTTACAAACTTTGCAAATTGCGGAGAAGCCAGCATCAGCTGACCGAAATCGTAAAGGCCATTATGCTTATTGCGAGAGTGCAAGGCGGTTTTTTTGGCCAGACCTTTGAAAGAAACTGCTTGGTTTATCATTGAATCAATCGGGACGAACAGTTACTAAAGCGCAATTGCAATGCGCATACCTTGAATGGGCGGCCGCTAGACTGCACTATGGTCTTAATGGTTTTATACATGGCTCAACATTACCGCAATCTTTGAATTACCGGCGCCGTTAGGCGTTCCACTTGAATGGTAGTTTGTGAATATCAACTTTACCTGTTGCCTGAAAAAGACAAAAGATTGTAAATGTTGGAATGAAATGTTTATTTCGTCTTGTTTCTTCATCTTGTTAGGTTTCTCCAACTAAATGGAACGCAATGTAATGTAACTTTATGCTTATTAACAATCAAACGCTCCTAGCTGACTTATGGTTTAATTCTATATCCTATGTATAACCGCATTTTCTACAGTTGATTCATGCCCGATTCTTCATCTTACCCACTTAATATCGTGATTCTTGCTGCGGGCAAGGGCACGCGTATGCACTCAAGTACGCCTAAAGTTCTGCACAAACTAGCGGGCACAAGCTTACTGGCGCATGTGATCAACACGGCAGAATCGCTGAACCCCAGCAAGATCATTGTGGTGTATGGCTACGGTGGCGAGGCGGTGCCGCAAGCGTTTGCTGGCAAAAATATCACGTGGGTGAAACAAACTGAGCAGTTGGGTACTGGGCATGCGGTGCAACAAACTGTTCCTTATCTAGATACTGACGCGACCACACTAATTTTACTGGGCGATGTGCCCTTGGTGAGTGCCGACCGTTGCAAATCACTGATAGAAGCCGCACATCAACAGCTTGCTTTACTCACGGTGATCAAACCAGAACCTAAAGGTTATGGTCGTATTGTGCGTAACGAACAATGCCTGCCGCAGCGCATTGTGGAAGAAAAAGATGCTACTGAGGCCGAGCGTGCCATTAAAGAAGTGAACAGCGGCATTATCGCAGTGGCCAATACCCATCTGAAAAACTGGCTGACACGGCTTGATAACAACAACGCCCAACGCGAATACTATTTAACTGACATCGTAGCCATGGCTGCAAATGATTGCGTGGCGATTAATGCTGAAGTTTGTGATGATGAATGGCAAGTGACTGGCATTAACTCCAAGCTGGATTTAGCCGCCGTTGAGCGTGTGTATCAAACACGTCTTGCGCAAAAACTACTGCAAGGTGGCGTCACACTGCACGACCCAGCACGGCTGGATATACGTGGTTCACTGACCACAGGGCAAGACGTTGAGATTGATGTTGGCTGTATTTTTGAAGGCGAAGTGACGCTGGCAGACGGTGTTAAAATCGGTGCTTATTGCGTGATTAAAGATGCATCGATTGGCGCAAATACAATCGTCGCGCCGTTCTCGCATATAGACCAAGCGACTATCGCTAACGACTGCCGCATTGGCCCTTATGCCCGCATACGCCCAGGTACAGAATTGAATACAGCAGCGCATATCGGCAACTTTGTTGAGATTAAAAATAGTCAGATTGATACAGGTAGCAAGGTGAATCACTTGAGCTATGTTGGTGACACAACCGTGGGCAAGAACGTGAATATTGGCGCTGGCGTTATCACCTGCAATTACGATGGCGTGAATAAATCGCGCACCGTGATTGGCGATAATGCATTTATCGGCTCTGATGCACAATTAATTGCGCCCGTGACTATAGGCGCAAACGCCACCATAGGCGCAGGCTCGACCATTAGCAAAGATGCACCAGCGGGCGAATTAACTGTATCGCGCGGCAGACAAGTCACAGTGCCTGGATGGAAACGGCCTGTTAAGAAGTAATCAACTCAAGACATATCACCCAATTTGTTTTTATTGAAATAGAGAGTATTTATGTGTGGAATCGTAGGCGCAGTTGCCTCCCGTAATGTAGTGCCCATCTTGATTGAAGGCTTGAGCCGTCTTGAATACCGCGGATATGATTCCGCTGGTGTAGCAGTGCTCGATGGCACAATTAAGCGCGTGCGCGCTGTTGGTCGTGTGGCCGAGATGCAGAATAAAGCCAATGCTGAACACCTCACTGGGCAAGTCGGCATCGGCCATACACGCTGGGCCACCCATGGTGGCGTGACTGAATCCAACGCGCACCCGCATGTTTCTCGCGGCGATATTGCCGTGGTGCATAATGGCATTATCGAAAACCATGATGAACAACGTACTCGCCTAAAATTACTGGGTTATGTGTTTGAATCACAAACCGATACTGAAGTCATCGCCCACCTGATTCACTATTACACTGCGCAAGGCAAAGATCTACTCGCCGCAGTTAAAAGTGCAGTGGCCGAACTCACGGGCGCTTTTGCCATTAGCGTCATTTCAGTCAAAACGCCTGATTACATGGTCTGTGCGCGCTTGGGTTGCCCTTTGCTGATTGGCTTGGGTGAAGGTGAAAACTTCATTGCGTCAGACGTATCGGCAGTACTTTCTGTCACCCGCAACGTGATTTATCTCGAAGACGGCGATGTGGCTGAGATAAAGCGCGAGGGCGTGACTATATTTGACCGTGATGGACTGGTCGCCACCCGCCAAGTACATAAAAGTGATGTATCACTGGCTTCTATGGAGCTAGGCCCTTACTCACACTTCATGCAAAAAGAAATCCACGAGCAACCTCGTGCAGTGACAGATACGATAGAAGCCATTATTGATGACAACCGCTTTAGCCCTGCCTTGTTTGGTGATGGCGCCGAGGCTGTTTTTGACCAGGTAGATAGTGTTCTGATACTCGCTGCTGGTACCAGCTATTATGCTGGCTTGACCGCCAAATATTGGTTGGAAAGCTTAGCCGAGATCCCGGTGAATGTGGAAATTGCCAGCGAATATCGTTATCGCAAATCCGTGCCGAATCCAAAACAACTGATTGTGACCATTTCACAATCTGGCGAAACACTGGATACGATGGAAGCATTGAAACATGCAAAATCACTAGGCCAAACGCTTACGCTAGCCATTTGTAATGTACAAGAGAGTGCGATTCCGCGCGCATCCAAGCTTGTACTGTATACGCGCGCTGGTGCTGAGATTGGTGTAGCTTCAACCAAAGCTTTCACCACACAATTGATTGCCCTATTCACTTTGGCTGTCACTCTAGCAAAGCAACGTGCTTTGCTCAGCCCTGTGCAAGAGCAGACCTATCTGGGTGAGCTACGCCATCTACCAGGTAGTATTCAACATGCACTAAATCTGGAGCCGCAAATCCGTGAATGGGCAAAAGCCTTTGCCCATAAACATCATGCATTATTCTTAGGCCGTGGCATGCATTACCCAATTGCACTGGAAGGCGCACTTAAGCTAAAAGAAATTTCCTATATTCACGCTGAGGCCTACCCAGCGGGCGAACTCAAGCATGGCCCACTGGCTTTGGTGGATGAAGATATGCCTGTTGTGGTGATTGCGCCGAACGATACTTTGCTAGAGAAAGTGAAGTCGAATATGCAAGAAGTGCGTGCCCGGGGCGGTGAATTGTTTGTATTTGCCGATGCTGACAGCCATTTTACCGAGAGCGAAGGGGTGCATGTGATTCGCACTCCTCGCCATGTAGGCATACTCTCGCCTATACTGCACACCATACCAGTACAGCTTTTGGCTTATCATGCCGCGCTTTTAAAAGGTACAGATGTAGATAAACCAAGAAATTTAGCGAAATCTGTCACTGTTGAGTAATCCAAAACGTAAATTATACGTTAATGAATTGTTACAATATAATATGGTCGAAATTGAGCTTTGAATATTTTTAATTTTCTATGAACGGGTGCTGTGATGACTAACTTGATGAAATCTGCTTTTTTAATGACATTGATACTTGGTGTATGTACTACAAACGCTTTTGCTGATGGCCCGATTAGCCTGGTCGATACGCAAAGTGGCGCACCACTTGCAATTGCTCCAGATCAATTTGATACACCACAAGCCAAGGAATTTTTGGCTACGGGTAAAAATCCATACGTTGGTGATGACGCTGCAATCAAGCGTGGCAACAAGATTTTTCAGCTGTACTCATGTACGCAGTGCCATGGTGCAGACGCACAAGGTCAAGTAGGCCCTAGCTTGCACGGCCCTGACTTTCACTATGCTAAAGATGCTACCAACAAAGGTATGTTTGAAACTATCTGGCACGGTACTAACGGCGGTATGGGCGCAAAAGGCAAAGGCTTGATGGATCCTAGCGACCCAGACAATGGCTTAAGCCCTGACGATGTATTAAAAGTCATCGCTTGGGTGAGAAGCAAAGGTACGACTACAGGGAATTAATACTTTCTAGGTATTAGTTAAAAATCAAACATCGGGCGCCTAGTACGCCCGATGTTTTTTTATAAACCTACATTTAAACAGATACCCAAAATCTGGTCGTTGAAGTAAGCTTCTGGCTTTAAATCAATCGGCGCTTTCCATGGCTCAATATGTAATGTCTATGCTCCGCGTGAGCAAAATCGTCCCGCCTAAACGGCAAATTATTAAAGATATCTCACTGTCATTTTTCCCTGGTGCCAAAATCGGCCTGCTGGGTTTGAATGGCTCGGGCAAGTCCACCGTGCTCAAGATCATGGCAGGCGCGGACAAAGAGTTTGAAGGTGAAGTGCAGCACCAGCCTAATATTTCCATTGGCTATCTGGAGCAAGAGCCGCATCTGGATGCTGAAAAAACCGTGCGCGAAGAAGTAGAATCTGCCATGGGCGAAGTGATGGAAGCCAAGAAAAAGTTGGAAGAAGTCTATGCTGCGTATGCGGAGCCTGATGCCGATTTTGAGAAACTGGCCGATGAGCAAGCCAAGTACGAGAACATCATTGCCGCCAGCGGCTCTGATATTGAACACCAGCTTGAAATCGCTGCTGATGCACTACGGTTGCCAGCGTGGGATGCCAAAACTGGCCCTTTATCTGGTGGTGAAAAACGTCGCGTGGCCTTGTGCAAATTACTGCTTTCCAAACCAGATATGCTATTGCTGGATGAGCCAACCAACCATCTGGATGCTGAATCAGTCGAATGGCTAGAACAATACCTTGTGCGCTTCCCTGGCACTGTGGTCGCGGTTACCCACGATAGATATTTCCTCGATAACGCGGCGGAATGGATACTGGAACTGGATCGCGGCCATGGCATTCCTTGGAAAGGTAACTACTCCAGTTGGCTGGATCAAAAGCAGGAACGCCTGAAGCAGGAAGAATCACAGGAATCTGCCCGTCGAAAAGCCTTGAATACCGAGTTGGACTGGGTACGGCAGAACCCCAAGGCGCGCCAAGCCAAGAGCAAAGCGCGTATTGCACGTTATGAAGAACTGGCAAGCGCGGAATATCAAAAACGTAACGAAACCCAGGAAATCTTTATCCCTGCTGGCGAGCGGCTTGGCGACCAGGTCATTGAATTCAAGGGTGTGAGCAAAGCGTTTAATGACCGCCTGCTGATTGATGACTTGAATTTCAGCATTCCGCCTGGCGCGATTGTGGGTGTGATTGGCCCTAACGGCGCAGGTAAGTCGACGTTATTTAAACTAATCACTGGCAAAGAGCAGCCAGATACGGGCGAAGTAAATATCGGCAGCACGGTCAAGCTGGCTTATGTTGATCAAAGCCGTGATTCACTGGATGGCACTAAAACCGTGTTTGATGAAATATCAGGTGGATCAGATATTCTCACCGTTGGCCGTTACGAAACACCATCGCGTGCTTACATTGGTCGCTTCAACTTCAAGGGTGGCGACCAGCAAAAAACGGTAGCCAACCTCTCGGGCGGTGAACGTGGTCGCTTGCATCTAGCAAAAACCCTGATTGCTGGCGGCAATGTGCTGTTGCTGGATGAGCCCTCAAACGACCTGGATGTGGAAACCCTACGCGCGTTGGAAGATGCCTTGCTGGAGTTCGCGGGCTGCGTGCTGGTCATCTCCCATGACCGCTGGTTTCTTGATCGAATCGCTACACATATTCTGGCGGCAGAAGGTGAATCACACTGGACGTTCTTCAACGGTAATTATCAGGAATATGAAGCCGACAAGAAGAAACGTTTGGGTGAAGAAGGGGCGAAACCAAAGCGTATTCGCTATAAGCCGATTGCGCGTTAATTGACGTTCTAGAAATACAAAAAGGCTAACTCTATGAATTAGCCTTTTTATTTGAAACACGACATTTATAGTTTCTACAAATTAGCCACCACACTCCGCAGCATTACTACCATTCAAGCTAATAATATTCGCTGAAATCGCTGTCACAACATCAGCCACAGCTGCTTGCATACCTTGCACCACGGCATCAATACTGTTGCTAACTGGTTTGGTGAGGGTTAATTGACAAGAAATCACCACATCTTTACTCACCACTGAACCTGTATCTAAACGGGTAATTGTCCAGCCAAAATTAGCCTGAATCTTGTCGCCTGGTACGGCATCAAGTTGGCGCAAGGTAATGGCGATGCGATATATCGGTTGATTGGCAATTCGGCCGCCACGTGCGACATCCACAGTACCCACTTGGGCAGCGATGCCACTGGCAAAAACATCACGCAGTTCATCATTAAACGATGATGACCAGCGATCTTGCTCAAGGATTTTCAGCTGTGTGCCTTGCGTGCTGATGACTAACTGCGGACGCTTAAGGCGCTCGGGCACACTGACTGGTAGTACCTCAATACTGATTGCTGTGGTTTTAGCGGCTGGCTGCGTACTTTTAGCTGGTGTACTGAGCGTGTAAAAGCGCGTTGCCACAGAAGTAGCGCAACTGGCCAGCAGGACAATCGCAGCCACACTTGTGAGCATCAATTTAACAAATTTCATTGGGCTTTTCCTATTTCAAATTTTGCTGATTATTTATCCAGCGTTTTACCGCGAATCAGTGATTCAGGATGTTGCTCAAGATAGTCCGTCAATACCTTAAGCGAAGCAGCGGCACGTGATAACTCTTGCAGGGTTTGACGCAAGTCTTGCTGCAAAGGCGCATCTTCAGAGAGTGTGCGATCTGCATTATTCAAGGTTTTGCGTACATCTTTCATCGCTGCAGTGACTTCTGGTGCAACATCGTTATTCAGGCTTTTCACTAACACTTCAGTGCTGCTAAGTGTCTTGTTCATCGTGGCCAGGGTTTTCTGCAAATCACGGCCAATCTGCTCAAATTGCACTTTGCTCAGATTGCCTGCAATGGCGGATATTTGGGTTTGCAGTTCGTCTAGGCTATTTGGGATAGTGGGTAATTCAATTGGCAGGCCTGAGCCGATGACAACTTTAGGCGCTTGAGGGAAGAAATCAACCGCAACATAGAGCTTGCCCGTCAGCAAACTACCCGTGCGCAATTGCGCACGCAAGCCACGGCTCACCATAAGCTGCACGCGCTGTTGCATACTCTCAGAGGATTTACGTTCATTCTCAACAAACTTTCGCCCTAGCCTTTCAGGATAAATCTCAATGACCACTGGCATTTCAAATTCATGGTGTTCAGGGTCGTATTGAACACCGACTGATTTAACTTCGCCTAACACAACACCACGAAAATCCACGGCAGCGCCAGGCGTCAGGCCACGTACAGATTGTTTAAAGTAGAGCACCATGGTTTGTGATGCACCATCGGCCTCTCTAAATGCCTGGTTTTGATCTTGTGCGAGTAGAAAGGTGGTATTTTCTTTAGCAACAGGACCAGGCTCATCATCCACTGACTGGAATGCAAGGCCACCTAAAATCACGGTAGCAAGCGATTGCGTATTGAGCTTAAAACCACTCGAATCAACTTGCACATCAAACCCGCTGGCATGCCAGAACCGTGTATTCATGCCGACATATTTGTCATAGGGCTTATCAATGAATATGCGCAAGCTCACGCCTTTGCCATCTTCATCAAGATCATAAGCGGCTACCTGACCCACTTTGATGCGGCGATAAAATACTGGTGAGCCTATATCAAGCGAACCAAGGTCGCTGGCATGCAGCACAAATTGCTTGCCTGAAGCATCTCGCGTAACAATAGGCTGCACTTCTAAACCAGAGAATTCTTTCGTGGTTTCCTCTGAAGTTCCTGCGTCTGCTGCTATATAGGCGCCCGAGAGCAAAGTACCAAGCCCAGTGATTCCTGATGCCCCTAATCGCGGGCGCACCACCCAGAAGTGGGTATCATCTGCTGTAAAACTTTGGGCTGTTTTGGCTAATTGCACTTTTACCAATACTTGCGAACGGTCTTCACTTAAGGTGATTTCCTGCACTTCCCCAATATCCACATCTTTATATTTAACCTTGGTATTACCCGCTTCAAGCCCCTCAGCAGTGCGGAATGAGATGGTTATGACTGGCCCGCGATTAACCAGCACTTTAACAACCAGCGTAATACCAACCAGCGCAGCAATAATAGGAACAATCCAGACCAGCGAGGGCAACCAGTTGCGCTGCTGCTCGCGCTTAGGGCTGGGTAAATCGGCTGCTGCAGGGCTTATATTATCTTCGCTCATTCTGTTCTTTCGATTCTCTTTTACACATCGTTGTTAACAGTGCTCTGCTCATCTGTATCCCATGTCAGGCGAGGGTCAAAGCTCAGCGAAGCCAGCATGGTAAGCACGACCACCGCTCCAAAAGCCACGATACCAACGCCTGCGGTAATTTTGGCAAACCCTTGAATCTGTACCAAGCCTACTAATAGCGATACTACAAATACATCTAGCATAGACCAGCGTCCAATGATCTCAACCATACGATAAAGCTTGGCACGTTCCAACTGACGCCAGCGACTCTTTTTTTGTGCCATGACAACCAGCAAAGTTAATGACACCAACTTGAGTAAAGGTACTAAGAAACTCGCAATAAACACTATCGCTGCCAAGCCCCATTCATCCGAAACCCAGAAAAATATCACGCCACTCAGAATAGTATCTTGATGCGTATCTAGCAAAGTCCTGGTGATTATCACGGGCATCAGGTTAGCGGGTAAATACATGATGCCTGCTGCAATCAGTAAAGCCCAAGTTCGGTTAATGCTATCTGGCTTACGAGCATGTAGCATTGCATTGCAATGACCGCAGTGGTCATGATGCCGTACATTTTTCCATAGTTTGCCACATTGATGGCAGGCCATCATGCCAAGGCTGTGGGCTGTTTTAACAGTGGCCACATCCTGCATCAATGAACGCCCTGTTCAATGGCTTCAGACTCTTCAAACTGCCACAGATAGCGCGGGTTAAAAGAGACTACAACGGTGAGCAGTACCGTCAACACACAAAATGCCCATAAAGCGATACCCGGAATAATGGTCGCCATATTCGATAATTTGATCAGCGCCACCAACACGCCCAGCATAAACACTTCCACCATACCCCAAGGGCGCAAAGTCTGCATCAAGCGCACGAGTAAACTAAAACCTGCACGCCCTTTTGAATGGGGCGCTGGCGTCAGCAAATAAAACAGGATCATCATCTGCATGAGTGGAAATAGGATCGTTGTTGCCAGCACCAACAGCGCTACTAGCGAGGTGCCTTCTGTGCTGAGCGATAACACCGCACCTATCAGGGTAGTCTCGCTGCGCAAGCCTTGCAGCTCCATTTCTACGATAGGAAAGGTATTGGCAAGCACAAACATGATGAAGCTAGCCATGGTAAGCGGTAAAAGATGTTCACGCCGACGGTCCGCATTGCGATCAAGCTCTGCGCCACAACGTGTGCAACGGGCGATCTCGCCATTCGTTAAGGTCAGCTTGCGATAAACGGCATCACAATCTTCGCAGGCAATCAGCTCGGCGACTTCATGCATGCGTTATCTGGCGTTCAGTTGGGTGAGTTTTCTCATGATTGCCACCTATATTACAACCAATCCCAATTAGTCCGTTCTTTATGAGGTGCGCTTTTCATCGCCCAATCCCACACGATAGGAGGTATAAATCGCATCAATCTCGCCATCATGCCCATCTGCCAAGGAATCACTACAAAGCGCCGTTTAAGCTGGATTGCTAATGCGAATTTGCTGGCAGCAATATCGACATCCATCAAAAATGGCATGTTGTAAGCATTAATATCGGTCATCGGCGTACGGATGTAGCCTGGCGCAATGGTAGTAACTGCAATCCCATGCGGCGCCATTTCTACGCGCAGGCTTTCAAGGTAACTGATCACAGCAGCTTTGGATGAGCTATAAGCCCCCGCACCCGGTAAGCCGCGAATGCCTGCCACACTGGCAATCCCAACCAATTGGCCTTTGCCAGCATCGCGCATAGCAGCAATAAAGGGGTGAAAGGTATGCACCATGCCCAATACGTTGATCTCAAACACGGCCTTGAATGCAGGAATGTCTTGCTGGTGTTCGGTCAATGTGCCACGGCTAACCCCTGCATTGGCAATGACGATGTCAGGTACACCAAATTGCTGAATGAATTGTTGTGCTGCCTTGGCTAGCGATTCTGCATCACGCACATCGACTGTATAGACTTCACAGTTTGCACCTAGCTCGCCTGCCAGTTCGATTAACAGTTCGGCTCTGCGCGCTACCAAACCCAGCTGCGCGCCTGCTTTTGCATAATGCCGCGCCAGTGCCAAGCCGATACCACTGGATGCGCCAGTAATAAAAACCCGCTGTGGTGCTGAGTTTTTCTCAACATTCACAGCGGGTTTAAATTGGTGATTAGCCATCAGCTAATAACTAGTGTTTTTTAAACTAGCTTACTTGATGCCTTTTTCTTGCTTGGCCTTGGCAATCAGGTAATCAGCAGTTTTGATGAAAGCATCATTACCGCCTGCCATGGTAGCTGAAGAAATATATTTACCATCAATCAGCAAGGTCGGCACGCCTGTTGCGCCTGTTGCGCGGAACACTTGCATGGCGTTCATGACTTTGGTGTTGATTGAGAATGAACGATAGGTGTCTTCTACGCGTTTACGATCAAGACCCGATTGTTTGGTAATCCAGTCGATGACACCAACTTCATCAGCTGGCTTGAGCTCGCGGGTTTTATGAATCGCATCAAACAAAGGCACATGCAGCTTATCCACGAGATTCAGGGCATCCAACGTGTAATAGGCTTTAGCCATCGGTACCCAGTCAGGGCGCGGCACACCTGGTACACGCTTGAAATACACATTTGGTGGGAATTTCTTTACCCACGCAGAAACGATAGGTTCAAAGTCGTAGCAATGTGGGCAACCATACCAAAAGATTTCTGTGACTTCGATGCGCTTGGTGTCATCGGTAGGAACAAGCTGTAGAACAGGGCTGTATTCAACACCAGATTGCGGTTCAGCCATCGCATTTGTTGCCAATAATTGGCTTGTGAGCAACAGCAAGCAGGCCGCGAGAAGTTTTTTCATCATTTCTTATCCTTAGTTTCTTATGTCAAATGTTGATCAAAATAACACTTACTTGAATTACAACGCGTCAGACGTACTATTGCCGACATGGCGCTTACTATTACTGGTTAGGCGTACTGCTTTGAACCTTAATCAGGTCGGTATTAAAACCATTCTTGCTTAACTCTGTGCGTGATTTGTTGATTTGATCCAGATCAGCCAGCGGCCCCACTCGCACACGATGCATCACGCCTTTATCAGGAATGGTCACCGTTTGCACAATTGCCTCCATGCCTAGCAGCGCCAACTTAGCCTTCAGGTTGTCTGCCTCTTGTTCGGTAGCAAAAGCGCCTACCTGCAAGAAATAACTTTCCTTAATCTGACCAGTCGCGTCTTGAGCTTCTTTTTGCTTGATTTGCTGTTCGGTAACTTTGGTCTCGCTGCCTGGCAGAATCGTATAGAAATCAAAACGCGGCTTATCTGGGTTATCAGTGCCATTGTTGGAGTTGCCAGCGCCGTTATTAGTTTCTTTAGGCAGGGCACTTGTGTCAGGTTTTTCTAGCGTCAGGTCAGGCGTTGCACCGGGAGTGACCTTAGCCACAAACGGGCTATTGCTACCTTTTACCAGCAACGCCACAGCGACAGAAATACCAACCCCCAGCAACAAGCCAACGAGTAAACCAGTAAAAAACGGGTTGCCCTTACTGCTCGCCTTGCTACTTCTCGGTGCGCTGGGTTTATAGTCTCGGCTCACGGTGATTCCTCTTTAAATACTTACTTTTAATAATGACGAATTAACGATTACATCGCCTTTGGCGCACTCACGCCAAGCAGATCCAGGCCATTCTTTAATACTTGCTGCGTGGCACTCACTAACGCCAAACGTGCCAATTTGGTGACTTCATCATCCACCAGAAACTGTTGCGCATTGTAATAGCTATGCAAATCGCTGGCTAAATCTTTCAGATAATTGGCAACGCTGTGCGGCGACAGTTCTGCTGCTGAAGTCTCTACCACTTCAGGGAATTCACCTAGGCGCTGCATCAATGCAGCCTCATGTGCGGTATTGAGCGGAGCTAAATCGGCATTAGCCAAAGTCGCAACATCACCACCCCATTGATTCAATACACTGCAAATTCTGGCATGCGCATATTGGATGTAATACACAGGATTATCGTTAGTTTGTGCGCGAGCAAGATCAATATCGAATATCAATTGTGAATCGGCCCGACGAGCGGCAAGGAAGTAACGTGTGGCATCGCAGCCAACTTCATCAATCAGGTCGCGCAGGGTAACGTAACTGCCAGCACGCTTGGATAACTTCACTTCTTCGCCACCGCGCATCACTGTGACCATCTGGTGCAGCACATAATCCGGCCAGCCTTGCGGAATCGCCATATCTAGCGCCTGCAAACCAGCACGAACTCGAGTGATGGTGCTGTGGTGATCAGCGCCCTGCTCATTGATTACGCGCTCAAAACCGCGCTGCCATTTGTCCAAATGATAGGCAATATCCGGCACAAAATAGGTGTAACCACCATCGGTCTTGCGCATCACGCGATCTTTGTCGTCACCGAAATCTGTTGTTTTCAGCCATAGAGCACCGTCTTGTTCATAGGTATGGCCACTAGCAACAAGGCTTTGCACGGTTTGCTCAACCTTGCCTGAAGAATAAAGCGCGGATTCAAGCGAAAACACACCAAACTTGATCTGAAATGCACGCAAATCCAGGTCTTGCTCATGCCGAAGATATGCAACAGCAAAACGGCGGATAGATTCGCTATCATTTGCATCGCCAGCCGCAGTAACTGCTATGTCATCCGCTGTCACCGTTTGCTTGGCCAAGTAAGCGTTTGCTACGTCTGCAATGTAGTCGCCACGGTAGCCGTCTTCTGGCCAACCTGCATCGTCTGGAGTCAAACCTTGGCAGCGCGCTTGGACTGATTTGGTCAGGTTATCGATCTGTACGCCAGCATCGTTGTAGTAAAATTCGCGCGTGACATTCCAGCCGCTAGCAGCTAATAAACGCGCCAGACAATCACCTACCGCGGCACCACGGCCATGGCCAACGTGCAACGGACCTGTCGGGTTGGCTGACACGAACTCGACTTGTACTTTACGGCCTATACCAGCATTGTTGTGGCCAAACTTGTCGCCTTGCTGCTGAATTTCAGCAACAACCGTGCTTTTGGCCTGCACACTTAAAAAGAAATTGATGAAGCCCGCACCTGCGATTTCCACTTTTTCAACCAATGCTGATTCAGGCAAGGCTTGAATGAGTTTTTCAGCAATTGCACGCGGATTCTGGCGCAGCGGTTTAGCCAGCATCATGGCGAGATTGGTGGAAAAATCACCGTGCTGGGCAGTCTTCGGGCGTTCAAGCTGAATGGCTAAATCGGTAGGCGGTAACTCAAGGCTTTTTGCAGCCTGAGTAAGTAATTCTGTAAGATGTGCTTTCAAGAGAATGATGCAATCGTGATATAACAAAAACGATATTCTAACCCATAGGCCGCTAAGGCTCATAACCCTATTCGACAGCAGTTTTGATGACTTCACCCGCTACACATTCCTATATTTCACCCGCCCATATTTTAAGGGTTGCGCTAGATGTGCCGTTAGACAGGCTATTCGATTATCTGGATGGCGGTTTTTCCGTGGACATTGGCCAGCGTGTGGTGGTGCCGTTTGGGCCACGCAAGCAAGTCGGCGTGGTGGTTGCCAAGTCAAATACGAGCGATTTTCCGATTGAGAAACTCAAACCTATTATTTCGGCTTTTTCTGACGAAACCCCGTTGGATTATGAAACCTTCGCTTTACTGAAGTTTTGCGCTGACTACTACCAATATCCTTATGGGCAGGCGCTGCTTTCAGCCTTGCCAGTGCGGCTGCGGCAAACCAAACCTGCGGTATCGCGTAAGCAATATCTCTATTCACTGACCGATGCAGGAAAAGTGCAAACTATTGATAACCTGCCTGCGCGTAAATTACTGCAACGACGTGTTTTTTCTGCCTTGCCTGAGCATGGTGCACTCGACGAAATAGCTTTAAGTGAAGTCTCCGCGGGATGGCGAAAACCCTTGCAAGGCTTTATTGAAGCTGGATGGGTGCAAGCGCAGCAAGTATTGGCTGGCATCAAAAAGTCATCATTTTCAGCTGTGCCAGCGCCTGAATTGAATGCAGAACAAACCCAGGCGGTACAAGCGATTACGGCGCAAGTACAAGGCTTCAAACCCTGGCTGTTGCATGGCATTACGGGCAGTGGAAAAACCGAAGTCTATATGCAGATTTTGCAGAGCATATTAGCCAACAATACAGGCCAAGCCTTGGTGCTCGTGCCAGAAATCAACCTGACACCGCAACTGGAATCGCGCTTTCGCAGCCGTCTACCAAATTTCCCACTCGTCAGCCTACACAGCAACCTGAGCGAGAGTGAACGTTTACAAAACTGGCGATTGGCGCAATCTGGTGCTGCGCGTATTGTCATCGGCACGCGACTTTCAGTGTTTGCGCCACTGCCAGATATTCGCGTGATTATTGTGGATGAAGAGCACGACGGCTCTTACAAACAGCAGGATGGCATGCGCTACCATGCACGCGATGTGGCCTTGGTCAGGGCACATCGCCGAAAAATACCCATTATTCTAGGCTCTGCAACGCCCGCGCTGGAAACCTGGCATAACGCACAAACTAATAAGTATGGTCATCTCACGCTCAACGAACGTGCCGTTTCCAAAGCGCAACTGCCGCTGATTCGTTGCATAGATACCACGCGTACAGAAATGCACGATGGTTTATCACCAGCGCTGGTCACTGCCATGAAAGAACGATTAGCGCGCGGCGAACAAAGCCTGCTGTTCATCAACCGCCGCGGCTACTCGCCTGTATTGCTGTGCAGCGCCTGCCACTGGATAGCGCCATGTATGAGATGTAGCAGTAGGTTAGTCGTGCACCTGCGTCAAGGCAGGCTACGTTGTCACCATTGCGGGCACGAGCAAAAAATCGTACGCCAGTGCCCGAGTTGCGGTAATGCTGACCTGCACCCGACAGGTCACGGCACGCAAAGGCTGGAAGAAACACTAGCAAAGCTGATGCCCGAAGCGCGCATTCTGAGGGTGGATAGAGACAGCACACGACGTAAGCATGCGCTCACCGACATGCTGGCTTCTGTGCATGCTGACGAGGTGGATATTCTGGTCGGCACGCAAATGCTGGCCAAAGGCCACGACTTCCCCAACCTCACGCTGGTCGGTGTGATTGATACGGATAGCGCACTGTTTAGCCCTGATTTCCGTGCCGCTGAGCGTCTTTTTGCCCAGCTCATGCAAGTTGCTGGACGCGCTGGACGCGCTGATAAGCCGGGTGAAGTACTGATACAAACCAGCTTTCCCGAACATAATCTTTTCAATGCACTGCGTGAGCAGGATTATGCAGCCTACGCGCAGAGCCTATTGCAAGAACGCGAAATGACGCAATTTCCGCCCTATGCCTACATGGCATTATTACGGGCAGAGGCCAACCAATTTTCGCCTGTTCAACAATTCCTCACCGATGCTAGCGAGCTGGCAAGAACGCTGACTGAAGAAGTGATGATCTATCACCCTTTGCGGCCGCAGATGGAAAAACTGAAAGGCATGGAACGCGGGCAATTGCTCATGCAGGCAACCCAACGCAATGCCATGCAAAACCTGCTGCGACAGTTAGTACCGCAATTGCGGGAACACCCCCTAGCGAACAAAATACGCTGGGCGGTGGATGTCGATCCGCTGGAATTTTAAAGCGAGAATTCTAAGCAAGCCTTAATCCTTTATTTATTCATTCACACCTACACTACTAAGAAACTTATGGCCATTAAAGCAACCGTGTTCAAAGCCAATCTGCAAATCGCAGATATGGAACGCCATTATTACCAGGAGCATGCGCTCACACTCTCGCAACATCCTTCAGAAACTGACGAGCGGATGATGGTGCGTTTGCTTGCGTTTGCCTTACATGCGCATGAATATCTGGAGTTTGGCCAAGGTATGACCGCAGATGATGAAGCGGATCTATGGCAAAAAGACCTCACTGGCGTCATAGAGTTGTGGATTGATGTTGGTCTGCCAGATGAAAAATTGATACGCAAAGCGTGCGGCCGCGCCAACAAAGTGATTGTGTATTGCTATGGCGGCCGTGCTGTAGATATGTGGTTTGCACAGAACAGCAGCCAGTTTGAGCGCTTGAAAAATCTCACTATCATCAATCTGCCACAAGAAAGTACGCGTGCGATGGCCGCACTAGCGCAGAAAAATATGCAGTTGCAGTGCAATATCCAGGAAGGGCAAGTGTGGCTGATGGATGATAAAACCTCGGTCACCATAGACGCTGTCGTGCTAAAAGCGATGTCAGACAAATACTACTAAGCTGCGGCTTTAAAGCAGGCTAAAATGGGTTTTATTGATACACATAGGATAGAGCAATGTGGCTACGTACTGAATGTGATATCACTTTTAATGTCAGCATCCCCACCGCATTTACCTTGATGTTGCGGCCGCGCAGCGGTGTGCATCAATGGGTGGCGCGCGAGTCTTATACGCTAAAACCCAGCGTGCCTGTGGTGGAATATACCGACACTTACGGCAATCTTTGCCAGCGCCTCATCGCGCCTGTGGGCGAGTTTTCCATCAGCACCTCGGCAGATATTCTGACGGCGGATGGCATTGATACCGCGTCTGGCGCACCATTTGAAGATGTGCAGAATCTGCCAGATGCTGTGCTGACATATCTGCTGCCATCACGTTATTGCGAGTCGGATAAATTCATTGATCTTGGGCAAGAAATCGTTGCAGATGTTCTACCTGGCTACGACCAAGTGGCTGCCATTGAGAAATGGATACGCGAGAATATTCGTTTCAACCCTGACTCTGCGCACTTCCAGCTTTCTGCTGTGGAAGTGAACCAACAACGAGAAGGTGTCTGTCGCGAACTTGCGCATTTAGGTATCGCGCTTTGCCGTGGCTTATGCATACCAGCGCGCATGGTCGTTGGCTTCTTGCATGAGCTGCAACCGATGGATTTCCACGCCTGGTTTGAAGCCTATGTGAATGGCAAATGGTATACGTTTGACCCGACCCAGTCCGAACCAAAAGGTGGTCGCGTTACTGTTGCTTATGGCCACGACGCTGCTGATGTCGCCATCTTCAATCAGTTTGGTCCAGCGCTATATCCTGAGCTGATGCAAGTGCGGGTAACTCAGTTGGCAACTGCACCAGCCTGATCTAGCGAATCAAATACCACCGTGAAACGCCTAAGAATCAAGCACCTCACTGAATATTCTTTCCCTGCGGAAGTCACGTTGCAACAGCATTATTTGTTGCTACGCCCGCGCGAAGGGCATGACCTGCGCATTGAATCTTCCATTCTCAACATCACGCCCGCTTATAAAATAAAATGGTATCGCGATGTGTTTGATAACTCGCTGGCGGCTGTCACTTTTCTGCAACCGACGAACAAGCTCACTATCGCCAGCGAAGTAGTGATTCAGCATTATGAAGAAGCACCATTGGACTTCTTGATTGAAGATTACGCTGTAAATTACCCATTCGCTTACCCAGAAGCCGACTGGGCCGATCTCGCGGCTTTTCAGCAACCCGTATTTACTAACGATCAAAACACAGTGAATAATTGGCTGGTACAACTCGGTTTGCGTAACGGTAGCTTGACTACCTTTGCGCTGCTAACAAGCTTGAACCAAGCCATTAACCGCCAGTTTCGCTACCAGATACGGGAAGAAGCGGGCGTACAAACCCCTGCCCAAACCATCAACAATGGCAGCGGCTCTTGTCGCGACTACGCCACCCTATTTATTGAAGCCTGTCGTTGCCTAGGCTTGGCCAGCCGCTTTGTGAGCGGTTATCTGCATGCGCCAGCGACCGAAGCTGGCAACGCCACCACGCACGCCTGGGCAGAAGTTTATTTACCGGGGACAGGTTGGAAAGGTTTTGACCCTACCGCTGGACAAGTCACTGGCATACATCATATTGCCGTCGCCGTTGCCCGCAACCCTGAAGCCGTGCCACCAGTATCTGGGAGTTTTATTGGTCCAGCTGTAATGCCTAAGCTAATAGTGGATGTGCAGGTGAATTTGCTGAACCACTGATTTCAGACAACAAAAAAGCGGCTCATGCCGCTTTTTTGTTAAGTTAAATTGTCTTTTATTTACTTCTCACATTTCTTGGGTTTGGCACTTTCAATTTCTTTTACTACGCCTTTCTTATGCTCTACTTCCGCACAAGACCCGACTACTAGAGGGCCATTATCCAGCTCGATTTTAGTTTTATCCGTCACTTCAACCTGTTGGCCACTGATCGTCCAGATACCCGCATTTTCAACTGGGCGACTTTCTACACGACCGTAAAATTCTTCACTGGCAAACGCAGTACTGCTCAACAGTAATAAGCCTGCGCCTGCAGCGAACGCCTTTAATAGTGATGATGAATGATTCATAGCAATCTCCTTTTCAATTAGAAACTCTAGTCTAAGTACACTATCTATGCGGGTTTATAGGACTGTTGCCAGTCTTGATGTAGGACAAGACCGTTAACAAATCAGTATTTATATATGGTTCAGCAGCACTTTCCACCAAATGCAGTCAACGTTGATATACATCAACATAGTGGCTTGCAGTTCTCTTTAAAGTGGGGTGATGGATTCTTTTAACAGGAGTTAATCATGCCTAAGACTAACGTTTCATCTGATTTTGAAGTGCATTTACACAACAATGAAGTTAACGCTAACCATGGCAATACTGGGTGGAAAGATGGATTGACGCTTGAAATATTCTTAACAGTTTGCCTGATAGCTTTAATGACGTTCATTTTTGTAGCCATTACGTATAGATTGCTTGACTAGTAGAATCTCTTCATTTGATGCATGCTGAGCATTGACCATTCCCAAAAAAGGTCGGAGTGCTATGAACAAAACTGAACCCAGCGATACACACGCATGCTGCAGCGCCCATCCATCAATGGCGACTGCTACAGCCGAGGCCGCATTACTGAAAGACCCAGTATGCGGAATGAAGGTGACTGAACAATCACCGCATGTATTGCAGCATGAGGGCACGTCCGTATATTTCTGTAGCGCTGGCTGTAAAGCAAAGTTCGCGGCCAATCCAACTAAGTACCTTACTCAAGTACCAGCCTCGAGTATCGCCAAACACGAAGGCAACGAGCCAGTAATCGCTGGCACTATCTACACTTGCCCCATGCATCCGGAGATACGAGAGAATAAGCCTGGAGCCTGCCCTAAATGCGGTATGGCACTGGAGCCAGAAATGCCTGCGCTGGATGATGGGGAGAACCCAGAACTGTTGGACTTCAAGCGTAGATTTATCTATACGCTACCTTTGACCCTTATCGTATTTGTCCTCGCAATGGCTGGTCATCAGTTGGAATGGTTCGCCATGGGTACCCAGAGCTGGATTGAGCTTGTGCTTACAACCCCAATTATCTTCTGGGCCGGCTGGCCGTTTTTCGAGAGGGCTGTGCAATCGGTGCGCCATCGTAGCCCCAATATGTGGACACTCATAGGGCTAGGAACCTCTGCCGCCTTTATTTACAGTGTGTTTGCCACAGTCGCTCCCAGCCTGTTCCCTGCGTCATTTATTTCCATGGGGCGGGTATCAGTCTATTTTGAAGCGGCAGCATTCATTATTTCGTTAACGCTACTGGGGCAGATTCTCGAACTAAAAGCCCGTTCGCAAACATCAGCGGCCATCAAGTCATTGCTTGGCCTTGCCCCAAAGACTGCACGCCGCATCAATAGCGATGGCTCTGAAGAAGATATTCCGCTAACCTACGTTCATGTGGGTGATAGCCTGCGTGTGCGCCCTGGAGAAAAGGTGCCTGTGGATGGCGTAGTAATTGAGGGCGGTAGTGCGGTGGATGAATCCATGCTGACTGGCGAACCCCTGCCTGTCACCAAGCGCATAGGTGACAAACTGATAGGCGCGACCCTGAATACCAACGGCGCATTGGTCATGCGTTCCGAGCATGTTGGCTCACAGACCGTATTGGCAAGCATCGTACAAATGGTCGTGCAGGCACAGCGCTCCAAAGCGCCAATGCAGCGCATGGCTGATCAGGTCGCTGGCTACTTCGTTGTCACTGTAGTCAGTATCGCTTTACTGACATTCATCGCCTGGGGGTTATTTGGGCCAGAACCGAGCTGGGTCTATGGTTTGATCAATGCTGTTGCCGTACTCATTATCGCTTGCCCTTGCGCACTGGGCTTGGCAACACCTATGTCCATCATGGTTGCCACGGGCAAAGCAGCGACGCAAGGCATACTATTTCGCGACGCTGCTGCAATTGAGAATTTTCGCAAGGTTGATACATTGATTGTAGATAAGACTGGCACGCTCACAGAAGGCAAGCCGAGATTCGATCGTGCCATAGCAGTTTCAAACAATAGTGAAGAAGATTTATTGCGCCTTGCCGCTAGCCTAGATCAAGGTAGCGAGCATCCATTAGCCGATGCTATTGTCAGTGCGGCACGTGAACGTGGACTTGTGCTTGATAAGGCCGAGGGATTTGAGTCCATCACTGGCATCGGTGTTAGAGGCAGCGTGGGCGTCAAGCAGCTGGCACTCGGCAATACCGCATTAATGACCCAGTTGGGTGTATCCGTCGATGCGCTCAAGTCGCAAGCCGAAGCGCTGCGCACCCAAGGCGCGAGTGTGATGTACCTTGCCGTCAATAGCCAATTGGCTGGCTTGTTGTCAGTATCCGACCCCATCAAGGCTAGCACCTTAGAAGCCCTGGCCAGCCTCAAGGCATCCAACATTCGCGTGATCATGGCGACGGGTGATGGCCTGACCACGGCACAAGCAGTCGCTGCAAAGCTGGGCATCACTGAAGTCTATGGCGAAGTGAAACCCGCCGACAAACTCGCACTAGTAGATAAATTACAAAGTGAAGGCCGTATCGTCGCCATGGCTGGAGACGGCATTAATGATGCGCCTGCGCTAGCCAAAGCAGATGTTGGCGTAGCAATGGGCACTGGCACCGATGTCGCCATGAATAGCGCTGAGGTGACTTTAGTGAAAGGCGATCTGCGGGGCATTGCCCAAGCCAGAATTATTTCTCAGGAAACCATCGCAAATATGAAGCAGAATCTGGGCTTTGCTTTCATCTACAACTCTCTCGGTGTGCCACTGGCTGCTGGCCTTCTATTCCCATTCACGGGGTGGTTGTTATCCCCCATGATCGCCGCTATTGCCATGAGCCTGAGCTCAGTATCTGTTATTTCAAATGCCTTGCGGTTAAGATCATCAAGTTCGAAATAAGCCTTGCTTGCTTATGTGTGATAGCGAACATACATTGCGGCATATAAAGGAGAGTATGTAAGACGCGAAAGATTAATCAGGCCATATTAAGTACGAATACCGTCACTCTATTTTGATGCCAAGATGATACAAGCTCTTAAAAAAACATATAAAAACCATTTTCCAAGTAGCCAGCTAGAAAGTTATGCCCAAGAATTAATCAACTCCTTAACAGATGGCGTTGTTATCCTCGATGAGCTGGGTACAGTCATATGCGTGAATAATGTGTGGAGTTGTTTTGGAAATTCCAATAATGCTGGAATACCCGATAATAAATTTGTAGGGGTTAATTACCTAGCTGTGTGTGATCAAGTACGTGGCTCGGATGCTGAGTATGCGAGCGCAATGGCAGCGGGCATTCGTGCCGTAATGAGTGACAAAACATCAGAGTTTTCGCTTGAATATCCCTGTCATTCCCCTGTTGAAAAGCGCTGGTTTGTTTGCAGGGTGGCCTCGTTCTGCCATGAGAACGCTTTTAGAATTCTCATGACTCATGAAGATGTCACCAAAACCAAGCTAGCTGAAATAGAGCTCAATTTTCAAAACCAGGAAAAAGAAAAACGCGCCTTAGAGTTAATCATTGCTAATAACGAACTTAGCATTGCTGCCACTGCTTTTCAGTCGCAGGGCGGTATATTAGTAACTGATGCCAACAGAGTCATTCTTCGTGTTAATCGTGCTTTTACCACCATCACTGGCTACTCCGAGCAAGAGCTCATTGGTGAAACCTCCCATTTGCTGCGCACAGATTTAGACGACACCACGTTCCATCATGAAATGTGGCAAGTAGTGAATAAAACAGGCGAATGGGCTGGAGAAATATGGAGCCACCGCAAAAATGGTGACATGTACCCTGAGCAAATCACTGTTACCGCGGCAAAAGACGCTAACGGCAAAGTAACAAATTACATCGTCAACTTAACTGATATCACGCTGAGTAAAGCCGCCGCTGAGGAGATTCAGCAACTGGCTTTTTATGACCCCCTGACCAAGTTACCCAACCGACGTTTACTGGTAGACCGCATTAAACATGCGCTAGCAACTAGCGGACGGGCGGGCTGGGTTGGTGCATTATTGTTTATTGATCTGGATCATTTTAAAACCTTAAACGATACCTTGGGGCATGATTCTGGAGACTTGTTACTGCAGCAAGTATCAGCACGATTGATAGATAGCGTGAGGGAATGTGACACTGTTGCGCGTATTGGCGGTGACGAATTTGTTGTATTGATAGAGGGCTTAAGTCAGCATGCCATTGAATCTGCAGCTGAGACTCAAGTGATTGCAGACAAGATACATGCCACGCTTAATGAGCCTTACCAGCTTGGTTTAGACCAATATTACAGTTCGCCGAGTATTGGCGTTACCTTGTTTCAAGACCAGTTATTGGGCATAGAAGAGCTATTGCAGCAGGCTGATATTGCCATGTATCAGGCAAAGAAAGCGGGGCGTAACGATATCCGCTTTTTCGACCAGCAGATGCAGGACACCATCAATGCCAGGGCATCCATGGAAAAGGACTTACATAAAGCGCTAGAGCGTGAGCAATTTCAGCTCTATTACCAAGTTCAGGTCAATAGTAGCAGGCAGGTAGTGGGGGCTGAGGGATTGATACGCTGGGTACATCCAAAGCGCGGTTTAGTGTCACCCTGTGACTTTATTTCTTTAGCAGAAGAGACGGGATTGATCCTGCCTATTGGAGAGTGGGTATTAGATACAGCCTGCGCCCAGCTTAAGGCATGGCAGCAAGATGAAACAACCCATCAACTCACAATCTCAGTCAATGTAAGTACAAAGCAATGTCGTCAATCAGACTTTGTAGCATTGGTAAAAACCTCTGCAAACAAGTTTGATATTAACCCTGCACTGCTCAAGCTTGAGCTGACGGAAAGTATCCTGCTAGAAAATGTAGAAGACATTATTGCCACCATGCAGGAACTAAAAGAAGTCGGCATTCATTTTTCACTAGATGATTTTGGAACAGGGTATTCATCGTTGCAGTACCTCAAACAACTACCCTTACATCAGTTGAAAATTGACCAATCATTTGTACGAAATATCGCAATTGATCATAGTGATCAGGCCATCGTACGGACGATTATTGCCATGGCGAGCAGCCTGGAACTCAATGTCATTGCCGAAGGAGTTGAAACTGAAGAACAGCAAAAATTTCTTCAAAAGAACCACTGTAATCATTATCAAGGTTACTTATTTGGTAAACCGTCACCAATTGACCAGTTTGAGGTTCTGCTTAAATAAGGTATTGAGCAGTATTTATAGCCTGCCAAGCCGAGTAGTCGAGCCACTCAACAACTAATCGCGCCGCTTACTTCTTGTGATATTTAGGGCTGATTGAACGCGCGTGGGGTTTGTAAAAACCTTTCGAATTCAACGGCTGGTATTGGTTTTGAAAATAAATACCCTTGGGCATAGTCACAATTAATTTTCTTGAGCAACTCCTCCTGCTCCTTGGTCTCTACACCTTCTGCGACGACTTTAATGCCTAGCCTATGAGCCATCAGCACAATGGCCTCACAAAGATGCAAATCTCTTGGGTCGAACACTAAATTACGGACGAAGGAAATGTCGATCTTAAGATAATCCACATTGAATTTCTTAAGGTAGGCTAAGGATGAATATCCAGTGCCAAAATCATCTATGGATACTTGAACACCCGAATCTCGAAACGATAGTAGTTTTTCAATGATATTGGCTTCTGTGTTCATCAGCAGCCCTTCAGTGATTTCAATGATGATTCCACTACCAGCTACGTCAGCTTCGCGCAAACAATCCTTCCAATAATCACTGGCTTTATTCTCAGCCCTGAACTCAAGAGGTGACATGTTCACGCTTATTTGGAAGTCTTTCTGAAATGACTCCTTCAGCCTTTTAAGCTGTTGTATGGATTCGACAAAAACAAATTTTCCAATGGCTTGTATGAGCCCAATTTCTTCAGCGATAGGAATGAATTCTGCTGGACTAACAAACCCGCGAATCGGATGCTTCCAGCGTATAAGGGCCTCAGCTTTATGAATGTCACCAGTTTGCAAGTCTATAATGGGCTGGTAATAAACTTCAAACTCCCGGAATTCCAGCGCCTCACGTAAATCTCGCTCCAAGCCTGCACGGAATTGTGTTTGTTTCTGTAATTCGTCAGTAAAAAAGCAATAACACCCTCGCCCTAGATTCTTTGCCGCGTACATCGCTTGGTCTGCACTTCGCATTAAGTCGGTCATGGTTGATGCGTCTTGGGGATATATCGCTATGCCTATAGTTCCTGATACAAAGGACGCATTACCATTAATTATGAAGGGCTCAGAGAGATGATCGATGATGCTTTGTGCTACACGTTTAATATTCGAACTCTCATAACAATCAGTCAGAACCACAGTAAATTCATCACCGCCGATTCGTGCTAGCGTGTCACCAGATTGAATGCACTGCTGAATGCGCCTTGCCGCTTCTATCAGCAATAAATCCCCCATATCGTGCCCTAGGGTATCGTTAACTTCTTTGAAGTGATCCAAGTCGATAAATAGTAAAGCCGCAAGACTTGACTGCTTTTCTGCCTTTTTGAACTCAAAATCTAAACGATCTTGAAAGAGCCTGCGATTAGGCAGTTGAGTCAGTTGGTCATAGTAGGCGTAGGAAAGTATTTCGGTTTCGGCACTTTTTCTTTCGGTGATGTCCATGACTGCACTGATGAAATACAAAGGTTTCTCAAACTGATCTTTTAATAAACAGACTGAAAGAGAGATCCATATAATTTCCTCATTCTTACGCACGTATTGTTTTTCAATTGCGTAATCATCATTTTCAGATATGGAGTGGCTATCAAAATCGGGGACAATAAAATCTTGGACAGAGATTGAATGGCTCGACAGTATTTCTTGGCGTGAACGACCAGTGATTCGGCAAAACTCCTGGTTAACTTGCAGAAACTGCCCATCAACTGATATCTGTGCGATCCCTACCGTTGCATTGTCAAACACAGCATGGAAAAGTGATTCGCTTTCTCTCAATAAGCTTTCTGTCCGCTTTCTTAACTGAATTTCTTCTCTTTGCAATTGGTTTGATATCGAGAGCTCGCGTGTGCGCGATTTCACTTTGGCCACAAGTGAGCGCTGCCAGAGACTTGCAGCAAGCCACGCAATCAACAGCGTGCCTACAAAGATTCCAAAAAACTCAAAGAACCGTGTCCAATGGTCTTCCTGAGAAGGCATGAACCATTTTTCGCGCAACCTTTCGAAAGTGCCATCGGAGATAGTTAGAGACAGGCCTTCGTTTAATTCTGCGAGTAATTCATCGTCTCCTTTATGGACTGCAAAACACAAGTCCTGGAAGTGTTCTATTGGCTGACCAACCGTTTTTAGATTGTTCAAAGCAAGCTTGCTGATTAGATTCTCTGCAACGAGCTTTTGAACAACCATTGCATCGTATTTGCCCTCACTCAGTCCTTTCAAAGCTATTTCAACGGATTTGGTAGTGACAATGTTTGTGCTTAACCTGTGTTCTCTAACGTAGTCTTCAGCACTATCCGATTGCATGACAACAATAGTCTTACCCTCTAGATCAGATAATTGTTTGATCGATTCATCTTCTTTGCGCGTCACGATAGTGCCGTGCAGGCTCATGTATGGAAAAGTAAAATCAAATGTCTTTTGGCGTTCGGTAGTACGCGCCACGACTGGAAGTACCTGAACTCGCCCCTGCTCAAGATCTTCTTTTAATTCAGACCATGCAGAGACTTTAAAATTGACATCACGACCTACATGATGGAGTGCAGCCTGCAGCAACTCCACTGAAAACCCATCAGCCTGATTTTTCTTATCAACTTTTGAGAAGGGTGGGTAATCATACTCACTTGCTGATTGAACAATTTGGGGTGTCTCGGTAGCTGATGTCTGGCTGGCTAAAAGTAGCATCCCCAAAAAAGGAATCAGCAAACGAACAGAGAGTGCGCGAATTGAGCTGGAACTTCTCTGATAAGACTTCACTGCGTTGAATACCAAAATTATTAGTGTCCTAAAATTGCAAATTCATGGATAGAGGGCAGAGGCTTAATTCGTGCAGACTGAAATGTCACATATTCTGATTCATCAAAGAATATAGCAGACTTTAATTGGGCGCTTTGATTGCAATATCACTTATGACAGCTTATGGCAGTTACTCCAGATTGGCTACCAACCCACATCTGATTTTAGTGACTATTGAGTTGAATGCGTTCAAGAGAAACGCTTTGATATTCGTAATAACTATTACTTGTGATATTGAGGGCTTATTGAACGTACCGCTTCAATCATCGCGGCTGCATTTTCTGGTGGCGTAAATTGCGTGATACCGTGCCCCAGATTAAATATATGGCCGTTACCATGGCCATAACTGGCGAGGATGCTGGCAACTTCTTTCTCAATAGCTTCTGGCGTGCTGAGCAGAATGGCTGGGTCCATATTGCCTTGCAGCGCAACTTGGTTGCCTACGCGCTTGCGGGCTTGGCCGATGTCGATGGTCCAATCCAGGCCTAGTGCATCTGCACCAATCTCAGCTTGTGCTTCAAGCCAGAGCGCGCCACCTTTGGTAAATACAATGCGGGGAATCATACTGCGATTAGCTTCGCGCGTGAGGCCATTGACGATTTTTTGCATATAGTTGAGCGAAAACTCGGTATAGCCATTGTGCGAAAGTGCGCCGCCCCAGGAATCAAAAATCATCACGGCTTGGGCGCCAGCAGCGATTTGGGCATTCAGGTATTGGGTAACTGTTTGGGCAGTAATGTCCAGAATACGGTGCAGCAAGTCTGGGCGTGCATAGGCCATTTTCTTGATGGTGAGAAAGTCGGTGCCACCTTTGCCTTCCACCATATAAGTCGCCAGTGTCCACGGGCTGCCAGAGAAGCCGATCAGCGGTACGCGGCCATCTATGGTCTTACGAATCTGGCTGACCGCATCGAATACGTATTGCAGGCTGCTCATCTCGGGGATTGCCAGCTTTAGGATATCAGCCTCATCACGTAGCGTACGCTCAAACTTGGGGCCTTCGCCTTCTTCAAAATACAAGCCCAGACCCATGGCATCTGGCACGGTGAGAATATCTGAGAACAAAATGGCAGCATCTAGCGGATAGCGATCTAGCGGCTGCATGGTGACTTCAGTAGCGAAGTTCGGATTTTTGCACAGGTCAAGAAAACTGCCTGCTGTTTTGCGGCTGGCACGATACTCTGGCAGATAACGGCCTGCCTGACGCATCATCCACACAGGGGTGTAGTCGGTAGGCTGGCGCATCAGCGCTTTTAAAAAAGTATCGTTTTTGAGTTGAGACATGGATTTGGTCTTATAAAAAATTTGGGGATACAAATGTATCCCCATCATTTCAAGCGATTGCGCTAGTTAGCGTGGCAGCGTGGAAGAGCCCATCAGGAATTCATCGACAGCGCGCGCGCATTGGCGGCCTTCACGAATCGCCCAAACAACCAATGACTGGCCACGGCGCATATCGCCTGCAGCAAATACCTTGGCTTTGCTGGTGGTATAGCAGCCTTCGCCATCGGTAGTCGCTTTGGCATTGCCGCGATTGTCTTTTTCTACGCCAAAGGCATCTAGCACTTTTTGCACAGGGCTAACAAAACCCATTGCCAATAAAACTAAATCAGCAGGAATCGTGAATTCAGAGCCTGGGACTTCAATCATCTTGCCGTCTTTCCACTCTACCTTGGCACCTTTCAGCGCGGTGACTTTACCGTTTTCGCCAATCAACTCTTTAGTGGTGATCGACCAATCACGGTTAGCGCCTTCTTCATGCGAACTGGATGTACGCATTTTCAGCGGCCAATTAGGCCAGACTAGGTTTTTATCTTCTTTTTCTGGCGGCTGTGGCATCAGCTCAAATTGAGTGATGGACAGAGCACCATGACGGTTTGAAGTACCTACGCAATCAGAGCCAGTATCACCGCCACCAATAACGACAACATGCTTGTTGGTCGCCATAATTTGGTTTTCTACGCTATCGCCAGCCACTACTTTGTTTTGCGGTGTGAGGAAATCCATAGCGAAATGAACACCATCCAGTTCGCGACCTTTCGCAGGCAAGTCACGTGGATATTCAGCACCGCCAGCAAGAATCACTGCATCGTATTCCAGTACCAAGTCTTCAGCAATCACGTTAACGCCTACATGGTGATCCGTACGGAACTCAACTCCTTCAGCCTTCATCTGTTCCATGCGGCGATCGATATGGCTTTTTTCCATCTTGAAATCAGGAATTCCGTAACGCAACAAACCACCAATGCGGCTTTCTTTTTCTAGCACAACCACGTTATGGCCCGCACGCGCTAATTGCTGTGCGGCGGCCAAACCAGCAGGGCCAGAACCCACAACGGCGACCTTCTTACCTGTTTTCTTCACAGGTGGTTGTGGTATTACCCAGTTGTTTTCCCAAGCTTTATCGATAATCGCATGCTCGATGGATTTGATACCAACCGCATCATTATTGATATTCAGCGTACATGCGGCCTCACAAGGTGCAGGGCAAATACGGCCAGTGAACTCGGGGAAGTTGTTGGTAGAGTGGAGCACATCAATCGCGGCACGCCAATCCTGTTGATACACCAAGTCATTCCAGTCAGGAATGATGTTGTTGATAGGACAGCCAGTGGTACAAAACGGAATGCCGCAGTCCATGCAGCGTGCACCCTGCGCCTTAGCCTGATCATCAGACAGGTGCAATACAAACTCTTTGTAGTTTTTAACGCGGTCCGGAACAGGCAAATTAGCCTCAGACAGACGTTCGTACTCTAAAAACCCTGTTACTTTACCCATGTTTCAATTTTCCTTTAGGCGGCTTGCTTGCTAGCAGCCGCAGCCATTTCTGTCAGCGCGCGCTTGTATTCGTTTGGCATCACCTTCACGAATTTGGCGCGATAGGCAACCCAATCAGCAAGAATCTGCTGAGCACGCGTGCTGCCTGTGTATTCCGCATGTTGTTCAATCAATGTTTTGAGCGTCACTTCATCAGGCTGGTTCAAGTGTTGCGCAGCAATGACTGAAACACTCTCAGCCGCTTCAACCTTCTCAAGGCTGACCATGCTCATGTTGCAACGTTTGGCGAACATGCCATCTTCGTCATAGACATAAGCCACGCCACCAGACATCCCTGCTGCGAAGTTGAGACCTGTTTCACCAAGCACAACCACTGTACCACCCGTCATGTATTCACAACCATGGTTACCCACGCCTTCAACCACGGCGAATGCGCCAGAGTTGCGCACGCAGAAGCGTTCACCTGCCACACCACTGAAGAAGCTGTAGCCAGAGGTCGCACCATACATCACGGTATTACCAACAATGATGTTTTCATTGGCGACGCCACGGAATGTTTTTGGCGGTTTGATCACGATACGGCCACCACACAAGCCTTTACCCACATAGTCATTGCCTTCGCCTGTAAGCTCAAAGGTAATACCTTGTGTAAGGAATGCGGCAAAACTCTGGCCTGCAGTGCCTGTGAGCTTCACCGTAATGGTGTCATTCGGCAACCCTGTACGGCCGTAACGGCTGGCAATCTGGTTAGAAAGCATGGTACCAACCGTGCGGTTAGTGTTGACGATAGGCGTTTCTATTACTACTTTTTCGCCAGTTTCCAGCGCAGATTTTGCCTCGGCGATCAGCTTGTTATCCAGTGCTTTTACTAGGCCATGGTCTTGCTGATCATTATTGCGGCGAGAAACATCTGCACCAACTTTAGGCTGGTGGAATATCTTGGTGAAGTCGAGACCGCTCGCTTTCCAATGGTCAATACCAGCGCGCATATCGAGCAGGTCTGCACGGCCAATCAAGTCATCAAACTTGCGAATGCCGATAGAAGCCATTAACTCTCGCACTTCTTCAGCAACGAAGAAGAAATAATTCACCACATGCTCAGGCTGGCCAGTAAATTTCTGACGAAGAACTGGGTCTTGGGTCGCAACGCCTACTGGACAGGTATTCAGATGGCATTTACGCATCATGATACAGCCCTCAACCACCAGCGGCGCGGTAGCGAAACCAAACTCATCTGCACCAAGCAATGCGCCAATCAGTACATCACGGCCTGTTTTCATTTGGCCATCGACCTGCACCACAACCCGGCCACGCAACTGGTTAAGCACCAATGTTTGCTGGGTTTCAGCTAAGCCAAGTTCCCACGGTGTGCCCGCATGTTTAACTGATGAAATAGGCGATGCACCTGTACCGCCGTCATGGCCCGCAACCACGATATGGTCAGACTTCGCTTTGGCAACACCTGCCGCAACAGTACCGATACCCGTTTCGGATACCAGTTTCACAGAGATCGAAGCTTTAGGATTCGCGTTCTTCAAATCGTGAATCAGCTGTGCCAGATCTTCAATCGAGTAAATATCATGATGTGGAGGTGGCGAGATTAGCCCTACCCCAGGCACGGAAAAACGCAATTGTGCAATGTATGCGCTGACCTTATGGCCAGGTAATTGACCACCCTCACCAGGCTTGGCACCTTGCGCCATCTTGATCTGAATCTGGTCGGCATTGGCCAGGTATTCAGCTGTAACACCAAAGCGGCCAGAAGCCACTTGTTTGATGCTGGAGCGCATGGAATCGCCCGATTTAAGCGGAATATCTTTTTCAATATGCGACTTGCCAATGACGTCAGCCATCGTGGTATCCGTAGTAACGCGGACGAAGCGTTTTGGATCTTCTCCGCCCTCGCCTGTATTTGAACGGCCGCCGATACGGTTCATGGCAATGGCTAACGTTGCGTGGGCTTCGGTTGAAATAGAACCGAGCGACATTGCGCCAGTTGCAAAACGTTTAACAATGGCTGCTGCTGACTCAACTTCTTCCAATGGCACTGGCGCACCAGCTGCCTTGATTTCAAATAAACCGCGCAAAGTCAGATGACGCTTGGTTTGGTCATTGATTAGCTTGGCATATTCTTTATAGGTACTGGCACTGTTGGTACGGGTTGCATGCTGTAGTTTGGCAATGGAGTCTGGCGTCCACATATGCTCTTCGCCACGTACGCGGAAAGCGTATTCACCGCCAGCATCCAGTGCATTAGCCAATACAGGGTCATTGCCGAAAGCAGAGTTGTGCAAGCGCAGGCTTTCTTCAGACACTTCGTTAAGGCCTATGCCTTCAATACTTGATGTCGTGCCGGTAAAGTATTTTTCAATAAACGCGCTATTAAGACCAATCGCCTCAAAAATCTGGCCACCACAGTAGGATTGATAGGTAGAAATACCCATCTTCGACATGACTTTATGAAGGCCCTTGCCAATCGCTTTTACAAATTTCTTGTAGCCTTCGTAAACATCGGTCTTGGCTTCGATCGACATTTGTTCTATGGTCTGGAAAGCCAGCCAAGGACAGATCGCCTCAGCACCATAACCACCGAGTAAGGCAAAGTGATGGACTTCACGCGCAGAGCCTGTATCAACCACCAAGCCAGTACTTGTGCGTAAACCAGCACGCACCAATGATTGGTGCGTAGCAGAACAGGCTAACAACGCAGGGATAGCGATACGGTCAGCGCTAACATTTCTATCAGACAAAATCAGCAGGTTAAACCCGTTATGTACCGCGTCTGCAGCGGCTTTATTGATTGCCTCAACAGCGGCGGCCATGCCTTGCTTACCTTGCGCAAACGGATAAGTAATATCCAGTGTTAGCGCACGATAACGGCCTTGTGTCAGGGTATCAATGGCTTTCAGTTGCTCAAGTTCATCCAGCGTTAATACTGGCTGGCTGGCTTCAAGACGAATTGGCGGATTGGTTTCGTTGATGCCTAGCAAGTTAGGCTTGGGGCCAATGAAGGTCACCAGCGACATCACCAACTCTTCACGAATCGGGTCAATCGGCGGATTAGTTACTTGCGCAAACAGTTGCTTGAAATAGTTGTAGATCACCTTTGGTTTGCTCGAAAGCACAGGCAGGGCACTATCGTTGCCCATAGAGCCAGCACCTTCTTCGCCATTGCTCACCATAGGCTGCAGAATAAATTTAATGTCTTCTTGCGTGTAACCAAAGGCTTGTTGCAGATCAAGCAAACTGGCGTTTAGCTCAAGCGAGCCATCTTTACTTGAGTTATCTATTTTTGCGAGATCGCCCAGGAAATAACGGGATTTTTCGATCCATTCCTTGTAAGGCTTGGCTTGTGCCAGTTGCTGTTTGACTTCGGCATCATCAATGATGCGGCCTTGCTCCATATCGATCAGCAACATCTTGCCAGGCTGCAAACGCCATTTCTTGACGATTTTTTCTTGTGGAAATGTCAGCACGCCCATTTCAGAGGCCATCATCACGTGGTCGTCGTCTGTCACCAGATAACGTGCAGGGCGCAAACCGTTACGATCCAGCGTAGCGCCTATCATGCGGCCATCGGTGAATGCAACGGCAGCTGGGCCATCCCATGGTTCCATCAGGGCAGCGTGGTATTCGTAGAATGCGCGACGCTCTTCATCCATCAGGGTGTTGCTGCTCCAAGCTTCTGGAATCAGCATCATCATAGCGTGCGGCAGTGAGTAACCACCAGCCACTAGCAATTCAAGGGCATTGTCGAACGCGGCAGAATCAGACTGGTCCTCGGCAATCAATGGCCAGACCTTTTCTAAGTCTTCGCCGATTAATTCAGAACGCATGGCAGCATGGCGTGCTGCCATCCAGTTGACGTTACCTTGCATGGTATTGATTTCGCCATTGTGGGCGATCATGCGGAATGGATGGGCTAATTCCCAAGCTGGGAAAGTATTGGTTGAGAAGCGTTGATGCACCAACGCCAGCGCTGACACCATGGTTTCGTCTTGTAAATCTTTGTAGTAAATACCCACCTCATTCGCTAGCAGCATGCCCTTATAGACGATGGTCTTGCTGGACAAGGAAGGGATATAAAACTGACTGCTGTCATCCAGTTTCAATGCACGAACAGCATGTTCAATACGTTTGCGGATGACAAACAGCTTGCGCTCGAAAGCGGCCTGATCGGCAGTCTGCTCGCCTTTTGCAATCAAAGCCTGACGCATGACGGGCTCTACATCGCGAGCAGCATCCGCAATATTGCTGTTATCACGCGGTACATCACGCCAGCCTAAAAAGACTTGAGATTCTTCATGAACAATTCGGGTAATGATGGATTCGCAAGCAATACGACCATTCAACGATTGCGGCAAGAACACCGTGCCACAAGCGTATGCACCAACGGCTGGTAATGTAATGCCGAGCTTGGTCGCTTCTTTGCGGAAAAACGCATCGGGCAACTGAATCAAAATACCAGCGCCATCCCCCAACTTAGGGTCATAACCTGTTGCGCCACGATGGGTAAGATTGGCCAGAATCTGTAAACCCTGACGCACTATATTGTGGCTTTTAACGCCTTTAATGTGGGCAATAAACCCTACGCCGCAAGCATCATGCTCATTGGAAGGGTTATATAAACCTTGCTTGGCGGGGTTGTTAAGCGTTTCTGGTGAATTTACTTGCGTTACCAAACTATCATCTCCATCTGCTTGCTCATGCTTCTAACCTAGTGATTAGAAGCGTTAATTGCCATCTAGATTACTGTAAGTATCTAGCCACAAATTTTAAAGGGGAACCTGCGATATTACCGTTAAAGGGTTCTAAGTTCAATAACATAGAGCAAAAATCATACGAGCTTTGGCTAGCCCAGCAAATCTAATTCAGGCTGACTAATTTGTGTTGGATTTAGTTTGGATTTAAATACGCAATTACTTTCGCAAAGCTGAGAATGCTTGGCTAGCCGCTTCAATAGTGCCTGCCAGCTCATCAGCACCGTGCGCCGCTGATACAAAACCAGCCTCAAACGCAGAAGGACCGAGGTAGATACCAGCATCCAGCATGCTGTGAAAAAACTGGTTGAAAGCTTCTTTATCAGTCGCCATGACTTCATCAAAGCTGGTAGGCACTTGCTCACTAAAGTAAATACCAAACATGCCACCTATGCTTTGTGCGCTGAACGGGATGCCGTGCTGATGCGCTGCCTGCTTAAGACCATCCATCAACGCTTTGGTAGTTGCGCTTAGCTTTTCGTAAAACCCAGGAGCTTGCACCAACTTCAATGTCGCCAAGCCAGCAGCCACTGCGACCGGGTTGCCCGAAAGCGTACCCGCCTGATAGACAGGGCCAACTGGAGCAAGACATTGCATAATGTCTGCACGGCCGCCGAATGCGCCGACTGGCAAGCCGCCACCGATGACTTTGCCTAGCGTGGTCATGTCAGGCTTGATGTTGTAATAGGCTTGCGCGCCGCCCAAAGCCACACGGAAGCCTGTCATCACTTCATCAAATATCAAGACCGCTCCATGCTTGGTGCACTGCGCACGCATGCTTTCAAGAAAGCCAGGCACTGGTGCAACGAGATTCATATTACCCACCACAGGCTCAACGATGACACAGGCAATCTGGTCACCAATTTCCGCAAACAATGTCTCCAATGCGGCAATGTCGTTGTAGGGTAAGGTGAGGGTATGCGCTGCGACTTCGGCAGGCACGCCAGCCGAACTTGGTGTACCCAAAGTCAGCAAACCCGAGCCGGCCTTAACAAGCAACGCATCCGCATGGCCGTGATAACAGCCTTCAAACTTCAGTATCTTGTTGCGCCCAGTAAAACCACGTGCCACGCGAATCGCACTCATGGTGGCTTCTGTACCACTACTGACCAAACGTACCTGCTCCATGCTTGGCACCAGCGTAGTGATGGTCTCTGCCATTTCCAATTCACGTGCCGTAGGTGCGCCGAAAGACAGGCTGTTACCAGCGACTTCGCGCACAGCGGCAATCACTTCAGGATGCGCATGTCCAAGCACCATCGGCCCCCATGAGCCTATGTAATCGATATAGCTTTTGTCATCCTCATCCCATAGCCATGCACCTTGGCCGCGCTTGAAAAAAATGGGCGTGCCGCCCACCGACTTGAACGCACGTACTGGCGAATTCACGCCGCCCGGAATGAGTTTTTGCGAGCGTTCAAATAACTGCTGGTTTCTTGAGGTAGGTTTGATGGTTGTTGTCATATTGGTTGACCAAATAATTGCGTAAATTGTTGGGTAGTTTTTTGTATAGCTTGAGCATCGCCAGCGCTGCCATCAGACACATTCCAAAGCGCACCAATGACGGCAATCGCATCGGCACCCGCCTGAATAACGGATGGCGCATTCTCAAGCGTAATACCGCCAATGGCGACGATAGGCAGATCAAGCACCTGCTTGGCCTGCGTAAACAGTTTTAAATCGGCTTTGGGTGCATTCGGCTTGGTACCTGAAACAAAACAGGCGCCAAAAGCCACGTAATCAACACCGTTTTGTGCAGCGAACTGCGCAATCTCGAGGCGGTTATAGCAGGAAGCACCAATGATCTTATCCTCGCCCAGCTTCTTGCGAGCATCCCGCAAGTTGCCATCGCTAGCACCAAGATGCACACCATCGGCATCTATTTTCAGCGCCAATTCAACGTCATCATTGATGATCAGGGGCACGTTGTATTCGCGGCAAAGCAGCAATAACGCTTCTGCCTGCTCGGCTGCCAGTTGTTTGCTGGCTGTTTTGTTGCGGTACTGCAATACATTGATACCTGCACTCAAGGCAGCTTTGGCGTTGCTCAGCAGGTGTTCGGTATTGGCTTCATCTGCTGTGACGGCATACAGGCCTTTAATCTTTTTCGACTTCATCTTCTTCGTCACGTGCCCAGAACATACGGTCTGGAATGTATTGGCCCATGCCAGGGCGGAATGCATGCTTAAGTGTTTGCCATGTGTATTCCTGCGCCTCGGCCAGCGCTTCCTCCATGGTCAAACCATGGGCAATACAGGCAGCAATGGCCGATGTCAGCGTGCAGCCAGAGCCATGATAACTGCCAGGCAGGCGTTCCCAGTTATAGGTTTTGACCAGCTTGTTTTCACCATACAGCGTGTTTGTCACGCTTTGCGTACGCTCATGCGTGCCGGTGATCAACACGTACTCACAACCCATGGCCAGTAAACGCTCAGCGCTTTCTTCAAGGGATGCGTTTTCAGCAGCTTCAGAATCGTCATCGTAGAAAGCCAATCGGCGGGCTTCCAGGCTATTAGGCGTAATTAGTGTAGCCTGGGGAAATAGCAGGTCTATCATAGCTTCCTGCATTTCATCATTGGCCAACTCATCGCCGCGGCCAGAAGATAAAATTGGATCAATCAGCAAGGGAATATCAGGGTAGTCGGCCATGATTTCGGCGATCACCGCGATATTTTCTATGCTGCCCAGCATGCCGATTTTAAAGGCAGAAACATGCATGTCTTCCAAAATCGTACGTGCTTGCTCGTTCACCCAATCCGCATCAAATACCATGACGTTTTCTACGCCTACGGTATCTTGCACAGTAATGGCGGTAACGACAGAAAGCGGATGGCAGCCAATGCTGGCAAGTGTGAGAATATCAGCCTGGATTCCAGCGCCGCTACTAGGGTCAGTAGCGGCAAAGGTCATTACTGCGGGGGGCATGAGTGTCATATGTTGTCTTTAGGCCTTATGCTTCAAATGTGGCTTCATCTCAGGTAATTAAAATGAAGGTAGCCTAAGCTTGAGATTAAAAATCAAATTTAATGTAGCATTTTAACTTAATTTAAATAGATGCCTAAAATTAAACCGATGCATAGTCAAGCATTTGGCTTCAACTGATTTTGGTTAAAGCCTCGGCACTTCACCCACAACAACAACTGAGAATTAAAGCCATGAAAACCTGGATGTGCAATATATGTGGTTGGATATACGAAGAAGAAAAAGGTTGCCCTGAAGATAACATAGCGCCTGGCACTAAATGGGAAGACGTACCCGTGAACTGGACCTGCCCTGAATGCGGCGCCCGCAAAGAAGATTTTGAGATGATTGAGATATAAGCCCGTACTTCGATAAAGCAAAGCAGAAATGGAGCGGGTGACGGGAATCGAACCCGCGTATCGAGCTTGGGAAGCTAGCGTTCTACCATTGAACTACACCCGCAATTGAAACATGCAGAAGTTGTATTTTACTTGGCTATCTAATTCGTCGCCAATATATAAAGAAAAGGCTGAACTAGCAGATTACTAGTTCAGCCTTTAATGCAGAGTTTTGAATTAACTAAATTCTAGTTCGCTATTACTTACCTACACGACGACCAAAGCTCACAAGATAGGCTGTTGGGCGAGCGATCAATATAGGGTCAGCTGAGGCTTCTATGCCTGCAGGCAATGCCAGCGGATTAAACATAATGGTTTTTTCCAGTGCTTTACTGTCTGCTATGGCAGTTTTCAGCGTGAGGGTGCCAAGCACAAGCTGCGGCCTGTCTTCTGGCCAGATTACAGTGGCATCGTTTACTTCATCACCCTCTGCGGCCAATTGCACAGCGATACTGAATTTCACTGGGCCTTTTTTCAGACGTGCTGGCAGATCTTCCATCAAATAATCAGGGCCGACTTTTGCAACTTCATCAGCAGCCAGTGATTGAGCGCCAGCCAGTGGGGTAATGCGGTAACGGCCATATTGTGTTTTGCCTTTGGCATTCGTGAATTTAAACGCGTTCACGCCATAAAACGGCAATGTGGCAAAGCTCACTGGTGCTGGCTTAGGTGTAGTCACAAATTTAAGCGCGGCAGGGTGTGTGCCAAGAAACTGTTCAACTGGTGAAGGCTTGGGTGCATCTGGTCCACTTGCTGCCACTGCATTCAGTAAGCCAAGAAAATCTTCTGGTGTAGCAGCAGGGAAACCATTAACGGAAATACTGACAATATCGGTATAAGCACCTTTAGGCAGTTGAAAGCGAATGGCAATACCATGCGGGTTAGCATTTGCATCAGCATCGGGCATGGTAGGTAAGCCAGTGGCATCAGAAAAACGCACTAGGACTGGCGTAGCCTTTTTTTGCAGATGTGGAGCGCTACTCAAACTAGCGGCCTGTTTTGATGGTGTAAAGGTGCCGCTGACCATAATCCCTTTAGCGTGGTTTGCACGATAACCAGCATATGGACCATGAACAAGCGTAGTCATAGTATCAACTAATTGTTCAGTAACTGGCTTGGAAGTTTCGGCTACATCTTCGGCATAAACATGTGATGCAAAGCTTAATGCCATGGCAGTTAATAAAGCTTTACCTGCATGAGGAGTGTGATAAACGGGGGATTTTTGCATGGCTAGTCTCACTGTAATGATTGACGGGGCAAGAACCGATTAAGTTAAGTTAATCGGTCTTTTAGTCATCATATTACAGAGGCTTGTTGACTGCTACATGACAATACAGATTTGCTAGTTGTTTAATTCCGTTTTACTTGTCGCCTCAATAGTCGCAAGCGCTTTATCGCGATTAGTCTTGGCATTTTCTACACAAAATGACTGTAGATTGCTAGGTAAATCGTCGCAGGCTTCTTTGGCAATTTTGTAACTGCTCAATACCTTTTCTTTACTGGCTTCCATACTGGCTTTTTCAGTACCAGACTTTTCTGCGTCAAGATCGGCTTTAGCATTGTCACGCATGGCTTTTGCCTGAGCTTTGCAAACATCTTTTTTGTTGCCAGAGAAATTATCACAACTCGCTTTGTTGGCATCATAAGTAGCATTAACAGCATCTATTGAAGCCTTGTATTGCTCATCAACAGTAGATGCGCCGAATACCAAGCCCGTAATAGCTAGCAACACTAAGCCAGATAATGCCCAGCTAGATAATGCATAGTTACGCGCTGTTTTCATCGGTATATTCATGATAGCGCTCCGGGAAATGCTACATTGAGCGCGGCATTTCCCGGAGACTCAGCACCTAGTGCTTGTTAACGCTCTGATTGAAGCTATCAATCTGCTTGTCAGCTTCTTCTTTGGTAATGCCGTACAACTCCTGAATCTTGCCAGAAAGCATATCGCGGTTACCCTTAATTTGCTCAACATGGTCATCTGTCAGCTTGCCCCATTGTTGGCGTGCCTTACCTTTAAGTTGCTTCCAGTTACCTTCGATTTGATCCCAATTCATGATGTACTCCTTAATCGTTGATTAGAAATATCAAGCTCGCTAATTAAATTTAGCTAACGAGCTTGAAGTGAAATCATTTTAAGTTGGGAAAAAACCAGGAACAGTCGGCAACTGGACGAAATGGATGTCAGACAATACCGACTCACCAGATTTATATTAATAAAACAATCAAGCAAAGTCAGTTTGCCAATGCATACTGAACCTACGTAAAATAGCGATAGTCTCAAGCTTTACAGAATTGCACTTTCGACATTTTCACTTTCACTGATTTCATTCTCGGGTTTTATTCAATTGATTCATCTGACCATCAACGGCAACCCAAAAGAATTCAGCATAGACCCGCTGACGGTTCAAGCGCTGGTTGAAAGTTTGGAATTATTAGGTAAACGCCTTGCCATTGAACGCAATGGTGAGATTGTGCCGCGTAGTCAATTTGCAGAAACATTGCTACAAGATGGCGACCAGCTTGAAATCGTCGGTGCAGTGGGCGGCGGTTAATTTTACAAAGTACATTCAATGACAAATATCATCGACACACTCAATATTGCAGGTAAAACCTACCACTCACGCTTGCTGGTAGGTACGGGCAAATACAAAGATTTTACTGAAACTCGTGCTGCTATTGATGCCAGTGGTGCGCAAATCGTTACGGTAGCGATTCGCCGTACCAATATTGGCCAAAATGCTGGAGAGCCATCTTTGCTCGATTACTTGCCGCCAGAGGAATTCACTTATCTGCCCAATACCGCTGGTTGTTACTCGGCCGATGATGCCGTGCGTACCCTGCGACTGGCACGTGAGCTTTTGGATGGGCATAAATTAGTCAAGCTGGAAGTGCTGGGTGACCCGAAAACGCTATACCCGAATGTGATTGAAACCATCAAGGCTGCTGAAGTACTGGTGAAAGATGGCTTTGATGTGATGGTCTATACCTCCGACGACCCGATTATCGCCAAGCAACTGGAAGACATTGGTTGCTGCGCGGTGATGCCATTAGCATCGTTGATTGGCTCTGGAATGGGCATACTCAACCCTTGGAACCTGCAAATTATTATCGAAAACGCCAAAATCCCCGTACTTGTAGATGCTGGTGTGGGTACGGCATCAGACGCGGCAATTGCAATGGAGTTGGGCTGTGCAGGCATATTGATGAATACCGCCATTGCGGCTGCAGGCAACCCTATACTCATGGCGGGAGCGATGAAAAAAGCAGTAGAAGCAGGGCGTGAAGCTTATCTTGCTGGGCGCATGGCCAAGAAACTGTATTCAGCAGCACCTAGCTCCCCTACCACTGGCATGATCAGCTAAATCTAATCTTCAATTTTTGCTGAATACACTACCCGATTACACCATTACGCTTGTTGATTCATAAGGAAAAAAAGACCATGACTACCGACAAGCGCTATGAGTTTTCAGTCAGTGTGACCACTGCGTTTGTGCCAGAGCAATCAGATGTGGCTGATAGCCGTTATGTATTCACCTACACCGTCACCATTACCAACACGGGTAGCGTGCCAGCCCAGCTAATCAGCCGTCACTGGGTGATTACAGATGCCACTGACCAAGTGCAAGAAGTCCGTGGTCTGGGCGTTGTTGGCGCACAGCCATTATTAAAGCCCAGCGAGCATTTTGAATATACCAGCGGCACTTTGATCAAAACCCCAGTGGGCACCATGCATGGTAGCTATCAACTTGTTGCTGCCGATGGCACCCAGTTTGAAGCTAAGATTGCACCCTTTACCCTTTCTATGCCGCGAGTACTGCACTAAATGCCATTAAAAGCCCGTCATTGTTTTACTATATTTTTAGTTTTGTTACTCAGCGCATGCGGTGGTGCAGCGATTAAACCCGATAACACTAAAACAAGCGCTTCCAAAACAGAGTCTATCCACAACAAAGACAAACCTGTTTGTGAATGCGCTGAAAATACCCCTATCCCAGAGCCACAAAAACCAGCACAAGAACCTAAAGCTGGTGAAACCAGGATTCCTGACTACAGCTTATTGCGGTCAGCTAATTGGCAAGATCTGGCTGGCATTGAGCAAGACAACCTGACCATGGCTTGGCCTGCATGGCTACAAAGTTGCTCCGCACTTAAAACCAAACCAGCCTGGCAAAATGTGTGTGATGTTGCAGCCAACATGAAAAACCCCAGCGTTGGCGTTATACAGAATTACTTCAAGCAATACTTCAATGTGTATCGCACTACGAATGCTGATGGCTCCGATACTGGCATGATCACTGGCTACTACGAGCCATTGCTGAAAGGCAGTCTGGTCAAAACTGACGCCTATCGCTACCCGCTATACCGCCAACCTAGCGATTTGATCACGGTTGATTTAGCCAGCATCTACCCAGAGCTTGCCAACAAACGCCTGCGCGGCAGAGTGATTGGCAATAAGTTGGTGCCTTATTACAACCGCGGCGAGATTGAATCTGAGCAATCTCCATTGCAAGGGAATGAACTGCTGTGGGTGGATGACGTCATTGATCTGTTTTTTCTGCAGATTCAGGGTTCAGGCTTAGTGCAGTTGGAAAATGGTGAACAGATTCATGTGGGATACGCAGACCAAAATGGCCAAGCCTACCAATCTATCGGGCGCTTGCTGATTCAAAGTGGCGAACTAACCTCGGATAAAGCCTCGATGCAAGGCATCAAGAATTGGGCGCTGACCCACCCCGAAAAACTACGTGACTTGCTTAACAGCAATCCAAGCTACGTATTTTTCCGTGAATTACCCGCAGGCTTGCCAGGCCCTCTAGGCGCATTGGGTGTGCCTATTCTAGGGGAGCGTGCCGTGGCGGTCGACCCGCGTTTTGTGCCTTTAGGGGCGCCTATATTTTTAGCGACTACTTTCCCCAATACCAGCAAACCACTTAATCGCTTGATGATGGCGCAAGACACGGGTGGTGCGATTAAAGGCGGCGTGCGTGCCGATTTCTTCTGGGGATTTGGGCCTGATGCCACGCGCCAAGCTGGCTCAATGAAGCAAAAAGGCAAAATCTGGGTGTTATTGCCGAAGGAATTCGTATTTCCTTAGCATTTAACGCTCGCTAACTAGCCGACCCCGGCCAGACGTAAGCATCCATGGCAAGAATGCCAAAGGTGTTCTCTGGTTGATACCGAGTCATAGTACCTTTGGCAGCACCTAACGCCACAAATAGTGGTACCAAATGATCTTCATGCGGATGTGCTCTCGCAGCATTTGGTGCGAGTTTTCTATAATCAAGCAGCGCATCAATGTCATTGCTAGCGGCTTTTTCTGCCATCCAGTTCGCAAACTCTGCCACATAGGGCAATAGCGGCGCATCACGTTGCATGGTGAAAAAGTCGTGCAGGTTATGCGTAATCGCGCCTGAGCACAAAATCATCACGCCTTCGTCTTGCAAAGCACTAATCGCCTGACCCATTTTATACTGCGCAAGTGGCCCAGAATGGCTTTGAATGGATAGCTGGGTGACAGGGATATCTGCGAGCGGATACATCAATTTGAGTGGCACCCAGGCACCATGATCAAGGCCACGGCTTGGGTCTTGCGCTACGGTGATACCAGCACCCGCCAACAGGTTGTAAACATCTTGGGCAAGCTCTGGCGAGCCATCTACAGGGTATTGCATTTCATACATGGCTGGAGGGAAACCACCAAAATCGTGAATCGTCTCTGGCTTTTCAGCCGCGCTCACACGCGGATAACGGGTATCCCAATGCGCTGAAACCACCAAAATAGCGCGAGGCCTGGGTAATGTTGCAGCTAATCCAGCCAGCATTTCACCTGTTGCGCCCGGCTCCATCGCCAATGTAGGCGCGCCATGTGAGATGTAAAGTGTGCTCATTATTCAGGCCTCTTGCTTGATTTTGGTTAATACTTATTTGCGATTGTCGATACTAAAACCACCTGCACCATAAGCCACGATTTGCAGCAAGCCACCGATGATTGTGACGTTCTTCAAAAACATGATGGTCTGAATCTGATTAGCAAAATCCGTATGGAAAAGAAAAGCGGCTGCCAAGGTGAATACTGCAATCACGGCTGCTGCCAACTTAGCTTTAAAACCGAATAGCAATGCCAGACCAAAACCAACTTCAATAATGATCGCAATAGCGTAAGCAACTTCAGGCATTGGTGCGCCTACGCTGGTGATGTACCCAATCGTGGCGTAAGGCGAAGCAATCTTGCCCACACCGCTCACAATAAAAATCAATGACAGAAAAATACGGCTTACCAGGGTAATAAATTGCCCAGAAGTGTTTAATGTTGTGCTCATGAAATGCTCCTTAATGATTGTGACTTGTTAAATGAATGTTTAATCCGTCTATCAAGCTGGCCTCATAAATAGCCAGCGTTTAAATACAAAATCATTGTAGTCCTTTATATAAAATATGATAATCACTTTAAAATAGGTAAGACTGTCTCTTTTGGGTTGACAATAATGAAGCTGAACAGGGTGGTCAATGAATAATTTTGAAGAAATGCGCATTTATGCAGAGGTCATCAAAAGCAGCAACTTCACCAAAGCAGCCAACAATCTAGGCATCAGTAAACAATTGGTCAGTCGACGCCTGATGGAGCTTGAAGCACGCTTAGGCGCAAGATTGCTGCACAGAACCACACGCAAACTATCACCTACAGAATTAGGCAAAGTGTTTTACGAGCGCTGCCTTACCATTTTGCAATCCGTTGATGAAGCAGAACAGGCTGTTTCAAACCATTCTGGAGAGCTCCGCGGCGTATTACGCATATCAGCGCCAGTTTCATTTGCCAGCATGCGTTTATCGCCTTGTCTTAATGCATTTTTGTTGGCGCATCCCAAGCTGAGTGTGCTACTGGATGTTGATAATCGGCTGGTAGATATTGTAGGTGAAGGATATGACCTTGCTATCAGGGTGACAATGCATCCCGACCCTGGACTCATTGCGCGTAAACTCGCCGATTCGCCACTGATTTACTGCTGCAGCCCCGCATACATTCAACAATACGGCGAACCCAACTCGCCTTTAAAGTTGGCAGATCACCGTTGTATTTCACAACCGAGCAGCGAGTGGATATTTGAGAAAAATGGTGAGATTTTGAAAATACCGATTCAAGCCATCTTGCGCTCCAACCACGGCGAAGTCATGAAGAACGCTGCAGTTGCTGGGCTAGGGATTACAGGCTTGCCTTACTTTTATGTGGAAGAGGCATTAAAAAGTGGTGAATTAGTACAGATATTGAAAGAATTTACGGGCGGCGTAGGTGTGGTGTATGCGCTATACCCTCAACACAAACAGTCATCAGTCGCTGTTCGCGCCTTTGTTGACCATCTGCAAGCTTGGTTCAAAGTCAGCATCTAAGATTTGTTGCATAAAAAAACGGGAGCTAAGCTCCCGTTCGATTTACTACAAGTCAACCGCTTATGATTACGGCTTTAAATACATTTAATCATAGCGATTAGGCTTGATTACATTTGAAATCTTAGCGATTGCAAACGTACATTGTTACTTCAAAACCGAAACGCATTTCGGTAACTTCTGGCTTGGTCCACATAATAAGTCTCCTTTTTAGTTTTCAATTCGCTTTGCTTTCACCTTACGGTGTTCACATCACGTGTTATGAAATATACGCTCACGAAGAAATATACCAGTGCCTAAAGTCATTAAAGAGCGCTAGTGATTTTCATTAGATTGTTAATGAATTGTAAAAGCCTTATCAATCTTAATGATTGGCAAATTCGAGGATTTTATTAGCGTCATTGGCATCTACAACTTGAATATTCTGCTTAGCAAGCAATTCAAAAACCTCAGTAAACATTTGCGCCTGTGGTCCTGTAGCCATATCAGGACGTTTAACAGGCAATAAAACATCTGCCTGTAGCAAGTTCATAGCTCGCAATTGCTGGATTTTCCCCATCCATGCCCATCCATGATCAAAAATTTGAGCAGGATCGTCGTGTGCAAGGTTCAATGGCTTTATTGCTTTAATGGCTCTATCGCCTTCCATATAAACGAAGGGAAATTTGGCGTGATAAGCATTTTGATCGCCTAGCGTTTGTGGCTTGAACTGCCCAATCAGATCGGCAGCCCTCAAAACGTTTCTCACCTCATTTTCAAGCAATCTTTCTTGATAAACCGTATTGGCAAAGTTACGCTCCACGTAATAGCAAAAGAGCTCTTCTAGATGTTGAGTAGGATCGTCCGTCAATATCGTACGCACTTCATCAAAACGCATCATTACTTCACGCGCACGAGTAAGCTCGCCAAATATGTGATTGACCAAATCCTTAGTTAATTTTCCTTGTTTGTTTTCAGTGTCAATAAATTGTTTGATTCGCTTAAGCTCTTGCTGAAAGTTTTTTTGAGTATCACGGTAAATATTTGCATTGAGCTCTTCAAAAAAAGCGGTGATCCTGCGCACACGTGTCAGCAATCTAAAATCAAAATAGCCAGTTTCTGGACATAGCAATACGATACCTACGTTGGCAAATTCGCCAGTCTCAAGATATGGTAAAAACCTTATGACAGCGTACTGGCATGCAAATTTTTTCATTACGCTATCCTCCAAAATTGATTATCAGAAAAACGCTCAAGTAATGCTCTAGCTTCATTACAACTAATAGCGGCGGGAACCCCATCATCGACCCACCACCATTCATGCGGTACATTATCGCAAGCTGAATCAAAAGCCGCAAACGCGGCTGATAAGCGGTCTTGATAATTGATTTGTTCTACCAAATCATCGAACACATGCACAATATCTGCATGAAATACATGTGTCTGACAGAAAGTAACCGAATTAAATTCACCATCAAATGCCTGATTATGATCAATCACAGCTAGCGCTTTGGTTTCCTGATTCCAAAGTAAGTTCGGGTTGCCTCCAAGTGCTGTCAATGTACGGTCAGCATTTTTAATCCACCAGTCAAATACTAAAATGTCACGTCGTAATCTAGTATCTACAAGTGATAGTTGGGAGTAATTGAATTCTTGTACATGTGGCAATTTTCTGGAGCCAAAAGCTAAACCACAACCTAAATCTTTTACCTGATCTGGTGTTGCCCATTCAATCAACTCATTCGGCACTTCAACAATTTCAAAATTGGGCACAGGTAAATCAAATGCCAACGCAAGCTTTCCGCAAATATATTCAGCAATCAAACTCTTTCTATCAGCACCACATCCTTTAACAAAATAGGTGTAGCCGTCATCACCTCTACAATGAAAAGGCCTAGTCATTCCCTGTGTTGCACGACCAAGTATTTCCACTATTTGAACAGGCATAGGTTTATGTCTTTACGGGGTAAATAATTTATTCGTTAAGCATCATATGTAGGAATCATAACCGATTTACGCTTTTTCAAGAGTTTACGCAGAGCCCAGATCACTAGAAAAACTAAGCCAAAGCTCAGCAATCCAACAGGCCAAGGTACCAAGTTTGGTTTTTCTTGAGTTAAAGCCAAGCCATCTCTCAATTCATCAGGGAAAGGCCTTGGCTCGGTCGGTATGATTTTCCATTGACTATGATCGGCTGGAGCGCGTTTCAAATATTCATCAAAGGAGTAAACCGGCGCTTGGCCAAAAGCACGGCTAGAGGGGATTTGTGGAATATGCACCATGATGATTGCTTCAATGTCATTGCTCATCGTTTGCTCTAGCGGACTGAGTGTGCGGCTGGTTTTATTTTGCGCTAGGCTCAGCATATCTTCGCCCAAGGCATCGAAAGCCGCGGCGGGGTTGAGTTGTGTATCTTCTGTGGTGATGTATTCGTAAATATCATGTGCACTTTTCAAGCTGCCACTGGTTGCCGCCACGTAGAAATAGGCGGCAGTGGCTTTAAGCAAGCCGCCATTACCACGCGTAGGGAAATTCCAACCAAGGCTGCGCAGGGTGTCTACGCTGATACCCGCACAATTGGCTTTTGCATGTTGATAGACAAAATCGTGGCGATAAAAATGGTTATAAACACGGTTAATAGCAGCTTGATATTCTTGCGGCAGGGTTTGACTTTTAAACACGGCTACCAACATATACGATGGGCGGTAATAGCTCTGGCCGTTGTTTAAATCCATCAGGTATTTATCTGCTGGGGTCACTGCTGACACAATCCCTTTTTCGCCATACGCATCTAGGTTGTAAAAATTATTCACCAACCAGCGTGACCAGTTGCCATCAGCTTCCATCTGGCCTGTGACAATGCCAAAGTGGCCGCCATGCGCTTCGTCGTCATCGCCTTGCGCGCCGTTAAGCATGACACCCAGCACCGCTTTATCTTTCCAGTCATGGCGTTCACCAGCATCCCGCGACCACAATACGCGGGTTTGATATGGACTTTGCGCCCCGCCTTGATTAGCGCGTACCAGTGTTTGCAGGGTTTCTTCATTGCTCAGCGGATGGGCTGATTGATTATTGGGAATATTAAAATCCAAAGGCCAGATAGTGCGTGCCGTGAATTGTGAACTGTCATCTACAGCTTTAGTCGTTTCGCCACGCAAACGAACAGGGCGCTCACTGAAAAATTTAAGACTACTATCGTCAAAATATGAAAGATTGGTGGAGATTTTTGGCACGATGTTAAACGCCATATTACCGCCATTATCCAGCTTGATTAATTTGCCATCAGCGCCTAATTCAGCTTTGGTAATCACCTCGTTTGAGCCCAGCCAAACCAGTGGCGGCAGGGCATTTAAATCCTGAGCACTTGGGTTGGCTGACCAGCTTTTGACATCTTGCTGGGCATTTGCAGTTTTTGAAAAACCCGCAACAGGGTGATCAGGTTTAGCAACAGCAATCAGCTCTTGCTGAAAATACCAGAGTGCTTGTGGAATTGTAGGGCAGTCTGCGCAAGTACCATTGGTTAGCCGCATATCAGTTACTGGATATAAACCTAGCAGACCATCTTGTGTTGCTAGTATTGGAGCGGCTGTGGCGCTTGAAATAAAAGTGATTGAAAGGGCAATCGCGTTCAGTGTCTTCATACTCAAAAATTGCTTTCTTGTTTTAGTTTGATGATTATTTGCTGTGTCGCAAACGAGTCCATGCCAGTGTGCTGATGGCTAAGAACACCAGTGCGCCGACAGCAACGGTAGAGGCCACCACAGGCGTGCCTTCTTTATCCAGCAAGGTGTAAAAGCCAATCATCAGCAACATAAGGAAATTTTCAACCAGGTTTTGTATGGCAATGGCGTGACCTGCGCCTACGCTTTCGTGTCCGCGCTCTTGCAATAATGCGTTTAGCGGCACCACGTAAAAACCACCGCATGCGCCAATCACAATCAATAAGGCAATCGCCACATAGAGGTTGGTGACATAGGCGAAAGCCATGATCAGCAAGCCGATGAGTATGCCAGCAGGTAAAGCCCGATTGACGTTACCCAGATTCACATACTTGGCGGCAGCGAAAGCGCCAAAGGCGATACCAATTGCTACTGCCCCACTGAGGTTGGCAGGAGTGCTCAAATCATGAATATTCAGCGCAACAGGCACCCATGCGACCAATAGAAACCGTAAGGTGCTGCCCGCACCCCAAAATACACTGGTGCCTACTAGTGAAAAACGCGCGTCTTTATTGCTAAAAAGCGTTTTGAGCGCGTGGATGAAATCTTTCAATAATGGCACCACTGCAAATTTTGCCAATGGGTGCATAGGTTTTAATCGAGGTATCAACAAATTAGCCGCTGCAGCAAGCAGGTAACAACCAGCAATAGCAGTCAGTGCGCCCGTTGCCGAGTGGTCTGCCAGCATACCGCCAACTACAGCACCCAGCAGAATGGCGACTATGGTTGAACCTTCTATCATGCTATTGGCTTGCACCAGTTTTTCGGCGCTCACCAATTCGCTCAAAATGCCGTATTTGGCAGGGGAATATGCCGCTGCACCGATACCAACCATGCCGTAAGCCAACAGCGGGTGCAGGCCTGAAAGCATCGCCGCTGCGCCGATGAACTTGAGGCCGTTGGCAATCAACATCACTCGGCCTTTGGGTAAGGCATCGGCAAATGGCCCAACGAAAGGGGCAAGAATAATAAACGCGACCACGAAGAATTCCTGCAATAGTGGAATCTGCCAGGCTGGGGCAAGATGCGTTTTAAGTAACGCAATTGCAGCAAACAGCAACGCATTGTCAGCCAGCGCTGAAATGAATTGTGCGATAAGTACCGCGACCATACCGCGAGAAAGCAGACCGCCATGTTTATCAGCGTGGTTCGAAGTGATTGGTTGATGCGCCATAAGGTATTCCCCGATAAGTAATTGATATTGTCTTAGCGACTATTGTTTAGTTTTATTGTAATCAGATGATTTCAGTAGCGATAGCACCATACCCACTAACACCAGAACCCCAAGTAAAAGCCCACCCCAAAGCCACCAGCGTTTGTGGTCTTCAGGCGTTGACCAGGTATTTTCTGTTGTTTTAGCCGTAGCACTCACTTGTGAGTTTTGCAGCTTGATTTGGGCAAACGGCAATTGCTCCAGCTTTTCAAGCTTGAAATCAGGAATCAGGTTTTCTATATTTAGATGATTGGCAATCACTGGCTCGCCAGACTCGCTTTCATCTATTTGGAGCTTAAAAGGTGAGTTACCGCGGGCGTTCCATATAATCACCTGCATTGGCCAGCCCAGCGCTATTGTTGGATTAGCGGCTCCGATTCCGCCCGTTGCGTTATTGAATTCCAGTTGCCAGTAGCGTGCGACCGTAGCGTAAATACTGATGTCCGGATTGGTGATTTCAATATTCTGGCCACTTGCATTACTTTCAACCATGCGATAAACCGAAGTACTAATCACTGTGCGCCAAGGCTCGCTGACTTTGTTACGAACACTGATTTTGGCTGTGGTAATAGTGTTGTTTTCTGGCAGCTTGACCCGCACAAATTCGGCGGGTAAATGCCCATTAGCTTCAAACTCAATGGTACTTTTCCCTGATTTCGCATCATCCATACGCTTAGGATTAGCAAGGGTTTGCCATAGTAGCTTTGGCACTTGATTGCTGACGGCAACTGATTCTGCCTCGACACGAGTCAAGGTAAATGCTTGTGCGCTATTGGTGCTATGCAACTGAATATAGCGCCGGGTGATCGGGCTAGTGAGCTTAATCGTATTTTGCAAGATGCTGCCAGCAGCGTTTGATGTTTTCAACAAAATACCTTGGCCGACGCTATTCCAGTGATTGAGATCATCGCTTGCCAGCACTTCGACCGCTATCATTTTGGATTCAGTTTGTGCCCAGTCCAGAATCAGTTTTTGAAAATCAGGATGTTTTTTACCGGCATCCAGTAAATAGACCATCCCTGCTGAACCTGTTTTTGGATCCCTGACTTTTGAGCTCTGACTAATAGTGACTGTAGTTTTACCAGCAGTTTTTTCAAGCTGTAGTCTTAAGTCTTCCGCCCCAGATACTGTTATGTGGTCGAGTGTATCTGCCTGTAACGCAAAAATCGGCAATGTGATGCTCTTATTGATGGGGGCTTGAGAGATATGCGCAAGCGACTTAGCCAGCAAGGCATAAGGCACTTGCTCACCAGCCGCATTGGTAATCACTATGTCGCTGAGGTTATCTTGCCGCGTATATTGATAGACCTCTAGCGGCAACTCGGTGCGATATAGCGGGGCATTAGTTTCAGTAGACAGCGCGAATGTGGCCGACATAACAGCAGGCGAAGTCAGCCAAAACGAGCCACTTAACAACAGCCCAAGAAATAGTTTGCTTGGGCTCATAGTCTTGCCTCTTCATCTGATTTAATCATTTTTGCAGGCGGCAAGGGCGCGAAATAGCCCATGACCAGCAGCAGGATGCCTGCGCCTATAAATGAAATAATGCGTTCTACCGAACCATGCTCAGCCAGATCAAGCATGAATAATTTGAGCACGACTAAACCCATCAGCGCTGCACCTACTATCCATAATCGACGATGCGCCAATCTGTGTGCAGCAAGCATAAGGATGAGTGCAGTCAAGCTCCAGAGGAATGTGAACGACACCTGCACCAGCGTGTAGTCAAAAATGGCTGTCCACCTAAACGGCGTACCTGCCCAGTAGTGCAGGGTGCGAAGCAGCATACCGTTGAGCAGCGCAAAACCCATTAGCCCTGCTAGAGGAGGAGTCACGCTATTGAGGGTATTGGTAAAATTGCCAGCAATAAAATAAGCAGCAACAGTCCGCTTCCAGATCAACAACATTAACAACACAGCGGCCAGTGAAATATCGAGCGGATTAATCAATGGAATATAGGGCAGCGGGCTCGCATCACCACTTGAATATAGCGACATAACTAGATACCAGCCGAGTAAACACAGCACAATCGGCACACAACCATGCCATAACCAGGCGCGTGTATTGCTGAATGCTGCTTCGTAAAACTCGGATTTTTGTTTGGATTTCTGCCAGCAAACCAATATCGCGATCATCGTCACAGGTACGATAGCCCAGCTTATATCACGCCAGGTTAAGGTATAGACTGGTGCTTCTGCTATATACGTTTGCATCCAGAACATGCACTCCAATATGCCCAATATAGTTGCTAGCCAGAGGGCTGGTGCACGCATGAGGCTACCTGATTTATAAGTCTCACATCGCAGCAACCACGCATACACCGCAAAAGCTAACGGCCAGGTTAACCAGCCAAAATTACTGAATGGATGACGAGCAAAAATCTCGACCAAGGTAGCAATCGCCAGAGCAGGTAATAACAGCGCACTTAATGAGGCTAATCTTGACCAATTTAATTTAGCTGAAATGATGGGCAGCAGCAGGCTGGTCAAGGCAAGGAATAACATGCAGGCATGATCGTAATAGGCAGCAGGCAGAAATTCATCAATCGCTGAAAAGCCAGCACCTACCCACCATAGCCAGCCCCATATCGCCAGCAATGTACTCATTATTTTGGTTTTTTCAGGAATATATTTGACTAATAAGGCCCCGCAAGCCCAGCCAGAGAGCGCTATAAATGCCACACCCAAAAACATATTTTGGTGGGCGGATTCTGAATAGCCTGTTAAGCCCCAGCCACAGGCAAAAGCCGCTGCGCCAAGTAATTGCAAAGCCAAACCAGCGAGTAGCAGGAATGTACGTTTCTGCCGCAACCCAACCCACACCAACCCTACACCCTCAACTGCCCAAGCAGCTGAAGTCCAACGGCCATCCAATGCCAAGGGCAATGTCAGTGTGGCAAAACCTATACCCAGCGCTAAAAAGCACTCTCCCAAAAATTGCAGCGTCTCACGCTTGCGGGTCAATATCCACCACGCCATTGCGATGTAAAAAATGGCCAGTGCAAGGGCACTGTAAGCCAGCCCAAAGTGTGAATCGCGCAACAACGCATATTGCAGGCTAAAGCCTAAAAGTGGCGTGCCAAATACCAGCGTCGCATCCACATAATCCGAAGCTTTGATAGATTGCTTGTGGGCATAGACCACTGCAATCAACGTAAACAATAGAAAGTGAATAATCAAAAATGGTTCGGTACTGGCAAAATACTCAGGGATATAACTTTGACTGCCCCACAGCGTGCCGATAGCAAATGTAAACGCAAAGCCCAACACATTCAGCGGCCGCCAGCTTTTATGGAATGCAATAAAAGCAATGCCGAGATTCAGCACGAGATAATAGCTAAACAAATCAACATGGCTACCATGGCCGCTAGAAGTCAGTATTGGTGCCAGAAAACCACCCGCAAAGCCCAGCACTGCTAATGGCATCGCGGATTGCAAGACAGCTATCAAGGCCGATAAGAAGGCCACTACAATCAGTAGCATAAAAGCGATATTCGGCGGAATGAGTTGATAGAGCTTGAGTGCGGCAAAAATAGTGAGGTACATAATACCCACGCCACCCCCCTGTATTGCCCATGAATACTCAGCCCTGGTGTTGCGTAGTTTCCAGCCCAAGGCCAGTAAAGCGACGCCAGATAGTGCAATACCAGCCATGCGGAATTCAATTGGCAAGTGTGAATGCTCAGCCGCATATTTCAACAAAAAACTAATGCCGATGAACAGAATAACAATGCCCGAACGTACCAATGTATTACCGCCAAACAGCCAATCTTTGGCTGCATTGATGGCCTTTTCTATAAAGTTGGGTTCAACAATCTTGGGCTTGGGCTTCCACTCAGCCTTTGCTTGGGTGACAGGTCTTTTTGGTGGAGTAATCTCAGGCTCTGGGTTTGCAGTCAGTGCCTGCTTTTCAAGGTCTTCATCACTGATGGATTCAGTCTCATCAATATTTTCTATACGCTTTTCTACAACGGGCACAGCAAGACTTACAACTGTTGGTTTTACTTGTTTTTGGGTATTTTCGTCTTGCAATGGTGATTGATTAAGCTGCACTTTCAACTGGCGCAACTGTGATTCAATATTTTCCAATCGCCGCTTTAACTGCGCCTTTTCATCTCCATTAGTAAATAAGGTGAAGAAGCTGATGAACCCACCAAGCAGACCGATAAAGCCAGCAATACCTAACAATACAAATAATGATGTCATTTATGGACTCAGTCTGGGTTAAAGAAACGGCGGGTTTCAAATACACTGGCAGGGAAACTCTGTTCCTCAAAACGTAACAAGCGTTTTAATGCAAGATCAAATAAAAGTGGGTTGTATCCGCGCAAATTCTCTAAAAATGGTACGGCTGTCTCTTCGAGCAATCCTTGCTTTGCCAATGCAGGTGGACTATATAGCGGCATGATGCCAGGCAGCGGATAATCGGAGCCATTGAGCAAACGGGCATGCCAGTCGGGACGCTGCAGAATAGGTTTGATCGCCCAGGCATGATTAAAAAGTGTCAGCGCTGAAATTTCCCCGCGCAGCAATTCAGCATATTTTGGTTCATCCATCATGCGGGCAAATAACTCGAAGCTTTTGACCCGTTCGCCGTTTTTGCCTTGGTCTAAATCAATATCATCGCCATCACTTGCACAGTGTGCGAGTACGACTTTTACGCCATGATCCAACGCGCGCCTCAACCTTAAAGGATTACCGTCATCCTGATTACCACCCTGCACCGCACTTTCTCGGCCAGTGTGACTGATAATCGGTATCGCCAGTTTGGCGGCAGCTTCATAAAAACGGTCGCACTTTTCTGAGAGTGGATCTATACCCATACCATTTGGCAACCATTTAATGGCTCTTGCACCTTTAGATTTAGCTTCTTCAAGTGCATCAACACAATCTGCACGGTAAGGGTGGATTGAACAAACCCACTCAAAATATTGAGGATGCGCATGGGCGATTCGGGCAGCGTAATTATTGGGGATATTAAAGATGGAATGCGGCTTTTGTGGCTTGCCAGCTTCATCATGAAACCAGTCAAACGCGAACAACATTGTTTTAAAACCCGCAGGCATTTCAGCGACTAAATCAACCATACGCGCAACCGTACTTTGATCTATGTGGTCAGGGTCTGCGCATGCCCCATTCATGTAAAAGGCTTTTTGCAGTTTAAGAATGGGGTGCCAATAACTATCCATGTTTGGGTTAAACCATGGACTATCACTTGTCGCAGAATCACCTGTACCTACAAGATGTACATGGCAATCCCAAACCTGGGCAGAGTCTAAGCCTTGCCAGACTTTTTGCATGAGTGGGTGGTTACGTACCTCATCTGGCAAGCCTGGCAGACAGGGATTCATTAATCCCGGTTTAGGCCAATATTGGTAGCCGCCCCAGGCAGCAGCTGAAGCGCCCAATAACCCCATCCCTAGTATAAAATCACGCCGCTTCATGAGGCTGTTTCCGCCATATTTTTAAGTGTCACATAGTCTGTTTTACCCGTACCTAGTAAGGGTAATTCTGTAACTACAATTATCTTTCTCGGGATTGCCAGTTCTGGGCTACCCAGCTCGCGTGCTGAAGCTTGCAGTGCATCGCGCACCAAATCTTTATCAGTAGTGAACAATAGTATGTTTTCGCCGCGCTGCGCGTCAGGCTGTGTGCTGGCGGCATGCTGATGTTCTGGCGAGGCTTTGCTAGCAATCTGTTCTACAGTTTCTAGCGACACCATTTCGCCTGCAATTTTGGCAAAGCGTTTGACGCGGCCTTTGATGATGACGAAACCATCTGGATCAATCTGCACGATATCGCCTGTGCTATACCAGCCATCTTCTGGCGCTTTGAGCACGCCAGGGTTATCAAATAGGTAATAGCCAAGCATTACGTTTGGGCCTTTTACGTACAAAAGACCACCATCGTTGATGCCAGGAACTGCTTCCAACCTTGGTTTCAGGCCTGGCAATAATGGCCCTACGCTACCAGCAAGATTAGCCATGGGCGTGTTGACGGCGAGCACTGGGGCACATTCGGTGGCGCCATAACCTTCCAGAATGCGAATGCCAAATTTCTCCATCCAGCTTTTGCGTACTTCTTCATTAAGTTTTTCTGCGCCAGCGACCACATAACGTAATTTATAAAAGTCGTAAGGATTGGCGAATTTTGCATAGTTACCAAGAAAGGTGCTGGTGCCGAATAACACCGTGCAGCCACGGTCATAAATGACTTCTGGAATTACTCTATAGTGCAATGGCGATGGGTAAAGGAACAGCTTGCTACCCGTGACCAAAGGCATGATTGCGCCACAGGTGAAGCCGAAGGCATGAAACAGTGGCAGTGCAATCATGAACTTGTCAGCAGGCGAAAAATCAATCACTGCGCGGATTTGCGCAATATTGGAGAGAATGCCGCGATGTGAATGCACCACCCCTTTGGGTTTGCCTTCTGAGCCTGATGTAAACAGAACCACTGCTGCGGCATCGGGGTGAGATTTTTTCACTGCAAGGTTTGGCGACCACAAGGCAAAACCCATTAGCCAAAGCTTATCGAGCAAGCTGAACTCGCTACGTAAGTCTTCAAGATAAACAATACGTACGTTTTGCAGCGCATTGACGACTTCAACCAGTTTAGCTGTTTCTAAAAACTGTCTAGAAGTCACAATAGTTCTAATGTTGCCTGCAATACAAGCGTTTTGCATACCCGCGGTACCTGCCGTGTAATTCAACATAGCTGGCACACGTTGCATGGCACTCATACCGAAAATCAGGCAAACAGTATTCGTGACGTTAGGCATAAGCACGCCGACACTTTCATTCACAGCTGTCGTTTTTTCAATCAGGCGACCAAAAGCCAGTGTCTTTTTCAGCAGGTCGCCATAGCTTTCTTCTGTTTGCCGCATATCTTCCACCAGCAAGGTTTTGCGACCGTGAATATCTACAGCGTCTAGAAATGCGCTGAATAATGTTTGCACAGGCTGTGAAGCAAACAGCATTTCCTGCATGGTTCTGCGCATGGCATCGCCTGCCTTGCGGCGCCTGATTTTGGCAGTAGGTGCATCAGGCATAGGGATTTGGGTTGTTGGTAATATGGTCAAGGTGACCTTGGGGAACAGTTTGCGCGGGTAATCACCAGAGAGGCGGCTAAAATAGCTACGTGCTGCACCATCAAGCCTGACTGGCAAAATAGTGGCGCCTGTTTTGGCTGCAACAAAACCTGGGCCATCATAGACCTTCATCAAACTACCTGTGAGCGTAATACGGCCTTCGGGGAAGATCACAACAGGTTTGCCTGCCTCAAGCAGCTTAATGACTTTTTTCATCGCCAGCGGGCTGGTAGGGTCAACGGCCAAGTACGGCACTAAACGTAAAATCAGGCGAAACACCCGGCTATTGAGCACACTGGTATGCACCACAAACGTAGCACGAATCGGCAAAAACAGACCTAGCAACAAGCCATCCAAAAATGACTCATGATTAGCAATGATCAACAGTTTATTTTTACCTTCGGCATCTGGCTTTGGCACATTCAGCTTGCCGATAACTTCAATACGAAAAAATACCCTGCTTAACCCTTTTAATATTGCTGCCACCATCTTTTTCCCCTTGTTTGACGAACAACTGAATTGCTCAATATTTTTAAATCTGTGTATCGATATAATTCAAGACTTTGGTTAACGCATCCTGCATTACTTCTTTGTTGATCCAGAAATAGACTTCTTTACCTACTTTTTCACTTTGTAGTACACCGCTATCTCTCAACACTTTTAGATGGTGATTGACTGCACTGCGGCTCAAAGTTGACGCTGCCACTATCTGTGTAATGTGCATGCGTTCATCTGGCTCGAACGACAGCAAAATACGTTGGCGCTGTTCATCACCCAGGGCAACGAATATGCCAGAGGTGCCTGACCACTCGCTTGGAATCATCAAAATGCTCTTCATAACTACATAATTAGTTATTTAGTTATGAGTGTCAATCATTTTTTTGTTCAGTCTTCAAAAAGTCGCTGCGATGATTAAAAGCGCTGGCGCGCAAACGTACATAGACACTGGGACGCAGTTTGCCTAAACTGCTTGTCTTTCATACAAATCTCACCACAGCTAAAAAGTTATCATGCACGATTTAATTCACTCGCTCGCCAAAGAGACGATTTGCCCCAAAATAGAAGAATCTGGCTTCTGTTTTGCAAATGCTGAACAGGTGCGTAGCTGGTTATTGACAGGTGAGTTGCACGCATTGGATGACTGGCAAACCTTTGCCGATAGCTGGAATGAGATGCCGATTGATGAATACATGGCAGATGGTGGACGTTACCGGCGCAGGCGCCATGCCACTTTGAGCGCTGCCAGCCCGGCAAGTGAAATCAAGCTGGAGCCACATCAACCGCACTACCAAAGTCTGGATTACAACACCTTAAATGGCGGCATCCCGCGTAACTTTGCGCCCATCAATGAGTCGATCGTGCGTGGCCAAACCATGCAAAGCTTGCTGTATTTCTGCCAGAGTATTTTTGGTGAGATGTTGCCAAGCGCTAAATGGCATATTGAATGCCACCAGTTTCGCATTGAAGCCAGTAGTGAAGCGCATGGCAAGCCAACCCCAGAAGGGGTGCACAGAGATGGTGTAGATTTTGTGCTGGTAATGATGGTAAAACGTGTGAATATTTCCAGTGGCACCACTACCATGCATGATAACCAGCAACGTACGCTAGATAGTTTTACCCTAACACAGCCACTGGATTGTGCGATTGTGAACGACAAACGCTGTATGCATGGCGTAACGCCGGTGGAACAGATAGATCCAAGCCAGCCCGCTTATCGGGATGTATTGGTAATTACCTTTAAAAACCTTAATATTCAACCAATGTGAGCGATACATAACATTCTGCTAGCAAACCCTAAAACGCTGTTAAACAGTTGAGCATTTGCCATGGATAAAAAGAGCCCTACCGAAGTTGCCCGCCAGACCTTATTGCAGCTAACTACGCGCAAAATCGCGCCTACGCCTGACAATTATCGCAAGATGTATGATGAAATCAGTGGTGTTACCTCAATTGATCACTCACTTGAGCTGGCAAGAACACTCGATAGCGTGCTGCAAGAAGCAGGGCAAAAACAGCCTAAATATATCGTCGCCGCACAATCCATCAATAGCCTGATTACCAAACGTGATTGGGCCAAGCTTGAAGACCAATTACGAAAACTCATCCCCGTTGGCGATGTGGATGATGCGATCACTTGGCCGATGGTCGTGCGCAATCTGGTGAAACAGCTTGAGGTGAATCATAAGGGGATTACCAACACACGTAAAAAAGAGGGCCTTAACCGCGTATTGACCAACTTTGGCCAAGACCCTGATGTGCTCTCACAAAAAATTCACGCGCTGGTTGCCTCTTGGGGCAGCGGTACTACTGAACAGATGGTAGATACTCCAGCATCTGCATCACCCATCAATACAAACACGCCAGTAACCCCTGCAGCCAGCAACGCAAAAATCAATCCTGAAGATTTGATTGATGTAGTCATCAGGGACGACAGTGATGCAATAGAAATCAGTAAATTATGGCGCGAGATGTTAGTAAAAACGCTCGAATTAGTCATTGTTCCACAGCTAAAGTCTGTTCCCGATGCATTTGCTAAAGCAGAGATATTGCTAGCTGATACTAAGAACGTACAAACCAAACAGCATATTGTGAAAGTAGGGGAGCATCTTAAAGGCGTTCTATTTAGCCTGGAAATGCATAACGATTCACAAAATCGTATTCGTGAGGCCTTGTTGCAACTCCTGCGACTCATGCTCTCTAGCATGGGTGAACTGGTGGTTGAAGACAAATGGCTGCATGGGCAAACGCTGCTAGTGAACGATATCTTGGCCAAACCACTAGACATCGAATCACTCTATAACGCTGAAAGTAGCTTGAAAGAGCTGATCTTTAAACAAGGTGAAATCAAGCCTGGCTTGATAGAAGCGCAAGAAACCCTGAAAAAAATGGTGGCTACTTTTGTTGAGCGCTTGTCCGAAATGACAGAGAACACCAGTGAGTATCAGAGCAAAATCGAAGGTTATCAACAGCAAATCAAATCAAGCGAAAATATTGTGGAGTTCAACACACTGCTTGATAACCTGATGGAAGATACGCGCACTATCGGTTTAAGTGCGCAACGCTCCAGAGATATGTTGAACGAAACCCAGCAAAAAGTGAAAGAAGCTGAGCGCCAAATTTATGAGCTCACTGTCAAGCTGGACCAAATCAGCGAAGTCGCACATGAGGATTACCTGACGGGTACATTGAACAGACGCGGTATGGATGAAGCATTGTTACGTGAGTTCAGCCGTGCCGAACGCTATAACATCGCGCTCAGTATCGCCATGATGGATATTGATCACTTCAAGAAAATCAACGATACCATGGGTCATACCACAGGCGATCAGGCACTTTCTCATCTGGCAGGTGTCATTAAAAAGTCACTGCGCACGACTGACGTAATTGCCCGTTATGGCGGTGAAGAATTTATTATTATCCTACCCAACACCGAGCAAGAAGAAAGTATCACTATTGTCACTCGCGCCCAACGTGAACTGACCAAGAATTTCTTCATGCATGAAAATAAACGGGTGCTCATTACATTCAGCGCAGGGGTCGCCGAACGTGCACCTGGTGAAGAACCAAACTCAGTCATCCCAAGGGCAGATGCGGCGCTCTACCAAGCCAAACAAAGCGGACGTAATCGTGTAGTTGGCGCGCCGCCTATCGCTGAAAAAAGTAGTAGCACAGACGATAATGATGCCGAGAATGAATAACAAAAAATGGATACCCACAACTTAGCATGCATAATGAATTTGCCTTAATCACCACAATCGCTGCCAGCCTTGGTTTAGCTTTAATCCTTGGCTATGTAGCTGCAAAACTACGCATGCCACCGCTGGTTGGCTATCTGATTGCAGGCATTATCTTAGGTCCTAGTACCCCTGGCTTTGTGGCGGATATCGGGCTCGCATCACAGCTTTCCGAGATTGGCGTCATGCTACTGATGTTTGGTGTGGGCCTGCATTTTTCCCTGAATGACCTATTGGCGGTCAAACGCATCGCCATCCCAGGCGCTTTGGTACAAATCATCGTCGCCACTGCGATGGGGATGTTCACCGCGCTTTATTGGGGCTGGAATATTGGTGGGGCACTGGTATTTGGACTTTCGCTCTCTGTCGCTAGTACTGTGGTATTGCTCAAAGCGCTTGAATCACGCGGCGTGCTGGAATCAATCAACGGGCAGATTGCAATCGGCTGGCTGATTGTTGAAGACCTGATCATGGTGCTAGTGCTGGTATTACTGCCAGCACTAGCAGGTTTATTGGGCGGCAATTTAGCGCCTTCAGAGCATGCAGCAACGACTAGCATCTGGATAACATTGGGCATCACCCTAGCCAAAGTCAGCACATTTATCATCTTGATGCTGGTAGTCGGACGCAAAGCCTTCCCTAAATTATTATGGCTGGTAGCACGTACAGGCTCACGCGAATTATTTACTTTGTGTGTACTGGCTGCCGCTGTAGGCGTGGCTTATGGCTCGTCTAAACTGTTTGATGTGTCATTCGCCCTGGGCGCATTTTTCGCAGGCATGATGATGCGCGAGTCTGAGTTCAGCCATCGCGCCGCTGAAGAGTCGCTGCCATTGCGTGACGCTTTTTCTGTGCTGTTTTTCGTGTCTGTCGGCATGTTGTTTGACCCAAAGATATTGGTAGATGAACCACTCAGGGTACTCATGGTGGCAGCTATCATCATGATAGGTAAAACGCTGGCGGCGATTGGGCTGGTGATTGCTTTCCGTTACCCTTTGAACACCGCCTTAACAGTAGGCGCCAGCTTGGCGCAGATTGGCGAATTCTCTTTCATTCTGGCTGGCATGGGCTTGTCTCTTGGGCTGTTACCCGCCGAGGGGCAAAGCCTGATATTAGCTGGTGCACTCATCTCGATCGGGTTCAACTCGCTGATTTTCAAATCTATCGCGCCAGTGCAGGCATTCTTACGTAAGCGCTCACCAGTAGCGCGCAAACTGGAGTTGCGGGATGACCCATTGGCACAATTGCCTATGTCCGTTGATCAAAAACATCTCACTGGACAAGTGGTCATCGTCGGCTATGGCCGCGTTGGCAGGCGCATCGGTGATGAGTTAGCCGCCAAAAACATTTCATACGTAGTGGCTGAATCAAACCGTCAAATCGTAGAAAAAATACGTCAAGAAGGCATCAATGCCGTGTCTGGCGATGCAGCAGATCCAGCCGTATTGATACAAGCTCATATTACGCGTGCGAGTCTGTTGGTCGTGGCGACCAACAACACGGTAGATGTGAGAAAAATGGTAGAAACTGCGCGTCTGCTCAATCCTGAAATTGAAGTAGTGTTACGCGCCTATAGCGAAGCTGAATCCGCATTGCTAGAGAAAGACATGCTGGGCAAAGTATTTGTCGGCAAGCGTGAACTGGCATTAGGCATGACTAAACACATATTGGATCGAATGGGCGTTGCTCAAACTTAGTTGGTGCTGATTCAAGCCACTATTACATATAGCCTCTAGCACTTTCGGCTAAGTTTCTCATCATTGAAGTATTAAGAAATACACGAATTTACTATGTCTCTTAAGTCTGCCGTACCGCTTTTAAAAAATGTCAATTTCGTCAACTTGCTGCTATTCCGTCTGCTGATTGTATTTTCGTACCAAACGGTTGCCGTCGTCGTCGGTTGGCATATCTACCAGATTACGCATAACCCATTTTCACTGGGTCTGATTGGCCTAGCCGAGGTGATTCCGTATATCTGCACTGCGTTATTTGCTGGTTACGCCATCGACCACCATTCGAGACGCATGTTTGGAGTGTTTGCCAGCCTGGTTTTAATGCTGAATGCCTTGGTATTGGCAGCCGTTGCCCATGGTTACATTGGGAGTGATTCATCCATCTGGATTTATTGCTCCATTGCTTGTGTAGGCTTGGCGCGCGCATTCATTGGGCCGACCTACAGCTCGCTTTTTGCACTGGTTGTAAAACGTGAGGAGTTTGGCAGAGCCGCCAGCATTGGTAGCTCGGTATTACAAACAGGCTTGGTACTAGGGCCAGCTTTAGGCGGGCTGCTAGTCGCTTACACCAGCATCAGTGTGGCTTATCTGGTGGCAGCGGCATTCGGTGTTTCTGCTGGGCTAGCATTGCTATTTTTAAGGGTGGCTGAGCCGCCGCCTGCAGAAAGCTCGCCTGTATTTGCCAGCATTGCACAAGGCTTACGCTTTGTAGCAGGGAATCAGGTTGTATTAGGCGCACAGGCCTTGGATATGTTCGCCGTATTATTTGGCGGTGCAGTCGCCATGCTGCCTGCGTTTATCCACGATATATACCATTATGGCGTTGAAGGCTTAGGCATATTGCGTGCTGCCCCCGCGCTAGGGGCTATCTGTATGGGATTATTGCTTACGCGCTACCCCATCAACAAAAATGCAGGGCGCATTTTACTGATCGCAGTAGCAGGCTTTGGGGTATGCATCATACTGTTTGCCTTGACTACGCATTTTTGGATAGCGGCACTCATACTGATGTTCTCTGGGGCTTGTGATGGCGTATCTGTCGTCATCCGTACCACCATCATGCAACTGATGACACCTGACAATATGCGTGGCCGCGTTTCTGCCATTAACGGCATTTTCATCGGCTCTTCAAACGAGCTAGGCGCTTTTGAATCCGGCCTGTCTGCCAAGTTGCTTGGCTTGATTCCATCAGTCATTTTTGGTGGCTTGATGACATTAACTGTCGTTGGTATTACCGCCAAATTAGCGCCCAAACTACGCAAAGTACACTTAAGCGATTTGCATTAAGCGCACTGCGTAATTAAGCCTGAGTAGAGACCGCCAGATTATTGCGCACAGGCATTTCATAGCCATTCGCCGGATCATTCACTGCATCAATAAAGACAGTAGGTGCCCATGAATTCACTTGGCCAAAAATAGTAGCGAATGCCACATCGGCAGCATCACGCCCCGTACCAAGGCGTATTAAACCCTGTGGTGGCGAGATGCCACTTGGGTCAATGATGTACCAACGACCGCTCAAATACACCTCAACATAAGCATGAAAATCACATGCTCCTAGCTCAGGTGCTGCACCGTAATCAATTCCTGTAGCGAAACGCGCTGGTATATTCACCGCACGACACAAGGCGATCATCAAGTGCGCAAAATCTCGGCAAACACCTGCCTGCTCTATCAAGGTATCGACCGCAGATGTTGTACCCTTACTCGCGCCTGATTCAAAAACCGTGCGTTGACGTATCCACTCCGCAATCGCTTGCACACGTGAGAACCCTGGTGCCCATTGACCAAACTCCCTGGCGGCAAACTTGTGCAAACGATCAGACTGGCAGTAACGGCTTGGGTACACATAATGCAAAATCGCCTGCGGAATTTCCGCAATCGGCGACTCACGCAAAGTGGAAGGCTCGGCAATGTAGGCATCAATATCCACGGTAGCGTTGTAACGCACGGTTATTGGCCCAGCATTCGCTTTAAAACGTGCGAAACGGGTGCCGTAAAAGGGCTCTTCATACATATCTACAGGAACCGATTGGCTGATGCTAAAGTCTTCAGTCACTACCGTTTGGTGCGGCGTGTTTGCCGCATGAATGTTCAATATAAAGTCGGCTGGCTGGCCAATCACTTCATATTGCAGGGTGATGCCGAAATTCATTCTAATCATGTGTGATCTACTTTGACAATTGCGTACTTATGGCTAGAGAAAAGCCAGACTGAAACAAATTAACCCCGAACAATTGGTTCGGGGTTAATTAGATGGATTTAGCTAAATCTATGCTACATCTATAAAAAACCAATTACGCCAATTACTTGGCAATGACAGCTTTAAACACTTTTTTCAAGACAAAAGCATATACCGCAGTTTTAATGAGGAATTTCATTTGAGGTCTCCTTGGTGAATGTGTTGCTATTTTATGGCCTGAGATAAAGGAGAATTATCAGGCACAGGCTGATGTTGCTGTAGGAATCAGTATGACAGGGTTTGCTAGGCTAATTGGGGCCAAACTCTAAGGAAGGCAAATAAACTGAAAGTAAACTAGCTGACACGTAGCAGTTTATCTTTAGGCCCATCGGCGACCACTTTGCCGCCATCCAGCGCCACTACACGTTGCACCATGGTGAGCATAGCGGTGCTATGGCTCACGATAATCAGGCTGGCACTGCCTACAATTTCTGGCAAACGCTCCGCTAACAAGCGCTCACCATCTGCATCTAGCCCCAAGCTAGGTTCATCCAGCAAAAGCAATCGATGTGACTGAGCAAATGTACGTGCCAAAGCGATTTTCTGGCGTTGTCCGCCAGAGAGATTGTTACCACGATCAGCAATCGCCATGCTCAGCGTCAAACGACCATTGCTAAGTTCGTCTTCCAAACCCGAAGCCCACAGCGCCTTTTGGAAAGCCTCACTACCTGCCGCTGCGCCAGAAAGTAGGAGATTGCCTTCCAACGTACCTGCAAACAACACAGGTTCTTGTGGCTTATAAGCCAACCACAGTGCGCGCTCTGCCTGCGGGATCGAATGTAAGTCATAACCATCAATCAGGATTTCGCCATCATCAGGTACGCACAGGCCAGCAATCGCTTTTAGTAAAGTACTTTTACCTGCCCCTGGACGACCAAGCAGTGCGACTTTCTCACCGCTGGCTATATTCAGGGCCACGCCTTCCAGTGCATTGGCACGGCCAGGGTAACGTTTGGTCAAACGACGAATCGTGATATCGCCCTTTGCCTGTGTCTTGGTGATTGCGTAAGAAACATGCGATGCTACCTGATCGCTTGAAGTGTATGCTTCCACTTTTTTACCTGCGCTCAACAATTTATCCATACGCTGTGCGGTGCGAGTGAAATCCTCCCACTTGCCTAATACCATATGTAGCGAGGTGACTAGCATCATGGCACGCGAAGCGAGCAAGGAGCAGGCGATTAAACCGCCCACAGAAAGCAAGCGTGCCTCAATCAAATAAGTACCAGCCGCCAATATCGCTACGGTAGTAAAGGTAGACATACTGGCCGCGAGTGTATTGCTATGGCTGGACGACAATCGGCGCATGGCCTCAAGCTCGCTTACAGTATTTGAATGAGCCTGCCAGCCCTTAAACATACTAGCTGCTGCAGGTGCAGTACGCACCACCTCTATGCCTTGCATCACTTCACCAATATAGGCCATCCGGTCTGTGGATTTACGCTCAGCTTCTTTAGTTAAACGTAAAGTACGCTTTTGATTAAGAAAGCCCAATACGGCATAAACTACGGTAAGTAAAACTACAAGTATGGCTAATTGCCAAGCAATCAAGCTAATCGCTAGAAGGTAGAGCAGGTAAAAAGGAATATCAGCAATCGCCAATAAATAAGTAGATGAAACAAAATTGAGCGCGCCTGTTAAATCACGATACAAGGCTAAAAAAGTAGCGACGCCACCTGTTGGAATATCACCTTCAGCGAGCAAACGGTGCCAGAGGCCATCATCCGTTTTACGGGACATATCAGCAGCCAGCTTCTCCACAGCCCAGCTACGGGTAATGCGCATACCAGAATCAAGCGATATGAAAATGAGCATGCCAATAACCAGCGCCCACAAGGTTTCAAACACCCCGTTACTGACTACTTTGTCATAAACCAGCATTGAAAATAAAGGTAGTAAAAGCTGGCCTGAATTAATCAGAAAACTGGCAACGCCGATTTCAGCCCATTGCTTTTTCAGAAGCTCCCATAACATGGAAAACCCCTCCAGATACTGAGGAGGGGTTGCTGTTGAATTAGTAGAAACAGCTTCTGGCATTATCCCACCCAGTTTAAGTGGGCCAATTGTGTACCAGTGCCACCAGCACCAGACCAAATAGTGTAATCAGTTTCAGTACCACTCACCACAGTGGATGTTGAAGACTGCGTACCTGCCAGGGTAATACTGAAGCTATCTTCAGACCCATGAATCAGGGTCAGGGTTGAACCTGTGCCCGCCCCTACCACAGCCTGGATACTAGCAGCATCGACTGAGAACGATGTTGCTACTGGGGTGGCATCGCCTTGGATACTGATGGTTTCCATATTAGTGACGATATTATTGATATTGGTCAGGGTAGAAAGTGCATAGGTAGGCGTAGCTGCAACGGTAAACCCGCTAAGAATCAAGGTATCAGTGCCTGCGCCGCCATCCACACTCTTAAAGATATTACTGGCAGTTACTGAGCCTAAAATGGTGTCGTTGCCCAAACCACCTGTTACAGTATCGACGCCAAGACGTGCATCAATCCAATCATTTCCTGCGCCGCCGTCCATATTGTCGTTACCAGCACCCCCTGTGATGCTGTCATTACCATCACCACCGTAAATAACGTCGTTGCCAGTGCCACCTATAATAGTATCGTCGCCAGGGCTTGTACCACCACTGACTGCATCGTCTCCATAAATAGTGTTACCACTGTTACCGCCATAAATCAGATCGTTACCAGCACCACCGTAAATTAGGTTATTGCCCGTATCCGTGCCTGTAGCATCGGCGCCACCATAAATAGTATCTGCGCCAGCACCGCCATAGAGGGTATCAGCGCCGTTATTGCCTGTGATGCTATCATTACCATCACCAGCCCTAATGGTGTTGGCATTACCATCGCCGACCAAGGTATCGTTGAAGTAAGTGCCTATCAGATTAGTAATAGCTGTCAGAGTATCAGTACCAATAGAATTACCCGTTGTGATGGTTGCTATACCACTAGCAAGACTTGCACTAACCGCACCAGTTGAATGGATGAACGTCACAGTATCACTACCGCCGCCACCTATCATTGTGTCATTGCCAGCCATGCCTTCTAAGGTATCGTTACTATTACCACCAGTTAGGATATTGTCATTGGCATCACCAATCAGGAAGCTTGCACCTGTAGTAACCGTCAGATTTTCAATATTATTCAGGCTATCACCGACTGCATCGCCTGTATAAGCCAGAGCGCCTGCGACCGTTGTATCGCCGTTCGCACCAACAGCCGTCATGGTACCTGTACCCGTTAACTGGACATTAACCGCGGTGGTATAACGCGCGGTATCGTTACCAGCACCACCGTCAATAAAGTCAGCACCAGCACCACCTGTGATAGTGTCGTTACCATTGCCGCCGAGTAAGCTATCAGCCCCAGCTCCGCCATCTATCCAGTCATTACCATCGCCACCGTAAATAGTGTCGACACCCGTACCACCGATAATGCTGTCGTTACCAGTCCCTGTACCATCCAGATTGTCGCCATAAATCAGGTTGCCTGAGTTACCACCATAGATGGTGTCATTGCCATCGCCACCATAGAGCGTGTTGCTGGCCGTATCTGTGCCAGTAGCGTCTACACCGCCATATATTAAGTCATTACCTAAGCCACCATTGATGGTGTCGCTACCATTGCTACCAGTCAAAATATTGTTGTTGGCATCGCCTGTGAGGCTATCATTGCCATTAGCGCTGGTCAGGTTTTCGATGTTCGTGACACGACCAGCTACACCATTGACGATACCTGTCGATAAGTCTGCAATCACCTGCGTAGATCCAACGCTATAAATCAGCGTATCAGTACCAGCTCCGCCATCTATAATGCCGCCAGTAGTAGCTGTTGGTAATACCGAGAGCGTAATAGTATCGTTGTTACTGGTGCCTATCAGGTTCTCTATGCTGGTTAATGTGACATTGCCGCTGGTGCTGGTTGCTGTGCCGCCGCCTGTGGCATCCAGCGTAACGGTAATAGCGTTGAGGCCAGCAAAGCTAGCAGTATCAACACCCGTACCGCCATTCAAGGTATCCGCACCGCCTGCACCAATCAGGGTATCGTCACCTGCGCCGCCTGTTAATACGTTGGCAACGGACGAGCCTGTCAAACTATCGTTTCCGCCAGCACTGGTGAGGTTTTCTACATTGGTCAATATGCCATTGACGCCATTGACCACACCAGTAGTCAAATTAGCTACCACTTGAGTTGTACCTACGTTATAGATCACGGTGTCAGTACCAGCACCGCCATCGATCAGGCCGCCTGTGCCAGCTGATGGCAACACGCCCATGGTAAAGGAGTCATTCAGGCTGGTACCAACCAGATTTTCAATACTGAACAAAGTATCGTTACCGCTGGCACTGGTAGCAGTACCATTACCAGTAGCATCCAACACCACGGTAACTGCTGCCAAGCCAGCAAAATTCGCGGTGTCGTTACCCGCATCGCCATACAAAGTATCGTTACCAACGCCGCCAGTTAGGGTATCGTCCCCCGCGCCACCAATTAAGATGTTCGCGTTGTCGTCGCCTGTCAGGTTATCCGCTTGGGCAGAACCTTCTAGGCCTTCGATACTCGTATAGATATCGCCGCTGGCATCGCCTGTATTACTTGCAGGGTTTATCAGAGAAGCTGTCACGCCTACAGTTGAGTAACGATATGACGCAATATCGGTTCCGTTACCACCATCCAGAGAATCAGATCCCGCACCACTCACCAGTGTGTCATTACCTATACCACCAAGCAGAGTATCTGCGGTACCGCCATTGCCCACCAGCAAGTCGTCGCCACTACCGCCAGTCAGGATATTATTGTTTCCATCACCAACTAGCGTATCGTTAAAAGCGGAACCAAGAAGATTTTGGATATTGATATAGCTATCGCCAACTGCATCGCCTGAAACGACAATGCCTGAACCTGTGGGAGCCGTGCCCAATAATGCTGCTACTGCGGCACTGGCATGCGCATAACTGGCCGTATTGTTACCTGTGCCGCCATCCAGCGTATCGGCCCCAGCCATGCCTTCTAGGGTATCGTCACCGATACCGCCAGACAGATAATTGGCCACCGAATTACCGATGAGCAAGTCGTTGTTGTCAGAACCTGTTACATTCTCAATGCTACTGAATTGATCTCCAGCTGCATCACCAGTTTGGGCAACACCCAGCGTGGTGGTTAAGCCACCATATTGATTGTCTGTCAGGTTTACGGTAACGGCTGCTGTCGCACCTGCATAACTTGCTGTATCAGTATTCGCACCGCCAATCAGGGTATCGGCACCTGCTCCACCAATTAGGGTATTGTTTCCAGCGCCACCAATCAGTACGTTACCATTGGCATCGCCAGTCAAGCTATCGTCACCACTACCACCAGTCAGATTCTGTATGGTGCCAGCCACAAAAGTATCCGTAGCAAATCCAGTGATCGTGCCACTATTGGTTAACAGGCTAGCAGTTACCGCCACTGTTGCGCCCGCATAGCTGGCCGTATTGATACCAGTGCCGCCGTCTAGCGTATCGCCGCCAGTTGCCACCGCATTACCAGTGCCTTCCAGCGTATCGTTGCCAGCACCACCGCTGAGGATATTGGCCTGGGTATCGCCAATCAGGCTGTCATTACCTGTACCGCCAGTCAGGTTTTGGATATTAATATAGACATCGCCCGCTGCATTGCCATTATTGATGGCTGAGTTCAGCAGAGATGCAGTGACTGCAGTAGGTGCATGCGCATAAGAAGCAGTGTTGTTGCCAGCGCCACCATCTAGGGTATCAGCACCTGCCATACCTTCCAGCGTGTCGTTGCCTAATCCGCCAGTCAGAGAATTGGCATTCAAGTCGCCAATCAGATAATCGTCATAGGCAGAACCAATGACATTACTAATACCAGAGAACTGGTCGCCAAGTGCATCACCTGTTTGCGCGACCGCGAGTGTTGAGGTCACGCTACCGTAGACATTATCCGTTAAATTGACTGTAACACCCGTGGTACCGCTAGCCGGAACATAACCTGCATAGCTCGCAGTATCAGTGCCGCCACCGCCAATCAAGGTGTCGCTGCCAGCGCCACCTTCCAGCGTATCGTTGCCAAGACCGCCGCTCAATATGTTAGCATTGATGTCACCCGTCAATGTATCGTTGCCGCTACCACCAGTCAGGTTTTCAACATTAGAAAGAATACCAGCCACGGCTGTTGCCAGCGTATTGCCTACCGAAGCAGTTGCAAGGTTGGCATACACGCCACCAGTCGCTGTATAAATCACCGTATCATTACCAGCGCCGCCGTTAATCACGCCGCCATTGGCAGCAATGCCTGTGGGCACATAAGCCACGGTGAAGGTATCGTTACCAGCACTGCCAATCAGGTTTTCAATGCTGGTTAACTGATCGCTGGTGCCATTACTGGTGGCTGTGCCATTACCTGAAATATCCAGCACAACATTCACAGCTGTGGTCAAACGCTCAAAACTTGCGGTATCAGTGCCAGTGCCACCATCCAGAGAGTCGGCACCCACTGCTCCAGTACGATTACTTGCAATCAGGGTATCGTTACCACCACCACCTTGCAGGTTTGCGCCCAAAGTCCCCGTAGTTGCAACCGTGCGATCTCGTGAAACCAAAATATCATTATTAGCTGAACCCACCAGATTTTCGATGCTGGTAAATGTATCAGTGCCAAAACCAGTAATGGTGCCGCTGTTACCCGCCACGCCTGCATAGGTAGAGCTCAGCAAGCTTGCACTCACGCCTGCAGTAGCATGCAGGTAACTTACTGTATCTGTACCAGTGCCGCCATCCAACGTATCACCAACTGTGCCGCCTATGCCTTCAAGGGTGTCGTTACCAACACCGCCTACGATGCTATTGGCATTGAGATCACCAATCAGATAATCGTTAAAACCAGAGCCTGTAATGTTTTCAATGCCTGAGAATTGATCACCAGCGGCATCGCCAGTTTGAGTAACGCCGAGTGTGCTCGTGACGTTGCCTAACTGATTGTCGGTGAGATTGACTGTGACTGCTGCACCTGCACCTGCATAACTGGCAGTGTCTGTGCCACCGCCACCAACCAAGGTGTCGGCACCTGCGCCGCCTTCAAGTGAGTCACTTCCTAAACCACCTGTGAGTATGTTGGCGTTAGCATCGCCGATCAGTGTGTCGTTACCAGAGCCGCCAGTGAGATTCTCTAGATTGCTTAGATATTGAGTAGTAGCCGCACTGCTAGTACCCACTACACCCGTTGCCAGATTAGCATAAAGGGATGTGCTGACATTGTAGGTTAAGGTGTCGTTACCAGAGCCGCCATCAACCACGCCACTCTTTACGCCGCTGACTGTTGAAGGTAAAACGCTCAGCGTAAATGAATCGTTACCGTTACCGCCCGTGAGATTTTCTATGCTGGCTAGCTGATCTGTTAGGCCATTGTTGATGCCCGTCCCATTGCCAGAAGCATCAAGAACGACGGTTACTGCTGAAGTAATCCTTTCAAAGCTGGCAGTATCAATACCAGTGCCACCATCTAGGGTATCTGCACCAGCGCCGCTAAAGCCTATGCCTGCGAGCAAGGTATCGTTACCACTACCTCCAGCAATGCTATCACCCGCATCGGTACTAGCCACTCGATCGCGGTTGATTAAATAATCGTTAAAATTAGAACCTGTAAGATTTTCGATATTGGTCAGCGTATCAGTCGATAAACCAACTATTTTCCCGCTATCGCCAACTACACCGTTATAGGTACTGTTATTCAGGCTGGCAGAAACTGCTGCACTTGCATGAGCATAACTAGCCGTATCATTTCCACCGCCGCCATCCAGCGTATCGCCGCCGCCTATCCCTTCTAACGTGTCATTGCCCAGACCGCCACTAATGCTGTTAGCTGCCGTATTGCCAATCAAGTAATCATCATAGGCGGAGCCTGTGATGTTACTAATGCCTGAAAATTGGTCTCCAGCCGCATCACCCGTCTGTGTAACTCCCAAGCTATTAGTGACGCTGCCATTTTGATTGTCATTTAAATTGACTGTGACACCCGTCGTTCCGCTAGCTGGAACATAACCTGCATAGCTGGCAGTATCTGTGCCACCACCACCAATTAGTGTATCTGCACCAGCAGCACCTTCAAGAATATCGTTGCCCAGACCACCATTGAGCAGATTATTGTTGGCATCACCGATCAAGGTATCGTCACCACTGCCGCCAGTCACAATTTCAATATTGCTCAGCGCACCAGTCAATGCCGTAGCCAATGAAGTACCAACAGCACCAGTAGCTAGATTGGCATAAATCGTACTACTCACATTATAAGTAACTGTATCTATACCACTTCCACCATCAATAGCGCCACCATTGGCGAGACTGCCTGTGGGCACATAGGCAACCGTAAACGAGTCATTGCCCGTACCACCGACCAGATTTTCTATGCTGACAAGTTGGTCAGTAGCACCATTGCTGGTAGCAGTACCATTACCAGAAGCATCAAGTGCTACCGTAACTGCGGTACTTAAACGCTGGAAACTTGCTGTGTCAACGCCCGATCCACCGTCCAGAGTGTCACCTACAGTAGTACTAGTTCGTGTGCTTGCAACGAGCGTGTCGTTACCCAATCCACCCTGGAGACTACTGCCGATAGTAGTTGCGGCCGTGCGATCTCGTGCAGACAGGGTGTCAGCAAAAGCAGAACCTGTAAGATTTTCAATATTGACAAAAGTATCAGCACCAAAGCCTGTGATTTGGCCAGAGTTAGTGTTAAGGCTTGCACTCACTGCTGCAGTAGCATGTAGGTAACTGACTGTATCTGTACCAGTGCCGCCATCCAATATATCCCCAACTGTACCCCCTATCCCTTCAAGGGTATCGCTGCCAGCACCACCTACGATACTATTGGCATTAAGGTCACCAATTAAATAATCGTTAAAACCAGAGCCCGTAATATTTTCAATACCAGAGAATTGATCACCTGCCGCATCGCCAGTTTGAAGTGCGTTAGAAAGTGTATTGGTGACATTGCCTAATTGATTGTCAGTAAGGTTAACAGTGACAGCTGCGCCTGCGCCTGCATAACTGGCAGTATCTGTGCCACCGCCACCAACCAAGGTGTCAGCACCTGCGCCGCCTTCAAGTGAGTCACTTCCTAAACCACCTGTGAGCAGGTTGGCGTTGGCGTCACCGATCAGTGTGTCATTTGCACTTCCACCAGTCAGATTTTCTACGTTGCTGAGGATTCCAGAAACCGCTGTTGCTAAAGAATTACCGACGGCTCCTGTAGCCAGGTTAGCGTATACACTGGTTGATACGCTATAGGTCACCGTATCAATACCTGTACCGCCATTGATCACGCCACCATTGGCAGCGCTTCCAGTAGGGATAGCAGCCACACTAAATGTATCATCGCCGCTACCGCCAATCAGATTTTCTATACTATTAAGTTGTTGCGCACTTCCATTGCTTGATGCTGTGCCATTACCCGAGGCGTTCAATACCACATTAACCGCATTGGTAAAACGCTCAAAGCTGGCAGTATCAACACCAGTGCCACCGTCTAAGGTATCCGACCCAGCACCGCCAATTCCAATACCAGCAATCAAGGTATCGTTACCAGCACCACCAGCAATGCTGTCACCAGCATCTGTATTTGATACTTGATCACGGTTAATCAGATAATCATTAAAGTTTGAGCCCGTGAGATTTTCGATATTGCTCAGCGTATCAGTCGATAAGCCAACAATCTTGCCTGTATTGCCAGTAACGCTGTTATAAGTGCTGGTGTTTAAACTTGCGGTGACTGCTGCGCCAGCATGGGCATAACTAGCCGTATCATTACCTGTACCGCCATCGAGAGTATCGCCGCCGCCTACACCTTCCAGAGTGTCATTACCTTGACCACCAGCAATACTGTTGGCTGCAGTATTGCCTATCAGGTAGTCGTCATAGGCAGAACCCAAAATATTGCTAATACCAGAGAACAAATCACCCAGTGCGTCACCTGTCTGCTGAACATTTAAGGTATTCGTTGGGGTATTACCAAAGACGTTATCGGTTAAATTGACTGTGACCCCAGTTGTTCCACTAGCTGGTGCATAACCGGCATAGCTGGCAGTATCTGTGCCGCCACCGCCGATTAGCGTATCTCCCGCTGCACCACCTTCAAGAATATCATTGCCGCTACCACCATTTAATAGGTTCGTGCCTGTATTACCGATAAGGGTGTCATCACCGCTACCACCAGTAATATTTTCGATGTTATAGAGATATTGTGTAGTAGCGGCACTGCTTGTACCAACCACGCCTGTTGCCAGATTGGCATAAAGTGAAGTGCCAACGTTATAAATAACAGTATCTGTACCAGCTCCACCATCTACTACACCGCTTTTTACGGTGCTGGCGGTAGTGGGCAACACGCCCAAGGTAAACGAGTCATTGCCTGTACCACCTGTCAGATTTTCTATGCCGGTTAATACATCATTACCATTGGCACCCGTGATTGATGCAGTGCCCGAACCAGCATTGTTTAATACTACCGTAACAGCAGCCGAAAGCCTTTCAAAGCTGAGCGTATCAATGCCAGTGCCGCCATCGATCGAATCATTGCCTGAACCACTGGCCTTGGCACCAGCTACTATGGTGTCATTGCCAGCGCCGCCAACTATTGAATCCCCCGAGCTGCCAGCAGTGCGGTCACGATTGATCAGGTAATCGTCAAAAGCAGAACCAGTAAGATTTTCAATACTGGTAAAGGTATCCTGACCAAACCCTGTCACAGTACCAGTATTGCCAGTGACTGAATTGTAAACCACATTCGCTAGCAAGCTCGCTTGCACACCAGCGGTAGCATTGGCATAGCTGGCCGTATCACTGCCATCGCCACCATCAAGAGTATCACCGACTACTCCTGCAATTCCTTCAAGCGTATCGTTGCCAGCACCAGCCTGCAATAAGTTGGCAGCCGAGCTACCAGTAATGCTGTCGCTGTAAGCTGTACCTACCACATTTTGGATGCGAATCAGGGTATCGTTACCAACCGAGCCGCCGCCTATACCATCTTGTGAGAAAGGCGCATCTGCCGCTGTGCCATAATTAACGGTAGCCCCATCAAATACCGTGGTATTACCAGTATCAAGATTAACCACTACCCCATTAGTCGCTGCTGCGAAATTTGCAGTATTGGTGCCAGTGCCGCCATCAAGTGTGTCGCTACCACCTAAACCCTGCAGCGTATCGTTGCCATCACCGCCACGCAGAATATTGGAACTGTTATTGCCAGTGAGAACATCGTTATTGGCACTACCTGTCAGGTTTTGAATATTGATGAAAGTGTCGGTAGCAAAGCCAGTAATTGTGCCTGTGTTGGTTGTGAGGCTCGCATTGACTGCTGCAGTGGCATGAAGATAGGTAACAGTATTGTTGCTGATACCAGTATCTACACCGCCGTTCATGGTGTCTCCACCAGTGGCGATTGAGTTACCAATACCTTCAAGTGTGTCGTTACCGTCACCACCGTTCAGAAGATTGGCACTGCTGTTACCAATCAAGTAATCATCAAAACTTGAACCAGTGACATTTTCGATGCTATTAAACTGATTATTGAGTGCATCGCCAACCTGAGTGACAGCCAGTGTGTTATTGACAAACCCCTCAGTATTGTCATTTAAATTGACCACTACGGCAGAGGTAGATGTAGCATAACTTGCTGTATCGGTGCCATTGCCACCTCTTAACGTATCTGCGCCCCCACCGCCTATTAACGTATCGTTACCAGCTCCGCCCGATAATAGGTTGGCATTAACGTCACCTGTCAGCAGGTCGTTAAATGATGAGCCTTCCAAATTTTCAATACTGCTATATACATCTGAACCCAAGCCACCAGCAATATTGCCTGTATTGGTGACCAAGCTTGCTGTAACAGCTGCGTCTGCATGAGCATAACTGGCAGTGTCGCTACCGTTACCACCGTTTAATGTATTGTTGCCACCCATTCCTTCGAGGGTGTCATTTCCATCACCGCCGCTTAGAATATTATTATTGGCATCGCCAATCAGCTTGTCGTTAAAAGCGGAACCTTGCAGGTTTTGAATATTGATATAGACGTCACCTGCCGCATCGCCTGTAGGAGTGACGTCTGAAAGTGTGGTTAAAGTCGCTACTACGCCAACACCCACATTGCTGACAACACCTGCATGGGCATAACTGGCTGTATTATTACCTGCTCCACCATCCAGCGTGTCATTACCTGCCATGCCTTCCAGCGTGTCATCACCATCACCACCTGCCAGATAATTCGCAGCAGCATCGCCTATGATTAAATCGTTATAAGCAGAGCCGGTAACATTTTCAACACTGTTGAAAACATCATTAAGTGCCTCTCCAACTTGAGGCGTAGTCAGCAGATTGGTAATGTTGTTGCTATTGGTCGATGTGTTATAGACATTATCAGTAAGATTCACTGTGACTGCAGAGCCTGCATTGACGTAAGTCGCTGTATCGGTGCCAGCACCTCCAATCAATGTATCCCCGCCCAAGCCGCCTTCAAGTAAATCATTACCTGTACCGCCATCCAGATAATCGTTACCTACGCCACCACGCAGGGTATCGTTACCTGCATCGCCATATACCGTGTCATTTCCAGAGCCAGCAACCACCAAATCATAACCAGCGCCCGCGTGAATCTCCTGCCCACCTGCAGCGCCGTATATGTCGTAGCCTACGCCTCTGGCTGGCAAGACATAGATGGGGTTACCACTAGAATCAACCAAGGCAAAATCAGCTGGGGAATTTGTCTCGCGATAGCTGAAATAGAAGCTTTTAAATAAATCGAGCGGAATTACGCCAGCATCACCCTGCACGTTTACCTGTAATGGAAACGGGTTTGATGTATTTGCTGGAATAGTCGTTCCGTCTAAAGCCAGCGAGTAAGTAATAGCGAGGTTTATACCAGAGGCTAAAGTCGTCGGATCACCAGTCAATGTCCAAGTATTTGCTGCTGTTTGAGTAATCCCCGGGCCACTAATATTGAATGTAAACCCTAAGCTACCTGGCACTGATAAGGTGATGCTATTGATGGTTGTAAATCCAGCTATAGCAAGATTTAAGGTTTTTTCCCAGCTACCCGGGTCGTTATTCGCAAATGCAGCATTTTCATTAATCGTTGAATTATTGGCTGCAGTAATGACTTCTCTGGTGCCTTGTGCTGATGCAGAAGAATCACGGGAACCGATTGGTGTGTCAGCCCTGAAAGATGGATCAACCTTGTACTCTTCAGCCACATAAAAATTGCCTGTAATTGCAGGGATACCAATTTTGATGTCGCCAATATCCTGTACCTTGGTACCAACACGATAAGCTGTAGGTTGAGATATGCTAGGTGGTACTACAGTATCGAGATTTTCAGTATCGAAACGGCCTCCACCAGATTTACCAATCGCACCTGAGTTAGTAATCGCTGACGCTTTTGGCAAGGGAGCAGGGGGCGCGCTTGTACTAGTAGATAAATCATTGAGTGAAAGAATTAACGATGTAATGTCGCTATCTGACTCACCAGCAAAAGCCAGCTTGGTATCAATATTCTCACTGATAATACGCAAATTACCCGCATCGGCGGCATCAATATGGCCTACCTGTTTGAAAAGATCATCCGTACTGGCACTGAAGCTATCTGAAAACTCCACTTTGTGTGGTGAGCCTGTAATCGCATCCAACGCGCCATTGGGGATAACGATATAAGTACCGTCAGCAAAACCCAGCACCAGATCAACGTCTGCTACATCTACAGATTTAAGCGCGCCATGGCTTTCTTTCAGATGGATGATGTTGTCAGCGCCTGGTTGCACACGAATCACCTTACCAACGATATTATGTTTTTCGTTGGTAACTTGGCGATGCTCAGTTAATGCGGGCTGGTTAATGGCCATAATCGTGTGCTCCTGACAGTGGATGCTAGCTACTACATAGTGTTAACGCTTAATTCTGCAAATAGTTTAATGCTTATTTCGTACTTCTAAATTCTTCAAACAAAGCTTGATATAAAGCGCGCTGCTCAGCAGGTGAGAAACGTGTGATCATTTCAGTGATGTTAGTGCGCAACTCAATCGACTCATCGGTCATCCGCGTTAACATATCGCTCATTTTCGATAGATCAGTACCATTGCGGGCATTGGTTTGTATTAGCTCAGTAAAATGCTCATTTAACTGGCTCAACATATCCGCATTACCGCGCTCCATCAGACCAAGAATCGTACCTAATTGCCGTCCAACACGCTGCAACTCACCACGGAACTGTGAAACAGATTCATTGTGATCGGCCATCGCGCGCATCATCTCAGCGCGTTGTTTACCAAAATTATCCAACTCGGCCTGCAACGCCCTATCTTGTAGACGTGATGATTCACTTAAACGTTCTTCAATTCGGCGAAGAATACGTACTTCTTCAGTGGCGATTTCTTTACGCAGCTTGGCTTCTGTTGGATCTAGTTCAATCAAACGGCCGCCACCAAGGCCAGTCGCTTCTACCAGTGCACCACCATTACCGCCAGCAGCAAGCGCACCTTCTGATGCTTCAATCGCGGTTTTGCTGTAGGCAAAGCCTTCGCGTGCCAGCGCTTGCTCAATATGCTGAGCCACTTCAGAGCCTAATAATGACATCAATTCCTGTGAGCAGCGGCGTACAGATACCATCATGAAACCCAGGATAATCGAACCCATCAGGCCGTACATAGAGGCTGAGAAGGCGATACCCATCGAGCGCATTGGTGCTTTCATGCGCGCAACCATGTCACGGAACACATCGATTGGGTTATCTACACCAATATTCACAGTTGAGAAGCTTGAAATCAGCGAGGCGATGTCATCCAATGTAGCCAGCAAACCAATGAACGTACCCAGCAAGCCCATACCAACTAGCAAGCTGGTTAAAAACTGTGGCAAAGCATTACGGTTATTTAAACGAGATGCCGCACTGTTAAGCTCATTTTCAAGCACAGTTTGCTCTTGCGGGGTGATATGACGGCCACTCGAAGCCGCTACCATACGTAACACATAAGCAATATCAACGTTATAACCTAGCGCCAACTCTTGCAGACGCGTAGGGTTATTGCCGCCACGAAGCTCATCAGTAAATTCAGATAACTTGGCGCCTTCAGCCAACAAACGACGCACATTGGCGAGTATCAAAATACCGCCCAACAGCGTAATCACGAAAATCGCATAGTTAATCTGTGGATGTGGATTTTCTGCCAGCGTGTTCGAAATTTGCTTGTGGTAAATCGCGGCCCCAAGCAGCAAAATTACAAACGGCAATGCTGTGTAGAAATAATAAACTCTTAAACGCTTGAACATGGATTGCCTGCCCCTAACTTAAATTCTTGAATTAAATGCTTCACTAAAACTCTTTTAATCATTAACGCCATGCTTAACGTGAACACGATACTTAACGCGGATCGCGGAATACGCGGTCACTAAAACGCAACATTGGCGATATCAGATAAGAAAGCACCGTACGCTTACCCACCACGACATCAGCGGTGACTGACATACCAGGTGAAATCGGCCCAGCTGCCTTTCCCATCTTTACCTGTCTTACACTGCCAGCATCAATACGTACGCGGTAATAGCGGCTCTGCTGTTCATCAGTCAAAGTATCTGCACTCACTTCAGTGACTGTGCCCGGTAACGCGCCATAGGTTGCATAATCAAACGCGCTAATACGCACGCGCGCTGGCAATCCACTACGCAAATTGGCACGGTCATCTGGCCGTGCACGAGTTTCTACCACTATGCGCTCGTCCTCAGGGGTGATCTCCATCAATGGCTCACCCGGCCTGATCACGCCACCCACTGTTGAAAACATCATGCGGTTCACAAAACCATCTACTGGCGCACGCACGATATTGCGCTGCAATTTGTCCTCATTGGTTTCAAAATCCAGATTGGATTTTTCCAGTTCCAATCTTACTTGCGTCAAATCCGAACTAGCGTCAGAACGAAAATGCGCCCATAGCTCACTGACTTTTGATTCTGTTTCCGCCTGCGCAGCACGCAAGCGCGGTAATGATGTTTGCAACTCGTTAAACTGAGACTCCATGCGCTGCAAACGACTTTGCGTATCTAACATTTCCATTTTTGAAGCAGCGCCATTCTTGTTCAAACCTTCAATTAGGCGGAATTGCTGACGCGCTAACTCCAGCTCACCTGTCAAATTGCGCAATCTGGCTTCTGTTTCAGCGATCTCACCGCGCTTTTGCGCACTTTGATCACGCAATACCCGTGTTTCTTCATTGTTATGTGATAAACGGGCTTGAAAAGCGGCTGTTTCAGCCTGCTTCACACCACTATCAATTAAATCATCAGGAAAATTAATACTACTTTTTCCAGCTGCTTCAGTCAGCAAACGTGCCTCGCGACCCCGCAACGAGTCTCGTTTGTTACGATCCTGACCAAGGTCAGATCGCGCTCTGATGTCAGACAACTCAACCAATGGCTGGCCTGCTTTCACTGTTTCGCCTTCTTGTACCAAAATAGTACTGACGATACCGCCTTCTAAATGCTGCACAATCTGCGACTTACCTGCGGGAATTACCCTGCCAGTAGTTCGCACAATGACATCTATCTTTGCCAGAGATGCCCAAATGAGCAAGAGCAACAAACTCATTGCTGTAATTAGCACAAACGCCCGTTGTGGCGTCATATCTGACCAAATCTTTTGTAACTTACTCAACATTGACTACACATCTCAACAAGATCATGGTGTGCCAGCAGGGCTTACCAAGACTAGCGAGCTGTCAGAGGTTGCAACCCCTTCTTTTACCGATACTTCAATACGGTCGGCAGGCAACTTCATCTCGATCAGTAAATTACGCACCGCCATTGCTCGGTAATAGCCCAATCTTTTTGCCTCGGTGAAGCCAGGCGGTACATTGACTTCAAGCTTGGCGCCACCGCTGGCAACGATGCTGGCAATAGGCCCACGTAATTTTTGCCCTTCTTCGTCAGATAAAGTGACCGCGTCATCATTAAAATCAACCACCAGACCACCTGTGATTTTGTCGATAGCAGACACTGGCTCATCTGAACGTACTGAGCCTTTTACGACCTTGTGCGGGCCACGTTTGCCAGGTGCTGTGTCTTGCTGAAGCGCAGCTAGCTCCTCTTGCAAACGCTGGGCGTCATGTTCTTTATCTTTAAGGTCGGCGACTTGTTGCAGCAACGCATCTACCTGCTTTTGTAGCTTGGCAGCATCAGGCGTGGTCACTGGTGTTTGTGGCGTCTCCGCTGGTTTTTGTTGCTCAGCTTGTGGTGTTGGCGAAGGCGGCACTTTGCTGCGACGGCCTAATTCCATCGCAAAAATAAATACAGCTACGGTCATAATGACGACGACAAATAGTAGATTCAGCACCAGATTGGTGACTGCATCTACATAGCCAGGCCAGAAAATATCCGCGCCGCCGTCGTTATCGCTATCAATATTCATCGTGGCTCCTGACTATGGCCTGATCGTAGAAACGGGAACAGGGACTTCTAAAGGCGCTAATGGCGTTACTGCAGCTTCGTCTGATTCCGCAGATTTAGCAGGTGGGGCTGAATAAGAAGGGTTAGCACCTTGACTCTTAATTTCGCTTGGTTGTGCATCATTCGGTAAGCTTGGAGTAGTCGGCATGACCTCTAAACCTGAGCTGTTAACCGCCGTTGCCTGACCCAGCAAACGGCTGATTTGTGACAGCGCATCTATTTCTTGGGAGTGTAAAGTGACTAAACGTGTTCTGGCTTGATATTGGCGGTCATACACATCAAGCAAATCAAGCAAAGATTGATTACCTGCGAACATTTTTTCAGACATTGAAGTCACAGCCGAAGAAATCGCATTCAACTCGCGATAACCTGAAACCAGCTGCTCACGGGTAGCATCGAGCGTGGCATATTGCGAAATCATCGATTGCGTAATGCGACGCTGAATATCATCCAGGCGATATTTCACTTCATCCAGACGCGCCTTTTTTTCATTGGTCAGGTAGTAATCACCAGAGCCATTGAGCAGATTCCAGTTCATCACCACCATAGCGCGCGTATCTTCTTGCAGCCCTGCTGGCCCACCAGCGTTATTGGTCGTCAGCTTAGACAACTCAATATCAAAACGTGGGCCAAATTTAGCGCGCGCCACATTCTGGTCTAGCTCCGCCGCTTTTAACTCTGCCCGCAATGAGCCGATATCCGGGCTGTTTTCCATGGCGATTTTAATGGCTTCGCCCACAGTATTGGGTATCACGCCCATATCAGTGCGGTCTGGCAAGCGAATCTGCTCAGGAGCAATATTGGTTAGACGCAAAAACTCAACACTAGCGGCTGCATGTGCTGACTCTTGTTGTGATCTTGCCGCACGAGCTTGCAGGGTACGCGCCAATACACGTTGACGGTCTGAACCACTGGATGCGCCAGCATTAGCGCGTTTATCTACATAATCAAACAACTGGTTGAGTTGCTTTTCATAGCCTAAAGAAAGGTCAGCAATCAAACGGCTGGAAGTTAACCCGAGATAGGCAGTTACTGTAGATAGCCAAGCATCGGCCTGACTGCCGCGCAGGCTTTCTGCACGCGAATTAATCACCTCTTTGCGGCGCTGCCAGTCATAAGTGCTCTGCAAATCCAGAATAGGCTGGCGTAGGGTAATGCTTTTATCGGTACGAATATGTGCCGATTGATCAGCTGCTGCTCCTGTTAGCGGATCAATCACTGAAGAAGGTGAAGAAATTTCTCTGCCTCTGGCATAACGCACTGAAAGGTTAGGCAAGAGCAGGGCGCGTGCCTGGTTTGATTGCGCGTCAGCCTGGCCCAAACGCTGATTTGCTATGTTGACATCACGGCTGAACACCACTGCAGCATTAGTAGCGCCAGGCAAATCAATCGCATTGACCACGCCAGCAGGTGGGGCATCTGTCGCATTTTCGCTGTTGTTCAAGTATTCATTGTGCATCTGGCTTGTAACAGCCACGGGGATCAAACTCACGCCAAATAGCTTGGCTAAGCTTAAATCTTTAACTTCATACACTGAATCAGTTTGCGTGGAGAGGCTGGTATCGAGTGGCTGCAAACCAATCGGTGCCAATTGTTTTTTTGCTTGCTCTGGAGGCAAGCTGGTATCGAGTGGTGCTGACTTTGTAGTGGCAACTGGATTGGCAGCCGCTGGCTCAGGTGCTTTGATAGGGGTAGGATCTAGAATCAATTGCGGGGCAGGCAGTTGCTGCATACTTTGTGCCGTGGCTTTTACTGCCTCACTTGCTGCGTTTGCGGCTGCATTGGCCGCACTGGCCGCCGCACTTGCGGCAACGGCTGCAGCATTAGCGGCTTCCACAGCCGCATGCGCCGCATTTGATGCTGCTTGCAAGGAACTCATCTGGTTTTGAGCAGCTGTCTGCTGAGGCGTGCTAGCAGGCTTACTGACTTCTACCGCATCAGCAGCCCATACTCCAGGCGCTACTAACATCGGCCACATACATTCTAGGATTAGACGTTTCTTTTTACTTAACACATTAAACTTTCGCGAAATTTAGTATGGGCTTGCATACGCCTATGTTCTGTAAACCATCGTTTTTACTTTAAGCAATTACTACGCCAGTTACATCTTATTAGATAATTTCGTTAATTATCAATGCAATACTTCTAATACCTTATATCAAGAATTAGGATTATTCCATAAATAGCCAGCATTCATGTCAATCCCTCGACAAATAACAATCATGCTTGCGTATATGCTTAACGCAAAGTACGCCCAAACAGCTGTGTAGCAAGCTGATAACCAGTCATGGCAATCTGTGGATCATAACGCTCGCCTTCATCACGCATGAAAGCATGCTGGGCATTGAATTCATGCCAAGTGAATTTGAGGCCTTGCTCAGTCAGCTTTTGATAAACCTTGAGGCGACCTTCGGTTGGGATGTGGTTATCCTGTTTGCCCCAGATCATCATCAATTCACCAGTGATGTCATTTAAGCGCTCCATGCTGTGCTGGCCAGCTTGATTGGGCATAGTGTTCAAGTGCAAGTCAGTCGCATAGAAACAGGCAGTAGCCTTGATTTCAGGCTGCAAAGCTGCGCGGAACGCCAAATGACCACCAATACAGAAGCCCATTGCGCCCACGATGCCATTCGCCCATGGTTGCTGTTTTACCCAGGCAATCATGGCGGCGTTATCGCTATCGTAGCTTTCAACAGGTTTTGCAGCTTTGTCGGCATTCCCTTTGTCGCGGCCGTCGTCGTCGTATCCTAATACTGTGCCGATCGGGTTAAGCTCATGGAACACTTCAGGCACTAGCACCGCATAACCATGTCCTGCCATGATCTTGGCTGCACGCTCTATTGGGCCAGTTTGTTGGAAAATCTCGGAGTAAAACAGAATGGTAGGAAACTTGCCTTCACCAGCAGGGCGGTGTAAATAAGTACGCATCGTGCCAGTTGGGGTTGGTAAATCGGCAATATGGCTTTGAATAATCATGCTTTACTCCTTGGATTGGTCTTCAGACGCTCTTTATTGGTTGTTGTGCTAAGTGTTTTAATTTATACACTTTTAATCTTCCTGATTTTACAACGATTTTTGATTTTACAGGTCGTATAAAATGCTGGTAATTCAGCGTTATAGCAATAAAATCCAATCCTTTGCAGACATTTTCATTTCAATGACCCTACTAAAAAATCTAGTCGCTATATTTGCCATCACTCTATGCAGTATTTCACCGGTTAATGCTGCACCAGCAGACCATGCATCAGGCGACGCATTGCAACACTTGATGCAGGATGACCAGCAATGGGCTAGCCCGCGTAAAGACTATAGCAATCAAGGTTATAGCAAACTCAGCCAGATCAATCAGGATAATATCAATCGTCTGCATGTGGCATGGTCTTTTGCTACGGGAGTGACGCGCGGCCATGAAGGATCCCCCTTGGTGATCGGGAATATCATGTATGTGCACACACCGTTCCCCAATAATGTTTATGCGCTGGATTTGAATAATAACCAAAAAATCCTGTGGTCATACTTTCCCAAACAAGAACCCCTTGTGCAGGCCATATTATGTTGCGATAGCGTGAATCGTGGTTTGAGCTACGGCGATGGCAAGATTTTTCTACAGCAGAACGATGGTGTATTGATTGCACTAGATGCCAATACTGGTGAAAAAGTCTGGCATGTCAAAGTGAATGACCCCAAAACAGGCGCCACCAACACCAACGCAACCTATGTATTTAAAGACAAAGTATTCACAGGCTGTAGCGGCGGTGAATTCGGCATCCGTTGTTTTATTGCTGCCTATAATATTCATGATGGCTCATTGGCGTGGAAAGCTTATAGCATGGGCTCTGATAGTGACGTACTGATAGGGGCTGATTTCAACCATGCAAACCCGCAATATAGCGCTTTATCTGCTTATGAAAATGTGAATGGTGGCAACAAAGAAAATGGCTCGTTCAAGGCATTTACTAAAGACCAGTTGAAATTCCCTGAAACTGACCTTGGTATTAAAACCTGGCTTAAGCCACAAGCCGTCAAGCATGGCTGGGAAACAGGCGGCGGACCTGTTTGGGGCTGGTTTTCGTATGATCCAAAACTCAATCTTGTTTATTACGGTACAGGCAACCCATCAGTCTGGAACGCTGACGTAAGGCCTGGTGACAACAAGTGGGCAATGACTATATTCGCCCGTGATCTTGATACTGGCATAGCAAAGTGGGGCTACCAGCTCACGCCGCACGATGAGTGGGATTACGACAGCGTGAATGAAATCATCCTCTGGAATGCTGAAGGCAAACAGCTTGCCACGCATTTTGACCGCAACGGCTTTGGTTATACCTTTGACAGGCGCGATGGCACGCTGCTCGTTGCTGCAAAAATGCATCCTTTCGTTAACTGGGCAACTAGCATTGACCTAGCTACTGGCATTCCGCAAAAAGATGGCCGCTATTCAACACATCAAGAAGTCAATGTGCAAGGCATCTGCCCGGCAGCAGTCGGTATTAAAGATGAACAGCCTGCCGCCTACTCGCAGCACACGAAACTGTTTTACGTACCGCTTAATCATTTATGCATGAATTATGAGTCTGTAGAAGCAAAATATGTATCTGGCCAGCCTTGGGTTGGTGCCAGCATCACCATGTATCCGGGTCCTGATGGCGTCATGGGTGGTTTGATGGCTTGGGATGGCCTGAAAGGTAAATCCATCTGGTACAACAAGGAAACCTTTTCTGTATGGGGCGGAGTGCTCGCTACCAGCGCAGACCTGATTTTCTATGGCACGCTAGACCGCTGGTTTAAAGCCGTAGATGCCAAGACTGGCAAATTACTATGGCAATCGCAAGTTGGCTCAGGAGTAGTAGGCAATGCCATGACTTACGCACATCATGGCAAACAATATGTGGCGATATTATCTGGCATAGGTGGCTGGGCTGGGATTGCGCTTAATTTAGGCCTAACTGAAGAATCAGATGGGGCAGGCGCTGCTGGTGCCTACAAGGCACTGGGTCAATATAATGCCGCGCCAGGTGGAGGGGCGCTCAATGTGTTTAGCCTTTAATTTACTGACTTGCCAGATAAGCATGCAATGTTTGTATTGCAGCTGACCCTTCTCCGACAGCAGCGGCGACCCGCTTCACCGATGCGCTTCTCACATCACCTACTGCAAAAATACCTGGGCGGCTGGTTTCAAGGAAATATGGCGCTCTTTCTAGTGGCCAATCAGCATCTGCCGCATCATGGCCTGTCAGCACAAAGCCATTTTTATCCAGATGGATACAGTCTCCCAGCCAAGCAGTATTAGGCTCAGCACCAAGGAACAAGAAAACATGTGAGATTGGCACTTCTTCAACGCGGGCATTTTCATTCCATTTAATGCTGCTTAGATTTGTATCCCCAATCAATTCAATAATCTCGGTATTAACGTGAAGAGTGATATTCGGTGAAGCCTCAATTCGCTGGATGAGATAATGCGACATGCTGGCCGCCAGCCCAGACCCCCTGACGATGATATGAACATGACTGGCATGCCCAGCCAGAAACACCGCTGCCTGACCCGCAGAGTTGCCACCGCCATTGACCACGACTTCCTGCTTTGAGCATATATTGGCCTCCATGAACGAAGCCCCGTAGTAAATGCCTCTACCTTCAAAATTCTCAATCCCATTCAGTAAAGGCTTGCGGTATCTAGCACCAGTAGCAATCACTACTGAGCGGGCTGTTATTTGCTCACCATTGTCCAGCAAGATTTCAAAAGCTTTCTCTACATTACATATCAAGCGCTTCACTTCTATCGGCACCGCGACTTCCGCACCGAATTTTCGTGCCTGTGAAATACCACGCCCAGCCAATGCCTGACCTGATATACCCGTTGGAAAACCAAAATAATTCTCGATCTTGGAACTGCTTCCTGCTTGGCCGCCTGGAGCTTTTGCATCTAGCACGATGACATTAAGGCCTTCAGATGCTGCATATACTGCAGAGGCCAAGCCTGCTGGCCCAGCACCCACCACGACAACATCATATTGTTTACCATCCAGACTATCGGGGCTTAAGCCGATAAGGTCTGCTAATTCACGAGTGGTTGGATTAACGATGGCTTTGGACTGGGCATTAATAACAAAGGGAATATCTTCCACAGTCATGCCATATTTATCTAATAAGGTTTTAGCTTCTTCAGGATGACTGACCACATCAAAATAGGCCACAGGATGCGCATTGCGCGATAAAAACTCACGAAGCCTTAAAGTAGCCGCAGATGCTTGCGAGCCAATCAGCATGACCCCACCGTTTTCGTCAGCAATAAATGCGACTCGACGCAGAATAAACGCCCGCATGATAGTTTCGCTGAGATCAGCCTCACTGACTACCAAGGTTCTCAATGAGGATTCATTGATGACGATGACTTCGCAGTCCTCAGCTACACAGCCTGTCGCTATTGCGGCACGGCCAGCGAGCGTGCCTACTTCACCCGTAAATACGCCTGGCCCATGTGATGCAATGACATGCGGGCCTTTGTAACCATTGCGAATAATATCTATGCGACCCGAGAGAATCACATACATGCTGATATGCCGCTCACCTTCGGTAAAAAGCACATCGCCAGCCTTGTATTGGCGTAACTCACCATAGTGCATCAATAGATTAAATTGAGCTTCGTTGAGTGTGGGGAATATCTGGTGGCGCCTGTTTTCAGCGATGGGGGGTAGTTTGATATCAGTGGCCACGCTGTAGCTCCTAAGATTTTTATGACAAAGCTTTTAAGATTTGGAAATGCGCTGGCTATTCGCGCTTTACCTGCTCATTTCCCTGGCCAACTTTGCAACAGAACCTCCACCACACCATACAGCTCTTCTTTGGAAGCGCCATTAGAGGCCTGAACAGAAAGCCCCTTGTGGACGGTAGTCACATACTTCGATAAAGATTCTGAATTCGATCCCTCTGGAAGATCACCTTCATTTATTGCCTGATCAAACCTTTTAGCAAGTTTCTTCTCATATCGATGCAAAGAGTCGATGATTTTCTGCTGGATGCCAACGCTCTCCAGCTCTGAGCTTACAGAACTCAGCACAGCTAAACAACCCGTAGATTTTTCCAGCGAAGTAAGCAAATCAACTGATTGAATCAGCAACTGCCTGACAACTTCCCTGGAGGTTTTTTCAAATAATACTTCGTCTAAATACGCCGTAGGTCCTTCAACATACTTAGCTAACACTTGTGAAAACAAGGTTTCTTTATTACCAAACGCAGCATAAACACTTGGGCGATTAATGCCCAAGGCTTCAGTGATATCTGTCATCGAAGTGGCTTCATACCCTTTACGACGAAATAGCTGCAGAGCATTTTCTAATGCTACATCTTTGTCGAATTTACGTGGCCGACCTAGTGGCTTCTGAGTTTTGGTAGTCTCCATAATGAGCAGAATAAAGAATTTATTTGCGCTTGTCCAATATATTTGTACTGTTAAGTACAAATAGTTATTGACTTGCTATTTTGTTTGTATTTATTATGTACCTTGTAGTACAAAACATAACTTATGAGGAAAATGAAATGAACAAATATCTGAAATCAGTACTATTAATGGCTGCCACTTTTTCTATTGTTGAGGCAGGTACAGCTTCAGCGCAGGACAAACTTGAAACAGCGCCCACCAAGTTTATCGAGGCTAGCGGCATCAAGTTCTCTTACCGAACTTTAGGTAAAAGCACGGGAACGCCATTGATACTGTTACAACACTTCACTGGCACGATGGATTACTGGGATCCCGCCGTAGTCAACGGCTTGGCAAAAGAACGCCCAGTCATCGTTTTTAATAACACAGGCGTGGGATCAACGAGCGGAAAAACCCCCGATAACGTTGCGCAAATGAGCACAGATGCTTTAGCTTTCATCAATGCACTTGGTTATAAAAAAGTAGATCTGCTTGGCTTCTCTCTGGGTGGATTTATTGCACAGGAGCTAGCTGCTGAGCATCCAGACCTAATAGGTAAAGTAATCCTTGCTGGCACTTCGTATCAAGGCGGCGGCGATCACCTGATGCAAGTATTGGGCGAGGCATTCTCACAAAAAGATTCTCCAGACCCACGCCTATGGCTGTTCTTCACGCACAGCCCAGAAAGCCAGCAAGCTGGCCGTGAATTCATCAAACGTGCAAGCGCAAGAACACAAAATCGCGACCCCGAAAGCGGTAAAGACATTGCTGATGCTCAGGCTAAAGCACTGATAGTCTGGACCAACACCAACGACCCTGAAAACAAGTTGCTCAAGTCAATCACCCAGCCAGTGCTCATCGTGCAAGGTAGCAACGACACGATGTTGGGTACCGAGAGCTCCGTCACGATGTTTAAAACATTGAAAAATGCCCAACTGGTGTTATTCCCCGATTCGAATCACGGCTCTATTTTTCAGTATCACGATACGTTCGTGAAAACTGCCAACGATTTTCTTAACCAATAATTTAACTACTTTAGGAGCAATAAAATGACTACAGCAAAACTAGGTACTGCACTTATTACAGGTGCATCCACCGGCATAGGCGCTGTCTATGCAGACCGTCTGGCAAAGCGCGGCTATGACCTTATTCTGGTCGCTCGCGATCAGGTAAAGCTGGAAAAAGTAGCAAGCCAGATCAAAGCTGAATATCCCGTCAACGTAGAAGTTATTTCGGCTGACCTCACCTTGAAAACTGATCTGGCAAAGATTGAAGATCGCCTGCGCTCCGATAGCAGCATTACATTGCTGCTGAACAATGCTGGGTTAGGCGCAACATCAAAACTGGTAGATGCCAATCTCGATGAACTTGAAACCATGATCACCTTGAACGTAACGGCATTAACGCGCTTATCTGGCGCCGTCGTTCCATCATTCGTCAAACGCGGTAAAGGCGTTGTGATCAATATCGCCTCTATTGTCGCATTAGCGCCTGAAATGTTGAATGGTGCTTACAGCGGCAGCAAAGCCTATGTCGTCAATTTTACGCAGTCTATGCATCACGAGTTAGCTGATAAAGGCATTAAGGTACAAGCAGTGCTGCCTGGCGCAATTGATACGCCATTCTGGGATAAGTCAGGCTTGCCAGTACATAACTTGCCTAGCCAGATAGTGATGACTCCTGAAAACTTGGTAGATGCAGCTTTGGCTGGGTTTGATCAGGGCGAATTGATTACAATCCCTTCGCTACCAGACATCGCTCAATGGGAATCACTGGATGCCGCCCGCAAAGTACTCACGCCGAATCTGTCTCGTACCATACCAGCAAGCCGCTATTTAAATTAATCATTCATTACAAGTGACGCAATAAGAAAAGCCAGCTTTAAGCTGGCTTTTTCAATACAGTGGCTCAGATACAAGAGCCTAAATAACTAAGTATTTAGTTCACTGCATCTTTAAGTGCTTTACCTGCTGTGAAGGCTGGAGCCTTGCGTGCAGCAATCTTTAATTCTTTACCAGTCTGTGGATTGCGACCAGTACGTGCAGCGCGTTGGCTTACTTTGAATGTACCAAAGCCAATCAAAGCAACTGGTTCACCTGCTTTTAATGAAGCAGTGATGCTATCAGTAATGGCGGTAAGGGTTTTAGCAGCGGCGGCTTTAGAGATTCCAGCTTCTGCAGCGATAACTGCAATGAGTTCGGTTTTATTCACTTGAGTAATCCTGATTGATTTTGGAGCGCTTATCTTAAACCATTTTTTGTCGATTGCACTAGTTTTTGCTACTAGTTCTCATTACTTAGGTACAAATCTTGTCAAACCGCGCAAATAAAGGCGCTACGTGGCAACTTTTTGGCATTTAAGGGCTCTTATTTCTTACCAATTTTGGAGAATCGCGATGATCAAAGTCGTTAAAACAAATGCTGAATGGCAAGCACAGCTCAGCCCGATGCAATATCAGGTCACACGACTAGCAGCAACTGAACGTCCTGGAACTGGCGAATATGCTGACTTTAATGAACATGGTATTTATAGCTGCGTATGTTGCGGTACAGATTTATTTGAGTCTGATACCAAATTTGATGCAGGCTGCGGTTGGCCAAGTTATTTCAAACCGCTTAACCCTGAAAATGTGCGTGAAGAACGCGATATATCTCTAGGTATGATCCGTACCGAAGTAATATGCAATGTCTGCGATGCGCACCTAGGTCATGTTTTCCCTGATGGACCACCGCCTACCGGCCTGCGCTACTGCATTAACTCTGCATCTCTTAGTTTTAAACCTGTTTAATTACTAAAACACCGAAGATAAAACGACTGATCTCAAATGGGTCGTTTTTTTATTGATAGGTACATGCTTTTAAGCATCAATATATTTGGCAGAAATGTTGAATTCCTAGATACTCTATTTTTAGATACAAGCACGAGGTTAGGGTCACCCACATGGCTATCAAGTCACATGTTGATGCAAATTACCGTTTTATTGCCGCTTATCAAGAAATCAATGTGCGCATTGCGCAACGCCAACAGGCATTAACCCTTTATGTGACTCTAATGGTGAGTTTGCTTGCTGCGCTGGTCGCGCTAAAGCCAACTGTGGGAGGAATTGCGCCACCGATTGAGTGGCTGGTACTTGGTTTTCCAGTCGCGTCTCTTGCTTTGGTCTTTCTGAATTACATGGCCGAGCGTGCAATCGCAAATTTACGCCATTTCCTTTCGATACTTGAGCAGTTGGACAATGCCCACCAATCACTTCCTAGTTACCACATTGATCCCGTATGGACGATTGCGGCCAATAAAGCGAGACGCTTTCACGTATATGCTGCAGCTACACTTGTAGCCGGGACTAATGGCATCGGCTTGGGCGCTGTCATTCACATATATCCTGAACGTATCGCTGAGCACCCAGCGATTATCATTTTATCCGCCACCGTTGCGCTAGCGTCTTTTATCATGCTGCTGGTGATTCCTCGATGGAGTTACCGCCCCATTAATAGTTAACTTGAGAGGTAAACATGATTACAGCAGATGCCCTGAAAAAAGCTTTTCCACTATGCGCAGCGCCTGATGATTGGGTCAAAGCACTGGCGCCAGCCATGGAGAAATATGCCATCAATAGCCCCGCTAGAATCGCTAGCTTTTTGGCACAAACAGGGCATGAATCTAGTCAATTCAACCGCTTGGTAGAAGGTTTAAATTACAAGACAGCGTTGCGGCTCACCAAGGTCTGGCCTAAGCGTTTTCCAGATGAAGCTAGCGCGTTACCTTATGTGAATAACGAAGAAAAACTGGCGAACCTGGTCTATGCCAAACGCTTGGGTAATGGCGATAGCAGTAGTGGTGACGGCTATAAATTTCGTGGTCGCGGCATCATCCAGATCACTGGTCGCAGTAACTATGCTGACGCAGGTAAAGCGTTAGGCCTCGATTTAGTTAACCAGCCTGATTTATTGTTGCAAAAGTCACATGCCGCAATGAGCGCCGCATGGTTCTGGAGCAGTCGCGGACTCAATGCGTTGGCAGATGATCGCACTGATGACAACGATCTGGAAGACTTTACCGAAATCACCAAACGTATTAACGGCGGTAGTGTTGGGCTAAGTGAGCGCTTGGCTTTACTTAACCTAATAGAAGGTCAACTCGCTTAAAATTAACTTTTAGCAGTAAGCCGCCAGAGTGAGGTTACTTCGGCTTTACGTGCTAGATGCAAAGGGTCTGTTGGGTCTGATGCACGCGGATGTGTGGCTTTTGTATCGCGCTTTTCTATTACCGCTAAACCAGCTTTATCAATCGCAGCAAGTAACTCATCGCGAGTTCGCAAGCCCAAATGTTCTGCAATATCGGAAAGGATTAGCCAGCCTTCGCCATCGGTAGTTAGATGCGCAGCAAGACCATTTAAAAACCCCAAAAGCATGCGGCTATCCTGATCATAAATCGCATGTTCAATTGGTGAACTAGGGCGCGCTGGTATCCAAGGTGGGTTGCAGACTATCAATGGCGCTTGACCCGTAGGAAATAGGTCGGCTTTTACTATCTCAATACGGTCACTCAGACCTATGCGTTCAATGTTTTCATGGGCGCAGGTCAGGGCACGGTCGTCCTGGTCAGTAGCGATGACTTTTTTAACACCGCGATGTGCCAATACTGCCGCGATAACGCCAGTACCAGTACCAATATCAAACGCCAACTCCGAATTAGGCAAAGGCGTATCTGCAATCAGCTGGATATATTCACCGCGCACAGGCGAAAATACGCCGTAATGCGGGTGAATCTGGTTCGCCAGCGCTGGAATTTCTACGCCTTTTTTGCGCCATTCATAAGCGCCAATCAAGCCTAATAATTCACGTAATGAAATAACATAGGCTGCTGTTGCTGGGCCATACACTTGTTCACAAGCTGACTTTACATCGGGAGCGCGACGTAACGTGCTGGCATGCTCTGACGTCAATTCAATTAACAACATCGCCAAGGTACGTGCACGCTGTGACTGTGCTTGTCGATGTAGATGAAATGCCTCAGCAGGGCTGGCTGCGCTAATCTTCTCAGTCTTATTCTTATGTTTAGGGGCTTGGGCACGACGCGCCATGGCTTGGAGCAATTGACGCGCATTCTGGAAGTCACCTCGCCAAAGCAATGCCGTACCTTCGCAGGCAAGCCTGTAAGCAGCATCTGCCGTCATGGTGTCATCTACGACCATCACACGCTTAGGCGGTGGTGTGCCACTTTCTGAGCGCCATTGCCTACTGATGGTTTTGCCTGCTTGTACCCAACTAATTACTGGTGATTCACTCAAAAGAAATGTGCTCCGTACTTATTTATTACCTGATTATATTACCCAATAAAAAAGGCAGCTTACGCTGCCTTTACAGTCTACTGCCAATCAGGGCTGGTATTAATGTTTTGTAATCTTGCGTAGCTGTTGAATCGCCTGCAATTGCGCCATGGCTTCCATCAGTTCGCCTTGTGCTTTGGCGTAATCTACTTCTGAGCTCTTGTTCTTAATCGCTTCTTCAGCCACGCGCTTGGCCTCCAAGGCTTTCGCTTCATCCAGGTCATGGCCACGAATAGCAGTATCTGCCAATACTGTAACGATGCCTGGTTGAATCTCAAGTATGCCGCCAGAAACGAATATCAACTGCTCTTCAGCCTGATCAGAAATCTTCAGGCGTAAAGCGCCAGCTTTAATGGTGGTCAACAGTGGCGCATGGCGAGGATAAATACCGACTTCACCTTGCAACGCAGGCGCCACAATGAACTCAACCTCGCCAGAGAAGATAGACTCTTCGGCGCTTACTACATCAATATGGATGGTTGCTGTCATGCTGTTTACCTATTTGCTATGGTTATTGGCTTAAAAATTAAAGCGTTTTAGCCTTTTCAATAGCCTCTTCAATCGCACCGACCATATAGAAAGCCTGCTCTGGCAGGTGATCGTAATCACCATTCACAATGCCCTTGAAGCCCTTGATGGTATCTTTCAATGAAACATACTTGCCAGGTGCGCCTGTAAATACTTCAGCAACGTGGAAAGGTTGTGACAAGAAACGTTGGATCTTACGTGCACGGGCTACTGCCAATTTATCTTCTGGCGCTAGTTCGTCCATACCCAGAATCGCGATAATGTCGCGCAATTCCTTGTAGCGTTGCAAGGTAGATTGTACTGAACGCGCTACGCTGTAATGCTCATCACCAACCACGAGTGGATCTAATTGACGTGAGGTTGAATCCAGTGGATCAACCGCTGGGTAAATACCCAGTGAAGCGATATCACGTGACAACACAACGGTAGAATCCAAATGCTGGAAAGTGGTCGCTGGCGATGGGTCGGTCAAGTCATCCGCAGGTACGTAAACGGCTTGGATAGAAGTAATAGAACCAGTTTTGGTTGAAGTAATACGCTCTTGCAAGCGGCCCATTTCTTCAGCCAATGTTGGTTGGTAACCTACAGCTGAAGGCATACGGCCCAATAGCGCAGATACTTCGGTACCAGCCAGTGTGTAACGGTAGATGTTATCCACGAAGAACAGGATATCACGGCCTTCGTCACGGAATTTTTCAGCCATGGTCAAACCTGAAAGCGCAACACGCAAACGGTTTCCTGGTGGTTCGTTCATTTGACCGAACACCATGGCTACTTTTGATTCGGACAGGTTGTCCAGCTTGATAACGCCAGCTTCTGCCATTTCGTGGTAGAAGTCGTTACCTTCACGAGTACGTTCACCTACACCAGCAAACACCGACAAACCCGAGTGTTCTTTAGCAATGTTGTTGATCAGTTCCAGCATGTTCACGGTCTTGCCTACACCCGCGCCACCGAACAAACCAACTTTACCGCCCTTGGCAAACGGACAAACCAGATCAATCACCTTGATGCCTGTTTCAAGCAAATCTACCGAAGGAGAGAGCTCTTCAAAGCTTGGCGCTTTTTGGTGAATTTCGCGACGTTCATCGGTAGCAATCGGACCAGCTTCATCAATCGGGCGACCCAGCACATCCATGATACGACCCAATGTAGCGTTACCAACTGGTACTGAAATACCAACGCCAGTAGCGGTTACTTTGGTGCCGCGGCGCAAACCATCGCTAGAACCCATAGCAATCGTACGTACGATGCCATCGCCTAGCTGTTGCTGCACTTCAAGGGTCAAGCCAGCTTCTGCGGTTGCACCATCATCGCTTACCAGCAAGGCTTCATAAACCTTGGGCATTTGATCACGCGGAAATTCGACGTCAACTACGGCGCCAATACACTGAACGATTTTACCTTCACTCATTTTGCGATTTCCTATCTAAACTTATTTGTTGAATGCTTTTGCATTCATCTATTAACTGGGTAGTTCTTAACCTGAAACTGCTACTGAATCACTTTTGCGCTTAGCCAGATACAGCTGCAGCGCCACCGACAATTTCTGAAATTTCCTTGGTAATCGCAGCTTGGCGGGCTTTGTTGTAAACCAGCTTCAACTCACCAATTACTGTTTTTGCGTTATCAGATGCTGACTTCATCGCCACCATACGTGCGCTTTGTTCTGATGCCATGTTTTCTGCAACAGACTGGAACACCAATGACTCAATGTAACGCACCATCAAATCATCAATGACGACTTGTGCATCTGGCTCATAGATGTAATCCCAATGACCTGTTGGTGCACCAAGGCTTTCACCTGAAAGCGGTAGCAACTGCTCCATCACCGACTCTTGCTTCATGGTATTAATAAAGCGGTTGTAGGCGATGTACAACTGATCGATCTCGCCTGCAACATAAGCATCTAGCATCACTTTAACTGGGCCAATCAGCTTTTCCATCTGTGGCTTATCGCCCAAACCAGTCATTTGAGATTTGATATTCGCGTTAATGCGAGTCATCAAACCCAAGCCCTTGTTGCCAATCGCAGTGACTTGCACACCATGACTGTCGTTTTCCCAAGCTTGCATCTGGTTCACAGCAATACGCAGTACGTTCGTATTCAAACCACCGCAAAGACCTTTATCTGACGTAATCACGATCAGGCCGATGTTTTTAACCACATCGCGCTTGATCAAGAATGGGTGACGGTATTCAGCCTGCGCATGCGACAAGTGAGCAGCTATATTGCGGATCTTCTCAGCATATGGACGAGCTGCACGCATCCGTTCCTGCGCTTTGCGCATTTTGGAAGCGGCGACCATTTCCATCGCTCTGGTGATCTTGCGCGTATTTTCAACGCTCTTGATCTTGGTACGTATTTCCTTGCTACCGGCCATTATTCAGCTCCAGATTCTAGTGTTATCTTAGTAAGCACTAGTCGCTTTAAAGTCTTCAATCGCTGCTGACAGTTCTTTGTCATCATCTTTTGATAGATCAAGTGTTGCTTCGATCTTGTCAGCAATGGCTTTGTATTTAGACTTGATAAATGCATGTAAGGCAGATTCAAAAGCCAGCACCTTGTTAACAGGCACATCATCCAAATAGCCTTTGGTAGCAGCTTGCAAGCTGATTGCCATTTCAGATACTGACAATGGCAGATACTGAGCTTGCTTCATCAATTCAGTCACCAGACGACCACGCTCTAACTGCTTGCGGGTGGCTTCATCAAGGTCAGAAGCAAACTGGGCGAAAGCAGCCAATTCACGATATTGCGCAAGTGCTAAACGTACACCACCACCCAGCTTTTTAACGACCTTGGTTTGGGCTGCACCACCAACGCGTGATACTGAAATACCGGCGTTGATTGCAGGACGAATACCAGCGTTGAACAAATCTGACTCCAAGAAAATCTGGCCATCAGTAATCGAAATCACGTTAGTTGGTACGAATGCAGAAACGTCACCCGCTTGTGTCTCAATGATGGGCAATGCGGTCAATGAACCCGTCTTGCCTTTTACTTCACCCTTAGTGAAGGCTTCGACATAGTTTACATTTACGCGAGCAGCACGTTCGAGCAAACGTGAGTGGAGATAGAACACATCGCCTGGATAAGCTTCACGGCCTGGTGGACGACGTAACAGCAATGAAATCTGGCGATAAGCAATCGCCTGCTTGGTCAAGTCATCATAAACAATTAATGCATCTTGGCCGCGATCACGGAAATATTCACCCATGGTGCAACCAGAGTATGGCGCAATGTATTGCAACGCTGCTGAGTCAGAAGCTGAGGCGGCTACGATAATGGTGTATTCCATCGCACCATATTGTTCAAGTTTGCGTACCACGTTAGCAATGGTTGAAGCCTTTTGGCCAACCGCAACGTAGATACAGGTCATGTTCTGACCTTTTTGATTGATGATGGCATCAACGGCAACCGCTGTTTTACCTGTTTGACGATCACCAATAATCAATTCACGTTGACCGCGGCCAACTGGCACCATGGAGTCAATCGCCTTAATACCTGTTTGTACTGGTTCATTCACTGATTGACGCGCAATCACGCCTGGCGCCATCTTTTCAATCTTGTCAGTCAGCTTTGCGTTAACTGGGCCCTTACCATCAATGGGATTGCCCAGCGCATCAACCACACGGCCAATCAGTTCAGGGCCCACTGGCACTTCAAGAATACGGCCTGTACATTTAGCGATATCGCCTTCGGTAATGTGTTCATAATCACCCAGTACCACGGCACCGACTGAATCACGCTCAAGGTTGAGCGCCAAACCGAATGTATTGCCAGGAAACTCGATCATTTCACCGGCCATCACGTTTGATAGACCGTGAATACGCACAATACCGTCTGTCACTGATATCACGGTACCTTGGGTACGTGCTTCGGCAGTGGTAGAGTAATTCTCTAATCTGCTTTTAATCAGTTCACTAATTTCTGATGTTGATAACTGCATTTGTCTGTCTCCTGACCTTGTGAGGTCCAACCTTTGAGTATGTTAACTTTTAAACGTACCTGCTATTAAAACCTTAATTCTTAATCTTAGCCCTTGAGCGCATAAGCCATGATTTGTAACTGCCCACGTACTGATGCGTCTATCACTGTATCGCCAATCACTATCTTGATTCCACCGATCAGCTCCGGGTCAAGCTTGACCTGTGCTTCAACTTTTTTGCCAAATTTGGCTTCTAGTTGTTTTACGACTGTTTTCACTTGGGCGTCTGTTGGCTTGGCCGCCGCTGTAATTTCAGCTTCAAGCGTGCCTTCATCTTCTGCCTTGAGCAATTCAAATGCTTCTGCGATATCTGGAAGCAATCCTAAACGACTGTACTCAACCAGTACTTTGACCAAATTGATGGCTTCTGCGCTTAGCTTGCCTTCACTGACTTTAAGGAAAATCCGCTCCAGTTCACTTGCATCCAGTTTTGGATTATCAATGGCGGCTTTGATTTGCTCATTTGAGGCAATGCCAGATAACAAGGCCAATTCATCAGACCAGGTAGCCAGCGATTTCTTTTCTTTAGCAAGCCTGAATACTGCTACAGCATAGGGTCTTGCGATGGTAATTGCTTCAGCCATGTGCGTTCCTATAGCTCTTTCGCAATGGCATCAAGAATCTCAGCATGTGCTTTAGCATCAATTTCTTTACGCAAAATCTTCTCAGCACCTGCAATTGCCAGAGCAGATACTTGCTGACGTAAACCTTCTTTAGCACGGTTTACTTCTTGATCAATTTCAGCTTTTGCACTGCCAATAATGCGATCAGCTTCTGATTTTGCGTTGCCTTTAGCTTCTTCAATCAAATCAGTCGCGCGCTTTTCAGCTTGTGCAATGATTTGTGAAGCAAGTTGCTTGGCTTCAGTAATTGCTTCAGATGATTTCTTCGATGCTTGTTCCAACTCGGTTTTGCCACGCTCACCAGCGGCCAAACCGTCAGCAATTTCCTTTTGACGGGCTTCAATCGCGTTCATGAGTGGCGGCCAGACAAATTTCGTGGTGAACATAATCAACACGAAAAAGGCTATCGCCTGTGCAACTAGTGTAAATCCGATATCCATTTTTGCTCCTGACTGTTATGCCCGATGGCATAACAGATTTATATAGCCCAAACGTTTATTTAGCCCAGACCCCAAAAGAGTCGAAAGCTTAATTAAATTAGCTAACTACAATTAACCAAGTACGCTTAACAGTGGGTTTGCGAATGCAAACATCATTGCCAGACCAACGCCGATAATGAATGATGCATCGATCAAACCTAACAGCAAGAACACTTTACCTTGCAATGCTGGGATCATTTCTGGCTGACGAGCTGCACCATCCAAGAAACTTGCGCACATAATACCGATACCGATACAGGCACCTGCTGCGCCCAGACCAATGATCAAGCCAATACCAATACCTGTATATGCTTGTACCATGGCTAAAAGTTGTAAATGTTCCATTGTGTTTCCTTTCGCTATTGTGGTTTTAACTACTTACTTTAAGTCTTACTACTAAAACTAGTGACTTTCGTGCGCCATCGCCAGATAGACGACGGTAAGCATCATAAAAATGAACGCTTGCAGCACAACAATCAAAATGTGGAAAATTGACCAGCCAGCACCAAGAATTGCGCCAAATATCGTGCCAGTCAGGCCAGTTGCTGCCCAGAGTCCGAGCAGCAGGAAAATCACCTCACCCGCATACATGTTGCCAAATAAACGAAGTGAATGTGAAAGCGGTTTTGAAATATATTCGATGAGGTTAAATGCGAAGTTTGCAGGCCAAACGAGGGGATGTGTGCCGAAAGGTGAACAGAACAGCTCGTGTATCCAGCCGCCTAGGCCTTTTGCCTTGATGGCAAAGAAAATCATTAAAATCCACACTGTGAGCGCTAGAGCAAAGGTGGTATTGACGTCAGAGGTAGGCACCATGCGCCACTTTGTATGCTCGTCACCTATGTGTGCAACCAGCCAAGCCACAATATCAACAGGTAAAAAGTCCATTGTGTTCATCATCAAAACCCACACAAACACGGTGAGTGCTGCCGGGGCAATGAATTTGTGGCGATCGCCATGGAAAATGTTCTTGACTTGGTCATCAATAAAACCGACCAGTAATTCTACAAACGCCTGGCGCTTGCTTGGTACACCTGCTGTTGCACCGCGTACCACCCACCAGATTAGGCCGATAGCAATTAGTCCAAGTGCGATTGACATTACAAAGGTATCAACATGCAGCGTCCAGAAACTACCATTGCCAACGGAATGGGTGTTAAAAGACAGGTGATGCGCAATATATTCTGATGGTGTTAATTGTTCTGTCGCCATGACATCAAACCCTAAGTTTCACTTTTTTCGTTATGCGCATTTTTATCAAGCGCAGTGACTGCCACTCCAGACAAAATAGCAGCTGCGGCTAAGCCTAATATCAAAGCCCAGGGCACTAAATGGTCTGTGTAAATTTTAAATGTAATAAATAACAGAATTATGATGGTCAATATCTTGACCGCTTCTGCTTTTAGTAAGCCAATTAATATGGCTCCAGCCTCTTTATTATGTTCGCTGCGTCTGGCCATTATTGACGCGGCAAATCCACCTGCTATTGCTGAGCCTCCACCTGCTAATGCAGATAAAGCGCCATGTAACCCCGCAAAATATCCTGCTGCTAATGCGACGGCTGCCGTGGCCATAATCTGCCACTTTGCCATCTGCTTATACACGGTGGATGTTTTATTGTTTTCCATTTGTGATTCTTAACCAACTTATTGCTTACTTCAGTTTCAGCATGCAAGCTACTTAAGAAATTTCCTTACCAAATGGCACACCGTGAAAAGCCCGTGATTGTCTTGTTTAATCAGTATTAAGTCAAGCGTTTCATCATGCCTGACGTTTCAGCTTGGCGATAATCTCATCCAACTGATCAAGGCTGGAATAGCGAATTTTCAATGTTCCTGCGCCTTTTGCAGAGGTTTCGATTTTGACATCCGCCCCCAATGATTCTGCGATTTCTTCCTGCAAGCGCTGCACATCCTGGTCAGGCTTTTTGACTTTCGGCGCGGTTAAAACTTGCGAGCCTATGGTCTTCACCAGCTTTTCTGCATCCCTAACCGATAAGCCTTTTTGTATAATTTGCTCAGCCGCAGTAATTTGAGCAGCTTCGTTTAAGCTTAATAGCGCTCTTGCATGGCCCATATCCAGCAAACCATTGATGAGTTTTTCCTGCACTTGCACGTGCAAATTTTGTAAACGAAGTAGATTTGTCACAGCACTACGCGAGCGGCCAACGGCGTGCGCTGCAGTTTCATGCGTCATACCAAACTCATCGATCAGGCGCTTAATACCTGTAGATTCTTCTAGCGGATTCAGGTTCTCGCGCTGGATATTTTCAATCAAGGCCATAGCCAGCGCAGATTCGTCTGGAATGTCACGCACGATTACGGGCACTTCTTTCAGCCCAGCGAGCTGCGAAGCACGCCAGCGACGCTCACCGGCAATAATCTCATAGCGATCGCCCGCGATTTTGCGCGTGATAATCGGCTGCATGATGCCTTGTGATTTGATCGAATCTGCCAGCGTTTGCAAAGCAGTTTGATCCATATGGGAGCGAGGCTGATACTTCCCAGGCTGCAGCTGATCTACCTTTAACATGCGTAGCGCATCTGCATCACCCACACTACCCATATCACCTGCCAATAAGGCATCTAAGCCACGACCCAACCCTTTAGGCTTCACCATTTACCGCCCTCACTTTACCTACTTTTCGATTAATAATTTCACCTGCCAGCGCCAGATAAGCCTTGGCACCCTTGGAGCTTTTGTCATAAAACAGCACAGGTACGCCATAGCTCGGGGCCTCAGCCAGCCTGATATTACGGGGGATGACGGTGCGATAGACTTTGTCGCCAAAATGCTGTGATAACTCGACTGAAACTTGCTGCGCCAGCATATTGCGGTTATCAAACAGGGTACGCAACAAGCCTTCGATCTCTAAAGTCGGGTTTAAATGCGCACGCACTTTCTTGATGGTATTGACTAAATCAGACAAGCCCTCCAGTGCGTAATATTCGCACTGCATGGGGATCATCACGGCATCAGCCGCCGTCAGCGCGTTGACCGTAATCAGGTTGAGGGCAGGAGGGCAATCAATCAATATGTAATCATATGGCTTGCCTGAAGGGTCGGCTTTAACCAATTCTGCCAATGCCTGCTTGAGGCGAGTCTCACGAGCAATTTCGTTCACCAGCTCGACTTCTGCACCAGCCAATTCACGGTTTGCCGGAGCAACGTCAAACTTTCCTTTTTCTGAGGTTTGTATCACTTCTTTAAAGGTTTTTTGGCCAATCAATACATGATAAACGGTGTGTTTAAGGCTGGTTTTTTCTATGCCACTACCTGTGGTCGCGTTGCCTTGTGGATCAAGATCAATGAGCAAAACGCGGCGCTTAGTAGCAGCCAAGCTAGCAGCTAGATTCACGCAAGTGGTGGTTTTACCCACACCACCTTTTTGGTTGGTAATCGCCAATATGCGCATGCTATGCCGCCCCGATATGATGAAAAGCTTGATTGAATGGAATCACGACCAGATGCCGCTGCGCGTCTAAACCAGGCACTACCAACGGAATAATCTCCGTCGCTTTTGCTTGTGTCTTGGCAAGTTCTTCTTCTGGATACATGCCCTTCATTGCCAGCCACTTTCCATTTTCCGCCAACAGATGCTTGGTCAGGTTCAAAAACAGGGATATCTCTGAAAAAGCGCGAGAAATAATGATCTCAAACTGATGCGCTGGCTTGTATTGCTCCACTCGACCAGACACTACTTGTAAATTAGTGATATTCAATTCAGCTTTGGCTTGACGCATGAAACTGGCTTTTTTCTGGCTTGAATCTATCACGGTCACTTGTAGATCGGGCAAGCAAATAGCCAATGGAATACCTGGTAAGCCACCACCACTACCTACATCTAGCAAGTTATTTGCGTTGATATGCGGCAACACAGAGAGACTATCCAGCAAATGCAAAGTCACCATGTCTTCAGCATCACGCACCGCAGTCAGGTTGTGCACTCTGTTCCACTTTTGCAGCAACGCAAGGTAGTCCATGAGTTTTTTCAGGGTACTGTCTGATAACGCTAATCCAGCTTGTTCAATACCTTGCGCTAGCTTTTCCAAAAGCTTATCCGAGCCATCTCTAGTTGGTTGCGATACCAAGACTGCACTCATGCAGCGATATCCACTTTTTTACTGCGGCTTTTGCGCTTTAAGTAGACCAATAATAAAGAAATCGCAGCTGGGGTTAAGCCTGAAATACGACCCGCCTGACCAAGCGTTTCTGGACGCTGTTTACTGAGTTTTTGTTGTGCTTCTATCGACAAACCATGCACATCGGCATAATCAAGATCTTCAGGCAATTTCAAATGCTCGTTTTGTTTGCTACGCTCAATCTCTTCATATTGACGGTCAATATAACCTTGATATTTAGCAGCAATTTCAACTTGCTGGCGCACCTGCTCGTCGGTTTCACCCAGGCCTGCATCAGACAAACTCAGCAAAGCCTCGTAGCTAACCTCTGGTCTGCGCAGCAACTCGAACAATGAATACTCATGTTCGATTTCTTTACCAAGCACACGCAGGGCGTCGGATTTTGGCAGGCTTTCTGGACGCACGAAACTGCGCTTCAGGCGCTGTTGCTCGCGAATAACAGCCTCTTGCTTACGCGAGAAAGCCTCCCAGCGGACATCATCGACCAAACCAATTCTACGGCCAGCTTCGGTCAAGCGCATATCCGCGTTATCTTCACGCAGCAATAAACGATATTCGGCACGACTAGTAAACATGCGGTATGGCTCTGTGACGCCCGTGGTAATGAGATCATCTACGAGCACCCCGAGATAGGCCTGATCACGACTAGGGCACCAGCTTGGTGCGTCTTTCGAATAAAGTGCGGCATTAGCGCCTGCCAATAAACCCTGCGCAGCTGCTTCTTCATAGCCCGTTGTACCGTTAATCTGGCCCGCGAAGAAAAGCCCTTGAACCGCTTTGGTTTCCAGCGAAGATTTTAAGCCGCGCGGATCATAATAATCATATTCAATCGCATAGCCAGGTCGCAAGATATGCGCATTTTCAAGACCTTGGATTGAGCGCACCAACTGGCATTGAATATCAAACGGCAGACTGGTTGAAATACCATTGGGATAGACCTCATTCGTGGTCAATCCCTCTGGCTCAAGAAATATCTGGTGCGACTCTTTATCGGCAAAGCGGTGAATTTTGTCTTCAACCGATGGGCAGTAACGAGGGCCTACGCCTTCAATCACACCCGTGTACATGGGCGAGCGATCTAAACCACTACGAATGATTTCATGCGTACGTTCGTTAGTGTGGGTAATCCAGCAAGGCACTTGTCGCGGATGTTGCGCTACGTTGCCCAAAAATGAAAATACAGGGGCAGGGTTATCACCCGGCTGTTCCTGCATCACCGCATAATTGATTGTGCGACCATCGATACGCGGTGGTGTACCAGTTTTCAAGCGGCCAGCAGGCAAACCAATCTCACGCAATCTTGCTGCAAGCGACACTGCAGGCGGATCACCAGCTCGGCCCGCCTGATAATTTGAAAGTCCAACGTGAATAAGCCCAGCCAAAAAAGTGCCTGCAGTCAATACCACGGCTTTTGATTCGAAGCGCAAGCCTAGCTGCGTTACCACACCGGCAGCGCGTTCGCCGTCCAGAATAATGTCATCAACAGCTTGCTGAAACAGCCATAAATTAGGCTGGTTTTCCAAGCGATGACGGATAGCCGCCTTGTAAAGAATACGGTCTGCTTGTGCTCGAGTGGCGCGAACAGCAGGGCCTTTGCTTGAATTCAATATGCGGAACTGTATGCCGCCTTCATCTGTAGCAGCAGCCATGGCGCCACCCAGCGCATCAATCTCTTTAACCAGATGGCCTTTGCCGATGCCGCCTATCGATGGATTACATGACATTTGACCCAGTGTTTCGATGTTATGGGTGAGCAGCAAAGTCTTTTGACCCATGCGTGCAGAGGCCAGCGCAGCTTCAGTACCTGCGTGACCACCGCCAACCACAATAACATCAAATTTTTCAGGGAATTGCATGCGTTTATCGATTCGATAACAAGGACGTATATTTTACTTCATACTGCTCTTTTCGTCATTTAAAACCCAGCTTTTATTAAATGCGAATCGCTCGCAACGCCAATAGAATTAACAATCTAGTCATCTTTTGTTAATAAAATTGGCATACAATTAGCTTGTAGTAGATTCAGCTACACATCATTACTACCAACAATCTTAGGAATTCATCATGAAAAAGATTTCTATCGCACTAATTGCCTTACTTTCAGCCTCTGTAATGAGCGCACATGCCGATGTAGAAAGCGCGCACAAGCTCGCGAATAAATATCTAGGCATTGCTAAAGCCATCAATCCAGAATACAAAGATTTTTCAGCAGAAGACGGTAAAGCGTTTTTCAACCGTGAAATCACTGTTAAAGGTAAACAAGTTGCTTGTGCTTCTTGCCACACCGCAAACCCAGCTGATCCTGGTAAGCACATTGTCACTGGTAAGCCGATTCGCCCATTGTCACCAGTGGTCAATGCCAAGCGCTTCGCTGATCTTGATAAAGTTGAAAAGAACTTCACCAGCCATTGCAATGACATTATTGGCCGTGATTGCACCGCTCAAGAAAAAGCTAACTTCATTGCTTACCTGTTAACTGCAGATAAGCCTTAAATCCGCTTAATTGTTTTAAATGCAATATGTATGGGATTTATTTGTTAGGGTATTTCACTGGTCGTTAGTCGTCGCCTTTGCCATCGCGTTTATTACGCACAAATCAGAGTGGCATCTGATCATGCATGTGAATGCAGGCTTCATGGCCGGCTATCTGATCATCGCTCGCATAGTCTGGGGGTTTCTGAAAACAGGCTATGCGAGCTTTAATGCCTTTCCATTAAATCCTATCCAAGCTATTAAGTACGTTTGGGAAATACTCAAAGGCCACCCAAAACAATTTATCGGCCACAATCCTGCTGGCTCAATAATTATTTATCTCATGCTCATTGTTGGCTTACTTACAGTAGCCACTGGTATTCTCAAATTCAATGATGGCTGGCTCATAGATGCGCCAGACCTTCTACAAACACTACATCAGTTTTTTGCTTGGTTCTGGCTATTTCTTGTTGGTATTCATGTAGTTGGTGTTATCACAGAAAGTATTGTGCATAAAGATAACTTGATTATGGCGATGATTACGGGCGTGAAACGTACCCATGACAGTAATAGTTATGTGCTCGACAAAAATGTTTCACGTGAAACGCTACATACTTCTGCCATGCTTTCTACAGGCTTAAAGCGCATGATGCATTCGCTCACGAACCTGGGGAAACTCAGCAACAAATTATATTTGATGCAAGAAGAAGAAAACACCCCTGCTAAATTCTACTTAAAACTAGCAGATAATGGTGGTGTATTTTTTAGTATGTATGCGGGCGATGAAACGCTGTTGTTAGAAAGTTACGTGTTCAACTCCAAGCAACATCTGCTTGAAAAGATTGATTTACTTAAGAAAATTGGTTGCGAAGACAAGTATTACAAACTGCTCACATCCAATATGAAGCGCATGTACTTTATTGTAAAAACCGAAGACTGCCTTATTGCCGCCAGCCCTTTGTATGACACTGATTCTGAACGTATGCAAGCGTTGGGAATTCTAAAAAAGAAACTGGTCACTGCGGAGGTAGAAGATCTAATTGAATAAAATGACTATTTACCGATACAAAAACGGCTGAAAATCTCACCCAGTAAATCATCTGGAGTAAATTCTCCAGTGATAGTGCCCAACGACTCCTGGGCTAAACGTAACTCTTCTGCCAATAACTCTGGCTGACTTAACTGATCCTTCGCAATATCTAAATGCCGCTTAACTTCTGCCAGAGCATTCAGATGCCTACTTCGCGCCATGAACACACCTTCACCGGTAGATTGCCAGCCTGCGCGTTTTAGCAATTCTTCTCTCAACAAGACTAAACCCTCACCAGTTTTAGCAGAGAGGTAAATATGAGTATCCCCTTGCTTGGTTTCGATTCTCGCTTTATTTAACTCAGCATCGTCCGAATGTTCAGGTTGGAAATTCAAATCAATCTTGTTATGTACCCAGATTTTGCTCAATTCTTGCGGCAATCGCGCTATAACGAGTTTTTCGTGTTCGCCAATACCGTTAGCTGCGTCTACCAATAATAATGCGATATTGGCCTTTTCTAGAGCTTGCCAAGTTCGCGCAATGCCGAATTTTTCTACTTCGTCTTCTGTTTCGCGCAAGCCTGCAGTATCAATAATGTGCAAAGGCACACCTTTAATTTGTATCAGGCTTTTTACTGTGTCGCGCGTAGTTCCAGCAATCGGTGTGACTATCGCAATTTCTTCGCCAGCCAACGCATTAGTCAAACTAGATTTGCCGACATTCGGCTGGCCAACCAAAACAACTTGCATACCTTCACGCAATAAATTGCCTTGTTGCGCTTGATGAGAAATCGCACGTAGTTCGGTCGCAATACGGCTCAGCTTTTCAGCAACGCTACCTTGCGTAATAAAGTCGATTTCTTCTTCGGGGAAATCAAGGCAAGCTTCAACATACATACGCAAGTTGATGAGCTGATCGAGCAATTGATGAACAAGTTTTGAAAAGTCGCCAGATAAGGATCGCATGGCACTGCGCGCTGCTTCTATCGTTGAGGCATTGATAACATCGGCTACAGCTTCAGCTTGGGCAAGATCAAGTTTTTCATTCAGATAAGCACGGCGTGTAAATTCGCCTGGTTCGGCTTGGCGGGCACCTAGTTCCAGGCAACGTGCTAGCAACAACTGCATCAAGGCTGGGCCACCATGCGCTTGCAGCTCTAGAACATCTTCGCCTGTATAAGAATTAGGTGCTGCATAGTAGATGGCAATACCACGGTCAATCAACTCACCGTTCACATCTTTAAAACCCAAATAGGCTGCATGCCGTGGGGCAGGGCAGTCGCCAAGAATCGCTTTAGCAATACTTTGGCTGGCAGAGCCCGAAACACGAACGATACCAATACCGCCAGAACCCGCCGCCGTCGCGATGGCGGCGATGGTCTCTGGCTGAGGCTTACTTGACCGCATTTCCCTTCTTTGCAGCTGTTTCACGCTTGATCACAGTGTTAATGCGCCATTGTTGGGTAATAGATAATAAGTTATTAACTAACCAATACAACACCAAACCAGCAGGGAAGAAGAAGAAGAACACACTGAATACAATAGGCATGATCATCATCACTTTGGCCTGCACTGGATCTGTCGGTGCTGGATTCAAACGTGTTTGAATAATCATGGTAGCGCCCATCAACAAAGGCAGTACATAGTAAGGGTCAACCGCTGAAAGATCGTGTATCCACAACATAAATGGTGCATGGCGCATCTCTACGCTACCTAGCAATACCCAATAGAGCGAGATAAACACTGGAATTTGCACCAATATAGGCAAGCAACCACCCATAGGATTGATCTTCTCGGTCTTGTACAACTCCATCATCGCTTGCTGCATTTTTTGTTTGTCGTCACCGAACTGCTCTTTCATGCGTTGCAAGCGTGGTGCAAGTTCACGCATCTGCGCCATGGAGCGATAACTTTTAGCCGAGAGCGGATAGAACATAAGCTTGATCAGCACAGTAAGTAGAATAATCGCGACACCCCAGTTATGCACGACGATTTCTATGTGTGACAGCACCCAGAATAAAGGAAAGGCAATCACTTTGAGAATGCCGTAATCCACAGTCAACTCAAGCCCTGGCGCCGTTTTTTCAAGGTCTGTGTGGGTTTGTGGGCCAGCATAGAATTTTGCTTTTGCTTCAATACTCGCGCCTGGCGCTACCGTATCCAAAGCACCTTTGCTGCCGATAGAATAGATATTTTCTGAAAGTTTCTTAGTGTAGAACTCGCGTGATTTACTTTCTTCTGGAATCCATGCACTCACGAAATAATGCTGAACGATACCCACCCAGCCATCTGGTGTATTTTTGGAAAGATTGGATTTTTCCATATCTTTAAACGGCAGTTTTTTATACTTATCGGCTTGGGTAAAGTAAGCGCCGCCAGTGAATGTAGGCATCATCTTTGAGCCTTGGTTAGACTGGCTATCATGCACGATTTGATAATAGACCCAAGGTTCTATAGGCGTACTGCCACCATTATGAATTTGGTAATTTACGTCAATCGCATAGTCACCGCGGTGGAATGTGTAGATTTTGTCTACTTGCACACCATTACTACCGACCCAAGTAAAACGTACATCTAACGTATCTTTACCAGCTTCCATCTGATAACTATCTGCAGCCGTCGTGAACACTGATTTGTGCGTAGGTAAATCTGTACCAATCAGGCCTGTTTGTGCCACATAAGTCATAGGCGCCGCAGTATCATCCATTAGGACAAAGTTGTGGTCAGTAGTGTCTGAAGCACGATGTTTCAATAGTTCAAGATGCCGTAAGTCACCGCCTGTGGTATCAATCTCGGCGCTGAATAAATCTGTTTCTACATGAACACGCTTACCAGGCAACAAACGAAAGCCTGAGTCTTGCACCAAAGCTGCATTTTCTTTATTAGGATCTAAAGCTGCTGTAGGTGTTTGACCATTTGTGACTTGCGGTACGCTTGCATCTTGCGCTTGAGTACTCTCGGTTCCACTATCTGCAGGCAAATGTTGGCGCTGCCAACCATCCCATAACATAAGGATTGAAAAAGACAAAATAACAAATAAAATCAGGCGTTTGGTATCCATAAATCTCTAATCTTGATAGGTGATATGTATTTTATATATCTGGGTTATTGGGGATAAATTAATTTTAATGCTGTGGATTTAAGATACAGGGTCATGACCGCCAGGATGCCAAGGATGACATTTAGCCAATCTTACAATTGCATAGCGCGTTCCATGTAAAGCACCATGTTTCTGGATCGCCTCGATCGCATATTGTGAACAAGTGGGGCTAAAGCGACATTGTTGCCCAAAAAATGGGCTCAAGGTTAACTGATAAAATTTAATAACGCTAATAAGTACTTTTCTCATCGCTTTATCAAACTTTCAGCCTTCAGTGGCTAACCGAAGACTCGGTTATTTGTTCTTTAATTTGATAATTTAAACGTCGACTTAAGCTAGCAAATAACTCGTTGAGCTCCAGCACAAGAATTTTGTAATCACTCGTACTGAACCTACGCTGTGCACGTATGACCAAATCAAGGTTTGGTAGTTGGTGCTGATTCAACCTGAAAAACTCTTTTATTACGCGTTTCATATAATTTCTGTCCACTGACAATCGTGCTATTTTCTTGCCCACTATCAACCCTAATCGCGCATCTAATTGCTGATTATATTGATAATGTATGGCGAGATAATGACCAGAAATGCGCTTGCGGAAATTAAAAACGGATGAAAAATCATCCGTTTTAATTAGTCTGCGTTGACGCGGAAAAGTAAATTTTAACGCTTGCAACGGCTTGAGTCTTAATATTTATTGATAACTAATTTTAGGTTCTATCAATAAACAATCAAAAATTCTATACCGCTAAACGAGCACGGCCCTTGGCGCGACGTGCTGCAATCACTGCACGGCCACCACGTGTTTTCATGCGAACAAGGAAACCATGGGTGCGAGCACGGCGAACTTTTGATGGTTGGTAAGTACGTTTCATAATAAATCTCCAATAACTGCTTAGCTATATCTTGAGCAAAGACCATTATTTAACATGATTTATGCATGTTTTGTCAACCTTTATTTCAATTGCTAAACAGGGCCACTAGGCTTTTAATAGGCGCATCAGGCTGTGGATAAGTTGACGTAAACAGGCTAGAATGGTTCTCATTATGTTGAGTAAACAAAACCAGATATCAA